>CAVPSA010000032.1:0-112959 GCA_963707905.1 uncultured Actinomycetes bacterium | reverse complement strand
GAGCCGCTTAACGTCACGCACTCCTGGCCTGGAAATGACCGTCAGAATATTCTGACGACAGGTCGGCTATCCGGGGATCGAGCCGTAGCCGGGTAACCGCCCGCTGCCGGGTGGGCCCGATACTGCCCACCGGGAGGCCAAGGCGACGGGAGAGCTCAGCGTAGCTCTGATCCCCTCGTTTCAGCAGCTCGACGAGGACTACCCGCTGCCGCTCGGGCAGGCGCCATGATGGCGCGGTAGAGACGGTTGCACTGGTCACGGAGCGCTGTCTCAGCGCATGGATCGCGTTCCTCGCGACTGTCGTCGATCAGCCGGACCATGTCCGGCTCGCTGAGAAGTAGCTCCCGGCGAGAGTTGGTGGCGATCCGGATGCACTCGCGACGGCAGATGGTGGCCAGCCAGCCGTTGAGCCGGTCCGCGTCGGTGAGCTGGCCGATGTGTTCCAGGCAGCGCAGCCAGGTGAGCTGGACAGCGTCCTCGGCGTCTTCGGCCGACAGCCCGTACCGGCGCGCGAGCCACCGCAGCAGCGGCTCGTAACGCTCGGTCATGGCGCGCCACGCCGACTCATCTCCCGCCCGGATTCCGGCAACTAGTTCTTCCGGGGTAAGGGCGGGTGCGGATTTGGCGGCTGTCTCCGATTTCATTGAGGTTCCCCTTTGGATCCGCTGAGCTTTGCGAGAATGCTGAGTCCTGCCCCGGAACGGCAGCCGCCGAGAGAACTCGGGCGCGCGGGGCGCGTGAATCTCGCTTGTCTTCCTTGCCGCATGGTTCGACAATGGGCAAAGGGTGCTGACAGTCCGCTGACACCCGGGGGAGGCGGACAATGCGGGTACGGATCCTCGGCCCGTTCCATCTCGACGACGGCGGCCGGCAGATCACTATCGGTGGCGTCCGGCAGCGCGCTGTGCTCGCGGACCTGCTACTGCACGCCAACGAGGTCGTGCCGAGCGAGCAGATTCTGGTGGATCTGTGGGGTGAGGACTCCCCGCCCAGCGCGGCGAACGCCCTTCAGGCGGCGATCTCACGGCTGCGCAGGATGCTGCCGCCGGGCCGCCTCATCACCACGGGACCCGGCTATATGCTGCGAGTTTTCCCGGCGGAACTCGACATCGCCCAGTTCGAGCAGCTCATTTTCGAGGGCCGGGACGCTCTCGCCGCGGGGGCCGCCGCCGAGGCAGTGCAACTGCTCGACCAGGCGATGATGCTCTGGCGCGGCCCGCCGCTGGCCGATTTCCGCTACGAGCCTTTCGCGCAGGCCGAGATCGCCAGGCTGGAGGAGCTGCAACTGGCCTGCCTTGAAGAACGGAACGAGGCGCACCTCGCGCTGGGCTCGGCTGGCGCGCTCACGGCTGAGCTGGGCCGGATGGTGACTGACCATCCGCTCCGCGAGCGCCTTCGCGGCCAGTTCATGCTGGCCCTGTACCGCAGCGGCCGGCAGACCGAGGCCCTCGAGGCCTACCGCGAGTTTCGCAGCGTCCTCATGGAGGAGCTTGGGCTGGAACCGTCGTCGGCGCTCCGCAAGCTCGAGGCGGCGATCCTGCGCCATGACCCGGTTCTCGCATCCGGGCCGCCCACCAGCAGCGCGCCGCTGGCTCGCAGGCCGGTCACGGTGCTCTGTGTCGCCTTGCAGCTGGCACCCCGCTCAGGTGCGGAGCTGGACCCGGAGGCCCATGGCGTCGTGCACGAGCACATGGTCTCGGGCCTGGCCGCCGTGCTCGAGCGGCACGGCGGGAAGCTGGCGGCCAGCGACAGCGAGCACCTGATGGGCGTGTTCGGTGTCACCACCCTGCATGAGGACGACGCACTGCGGGCGGTGCGGGCCAGCCTGGAAGCGCGAGAGGCGCTCAGCACGGAGGCGGCCGCCCTGCCGCGCCATTACCGCGCCAGCCTGGTGTACCGCTTCGGCCTGGCGACGGGTGAGGCCCTGGTCGGGGGCTCAGGCCCGCTCGGGTTCGCGGGGGATGTGGGTGCCCGGGCGGTGATGCTCGCGGAGGCCGCCGAGCCTGGCCAGATCCTCATCGGCCCCCAGGTCCGGCAGCTCGCCGCCGGGGCCATCGAGACCGAGGAGGCCGGCCCCGATCGGTTCCTGCTGCGGTCCGCACACGCCGGCCTGCGCCCGCTGGCGGTCCGTCTCGATGTCCCGCTGGTGGGCCGCGGTGAAGAGATGCGCCGCCTCGAGGCCGCGTACGCCCGGGCCACCCGTGACCGGGTGACCTCACCGTCAGGGTGATCGGCGAGGCAGGTCTCGGGAAGACGCGGCTCATCCAGGAGTTCGCCGGGAATCACGGCCGTGAAGCGCACGTTCTCACCGGCCGGTGCCTCCCGTATGGCGAGGGCATCACGTTCTGGCCGCTGCGGGAGGTGGTTCGCCAGGCCAGCGGCGGCGACTCGCCGGAAAGGATCAAGGCCCTGCTGGCCGGGGAGGCGGACGCGGCGGCCGTCGCCGATCAGCTGCACCGCGCTCTCGGCCCCGGCACCCAGGGCAGGACGGGCGCCGCCGAGATCTTCTGGGCCGCCCGCCGCTTCCTGGAAACGCTCGCGCGGCGCCGGCCGGTGCTTGTCGTGTTCGAGGACCTGCACTGGGCCGAACCGACCTTCCTCGACCTGGTGGAATCGCTCGCCCTTCAGCCGGGTAGCTCGCCGATACTGCTGGTCTGCATCGGCCGCCCGGAGCTGCTCGACCAGCGCCCCGCCTGGGCGGCCGAGACGGACAGGGCGGCCTGCCATCCAGCTCACGCCGCTCGGCGAGGGCCCGGCCGCAGCGCTGCTCGACTCGGTATCCGCGGGTCAGCGCATTGCCCCGTCCACCCGGGCCCGGCTCATCGACACCGCTGGCGGCAATCCCCTCTACCTGGAGCAACTGACGGTCTCCCTCAGCGAGCAGAGCGGCAGCGACATCCGGCTGGAGTTGCCGCCTACGATTCAGGCCCTGCTGTCGGCGCGCCTGCAGCGCCTTGGGCCGGGTGCCAGCAGCGTCCTTGCCCGGGCCGCCATCGTCGGCAAGGACTTCGGCGAGCAGGCAGGTCAGGGAACTGCTTCCGGCCGAGGCGCGCGGCCCGCTCAGCCGCAACCTGCAGACCCTCGTCGCCAAGGGCCTGGTGCAGCGCGGGCCGCCCGGCAGCATTCCCGCGCGAGGAGTACAGCTTCCGGCACATCCTCATCCAGGAGGCGGCCTACCGCGCGATCCCCAAGTCCCTTCGCGCCGAGTTGCACCACCGCTTCGCCGACTGGCTCGAGGCCGCCGTCTCAGACCCCTTCCCCGGGCGCTCGGAGATCCTCGGCTATCACCTCGAACGGTCGGTCCGCTATCGCAACGAACTACGGCCCGCCGACCCCCAGT
The DNA here is from genome assembly GCA_963707905.1 of uncultured Actinomycetes bacterium. Lineage (GTDB taxonomy): Bacteria > Actinomycetota > Actinomycetes > Streptosporangiales > Streptosporangiaceae > DASXKD01. The sequence continues at coordinate 109,619 of CAVPSA010000032.1, read as the reverse complement.
CCGCCGCGCTGTCGCTGCGGGCGGCCGCGCACCTCGATACTGCCGGGTGCGCCGCGCACGACCGCGGTGACGACGTCGCCGCGGTGAACCTCCTGGACCGCGCGGCCGCCCTCCTTCCGGGTGACGACCCGGCCCTCGGGCGGCTCTATACGAACCTGGGCACGGCACTCATCGAAGCCGGGCAGTTCGAGAAGGCAAAGGCCACGCTCGACCACGCGCAGCGCATCACCGCCGCCAACGGCGACGAACGCCAGCACGCCCACGCGCGGGTTCAGGCCCTCCTGCTGCACCTCAAGGTGAACCCGAGCGAGGCAGCAATCGACATCGCCCGAGCGCTTCCCGACTTGCGCCGCGACTTCGAGGCATGCCACGACGACCTGGGAATCTGCCACACCCTGCAGCTCGAGGCGCGCGCTGCACTGGGACCACTCCAGATCGGCCGCCGCCGAATACGCATGGCAGCGCGCCGCCGACTATGCCCGCAAGGTGAACGACCGGAGGCAACTGGCCGATATCTTCAGCTGGCTCGCCTCGGCGGCGCTCTGGGGCCCCACACCCGCGCCGGAAGGGATCCAGCGCTGTAAGGACTACCTCGACGAGATCGGGAACCACCCCATCGGGAGGGCCGAGATCCTGCTGAACCTGGCGGGCCTGTACGCGATGCAGGACGACTTCGCGGCGGCACAGGCAACGCTCGGCACCGCGAAAGCCATGCTGGAGACCCTCGGCCCCACGATGACGGCGGCGATGATCCAGCCCGCCGCCCTCATTGCGATGCTCGCCGGCGATCCAGTGACCGCCGAGACGTATCTTCGGCTCGAGTACGACTCTCTATACGAGATGGGGGAGCGACGCTTCCTGCCCACCACCGCGGCGGAACTGGCCAGAGCCATCGCGGCGCAAGGGCCCAGCCGATACGACGAGGCGATTCGAGTTGCTCGATCTGAGCCGGGAAGCCGCGGCCGACGAGGACCTGTCCCCCCAGGCCGTCGGCCAGGGGCTGTACGCGAGAATCCTCGCCGACCGGGGCCGTCACCGCGAAGCCGAGGAACTCGCCCGCTCGGCGGCAGCCCTCGCCGCGCAGACCGACCTGCTGAGCGAGCACGCCGACACCTTGCTCGAACTCGCTCACGTCCTCGCCGCGGCGGGCGAGGTCTCCGAAGCACACTCCGCCGCGACCGAGGCGCTCGACCTGTACCAGCGCAAGGGCAACCTGCCGGGAGCCCGGGAGTCGCTCCGGTACCTCACCCAATCCGCACCTACCTGAAAGGCGATCCGTACCATACCTGAAAGGCGGCCACTCATGCATACTGGCTCATCCATCCGTATGTCACAGCGTCTCGATGAATGGTGACCAGATCAATGCTCAAGGTTGAGGTCACTGATTTCAATGACCACCGAAGCATGTCGAAATATCCGGGCAGGCAACCCAGGTCGGTGGCGCCTTCGCCATCTATTTCCGAGGTCGTGGACATCGCCAACCAGACGCGGTAAAGGCACTGACGGCTGGTTCGTGACCGTGACGGCCAATATCATCCCGCCGATCCGGTTCAAGAAAGACCAGGACGTCACTGTTTTCGTGCGGGTGGCAAAGGTCTGGGTCACCGTGCTGGGAGAACAAAGCACAGGCGGATACGCGACTGGAAGGCACAGACGCCGACCCGGACACGACGTGGGATCAGCTCAGGGAAGCATCTCAGCGTGACCAGCGAGTCCTGGCCTGCGGCGGCTGGCAGCACAGCGGGTCCTGGCCAACCGGCCTAGGCCACTGAAACATCAGGGCGGCACAGCCGGGCGAGCCCGGCGGCGCCGCGGGCAAGGCGGCCTGGTCAGGAACCGGCTGCGCAGTGCTGCCCGGAAGGGAGCAATGATGACCGGGCTATTTCACGGCACGTGGTGGGACCAGCACCAGGACCACACGCTCGACGATTTGATGGCCGGCCGCTTTGCCAGGCTGCTCCCGGAGGACACCGATCCGGTCGACGGGCGTGACCTGGAGCGGCTGGCCGGGAAGATGACCTCGGACCAGGAGGAGCCCGGGCCCACCCCAGAGGGCGCAGCCCGACGCCGAGGAGGACAGCCAGATAACGGCCGCCTACACCTACCTGGGCCAGTTCACCGACCACGACCTCACCTTCGACCCCACCTCCCGGCTGCGGGAGTCCCTGGATCCGGCGCAACTCAACGCCCTGGCGGACTTCCGCACCCCCCGCTTCGACCTGGACAACCTGTACGGGCGCGGGCCGGACGACCAGCCGTACCTGTACGACACGGACGGCATCCACATGCTGCTGGGCGAGCCGATGTCGGGGAACCCCTTCGACCCCGAGGCCCGCCAGATCCCCCGCGGGCCCAATGGCCGGGCGCTCATCGGCGATCCACGGAACGACGAGAACCGTATCGTGGCGCAACTGCACGCCACCTTCCTGCGGTTCCACAACCAGGTCGCCGATCACCTCGGCCGACAGCAGGAAGCGGTCACCTTCGACGAGGTCCGCAACCTGGTCCGGTGGCACTACCAGTGGATGCTGGTCACCGACTTCCTGCCCACCGTCGTCAACGACGAGACCTACCAGAGCATCTTCGCCGACCGCTACGACCCCGCTCCCCGGCTGCCCGGGCTCCGCAGCGGCCGCCTCAAGCTCATGCCTGTGGAGTTTTCCGTGGCCGCCTTCCGCTTCGGGCACTCCATGATCCGCCCGGTATACCGGCTCAACACGACCATCGAGCGTCGCCCCATCTTCGCCCCGGACCGCGGTGCCGGGGTGGACGCCGATGACGCGGCCGACCTCGGCGGGTTCCGCCCCATCCCGGCCGACTGGGCCATCGACTGGCAGTTCTTCATCGACCTCGGGCCGGGCGCCGGGCCCAGGGCCATGGGACCGCTGTATGACCCGGTAGCCCGCAAGCCACAGCATGCCTACAAGATCGACACCAGCCTGGCGAGCCCGCTGCGCCGCCTGCCCAGCCGCATCGCCTCCCACCCGTCGATCCTCGCGCTGCGCAACCTCGAACGCGGACGGGTCTTCCAGCTACCGTCCGGGCAGGCGGTGGCCGAGGCGCTCGGTGAGCCGGTTATCCCGGACGACAAGCTGCTCATCGGCAAGGCGACCGCCGAGGACCGGACAAGCTCGAACCGATCGCGCGGATCGGCCCGAGCTTCGCCGGCCGGGCTCCGCTGTGGGCCTACATCCTCTCCGAGGCGCAGGTGACGTCCTGGGGCACCCCGGCCCGGCGCGTCCCAGGATGACATCCCGATCAAGCTCGGGCCGGTGGGAGGCAGGATCGTCGCCGGGGTGTTCGCCGCCCTGCTGTGCGGCGACCCCACGTCCTACCTGAACACAGACCACCTTCGCGACGGCGCCCGGTTCGAGCCGATCGCGGACTTCACCCGCAACGGGAAGTTCGGCCTGGCCGAGCTGATCAACGTCGCGCTCCGGCCGGTACAGAAAGCCCCATAGCACGGCGGCGATACCACATCTGACCACCCGGCAGCGGTTCCGAGCGCGCCGCACTCGGCGAGTCGAGCCAGCGCTCCCCGGCCTGGTCGCCGAGCCCTGCGGCCCGGCGCCCCGTGTCGATTGCCCCGATGTGCAGCAGGTGCGAGTCACCCGGTTCCCCGGGCATCACCACCTTCCGGGGCTCCGGGATGCGGCGGTGGTGCCAGCCGCCGCGGCATCGCCCTCGTGTGCCGGGTAGGCCGCTGATGCCGCGGCGGCTGGAGGTAAGCGGTGTGCCGGGGTCAGTTGGTCTCCTCCGTTGTCTTGGCGATCATGATGGGAGTGGACTCGGCGTAGCCGAACATCTCCGAGAGCTTCTTCGGGTCGCCCACCGGCGAGTGGGTGATCACCGCGGTCAGCTGGTAAAGGCCCACCTGCGGCTTGGGCGGCGAGACGGTGAATTTGTGCTGGAACTTGAGCGGGCTGACCCCGCCGGTGATCGGGACGATGTCGGGCCCGGCGATGAGCCCGTTCATCAGGCCCTGGCCATCCATGTCGTCGCTGTACAGCGCGACGATCCAGGAGCCGCCGACGACCGGCGTCGAGTTCCCGGTGAGCTGCCAGCTGAGGACAACATCGAACTCGTCGTCCACCTCGAGCAGCGAGGTCTTCTCGTTCTTCTCCGTGGGGTCGAGCACGTCCAGTCCCGTTACCTGGCCGTCCAGGATGTTGCTGACACCCGCATCGGTGACCGTGGTCTGGAGTGAACCTGACCGGAGTTGGGTTGATGCCATGACTTCCTCCCGTGGGCGCTGCTGCGCGGCTATGCCCGCGCGGGCTCCGGTGTCGGACCGGAACCCTTAGTCGCTATCAATGGGGAGGGCCGTTGCTTCGCGTCAGATACGTCTCCGGCTCGTCTCTTGCGCAACGCGACTCGGGGGCTGCGGGCCAGCATGTTTGACACGGTCCGCGAGAGTAGGCGTGCGAAGCTGGGTTGAGAAGAGCCCGTTGGAGATCGGAGTTCCCTTGTCCATCGCGCACGAGATGAGGCGGACCAGGACCCTGGAGCACGGCGTTGAGGAGTGGTCGTGCACCGAGTGCAGCAGGCGGTTGCTTTTCCGCCTGCCGCCAGCATTCGAGAAGGTCGTGCTCGATCGTGGCGATGACTGGGCGGCCCATGTCGGGGGCAGCAGCGGCCTGCACACCGGTGCGGCGGATGTGACACCCCGGCAGAGGGCGGATCTGCGCGCATCCGACCGCAACTGGCTAGCGGCTCAAGGGATCGCCTGGGAATCTGGCGAAACCACCCAGTAGCCACGACAAACCCGCGCAAGCCAACCGGCGCCGATCACGCAGCTAGCTTGACAGCGGTTACTCTGGCCGCACTCGCGGGGAGGGGGATTCCCATGACCGATGTGGGAAACGTGCAGGCAGGGGCGATCGGCACGGCACAGGTGACACCACGCCCCATGGTTCAGGTGGTCCCGCTGAAAGGGCTGCCGATCGTGGCCGCCGTGGTCGTGTTCGTCATCGCCGCCATCGCCGGGAACTGGCTGTGGGCGCTGACGTTCTGCCATGTGGCGGGCGGCGCTCTGTGGACGGCGATCGACCTGTTCGTCGGGCTTATCGTCGGGCCCATTCTCGGCCGCTTGTCGCTCCCGGCGCGGGCCGAGTTCACCGCGCGGTTCATGCCGAAGATGGTCCTGCTGATGCCGACGGTGGTGCTGATGACGCTCGCCGCGGGGTTCCAGCTCGCGCTCAAGCTCGGCAACCTGTCCCCGGCCAGCCCGAACCACAGTTGGCTGGTCGTCTCGTATTGCGTTGTCGGCGTGATGGCTGTGATAGCGCTCGGCGTTCTGGAACCGGCCAATATCGCGGTCCTCTTCGAGATGCGCAAGCCCGAACCGGACGGGGTGGTGATCGCCACGCTGATGCGGCGGTTCGTCCTGACCGCGGGCATCACCGGGGTGATGCAGGTGGCCACGCTGATCATCATGACCCGGGTGGCGACCCAGTGAGCGCCGGTCCCGCCGCCGTGCCGGCGCCCGCGATCTCCCGGCGGTTCCCGCCGGTCGCGGAACTGACCACCGTGTCCCTCGCCCTGGTCGTCGTGGGCGGGATCCTGATGGCGTCGTACGCCCCGCGGCGCCCGCCGCTCGGCGTGCCGGCCGCGCTCGCCACGGCCGGCGCGGTGCTCCTGCTCGCCGGCGGCTACCTGCTGGCCCGGGTGCGGCCGTTCGCCTGGGAACGGTTCTTCCTGGTCTTCCGCTGGGCCCTGCTGGCCTACGTCATCTCGGCCGCGATGATCGGCTTCGCGTTCGTCAAGGACCACATCCGCGGTGCCCCGCTGGCCCTGGTCCTGGTGATGCTGGTGATCTACGCCCTGGACGTGCCGGTCATCATCGCCTTCACCGTCGCGCGCTACTCCTCCCCCGCAGGCCATGCCGGATCTTTACCTGACGTATCTCGGCGGGCCTGACGTCGAGGCCACCGCGCTGGCGGACGACGAGATCCTTACCGCGATCGAGGCCGGCCTGGCGATGCAGGGGCGTGGTGAGGCGGTGATCGAGCCACGGGTGCACCTGGAGCCGAGGTCCGGCGCCGAAGGGCATTTCAACGTGCTACGCGGCTTCCTCGGCGGCCAGATAGGCATGGCCGGCGTCAAGGTGGTCGGGGACTTCGTCGGCAACTACACCCTCGGCCTGCCCTCGGAACTCGGCCTGCTGTGCCTGTTCGACCCGGGCACCGGGGCGCCGGTCGCGGTCATCGACGCCAGCGGCATCACCGAGATGCGCACCGGCGCGGTCACCGCCGTGGGCGCCAAGTACCTGGCCCCGCCGCGGCCCAAGGTACTCGGCCACATCGGGGCGCGCGGGTCCGCCTACTGGAACGTGCGGCTGCTGGACCGGCTGTTCGGCTTCGAGGTGATCCGGGTGCACTCACGCCGGCCGGAGAGCCGCGGCGAGTTCGCCGCGCGGCTGTCCCGCGAACTGGGCAAGCCGGTGATCGCGACGGCCGACTGGCGGTCTTGCGCCGAGGGCGCGGACATCGTGGTCGAGGCGTCCCGGCTCAGCGCACCGGAGCCACTGCTGCGCACCGAGTGGATCAAGCCCGGTGCCCTGGTGGTCCCCTACGGGACGATGAGCGCCGTGGAACTGTCCCTCACCGACATCATGTCCAAGATCGTCGTCGATGACTGGGGCCAGTGCGCCACCGGCAAGTTCGGCGCGCTGCGCGCCCACGTCGAGGCGGGAAAGCTGACCGCGGACACCGTGCACGCCGAGCTTGGGCAGATCGTCGCGGGACTGCGGCCGGGGCGGGAGAACGGCCAGGAGACGATCCTGTTCTGGCATCGCGGCCTGTCCCTGTCCGACATCGCCCTCGGCCATGCGCTGCTGGCCAAGGCCGCCTCGCTCGGCGCGGGGCAGCGGCTCAGGTACGCCTGACACGGTAGAACCCGGCACCGCGGCGCGAGTGACCCGGCCGGGTCACTCGCGGCCGGTCTTGCCTGGATCGTGACCCGGGCGCGCCTACCGCGCGGCCGCCTATTGGGCGCAGACTGGTTCCTGGGGGTCGCTCCCCATGCTGCGGGAGGTGCGGGCAATGGGGCTGACCTGGCGAGACCTCGTGTCCTCCGTCGCACTCGTGGCGATGATCTTCGTCTACGTGGGACTTGAGTTCCGGTCGGGCCTGCTGCTGCTCACCAGCGCATGGACCGCCAGCGCCGCGGAATTGGTCCTCGGCTCCATCTGTGCCGTGACCGCGGCCGCTGACCTGCACACCAGGCCGCAACCGCGAGCGGGCCGGGTCGCGCGGCGGACCACCACCGCGCTCGGCTCGATCGCGCTGGTCGCCGGGCTGGCCGGGCTGGCAGGCAACAGCGCGCACGCGGTGGAGATCATGGTGGTGGCCACGACCTTCCTGTGGCTGACAGCCACCGTGTGGCACGTGCTCAGCATCGGCTCCGAGGCCTGAGCCCGGTCAGCGGCTGCCGCCAGGTGGACACCGACTCGAAAGCCTGCATAGCACGAGACTACGGACCGGCACGTGACCCATGGCTGGATGATGGTGCCATGGCCACCCAGCCGCGAGACGGCAGCGAACCGGCCGCGGACCGGCCGGCGGCGAACGGCCGGGTCGAGCTGCTCGCCGACCTGGACCGGCCGGGTTCGTGGATGCTGCTGGTGGACGGGATCTCCCAGTCACATGTCGATCTTGACGACCCGCGGCACCTGGACCTGGAGTACATGCAGCGGCTGGGGCACCTGATCGACCTGGCCGGGCCCGCCGGCGCACCGCTGCGGGTGCTGCACCTCGGCGCCGGGGGGCTGACGCTGGCGCGCTATGTGGCCGCTACCCGTCCCGGCTCCCGGCAACTGGCGGTCGAGGCCGACGCGGAGGTGGCCAGGCTCGTCCGGCGGCGGCTGCCGCTGGGCCGCACCCAGCCGGGAACGGGGCGGATCAGCGTGCGCCTCGGCGACGCCCGGGCAGTGCTTGAGCAGGTACCCGCCGCGTCGTTCGACGTGGTGGTCGCGGACGTGTTCGCAGGTGACCGGACGCCCGCCCACCTGACCTCGGTGGAGTTCACCAGGGCCGCGGCCGGGCCGCTGGCACCCGCCGGGGTCTACGCGGTCAACGTCGGCGACGGCCCGCCGCTGGCACACGCCCGCGGCCGGGTGGCCGCGGTGCGCGCGGTGTTCCCGCACGTCTGCGTGATGGCGGAGCCAGCGGTGCTGCGCGGCCGCAGGTTCGGCAACCTGGTCGTCGCGGGCTCCCGCCGGGAGCTTCCGCTCGCCGGGCTGACCAGGCGGCTCGCGGCCGACCCGTTTCCCGCGCGGCTGGTGGCGGGCGCCGAACTCGACCGGTTCACGGCCGGCGCCGCGCCGATCGCCGACGCACGCGCGGAGCCTTCCCCGCCCATGCCGCCGGAAGTTCTTGCATAACGACGGCCACCCGGCAGGTCCTACAGGACGATCCACTGGCGGCCATCGATAAGCTCGCGCACCGCATCCAGGTGCCCGGTGTGACAGGCCGTTTCCTTGATCACGTGAAGGATGATGTAACGCAGGTCCGGGAAGTCCATCCCCCATTGCCGCCACCGGGGGTCCGGCTGCCGTGGCGGCGCGTCGAGCGCAGTGGCCGCGATGACCGCGTTGGAGCGCTCGATCTCGTCCCGGTACAGGCCGAAGACGTCGTCAGCCGACTCTCCCGGCGCGAGCTGCCACTCGGCGTTCGGCTCCTCGGGGCCAAAGTCGAACGACTCGCCGCCCACGACGCAGCGGAACCAGTAGTGCTCGTCCGCCAGGGCCAGGTGCTTGACCATGCCCAGGCAGTGCCATCCCGACGGCAGCACCGGCCGTCGCAGCTGCTCGTCGGTCAGGCCTTCCAGGATGCCCAGCACATGGCTGCGCTGCTCATCGAGGAAATCCTGCAGTAGCTCGGCCTCGGGATCCATTCGGTCCTCGTCTCTAGGCGTGCCCGTCGCCGGCAGCGTACGGGTGCTCCGGCCAGAAGGGCCACTCCTCGAACCAGGTGCACCGCCCGTCGTCGCCCAGGTGGATGACCCACAGATCGCGGTACTCCTGGTGCGGTGGATCCCCGTAGTGCACCTCGGCCCGGACCACCGCCGTCGTGCCGTCCACGGCCAGGATGTCGGTGGCCAGGGTGAAGGCCTCGCCGGGACCTTCGCGCTCCTCGTCCCACATCCGCGCGATGGCCGCCAGGCCGACGACGGGCTGCTCGTAAGGGGATTGCAGGTAGCTGGCCTCATCGGTGAACAGGTCTGCGAGTGCCTTGGTGCCGGGCGCCCGCCAGGCGGACTCATACCCGGCCAGCCAGCGGCTCACCTGAGCGCGGTCGGTCACCTGGCCCATGGTGCCGCACGATCCGGTCACCGGGCACCGATCGGCCTCAAGTCCGGCGCGCACGCGGCGGCCAAACGACCAGACCGGCGACCGGTCAGGCCAGGCCCGACCGGATCAGGCCGCGGCGCGCCGCGGCCTCCGCGCCGTACCAGAACATGTCGGCGACGGCCTTGCCCAGCACGAACCCCAGCCACATGCCGCCCGGCAGCGAGAGCAGCAGCCATGCGGCGCCGGCCAGGCTGGCGGGGCGGATCAGCACGAAATCCACGGCCTCGGCGGCCGCGCAGGACGCCAGCTGCTGGGTCACCGCGTGCCAGGCCCCGGCGCCGAGCCTGCGCCAGCCGGCCAGGTGAGCCGTTGCCCGCCGGGCCGCCAGCGCCGCCTTGGTCCCGATACAGCCGTAGAAGCCGGCGAACTCACCGAGAGTGGCCAGCCCCGCGGCGGCCAGCAGCGAGCCGCCGGTCCGGTAGCCGACGGCGAAGCCGGCAACCGCCGCTATCGTGCCGCAGACCTCGGCCAGCCCGAACCGGGCCCGCCACGACCGCCACCATTGCCCGGCCCTGCCGATCGCGGCCTTGTACACGTCCATGCTGCCCCCCGGGCTCCCCTGTGCATCCGAGGGTGCCGGAAGGGTCTTGCCGCACGGTTAAGCCCCGATTTAGGCCGACAGGCAGCGGAGCCGGGCGGGCTATTAGGGCGTGTCCGTGGTGAGGGGCGGTACCGCGTTGGCGCGGGCCACGTCGGCGTAGAAGCGGGCGCTTCGGGCGGGATCGATCACGTGGTGAACGGCGTCGGCGGATCGTCGACGGCCGCGAACCCGGACACGCCGGTCAACGTGGTGAGCTACCCGTGACGCCCGCGGGAGCCTGACCGGCCGGACCGGTATCCCGGCCGGCTGACCGTGCCAGCGGGCCCTCCTCGGGGTGGGCCCGCTGGCTGGCCGCGTCGCGGCGGTACCGGGTGAAGGCTGGCAGCGCCAGGCCGATCACCAGGGCGGCAGCGACGGTGGCCAGCCCGCCGGCCAGCGCGCTGATCACCGGCGAGGTCACCGCGGCCACGGCTCCTGCCTCCAGGTTGCCGAGTTGCCCGCCGCCCGCACCGACCACGTAGTCGGCCGCCATCACCCGGCCGCGAAGCCGGTCGGGGGTGACCGCCACGATAATCGCCCCGCGGAACACCACGGTGAAGGCGTCCGCGGCCCCGGCCACGGCGAGCAGGCCGAGCGTCAGCCACAGGCCCGGGGCGACCGCGAAGCCGGCGAAGGCCGCGCCCCAGACGGCGACCGTGACAAGCATGGCCCGGCCCTGGCGCACGATGTGGCCGACCGGCCCGGAGAACGCGCCGCTGACCAGGCCGCCGACCCCGATGGCCGTGGTGAACAGGCCGAGCGTGCGCGGGTCACCGCCGAACCGCTCGGCGTTGATCGCCGGGAACAGGGCCACCGGCAGGGCGAAGACCGTGGCAGCCAGATCGGCCAGGAACGCCCCGCCGATCACCTGGCTGCGGCGGATGAACCCGAGCCCCTCCGCGACAGCGCGCGGGCCCGGCCGCGCCGTGCCGCCCGACGGCCGCATCGCGGGCAGCCTGGCGATCCCGTACAGCGCGGCGGCGAAGCTGACCGTGTCGGCCAGATAGCACGCGCGCAGGCCGAGGTGCGGCGCGGCGGTGAGGAGCCCGGCCAGGGCGGGGCCGCCGGTGAGCATGATCTGGAAGCTGACCCGGTTCAGCGCCAGCCCGGCGGCAAGCTGGCCAGGCGGCAGCAGGGCGGGCACGAACGTGCTGCGCGCCGGGCGGTCCACGGCACTGACCGCGGCCTGCACCGCGACCAGGGCGTAAAGCAGCCAGAGCAGGTCAAGCCCGGCAAACGCCTGGACGGTGAGCGCCGCCGATACCAGGGCCAGGCAGGTGCTGGTGATCAGCACGAGCGTGCGCCGGTCGATCGCGTCCACGACCGGGCCGCACAGCAGCCCCACGATGAGGGTCGGCACCACCTGTGCCACGCCGATCACGCCGACCGCCAGGGAGGAGCGGGTGAGGTCGTAGACCTGGAGCATGACGGCGAAGCCGGTCATCGCGCCGCCGACCGAGGACAGCGTGGTCCCGGCCCACAGCCGCCGGAACGGGGGCGACTCGCGCAGCGGGGTGACGTCCGCGAGCAGCCGGCGCCGGTCAGCCACGATCCCCGCTCCCCTCTCGGTTCCGTCCAGCCACGGGGGCCGCTCCTGGCCCGGGCGGGACCAGGCCGCACACCGGTGGCAGGTTGCCGCGGGCCACCGTATTGTATCAGTACTTATATAAGTGCTGTTAGAATATTCGGGTGACCGCAGGCAGCACACAAGACCCGACCCAGCACAGCAGATGGCGGCCGTTGCGGCTGCTCCAGGACGCGATGGACGCCGACATCGCCAAGGTCTACGCCGGGGCGCGGATCGACGGGCTCAAGCCGAGCTTCGTCCTTGAGCTGCTCCGGCTGCACGCCAGCGGCCCGATGACCATCACCGAGCTGGCCCGGTCGGTGCAGCGCACCCACTCGGGCACCAGCCAGAAGGTGGCCGCGATGCGTGCTGCGGGCTGGGTCCGCACCACCGCGGGCGCGGACGCCCGCACCAAGCGGGTGACGCTCACCGCCAAGGCGGCCCGCATCGCCGGCCGGCTGGCGGCTGAGTGGCGGGCCACGGAGGCCGCCATCGCCGAGATCGAGGCGGAGATCCCCTACCCGCTCAGCCAGGTCGTCACCGACATCGAAGCAGCGCTGCGCCGCAAGAGCTTTCACGACAGGATCGCCGGGAAACTGGCCCGCGACCCGGCATGGCGGTAGCGGAGCCCTGCTCAGCTCCTCAGGGGCAGAGCAGCTTGGCGCGGAGCAGGCCCAGGTCGTCCGCACCGAAGCCGTGATCGGCAAGCCACTGGCCGGTCCCGCCGTACCGGGCGCCGACCTGCTCAAGGAACGCCGTCATCGTGCCGCGCCGCGGCGCGTGCTCCTGCGGTGGCTTGCTGTTGATGTCGTCGGCGTAGGTCCGTGACCGGCGCAGCCGCTCCAGGAGTGCACCGGTGCGCTCACCGGTGGCGGCGTAGTCGGCGACGATGGCTTCGGGGCGGACGCCGACCGCGCTGAGGGCCAGCGCCACGACCACGCCGGTACGGTCCTTGCCCGCCGCGCAGTGGACAAGCACCGGGCCCCCGGAGGTTGCGATCGTGCGCACCGCGGCCGCCACCTGTTCCGGGCGGTCTTCCAGGTAACCCAGGTAATGACCGGTCACCGGATCGGCGGGATAGCGCGACCGGTCGGCGTCCTCGCGGGTCAGCAGCGCATCGGCGACCATATCGGTAGCGGAACCCTGCTCCGGCAGAACCGGGAGATGCACATGCCGGACGCTGCCCACGGCCTGCAGCGGCGCCGGGCCCTCGGCCGTCAGTTCGGCGGTGCTGCGCAGGTCGACCACGGTTGTCAGGCCGATGTCGCCCACCAGCCGCGCGACGTCGGCAGCCGACAGCTCCTGCAGGTTGTCGCCGCGCAGCAGCCGGCCACCCACCGTCAGGTCACCGTTCTGCGTCGCCAGCCCGCCGATGTCACGGACGTTCACGGCACCATCAAGCTCGATCCACGGCATGCCACCATCCTGACAGCACCGGCCGGGGCGCCCGGTAGCGCACCTTGGGCCCCGGCGGGGTAGCGTCCGTCGCAGGTGCCAGATGCGCAGAAGGGTGTGACCTGTCTATGACGTTTCTGCTGCCGGCAGCGGACGGAGTGGCCGACGAGGTTGCCAGGCGGCTGCCGCAGGCCACGATCGCGCGGTACGAAGACGGCGGCCCCGACCTCGACGAGGTGGACTTCTACTGCCTGCCCTACATGGGGAACGGGGCGAGCATCGCCATGATCGCGAAAATGCCGAGGCTGCGGGTGCTGCAGAGCCTCAGCAGCGGCGTCGACAACATCCTCGGCTCCGTGCCGGAACAGGTGACGCTCTGCAACGGAAGCGGGCTGCACCACGAGGAGAGCACCGCCGAGCTGGCGGTCAGCCTCATTCTCGCCAGCCTGCGGCAGCTTCCGCGCTTCGCGCTGGACCAGGCAAGGCACCGCTGGCAGCACGTACGGACCGACAGCCTGGACGGCAAGAAGGTTCTGCTGGTGGGGTACGGCGGCATGGGGAAGGCCATCGAGGAACGGCTCGCGCCGTTCGGCGCCCGCATCACCCGGGCGTCCCGCACCGCGCGGCACGGCGTGGCACCGCTCTCCCAGCTCCCCCGGCTTGCCGCCGGCGCGGACATCCTCGTCGTGTGCATCGCACTGACCCCGGGCACCCATGGCCTGATCGGTGCGGAGGTGCTCGGTGCCCTGCCGGACGGGGCCATGGTCGTGAACGTGGCGCGCGGTCCCATCGTGGACGCGGTCGCCCTGGTCAGGCACCTCAGCGACGGGCGGCTGCGCGCGGCCCTCGACGTCACCGACGTGGAGCCGCTGCCCGCGGACCGGCCGGAGTGGGCATTGCCCAACGTGCTGATCACCCCGCACATCGGCGGTGACACGTTCGCCTTCGCCCGCCGCGCCCCCGGCTTCGTCGCCGGCCAGGCCGAACGGCACATCAGGGGCCAGCCGCTGGCCAACATCGTCAAGCCAGCGGGCCAGCCCGCCTAGCGCCGGCCGGGCCGGATGACCGGGCCGGGCTCAGCGGTAGACGCGGCGGCGGCCTCTTTCCATGCCGGTCATCCGCAGCACGATCAGCACCAGGATCGCGCCAAGGATCGAGCCGATGATGCCGGCCAGGTGGAACTTGTGCGGCGCCAGCCGGTGGTACTGGATCAGGTTCCAGATGAACCCGCCGACGAATGAGCCGACGATGCCCAGCACGATCGTGCCCAGGATGCCCATGGGGTCCCGGCCGGGGACGACAAGGCGGGCGACCGCCCCGGCGACCAGGCCGACCAGGATCAGGATGATGATGAATGTCACCATGCCGCCCTAGCTACCACGAATCCGGCAGATCATGCGGCACCGGCCCCGGCAAACGTTGCCCGCGGTGCGGGCGCCTGGACGCCCGATACCTTCCCAGACGAAGCATGATGGGCAGTTTGCCGGCGTTAAATGTGTTTCGGTGGCCGGTGGTGAGCGTCGCGGGGCGATAGGACCCTCATCGAGTACGGGATGGCCAGGGGTAAGCCACGGTCACACCCGGCGATGAGGGTGTTTCTGGCTGCTACCGGAAATATCAGGAAGAAATTCACGGCTGCTGATAATAATCTGGTCTCTTGTGATCCACGTCGGTGTGTAGGAACGGCACCCCAGTGTTGGAAACTGTTATGCTCCGGGTAATGTATTTCCAGAGCCTGAAGTAGCGGCAGCACTTCGGGCAGGTTACCTGCACGGGGCGGCTCAGCAGGCAAGTTTGCGAGATTCGCCCGGTATCACTTTGTTGCCAATTTTGGCTGAAGTGTGCCTGAATACGGACGCCGGGAGAGCGATACGGATGTAACCAGACTTAACTAGGCCGTCTCGCGCGACGACAGCGTGAGCGCATTCCAGATCGTGCCTTCCGCGCGTATCCCCGCCACGCGCATAGGAAATCGGGCAGTCACCCAGTCTTTGCCCGTGCGATTCAGGCGGTTATTGGTCTTTTCATGAAGATAGCATTGATGACGGAAGGTACTTATCCGTTCGCGTTTGGCGGCGTCAGCGTCTGGTGCGACCAGCTCATTCGCGGGATGCCCGGCTACGACTTCCACGTGGTCGCCTTGGTGGGCACAGCGGCCGAGCCCGCCGTATGGGCGCTGCCCGGTAACGTCGTCTCGCTGGTCAAGATGCCACTGTGGGGACCGGCGGCGGTCCCCACGTCCGGCCGGTGCGGCGGTGGCCGCCGGGGTGGTGGGCGGGGCGGCGGCCTGCCGTTGCGATTGCTGCGCCAGCTGATCGAGACCCTGCTCGACTCCCCCGCAGGCACGCCGCAGCGCTTCGCCGTGGTGCTACGCGAACTGCACGAGTACTGCTCCCGGCACGGGACCCTGAGTACCAGCCTGGCCAGCGACAAGGCGGTGCACCTGCTGGCCGGGGCATGGCGCGACCGGTGGACCGACGCCGGGCGGCCCGCGCCGACCTTGCATGACGCGGTGACCGCGCTGCAACTGCTCGACCATTCCCTCCGCCCGCTGTGCTACCCGCCGGTCCCGGCCGACCTCGGGCACGCGGTGGCCAACGGGCTGAGCCTGCTGCCGGCGCTGGCCGCGAAGTGGCAGCACGGCGTGCCGGTGCTGCTCACCGAGCACGGCGTCTACCTGCGCGAGCAGTTCCTGCAGCACCGCAGGAGCCCGTACCGGTGGCCGGTGAAGGCGCTCTACCTGAGATTCCTGCGGCATCTCTGCGCGACCGGCTATCAGGAGGCGGCGGCCATCACTCCCGGCAACGCCTACAACAGGCGGTGGGAGGAGCGGCTCGGCGCGGAGCCGTCGCGGATCAGGACCGTGTACAACGGCGTGGACCCGGCCTGCTTCCCCGCGGTGGACGGTGAACCTGCCGTGCCCACCATCTCGTGGGTGGGCCGGATCGATCCGATCAAGGACCTGGAAACCCTGTTGCGCGCGTTCTCCCTGGTGCGCAAGGAACTCCCGGCGGCGAGACTGCGGCTGTTCGGCTCGGCACCCCAGGGCGGCGAGGCCTACCTGCAGCGCTGCCAGGCGCTGGCCGCGGAACTTGACATCGCCGGCACCGCGACGTTCGAAGGCCGGGTGGCGGACATCCGCGACGCCTACCAGGCCGGCAGCATCGTGGTCCTCTGCAGTGTCTCCGAGGGCTTCCCTTACAGCTTGATCGAGGCGATGACCTGCGGCCGGGCCTGCGTCGCCACGGACGTGGGCGGCGTCACCGAGGCGCTCGCCGACACCGGGCTTATCGTGCCGCCACGGAGCCCGGAGCGGCTGGCCCGGGCCTGCCTCACCCTGCTCAGGGACGACCGGATGCGGCGCCGGCTCGGCTCGGCGGCCCGAGCCCGCGCACTTGAATACTTCACCGTCGACGGGGCCATCAACACCTTCGACGAGATCTACCACTTCCTCGGCTCGGGGCAGCCGCTGCCGACAGCCCCGGGAGCACCTGTGGCGGATGCCCGATGAGCGCGGCCACCCTGCCGGCCCGGGGGCGGGCCACCGGCAACCGGAGAAGCGGCCGCGCCGGGGGGGCGCCGGCCCGGCCCGCCGGCGCCGAGGCGGGACCGCGTGACGTCGAGGAACTCTGCGGGCAGTTCGCGCCGGTCTGCGAATCCGCGGTGGATCCGCTGGAGATCTGCTGTGCGCTGGAGTTCGAGGGCTGGAGCGACAAGGCAGTCAGGGACTCCTACGGGATCCCCGACGTGTTCACGCTGGCCGAGCAGATGTACCTGCGGATGCCACGGCAGCCCGCTGAACCGGACGAGCCACCGGATCCGTGGCAGGTGGCCACGGTAAGGCCGGCCCTGCACGGGCTGCTCTACGGACTGCCCACGGTGTGCTTCCCGGCCGCCGCCGGGCTGCTCGCCGGGCCCGGCGTGGTCGGCCTGCTGGTCGTCGTGTCGCTGGTCTCCTGGGCGGTCAGCCAGTCCCTGGCATATCTCGGTTATCTGCGGCTCGGCCAGGCCGACCCGGCCCTGGCGGCGCGGCTGCTCCGGGCCGGGCTGGGTGCCGGGCTGGCCGGGGTGCTGCTCGCCCTGGCCGTGGCCGGCGTGGTGCTGCCCGTCCGGCTCCCGGCGGTCTTCTTCGCGGCGGGGCTGGGGGCGTACATGCTGGGCGCCACCGTGCTCATCGTGCTGGGCGCCGAACGGCTGCTGCTGGCCGCGGCGGCCCCCGGCGTGCTGGGCGCCGCCGCGTTCCTGCTGCTCGGCCGGCCAGCGGAACTCACCGATCCGGCCTGGGCAGCACTGGCGGCCACGCCACTGCTGGCCCTGGTGCTCGCCACGGCGCGTGCCACCCGCGCGGCCGGGGGCCGCGACCGGCGCCGCGGCAGGCATGCGGGGGCCCGGAGCGGCCCGGCCGGCGGGACAGGGACCGGGCAGGCACGAGCCGGGCGAGAGGGCGGCCGTCTGGTCACCGGCACGGAACTGCGCGGTGCGCTGCCGAGTGCCGGGTTCGGGCTGGTGGCGGCGGGCCTGTTCGCGTTCCCGGTGGCGGCCGGCCTGCCCGGCCATGCGAGCGCTGGCGTGCTGGTCTCACTGCCGCTAGCGGTGAGCATGGGCGCCGCCGAGTGGATCCTCATCTGGTTCCGGCGGCGCACCCAGCGACTGCTGCGCGGTACCGGGGAACTGCGGGCGTTCGCCACCCGGGCGCGGCTGACGCTGCTGGCAGCGCTGCTGCTGTACCTGGCCGTGACCGCCACGCTGACCGCGGTGGTCGCGGCGGCGGCCGCCATGGCCCAGCTGAGTCATCCCGGCCTGGGGGTGCTGCCACAGGTGGCTGCCTACCTGGCCGTCGGCGGCGCCATGTTCACCGCGCTGCTGCTGCAGGCCTTCGGCAGCCGGGTGGTCCCGCTGGCCTGCTGCGCCGTGGCGCTGGCCGCCGAGGCCGTCTGCCGCGGCGGCGGCGTCGCCGCCCAGCTGGTGACCTGCACGCAACTGCTCATCGGGCTCGCCGGATACGCGGCCCTGGTGCTGGGCAGCGCGACGCGGCACGCCTGCTAAGCCCGCCGGGGGACCGCACGGGCCGGATGTAGCTAAGTCGAAAACTGGAGGGGGAAGCCCATGAGGGATGAAGTTGCCATCACGGGGGCCGAGGGGTTCATCGGCTCCCACCTGGCAGAAATGCTGGTCCGCCGGGGCTACCGGGTGCGGGCCATGGTGCTCTACAACATGCACAGTTCGCGCGGCTGGCTCGACGAACTGCCCGCCGACGTCCTCGACCAGGTTGATGTGGTGTTCGGCGACGTGCGCGACCCGGCCACGGTGCGCCAGGTGGTAGAGGGCGTGGCCGTCGTGTACCACCTGGCCGCGCTGGGCTCGGTGCCGTACTCCTACCGCGCGCCGCGGTCATTCGTGGACACCAATGTGATCGGCACGCTGCACGTGCTCGAGGCGGTGCGGGCCTGCGGCACGCCCCGCCTGGTGCACACCTCGACCAGCGAGACCTACGGCACTGCCCGCTCGGTCCCGATCACCGAGGCGCACCCGTTGCAGGCGCAGTCACCGTACGCGGCCGCCAAGGTGGCCGCGGACAAGCTGGCCGAGTCCTACTACCTGAGCTTCGGCACGCCCGTGGTGACGCTGCGGCCGTTCAACACCTTCGGCCCTCGCCAGTCGGCCCGGGCCGTCATCCCGGCCATCATCATCCAGCTCGCGGCCGGTTCCCGGGAACTCAGGCTCGGCGCCCTGGATCCGACCCGTGACTTCACCTATGTCAGCGACACCGCCCAGGCGTTCATTGATCTCGGCGAGGCACCGGCGGCGGCCGTCGTCGGTGAGCTGTTCAACGCCGGCACGGGCACGGACGTGTCGATCGGGCAGCTCGCGGCCGACATCGCCCGCCTGATGGGCGGGGACGCAGAGATCAGCGAGGATCCCCGCAGGCTGCGCCCCAAGGACTCCGAGGTATTGCGACTGTGCTGCGACGCCACCAGGCTGCGCGAGCGCACCGGATGGCAGCCGCGCTTCACCCGTGAGCAGGGACTCCAGCAGACCATCGAATGGTTCCAGCGGCCCGGCAACCTGGCCCGCTACAACCCCGTCGAGTACAGCCAGTGAACAGTGGAGGCAGTATGCACGCGGTCATTCTCGCCGGGGGCAAGGGCATCAGGCTGCGGCCCTACACGACGAGACTTCCCAAGCCCCTCGTCCCGATCGGCGAGGAGCACTCGATCATGGAAATCCTGCTGAGCCAGCTCGCCTGGTCCGGCTTCAGCCGGGTCACCCTGGCCATCGGCTATCTCGGCGAGCTGATCCGGTCCTACGTCGGTGACGGCAGCCGGTGGGGCGTGCAGGTCGACTACGGGATGCCGGAGGAGATGCCGCTGGGCACCATGGGGCCGGTGCTGCGGCTGCTCGACCGGCTGCCGGAGGATTTCCTCGTCATGAACGGTGACGTGCTCACCGATCTCGACTACGCCGACCTGATGCGGCGGCACGCCGAGGCAGGCTCCGCGCTCACCGTGGCCACCGCGCAGCGCCAGCAGCGGATCGACTACGGGGTGCTGACCACGCGGGAGGGCCGCGTGGTGGAGTTCGTGGAGAAGCCCACGATCGATTACCGGGTCAGCATGGGCATCTATGCCTGCAGCAAGCAGACGCTCGCCTGCTACACCCCGGGCCTGCCCTTCGGGTTCGACGAGCTGATGCTCGACATGCTCGCACGGGGCACGTTTCCGGTGGAGTACGCGTTCGACGGCTACTGGTTCGACATCGGCCGCCCGGACGACTACGACCGCGTCAATGCCGAGTTCGGCCTGATCAAGGGAAGCCTCCTGAAGGATGCCTGACGCATGCGCCTGTTGATCATCGGCGCGGGCGGGTTTCTCGGCGGCCACATCCGCCGCCGTGCCCGGGCGGCCGGGCTTGACGTGGTCACCGCCGGCCGCTCCCCGCTGCCTGACTCGCCCTGCCACCGGCTGGCGGACCTGGCCGCCGATGGGCCGGCCGCGATCGCCGCGATGCTCACCGATGTGGCCCCCGATGCCGTGGTGAACTGCGCGGGGGCCATCTCCGGCCAGCCAGGTGCGCTGGTCGCCGCCAACATCGACGGCACGTACGCGCTGGTGACTGCGATGCTGCGGGCCGCGCCGGCCAGGCTCGTGCACCTCGGATTCCGCGGCCGAATACGGTGCCGCCGACCCCGGCGTCCCGGTCACCGAGCAGGCCGTAGCCAGGCCCGCCGGGATGTACGGGGTGACCAAGCTGGCCGGCACGCGGCTCGTCGGCACCGCCGCGGCGGCCGGTCTCGACGCCGTGGTGCTGCGGGTCTTCAACCCGGTCGGTCCCGGCGCGCCGGCCGCCAGCCTGCCGGGCCGCCTGGCGGCAGAACTGCGCCGGGCGCTCGCGCACGGCACCGACGTGCGGCTCGGGCCGCTGGATGCGGTCCGGGATTTCGTCGACCCACGAGACGTCGCCGACGCCGTGCTCGCGGCGGTGACCGCCGGGTCGCTGCCGCATCCGGTGCTCAACGTGGGCAGCGGCCGGGGCGTGCCGGTACGGGCTATGGTCTGCGCACTGGTGGCGGCCAGCGGCTACCCGGCGGCCGTGCACGAGGACGCGCCGGGCCAGCCCAGATCGCCGGACATTCCCTGGCAGCAGGCCGACATCAGCCGCGCCAGCGGCGACCTGGGCTGGCGGCCGCGCCGCGATCTCGCCGTCTCGCTGGCCGACCTGTGGGCGGCGACCGGATGAGCGCGCCCGCCGGGGATGGCTCGGAGCTTGTCATGCCGCGGCTGATCGTGCCCGCCTACTTCCACCCGGCCAGCCATCCCGCCGAGTGGGCCTGGCTGGCCGGGCAGGCGGAACAGGTCCGGCTCGTCGTGCTCAACCTGGCCGACGGGCCGGGGGCCGCGCCCGACGCCGTCGTCCGGCCGGCGGTGGACCGGCTCCTCGCGGCCGGCGTACCCGTGGCCGGGTACGTGGACACCAGCTACGGCCTGCGGCCGCCCCGCGAAGCCCTGGCCGACCTCGGCCGCTACCTGGACTGGTACCAGGTCACCGGCGTGTTCTTCGACCGTGCGACGACCGGTGCCGAGTACCTGGGCCACTACGCGGACCTGGCCGAAGGCGCGCGCCGGCTCGGGGCCCGGGAGGTGGCGCTGAATCACGGCGCGCACCCGGTGGAGGCCTACGCGCAGCATGCCGACCTGCTCGGTACGTTCGAAGGTCCCTGGCCCGCGTATCTTGACCTGGCCATACCGCGCTGGGCACGGTCGCGCCCGGCGGCGCAGTTCTACCATCTCCCGCACTCGGTGCCGACCGGGTCTTTCCGTGATGCGCGCTGGCTCGCGGCCCGGCGCAACGCGGGCTGCGTGTACATCACCGACCGGGGCGGCCCCAACCCGTGGGACCGGCTTCCGGCGGACCTGCTCGACCAGCGGGCGACGTGACCGGGCCAGGACGCGGCCCGGCGCCGCGCCGGGCCGGCCGCTGGGGCCGCCGGTCCCGGCTGCTGCTCGCGCTGGCGGCCCTGCTGCCCCTGGCCGGCCTGCTGGTGCTGTGGCTGCGGCCCGGATCCAGCGCGCGGTGCGAGGAGATCAGCGTGCCTGCCTACTTCTACCCGGGCGCCGCCTGGACCACGGCGATCGACAGCCAGCCGGCTCCCGCCGTCATGATCTTGGACATCACCAGCACCGGCGCGGGCAGCGCCCCCAACCGGGCCTACGCGGCAGCCGTCGCGCGGGCGCAGGCCGCCGGGATCAAGGTCCTGGGCTACGCCAGCACCGGCTACGCACGGCGCCCGGCCGCCGCGGTGGAGGCGGATATCCGGCACTACCTGGCCTGGTACCACGTCGCCGGCATCTTCCTCGACGAGGCCGCGACCGGCACCGCTGAGCTCTCCTACTACCAGAAGCTGACCAGCTACATCAGGCACGCCCATCCGGGCGCACCGGTGATGCTGAACCCCGGCACCTACCCGAACCGGCGGTACATGGCCCTCGGTGACGTGGTGCTGGCCTACGAGGGGAGCTACGCCCGCTACACCAGCCTCCAGGTGCCCACCTGGGTGGACAGGTATCCGGCCGCCCGGTTCTCCCATGTCGTGTATGCCACCCCGGGCTCGCGCCTGGCTGAGGCGCTCCGGCTGGCCCTGCGGCGGCACGCCGGCTACGTCTACGTGACCGACATGGCCGGGCGGAACCCCTACCGTTCGCTGCCCCGCTACTGGCCGGCCGAGAACGCGTATGCCGCGGACATGTGCCAAAGCCAGCGCCCTGACTCCGGCGCTGGCCTGGATCGTGCTGGACGGTGACCCGGTTCCCCGAGGGGTAGCGCGGGGAACCGGGTCACACGCTTACTGGCCGGGGTGGTGCTGACCGGCTATTGGCAAGGGTGGTGCTGACCGGACAGGGCCGAGGTGAACAGGTCCCCGTCGATGCCGCCCGCGATGTCCGCCGCGCAGAACTTCTTGAGATCCGCCACCCTGCTGCTGCCCCAGTCGTCGGTGTACTCGGCGTTCAGCACCAGCTTGTGCGCGGCCACGTAGGGAGCCGTCACCGTCGCGCAGGTGTGGTAGTAGTTGCACTCCTCGGTGAGCAGGAAGTCCGCGACCGGCTCCTGCATCTTGGCGAAGGACGGGTCCTGGTCGCCGTTCTTCTGGCCCCAGGCCAGCCCGAGGCTGTGCGCGTAGGTGCCGAGGGTGTTGTCGTAGGCCGCGTTCTGCGCCTCGGTGATGCCGAAGCCGTTGTTGTCGGTGTAGGAGTCGCCGATGTCCGGCTCGACCGCGTCGAAGCCCTTGGCGGCACACTGCTGGTGGATCATCGACTCGACGATCGAGACCGTGGACGGCGAGTTGACGTTGAGGTAGTACTCGGGATATCCGGCCATCTTGGCGCCCAGGTCACCGGCCGCCTTGAGCTGCGCGTAGTAGGTGACGGGGATGCCCTCGTCGGAGGCACCGTAGTAGTTGCCGGCCGAGCCGATCTCGACGTAACAGACGACCTTGTCGCCCAGGTTGTGCAGGGCGGTGACGGTCGAAGCGGGGTTCTCGATGCCGTCGATGTCGAAGACGGTCGGGTTGGCAGCCAGCGTGCCGGCGGCGTTCGTCGCCCCGGTGCCCATGTCGGCCGCGTTGCCGACGCGCAGCGGGTGGTCAAGCTCCCACTGCCACTCCGGGCCGTTGTTCGGGCCGGAGTTGGCCGGCTGCCACCAGGTGGCCGCGGCGGCGTGGGAGGTGTGGGTGGCCGGTGAGTGGTCTGCTGCCATGGCAGGGCCGGCAGCGTAGGTGGCGGCGAACAGGCCGAGCCCGCTCAGGACGATGGCTGCCGTTTTCATGGCTCTGCCTCTCTTGGCTGTTATTCCGAGTTGGTAATCACCATCCTGTTTTTTCTGGGAGTGGATTCTCAGAGGCAAAACTCCCGACCTGCGGGGGCGCAATCCCCCGTGCCGAAGGTCCCATGGACGCCATGGCATGGGGGAGGAGGACCTAGGCCGAACGTCCCAGGTCAAGCTGCAGGGAAGGGCTTACTGTCCGGCTGGCTCCCGTACCTGGCCGCCGGGGAGTCCCGCCGTGGCAGGGGAATTTGCCATCGCGGTCGCCTTGGTGATCGTGCTCTCGCCGGCCCGCAGGCTGGCGTCCGCGGCACCGAGCCGGCCGCGGCGCGGCGGCCGGCCTGCACAAGTTCGGTCAGCGCCGCCCGGTACAGCCGCGCCCCGCCGGGCGGCGCCAGGCCAGCCAGGGCCGCCCTCGCGTCCGCGGTCAGCCGCAGCCCGGCCAGCCTGGCCGGGCCCAACTGCCGCGACCGCTCGGCCACGGTGAGCCGGCCGAGGTCGCCGCTCACCGCGCTGAGCAGCTGGCCGGCCGGGCCGGCCAGCCACCGCGCCGCCCGCGTCGCGGAGCCCGGCACCGCGGCGGTCCCGGGTGCCTCGGTGGTATGTGACGGATGACCGGCACCGCCAAGGGCGGCCCCGGCCCCGGCCCCGAGCAGCACGGCGACGGCAAGCCCGGCCAGCAACGCGATCCGGGCCCTGGGCCCGCGCTCCCGCCACGCCAGCCCGGCCAGGGCCTTTGTCCCCGGTATCCACCCGGCCAGGGCCCGCGCCGCACGGGCCGGCCGCGCCAGCAAGTCGGCGGCATGCGCCCCGCGTGCCCGCTTCATCGGCTCAGCTCACCGCCAGCGTGAAGGCCTGGGTCACCGAGCCCACGGAGTTCCTTGCGGTGATGGTCAGGCCGTAGGTGCCGGCGGCGGTCGGGATGCCGGACAGGGTCAGCGCGCCGTTGCTGCTCGTGCCGAACTTCAGTCCGGGCACCGAACCGCTGTGCCCGATGACCGGCACCGGATAGCCGGCCGCGGCGAAGGTGAAGCTGAACGCCTTCCCGTGGACCGCGGTCGCCGCCGGGGCGCTGAGCATGCCCGGCGCCTGGACGACGGTAAGCGTGAAGGACTGGGTCGCAGTCCCGTACCCGCTGGCGGCGGTGAACGTCAGCTTGTAGACGCCGCCCTGGGCCACCCCAGGGGCGCCGGCCAGGGTGGCCGTGCCGTCGCCGTTGTCGGTCCAGGTGAGCCCCTGCGGTGTGGCGCCGGTCTCGGTCAGGGTCGGCGCCGGGAATCCCTTCGCCCGGACGGTGAAGCTGAACCCGGATCCGACCGTGGCGGTGGCGCTGGTACTCGTGATGATCGCGGGATCGGCGGTGACCGTCAGCACGAACGCCTGGGTGGTGACCCCGCCCGCGGTCTGCGCGGAGAGCGTGAGCGGGTAGCTGCCGCCGCTGGACCCCGACGGGGTGCCGGTCAGCGTGGCGGTGCCGTTGCCGTTGTTGGTGAACGTCAGGCCGGCCGGGAGCGCACCGTTCCTGGTGATGTTCGTGACGAACCCGGTCGGGCTCCCCGCCGTGGTGAAGCTGAGGTCAGCCGGCTGGCCCGCCGCCGCGGTCGCGGCCGCCGCACTGGTGAAGGCGGGGACCGGTGCTTTCGACCCGGGTGCCTTGACCGACAGGGTGACCGTCCGGGTCACGGTGCCGGCGGCGTTCGCCGCGGTAACCGTCACCGGATAGTTCCCCGGCTTGACCGCGGCGCTGCCGGACAGGGTGCCCGCCCCGCCGCCGTCGTCCGAGAAGCTGACACCGGCGGGCAGATCCCCGCTGCTCAGCCTCGGTGCCGGGAAGCCGCTGGCGCCGGCGATCGCGGTGAACGCCAGGCCGGCGGTCTCCTTGACGGTCGTCGCGGTGGTGAAGGCTGGCGCCTTGTCCACGATCAGCACGAATGCCTGGCTTGTCGTGCCGGTCCGGTTTCTGGCGGTGAAGGTCAGCGGGAACGATCCGGCCGCGGTGGGTGTGCCGGAGAGGGTGCCCGTCCCGTTCCGGTTGTCGGTGAAGGTGACCCCGGTCGGCAGGCCGCCCGCCCGGCCCAGCGTGGGCGCGGGCGTGCCCGTGGTGGTGACCTTGAAGCTGAAGGCACTGCCATCGGTCACGGTCGCCGCGGCCGCGCTGGTGATGGCCAGCCCGCTGTTCACGGTCAGCAGGAAGCTCTGGCTGGCCGTCCCTGACGAGCTGGCCGCCTTGATGGTGAGCAGGTAGCTGCCCTGGCTGCCCTGTGGGGGCGTGCCGGTCAGCGTGGCCGTCCCGTCGCCGTTGTCGGTGAAGCTGACCCCGGACGGCAGCGCGGGGGTGCTGGTGGCCGACAGGTCAGGCACCGGGATGCCGGTGGCGGTGACCGTGAACGAGCCCGGCTGCCCGGCCGCGAAGGTGGTCGCGCCCGCGCTGGTGATGACCGGCGCGGCGGCGGCGGGGTTGACGGTGAGGGTGAAGCTCTGGGTGGCGTTCGGGCTGACCCCGTTCGCCGCGGTGATCGTCAGCGGGTAGCTGCCCGAGGTCCCGGACGCCGGGGTGCCAGCCAGTGTGGCCGTGCCGTCGCCGTTGTCGGTGAAGCTGACCCCGGACGGCAGCGCCCCGGACTCGGTGATCGACGCGGTCGGATTACCGGTGGTCAGCACCGAGAACGAGCCCTGCGTGCCGACCGTGAGGGCCGCAGAGCCCCCGCTGTTGATGACCGGGGCGGTCGGGGTGGCCGGGTTGACGGTGAGGGTGAAGCTCTGGGTGGCGTTCGGGCTGACCCCGTTCGCCGCGGTGATCGTCAGCGGGTAGCTGCCCGAGGTCCCGGACGCCGGGGTGCCAGCCAGTGTGGCCGTGCCGTCGCCGTTGTCGGTGAAGCTGACCCCGGACGGCAGCGCCCCGGACTCGGTGATCGACGCGGTCGGGCTGCCGGTGGTCTGCACCGAGAACGAGCCCGGCGCGCCGACCGTCAGGTTCACCGATTTCTTGCTGGTGATGGCCGGGGCCTGCTGGACGGTGATGGTGAGGGTCTGCTGCGCCGAGCCGTAGGCGTTCGTGGCCATCAGCGGCATCGCATAGGTTCCCGGCGTGGTCGGCGTGCCGGACAGGGTGGCGGTGCCGTCGCCGTTGCCGGTGAAGCTGACGCCCGGCGGCAGGTTGGACTCGCCCCAGCTCGGCGCGGGGTACCCGCCGGCCTTCACGGTGAAGTTGAAGGACGATCCGGGCGTGGCCGTGGCGCTGTCCGCGCTGGTGAACTTCGGCGCCTGCCCGACGATGACGGTATAGGCCTGGCTAGCGTCCGGGCTGATCCCGTTGCTGGCCTTGACGGTGAGGCTGGCGGTGCCGGTCGCCGGGGCGGTGCCCGAGATCAGCGCGGTGCCGTTGCCGTTGTCGGTGAAGGACAGCCCGCCAGGCAGCGCACCGGTCTCGGTGATGGCGGGGACGGGTGCTCCCGTCGTGGTGACCGCGGCCGCACCGGCCTGGCCGGCGGTGAAGAACGCGATGCTGCCACTGGTGATCGCCGGCGCGGCGGGCGCCTGCACGGTGATGGTCAGCGCCAGGGTGGCCGTGCTGCCCGAGGCGTTCGTGGCCGAAACCGTGACCGGGTAGCTGCCCGCTGTGCCGCTGGCCGGGGTGCCGGAGATGGTGGCGGTGCCGTTGCCGTGGTCGGTGAACGACAGGCCGCCGGGCAGCGTGCCGGTCTCGGTGATGGTGGCGGCCGGGTATCCGGTCGTCGTCACCGTGTAGCTGCCGGCCAGGGTCGCGGTGAACGTCGCGGTGGACGGGCTGGTGATGGCCGGGGCCTGGGCGTTGGTCAGCGTGAAGGAGGTGCTCACCCCGCCGGCCGGGTTCGTCGCGGTGAGCAGGATCGGGTAGCTGCCGCCGCTGCCGGCCGCCGGGGTGCCGGAGATGGTGGCGGTGCCGTCGCCGTTGTCGGTGAACGTGACCCCGGCCGGCAGGGGGCCGGACTCGGCGAGCGCGGGGGCCGGGGCACCGGTGGTGCGCACGGTGAAGCTGAACGCGCTGCCTACGATCGAGGTTGCCGCGGAGGCGCTGGTGATGACCGGGGCCTCGCTCTCGGTCAGCGTCTGCGTGGCGCCGTTGCCGAGGTCGTCCCAGGCCGACAGGATGCCGCCGTAGGGCTGGCCGAAGGCCGCGCCGCCGCTGCCCGTGGTGCCCGGCGGCACCGTAACCGGCACCTTGACGCCGGAGCCGTTGTTGGTGATGGTCACCGTGCCGCCGGACTCGGTCGCGGTCACCTGGCCGCTGGCCACGGCCGAGGCCCAGGCCCCCTGCTCGGCCAGCACCTGGGCGTCGCTGACGTCGGTCACCTGGTCCAGCGGCGCGGTCGCGGTGAACCAGTTGCTGTACTGGCTCAGCATCGAGTTGATCAGGGCCAGGATCGTGTAGCCGTAGTCCTGGCCGTTCTGGGTGGCCGGGCCGATGAGATCCGACTGGTGGGCGTAGCTGACCCGCGGGTCGTTGCCGAGGACGTGGCTCATCATGATGTGGGTCTCGGACGCGAGCACGTCGGCCTCGGTGGCCGGCTGGCTCAGGCAGGTGGTGACCGCGGTATCCACGCAGTGCCCGATGTCGCCCGGGTAGCCGGGGTCGCCGAGCGGCACGCCCTGCTTCACGTACAGCGTGTTGTACTCGTTAACCTCGTCCGGCCAGTTCGACGCGTTGTAGTAGATGTTGCTCGGGTAGCGCGGCGCGCCGAGCGCGCCGCCGAGCGAGTACTGCTGCGGCTGCCTGGAGGCATCCTGGGCGAACGTGGTCACGCCCGTCGCGTTCAGGGCCGACGGCATGTTGGGGTTCTCCACCCCGGAGTGCTCGCCCGTCACGACGGCGGCCGGGGAGTAGTTCGTGAGCCCGTTGGCGGCCGCGAACGCCTGGTCGAGCCCGATCTCCTGGTCGATCGACGAGTCGGGCGTGCTGCTGCTGGCCGGCAGCCAGCCGCCGGGCCCGTTGGCGCAGTCGATGCCGGGGTTGGTGGCCGTCGGGAAGCCGGGGCCCGAGTTCGGCGCCACACCCGGGGTGGCGCCGGTGTCGGTGAAGCTGTAGGTCGTGCCGGACGTGGCCGACGGATTCTCCGGCACCTGGCCCACCAGCCCGTAGCTGTCGGATTCCGGGGTCCTCCCGGTAGATGTTGTAGCCCCAGAACCCGGTGCCGCCGGTGTGGCTGGCCTCCTCCTGGGCCAAGGAGGGACCCGAGCTGCCGCCGTCGGTGCTGAATCCGTTGGCCGCCTCCGGCCAGGTCAGGGTGACCGACCCGAAGGGCAGGACGATGGCCTTTTGCGGCGTGGATGGCTCGGACTCACCGTAGGCGGTGGCCGCGGTGATCTCGTAGCTGTAGATGCCCGCGGCGAGGCTGCCGCCCAAGAGATTACTGGTCACCGAGGTGAGCGGCTGCGGCTGCCAGACGACGCAGCCGAGGAACAGGTGTGACCAGGTGTGCGTGATCCAGTTGAAGTCGCCCTGGTCGGCGAGCAGCGCGTTGACGAAGGCGCCGTCGTCGGGGTTGCCCGGGTCGACGTTCTGGCCGGGGTCGGTGTAGGTGACGCCGCTGTCGGTGGCGCTGCCGGTGCAGTTCGCGCTGGACTCGTCCGCGACGGTGTCCGCACTGCACGCGCCCAGGCCGTTGAACGCCAGCTCAAGCCGGATCCCGGTCTGCTTCTCCCAGGCGTCCACGTAGGCCACGTCTGCCGCGGACATCTGCACGTCCGGCGGGGTGTCGGCCGGGTTGTTGGCGACTCCGGGCGGGCAGGTGTAGTCGGGCGGGTCGGTGGCGGCGGGCGTGCACTGGAACTGCCGGCTCCACTCGTTGTCGGCGATGAACAGGTCATCGATGTCCTGGCCGAAGTAGTTGCGGTAAAGGCCGAGGTGGGTGTCCTGGGTCACCCAGTTGATCAGCGCAGGGGCGAGCAGCAGCCACTGGGTCTGGCTGGTGTTGTAGTCGAAGTTGAGCGCGAGTTCGGCCACCCCGGCCTGCGGGTCGCTGTCCGGGTGCTGGTACACCCCGGCCATGACATGCCCGGCGGCATCGGTGAGGAACGGTGTGTACGGCGCCCCGGCGTCGACCGTGGCGCCGTAGCCGTAGCTGCCGACGTCGAACGGGACGGGGCCCTTGAGCTCGGGGAAGGCAGTCAGACCGGCCTGGGTCAGGGTGCCGGTGGTGCCATCGAGCGGACCCCCGGTCACGTCGGTCACGCCCAGCGCCGGGGACGGGAACATGTAGCCGTCCACCTGGCGCACGCCGAACGACGACTCGTAAGAATCCAGGGCCGCCAGTTGCCCGGCGGCGTAGTCCGCCGGGGAGTCGGCGATCACAACGCCGTTGAAGTTGCCGGTGCCACCGCTGGACAGGGCCGGCAGGTTCACCGTCTCATTGGGCGCCGAACCGCTCGCGGTGACCAGGGTGTACGGCACGCCCTCACTGGTCAGCGCGGCCTGCCAGGCGGCGGTCGTGGGGTCGGCGGACCCCTCCCCGATCAGCAGGATCTTCAGGTTCACCGTGGGCGGCCCGGCCGCCGAGGCGGTGGCCGCCGGGCCACCCATCGCGGTGAGCCCGGCGGCGGCCAGTGCCGCCGCGAGACAGGCGCTCAGCCCAGCCGGAAACCCACGCCGCAATACGGTCACAAAACCCCACCCCGTCAGAAAAGATGATTTCGCGGCCACGGCGCGCGCAGCGCCAGGCAAGGGACGGACAATGTGTAGCGGGGGGCACAAATCCGTCCGTATCCCGGGCTGGCTTCAGGACTTTACGCCAGGGACGCCAGCTAGGTTACGGCATGCCGGCCGTTAATTCCGGCGATCCTTGCCGGTGACGCGGCCTTTTCTTGGCCCGGCAATTAATGAAATATATGCAATACGGAAAACCGGGCCGATGTGCGCACCTGGCCATACGGTGGGGCGGGCATTCCAAAAGGCACCCCGGCGGGGAGCCCGTTCGCCCGCGAGGGGCGGACGGATCCCGCCGGGGTGCCAGTTTCGGTCGGAATCCTTTCCGTGGTGTCAGCTGTGGATGGTGAAGTCCGCGCTGAGGGTGGCCGGTGTGCCGATCTGCGCCTGGTAGGCGCCGAGTTCCACCTGCGGCGGGGCGGCACCGCTGATGTCGCCGGGCGTGACCGCCAGCGCCGAGGCCGGGAAGGCGACGTGCACGGTCTTCGTCTGCCCCGGATTCAGCGTCACCCGGGCGAACCCGACCAGCCGCTGGGGCGGGACCACCACCAGGCTGACCGGCTGGTGGACGTAGACCGGGACCACGTCCGTGCCCGCCACGCTGCCGGTATTGGACACGGTGAACGCGGCCGTCACCGTACCGGCCCGGGACACGCTCTGGGTTGCGGACAGCCCTGTGACATTGAAGGTGGTGTAGGACAGCCCGTAGGCGAACGGGTAGAGCGGGTTGTAGCCGCTGCCCTGGCCCGAGCCGGTGTAGGGCAGCTGGTCGAAGACCTTCGGCTGGTCCCCGAGCGGCGACGGGGCCCCGGTGTTGAAGTCCCCGCCCGGTGCGGCGGCGTCGGACGGCCAGGTCACCGGCAGATGCCCGCTGGGGTCGATCTTGCCAAAGATGGCGTCGGCCACCGCCTGGCCCGCCTCGGTACTGCCCTGGTAAGCCATCAGGATCGCGTTGGCCTGCTCGGCCGGGCCGAGGCCGAGCGGCCTGCCCGCGACGACCACCACGATCACCGGCTTACCGGTCGCCTCCAGGGCGCTGACCAGGTTCTGCTGGTCCGGCGTGAGCTGTGGCGCGGGGTTGTCTCCGAGGCCCTCGGCGTACGCCTTCTCGCCGACGGCGACGACCACGGCGTCCGCCGACCCCGCGTCCGCGACCGCGGTCGCCTGGTCAGCCGCGTAGGTGACGTTGGGGTCCTCGCCCTGCAGCCCCTTGAGCACCGTGGTGCCCGGCGGGATCTGGTTGGGCGGCCCTTCACAGCACACGTGGCCACTGGTGTAGGCACCCTGCCAGCTCACGCTCCAGCCGCCGAGCTGGTAGGCCATATTGTCCGCATTCGGCCCGGTCACCACGATCTTGCTGGTTGCCGACAGCGGCAAGGTGCTGTTCTGGTTGCGCAGCAGTGTGATCGACTCGCGTGCCGCCCGCAGCGTGTCGGCCCGCCCGGCGGTCACTGCGGCGTCCGCCGCGCTGGCGTTGACCAGCGGGTGATTGAACAGCCCGAGGTTGAACTTCAGCGTGAGGATCCGCTGGACCGCCGCGTTGATGGTTGCCATGGAGATGGAGTGGTCCGACACATCCTGCTGCACCGCGGTCTGCCACTGGTCGGCGTTGAACGGCAGCATGGCCACGTCGACACCGGCGTTGATCGCGAGCGCGGCGGCCCCGGCCAGGTCGGAAGCCATGTGGTAGGTCGTGGCCAGCGCCGGCACGTCACCGTAGTCGCTGATCACCACGCCCTTGAAGCCGAGTCGTTGCCGCAGTTCGGTGGTGAGCAGGAAGTGCGACGCGGTGGCGGGAATCCCGTTGACCGAACCGGAGTCCACCATGACCGTGCCCGCCCCGGCGTTGACGGCACCCGCGTAGGCGGGGAGGAACTGGTCCTGCAGGTAACGGATCGGCAGTTCAGCCTGGACCCGGTCGTGGCCGTTGATCGACTCGGAGTACCCGGCGAAGTGCTTGACCGTGGCGGTGACCCGGAGGCCGTGGCCGGGGATCGACTGCAGCCCGCGGACGTAGGCGCCGCCCATCGCCGCAGCGAGTTGCGGCTCTTCGGCCCAGGTCTCGTAGTAGCGGCCCCAGCGGTTGTCCCGGGCCAGGTCCTGCACGGGGGCGAAGTCCCAGACCCACCCGGTGGCGCGCAGCGCGTTCGCGGTGACCTGGCCTGCCGCCATGGCGGCGGACGGATCCCAGGTGGCGCCCGTTCCGATGCTCTGCGGGAACAGTGGCGCCTGCCATGGGTGCCCGAAACCGTGCACCGCGTCGACGCCGAAGATGACCGGGATGTGCAGCCGCGAGTGTGCTATCGCGTAGGACTGCATGGTGTTGTACTCGTTGGCCCAGTCCAGGCCGGTGTTGCCGATGCCGCCCCCGCCGGTGGTGTCCGGCGGGATGTCGGTTCCGCCCGCCAGGATCGAGCCGGCGTTGTCGTCGACGAGGATCTTCTGCTCGCAGACCGGGTTCGGCAGGTTGAAGCCACCGGTGCTGGTGCAGTCGTTGCTCTTGTCGGTGACCTGCGTGGCCTCGATCTGCACCATCTGGCCGATCTTCTCCGGCAGGGTCATCCGGCCCAGCAGGTCGGCGACCCGCGCCTGGACCGGCAGGCGCGCGTTCAGGTAGGCCGGCCGGCCGGTCGCGGACGCGGACTGGCCTGCCGCCGCGGCGACGGTCAAGCCGATGGCGAGGGCCACCGCCGCCGTAGCCGCTGCGAGTCGCGTGTCGACGGGCTGGTCTGCGCCGGGTCGCTCTCCCGGCACCTGGTGACGAGATCGGACAATGGCAGTCTCATCGTCGCTCCTTCGCTCCGTCATGTTTCCCGAGCGAGGGCGCCGGTGCCATTCGGCCCCATGCTTCGCACCACGGCAATGCGGGAGCGCAGCAGTCGGTAGGCCACCTCGAAAGCATCCGGAAAGGCCTGCACCGGCGCCCTCTCTGCCATAACCTATGACGCCGGTTATCAATAATATATGAAAATTTTACCTTTGCCATAAACAATTCGTAAATGGACGACGGCCAATCAACGGCCAATCATGGGCGAGCCGGGCACCTCGCGCGGCATCTCCTGACAGGGCCGCCCGACGCCATCAGGCTGATCGCCGGGCTGGGAGAACGCCCACGGGACCAGTGGGCAGCGGTCCATGAGCGCCGCCGGCCGCACTTCGCCACCGGCGAACCCGGCAGGTAACCCGATGGCATCGGGCGGCCGGTTGTCGCGGCCGGGTCAGCCCCGCAGCACCGCCGCTGTCTGCTCGGTGTCCTCGGTACCGCGGTAGTAGGCGATCTTGCCGTCGCGGAACGTGAAGAAGTGGTGCAGGTTCATCGCCGCCGACTTGCCGGTCGCGCGTGACGTGGCACGGAACCGGACCACGCTGTGCACGTCGGTGTCGTTCGCGGCAAAGGAGACCGGCGTGAACTCCCCGACCTCCATGGCCGTGCCGAACGCCGCAAAGAACTGAGCGACCTCGCCCTTGCCGCGCCGTACGCCGTACCAGGGCGCGGCGGACGAGGCGGCCTCGGCGGCCCAGTCCACGTCCTCGGCAACCGCGTCGAGAATCGTGGCGACGTCGCCACGGCCGAACGCCTCATACACGCCTTGAATGATCTTGATGTT
The DNA here is from genome assembly GCA_963707905.1 of uncultured Actinomycetes bacterium. Lineage (GTDB taxonomy): Bacteria > Actinomycetota > Actinomycetes > Streptosporangiales > Streptosporangiaceae > DASXKD01. Next base: position 76,118 of record CAVPSA010000032.1, on the reverse strand, counting down.
GACCTCAGCGCTCATGGGATCCCCCTCATGTCCGGGCCGCCCGCCACCACATGGCGGGCGGTCCCGCACAGGGGATACGTCACCTGGCTGAGCGGCGGATCACCGGGGCGCCAGTTGGCCTTCGACAGTGGCCCAGAAGGCACACTGATGGAACCCGGCGAAGACGGCCCCGGACTCCGGCGCGGTCGCCTTCGGTATCAGTTCCTGGAGTTGCGGCGCGGTGCCACCGAACCGCGGCCAGCGCGGCGCCGCGCCGGCGTTGGGGTTGCCGGTGGCGGCGAACTGGGTCCAGTAGCCCATCATCTGCGCGGACAGCGCGGCCTGGTCCGGCTTGAACGACGGCGTGATGTCAAGCAGCGGCACCTTGCCGAACACGTACTGAAGTTCCGTGCTGTGCGCCGCGCCGAGCGGGAAGCTGAACTTGAAGCCGAAGTCGTCCGGCGGGGCCGGGTCGCTGAACTCGTAGGCGTAGGTCCCGCTGTGCTGGGTGAGGATGTCGGCCAGCAGTGCCGGGCAGCTGAACTCGGAGTCGGTGAGCACCTTCGCGAAGGCGAGGTCCGGGGACGCGAACGCCGTCAGCGGATAGTGGCCGAGGATCGCCGGGGCCGCCTTGGTGCCGAACTGGGCGGCGACGACCCCGGGGTACTGCGCCGCGGTCAGCGGATGGCCCAGCGCATCGAACTCGAGCCCGACGAAGAACCGCCCCTCGTCGTGGTTGGTGCCCTGCAGCAGCGGGACGTGCAGGTACCGGCCGGTCTCGAACGCCCGCAACGGCGACAGCGGCAGCGTGAACCCACCGGAGACCGGGCCCCAGGACAGCCCGGCCGATGGCTCGGCCTTCAGGATCGCGGCGACCGGCTTGGTGCGCATGCAGGCCGCCGCGGTGGCGGGCTTGGCGCAGCCCAGGCTCTTGGCAAGGGCGGTGCCCTGCTGCTCCGCGGCTTTCTTGCCGGGGGTCGGGAAGATGCACCCGCTCTCCGCGATCGCATGGGAGAACAGGCCGAGCGCGGTCGGCGAGGCCATGTTCGCGCAGACGCTGGCACCGCCCGCGGACTCACCGAAGATCGTCACCTTGCCCGGATCGCCGCCGAACGCGAACGCGTTGTCCTGCACCCAGCGCATCGCGGCCTGCTGGTCCATCAGCCCGTAGTTGCCGCTGGAGTTGCCGGGGCTTTCTGCGTCAAGCGACGGCAGCGCGAGAAAGCCGAACGCGCTGAGCCGGTAGTTGATGGTCACCACGATCACGTGGTGCCTGGCGGCCAGCACAGCACCGTCGTAGATCCGGCCCGCGCCGCCGGTGAAGCCGCCGCCATGGATCCACACCATCACCGGAAGCGGGTGACCGGTCCCCCGCGGCGGCGTATAGACGTTCAGGAACAGGCAGTTCTCGAACAGGCTGGTGGTCGGCACGCCGGTCGCGAGGCTGCCGGTCTGCGCACAGTCGTGCCCCGGCTTCGTGGCTGCCCTGACCCCACTCCAGGGCGGGAACGGCTGCGGCGGCCGCCACGCGTTCGCGCCGGTCGGCGGTGCCGCGTAGGGGATGCCGAGGAACTCCCGTGCGCCATGCTGGTCCAGCCCGCGCACCAGGCCGTGGTCGGTCCGGACGACGAGCGGCAGCGGCCCGCCGGCGGCAGTCCCGGCCTGTGCGGTGCCTGAGGTGATCCCGGCCAGCGCTAATGCCAGGCTGGCCGCTGCCAGCAGGTAACGGCCGCCGAGGCTGGCTGGGAATCGGTTTCGCTGCATGGCCGACCTCATCTCCCGTCCCGGTCCCGCAGGTTCCGGGCCCGCCCACCCCGGCACGCCACAATCACGGCGGCCGTCAGGCGCCATCCCGCTGGGGCGAAATGCGTTATCGGTTACCAGTCAGTAGTCTCGGTGCCCGGCCCGCGCCGGTCAAGGCATGCGCCCGGGCACCGCCGGGCCGGCCGCGGCCCCGCGGCGCGGGAACGGACGCACGCCCCGGCGCACCCTGGCCCGGCCGATGCGCATACGCTCACCTATCGGGCAGGCTGAGACGCTGGCAGCGGCTCGCCCGCCGGGCGGCCAGGGGCAGCACTCCAGCGGAGGAGAAGGTCACGATGGCACCGCGTCACGATCTGAACGGCCTTCGCGTTCAGCAGTACGGGGATCCCAGCGTGTACCTGATGGACCAGGGCCTCCGGCGGTTGATACCCACCCAGCAGGTGATGGCCCGGCTGTTCACCCTCGGCGCCAACTGGGTCTACCGCTACGACGCGACCGCGCCCGGCGTGATCCTGGATCTGCACGTGAGCCAGCTGGACGCCGGGCCGCAACTCCCGGACAAGTGCGTCATTTTCCAGACGACCGACTCGCCGCAGGTGTTCCTGCTTGACCACGACGCGAACGGGGAGCAGATCAAGCGCTGGATCACCACGGCGGAGGCGATGGACCGGTTCCAGTTCGACTGGGCGAAGATCAAGCGCTGGGACGTGCCGCTCGCCAGCCTCGGCCTGCCCGACGGCCCCGATATCAGCTGGCCCTAGGGCGCCCCCGCCCGTACAGTCGCACCGGCACGGGACAATGGGTCTGAGCGCGGGCGGCAACGGCTGGCGAAGAGGGCGACAAGCGGGCAGGGCTGAGAGCAGGCACAGTGCGGATCGGGCTACTGGGCACCCTCGCGGTGCACGACGAGACCGGCCGGCCGGTGCAGGTCGGCGGGCACCGGGTGCGCCTGCTGCTCATCCTGCTGGCACTCGACGCGGGCAAGGTGGTACCTGCCTACTCGCTGATCGAACGGCTCTGGGAGGAGGAGCCGCCGGCCAACTCAGGCAACGCGCTGCAATCCCTGGTGTCCCGGCTGCGGGCCGCGTTGCGGCAGGCCGGCCTGGGTGACCAGGTGGTCGAGTCACAACCGGCCGGCTACCGGCTGGCGGTGCCGCCGGAGCAGGTTGACGCCGTCGCCTTCGAGGCACTGGCGAGGCGGGGCAGTCAGGCGCTTGCCTCCGGCGACCCGGTCACGGCCAGGCGGGTACTCCGGGAGGCCCTGGATGCCTGGCGCGGGCCGGCGCTCGCGGACGCCTCGGGTGTGCGGTTCGCCAGCGGGCCCGCCGCGCGGCTGGAGGAATTGCGGGCCCGGGCCGCGCTGGACCTGATCGAGGCGGGCCTGGCCCTGGGTGAGAGCGAGAGCCTGATCGGGGAGCTGCGTGCCATGATCGCCGCGGATCCGGTGGCCGAACGCCCGCGCGGGCTGCTCATGCGCGCGCTGTATGCGGCCGGCCGCCAGGCCGAAGCGGTCGCGGAGTACGCGCAGGCGCGCGACCTGCTCGCCAGTGAGCTTGGTGTGGATCCAGCCCCCCAGCTGGAGCAGATCTACCTGGGCGTGCTCCGGCAGGACCTGCCCGGGGCGGCACCAGGCCGGGTGCCGGACAGCGGGCCGGCCCGTGCGCCGGGTGATGCTTCGGCCGCGGAACTCCTGGCCGGCGGGGACCCGCCGCACCGGGCCCGGCCTGCTGCCGTGCGCAAGCCGCTGACCAGCTTCGTCGGCAGGGACGAGGACGTCACGCGGGTGCTGAAGATGCTGGACGAGGGCAGGCTGGTCACGCTGACCGGGCCCGGCGGGGCAGGCAAGACGCGGCTTGCCCTGGAAACGGCGGCCCGGCTGTCCCGGGAAGCCGCGGCGCGCAGCCAGGACGACGGGCCGGGCCGGGCGTGGTCCGGCAGCCAGGTGTGGTTCGTGGAGCTGACACCGGTGACCGACCCGGGCGACGTGCCCTCCGCGGTGATGAACGCGCTCGGCATCAGGGAGAGCCCGGTGATCGCGCACGCCGGGGCCGGCCAGCTCGGTTCGCTCGCGGAACCGGCGGAGCGACTGGTGGCCGCGCTCACCGAACGGCGCGACCTGCTGATCCTGGACAACTGCGAACACATCGTGGCCCCTGCCGCCGCGCTCGCCGACCAGATCCTGGCCGGTTGCCCCGACGTCCGCGTGCTGGTGACCAGCAGGGAACCGCTGCGGATCCCGGGAGAATCGCTGTGGCCGGTATCGCCGCTGCCGGTGCCGCCCGCCCTCGGTCCTGGGCCGGGCGAACAGGCGCCGGACGGGACCGGCACCGGACCGGCAGGCGACGCGGGCAGCCAGGTCGCGGGCTACGCCGCGGTCCGGCTGCTGGCCGACCGTGCGGCGGCCGTACGGCCCGGATTCACCGTGAACGAGACCAACGCCGGCGACGTCGCCCGGATCTGCCGTGCGCTCGATGGCATGCCGCTGGCCATCGAGCTGGCCGCGGCCCGGCTGCGCACGCTTTCCGCCGCCCAGCTCGCCGAGCGCCTCGATGCCCGGTTCGAGCTGCTCACCGGCGGCAGCCGGACGGTGCCGCGGCACGAGACGCTGCGCGCGGTCGTGGACTGGACCTGGGAGCTGTTGTCCGGGCCGGAGCAGATTCTCGCCAGGCGGCTCGCCGTCTTCCCGGCCGGGGCCACGCTCGCGGCGGCGGAACAGGTGTGCCAGGACGGCGCGCTGCCCGCGGAGGGCGTCCTGCCCGCGATCTTCGGCCTGGTGGAGAAGTCGTTCCTCACGGTGGCCGAGGATGACGAGCCGCGGTACCGGATGCTGGAGACGATCCGGGCGTACTGCGCGGAGCGCCTCGCCGAATCGGGCGAAGAGGACCAGGTGCGCCTCGCGTTCGCCGGGTACTTCCTGCGGCTGGCCGAGACCGGCGATCCCATGCTGCGCAGCGCTGGCCAGCAGACCTGGATGCGGCGGCTGACCGCGGAGCAGGACAACATGCACGCGGCGCTGCACTGGGTGGTCGACCGCCGTGACGAGGCGCTGGCGCTGCGGTTCGGGCAGTCGCTGAGCTGGTTCTGGCTGCTGCGCGGGCAGCGCCGGGAGGCCGGCACGATGGCCAGGGAGATCCTGGCGATCAGCACGCCTGTATCCGGTGCCGAGCGCGACATCGCCGTGGTGCACGCCCGGGCCGTCTGCGCGTTGACCATGGTCAACTTCTCCTGGGACGTCACCGCGGTCAGGGAGCCACTCGCGGACGTGGAGTACCTGATCACCGCGGGGACCGGCTCCGGCGGCGAGGCGGACGGTGACCGCCCGCCGCACCCGCTGGTGATCGTCGGGGCCGCGATACTCGCGCTGTATGAGAAGCAGGATCCGGACCGGGCGCTGGGGCTGCTCGCCGCGCATTTCGACTCGGCCGACCCGTGGATGCGGGCAGGTGCCCGGCTCATGTGCGCGTTCTTCTCGATGAGCCTGGGCCGCCTGGACGACGTGACCCGCTGGTGCGCCGAGGGGCTCGCCGGATTCGAGGCGCTCGGCGACCGGTGGGGCACCGCGCTGGCGTGTGCCGGCCAGGCCGAGCTTGCCATGCTCGACGGGGACTACGACCGCGCGATCGCCGCCCTGGAGCGGGCCGTGGAGCTGAGCGGGGAGCTTTCCGACTGGGAAGACACCGCGCAGATGTATGCCACCCTCGCCAAATCGCGTAGCCGGATGGGGGACTACGACGGCGCCCTCGCCGATATGGCCCGGGCGCGGCAGGCCGCCCGCGGGCAGGGCGAGTCAGAGAGCGACCTGTGGATCAGCTACATCCAGGCCGAACTCGCCTGGCTGCGCGGTGACCCGGCCGAGTGCGCCCGGATCAGCAGCGAGCTGGATGCCCAGATGGCCGCCAAGGGCTCCCCGATGATCTGGTCGTTCCGGGCGCAGGCCATCAACAGGGAAGCGCTGGCGAGCATCCGGACCGGGAACCTCACCGGCGGGCGGGCCCGGCTGGCCGAGGCGCTCCGCCTGGCGGCCGACAGCCAGGACCTGGCGGCCGTCGCGATCGTGGTGGATGGCATCGCCGCGGCCATGCTGTGGAGCGGCACCAGCCGCTCCGGCGCGGAGCGGGCCGCGGTCCTGCTCGGCGCCGCGCATTCGACCCGCGGCGCCTTCGACCACAGCAGCCTGGACGCCCCGGAGGCCAGGGACACCGCAAGCCAGCGGCTGGGCGAGGCGGACTTCGACGCCGCTTACCAGCGCGGCCGCGGCCTGCCCCGGGAGAAGGCGCTGGCGCTCGCGGAAGGCTGGCTCCAGCCTTCCGCGAGCGCGTGACCAGCGCCGTGCTCACCGGGGGGTTCCGGGGGGCTGCTCCCCCGGGCTGGCACCGCCTCAGGTCCGGCGGCGGTAGGCGCGCACCGCGAGCGGCGCGAAGACCAGGAAGATGCCCAGCGCCCACAGCAGCGAGTGCAGCGCCGCCGGCGGCCGGCCCGCCGGTCAGCAGGCCGCGCTCCGCGGTGGTGAGGCCGGTCATCGGATTGACCTTCACGAACGCCTGCAGCCACCCCGGCATGGTCTGCGACGGCACCAGCAGGTTGCTGGCGAAGACCAGCGGGAAGAAGGCCAGGAAGCCGAACATCTGCACGCCCATCGGGGTCTTCACGAGCATCCCGATCAGCGCCGACACCCAGCACATGGCCAGGGCGAAGGTGAGCAGCAGCAGGCAGGCCGCGATGGCCGACGCGGGGCTGGTCCCGATACGGAAGCCCAGCACCATCCCGAAGCCGAGGGTGATCGCCACCGAGATCATGTAGCGGACCATGTCGCCGAGCACGGCGCCACCCAGCGGCGCCCAGCGGGCGATCGGCAGCGTGCGGAACCGGTCGAACACTCCCCCGGTGATGTCCTGGTTGAGCATCAGGCCGGTGCCCAGGGTGGCGAACACCACGGTCATGACCAGCAGCCCGGGCAGAGCGTATTGCAGGTAGGCGTGGGTGCCGCCGGCGATCGCACCGCCGAACACGTAGGTGAAAAGCAGCAGGAACATGATCGGCTGCAGGCTCAGGCCGACTACGTCCTCCATGTTGGTCCTGATCTTCAGCACGCTCCGCCAGGTCAGGGTGAAGGTGTGGCGCAGCCCGGTCAGCGGGTTGAGCCGGGCCGCCGGCTCGGCGAAGGGAATGGTTGCCGTGGTCACCGGTGGCTCCTTTCAAGTTCCCGGGTCTTGCCGTTGTCGTCGTGGTCCTCATCGGCCGGATCCCGGCCGGTAAGGGCCAGGAACACCTCGTCCAGGCTGGCCTTGCGCAGGGTGAACTCGGCGAGTTCCACGCGCGCCTCGTCGAGTTCGCGAATGATGGCCGGCAGCACGGCCGCGTCGGCCACAGGGACGCGCACCATGCCCGAGTCGGCATCGACGTCGGGCACGGACCCGGTCCGGTTCGCGATCACCGCGGCGGCCACCTCCAGCAGGTTCCGGTCGGCCGGTTCCACCTCGAGCACCTGCCCGCCGGACTTGTCCTTCAGCTCGTCGGGCGTTCCTGTGGCGATCACCTTGCCGTGGTCGATCACCACGATGTCGTGGGCCAGCTGGTCCGCCTCGTCCAGGTACTGCGTGGTGAGCAGCACGGTGACGCCGTCGGCGACCAGGGTGCGGACTATGTCCCACACGTCGCTGCGGCTGCGCGGGTCCAGCCCGGTGGTCGGCTCGTCCAGGTACAGCACCCGGGGCCGGCCGACCAGGCTGGCGGCCAGGTCGAGCCGGCGCCGCATGCCGCCGGAGTAGGTCTTGACCGGCCGCCCGGCCGCCTCGGTGAGGCCGAACCGCGCCAGCAGCTCGCCGGCCCGGGCGCGGGCCTGGCGGCGTGGCTGGCCCAGCAGCCGGCCGATCATGATGAGGTTGTTGACTCCGGACAGCCCCTCGTCCACCGAGGCGTACTGGCCGGTGACACCGATCAGCTGGCGCACCTGGTGGGCCTGGCGCCCGACGTCGTATCCGCACACCCGGGCCTGCCCGCTGTCGGCACTGAGCAGGGTGGCCAGGATCCGGACGGCCGTCGTCTTGCCGGCCCCGTTCGGCCCGAGCACGCCGAGCACGGTGCCCTGCCGGGCCACCAGGTCCACCCCGGCCAGCGCGGTGGTCTTACCGAAGCGCTTGACCAGGCCACTTGCTTCTATCGCGTTGGTCATGGTTTCCCTCTTCCGTCTGTCACGGTCCATGGTTCGCCATGCCACTGACAGGTCCCGCACCGTACGCTGCCAGGCGGCTGCCAGGTCCCGCACAGAGCGCTGCCGGAAACCACTCCGGCCCCGCCGGTCCCGCCACGTACCTGGTCGGCGCCGCTGGCCCTACGGCCGGCCGCTCGTGACCGGCGGCCATATTTGGGATCCGGGGCTGACGGATGGCCGTCGGGCGGCCTGACATCCCGGCCCGGGCCGGTGCATACTCGATCTTGCCGAGTTTGGGACGTCAGGGGGCGAGGCGGTCATGGGCCTGTTCAAACGCAAGCCGGAAGAACCCGCCGAGGAGAGGCCGGTCTCCGACCGGATGGCGCTCGCCCGGCAGTGGCAGGAGCAAGCCAAGCAGATGCAGGCCCAGGCCATGCAGTTCCAGGCCCAGGCCATGCAGCAGGCCGCCGCGCCGCAGCACGGCACGACGGCGCAGCAGGGCTCGCGAACCGGCCCAGCGGCCGAGGTGGGGTCCATGACCTGGGCCCGCCAGGTCCTGGCGATCCTGGCACCGCCGCAGCCCGGGTACGTCAAGCGCTGCACCTGTGTGGTGTGCGGTGCGCCAAAGAAACTGCCGACGGTCACCGCCTATGTGTACTGCGACTACTGCGCCTCGCTCATCGACTATGACCTGCGCCGGGCGGGTGAGGGGGACACAGCGCCCGATCCCGCTTACGCCGCGACGGTGAACAGCACCCAGGCCGCCGCGCGGCAGGCCGCCGCCGCTGGTGACCGCGATGCCTACCGAGGGCTGCAGAAGCAGGTGTTCGAGGCGTACGTGACCGGGGTGCCGATGGCCGTCTCGCACCGGGCCAGGAACGACCGCAGTTACCGGGACGCCTATGTCAGCTACATGGCCGAGGCCGCCACGGCGCGCGCCTTCGACCCCGCGTACCAGGCGCTGGAAGCCGAGATGCGGCAGCGGGTCATGGGCCTGCGCTACACCGGCAGCATGATGTCACCGACGGTGGCACCCGATTCCTTCTGGCCCATGGTGGACACCCTGGCCCGCCAGATCGAGGCCAGCCAGGTGCTTTACCGGTCGGCCGGGCTCGGGGAACTTGACCCCGACCACGCCGGGCACCTGAACGGCAAGCTTGGCTGGTCGGGCTTTTGCCAGGGCTGGCTGGGCATGCTCCCGGCGGAGGCGGCCACGCAGTTGCTTGACCGGGCCGGCCTGACGAACGAGTACGTGCCGGTCGAGGCGGCGAGCGGCCAGGCGCGCCACTGCGGCGGCTGCGGCGCGGAGTTCAGCGCGCTGCCCGGTGCCACGGCCATCATCTGTGAGGGCTGCGGCCGCAAGATGGACCTGGGCAGCGCCGAGATCCCCTGCGCGTCGTGCGGCGCGGTCATGACCCTTCCGGCGGGGGCCGACCGGACGGCATGCCCGTTCTGCCAGGCGCAGGTGGAGCGCGCCGGCCTGCGCTGACGCAGCGGCGATCAGCGGGCCGGGGAGGCAGGCGCCGCCTGCGTCTCGGCCAGCCCGCCGGCGTAGAACCGGCGGGCCGCCTCGATCAGGTCGCCGAGGGGCGGCCACCATGGCCCGTGCTCCAGGGAGCGCAGCGCATCCAGCACCCGGCCGGCCTGGCCCGGGCTGTCGCCGGTCCCCGCCACCGCGACCCGGCGCGGCCGGCCGGCCCGCAGCGGGCCGAGATACAGGTCCTGACCCATGTCCTCGGCCTGCGCGGCAGCCACCACCAGGTAGTAGTCGGGTAGTTCGAATCGCTTGCCCCGCCATGCGGCCAGCGTTTCCGCGGCGTGCTCCTCAAAGGTGGCCGCGGCGCCGGGCCCGCTCGCCACGTCCCACATCGCCCGCCAGGCGGCCGCCACCCCGGCCAGCGGGTCGTCGGGCACGATCACATACGCCGATTGCCGCCCGGCCGCCTCCCGCATCGCCAGGGCGCCCGCCTGCCATCCAGGGCGCGGCTGCGCCCCGTCCTGCTGGCCGGCCTCGGGAGCGCGCGCGACCGATACGTTCGCTGACCGGCCAAGCTCGGCAAGCAGTCCCTCGCTCACCTCGCCGACCAGGACCACCATGGTGGAAGACTCACGCCGCATCGGCTCGATACTAGGGCCTCACCGGCCCGCGACCGGAACGCGGAGACGCCGCGGTACCCAGGCCACCCGGGCGTTATCCGGCGAGTATCCCGGCCACCTTCCCGGCGGTCTTGCGGTGGACTCCGGGACCTCGACCTCCCGCCCGCGGTGCGAGGTCAGCCTGTTCGCGGTTCCCAGCGGAAGAAGCGGATCGCGAAAAGGAGCCCGGCAAGCCCCCACGCGGCCACTACGAGGACGTCGGTCCAGTTGAATGCGGCGCCGAGGAACCCGGCCTGCATTCCGGCGAGGAAATGCCGGACCGGGAAGACCCGGCCGGCCCAGACCATCCAGGACGGCGAACTGTTCCCGAGCGGGATGAAGACCCCGGACAGGAAGAGCAGCGGCAGGATGATCGCGTTGACGATCGGCAGCGAGGCGTCGGCGTTCGGGATGACCGACGAGATCGCGAACCCGAGCGCGCAGAACGCGGCCGCGCCGACGGCGAGCATGACCAGCATCCGCAGCAGGGTGACCCCGGTGGGGATGTCGGCGCCGTAGAACACGCGCCCGAACGCGGCCGTGATTGCCACGAGCAGTGCCGACACGAGCACCGCGTGCAGTATCCGGGCGCCGAAGAACGATGCGCTGGGCACGGGAGTCCCGTTGATGCGCTTGAGCACCCCGGAATCCCGCTGGAACGTGATCGCGACCGCGACATTGTTGAAGCAGACCGTGATCACCGCCAGTGTGACCATGGCAGGCACGTAGAACGTGGCCTCGTTCAACGACCTCGCGCCGAACTGCACAGTGGAGTTACGGAATATCGATGTGAAGATCACCAGGAACATGAGCGGATACGCCAGGGCGAAGAACGCCGAGGCTGGGCTGCGCCAGTAGGCCTTATTTACATAACGGATCTGCGAGAGAGTGAGCGCGGCCGCGTTCATGACGTGCGTCCCGTCTGTTTCCCGGCCGGGCCGGGCTGGCTGCCGCCCGCTGCTGGCGGGCCAGTGAGCGAGAGATAGATGTCCTCCAGCGATGGCCTCATCACCTGCAGCCCGTCGAGGCAGGCCCGGTGATCGATGGCCCACCCGGTGAGCTGGTGCAGTGTTTGGACGAGGTCATCGGGCGTGATCTCGGTGTAGCCATCCGGTCCCGGGGGAGCGGACAGGTCGCCCGGGGGAGTCGCCCCGGCCAGGGAGCGGTACCGGATCTTCGCCTTGGCCAGCTGACGGTCGCCGAGCGTGGCAGGCGTGCCCTCGGCCACGATCCGGCCAGCCGCGATTACCGCGACCCGGTCGGCGAGGAACTGGGCCTCATCCATGTAGTGCGTGGTGAGCAGCACCGTCATGCCGAGCGTCGCCAGGTTCTTGATCACTTCCCACGCCTCGTGCCGGGCCGAAGGGTCGAAACCGGTGGTCGGCTCGTCAAGGAAGAGCAGCTCTGGGTTGCCGACCAGGGCAATGCCGACGTCCAGCCGCCGCTGCTGCCCCCCGGACAGCTTGAGCACCCGGGCGTTGCGCTTGTCCTCCAGGCCGACCAGGTGAATCACCTCGTCCACCGGCCGCGGGTGAGGGTAGAAGGTGGCGTACATGGCGATCGTCTCGCGCACCGTGAGGTACCGGTCGATGCCCGCGGACTGCAGCACGATCCCGATGCGGCTCTTCAGCGTGGCCCGGTGACGGCCGGGATCGATGCCAAGAACGCGGACCTCGCCGCGGTCACGAGTCCGGTAGCCCTCGAGAATCTCCACTGTGGTGGTCTTGCCCGCCCCGTTCGGGCCGAGCAGCGCGAAGACCTCGCCTGGGCGGATCGCAAGGTCGATGCCCCTGACAGCCTGCATGCCCGAGTAGGACTTATGCAGGCCATGAACATCCACCGCGAGCGTGCCCGCCTGGCTGATCTCAACCGGGCCGGGGTCATGGCCACCCGGATCCACGTCAGTTGCGGCAGGCATCGCAGCATCGGCGACCCGGCCTATCCCGCGCAGCGTCATCCTGCCGTCACCTCCACTTTGGTCAATTTCGGCAGCCGATGAATTAGGCGCCGCAACCCATACTGAACGCTCACGGCACGACCCGGAAGGGACTTAAGTCCCTTCCGATTAATTTCTCACCCTATCGGCGGATTCACCCACGCTAAGATCCAATTTAACCCGCCAATATGAGAATACGGTAATCTTGAGGCAACCTACCGTTTGGCGGTACCGCGCTCAGGCCCGTTCTTCGGCGATGATCTCGTTACCCAACGAAATGCACTCGGTGCAGATGGCTGCAGGACCGCCAGCCCCGCCCGTTTCGGCCGGCCGGGCGGCCATGCCGGTGACCAGACTGCGGGGCTTGCCGCAGAAGCTGCACCGCGCCAGTCCGTCCTGCTTCGGTACGGCACCCACCGGCCCGAGCGGGGTATGGGCGGGGCTGCCGGCGCCGACCACGCCCTCGGCCAGCCCGACACAGGCCGCACAGATGCAGCAGCCCGGGCCCGCAATCAGCTTGCTGACCTCATGCTGCGATCGGCCACAGAACGAGCAGGCCAAGTCCACACCGTCACAGTAGCCAGGCGGGGAGGGCACCCGGTAATCGCCGGGGCCGGCGCCCAGGCTAGGCCAGGGCGGCCTCGTCGTAGCTGGCCAGCGGCGGCGGCATGTCCGGGAAGAGGTCGCGGTCCCGCGCCCACGTCATCCGCGGCCTCCTTCGCCGGCACGGCCCCGCACCCCGACGGTACGCCGCAGCGCCGCCGGAATTCCAGGCCGGCCACGGTGCGCGGATCGGCCCTTGGTGCTTAGAGTCGGCAGAAGGGCAGCCGCGCCCCGCCGCCCGTGACCCAGCCGCGCCGGGCGGCAGGCGTACCGGAAGGACGTGGTCGCATGCCAGAGCCCGTGACGGCACCGCCGCCCTCGGCCCAGGTGCCTCCCGCCGAACTGCCTGCCTCGGTTCGCGAGGCAGGGCTGGCGAACTGGATCCGCGAGCCACTGGACGACGCGGTGGACCGCAGGCGGCGCATTATCGTCCCGCCGGCCGTGGCGACCATGGGCACGCCGCTGAGTGGCTGCCAGGGCACCCTGATGGCGCAGGCGCGGGACCCAGATGCCCTGGTCATGATGGGCGACAACCCGGCACTGCCCGCGATGCCCGAGCGCCCCACGCTGAAGGACTTCTTCGCACTGCGCCTCAGCAGGACCGGCACCAACCACATGCTGCAGAGTGCCACGCTGGCGCGGGAGCACGGGCTCGACGAAAAGGTGATCATGGCGTGCCTGCTGCACGACATCGCCATCGCCGGGCTGATCTCGGCCAACCACGGCTACTGGGGCGCGCAGATGGTCGCCCCCTACGTCGATGAGGAGGTGGCGTGGGCCATCCAGAAGCACGAGGCGCTGCGCTACTTCGCGGACGAGTCGGCGGGATACACCTACCCCGAGGCGTACATCGAGTACTTCGGCCCGGACTACCGCCCGCCCGCATACCTCTGCCGTGAGGCCGAGGCGGCCCGCAAGCACCGCTGGTACATGACGTCACGGCTGATCACGATCAACGACATCTATTCTTTCGACCCGGACGCCGTCGTGGACTTCAGCGAGTTCGAGGACGTGATCGGCCGCAACTTCCGGCAGCCCGCGGCGGGGCTTGGGTTCGACGGCTCCCCCGTCGCGCACATGTGGCGGACGATGATCTGGCCCAACAACTTCCTTTGACCGCCCTGGCCGCCTAGTAACCCGGCGGGACGGGGAAGCCGCCGACCGCGTTCTCGAACGCCCGCGCCACGCGCAGGCAGACGCCGTCCGCGAGGTGGCGGCGCCGGTCTCGCCTCGACGGTGGCGCCATCGACGATCACAGGACCGGGGGCCGGGCTGTGCCTCCTCGCCTTCGGCCTCGCCACTTTGCTGATCGGGGCCGCTAAGCGTGGGCCGGTCAGCGCAGTTCGGCCAGCAGCTCGCCGTACGCGGTGAGGTAGCGGTCCACGTCCGCGCGGGTTGCCGGGACCGGGACGGTGGGGCCCGCGCCGGGCAGCGCTTCCCAGATGCCCCGGTTGGCCAGCCAGACCCGGATCAGGCGGGTGAGCATTTCGTCGGTCAGCGCATAGGCCTGCGCGCCGGTGCGGGGCCTGGGCCCGTACCACTGCCCGGTGCGGGGCCCCAGCCGGATCGCGGTCCACGGCAGGCCGGCCGCGCGGATCGCCGTCTCGATCCCGTCGGCGAGCTCACCGCCCAGTGCCGAGGTGTGCGCGTAGGCACCGGGGACGAGCACCTCGGTCAGCGCCGCCTGTGCCGCCGCCGCCGACAGCGGGTTGCCGAACAGCGTGCCGCCGGTGGCGACGTGGTGTTTCACGTCCAGCTGCTCCCCCAGATCGGCGGTGACCCCGTAGGCGCCCATCGGCAGCCCGCCGGCCACCGCCTTGCCGATCGTGACGATGTCCGGGTCGAGGTGCCACATCCCGGTCGCACCGCCGGTGCCGACGACATGGGTGTGCGTCTCGTCGAGGCCCAGCAGGGTGCCGTGCCGGCGGGTCTGCTCGCGCAGCGCCGCATGCCAGCCGGGCTCGGGCAGCAGCAGGTGGATGTTGTTGGACATCGCGGGCTCGGTGAGCACCAGGGCGACATCCCCGGGCGCCAGCGCGGCGCGCACCGTGTCCGGGTCGTTGAACTGGGCGATCCGGACCCGGCCGGTGACGCCCTTGGACAGGCCGCGCTCCAGTGCGGCCACCTGCTCCCCGTCCAGGTCGACCAGGCCCTCCTCGAAGTGGCCGTGGTAGTGCCCCTGGAACAGCACGATCACCTCGCGGCCGGTGGCGGCCCGTGCCAGCCGGATGGCCTCGGTGTTGGCCTGGGTGGCGGACAGGGTGAACTGCCACTGCCCGACCGGGTAGCGGCGGGCGAGTTCCTCCGCCACCACCACCGACTCCTCGGTCGGCAGCAGGAACTGGGTGGACCGCGCCGCCCGCGCCTGGACCGCGGCCACGATGGCCGGGTTCGCGTGCCCGCAGAACATCGCCATGTCGGAGGCGTTGAAGTCGACGTAGCCGAACCCGTCGATGTCGGTGAACCCGGGGCCCTCGCCGCTGTCGATGTAGACAAGCTGCTCGTCGTGGAAGGCCATCCAGACCATCGGCGTGCCGTTGGGCATGTGCGCGCGGGCGCGGGCGCGCATGGCCCGCGACCGGGGCCGGGCGTCCTGGAACCGGGCCACCTCCCTGGCGTGCAGCTTCTCGATCCTGGCCCGGTCCAGATCCCCGTGTGCGGTCATGGCACGATGCTAGATCCGGCGCCGCCACGGCGGCGAACGCCTTGCGCGCGGATTTATAATTCGGCATAGATGGTCCGCCTCCGGCAGGCCGTGGGGAAGGAGTCAGCGGTGGAGCAGACAAACGGGTTCTGGGCGGGCGCCATTGCCGTTGCCGCGGCGCCGGTTGCCATAGCTGCCGGGATCGCCAAGGGCTCCTACGATGCCGCGAGCGGCTCGGGCTCCTTTGACGCGGGCTTCCACTCGGCGGCGGACCCGGTCATCGCGACGGCGCGGAAGTTCGGCACCGAGCACCAGGACACCATCACCAAGGGCGTGATAGGTGGTGCGGCGACCGCCGTCGGCGCCCGCATCGTCGGCGAGGGCATCAGGGCGGTCTTCCGGCGGTAGCCGGGCCAGGCACCTAGGGAGCGGCCCGGGCGGTGAATGACCGGGCCAGGTCGTGCAGGGCCTCGGCGGTGGCCAGGGCGGTGTCGACCGCCAGCAGCCGCGGCTCTTGCTCGCCGGCCAGTACCGCGTTGATGTGCCGGATCGCCGCGCTGAACGAGGCCTCCCCCGCCGTGGCCGGCTGGCTGACTGGCTCGGCGGGCGGCGCGATGACCTGATAGGTGTCCGCCGGGCCCGGGTGGAAGGGGTTGCTGACGACGATCCGTCCCGCGGTGCCCTCCAGGGTGCTGTAGGTGTCGTAGCCGCGGCCCAGCCCGCAGGACAGGTGCAGCCTGCGGCCGCCCGGGTATTCGAGCACGCCCCAGGTGTCCACGTCGACGCCGTCGCCGCCCCACGTGGCACCGGCCCAGGCGGCCTGGTGCGGGCCGCCGAAGAACTCGGTGGCGAGCCGGACCGGGTAGCAGCCGACGTCGTTGAGCGCGCCGCCTTCCAGTTCCCGCGAGTACCTGATGTTCCCCGGGTTGCTGAGCTGGAAGTGGAAGTTGGATTTGATCTCCATCAGCTCGCCGATGGCCCCGTCCGCCACGAGGTCATGGATCCGGGCGATCTGGCGGTGGAACGGGAAGACGAACGCCTCCCAGAGCAGCGTGCCGCTCTGCCGTGCCGCGTCGAGCACCCGGAGGGTGTCGCCAAGGTTCCCGCACAATGGTTTCTCGCACAGCACCGGCTTGCCCGCGGCCAGGGCGCACAGCGTCCACCCGGCGTGCAGGGAATTGGGCAGCGGGATGTAGAGGGCGTCGATGCCCGGGTCGTCGATCAGCGCCTGGTATCCGCCGACGGCACGGTCGATGCCGTTGTCCCTGGCGTACTGCTCGGCGCGGCCGGCGTCCCGGCCGGCCACCGCCGCGGCTGTCCCGCCGGCCTCGCGGAGCCCGGGCAGGAACTGGGCCCTGGCGATGTTGGCCGTGCCCAGGATCCCCCACCGGACGCTCATTCCGTGGCCCCCCTCGCGGGCGCTTCGCCGCCGTCGAGCGGCAGGCTCACCCAGCGTCGCTCGTGGTGGGAGAGTTCCACGGCGTTGATTACCTGCTGCACCCACAGTCCATCGTCGAAGTTGCCCTCGTTCCCGGGGAGTTCGCCGAGCACTTCGCTGGCGAAGTTCGCCGTGAGGTTGGCGTAGTAGAGGGTCCGCCACGACTCCCGCGGGCTCCCGCCCGGAGGGTAGTAGCCCGCCGGGATCTCGATCTCACGGAACTCCACCTCGTCGGGCGAGGCGACGTGCAGTGTCTCGCAGATGCCGCGCTCCTCGACCAGCCTGGCGATGGCCGCACCCTCGCTGCCGTACACGCGGACCTCGATGCCCGGGTAGTTCCCCACGGTGACGAAGCTGCTCTGCACCGAGCAGATGGCGCCGCTGGCGAACTCGCCGATGAAGATGTCCCCGTCGTCGATGTTGAACCGGGCCATGGCTCCGGTGCTGGCGGCGATCCGCTCCGGTACGAAGTTACGCAGCACGCCGACCACCGCGGTGAGGTCGGATGCCATGAACCAGTGGCCGAGATCGATGACCGGGGCGCCGTACCCCTCCAGCGAGGCCACCTGGATCCGGCCGTCGCCAGCCTGCTCACGGCCGCGCAGCGGCGTCTGCGGGCGCAGCCACTGCGAGTTCTGCTCGTAGGCGTTGAAGATGAACGGCGTGCCCAGGTCGCCCCGGGCGATCATGTCCTTCATGTAGCGGACCGCCGGGCTGTACCGGAACGTGAAGCCCACCTTGGTCTTCAGGCCGCGCTCGGCGGCCATCGCCGCCACCAGGGCGACGTCGTGATGGTCGTGGGCGACTGGCTTCTCGCTCAGCACGTGCTTGCCCGCCTCGACGGCGGCGCAGTTGATCTCGAAGTGCGCGCTGTCCCTGGTGACCACGTCGATGATGTCGATGTCGTCGCGCTTGAGCAGCTCCGTGTAGTCACCGGTGGCCACGTCCGCGCCGTAGGTGCCGGCCGCGGCCGCGGCCCGCTGCGGATCGATGTCGCATACGCCGACGATCCGGCAGCGCTCATCCCTGGCCCAGCCGGGCAGGTGCGCCCAGCCGGCCCAGCGGCCCGCCCCGATCACGCCTATGCCGAGTCGCTTGCCTGCCATTGCGGTGACCTTTCCACCTCGTCGTGCCGCAGGCAGCGGGCCAGTCGCCCGGGCCCGCTGATCTCGATTAGCTCGGTCTCCCAGGACAGGCACTCCTGTGTCGCGAGCCCGCACCGGGGGGCGAACCGGCATCCGCCCGGCACGTCGATGAGGCTCGGCGGGGATCCGGTGATGCTCCGCAGCTGGCCGCGCTGCTCGCCCTGCGGCACCGCGTCGAGCAGGGCCCGGGTGTAGGGGTGCCGGGGCGCGGTGATGACCTCGGCGGCCGGCCCCTCCTCCACCACCTGTCCCGCGTACATGACGATGATCCGGTCGCACACCTCGCTGATCACCGCGAGGTCGTGGCTGACCAGGATCATGCTCATGCCGGTGTCCTGCTGCAGGTCAAGCAGCAGGCTCAGGATCTGGTCCTGGATGATGACGTCGAGCGAGGTGGTGGGCTCGTCGGCGAGCAGCAGCCGGGGCGAGGAGGCCAGCGCGATGGCGATCAGCGCCCGCTGCAGCATGCCCCCGCTGAACTGGAAGGGGTAGTCGCGCATCCGCTGGTCCGGTGCCGGGATGCCCACCCGGCGCAGCAGGCTGACCGCACGCGAGCGGGCCTCGCCGGTGGATACCTTGGCATGCGCCTGTACGGCCTCGATGACCTGATCGCCCACGTTGACCACCGGGTTCAGCGCGGTCATCGGATCCTGGAAGATCATCGCCAGCTGGCTGCCGCGCAGCGACTGCAGCTCGGCCTGGCGGGCGGTCAATATGCTCCGGTCGCCGTGTGGGTGATAGATCACCTCACCGCTGATGTGGGTCATGCCCGGCGGCATCAGGCCCACGATCGTCCGGCAGGTGACCGACTTGCCTGAGCCGCTCTCGCCCACGATGCCGAGAATCTCGGCCTCGCCGAGGTGAACGACACCCCGTCCACCGCCCGCACCACTCCCTGGTCGGTGGCCAGGTAGCTGCGCAGGTCCCGGACCGTGAGCAGCGGCACGGGGCTCACCTGTCACCCGGCCTCAGCAGGTCGGCGAGCCCGTCGCCGATCAGGCTGAACGCGATGCCCACGAACACGATCGCCAGTCCCGGGATCGTGGCCAGCCACCAAGCGGACAGGATGTAGTTCTGGCCGTCGGAGATCATCGTGCCCCACTCCGGGGAAGGCGGCTGGGCGCCGAGCCCGAGGAACCCGAGCGAGGCCGCGAGGATGATGTTGCCGATCGCGTCCACCATCGAGAAGACGATCACCGCGGACGCGGTGTTCGGCAGGATGTGCCGGAACATGATGCGCAGCCGCCCGTACCCGAGGGCACGCGCGGCCAGCACGTACTGCTGCCGCTTGGCGACCACGGTCTGGGCGCGCATGATCCGGGCGTAGGCGACCCAGCTGGTGATCCAGATCGCCACGAACATGTTGAAGATGCTCGGCCCGAGCATCGCGATGATCGCGATGACCAGGACCAGGAACGGGAAGGCGAAGAACAGGTCCACGATCCGCATCAGCACGCTGTCCCAGCGGCCGCCCAGGTAGCCGGCGACCAGCCCGATGAACGTGCCGCCGACCAGGGTGACGATGGTCGCGCCGAACGCGATCGCCAGGTCGATGCGGCCGCCGTAGAGGATCCGGGACAGCACGTCCCGGCCGAACTGGTCGGTGCCGAGCAGGTGGTCGGGGGTCAGCGGCGGGGCGAGCGGGTTGAGCGCGTCGATGGTGTTGGGCGGCTGGCTGACCAGGAGCGGTGCGAGCGTGATCGCCGCGATCGCGAGGACCAGCATGGCCAGCCCCACGATCAGCGTGAGCCGCCGGCGCACTGTGCTGCGCCGCCGCGCCGAGGCGCGGGTCGCGGCCTTCATCAGCAGTTCGGAGGGGCTGGCCGCCCATCCCGCGCTCATGTCCCGATCTCCTGTCCGACCCGGGGGTCCAGCGCGGCCTGGACCACATCGGTGAGCAGGTTGATGCCCACGATGAGCACCGCGAAGACCAGGGTGACGCCCTGCACCACCGGGTAGTCGCGGTCGGTGACCGAGTTGACCAGCAGCGTACCCAGGCCGGGCAGCGAGAACACGTTCTCCACCAGGACGGTGCCGCTGATCAGGTAGGCGAGGTTGACGCCGTACACGGCGACGACCGCGAGCACCGCGTTGCGGAACACGTGCCGCCGCAGCACCTGGCTCCAGGCGATGCCCTTCATCTGGGCGGTGTCCACGAACTCGGCGCGCAGCGTGCTGATGGTCGACGTACGAAGGCTGCGGACCAGCACGGTGGAGAAGCTGAGGGCGATGGTGAGCGCGGGCAGGAACAGGTAGTAGAGGTGGCCGATCAGGCCCGAGCCGAAGCCGCTGATCGGGAAGACAGGCAGGTGCACGCTGAAGATCAGGATGAGGATGATGCCGAGCCAGAACGCGGGCATCGCGAAGCTGAGCGTGAAGAAGACCCGCGAAAACTGGTCAACCGCCCGGCCTTTGCGCAGCCCGGCGAAGAACCCGATGGGCAGCGAGATCAGCGCGGCGAGCACGGCGCTGTAAGCGATCAGGAACAGGGTCGGCGGGATGTGGTTCAGGATCACCGTGGTGGCCGACTCGTGGTAGAAGTACGAGAATCCCAGGCTGCCGTGGAACAGGTGGTCCATGAACAGCGCGTACTGCGACCAGATCGGCCGGTTCAGGCCCAGGCCGGAGTCGATGGCCTGGGCCCGGGCGTGGGTGTAGCTGCTGCCGAGGATCGCCAGCGCCGGGTCACCGGGGATCAGCCGGAGCAGGAAGAACGTGACCAGGGTGATGCCGAGCAGGACGATGGCCACGTGCACCAGGCGCCGCGGCAGCGTCCCGAACCGGCTCACGAGCTGGCCTGCCTTCCCGCGCCGCTAGTGCGAACTCACGGTGAGCGTCTCCAGGGACAGGTCGTAGTTGCCGAGCGGGGTCGCGTGGAACCCATGCACCCAGTCGCCCACCCCGTAGCGGTACGGGCTGTAGTCCACCACCATGAACGGCGACTGGGTGTAGACGGCCTGCTGCACCTGGTCGTAGAGCTGCTGGCGGGTCGCGCTGTTCAGCTCGCTGCGGGCCTGGTTGACGGCGTTGATGGTGGGAGTGTCGCACCAGTAGCTGCTGAACGCGTTGGCGCCGCCCTGGCAGTCCGCACCGAACGTGGCCACCTCGTCCGGGTCGATGATGTCGTTGGTCCAGTACCGCTCGCCCATCTGCGAGTGGCCGCCGTCCTCCTTGCTGTAGGCGGTGGTCAGCTCGTAGGACTGGATGTTCACGGTGACGCCGACCGCGGCCAGTTCCTGCTTGATCACCACGGCCTCGGCCTGCCCGGCCACGTCGCCGCTGACCGTGATCAGGAAGGTGGTGAACCCGTGCGGGTAGCCCGCCGAGGCGAGCAGTTGCTTCGCCTTGGCCGGGTTATACGGGTACGGCTTGATGGAGTTGTCGTAGAACTCCATGTGGTACGGCATGAACGAGGCGCCCGGGACCGCGTGGCCCTGGTAGGCGAGCTGGACGATCGCGTTCCGGTTGATCGCGTAGTTCAGCGCCTGCCGGACCGCCAGCTTCTTGAGCGGGGCGTAGTGCTCGTCAAGCTGGATGAAGTCCACCCGGGTGGACGGGAAGAGCTGCACGTGCAGGTCCGGCGTCTTGTTGATCTCGCTGACCAGGTTCCCCGGCGGGTTCTCGATGACGTCGACCTTCTTGCTCTCCAGCTCGAGCACCCGGGTGTTGTCGTTGGGGATGATGAGGATCTTGACCTTGGAGATCTTGGGCCTGATGCCGTAGAAGTGCGGGTTGCGGGCCAGGTCCACCTCGGTGTCGGGGTTGTAGGACGTGACCATGAACGGCCCGCTGCCGACGGGGTGCGTGAAGAAGGCCGCGCCCTGGGCCTTGACCAGGCTCTCCGGCACGACCGAGTAGGCGTACATGGCGAGGTCGGCGAGCAGCGGCGCGTGCGGCTGGGACAGCGTGATCACCACGGTGTGCGCGTCCGGTGCGGTGATGGTCTTGACCGGGGTCAGCAGGAAGCCCCAGCCACCCTTGTACGCGCGGGACCGCTGGATCGAGTAGACGACGTCGTTGGCGGTGACCGGCATGCCGTTGGAGAACTCGGCATTGGGCCGCAGGTGGAAGGTGTAGGTGAGGCCCTTGTTCGAGATCGTCCACGATGTGGCGAGGTCGGGGAGCAGCCCGGTGCCGGTCGCGTTCGGCTGGAGCAGGCGGCTGTAGAGGTTCTGGTCCAGCCAGATCGACTCGTTCACCGAGTTGGCCTCGGGGTCGAGGGTGTCGACCTTGACCGCGTTCGCGATCGTCAGCGTGCTCAGCGTGCCAGAGGTGTTGGAGCCGCCGCCGGTGCTGCTGCTGCTACTGCCGCCGCAGGCGGTTGCGGTGAGTGCGAGCGCGACCACGCCGGCGCTCAGCAGGCGGGACCTGAAGCCTCGAGACATCTCCGCCCTCATTTCGTCGATTGTCGACAAGTGGGACTACTGTAGGAACGCGGCAACTGGGCGTCAATGGGTTGGCGGGCTCTGAAATATGACTGAAACATGGCTGGGGTTTTCCTCCCTGCCGGCTGGCCAATCCCTGCAGAGCAAGGGTCATGACCGGACGCCCGCGCCCGGCTGGGGGCCGGGGCGGCCCGCGGCGCTGCCCGTCTCGTAGCCTTGACTAGCAGCGGGCAGGCCAGCGATATTCGCTGACAGTTGACAATCGACACTAACCCTGCGGATACGTCATGGCAGATGAGCAGTTGCGGGTCCTGATCGCCTCCCCGCTCGAGCCACGGCATGTGGCCCGGATCGAGGCTGCGCGACCCCCGCGTGTCGGTGCTCTACGAGCCCGGCCTGCTACCGGTGCCGCGCTACCCGGCGGATCACACCGGGGTGGCCAGAGAGCTGTCCGCGGCCGAGCTCGGCGCCTGGGCCGCGCTGCGGGGACAGGCCGACGTGAGCTTCGACTTCGACTGGCAGGCGCCCGCGGACATGGTGGCCAACTGCCCGCGGCTGCGCTGGGTGCAGGCGACCAGCGCCGGGATCGGCGGGTTCCTTGACCGGACCGGGCTGGCCGGGACCGGGCTGGTCTTCACCACCGCGGCCGGGGTGCACGGCGTTCCGCTGGCCGAGTTCGCGCTGCTCGGCCTGCTGTACTTCGCCAAGGGCATGCCGGCCCTGGCCGACGCCAAGGCGGCACGGCGCTGGCAGCGGTACGCGGGCAGCCAGGTGGCCGGCAGCCGGGCCCTGCTTGTCGGCCTCGGCGGCGCGGGCCGGGCGGCGGCCCGGCTGCTGGCCGCGGCCGGGGTGCAGGTGTGCGGCGCCGGGCGCCCCGGGCACCGCTACGACGTGCCCGGCGTGGCCTCGTATGTGGCCTCGGACGAGCTGCGCCAGGTACTGCCCGAGGTGGATGCGCTGGTGCTGGCCTGCCCGCTGACCGAGCAGACGAATGGGCTGATCGGTGCCGCGGAGCTCGCGCTGATGCCGCGGGGCTCGGTGCTGGTGAACATCTCCCGCGGTCCCGTCGTCGATGAGGAGGCGCTGGTGAGCGCGCTGCAGGCCGGGCACCTCGGCGGCGCGTGCCTCGATGTGTTCGCCACCGAGCCGCTGCCGGCCGGCTCGCCGCTGTGGGACATGCCGAACGTGATCGTCTCCCCGCACTCGGCCGCCACGGTGGCCGCGGAGAACGGCCTGATCACCGACCTGTTCATCGACAACCTGCAGCGCTGGCTGGCCGGGCGGCCGCTGCGCAACGCCTACGACCGGGCGGCCGGTTACTGATCCGCCACCCCCGCCGCGAAGGGAAAGAGAGGGACCGAAGATGACCGCAGACAAGGGCCAAGGCCCCGTGACGGAGGAACGGGGCCTTGGGCCATCGGGGGGTTCCGGGGGGTCGCTCCCCCGGGCCAGCACGCGGGGTTCCGGCGGCGGCATGCCGCCCCGGGCCAGCAAGGTGCGGGTCGCCGTGGTCGGCACGGGAAGCTGGGCCCAGCGGGCCCACATCCCAGGCTGGCAGCGGGACCCGCGAGCCGAGGTCGTCGCGCTCGCCGACGTCGACCCGGCGGCGCTTGCGACGGCGGCCAGCGAATTCGGCGTGCCGCGGGTGACGGCGGACTACACCGAACTGCTCGGCGACCCGGACATCGACGTGATCGACGTGGTCACCGGCAACCAGCCGCACTTCCAGGTGTCCTGGGATGCGCTGAACGCCGGCAAGCACGTGCTGTGCGAGAAACCAGTGCACAACGACTACCGCAAGACGCGCCAGGCGGCGGCCCTCGCCGCCGAGCGCGGGCTGCGGACCAAGCTCGGGTTCACGTTCCGCTACGCCCCGGCGATCCGGTACGCCAGGGAACTGATCGACTCGGGCTTCGTCGGCGAACCGTTCATCTTCAACGGCTTCGAGCAGAACAGCCAGTGGCTCGACCCGGCCACGCCGCTGCGGCAGGTGGACCCGCAGGCCGACCCCGGCCGGATCGCGGTCTCCTCGATCGAGGGCTACGGCGCGCCGATCATCGACATCATGCACTGGTGGGTCGGCGCACCGCTGGCTTCGGTAGTCGGTACCATGCGCAACTTCGTGCCGGACCGGATGATCCGCGACACCGGCCGGATGGCCAGGGCGAACATCGACGACGGGGACATGTGGATCGCCGAGTTCTCCTCCGGCGCGCTGGCTTCCATCCAGTCGTCGTACGTCACCGTCGGCAACTACCCGGGCATCGAGGCCCGCATCTACGGCTCGGCCGGCGCCATCATCGTGCGCCTGGTGGACGAGTTCGGCTGCTGTCAGACCATCAAGACGGCGCGCGGCGACGCGGTCGAGTTCACCGACGCGGAGATCCCGGACAGGTTCTTCCCGCCCGGCGGCCACTCCGGCGAGCCGTGGGAGTTCCTCTTCTACTCCAACCTGGTGGCCGACTTCCTGGACGAGATCTGCGACAGCGGCCGGGCCAGCCAGGGCGACTTCGCCCAGGGCGCCCTGGTGCAGGAGACCATCAACGCGTTCGAGACCTCGTTCCGCACCCGGGCGTGGACCAGTTTCCCGCTGGACGCCCGGTGAACGTGACCAGCAACACCGAGCGGCTGGTGCGGCAGATCCTGACCGGTGAGGTCTGGCCACCGCTGGGCGACCGGCACGTCTACCGGACCGGCCCGGACGGCCAGGCCTTTGCCCTGCCGGGTATGGGCGGGATGACGCTGGGCGTGCACTGCGGCGACCCGGCGACCGGCTACGCCTCCGACCACCTCGAGCCGGGCGCCTCGGTGCGGCATCGTGACCCGGGGGCCAACATGGCGCTGCAGTTCCTGACCTGCGTCGGCAATGCGGTGCGGGTCGAGTCCGGGCCGGCCGCCGGGGCCGTGGGCCACGTCATCGGCCAGCACGCATACGTGCTGGTGGACTTCGCCGAGCCGGTGGCGGAGCAGGTGACCACGGGTGACGAGGTGACCGTGACCGCGGTGGGGCAGGGTCTCGCGCTGCCCGGCCATCCGGCCATCGTGGTCAAGAACTGCGACCCCGGGCTGCTGGCCCGGATGCCCGGCGGGACCCGGCCGGACGGCCGGCTCGAGGTGCATGTGGCGGCCAGGATCCCGGCCGAGGCGGTGGGCGCCGGGGCGGGAATGGTCTCTGAGTACGCCAACACCGACCTGATGGGCGCGTACGCAGGCCTCGGCGAGGATCTGTCCCTGGGGCTGGAGGGGCTGCGCATCGGCGACATCGTGGCGGTGGCCGGCGCGGATCACCGGTTCGGCCGCGGCTACCGGCCAGGTTTCCTCACCATCGGGGTGATCTCGACCGGCCAGTGCATGCTGTTCGGCCACGGGCCGGGCCCCAGTTCGCTGATGAGCGGTCCGGAGGATGCGTTCGCCCTGGTGGATGACCCGGACGCGAACCTGGCCGCCTGGCTGCACGGCGACACGGAGCCGGGCCAGTGAGCGCCAGGCCGGGGCGGTGGGCTGAATGCGGTCGCCGTCAACATGCTCGGGATCGTCGAGCATCCGGCGCTCGGCGACACCCCGTACCGGGTGGATGCCGATGGGCACCCCTACCTCCCGGCCGGGGACGGCGGGCTGGTCCTGCGGGTGCGGCTGGGTGACCCGGTGTCCGCCCTGGCCGGTGACCATGTCGCTCCCGGCGCCTGCCTGGTGCACCCAGCGCCGGCCGCCCGGTCCGCCCTGGTCAGCTACGCGTGCATCGGCAACCAGGCGGAGGTGCGCACCGGCCGGGCCGCGGGCGCGCGGGGCGCGGTCATCGGCAAGCGCGGCGAGGACGGGCGGGTGATCACCGGATTCCGCCAGGAGGACCTGGCCCGGATGCGGCCAGGTGACCAGGTGACGGTGCGGGCCTGTGGCCAGGGCTGGCAGCACCCTGGCGTGCCGCCCGGGGTCGTGGTGATGAACGCCGGGCCCGGGCTGCTCGGCACGCTGCCCGTCGCATGGCCGGGTGACGGCCCGATGACCGTGGGCGTCCGGGCGATCCTGCCCAGCAAGCTGGCCGGCAATGGCATCGGCAGGCCCGCCGCCGCCTGGGACCTGGATCTGCAGCTTCCGGCCGGCCCTGACGGGCCCGCCGCTGAGGACGGCCGCCCGCCCGGCGCCGGCGGGCTGCTGCTCGGCGACCTGGTGGCGGTTACCGGCCTGGATGCCAGGCACAACATGGGCTACCGGCGGGGGTGGCTGACCGTCGGCGTGGTGGTGCACGGCACCAGTCCGCTGCCCGGGCATGGGCCCGGCATCACCCCGATCCTCACCGGCCCGGCCACCGCGCTATCGGCGGTGGCAGACGTCACTGGTCACCGTGGTTTGACCGAATCGGGACTCGGGCTACAGTGACGGACGACGAGCGCTATGTGGGAGGGCCCGGTGGCGGAAACGCTTGAGCACGTCTCTCTTCCAGAGGCGGTTGGCAAGGCCCTCCGGCGCAGGATTCTGAATAATGAACTGCCCGCGGAAACCCGGTTGGTCGAGGCGAATCTGGCGGCCGAATTCGGGGTCAGCCGCGGCACCATCCGCGATGCCATGCGCAGCTTGCACGCGGAGGGCCTGATCGCGATCGTCCCGCGCCGCTACAGCGTGGTGACCCGGATGTCGCCCGCTGACGCCGAGGATGTCTGTTTCGCCAGGTACGTCCTGGAGGACGGCAGCGTGCAGGCCGGTTTCGGGTCCGGCCGCAAGGAACTGGCCCGTGCGCTGCGGGTGGCGATGCAGCGCATGTCCGCCGCCGCGGTCACCGATGACATGGATGCCCTGGTGGAAGGCGACACCCGGTTTCATGAATTGCTCATCGACCTTTCCTCGCGGCACAGGCTGAAAGACCTGTGGGGCATGCTCAACAGTCAGATGGGCGCGCTGATGCGGGCCGAGATAGAACGCCAGGGCATCGATCTTTCCGAAGCCGTCCACCGGCACCGGCCCATTGTGGAGGCGGTGGAGGAAGGTGACCTGGACCGGCTGCGCGCCGAACTCCGTAACCACTATCTGACCGGCTTTCCGCACTACTAACGACAGCGGCCAGGGCACGCGCCAGCCGCACCGGGCCAGCAGACGGGCGCGGGCTAGCCGAGCTAGCCGGCCGATGGCCCCGGCTCTGGCGCCGCGGCCGGGCCGTGCAGATGGCAGGCGACCGTGCGGCCGCCGGGCAGCACGGTCAGCGCCGGCTCCTCCTCCCGGCACCGCGGCATGACCATGGGACAGCGGGGATGGAAATGGCAGCCGGGCGGCCGGTCGATGGCGTTCGGCAGCTCGCCGGCCAGCGCCGGCTTGGCGGCCTTCCGCTTGGTGGTCAGCCGGGGCGCCGCGCGGACCAGCGCCTGGGTGTAGGGGTGCAGCGGCTCGGTGAAGATGTCCGCGGTGGGCGCCTCCTCGACGACCCGGCCCAGGTACAAGACGGCGGTGCGCTGGCTGATGTGCCTGGCCACATCCAGGTCGTGGGTGACGAACAGGTAGGTCAGGCCACGCTCGTCCTGCAGCCGGATCATCAGGTTGAGCACCTGGGCCTGGATCGAGAGGTCCAGCGCGGACAGCGGCTCGTCGGCGATGATGACCTCCGGCTGCACCGCGAGCGCCCGCGCGATCCCGACCCGCTGGCGCTCGCCGCCGCTGAACGCGACCGGCCGGCGGCCCGCCTGGGCCGGTGAGAGGCCGACCGTGCTGAGCAGTTCGGCCACCCGGTCCGCCCGGGCCGCCCGGTCCACCACGTGGTGCACCTTGAGCACCTCGGCGAGGGACTGGCCCACGGTCATCGTCGGGTTGAGCGAGGAGTAGGGGTCCTGGAACACGCCCTGTACCTGCCGCCGCACCGAGCGCGCCGCCTCGCTGCGGCGGTCGAGGATGCTGGTGCCCCGGTACCGGATGTCACCTGACGTCGGCCGGTACAGGCCCAGTATCAGGCGGCCGAACGTGGTCTTGCCGGATCCGGTCTCCCCGACCAGCGCGAGCGTCTCCCCGTGGTTGATGGCGAGGGAAATCCCATCGACCGCCTTGAGCGTGGGCCGCCGGCCGCCCGGGCCACCGTGGCCGGTGGCGAAGTGCTTGGTAACACTGACCGTCTCGATAATCGGCGGGTCGGCGGCCGGGGCGGTAGCTTCGCCCGCCCGGCTATCCGCGGGCACCACTGGCCCCGTCGCTCACGTGGCCGTGCAGCACGAACCGCCCGGCGTTCGAGCCGCCGTCGACCTCGAGCACCGTGCCGGTGATATGACCTGCCTGCGCCGAGGCCAGAAAAAGGACCGCGTTCGCGATGTCCCGCGGGTCACCGGCCTGGCCGAGCGGGATCGAGCGGACCAGGGCGGCGCGCAGGTCCTCGGGCGCCCGGTCCGGGTGGGCGTCGCTCCACGCCCGCACATCGATGTAGCCGGGAGCGACCACGTTCACCCTGATCCCGAGCGGGCCCAGTTCCATCGCGAAAACCTTGCTCATGATCTCTACTGCGGCCTTGGACGCACTGTAGGCGGCACCGCCCGGGCGCGGGCTGCGGGCGGAGCCGGTGGAGATGCTGACCACGGCGGCCCCGGTCGCCCCGCGAGCGGCGCAGTGCCTGGCGAACGCCTGGGTCAGCATGAAGGTGCCGGTGACGTTCACCGCGAAGACGCGCTCCCAGGCCGCCGCGGGCATGTCGAGCAGCGTCCCGTCCGGGTAGGCCGCGGCGTCGTTGACGAGGATGTCTGCCTTCCCGAACCGGCTGACCGCCGTGCCGAGAACCTGTTCGGCGAACCCGGGCTGGGCGATGTCCCCGGTGATGCCGGCGACCTGCGGGTCGCCCGCAAAGAATTCCGGTGCCGCCAGGTCGGCGATCACCACCTGCCCGCCCTCGCCGGCGAAGCCCGCGGCGATGGCCCGGCCGATGCCGTGGGAACCGCCGCTGACGATGGCCACCTTGCCGGCGAAACGGCCCTCTGCCAATGCTGCCTCCCTGGGATGACCGCGGGCCGGGGGGCCGCCGCGGATGCTGCTGCGCAGCCGGTCAACACCAGATCAATCAGGTGTATTGTCGATTGTCGACCAAGTTAGCACAAGCCTCCTGGCTGGAGGAGGGCTGCGGCTGATGGGGGTTCCGGTGACCGGAAGTTTGCTCCGCGGTGTTGCCGTTCCCAATTTCGGCGACGAGCCAGCCGGGCTGATCGAACTTGGCGTCGCGGCCGAACAGGCCGGGTTCGACGGGTTCTTCCTGTGGGACCACATCGTGTTCTCCAACAGCGGCGACGGGCCACCGATCATCGACCCCTGGCTGGTGCTGGCCGTGGTCGCCGCCCGCACGTCGCGGATCAAGCTCGGCACCATGATCACGCCGGTGCCGCGGCGGCGGCCGTGGCAGCTGGCACGGCAGATCGCGAGCCTGGACCGGCTGAGCGGCGGGCGGGTGATCCTCGGCGTCGGGATCGGCTCACCGGCCTACGGCGACCACGGCATCTTCCACGAGCCGACCGGGGACCGGGTCCGCGCCGACATGCTCGACGAGGGCCTGGCCGTGCTGGCCGGACTGTGGAGCGGCGAGCGGTTCAGCTACGCGGGCGAGCACTACACCGTGGACCCGGTGCGGTTCACCCCGGTACCGGTCCAGCGGCCGCGGGTGCCGATCTGGGTGGGCGGGGTCCTGCCCGCCAAGCGGCCGATCGCCCGGGCGGCGCGCTGGGACGGCGCCGTCCCGATCCGGTTCGCGGAGCGGTCGCTGATCCGGCCGTCGGCGGCCGACATCGCCGGCGTGCGGGCACAGGTGGCCGCCGCGCGCGGCACGGCGGACGGCTTCGACGTCGTGGTCTGGGCCGAGGTGGCGCCCGAGCCCGCGGCGGTGCCCGGCCTGGCCGCGCCGTACCAGGCGGCAGGCGCGACCTGGTGGATCGAGACCGCCAAGCCCGAGCCGCACTGGTGGGAAGGGATCACCGCGCGGGTCGGCGCCGGGGTTCTGGGGGGAGGGTAAAGCAGCGGTTCCGGTCAGTCCGGCCGGGCGGCCTGCTCTTCCGCCAGTTGCCGCAGCCATTGCTCGCTCGCGCCGGCCACCCGAGGCGGCACGCCGAGCCGGCGCAACTGCTCCCCCGCCGCGGCCATCTCGTCGATGCGCCGCACCGCGTGCCGCACGCTGCCCTGCTCCAGCCGGTCGAGCGTGCCGGCCGACGCGTTCTCCAGTTCGCGGCGGATGTTGTCCCGCAGCCACTGTTCGCACCCGGCGGCCCTGGCCGCACGCAGCGCCTCGGTGACTGCCGCGGCGAGGCCCTTGTAGAAGACGCTCCGCACCAGTTTGCGCGCGGCGGCCGCGCCGGGTGGCCCGGGCAGCACGTCCACGGCCGCGCCGAACCCGCCGAACACGCGGGCGAACTGCCCGGCCGCCGGGCCGGAGGCGAGCATCGGGGTGCGCAGCCCGTTGCCGGGCACCGGCGACATCAGCGCGACGTCGGTGAACAGGACCCCGCCTCCCTCCGCCAGGCGCGCCAGGTGCACCTTCGCCTCCGCCGACGCGGTGTTCAGGTCGGCGTAGATGGCCCCGGGGCCGATGCCGGGCAGGGCCGCCAGCAGAGCTTCCTCCGCCTCGTGCGCGCAGGTCAGCGACACCACCACCGCCGCACCGCGGCAGGCGTCGGCATCGCCGGCGCACGCGGTGACAGCCTGGCCCGGGCCGCACGCGCGGGTCGAATCCCCGCACCACGGCGCCCGCCGCGGCCAGGTCGGCCGCGATCACCGACCCCGCCTCGCCGAGACCGAGCACGGCCACCACCGGCGGCCGGCCGCTCATCGCAGCGCCGCCACCGGCAGGGCCCGCAGCGCCTCGACCACGCTCTGCAGGTGGTCATGCATCGCCCGCTCGGCGGCGGCCGGATCCCGTGCCGTCACCGCCGCGACGATCGCCTCGTGCTGCGGCAGCGAGACCGCTGGCCGGCCCGGCACCAGGGACAGCGAGAACTGGTGCCGGACGGTCTGGTCACGCAACTGGCGGAGCAGCCGGGCCGACGTCTCATGCGCGGCGATATCCCTGATCGTCGCGTGCAGCCGCGCGTTCAGTTCGCTGTAGCGCAGCAGCTCGGCCCGGGACACCGCCGCGTGCATGCCGGCGACGATGCTTTGCAATACGGCGGCCTCGGCGGCGGTGACCCGTTCCGCGGCACGTGCCGCCCCGAGGCCTTCAAGCACCTTGCGCACCTCGGTGATCTCGATCGCCTCGGCCAAGCGATATCTCGCGCACCCGCGCGCCCCGGTTCCGCTGGAACTCCACGAGGCCCTGCGCGGCCAGGTCCTGCAGCACGGCCCGCACGATGAACCTGGACGCGCCGAAGCGCTCGCACAGGTCGGCCTCGACCAGCCGCTGCCCGGGCACGAACTCGCCCCGGAGGAGCGCCGCGCGGAGCGCCCCGGCGACCGTGCGCCTGGCGTCCGCGGGCACCTCGCGTGTCCCGTCCATCACGGCACCGGCGGGGTCCCGTGCGTGTGGAACGAGCCGATGGTGGCAAGGCCCCAGGCCTGCCCCTTCGCGCGTTCCGCCGCCGACCAGCTGATCGGGGCCCAGTCCGGCGCGAAGATCAGCCTCGCGCAGGGGTTGCACAGCTCGATCCGGTTCCCGCCAGGCTCGTAGACGTAGAGGAAGAACGTCTGCTGTATGGCGTGCTTGTGCGGCCCGGTCTCGATGAACACGCCACGGTCCAGGCAGAGGTCCGCGGCCCGCAGTATGTCCTCGCGGGTGTCGGTGGCGAACGCGATGTGGTGCAGCCGGCCGTGCGTCCCGGTCCAGTCGTTGGTGTAGACGAGGTCGTAGGACTTTTGCGCGAAGTGCAGCCACTGCGCGGAGATGGTGCCGTCGTCCAGCACGATCTGCTCGGTGACCCGGCCGCCGAGCGTGCCGGCCACGAAGTCCCCGTTCGGCTTGGTCTGCGCGGCCAGGAAGTTGACGTGGTCCAGCCGCCGGACCGGTACGCCACGGCCCGGGTTGGCCTGCGCCTGGTTCTTCAGCGCCGGCTTCAGCTCACCCTCGGGCCGGTACCAGTCGGTCTCCCAGTACAGCTCGAACTCGTGCCCGTCCGGATCGCGGAACAGGTACGTGGGCCCGATGCCGGCGTCGCCGGACTGCCAGCCGATGCCCAGGCCCGCCGACTCGATCTGCGTCACCCGCCGGTGCAGTGCCTCCTCGCTGCTGGCGCGCAGCCCGGTGCGGCGCAGGCCAGATGTGCCCGACGCGGTCAGCTTCAGGCTGTGGTGCTCGTAGTCGTCCCAGGTACGCAGGTAGACCGAGTCGCCGCTGGTGCCGTTCTCGGTGAGCCCGAGCACCTGGGTGAAGAACCACAGGCTCTTGTCCGGCTCGGGGGTGAGCAGTTCGGCATGACCGAGATGAGCCACGTCGTGCAGCAGGGGCATCGCTGCGCTCCTATCGGGCGATCGCGGGGGGATAGACGGTGCCGTCGAACAGCTTGCGGGCGGTGCGGACCACGCCGGCCCGCAGCACCCGCGGCGGGTCCTGTGCGGTGTCCAGTTCGACCTCCACGGCCAGGTGCCCGGCCGGATGCTCGATGTCGATCACGTGCCCGGACGCGGGGAGCCTTGCCAGCTCGGCGCCGGTCCCGCCGGGGAGCAGCAGCGCGGTGGCGACGGTCACCGCGCCGAGCACCCCGATCGAGGTGTGCGGCCGGACCGGGATGAACGTGCGGGTGCCGATCGTGCCGCCGTCGCGCGGCACGCTGACCAGGGTGGTCTTGGGTACCGAGAGGCCGGCGACGTCGCCGAGGCCCATCAGCTTTCCCGCGGCCAGCCTGAGCGCCTGGACCCGGGCGGCCACCTCCTGGCTCCCGGCCAGGTCCTCGGCCGACTCGGTGCCGGTGAGCCCGAGATCGCTGGCCCGCGCCACCACCACCGGCATGCCGTTGTCCACGCAGGTGACCTCGATGCCGTCGATGACGTCGCGCACCCTGCCGGTGGGCAGCAGGCTGCCGGTGGCCGAGCCGGCGGTGCCGGCGAACCGCAGCAGGACCGGCGAGGCGGTGCCGGGCACGCCCGCGATGGCGGTGTCCCCCGCGTACCGCACGGTGCCCCCGGGAGTGGCGAACGTGGCGGTGACCACCGCGCCCGAGTTGACCATGTGGATGCGGGCCGTGGTTTCCTGCCCGCCCGCGCCGATCAGGCCGCGCTCGACCGCGAACGGGCCGATCCCGGCGAGGATGTTGCCGCAGTTCTGCCGGTCGGTGATCGTCGGCTCGCCCACCCCGAGCTGGAGGAACAGGTAGTCGATGTCGGCGTCGTCGCGCCGTGCGGGCGACACGACCGCGGCCTTGGAAGCCAGCGAATGCGCGCCGCCCACCCCGTCGACCTGCATCGGGTGGCCGCTGCCCATCACCGCCAGCAGCAGCGCATCCCGCTCCCCCGGGTCCGCGGGCAGGTCGCTGGCCAGGAAATACAGGCCCTTCGAGGTGCCGCCGCGCATCAGCATGCACCGCACGCCGCCGGCCGCGGTGGAGCTTTCCGGCTCCCGCGCCCCGCCGCTCCCGGTCACTGCGGTGCTTCCTCGGCCCGCAGGCATCCGGTGACCACTGCGTTCCTCATTGCAGTGTCCCGGTGACCTGCGGGTAGACGCGCATGTATGCCTCTGCCATGCATGTCTGCGCCAGGCCCAGATTGGGGCCGGCGTTGCGCCGGAGCTGCACCCCGCGGCGCTTGGCCAGGTCGGTGTAGTAGTCCCACATGTGCTGCTGGGCGGCCAGGCATTCCATCGCCTGGCGCTTGGCCGCGAACACCTCGGTGATGTCGAGCAGCACCTGCGGCTTGAAGTCACACTGCTCCGGCTGGTGCGGTTCGAACAGGAACACCGGCGGCGCGCCAAGCGGTTCGCCCGGGGCGTCATAGCCGATGGCCTGGGCCAGCACCCGCGCCTGCAGCGCCATCCGGGCGGCCGCCGGGTGGTCGGGGTTGTAGGGGTCAGCCAGCGCGTGGGTCAGCACCACCGCCGGATCGACCCGCCGGAAGCAGCGCACGATCTCGTCGACCAGCCCGGCGGACTCGCGCAGCGGGTAGTCGCCGGCATCCAGGAACTCGATCTTGGCGCCGAGCACCCCGGCCGCGCTGGCTGCCTCGTCGCGGCGCAGCGCCTTGATCTCGTCGAGCTTCTTCCCGTCGCGCCACGCCCGTGCGGACTCGCCCCGCTCGCCGTAGCTGAGGCAGAGCACCGTCACCTCCGCGCCGCGGGAAGCGGCCAGCGCGATCGCACCGCCCGCGCGCCAGACGAAGTCGCCGGCATGCGCGCTGACCACCAGGACCGGCCCGTGCTGCGTCACCACGTGCCCCAGACCTCCTGCGCGGTCTCGACGATCAGCCGGAGCTTGTCCCACTGCTGCTGCGGGGTGAGGTCGTTGCCCTCCTTGGTCGAGGAGAAGCCACATTGCGGGGACAGGCAAAGCTGGTCGGCGTCGACAAACCTGGCCGCGTCCTCGATCCGCCGCTTGAGCTGGTCCTTGCTCTCCAGCTCGCCGCGCTTGGTGGTGACAAGCCCGAGGACGACGCGCTTGCCCTTGGGCACGAACCGCAGTGGCTCGAAGCCGCCCGAGCGCTCGTCGTCCCACTCACAGAAGAACCCGTCCACGGCGAGTTCGTTGAACAGCGCCTCGGCCACGAACTCATAACCGCCCTCGGCCGCCCACATGCTCTGGTTGTTGCCCCGGCACATGTGGGTGGTGACCGCCAGGTCGGCGGGCCGGCCGGCCAGCGCGCGGTTGATGTTCTCGATATAGCGCTCATGCTGGTGCTCTGGGTCCCCGCCGATCTCCGCGACGTGCTGGCGCTGCGCCGGGTCGTTCATGTACGCCAGGCTGGTGTCGTCGAACTGCAGGTAACGGCAGCCGAGGTCGTAAAGCCGCCGCACCTCCTCGGCGTAGGTCGCGGCCAGGTCGGCCCAGAACTGGCCCAGGTCCGGATAGACCGACTCGTCAATGGCAGAACGCCCGCCCCGGTAGTGCACCATGCTCAGCGAGGGGATGGTGAGCTTGGGCAGCGCGGTGGTGACGGTGTCGCGCAGGAACGAGAACGCCGCACCGAAGATCGTGTGATCGAGCGTGAGCGGGGCGACGACGTGCGCGGACGGTGGCGCCCACTCATAGCTCTTCTGCTCGTTGTGGAACGCCACCCTGATCGTGTCGTCCTGCACCTTGCTGATGCCGCCGAGCTGGTAGATGAAGTCCATGTGCCAGGACTCGCGGCGCAGCTCACCGTCGGTCGCCGCGCGCAGCCCGGCCTCCTCCTGCCTGCGGACCACCTCGCGGATGGCGGCGTCCTCGGCCTGCCGCAGCTGATCGGCGCTGAGCCGGCCTGCCGCGAAGTCCTCGCGGGCCCGCAGCAGTTCGGGTGGGCGCAGCAGGCTGCCCACGTGGTCGGCCCGGAACGGCGGCCGCCCGGGAGGCCACGCCGTGCTGGTGGCGGAGTGCTGCTTGGCGCTCTGTTCGGGCATACGTCCGTCCTCCTGGCCTCGCCGCGCAGATCGTTCACAATATTGTAAACAATCTGTGAGCGTCCCGGCAGGGGGTCAGCTGCGGATGCGCTCGTTCGCCGGGTCGTACATCGGGCGCAGCGAGGCGACGGCCGGGTAGCGGCCGGCGCCGATCTGTACCGTCCATTCGCCGGCATCCAGGTACGCCTGGTTGATCGGCTCGCCGGCATCGATCATCGCCAGCCCGACGGCGCCACCGAGGGTGAACCCGTAGGACGCGGACCGGATGTACCCGGCCGGCCTGCCGTTGCGGTGCACCACCTCGGCGTGGAAAAGCAGTGGCGCAGGGTCGTTCAGCAGCACCTGGACCAGGCGCCGGCGCAGCGGCCCGCGCTCCTTCTGGGCGAGCACCGCGTCGCGGCCGATGAAGCCGCCCGGCTTGTCCAGCGCCACCGCGAAGCCCAGCCCGGCTTCCAGCACGGTGTCGGTGTTGTCGATGTCGTGGCCGTAGTCCCGGTAGCCCTTTTCCATCCGCAGGCTGCCGAGCGCCTTGAGCCCGGCGTGCCGCAGGCCGGCCGCGCGCCCGGCGTCGACCAGCCGGTCGTAGACGTGCACCGCCTGCTCGGCCGGGATGTACAGCTCATAGCCGAGTTCGCCCAGGTAGGTGATGCGGATGCAGAGCACCCGGGCGAACCCGATGTCGATCTCGGCGGCGGCGCGGAACGGGAACGCCTCGTTGGACAGGTCCGCGGAGGTGACGGCGGCCAGCAGCTCGCGTGACCGCGGGCCCTGGATGTTGAGCTGCGCATAGCCGGACGTCACGTCGGTCACGAACGCGTGGGCGTCGCCGATGTGCCGGCGCAGCCAGGTTTCCGCATGCCGGTGCGCGGTGTCGGAGGCGACCACCCAGAACCGGTCCTCGGCCAGCTTGGTCACGGTGAGGTCGGCCTCCAGCGTGCCGGCCGGGTTGAGCCACTGGGTGTAGGTGATCCGGCCGGGCTTGCCGTTCACCCTGTTGGCGGAGACCTGCTCAAGGACCTGCCCGGCGTCCCGGCCGCGCACGTCGAACTTGGCCATGAAGGCCATGTCCATCAGGATCACCCCGGTGCGGGCGGCCTGATGCTCGGCCTCCCAGCAGCCGAAGAAGTCCGGCCGCCCCCAGGACAGCTCGCCGGGTTCCGGCTCGGCACCTTCCGGGGCGTACCAGTCGGCGCCCTCCCAGCCGCTGACGTCCTTGAAGCAGGCGCGCTGCGCGACGAGCCGGTGGTGGACCGGGGACACCTTCGCGCCGCGTGCGGTGCGCATGGCCCGGCCCGGGTAGTGGGTCGCGTAGACCAGGCCAAGCGATTCCACCGTCCGGGTCGCCCGGTACTCCGGGTTGGCCTGGTAGCGGTGCAGCCGGTCGATGTTGATCCCGGTCACGTCGATGTCGGGCCGGCCCTCGGCGATCCAGTGGGCGACCACCCGGCCGATCCCCCCACCGGTCAGGATCCCGATCGAGTTCAGCCCGGCGGCGACGAAGTAGTTCTTCAGTTCCGGTGCCTCGCCGACGATCGGCTGCAGGTCGGGCGTGAAGCTCTCCGGGCCGCAGAAGAACTTCTTGATGCCGGCGTGCTCTGCCACCGGGACCCGGGACATGGTGCGCTCCACGTACGGGGCCATCCGGTCCCAGTCCGGGGGCAGTTCGCCGAAGGAGAAGCCGTCGGGCACGCCGCCGACGTTCCACGGTGCGCAGACCGGCTCGAACAAGCCCAGCATCAGCCCGCCGCCCTCTTCCCGGTAGTAGCCGTAGTTGGCCGGGTCTTCCAGCACCGGCCAGTCGCCGTCCACCCCCTCGATCGGCTCGGTCAGCAGGTAATAGTGCTCGGCCGCCTGCAGCGGGATGCTCACCCCGGCCAGTTCGCCGAGCTGGCGGGCCCACATCCCGGCGCAGTTGACCACGTACTCGGCCTCGATATCGCCGTGGGGTGTGCGCACACCGGTCACCGCGCCGTGGCGCTGGCAGAACCCGGTCACCGGCACGCCCTCACAGATCCGCACGCCCCGCATCCGGGCACCCCTGGCCAGCGACATCGTCACATCGACCGGGTTCACCCGGCCATCGGCCGGGATGTAGAAACCGGCCAGCACGTCGTCGACCCGCGCGAGCGGGAACAGCCCCGCGACCTCAGCCGGGGAGATCTCGTGCACCTCGACCCCGCACAGCCGGTTGAACGCGGCCACCCGGCGGTATTCCTCCAGCCGGCCCGGCTCGATGGCCAGTTCGATCAGGCCCACCTGCTTCAGCCCGGTCGCCTGGCCGGTCTCCGCCTCCAGCCGGGCGTACAGGTCCCTGGTGTAGATCCGCAGCTCGGTCGAGGTCTGCGAGGTCGAGCCGAACGTGGCCATCAGCCCGGCCGCGTGCCATGTGGTGCCCGAGGTCAGCCTGTCCCGCTCCAGCAGCACAACGTCGGGCACCCCGAGGTGCGCAAGGTGGTAGGCGACCGAGGTGCCGATGACACCGCCACCTACGACGACGACACGGGCACGATCAGGGACGGTGGTGCTGCCAGGTGCGGTCATGCGAGTTACGTTCCGATCGGTCGGCGGCTATCACGGCCCCCGCCCCGCCGGGCGCGGCGCCGCTGCCTGAGCATAAGCCCCGCTCAAGGTGGCCGGAAGGCGCCCCCGCGGGGGGCAAACGACTTGTGCCAGGACCGGGGGATCGCCCAGAGTGGGCGGCATGGCCAGTGACCCTGCCCCGGGAGAGGGCCGCGACAGCGCAGCGGCCGATGCCGGGATCACCCGCACGTTCGGCTGGCAGGACATGTTCGTCCGGCCCGAAGAGGATCCCCGCAGCGATGGCGGCCTGGCTGACGAGCGGGCCACCCTGACCGGCTACCTGCGGGACTACCGCCTCACCCTGGAGCTGAAGTGCTCGGGCCTGGACGCCGCGGGGATGGCCTGCCGGTCGGTGCCGCCGTCGAACCTGTCGCTGCTCGGCCTGGTCCGCCATCTCACCGACGTGGAGCGCCACTGGTTCCGCCGGGTCCTGGCCGGCCAGGACGTCGGCTGGCGGTTCCGGCGCGACGACGACAGGGACGCCGCGTTCGACGGGGCCGGCGCCGACCCATGGCTGGTGGAAGAAGCCTGGGCCGCCTGGCGTGAGGAGGTGCGGTTCGCCGAGCGGTTCGCCCGCGAGGCGCCGGACCTCGAGGTGACCGGCACCTACCGGGACGGCATCATCAGCCTGCGCGAGGTGCTGGTGCACATGATCGAGGAGTACGCCAGGCACATGGGCCACGCCGATCTGCTGCGGGAACGCGTCGACGGCCGGGTGGGCCAGTAGCCGGCCGTCGTTACTTCGGCGGGTACGTCGAGGTGACGGTAACGGTGACCGGCACGGTGAGCTCCAGGCTGGTGCCGGCCAGGATGCGCACCGAGTCCCGGTACTCCCCCGGCGCGTCGCCGCCCTCGAACATGACCGTGATGGGCAGCTCGCCGTAGGCAGGCGCGGTGAACGGGCCGCTGGGCCAGGAGAAGTAGTTGCGCGCGGGCGGGCTGACCTGAACGGGCACGTCGCTGCCGGTGTGGTTGAGCACGGCGGTGGTCGCGGCATCGTTCAGGCCCAGGCCCTTGACGCTCATGGTGAGGTAACCGGGGCTCACCTCGATGCCGGTGGGCAGCGGCGGCCAGCCGGGCGGGAAGCCGGGCGGCCACTGATCGTCCTTATAGCCGGTGCATCCGCTGCCCGCGGTGACCAGGTCGGCGAACCGGGCGCCGTTCCACTGCACCCGGCACAGCGAGGCGACCCGGTCGGGCTGCTGCGAGTTGACGCCCCACTGCCATTCGTCGAAGTAGTTGTTGTCGTGATCGGTGCTCTCACCGGCCTTGACGAGTTCGCAGCCGGTCCCCTCGGGCACGGTCATGTAGTAGTGCGAGTCGATGATGCCGGCGTCGTAGTTCAGCCCGTCGGCGGTAACGCTGGCGCCCATCGACCAGTAGGCCGGAAAGTGGGTGCGTTTCCAGGCGTGGAAGGTCAGCGTCCCCTTGGCGGCGCGGAACTGGACCATGCTCTGGTCCATCGCCACCCACCGCTGCGTCCCGTTCACGTCGCCGGTGTAGACCAGCTGGCTGTCGGCGGGAACGATCGCGGCATGACGGACCTCGGGCGGGGCGCCGTCCTCCGGTGAGCGGATCCCGGCCTGCCGGTTAGTTGGCTGGTGCTTGGTACTGGACATCGCATTACCCCCTCTTTCCGAAAGAAAGAGGGGGCAGGCCGCAGCCTGATACACCGGGTGCCCGCCGATCGCCGGCCACCCCGCCATGGCCGCGTAAATCTGGGCTGGTGAAGGCGGGAGGCGCCCTGGTGCTCGGCGCGGATCCCGGCCGCGGCGCGGCGGGCCGTCGGCGAGGCGCGGGCATCTCTCGGGGGCTCCTCCCCCTCGTTCGCGGTGCTGTTCGCCTCCGAGCACTTCTTCGGCGATGCCGAGGCCCTTGTCTGGCGGTTGCCGGGGAAACCGGCCAGGTACCGCTCATCGGCTGCTCCCTAGGCCCGCGCCGGCCAAAGCCCCCGGAATGGCCGGACAGAAATGCCGGACAGTTATTCCGCCGCGCTGGGTCGCGCACTGGGATGAGTGGTGCAAGAGTGGTGTCGGATTGGACGCGATACTGGCCGGCCCACGGGCCTGCCAAACCCTTTGGATACCAACAGTTGGCTAGCGCATGGTGAGGCGCTGCGGATGTGTAACGAGAACGAGTGGATCGTCCGCGAGGCATTCCTGGCCTACGACCGGGGCGACTTCGCGCACATGATGGACTTCGTAGACCCGGGCCTGCGATGGACCTACCTCGACCCGGGCCTGGCAGACCCGCGGCCGCAGGTCTGCCGCGGCCGCGAGGAGCTGGAGGAGGCGCTCCGCCGTCAGGCCGCGCTGGGGCTGCGCTCCGAGCTTGAAGAGGTCGTCGCCGCCGGCGACCAGGTGATCCTGGTGATGCACACGCCAGGACTCGACCAGCACCGCGGCAGGCAATGCGGCGACAGGACCTATGACGTCGTCACGGTCCGGGACGGGCGGATCGTGGAACTGCACGCCTGCCGCGACCACGGCGAGGCGCGGACGCTCGCCGGAATCAGCTAGCCCTGCTGCTTGCTCGTCCCCACTCCGGGCTCTCTATGCAGTACAGCGTCAGGTGCCCGTTGCCGTCCGTGAGCCCCGTAGGATCGGGCTGGCTGCTGTGGTACGGGAGGGGGTGGCGGGGCGTGGATCGTTGTACCAGCCCGCCGTGCCCGCGATGACCGCCCGGCTCACCCGCCGCCCTGGCGGGCCGGCCCGGCTGCGGGCCCTGCTGGAGGCCGGCCGGACGATCGTGGCACCGGGCGCGTTCGATCCGCTGGCCGCCCGGCTGGTGGAGGAGGCCGGGTTCCCTGCGGTGTACATGACCGGGTTCGGGACCTCGGCGGCGCTGCTCGGGCGGCCGGACGTCGGATTGCTGACGATGACCGAGATGGCCGGCAACGCCGCGCGGATCGCGGCCTGCGTGGACATCCCGGTGATCGCCGACGCCGACACCGGATACGGCAACCCGATCAACGTGATCCGCACCGTCGGGGCCTACGAAGCGGCCGGTGCCGCCGGGATCCATATCGAGGACCAGGTCGCCCCCAAGAAGTGCGGGCACATGGACGGCAAGCTCGTCATTCCGGCGGAGGAGATGGCAGCCAAGATCCAGGCGGCGACCGAGGCCAGGGCCGATCCAGACTTCGTCATCATCGCCAGGACCGACGCACGAGCCGTGGAGGGCTTCGAGCAGGCCCTGGCGCGCGCCCGGCGGTACCTGCAGGCGGGCGCGGACGTGCTGTTCATCGAGGCGCTGACCAGCGAGGCCGAGATCGCGGAGGCGGCGAGCGCCTTCCCCGGCGTGCCGCTGCTCTTCAACTGGGCCGAGGGCGGCAAGACCCCGCCGATCGGCCTGGCCCGGCTGCAGGACCTTGGCTACCGGATCGTCATCTTCCCGATCAGCACCCTGCTCGCGGCTACCGCCGCGATGCGCCGGATACTCCAGGAGATCTCGGGCGCCGGCACCCCCGCCGCCGCACTCGGCGACCTGCCTGCCTTCGGCGAGTTCGTCGACTTCATCGGCCTGCCCGAGGTCCGCGCAGCCGAACGGCGCTACACCGCCATAGAAACGACGCCGGAGGACGGCCTGTGACTCTCGCGGGTCAGCCGACCTGGGGCATGACCTCGGCCGCGAGCAGTTCCAGATGGTCGAGGTCGTGCAGGTCGAGGACCTGGAGGTAGGCGCGCGACGCACCGGCGTCCGCGAACCGGCCCAGCTTGTCCACGATCTCCGCGGGCGAGCCTGCCAGGCCGGTCTGCCTGAGGTCCGCAAGCTGCTGGCCGGTCGCCTGCGCGCGCCGGGCCAGCTCGGCCTCGTCCCGGCCGCAGCACACGGTCTGCGCGGCCGAGTACACCAGCGATCGTGGCTCACGGCCCGCCTCCTGGCAGGCCCGGCGCACCCGGCCGAACGCGGCCGAGCTGTCGGCGACGCTGGCGAACGGGACGTTGTACTCGTCGGCGAAGCTCGCCGCCAGTCGCGGCGTCTGGCGCTGCCCGACGCCGCCGATCAGGACCGGCGGGCGCGGGCGCTGGGCCGGCTTGGGCAGCGCCGGTGACCCGGCCAGCGAGTAGTACGTGCCGTCGAACGAGAACTCCGCATCCTCGGCGGTCTGCCACAGCCCGGTGATGATCTTCAGCTGTTCTTCCAGGCGGCCGAACCGCTCGGCCAGCGGCGGGAACGGTATCCCGTAGGCGGTGTGCTCCGCGTCGAACCAGCCGGTGCCGAGCCCGAGTTCGGCCCGGC
The DNA here is from genome assembly GCA_963707905.1 of uncultured Actinomycetes bacterium. Classification (GTDB taxonomy): domain Bacteria; phylum Actinomycetota; class Actinomycetes; order Streptosporangiales; family Streptosporangiaceae; genus DASXKD01. The sequence goes on along the minus strand of CAVPSA010000032.1, from coordinate 33,662 downwards.
CGCCGCTCATCTGGTCCACCTGCGCCACGGCGATGGCCAGCGGGCCGGGGAGGCGGAATGTGACCGGGCTCATCAGCGTGCCCAGCCGGATCCGCGTGGTTTCCCTGGCCAGGCCCGCGAGGGTGATCCAGGCATCGGTCGGGCCGGGCAGGCCGGACCCGCCCATGGTCAGGTAGTGGTCGGAGCGGAAGAACGCGTCAAAGCCGAGTTCTTCGGCGGCCCGGGCGACGGACAGCAGGGTCGCGTAGTCGGCACCCTGCTGTGGTTCGGTGAAGATCCGCAGTTGCATGTGCCAATCCTGTCAGCGCTGCGGAACGCCGAGATGCCTCCCCCAGGTACCGATCTCTTCTTCGCCCGGCGCGACCACGGCCCAGTCCCGGGCGAGGCCGAGCAGCCTGTCCCGCAGTTTCGCGGGCGGCTCGACCGCTTCGCTGACCGCCGCTACGGAGTCGAGGTCCGCTTGGAGAAGCAGGAACACCGCTCCGGTTGCCCCGTTCCCGCCTGGCGACCGGCAAGCCTCGGCCATCAGGTACAGGCTGGTCACCTCCCGCCACCGCGCCACCTGGCCGCGGCTGATGCTCAGTTCAGCACGCAGCTCGCGGCCTCGCGTCCGCCGCAGCCGGCCAGCGTCGTGGATACCACGCAGCGCGAGCGCATCGCGATACGCGGCAAAAGGGGACAGCGACAGGAAGTCCGCCGGGACCGGATCGCCCACCAGATCCTTGAACCTGGCCACGATCTTGAACGCGGCCTCCGCTACCTGCTCGGGCGTCTCCCCTGCGTCGGAGCAGGCATGTCTCACCTGGTCGATGTCATGGAGTTCGGCCAGTGAAGGATCCGCGCGCGCCCACGTGAGCATGACGGGATCGGCCACCGCGATCTCGAGCTCGGCCAAGGCCTCGTTGTACTCTTCCGCCTTCGCGGCGCCCTGCTTCTTGCGGCCCCTGGTGAGAGCGCAAGCGTTTTCGTACCTCGCCAGCAGGGTCATGTTCACCCCGTCAGGAAGTTTGCTCTCCTTCCCCGCGTGCCGAATCTCGGCGTCGTCATCGCAGGTGCGGTGCCGTTCTGCCGCAATTGCCTTGGCGGCGAAGTACACCGCGGCATACATCGATTGCCAGAGCGCGGTGTACTTGTCCCGGTTCTTCTTCTCCGACCAGAAGTCGAGGAGGTACACCGCCTGCGCCCTCGCCTTCACAAGAGCGGCACATACGTCGCTCCGCAGAGCCGCATCGCCCAGTTGCTTCGCCGTGAATGAGGCGGCGTAGTTGGTGTAGGCGACGATCATGTTGAAGCAACCGCGCAGCCTCAGCGGCAGCGTCCCTTCATTGTCCTCCGGCAACTGGCCAAGCAACCGCTCCAGCTTGGCAGCGAAGTCCGTGAGATCCCCCGCGCCGCTGGCGGTGCGATAGGAGTCGCTGAGCAACGCGAGTTCGGCCGCTTTGTTCTCGCGGTCGGCGGCCACGGCATGGACGAGCGCCGCGTGCTTGTCCGTCGCGGTCAGCCTGCTTGCCGGATCGGACGCGATCACCTGCAGCGCCACGCTCCGCCAGTCGGTCGCACCGCACAGGCCGGCCTCCAGGTGGTAGTAACGCCTGGACAGGGCGAGCAGGATGAAGGTGGCTGCCGCCGCGCGCAGTTCCGCCGCCCAGTCACCGCCGCCGCCGGACGCGCCCGGGTCACCGCCGGACGGATCGGCGCCGATCGCAGGCGTGCTGCCTCCCTGGCCGGCGCCTCCGCTACCGCCGTTCGCCTGCTCGGAGGGCAACCCCAGGGTGCTCGCCCGGATGACCGCAGCCTCGGCTACCCGCCCGTTGCGCCGGACGGCTATGACGATGCTGCCGTCGTCTTGCTCGGTGACATCGACGCGCCACGGGGTTGGCGGGGTGAACAGCGACACGAACAACGCCGCCAGCTTGGCCAGGGTCCCCGCCGGGATCAGCCCGAGCGCTCCTGAAGGCAGCGTGCTTGTGTCCGTCTGCTGGGTGACCAGAATCCCCTTCGGCTCCTGGGAGCCGAGCGAGTACAGGCGGGCCCGGATAAACGCGCCAAGCCCGGCATCATCGGCACCGGTTTTGTCGTGTCCCTGAATGAGCAGGCCCATCCCGATTCCCCGGGTGCGGCCGACGATCCACACGCCGAGGACCGCCAGCACCAGCGCGTATGTCACCGCGGCGTGCTTTCCGGTCAGCCAGGGAGTGGGCCAATGCATCCGCCCAATGTCAAGGACCAGCCCGGCAATAAAGATTGACGTGGCTATGTAGAGGCAATAGCCCAGTTTCCAGACTGGCGGACGGTCCTGTCCGACCACTTTGACCAGTACCACGACCACGATGAGAGCCGCCGCGATCAGGCCGATCGAAACTCCTGCCGTCCACGGCAGGTGATGCGCCCAGCGGACATGGCGGCTCAGCGGAAATACGATCGTGGCCTCGATAGCCGAGAGAAGCAGGCACAAGACGCCAAGCCAGTACGCGCCGCGCAAGGCCTGCGCGGGCCCTTTGTCCGCAGACCTGACACCTGGCGTGTCCACCCGCACCAGCAGTGGCGTTACTATCACCGCCACGGCCGTCAGAACGGCAAAAACGACCAGCAGCGGCGTGCCGAAGTGGACGAGTGGATGGACCCAGTGCCGGTAGAACGCGTCCCAGGCCTTCGAGGTGTCGTGCGGCGCAGATCCCATATTTCCCCCCGCTGGCGGCTCAGGCTAGCAACGCGAATCGGATCATTCAACCATTCGCACCGCGCAGGCTGTTTGCGGCAATGTTTGGCGCACGCAGATGGGCCAGGGAAGGCGCGGCTGATGAGCCGGCCTTCCCTGGCGAGATGGACAGTGTCAGGAGCCGAGCGGAAAGGAGATCCCGGCGAGCGAGGTGTACATCTGGGCAGCGTTCCCCCACGTGCTGTAGGCCCACATCGCCCCATCCGGGTCGATCTCCACGGTGCCGGCCCGGGCGTTGTTGTCCGGCGTGTAGACCATGACCTGGATGTACAGGTCGTGGGCGGGCCGGTCCGCCTTGGGCAGGACGGCGAAGATCTGGTTGGTGCCGGACGGCTGGACCACCGAACCGGACAGATGCACCACGCCGCCGCTGACCCAGTAGGACGGGTCGCCGGTGTCGTGCGTAGGCTCGCCCGACTGCCAGCCATTGTCCAGGGCCAGCTTGTGCACGGTGTCCGCCGCGGCCGGGAACGAGATCCCGGCGAGCGAGGTGTACTGCTGCGCCCCGCCCATGTAGGTGTACACCGTGCCGTCGGGCAGGATTTCCACCAGCCCCATCGTCCCGCCATAGGTATAGACGGTGAGGTACATGGTGTAGGCCGGCCTGGCGGCCGCGGGGAGGGTGGTGGAGATCTCGCTGACCCCGGTCGGCTGATGCAGCGAGCCGGCCAGGTACACCGTGCCGCCACTGACCGCATAGGCCGGGTCACCGGTGCCGTACTGGGCGTTGCTGGACTTCCAGCCGTCCTCCAGGGCCAGCTTGTGGGTGGTTAGCGACGCCGCGGGGAAGGAGATCCCGGCGAACGAGGTGAACCCCTGGGCGTTGCTGTACGGGTTGGCCGACGCGTACACCGGACCGGTCGGGTAGATGGTGACAAAGCCCTGGGTGTCATCCAGCGTGTACACCGTGATGTACAGGACCCGCGACGGGCGCGCCGCCGCAGGCAGCACGGCCAGTTCGTTGTTGGTGCCGCTCGACTGGAGGACCGAGCCGGACAGGTGCACGACACCGTTCTGCACGGCCCATGCCGGGTTGCCAGTGCCGTAGTGGGCCTGGCCCGACTGCCAGCCGTTGATCGGGGTCAGCTGGTGCCAGGTCACCCCGGTGACCGCGGGTGCGGCCGGCTGGGCCGTGGCCGCGGATGCGCCGCCGGCTGCCACGATGGCGCCGAGCGCCGTGATGGCCGAGGTCAGGGCGATCGCCGCGAACCCGGACTTGATCGCCCGGGCGATACGGCTCCTTCCGGTCACCGGCTGGTGGTTCGTTCGTATAGACATGGTCGTTGCCTTCTGTGCCGACGGGCCGCGGATCGGCCGTTCCAGCACAGTTCTAGGCCGCCGGGCGGGGCTGCCACTTGAGCAGGGATTGCTCATTTCCGCCGCGGCGGGTTACTCAGCCGCTACGCCGGCCGGGCGATGACGCCGTCGGCGGAGGGCCGTGAACTGGGCAAACACCTGGCCCAGGGCAAATGAGCAATCGTTGCTCAGGCGCGGGCGGGTGCGCACGAAGGATCGTCGCGGTAGCAACCTGAACAAGGAGACCTACCATGACTGTCTGCTCAGACACCGCCGCGCCTGCCGAGGCGACGGCGGTCAGCATTTACCAGGCGATCGGCGGCCGGGCGGCCGTTGCCGCGGCCGTCGAGGGCTTCTTCGAGCGGCTCCTCGCCGATCCGGTGCTCAGCGGGTTCTTCCCCGCCGGCGTCGGCCCGCGGCACCGTGCCTACCTTGTCACGGTCCTCGGTGAGGCGCTGGGCGGTCCCGAGCGCTACCGGGGACCTGACATTGCCAAGGCGCACGGCGGCCTGGGCATCACCGATGCCGACTTCGACCGGACCGCCGGCCATCTCGCCGCGACCCTGGGCTCCCTGGGTGTGCCCGGTCACCTGGCCGGCCAGATCATCGGGATCGTGGCCGGGCTACGGCCGGCCGTGGTGACCGCCTGACCGGGCGCACCGGACTCCGGCGACCGGCGATGGCTCGCCCTGACCAGGGCTGGCATGCTGGCCGATGTGGTGATGACGCTGCCGCGGTGGCCGATCGTAGGCCGGCGGCCGGAGCTTGAGGTGTTCGAGCAGGCCCTGGGCTCGGGCGAGCGGGCGGGCCTGGTGATATACGGCCGGGCCGGGGTCGGCAAGACCCGGCTGGCCGATGAGTGCGCCGGCCAGGCGGCGGCAAGTGGCCATCCGACGCAGCGGATAGCGGGCAGCCGGACGACCGCGCTGCTGCCGCTTGGCGCGGTGGCCGCCCTGCTCCCGGACGGGCTCGGCCGGCTCGGCCCGGACGGGCAGGTCGATGCGGTGGCGCCCTCGGCAAGGGCCTGTACTCCTGCAGGGCGTGCAGCCCGGTCCAGGCCGGTGACGTGTCCTCCTGGCCCTGTCCGGCACCACCCTGTACGCCGGCCGGGCGGCCCGCCGATCGCTGGATAATACGGTGCCGGCGAGAGGAGTGAGATGACGGACGTCGAAGTACTTTTCGCCGCGGTCACGGTGGCCGATCTCGACCGCGCGGTGGCCTGGTACGCCCGGCTGTTCGGCCGGCCCGCGGACATCGTCCCCAATGACAACGAGGTGATGTGGCGGCTCGCCGATGCGGCGTGGCTGTATGTGGTGCGAGACGAGGAACGCGCCGGGCATGCCCTGGTGACGTTGTGCGTCGCGGACCTGGACCAGGCCGTTGCCGACATCGCAGCCAGGGGGATCACCGGCGGGCCGGCCGAGAACATCGGGGACGCCGGCCGGAAGGCCACCTTCACCGACGCCGAAGGTAACACCGTCAGCCTCATCGAGGTGCTAGCCGACAGCCGCCGTTAAGCCGGCGGTGTTCTCCCGGCTCACCTGTATGGGCGGGTTATCCCCCAGATCAAGATGGGTGGCAGGCCGCTGCTGCTGGGCGGCCACAGTCCGTAGCGTCAGTTGCGTTCCAGCCACGCTGCGCAGCGGGGTACCAGATGACTCGCACCGGAGAAGGGACCCTGTCGTGAACACCAAGAGGATCGCCGCACTGGCCGCGGCCGGCCTGGCCGCTGGCGCCATCGCCACCGCTGGCTGCGCCTCGGCGGCCACCCCGGCCTCCGCCGCCTCGGCCTCCGCCGCCGCGGCCACGGCCACCGCCGCTAAGACGGTCAAGGGCGCGACACACATCATCGCCTACAGCATCAACAGCGACGGGCCGCACTTCCGGGCGATCGTCACCGGCGCGGTCGGCGACTACGGGCCCGGTGTGACCGTGCACCCCAACGGCACGGTCGACCCCGAGCACACCAGCGAGCTCAAGCTGGAGCTGACCCACGGCTCGTTCCGGCTGTCGATCGCGGCGCTCGACAAGGCCGTCATCCGGGCCTACCAGCACTGGCCGCACAACCCGGCGACCTGCTCGGGCAGCATCACGGTCAGTGCCCCTGCCCCGGTCGTGGCCGGGTCCGGGTCCGGCAGCTACCGCGGCATCTCCGGCGCCTTCACCATGACCGCGACGATCGACGAGGTCGACGTCAAGCCGGTCTGCAACGGCACGAGCAAGTTCCTGTCCCAGGTGATCCTCCTGGCCGGAACCGGCACCGTCTCCTACTGAGCAGTGCTGGCGATTGACTTCGGCTGGCCTGCGGTGACCACCTACGCTGAGCGCGTGCTGCAGCAGGCGTACGCATGGACGCGTGGTCATCCGCAGGTCGCCGACGGTCTGCTCGCGACCTTGCTGTTCGCCTGCAGCGCGGGCCAGCTCCTCATGCTCACCCCGGCCACCACGGCAGTTGCCGCGGCCGGGGTGAGCCTGCTGCTGGCCGCGACGGTCGCGGTACGGCGGCGGGACCCGGTGCTGGCGTTCGGCGCGGCCGCAGCGGCCGGTGCCGCGCAGGCCGTACTCGGCTTCTCGCCGGCCGGCACCCCGCCGGTGCGGGCCCTGCAGCCCACCGCGACCGACCTGGCGATCGTGGTGCTGCTCTACACGCTCGCCGCGTACCGGCCGCGGCGGGTCTCGCTGACCGGCCTGGCGGTCTGCCTGGCCGGTGCCGGGGTGGCGATCGCCCGCTGGAGCTACGCACAATCCACCACGCTCCTGCTGCTGGCGGTGGCCGCGGCCGGCGCCACGCTGCTGGCCGCCTGGGTGCTCGGCGACTCCGCTGCCCACCGGAGTGCCTACTACGCCTCGATCGAGGAGCGGCTGGCCGCCGCCGAGCGCACCGAGGACCTGCGGGCGAAACGGGCCCGTGCCGTCGAGGAGTTCGCCGCGATGCTGCGCCGGATCGAACGTGACCTGCATGACGGTGCCCAGGTCCGGCTCACGGCGCTCGCCATGACGCTGGGCGAGATAAAGGAAAGCCTGGCCGAGCGCGCCGACGACGAGGCCACGCTGAAGCTCGCCATCACCGCACACAGAAACGCCAAGGACACGCTGGCCGAACTGCGTGACCTCGCCCGCGGAATCCACCCGCCCGCGCTGGACCGTGGGCTGGAGCCAGCGCTGTCCGCGCTGGCCGGGACCAGTGCCATCCCGGTCACGCTGACCGTGGCGATCCCCGCCCGGCCGTCGCCGGCCATCGAGGCGATCGCCTACTTCTGCGCCGCCGAACTGCTCGCCAACGCGGTCAAGCACAGCGCCGCGGCGCAGATTTCGATCAGCGTGCGCGAACGGGGCTCCGGACTGGCACTGACCGTGACCGACGACGGCTGCGGCAGCGCGCATCTCACCCCGGGCGGCGGCCTGGCCGGGCTGGCCGAACGCGTGCAAACCGTGGACGGGCAGTTCGGCCTGGACAGCCCGCCCGGCGGCCCTACGTCCATCACGATCGAACTGCCGGGGCATGCCTGATGCGCATCGTCATAGCCGAAGACGCCGCGATCATGCGCGACGGGCTCACCCAGACCCTCACCCGCCGCGGCCACGACGTGCTCGCCGCGGTAGCCGACGCCGGCGCGCTGCGGCTGGCGATCGAGCGGCACCGGCCGGACGTGGCGATCATCGACGTGCGAATGCCGCCCACCCATACCGACGAGGGACTGCGCGCCGCCAAGGAGATCAACCAGGACTTCCCGGAGGTCGGCGTGCTGGTCTTCTCCCAGTACATCGAGGCGCGGGCGGCCGCCGAGCTGTTCGCCAGCGCCCCGGCCGGAGCCGGCTACCTGCTCAAGGACCGGGTTGCCGACGTGAGCGACTTCATCGACGCGCTCACCCGCATCGCCCAGGGCGGCACCGTCCTCGACCCGGAGGTTGTCCGGCAACTGCTCCAGGCGGGCCGCCGCGCCGACGCGCTGGCCGCGCTCACCCCGCGGGAGCGTGAGGTGCTGTCGCTCATCGCCCAGGGCAGGTCCAACGCCGCCATCGCCGGGGCCCTGTTCATCTCACCCAAGGTGGTGGAAAAGCACGTCGCGAACATCTTCGACAAGCTCGGCCTGGCTCCGTCCGACCGGGACAACCGCCGCGTGATCGCCGCCATCACCTATCTGGAGTCCTGAGCCGGCCTGACGGGCTGCGCAGATCCCTGCTGCAGCTCCGGCTGGGCCTTCAGCACGGTCAGCCAGGCCAGCCATGCGTCAAGCCCGCGCGCGGGGCGCGGTGACACGTGCCCCCGGAGGCGGCCTATGCTTGGCCCGGTCGCGGGGCGTTACGGAATCGAGGTCGTGGGCCGCCGCCGCGGGCTCACTGACGGCTGCCGGGCAGAACCGGGCACTGCTCGCCGGCGAAAGACGTTTCCCCGTTGGGCATGGATGCGCCTGATCTTCTGGGTTGACAGGGAGGCCCGGACAAACGATGACGACGCCAGCTCCTGGCGGCACACCTGGTTCTGCGGGTTTACCTGTGCCAAGGCACACCGCGCCGAGTCAGCCTGCCTCCGCCGGTCCCGTGGCGCCCGCCACCGGCGGGCCCGCAGTCTTGCGCAACCGGGTTCTGACGGCCGCCGCGCTGGCGCTCGTGGCGGCCGGGCTCTTCCTGTGCTACCTCACGGTCTCCGGGAAGGTGCCGGTCACCTCCGACGGCGCGGGCAATGCCCTGCAGGCATGGAGCATGCTGCATGGAAACTGGCTGCTGCGGGGCTGGTGGCTTTCTGATGTCTCGTTCTACACAACCGAACTGCCCGAGTACATGCTCGTCGAGAGCGTGCGCGGCCTCACCCCTGCTGTGGTGCACACCTCGGCGGCGCTCACCTACACGCTGCTGGTAATCGGTGCGGCCTGGCTGGCCAAGGGGCGGGCGGCCGGCTGGGACGGGGTGGCCCGGATGCTGCTGGCCGGCGGCATCATGGTGGCGCCGCAGGTGGCCGGGGTGCGGGTGCTCATGCTCTCGCCCGATCACGTCGGCTCCGCCGTGCCGGTGCTTGCCGTGCTGCTGCTGCTGGACCTGGCACCGCCTCGCTGGTGGGTACCGGTGCTGACCGGGATCATGCTGACCGGTGGGCTGGTGGCGGACCGGGTCCTGATAGTCACGGCGGTGCTGCCGCTGCTGGTGATCTGCGGCGGGCGCGCGGGTTACTGCGTGGCCCGCCGTCAGCCGCTGCGGTCGCGCTGGCTGGAACTCTCGCTCATCGGGGCCAGCGCCGCCGCCGTGGGGCTCGCCAGCGCGATCCTCGCCATCATCAACGCCAGCGGAGGGTTCACGGCCTGGCCGGTCCGGGCCCGGCTGGTGACATGGCCACGGGCGCTCACGCACCTCGGGATCATCCCCCGGGGGCTGGCGCTGCTGTTCGGCGTGACCACGGGGAGCCACACAGCGCTGAGCTCCGGCCTGGGGCTGCTGCACCTCGCCGGTCTCGCCCTGGCGGTATGGGGGGTGGGTGCCGCGCTGTGGCGGCTGCGCCGGCTGGGCCTGGTCGACCAGTTGCTCGTGGCCGCGGTGCTGATCAACCTGGTTGCGTACATCTTCCTCACCCCGGGCGCGCTGGCGTACTCGGCCAGGGATTTCAGCGCGGTGCTGCCGCTGTCCGCCGCACTGGCCGGGCGGATGGCGGGCAGATCCCTGCTGTCGGGCAAGCTGGCGCCGGTGGCGGCCGCTGTCCTCGCTGGCTACGTGCTGAGCCTCGGGACCGCCATGTCGGCACCGGCCGCCCCGTCGCGGGACGTGCGCCTGGTGCACTGGCTGCTGGCTCACCATCTGCACTACGGCCTGGGCGGGTACGGGACCGGCAACGCGGTGACCCTGGATGCGGGGAACCGGGTCCAGATGGCCGTGGTGGCATTCCGCCGCGGCCGCTGTTACCCGGTCCGGTGGGAGGCGCAGGCGTCCGGCTATGACGCCCGGCTGCATGACGCGACGTTCATGGTGCAGGCCGCGCCCGGCCCCGCGATCCGCAAGGTCTTCGGCGCCCCGGCGCACGTCTACCGCGTCGGCGGGACCAGGGTGCTCCTCTGGCACAAGAACCTGCTGACGGACGTCCAGCCGCCGTCCGCACAGCCCGGTCACCGCAGCGCGCCACCGACCGGGGCGCTGCAGCCTGGCTCCCCCGGCCGCCCGAGTCAATAGCCGCCGGAAATTTTCCTATTTCCTGCACCGATATGGCAAAGTCTGGAGTTTCCCGGCCTGCCAATGATCCGGACGTTACAATGCCAAGCGGTAAATAAGGCTTCTTCTTTCATTCATTGAGCTGTAAAGATGATGCGCCCCGGGTTTGACGATTCTGGGAGCAGCCGCAGCAAGATACGGGCGAGATCGGAGAAGGTGGATCCATGAGCTGGCGCCCTGTCACGATGACCGCCGCGGCCGTACTCGGCACGGCGTTCCTGACCGGCGCTGGCGCCGCGACCGGGACCGTCGCGCCTGCCGCTGCCAGTGCCGCCGCCGGCGCGGCGGCGCAAGGCGGCACCTGGGGCACGGCGGCGGAGATCCCGGGCAGCAACCGCCTCAACCATGGCGGGCAGGCCACGATCGGCACGGTGTCGTGTGCCAGCGCGACCAACTGTGGCGCGGGCGGGTCTTACACCTCCGGCTTCTCCAGCACCGCCCCGATCATCCAGGCCTTCGTGGACAACAAGACCGCGAACATCTGGCGGATGGCGCAAGAGGTCCCCGGCACCGCGGCCCTCAACACCGGGGGGAACGCGAAGATCAATTCGGTGTCGTGCCCGGCGCCGGGTGACTGCAGCGCCGGCGGGTACTACACCGACGCCTCCTCCGGCCACCAGCAGGCGCTCGTCGTCACCGAAACCGGCGGAACCTGGGGCACCGCGCAGGAGGTCCCCGGGTCGGCCGCACTCAACGCCGGCGGCCCCGGCGCGGTGATCCTGTCGGTCTCCTGCGCCGCGCCGGGTGACTGCAGCGCGGGCGGGTACTACAGCGACGCCGCCGGCCACGAGCAGGCGCTCGTGGTGACGCAGACCAACGGAACCTGGGGCACCGCCGAGGAGATCCCCGGCACCGGGGCACTCAATGCCGGCGGGTCCGCGAGGGTTGACTCGATGTCGTGCGGCGCGGCCGGGGACTGCAGCGCCGGCGGCCAGTACGCATCCAAGACCGTCGACGGCATCGCCACGGTCCAGGCCTTCGTGGCCAGCGAGACCGGTGGCACCTGGGGGAAGGCGGCGGAGGTCCCCGGCATCGCGGCGGTCAACGGCGGCGGGTACGCCACGGTCAACTCGGTGTCCTGCCCGTCGGCGGGCAACTGCAGCGCCGGCGGCTCGTACACCACCGCCGCGCCGGTCACCCAGGCGTTCGTCGTCAACGAGACCAGCGGAACCTGGGGTAAGGCACGCGTGGTCCCGGGCAGCGCGGCGCTCAACAAGCGCGGGCTCGCCCAGGTCAACTCGGTGTCGTGCGCCTCGGCGGGCAACTGCAGCGCCGGCGGGTTCTACCTGGACGCCGCGTTCGACACTCAGGCGTTCGTGGCCAGTGAGTCGGGCGGGACCTGGGGGCAGGCCGAAGAGATCCCCGGCAGCGCGGCGCTGAACCGGCACGCCCCCGGCGCCATGGCCGACTCGGTGTCGTGCGGTGCGCCCGGCGACTGCAGTGCCACTGGGTCCTACACCGACGCCTCCGGTGCGCAGCAGGCCTTCGTGGCCGGCCAGTCGTCCGGAACCTGGAGCAGTGCGGAAGAAGTCCCCGGCACCGCGGCACTCAACGGCGGCGGGCAGGCCGCCGCCCAGTCGGTGTCGTGCGCCCCGGCCGGGCTGTGCAACGCCGTGGGCCAGTACCTGAACGTCAAGCTCAACAGCCAGGTGTTCGCCGTGAGCCAGAGCTAGCGGCAACAGCGGCAGCGGTGATGACACGGAAGGAGAGGGAGCCAGTGCAAGGCCTATCCCGGCGCGAATTTCTCGGTGGTGCGGCAGGCATCGTCGCCGTGACCGCCCTGCCCGCGTCAGCGACCATCCCGGCAGGGCGCACCGGCCTCCCGCCAAGGCGCAGCGCCGCCACGCCCGTGGTAGGCGCCACCGTGGATCTGGCCAGCTACGGGGGCAAGAACTATCTCGATGCCGCGAACACCTTTGACGGATTTGTCGGGCTGCCGATGGCCACGACTATCCAGAAGGTCTACATGGGCCACGGCGAGTTCCCGCCGCACCCACCGCTGAAGATGACGCAGCTGGCCAAGGCGGGCTGTGAGTTCCTGGTCTCCATCGAGCCGTCACGGAACATGGTGCCATCCGAGCAGGCCCTGCTCGCCAAGTGGCTGACCATGATGAACAGCTCGGGCATCCCCTACCGGGTGGTGCTCTATTCGGAAAGCAACGACAAGGCATTCAAGACCGCGCCCGAATGGTTTGCGTACTGGAGCTACTATGCGCCGGTGGTCAAGGACGCGGGCGTGGTCTGTGCCTATAACTGCGGCTGCGGTTTCAAGGCGCTGCCGCGCGCGGAGGCCTATTTCCCGTCCAATCCTTCGCCCGACGAGCTGTGGATGGACTTCTATGCCACGTCGTTCCGCGGGGGGTCGCGCCTCGACACGCTCATCGGGCTGGCCGATTCCGCCGGTATACCCGCCGGTGTGGCCGAGTGGGACTGGTCGGCGGGTGACCTCATCTTCACCCCGATGACGCTGCCCTGGTGGAACGCGTACTGCGACTACCTGGCCACGCTGGCCACGGCCGGCAAACTCTCGCTCGGCTCGATCTTCTTCAACGCCGTCGCCAAGGGCGGCCGGGCGGACGTCATCGACAGCGCCAGCGATCCGCGAATCCCGGGGATTCACCGCGTGGCCCAGGCCTTCTAAAGATCATTAATCGCGGGGGTTACGAGGGCTTGCGCAGGCGATCATTATCCGCGCCCGGATGCTGCTGCGCCACGGCCTGAGCGCGGCTGGCGTGATCCTCATGGCAGCCGGTACCCGCCGCCGATGACCGTCTCGATCAGCGGCGGCTCGCCGAGCTTGCGCCGCAGCCGCATCATGGTCACCGCGACGGCGTTGGTGAACGGGTCGGCGTATTCGTCCCAGACCTGTTCCAGCAGCTGCTCGGCGCTGATCACTGCGCCGTCGGCGGACATCAGCACCTCCAGCACGCCGAGTTCCTTGCGGGTGAGTGGCACCAGCTGCCCGTTCCTGCTGGCCGCGCGCCGCGGCCGGTCCAGCGTCAGCTCACCGCGGCGCAGCACCGGCGGCGCGGACGGCGCCCGGCGGCTGAGCGCGCTGACCCGCGCGACCAGCTCCTGGAAGTGGAACGGCTTGGCCAGGTAGTCATCCGCGCCCAGATTCAGCCCGCCGACCCGGTCATCGGGCGCGCCTGCCGCGGTCAGCATCAAGATCCGGGCCCCGCCAGGGCGGCCGGCCAGCCGCGCGCAGACATCGTCGCCGTGCACCACCGGCAGATCACGGTCCAGCACGATGACGTCATAAGGCGACAGCCCGGCCTTGTCCAGTCCGGCCGCGCCGTCGCCGGCCACGTCCACCGCGAATCCCCGGTCGCGCAGGCCCACGGCGACGGCCTGAGCCAGCACCTCGTTGTCCTCCACGACCAGCACCCGCATGCTCCCATGATGCCTGGTCACGGTTAACACCCCGATAACACGGCCGCCGCCAGCGCGGAACGGCCGATCCTGCGTTAAGGCAGTGTTACCGGCCTGCCGTTAGCGTCAGCCGCCATGAGCGAGAGTTCCTCACCGGCACCGCGCTTGGCGCCCTATCCGAGAGGGCACGTCGTGAATGTTGAGAGCCGCATGAACGTCATCGAAGCCAAGGGGCTGGGCAAGCGCCACGGCGGCACCTGGGCCTTGCGCGAGTGCACGCTGGCAATCCCGGCCGGTCACGTGGCCGCGCTGGTAGGCCCCAACGGCGCCGGCAAAACCACGCTGCTGAACCTCGCGGTCGGCCTGGCCGCGCCGTCCGCAGGCGCCGTGACGGTGCTCGGCGGCCAGCCCGCCGGATCCCGGGCCGCGCTGGATGGCATCGCGTTCGTCGCCCAGGGCACGTCGGTCTACAAGAACTTGCCGGCCGCGGACCTGCTGCACCTGACCCGCAACCTGAACCGGCACTTCGATGTTGGCTATGCGCGGGCGCGGCTGGGCGAGCTGGGGATCCCGTTGAAGCGCAAGGCCGGAAGGCTGTCCGGCGGGCAGCAGGCGCAGCTGGCGCTGACCCTGGCACTGGGCCGCCGGCCGCGGCTGCTGGTGCTCGATGAGCCGCTGGCGAATCTCGATCCGGCGGCCCGGCACGACTTCATGGCCACGGTGATGACGGCAGTGGCCGCCGACGGCGTGTCGGTGCTGCTGTCCTCGCATGTCCTGGCCGAGCTGGAGCGGGTAGCCGACTACCTCATCCTGCTGTCGCGTGGCCAGGTTCAGATGGCTGGGAAGGCCGGTGACCTGCTCGCCAGCCACCGCATGCTGACCGGCCCGGCCGCCGAGTCAGGCAACTATGCCGGATGGCCAGTGGTGGGCCCGCGCCGTGACCCGGCCCAGGCCCACCTACTGGTCCGCGCCACCGCGGACGACCCAGTCCCGCCCGGCTGGCAGGCACACCTTGTCGGCCTGGAAGAACTCGCCCTGGGCTACCTGCGCGGGCCAGGCGCCGCGGCGCTGCCTGGCCCGGACCGCGGCCAGGCTCTGCCGCTTGAGAATGACGAAACGTCGGAGGTGACGAAATGACCGCACTAACCACGCCCGCCCGACCTGGGAACGACGCCGGCCTGCGGCCCGTGCCGTGGCGGCGGATGGCCTGGGTCACCTGGCGGCAGCACCGCTTCGCGCTGGCCGGGGTGGCCGTGCTGCTCGGCGTGCTGGCAGGGTACCTGCTGTTCACGGGCCTGCGGATGCACCACGCCTACGCCGCCGTGGCCGCATGCCACCCAGCAAGCTCGCTGGCCTGCAGCAACGCTATGGACGACTTCGATAATGCCTACTGGTCTACGGCGGAGGCCATCGCGGTCTTGCTGCAGGTGGTGCCGGCGCTGATTGGGGCGTTCGCCGCGGCGCCGATCCTGGCCCAGGAGCTGGAGACCGGCACCTTCCGGTATGCCTGGACTCAGGGCGTTGGCCGGACACGCTGGACCCTCGCCAAGCTAGTGCCGCTGGCAGTCACCGTGGCCGCCGCCGCCGGGGCGTTCAGCGTGCTGTTCTCCTGGTACTTCGGCCCGTTCCTCGCCCAGGGATTGCAGACCCGGCTGCCTCCCCTGGCTCCCCTGCTGTTCGACCTGCGCGGGGTGGCGTTCGCTGCCTGGACGCTGGCCGCCTTCTCGATCGGCGCCCTGGCCAGCATGCTCATCCGCCGGGTCGTCCCCGCGATCGCCGCGACCATGGCGGCGTGGGCCGGCCTGGCCCTCGCCGCCGGGCTGTTCCTGCGCCAGCACTACCTGGCCCCGCTCGTCGCCCACAGCCCCAACCTGCCTGGTTCTGCCTGGCTCATCAGCCAGTGGTACACCGGGCGGAACGGAAAGCCGCTCAGCCAGGCGGCGATCAGCCAGATCCTCCAGGGCTACCACCCCGCCGCCAAGCAGATCGGACCGAACTCGTCTCAGACATTCGTCAACCCAGTGGGCTACGTTGCCCAGCACGGCTACAGGTACTGGGTGAGCTACCAGCCAGCCAGCCGGTTCTGGCCGTTCCAGTGGATCGAGGGAAGCTGCCTGCTCGGCCTCTCCGCGCTGCTCATCGCCGCGACCATCTGGCTGGTCCGCCGCCGGGCGGCCTGACCCCGCCGACAGCAAACTGCCCCGAACACCGCGCGCCTGCCAGCCGAAGCCCGATGGGCCGGGTTGGCAGGCGCGAAAGCCGGCCGGTCACATAGCGCCGCCACCGTCGCGGGCACGTGCCGACAAGGGGATCTTTAGACGCGAATCGGTGACGATGCTTCCGCGGTGGGTCATTCGAGTACGCGGCGGGCGATGGCTGGTGGCTGGCGGCCAGCGAGGAGCCAGCCGCTGAGGGCAGCGGCGGCCGGAATGCCGACGATGGTTGCGGTGAGATAGAGGACCGGGACGTGGCTCAGCACGCCGGGGTCGCTGCGGTGCCCGGCTGCCACCGCGAGGTAGGCGCCGACGGCGCCGGTCAGCGCGCCGGACAGGGCGAGCGCGCCGGCGGTGGTGGCGGTGAGGATGCGCCGGGTGGTGCCGGATGCTCCGGTAGCGGTGAGGATGCGCAGGTCGCCTGCCGCCTCGGTGCGGATCAGCCCGACGGTCATCGCCAGCACGCCGAGGGCGAGCAGCGCTCCGGCGGCTGTGGCGGCGGCGCTGATGGTCGTTAGCGATGCCTGGGTGTTCCTGGCCTCGATGGTCAGGCCCGCCTTGGCGGCGGTCTCCCGTGCGGCCGTGAACTGCGCGGCTGTCACCGGCTGGCTGGAGTTGATGAGCCAGCCGGCCTGTATCTGCGTCCAGTGCTGCCGGTGCAGGCCGCTCAGGGTAATCAGCGAGGTAGGCGCGGAGGTGTAGCCGGGGGCCTGGATCGGCTGCACGTGGGTGGCGGTCGCGAAGGTGGTGTTGGCGACGAGCGCGAGCTGTCCCCGCTGGACGGTGAGGAAGTTGGTGTCCGGGTTGACCGTGGCCGGGCTGACCTTGAGGTAGCGGAGCACGGCCGGGGTGGCGACATAGAGGGGGATCGCGCTGTAGGTCCCGCCGCGGCCGGTGGCCGCGGGGTCTTGTGGGGCGCCCAGCTCAGCGACCGGCTGTGCTGCCTGGCTGCCCTGGCTGCCGGGCTGTGGCTTGTCGGCCGGGTTGACGGGCATGTCGAGGGTGATCGCGGCGGCGTGGTGCAGCGATTCGGCGATCTGGTGTACGGCGGCGGCCAGGACGCCCAGCTGGGCCGGGGTGCGGATCGGGACGAGCGAGTCCGCTGCCTCTGGCTGGCCGATCCAGACCGCGATCTGGGTGTCCGGCAGGTTGCCCGCGGTCGCCGCTGCTTTGTCGGCGGCGGAGCTGATGATGATCGCCGCGGTGATCCCGAGGGCCAGGCTGATCGCGGCCAGGGCGGCAGCGGAGCGGGCCTGGTGACGTGCGAGGTCGCGCAGCGCCAGCCGTACCGCGACCGGCGCCCGCCTGGCGGTCGCGCCGAGTGCCTGGATGGCCAGCGGGCTGATGAACAGGATGCCCAGGGCCATCGCCAGTGCGCCGGCGATGATCAGCGGTGGGCGGGACTGGTTGGCCAGGGCCAGGCAGCCGACGCCTGTCACGATCAGCAGGGCGGCCAGCAGTGCTGGGCGGTGGGCGGGCCTGGGCCGCGGCGGCCGGGCCGACAGGGCCAGGGTGACCGGGAGGCGGGCCGCGGCGCGGGCTGGCCACCACGCCGAGCCGGTCGCCGTCGCGACCGCCAGCAGCATGCTCAGGGCGACCAGGCTCCAGGGAATGGCGAACGGGTCGATCCGGTGACCGGCGGACGTCTGCAGGTGCGGGGCGGCCATCAGCCACAGCGCCAGCCCGAAGACCGTTCCGGCCGCGGCGGCAATAGCACCCACCATGGCCCCGCCCGCGACCATCACCATCCGCAACTGCCTGGGCGTCGCCCCGATCGCGGCGAGCATGCCGAGCTGGCGCTGGCGGCGGGCGGCGATAGCAGCGAAACCAGCAGCGGCGACCAGGGAGACCAGCAGCAGCAGGACCGTGACCAGCGCGAGCGCGACCGCCGCGGTCTTCGCCTGGGTGCTGGGGCCGCGCGCCTGCCAGACCAGCGGGCCGTGGAACGAGGCACGGAAGGCGCCGAAGCGGGCCGGGCTGGCGTCCAGCAGCACCGTCACCGTCTGCGGCGGGCCTGCGGACGAGGGGGTGACGAGAGCGAACTGGTCGTTCAGGTCGCTGGGGTTCTCGACGATTCCGGCCACGGCCCGGCGACGTCCATCGAGGGACAGGGAGGACCCGATGTGCAGCTGGAGGGTCTGCGCTATTGCGCTGGTGACGGCGACTTGCCCGGCGCCCGCGGGATAGTGGCCCTGGTCCAGGGCGAGCGCCGGGCCGCTGTAGGGCCCGTGCGGGTTTTCTGCCCGGTACTCGATGGTCTGGGCCGAACCCGGGATCGGCACGAACCGGCGGCCGATCACCTGAATGGTGCCGAACGCCTTCCGCGCCGCCGCGATGTCCGCCGCCAGGGCTTTCTGGCCGGACCCGGCGAACTGCAGCAGGTGGTCAGCGGAGCCGAACTGCGCGCCGGGCAGGGACGCGACGTTGTAGGCGGCCGCCTCGCTGAAGGCAGCCGCCGCGACGGTGAGGGTCAGCAGCGCCAGGACCAGGAGCTGCTGCCGCCACTCGCGGCGCAGCAGCCGCCACGCCCACCGGGTCACGGCCCGGCGGGCCGCCACGCCGCCCCCGGCCGTACCCGGCAACGGCCGGCCTGGCGCAACGGCGGTCATGGCCGCGGGCCCGTGGTGAGCAGCGATTCGGGGCCCTGCGGCGTCCGGGTCTGATCGATGATCCGACCGTCACGCAGGAATACCACCCGGTCGGCGCGGGCCGCCAGCTGTGGGTCATGCGTCACGACCAGGCCGGCCACTCCCCGCTGGCAGGCGGCGCGCAGCAGGCGCATCACCGCCTCCCCGTTCACCGAGTCCAGCGCCCCGGTCGGCTCGTCGGCGAGCAGGATCTGCCGGTCACCGATCATCGCGCGGGCGATGGCCACCCGCTGGCGCTCCCCACCGGACAGCTCATCGGGGAAACGGTCAGCCCGCTCAGCCAGGCCCAGCTCCCCCAGGGCCTTCATCCCCGCCGGGCGGGCGGTCTTCGCCCCGGTGCCGTCCAGTTCCAGGGGGAGCGTGACATTCTCCACCGCGGTGAGCCCGGCGAGCAGGTTGAAGTCCTGGAAGACGTAACCGATCAGGCGGCGGCGCAGCTTCGCCTGGTCGTTGAGCGAGGCACCCGACAGGTCGATCCCGGCCACCAGCACCTGGCCGCTGGTCGGCTCCTCCAGGCTGCCCGCGATGGTGAGCAGCGTGCTCTTGCCCGACCCGCTGGGCCCCATGACCGCCACCAGCTCACCGCCGCCGACCGACAAGCTGACCCCCCGCAGCGCGTGCACCTCGGCGGCCCCGGTCCCGTAGACCTTCGACACCGCGCGCAGCTCCAGCACCTCCGCCGCCGCGGTGGTGCGGCCGGGCCGCCGGTTCGGACCGTTGATCCCGATATTCATGACGCGCCTCCCGGCCAAGGTGCTGGATACAGCGCGATACGCGCTAAGCACCACAGCTCAAGGCTGCCTGGCAGCCCGTGGCCCGGTCGTCACACCAGGGAGCCGAATCCGCGGTCATACCACGCAGGCAGCCGGACCCTGGCCCCAGGGCGGAACCGATACCTGGGTATGACCACGCAGCCGGTGGGCTCGGCCGGGAACTGCTGATCGCCGGCACAGGGAGCAACCGGGTCCGGATGATCGGCGGCTGACGCCGAAGCCAGGGGCGCGGCCGTTTCGCCGCACCGCGGATTCGCCGGGGCCTGATCGGAGGACTCACGATCAGGCTCTGGCCCGCGCCAGGATGGCCTGCCGCCCGATCCGCGCGGCTACCTGGTCGTCTAGGTCGTCGTGCTTGCCGCCGGGGCGGGCGGCGAGGATCGCCCGCGCGTAATCCTCGGTCTGGAGCAGGCCCGGAACCAGCAGTGGCTCGTATGACCGCAGCGTGGCCGCCTGAGCCTCAAAGTGAGTCCACGGCTGGAACCACCCGGGAACGGCCCAGCGTCCTCCGGTGTCCCTGCGGCTGTTGCTCACCGGGAAGTCCCTCGTCATCGAGGTGTGGGACCACAGTCCGCTCGACCTGGAACCCCGCGAGGCGGACGCCAACGACGAATGCGGGCGTGGGCTGACCGTGGTCGCGGCTCTCAGCGATCGCTGGGGGTGGGAGCGCACCGGGCGCAGCCGCAAGGTCGTATGGGCCGAGCTTGCCCTGACCGGCACGGTGCACTGAGCCGCCGCCCCCGGCGGGTCAGCCCCGGCCGATGAACGGCATCTTCGTGGCGGTGATGGTCAGGAACTGCACGTTGGCGTCCAGGGGCAGGCTCGCCATGTAGAGCACGGCAGCGGCGACGTGCTCGGCGTCGAAGGTGGGCTCGGCGGCCAGCGAACCGTTGGCCTGCGGCATGCCCTGGCTCATCTGCTTGGTCATGTCCGTGGCGGCGTTGCCGATGTCGATCTGCCCGCACGCGATGCCGAAGCCCCGGCCGTCCAGGGAGATGGACTTGGTCAGGCCGGTGATCGCGTGCTTGGTGGCGGTGTAGGCGACGCTGTGCGGGCGGGGGACGTGCGCGGATATCGAGCCGTTGTTGATGATCCGGCCGCCGCGGGGAGCCTGGGACTTCATCATCCTGACCGCATGGTGGGCGCACAGGAAGGCGCCGGTCAGGTTCGTGTCGACGGCCTGCCGCCAGTCCGGCAAGGAGATCTCGTCGACCGCGCCCGGCGGCCCGAACTGCCCTGCGTTGTTGACCAGAAGGTCCACCCGCTGCCAGCGCTCGTGCACGGCCTCGAACAGCGCGGCGACCGATGCTGGCACGGTGACATCGGTGCGAACGGCCAGCCCGGCTCCGGCCGGGTCTGCGGCCGGAGCCTCGGCCTGCCCCGCAGCGGAGGCCACGGCTGGCCGTGCGGCGGAGGCCAGCGTCTCGTGCAGCGCGTCCTCGCGCCGCCCGGCCACCGCGACCTGCCATCCGGCCACCAGCAGCGCCCGGGCTATGCACCGGCCAAGACCCGAGCCCGCCCCGGTCACCACGGCCACGCCAGTGGTTGCCATCTTTATCTCCGTTCCGCGTCAGCCCCGGGACTCGGCAACGTACCTGCCGATGATCGAGCCGAAATCCGGGTCCTGGGTAAGGCCGAGCCGTTCCGCCCGGCCGGCGCGGATCCGGGCGGGCCAGCTCTTCACGAGCCTGGCCACCGCCGGATCGGGAACCCAGTCGATCAGTGCGCTCGCCTCGGGCCCGGCAGCCCGTTCCAGCGCGGCGACCATGTCCGCGACGGTCACGGTGAGGGCGGGCAGGGTGACCGCGCTGCGGCCGCCCCAGGACTCCTCTGACGAGGCCGCAGCGCACAGCAGCCCCGCGATGGCCCGCCCCGGCGAGATGAGCGCGGCCTCGGTCCCAGCCTCGACCGGGCAGGTGGCGCGGTGACCGGCAAGCGGCTCGCGGATGATGCCGGAAAGGAAACCCGACGCGGCGGCGTTGGGCCGGCCCGGCCGCACGCTGACCGTTGCCAGGCGAACGGCCCGCCCGCGCAGGAATCCCTTGCGGGTGTAGTCGGCCAGCAACTGCTCCCCGATCACCTTCTGCACGCCGTAGCTTGACTGCGGGTTCGGCAGGGTGTGGTCATCCACGACCGCCGGGAGCGGATGGTCGCCGGAGGCTCCGAACACGGCCAGGGAACTGGAGAACACCACGACCGGATTCGTCCCGAGCGCACGGCACGACGCGAGCAGCGCCTCGGTGGCGCGCAGGTTCGCCCGCAGGCCGAGGTCGAAGTCGGCCTCGCACTCCCCGCTCACCGCGGCCGCGAGATGGAAGATCACATCCGCCCCGGCCAGCGTGCCCGGCCCGGTGCGGCCGGGGTCGAGCAGCTCGCTCAGGTCGCCGCGGACCACACTCACCCGCTCGTCGGCGGCCAGATCAGCGGGCGGCGGTGACTGGTCGAGCAGTGTCACCCCGGACAACGCCCGTGCCCCGCCGCCAGCCACCGCAATCGAGCCAGCGGCCAGCAGCCCCCGGGCAAGGCGGGAACCGAGGAAGCCGGCCCCGCCGGTGACCACCACGTTCGCCACGGCGCCTCCCGTCCCCGGATCCATGGTGGGCTTTTACCTACCCTGCGGGCCGGGAGGACCACCTACCAGCCGACGGGGAACACGCCCATTGTGCGTGCCCCGGCGGGTGAACCACGATAGGCCGCATGAACCGGGTCCTGACCTCGCTGCCGCTGCCGCGCCCGCTCCGGGACACCGGCTGGGCCATGCTGCTCATTCCCGTGGTGCTCTTGGTGATCACCATTTTCGGCCGGGCCATCCCGTGGGGCGCCGCGGCGGCGGTCGCGGGAGCCTCGGCGCTGCTGGCCCCGGTGGTGGCCGCGGACATTGCCGCAGCGGGAGTGGTCTGCCTGGGGATCTACCTCACCGTGCTCACCGGGTGGATAGCGCTGGCGTTCTATCACCAGACCGGGAATCCGTTCTTCCGTGGCTCGGGCCTGGTCGGCATGAATCCGGTGTCCAGCGTTCTCATCGTCGGCAGCGGTGCCGGGGTGGTCCTGGACGTGATGCTCAGCGCACTGGTGCTGGGTTTCGGCGTGTGGCTGGTGCCGCGCACGATCGGTGTGCATGCCGGCTTGGTGCAGCGCAACGCCGCGCTGGCCAGCCGCGTTGCCCGGCTGGCCGAGGCCCGCGGTGTGGCCGTGGACACCGCGGCCGCCGAACTGCGCCGGGTCGAGCGGGACCTGCACGACGGGGCGCAGGCGCGCCTCATCGCGCTCGGCATCAACCTGCGCGCGGCCGAGCAGCTTTTCACCAGCAACCCGGATGCCGCCCTCGCGCTGGTCACCGAGTCCAGGGAGAACTCGGCGCTGGCACTGGCCGAACTGCGGGCTCTGGTGCGGGGCATCCACCCACCGGTGCTCGCCGACCGTGGCCTTGGCGATGCCATCCGGGCGCTGGCCCTGGGTTCACCGGTACCGGCGGAGGTGGACATCCGGTTGCCTGGCCGACCCCCGGCACCGCTGGAATCGGCAGCCTACTTCGCGGTCGCCGAGGCCCTCGCCAATGCCATCAAGCACGCCGCCGCCAGCCACGTGCACATCCTGATCGAATACCGCGCCGGGATGCTGCGGATCGAGGTGACCGACGACGGCCGGGGCGGTGCCGACCCGGCACATGGCACGGGGCTGCTCGGCGTGGAGCGCCGGATCGGTACATTCGACGGCATCCTCGCTGTGAGCAGCCCACCGGGCGGGCCCACCATCGTCGCGATCGAGGTGCCGTGCGCGTTGTCATCGCCGAAGACCTGTTCCTCCTGAGGGAGGGCATCGCCCGGCTGCTGCAAGCGCACGGATGTGACATCGCCGCAGCGGTCGGCGACGGGCCGGCGCTGGTGCAGGCCCTGATCGGCGAGCGGCCGGACGTGGCGATCGTCGATGTCCGGCTCCCGCCGGGCTTCACCGACGAGGGACTGCGCGCCGCCCTGGAAGCCAGGCGGCGGGTGCCGGGGCTGCCGGTCCTTGTGCTGTCCCAGTACGTCGAGCAACTGTACGCACGCGAGTTGCTCGCCGACCGGGCCGGTGGAGTCGGTTACCTGCTCAAGGACCGGGTGTTCACCGACAGCCAGTTCATTGACGTGCTCCACACGGTGGCCGGCGGCGGCACGGTCATGGATCCGGAGGTCGTCGCGGCGCTCCTGGTCCGGCAGTCCGGCAACGCACCAGTTGCCAGGCTGACCGAGCGGGAACGGGACGTCCTCGCGCTGATGGCAGAGGGGCGCTCCAACAACGCGATCGCACAGCGCCTGTTCGTCTCGGAGAAAGCCGTCAGCAAGCACTGCACGTCCATCTTCGCCAAGCTTGACCTGCCGCCCTCGGAAAGCGACAACCGCCGCGTTCTCGCCGTTCTCGCTTATCTCAACTCCTGAGAGCCTGTTGGATGGGCCTACTAACCTCGACCCCGCCACCCCCCATGGAGTCACGGTCCCTGCCACGAAAGGGGAGCCTGCATGCCGGCCGTCGATGCGGACAGGTTCGCGATCCGCGAGCTCGTGGAGAACTGGGCGCTGTGGCGTGACGCCGGGGACTGGGAACGGTTCGCCACGGTGTGGCACCCCACCGATGGCTGGATGACCGCCACCTGGTTCCAGGGGCCCGCGCGGGACTTCATCGCGGTCAGCCGCCGGGGGTTCGACCTCGGCGTCAGCATCCTGCACTTCCTGGGCGGCCACACGGCCGACGTTGCCGGGGACCGGGCGATCGCGCAGACCAAGATGACGATCAACCAGCGGGCTGAGGTCGACGGCGTCACGGTCGACGTGGTGTGCATGGGCCGCTTCTACGACTTCTGCGCCAAGCACGAAGGGCAGTGGAAGATCGTTCGCCGTCAGCCGATCTATGAGAAGGACCGGCTCGATGTCGTGGACCCGGCAGCCACGCTCAGCCTCGATCCCGGGCTGCTTGCCCGGTTCCCGGCCGGCTACCGGCACCTGGGCTACCTCCAGGCCAAGAACGGGTTCACGGTGAAAACGGGGCTGCCGGGACTGACCGGCGAGGCCGTCGCGCGGCTCTACGGCGAGGGCGCCCGGTGGCTGGCCGGCTCCCCCGCTCCAGGGGAACCGCTCTGACCGGCATCGCGGTGGTCGGCGGGGGTATCGGTGGTCTGGCCGCCGCCGCGTTCCTGTACCGCGCCGGCCTCACCGCAACCGTCTACGAGCAGGCACCGGCGCTCGGCGAGCTGGGAGCCGGCCTGGTGGTGGCGCCGAACGCGGCCCGGCTGCTGCGCCGGCTGCCGTCGGTGTCCGGGCTGGAACGGGCCGGTGTCGTGCTGGAGAGCGGCTGGGAGTTCCGGCGCTGGGCCGACGGCTCGGTGCTGTTCGCCCAGCAACTCGGGGAGGTGTGCACCCGCCGGTACGGGGAGCACACCTGGACGATGCACCGGACCGACCTGCTTGAGGTGCTGCGCTCGGCCGTCCCGGATGGGGCGATCAAGCTCGGGCGCCGCTGCACGGGCGTCACCCAGGACGACGGCGGGGTCACGCTGACGTTCAGCTCCGGCAGCCCGGTCCGCGCCGACGTGGTGGTCGCCGCCGACGGGATCCATTCGGTGCTGCGGGAACACGTCACCACCGCGAGCCCGCCGCGCGAGTCGGGCCTGTGTGCGTGGCGGTCGCTGGTCCCGGCCGCGGCTGCCCCGGCTCTCGCACGGCGGCCGGTGCAGACGCTGTGGCTCGGCTACCGCCATCACCTGGTGCACTACCCGGTCAGCGCCGGGCGGCAGGTGAACATCGTGGCGTTCAGCCCGGCCGGCCCGGGTGAGGTGGAGTCCTGGTCGGCGGCTGGCCAGGTAGCGGACCTGGCCGCCGAGTTCGCCGGCTGGGACCCGCGGGTGGGTGAGCTGATCGCGGCGGCCGGCCACATCGGGCGCTGGTCGGTGCTTGACCGCGCGCCGCTGCCGCGGTGGGTGAAAGGCAGGGTCGCCCTGCTGGGTGACGCCGCGCACCCGATGCTGCCGTTCTACGCCCAGGGAGCAGGGCAGGCCATCGAGGACGCGGCCGCCCTGGCGGTCTGCCTCGCCACCGGGCGGTGGGACCCACCGGCGGCGCTCGCCAGGTACGAGCAGGTGCGGCGGCCGCGGGCCACAAAGGTGCAGGAGGCCAGCCGGGGCCGCATTCCGCACCATCACCTGCCCGACGGGCCTGAGCAACTGGCCAGGGACGCGGAGTTCGCGAGCGAGGACCCGCTCAGCCACAACGACTGGATCTACGCCTACGACGCCGAGCACGCCGCCGCGGCGGCGGCCGGCTGAGCGTGGCCGGGCCGGTTCTCCATCCGTTCTGCACCTCACCGGGATCCGTCCCGCACGCACGCCGGGTGCAGGACGCGTCAGGCACGTCGAAGCGCCTCCGGCACACCGACTGGGGCCAGGTGGCGCCGTGCACCGCGGTGGGCATGGCCAGCTTCGGGCCGAGGATCAGCGCGACGGCGCGGCTGCTGGCCGGAGAGCGGCCCCGCCAACGGTCACCGCGCGGATGGGCGGTGGGTTCCAGGCCGGCGCGCGCCCGCTGGGCGTAGTTTGCCCTGTGCGGGGACCTGGCGAAGGGTGGAGCAGACGTGAACTTCGATATCCCGGCCGATCTGGCCGCTTACCTCGCGGAACTGGATGAGTTCATCGACACCGAGATCCGCCCGCTGGAACGGCAGGGCGACAACGTCCGGTTCTTCGACCACCGGCGCGAAGACGCCCGCACGGACTGGGACCGCGGCGGCCTGCCCAGCCGGGAATGGGAGGCGCTGCTGGCCGAGGCGGTGCGCCGGGCGGATGCCGCCGGGCACTACCGGTACGCCTTCCCCGCCGAGTACGGCGGCAGGGACGGCACCAACCTGGGCATGGCGGTGATCCGCGAGCACCTGGCGAGCAAGGGCCTTGGCCTGCATTGCGATCTGCAGAACGAGCACGCGATCGTGGGCAACAACGTCGGCCTGCTGCTGATGCTGCACTACGGGACCGCGGAGCAGCGGGCGGAGTGGACCGAGGAACTGGCGGCGGGGCGTAAGGGTTTCGCGTTCGGGATCACCGAGCCCGCGCACGGCTCGGACGCGACGTACCTGGAGACCTCCGCCAGGCGCGAGGGCCAGGGCTGGCTGATCAACGGGGAGAAGACGTGGAACACCGGCGTGCACGCCGCCTCGCATGACCTCATCTTCGCCCGCACCAGCGGCAACCCGGGCGACGCGGACGGGATCACCGCGTTCCTCACCCCGGTGGACGCACCCGGTTTCACAGTCGAGGAGTACCTCTGGACGTTCAACATGCCGACCGATCACGCCCACATCACACTGCGGGACGTCCCGGTACCTGACAGCGCGGTCTTCGGCGGCGTGGGCCGCGGACTGCAGGTGGTGCAGCATTTCTTCAACGAGAACCGGATCCGGCAAGCCGCTTCCAGCCTCGGGGCCGCCCAGTACTGCGTCAGCGAGTCGGTTGCCTACGCGCGTGAGCGCAAGCCGTTCGGCAAACCGCTGGCCGCCAACCAGGCGATCCAGTTCCCGCTGGTGGAACTGCAGACGCAGTGCGAGATGCTGCGCGCGCTGATCCACAAGACCGCCTGGCTGATGGACACCCAGGGCCCTTTCTCCGCCTCCGACAAGGTGTCCATGTGCAACTACTGGGCGAACCGGCTGTGCTGCGAGGCCGCGGACCGGGCGATGCAGGTGCACGGCGGGCTCGGCTACTCCAGGCACAAGCCGTTCGAGCACATCTACCGCCACCATCGCCGCTACCGGATCACCGAGGGTTCCGAGGAGATTCAGATGCGCCGGGTGGCCGGGTACATGTTCGGTTACATGCACCAGCGTGCGCCCAAGGGCGTGGCCGCGGACTGATGGACGCATCGCGACCTTGCCGCCGCGCTGCGCGGCGTCCTCGGCCCGGTCACGATCGAGGACCTGACCAGGCTGTCCGGCGGTGCATCCAGGGAGACGTGGTCCTTCGACGCGGTGGGCTCCGGTGGATCCCGCACCGGGCTGGTGCTGCGGCGCGACCCGCCGGGGCGCCCCAGCGAGCCGGGAGCGATGAGCCGGGAAGCCCGCGTCATCGCAGCGTCCCGGGCGGCCGGGCTCGCCGTGCCAGAGGTACTGCTCAGCACCGACGAGCCCGGCATGTGGGGTACGGCGGGCCTGGTCATGCGCCGCGTCGCCGGCGAGACGATCGCCCGGCGGATCCTGCGCGATGCGGCCTATCGCCAGGCGCGAAAGGTAGTGGTGCGCCAGGTCGGCGAGTTCGCCGCCGGCCTGCACGCCCTTGCGGTCCCCGGCTATCTGCCCGCACCGGACCCGGTCGCCAGCCTGCGGGCCCGGCTTGCCGCCTTCGAGCAGGCCAGCCCGGTCTTCGAGCTAGCCCTGCACACGCTGGAGGCCGACCGGCCACCGGCCCGCGAACCGGTGATCGTCCACGGCGACCTTCGCCTCGGCAACCTGATCATCGGCCCGGACTCGCTGCACGCGGTCATCGACTGGGAGCTGGTCCACGCCGGCAACCCGGCCGAGGATCTCGGCTGGTTCTGCGTCAAGGCCTGGCGCTTCGGCGCCGGCCCGCCAGCCGCCGGGCTGGGCAGCCGTGAAGAGCTGCTGGCCGCCTACCGGGACGCGGGAGGCGCCGGCATCACCCCGGGCGAACTGCGCTGGTGGGAGATATTCGGCACGCTGCGCTGGGGGGTCATCTGCCTGGAGCAGGCCCAGGCGCACTTGTCCGGCGCGCACCGGTCGGTCGAACTGGCGGCGGTCGGGCGCCGGGTCTGCGAGCAGGAATGGGACCTGCTGCTGCTGCTCGCGCCGGATGCCGCCGCCCAGGCCGCGGCCCGCCGTCCGCGCGTCACGGGCGCTGCGCGGCCCGCCCCGGCCCCGCACGGGCGGCCCACGGCGAGCGAACTGCTCGAGGCCGTGCGGGAGTTCCTCACCGGCCAGGTCATGCCGGCCGCCACCGGGCAGCTCGCCTTCCATGCCCGTGTCGCCGCCAACATCCTGGGCATCGTGGCCCGCGAAGCCGAGCTCGGTGCGATGCCGCCAGAATCCGGGCTCGCCGACACGGTCGCCGCCAAGCTCGCCGTCGCCAACCCGAGGTACTTCGACACGACCCCGCCGTCGCCCTCACGTTCGTGATCATGAGGTTTTGGCTGATTGCGCGGTGATCTTCGTTACCCCGATGCCGGTCCGGCCCGGCAGATCGTGATCACGGCGTAGCTGTTGCCGGGGGGCAAGACAAATCCGAAAACTCCGCCCGAGCCGACCAGGGCCGACGCCTGGTCATCACGGGGACCGCCAGCTTGCGCTCCGTGCTGAGCGGTAACGTTCCCGGGACGATCCGGGCGTAGTGTTTGCCCCCGTGGGGGAGGCACGGCCAGCGGCGGCGCGGGCACCAGCAGCAGAGGGTGTTCGCCGCTTCCGCCTGGCATCTCCGGCGATGGCGGTCATCCTGGGCGCGCTGCCGTTCGCACTGACCGTCTTGTATGTGCCGCTGGCCTGGCCGGCCCGCGACCTTGGTGATGGGTGGCAGGTTCTTCTTGGCTTCCTGGCGTTCGCCCTGCCGGGAGTCGTGGTGGCCCGGCGCCAGCCGGGCAACCCCATCGGGTGGATCCTCGATCGGCCTGGGAGTGTATGCCGGCGTCATCACCGACATCGGGCGCTATGCGGTCTTCGACTACCACTTCCACCACGGGGACCTGCCGTTCGGCCCGGCCGCGGCCCTGCTGGAGACCGGACTGTGGACCGGGACGTTCCTTCTGCTGCCGCTGGTCATCTTGCTGTTCCCCGATGGCCGCCTGCCCCGGCGCTGGCGGCTGGTGCTGTGGGCCTACCTGGCCGACGCCGGCCTGGTGGCCGCGTACTTCCTCGGCGCCGCCGCGTGGGCGATGACCCGCCAGCCGGTCGCGGTCAATGGGGCCGGCGCAGCTGATCAAGCAGCCCAACCCGCCAGATGCTGACCGCGGTGGCAATCGTCCTCATCGCCGCCTTGCCACTGTTCTGGGTTTCGTTCGTGGCCCGGCAGGTTCTCAGCTGGCGGCAGGCCAGCGGCGAGCGCAGGCAGCAGCTGAAATGGCTGATGAGCGGGGCTGCCATCACCGTCCTCGGGCTTGCCGGGATCTTCGGGTTCAGCGCCCGCCCGTCCCTGCTCATCCTGGAGATCGCCTCGTTCTTCGCGAGCTTCGCGCTGCCGGTCGCTATCACAGTCGGGATCTTGAAGTACCGGCTGTATGAGATCGACCGGATCATCTCCCGCACCCTGGCCTACGCGATCGTGACCGGGCTGCTGGTCGGGGTGTACGCCGGCCTGGTGCTGCTGGCCACCCGGGTGCTGTCGTTCCATGCCCCGGTCGCGGTGGCCGCCTCCACGCTGACAGCGGCGGCGCTGTTCAGCCCGCTGCGGCGGCGGGTGCAGCGGGCGGTGGACCGCCGGTTCAACCGGGCCCGCTACGACGCCGACCAGACCGTGACCGCGTTCGCGGCTCGGCTGCAGGACGCGGTCGAGTTGGACGCGGTCTGCGACGACCTGGCCCGTGCTGTTCACCAGGCCCTCGAACCCGCCCACGTATCGGTGTGGATCAGCCAAGGCGGCTGATACCGGTTCCAGCCAGTCGTGGGCTGATGATCATGGCATTTGGTATCGCGGGGGGTGTACGAATAAATCCGAAAACTCCGGCCCAGCCGATCAGGGCCGCCGCTTGATCATCTGTGAGTGTGTGTCGTTAAGCGGCCGGTGACGGACCCTCAGGCTCGTAGGCCCCGCCGAGCTAGCGACGTGGAGCCAGTCTGCCGTCTGGCGGCGTAGCAGACGCAGCGCAATCCGCCCGGCGCGCAGTGCTCCCATCGCAGCGTCCCGCCTGGGACGATGTGATCTAGCAGCCGTATGCTCGGTTAGCAGTCCCTGGAGTTCGGAGGACGTGCGGTGACGGGCTATCGCCCCATGACCTTGGCTGAGCTGGCTAGCCGGCTGGCCAGTACAGCCGATGGCAAGCTGCGCTGGAAGCTGGTGTGGGAGTTCCTGGAGGAATACCGGTGGGAGCCGCCCGGCGCTCAGCCCTCGTTGCTGGAAGAAGAGCCGTCACCCATCGGTGACGAACGCTGGGACGCTCTGCTTGCGGCACTGGCCGAGCACCTAGCTTCTCAGCATGATCTGGCCCCGCCGCAGTGGGCCGAACTGCGGGTGCTGCGGCGGCCGTGGTTCCCGGCGGAGCTGAAAGTGCAGCGGGCTGAGGCACTGGTCTTCGCGCCAGCGGCGTTCCGCAAGCACGGCGTGTATCTGTCGGCCGCTCATTTGGAAGCCGCGTGAGCGATCCCGGCGATATTCTGCTCGGCCGGGCCGAGCTGGAGCAGGCTTTCACCGCCCTCGGTGAGCGCCTGGCCCGCCGGGGCGTCGTCGCGGATGTGTTCGTCGTGGGCGGTGCTGCCATGGCCCTGGCCTATGACGCCCCCGCGTGACGCGCGACGTCGATGCCAGGTTCGTGCCACACGGTATCGTGCTCGATGAGGCACGCCAGGTCGCGCAGGATCTCGGCTTGCCTCCGTGGTGGCTGAACGAGCAGGCGACCGTCTACATCTCAGGGAAAAACGACCCGCGCGAAGCGCCGCGTGTTCGATCATCCCGGGCTTCGGGTGATGGCAGCCTCGCCCGAGCATGTCTTCGCAATGAAGGCCCTCGCGGCCCGGACCCGTGATATTGACGATCTTCGTCTTCTCGCGGGGATCACCGGAGTGCAGTCCTCTGCCGACGCCGTGCGGATATGCACAGAATTCTTCCCCGACGAGCCGGTATCCCAACGGTCCGCTGCGGTCCTGCGGGAACTCTTCGACTGAGCGCGATAGCGCGTCGCACGCCACCGGCCCAGACGATGATCACGGCCGTTTTGCCCTGCGGGATGGCACGCCAAAACCGAAATGCCACGTTCACGCTCGTAGATCGCGGGAGTTGGCCATGATCATGGGGTACTGCCGGTGGGAGCGACCAAACCCCCATGATCACGAGCGATGAAGATCGCTGCGGCAAGGTACCGGGCGACCCGCGCTGGCGGCCGGCCGCGGCGGGTGGAAGGCTTGCCGCCATGGGCATCGTGTCACCTGGGTTCACCGGCCGCAGGCGGCCGGGCGGTGAGGACCTTCCGCCGGGCCAGTATCTGGTCACCGACTTCCCGGTGCTTTCTGCCGGGCCGACACCCCGGGTGAACCTGGCCTCGTGGGAGTTCCGCGTCACCACAGAGACGGGGCAGGCACACACCTGGGACTGGGCCGCGTTCCGTGCGCTGCCGAGCGAGCAGATCACCGTCGATCTGCACTGCGTGACCAAGTGGTCCAAGCTCCGGACACCGTGGCGGGGCGTGCCGGTGGACACGCTGCTCGCCGAGGTCGAGACGACCGCCGATTTCGCGCTCGCGCGGTCCTACGGCGGGTACACCACCAACCTGCCGGTGGAGGATCTGCTCGGCGGCCAGGCCTGGATCGCGTTCGAGTATGACGGTGCGGCGCTCGGAGCCGAGCACGGCGGCCCCGCCCGGCTGCTGGTGCCGCACCTGTACCTGTGGAAATCGGCCAAGTGGGTGACGGGCATCGACCTGCTGACCGAGGACGAGCCCGGGTTCTGGGAGACGCTCGGCTATCACAACTACGGAGACCCATGGCAGGAGCAGCGGTACTGGGGCGACTGACCTGGCGGGTCAGCACCGTCACCTCGGTCCGCGACGAGACGGCCACCGCCCGCACGATCGCCCTGAAGATCCCCGGCTGGCCCGGCCATCGCCCCGGCCAGCACGTGGATGTGCGGCTGACCGCGGCGGACGGATACTCGGCCCAGCGGTCGTACTCGATCGCCTCGGCACCGGACGGTGACCAGGTCGAGCTCACCGTGCAACGGCTGTCCGACGGCGAGGTGTCCCCCTACCTTGCGCAGGTGCTTGCCGCTGGTGACCTGCTGGAGTTGCGCGGGCCGATCGGCGGCTGGTTCGTCTGGGAGCCGGCACCCACGCCGGTGCTGCTGGTCGCGGGCGGCAGCGGTGTGGTGCCGCTGATGGCGATGATCCGCACCCGCGCGGCCACCGGGACCCATGCACCGTTCCGGCTGGTGTATTCGGTCCGCGGCCCCGGCGACGCCCTCTACGCAGCGGAATTGGCAGAACGGCAGCGCGGGGATGACGGGCTCCAGGTCGCGTACGTGTATACCCGCACCGCCCCCGCGGGCTGGCCGGTGCCGCCCGGGCGGATCGGCGCCGGGGTGCTCACCGCGCCTGGCTGGACGCCGGACCGCAAGCCGGCGGTCTTCGTCTGCGGGCCGACCGGCTTCGTGGAGGCCGCCGCGGACCTGCTGGTCAACGCCGGCCACGACCCCCGCGCCATCAAGACCGAACGTTTCGGGCCTTCGGGAGGCCAGTCATGAGTACCCACCTCGACGGAAACGTGCTGGGCGGCGAACTCGGCGAACTGTTCGCCGCGGACATCACCGCCGCAACCGGCCAGTGCGCCTCCTGCGGCACCGTCAGCGCCATCGCCCAGACCCAGGTCTACACCCAGGCCCCCGGGGTGGTAGCCCGCTGCCCCGGCTGCGCCGGGGTCATGCTCCGGTTTGCCCGCGGGCCCGGCCGCGCGTGGCTCGACCTGCGCGGGATCACCTGCCTCCAGCTGGCACTGCCCGGCCAGCCCTGACAGCCGCACCGCGGCTGGCTGTCACGCCAGCCCGTAGACCTCGGTCCACACCTCTGCGGATCGCCACGGTACGGCCGTAGATCGCCGCCCGCCCGGGCCACGGTGGACAGTCATCCTCTTGACTTCGTCTAGGAAACAAGTATCTTGTTATCTAGCTAATAGGTCACTAGATGATTGTGACCAAGGCAACAAGGGGAGGAACCATATGAGCACTGCAACCCTGATCGTCCGGCACCAGGTCCAGGACTACGGCACATGGCGAGCGGCCTATGACAGCGTGGAGGACCTGCGCCAGCAGTACGGCTGCACCGGTGCCGAGGTGATGACCGACCCGGGCAACAATAAGGACGTGTTCGTGATCCACCGGTTCCCCACGCTCGACGCCGCCCAGGCATTCGCCGGCAGCACCGAGCTCAAGGAAGCGATGGGCCGCGCGGGGGTGACCGGGGCACCGCGGATCGAGATCGCCACGGAGGCGTGAGCTGAAGACATCCCCACCGCACCGCACGGGTGGCGCTCCCCCACGGGGCGCCACCTTAGTGCGCGCGCCCGAGGCCGAGGCTGAGGCCTTCGAGAGCGAGTACCCCGGCGCACGGTGGCTCGACATGCAGGTGATGCGCCAGATCCAGCAGGCCGGCGCCCTGGCCGACGCCCTGGTCACCAAGGTCGCCCGCCGGTACCGGCTGTCCCACGCCGCGCTCAACGCCCTGGCCGTGATCGAGGGCGCGGGCGGCCCCGTTCCCGCGGGCCAGGTCAGTGCCCAGATGCA
>CAVPSA010000031.1:0-26905 GCA_963707905.1 uncultured Actinomycetes bacterium | reverse complement strand
ACGATACGCTGCGCCGCTGCCGGCAGGCTCAGGTGCTCGGCCAGCCACGGCCCGGTCACACTGCGTGGGGCACGCGCCACGTACCCGGGCGTCCCTGCCGCGAGGATGTGCCCGCCGTCCGGGCCGCCGCCGGGTCCCATGTCGATGAGGTGGTCAGCGGCGGCGAGCAGGTCCAGGTCGTGATCGATGACGATGATCGTGGCCCCGGCGTCAAGCAGCCGGCCGAAGACGCCGGCCAGGGTGGCCACGTCGAGCGGGTGCAGGCCGGTGGACGGCTCGTCGAAGACGTACAGCGTCCCCCGCTGGCTGCTGCGCAGCCGGGAGGCGATCCGCAGCCGCTGCGACTCGCCGCCGGACAGGGACGGCGTGGGCTCGCCGAGCCGCAGGTACCCCAGGCCGACATCGCTGACCGGCCGCAGCGCCGCCACCACCGCGGCCCGGTCAGCGAACCGCTC
This sequence comes from uncultured Actinomycetes bacterium, assembly GCA_963707905.1. GTDB lineage: Bacteria > Actinomycetota > Actinomycetes > Streptosporangiales > Streptosporangiaceae > DASXKD01. The sequence goes on along the minus strand of CAVPSA010000031.1, from coordinate 26,450 downwards.
CAGGGCGCCGGCGACGCTAAGGCCAAGCACGTCGGCTATGGTCAGGCCGTCGGTCCGGACGGCCAGGGTGGCGTCGTTGAAGCGGGCGCCGTGGCAGGTGGGGCAGCCGACGGTGATGTCGGGCAGGTACTGGACGTCGAGGTCGATGTGGCCGAGGCCGCGGCAGGTGGGGCACTGGCCTTCGCGGGTGTTGAAGGAGAAGTGCCCAGGTTTCCAGCGCCGCCGCCGGGCGTGGGCGGACCCGGCGAACATGCGGCGGATCTCGTCGAACGCCCCGGAGTAGGTCGCGGGTGTCGATCGCGCGTTCTGGCCGATCGGCGAGGCGTCGATCTGGACGACCTGGCGGATGCCACTGAGGTCCAGGCAGCGGACATGCCCGGGCAGCGCCGACCCGCTGAGCAGCGCCCGCGCGGCGGGGATGAGGCTATCCAGTACCAGGGCGGTCTTCCCTGCCCCGGACGGCCCGGCCAGCGCGGTCAGCCGGTGCACCGGGAAGGCAGCGGTGAGGCCGTGCAGGTTGAACAGGTCGCTGATCTCGATGGCGATCTGCCCGCCGGGACCGCCCCGCGCCGGACGGGGCGGCACGGCCGCTGCGCCGGCGAGAAACGGGCCCATGATCGAGTGCGGGTCGGTTTCCAGCTGGCCGGGAGTGCCTTGGGCGATCACCGTTCCGCCGCTGGCACCAGCCCGGGGCCCGAGTTCGATGACCCAGTCTGCGGAACGGATGAGCTCGCGCTCGTGCTCGACGACGACCACCGTATTGCCGTTCCCGGCCAGCGCGGTGATCGTTTTGCGCAGCCCCGCGACGTTGCTCGGGTGCAGGCCGACCGATGGTTCGTCCAGCACGTAGAGCATGCCTGTGCTGCTGAGGCGTACCGTCGAGGTCAACTCGATGCGCTGCCGCTCCCCCGTCGACAGCGAGGCGCCGGCCCGGTCAAGGGTCAGGTAGCTGAGGCCGACGTCGAGCAGCGGCGTGAGCCTGCCGGTCAGCTCGGCCAGCAATCCGCTGGTCATCCGGCTGAGTTCGGCGGGCAGCGCCGCGGGCAGCCCGACGGTGAACTCGCGCAGCTCCCCCAGGCCGAGCGCGCTGATTTCGGCGATGTTTCGGCCGCCGAGCTGTGAGGTCAGCGCCTCGGGCCGCAGCCGGGTGCCGTGGCAGACCGAGCAGACACCGGTGCTGAGGAATCGCTGCACCAGGCGGCGGGTGCGCTCGTTGTCGCTGCGCAGGGAGCGTTCCACCGCGGCGACGGCGTTGTCGTAGTTGACCGACAGTTGCACGGTCCGCCCGCCGCGGCCCGAGTGCAGCGTGACCTGCTGGCGGACCGGTTCGCCGTGCAGCACGATGTCGCGTTCGCGGGTGGTCAGTGACCGGTACGGGACATCGAGCCGGACCCCGAGTTCGCCCGCGGCGTACATCGACAGCCGCCGGCCGCCGGAATTCCACGGCAGCACCGCACCTTCCTCGATCGTCTTGCCGGGGTCGGGGACCAGGGTGGCGACGTCGACCTCGGACCGCACGCCGAGGCCCTGGCAGGCTGGGCACGCGCCGTAGGAGTTGAAGGCGAACGACTCGGCGCTGGGGTCCTCGACGTGCGCGCCGCACACCGGGCAGGCGATCTGTTCGCCCTGCGTGGCGATCGACGGCGCGACGCGGTGGCCGTTCGGGCACAGGTGCGAGCCGAGCCGCGACATCATCAGCCGCAGCACGTTGAGCACCTCCGACATGGTGCCGACCGTGCTGCGCGGCCCCGGTACCGGCGGGCGCTGCCGCAGCGCGAGCGCGGGCGGCAGGTGGTCGATCTGGTCCACGTCCGGCCGCTGGGCCTGGGTCAGCCGCCGGCGGCTGTAGGTGCTCAGGCTCTCCAGGAACCGCTGCATGCCCTCGGCGTACAGCGTGCCCATGGCCAGCGACGTCTTGCCGGACCCGGACACGCCGACCACCGCGACCGTCCGCCACAGCGGCACATCGACGTCGATATCCCGCAGGTTGTTGTGCCGCGCCCCGCGCACCCCGATGACCGTCGGCAGGGTACCCGGCACGGGAATGTCAACAGCCGCCATGCTAAGGGCCAATGCCAGCGCTGGCTTCGGGTTGCGCCGTTGTTATCCCGCCATGTGCCGGGGATGGCGTGCTCACCGAGCGCAGCGGCCCGGGACGGAGCAGGGCTCCGGCGATGACGGCGCCGAACGCGAAGATGCCGGCGGTCCACCAGAACGCGGTGTCGTAGCCGTGCGCCAGCGCCAGCCCGGTCAGGGCCTGGTGGCCGATGATCCGGGCAGCGGCGAGGTGCGCGGTGAGGTACGAGGCGACGGCGCTGGCGAAGATGGTGTTCAGCAGCGAGGTGCCGACCGAGCCGCCGAGCATCTGGCCGACGGTAACGGTCGCGGACGCGACGCCGGCGTCCTGCGGGGCCACGCCGAACGTGCCGGTGTTGATCGCCGGCGCAATCACCATGCCCACGCCGATTCCAGCCAGGATGAGCGGGCCGAGCACGCCCGTCGTATAGCCGGTGTGCGAACCCAGCTGGGCCAGCCAGGCCACCCCGCCCGAGGCGGCCAGCATCCCGAACCCGATCAGCGGCTTGGGGCCGAACCTGGGCATGAGCGAGATCGTGGACAGGTTGGCCGCGACAATGAGGCCGGCGCTCATCGGCAGGAACGCGAAACCGGTAACGAGCGGCGAGTAGCCCAGCGTCTGCTGCAGGTAATAGGTCAAGAACAAGAAGATCCCGAACAGCCCGGCCGTGCCGATGAGCATCGACAGGTAGGCGCCGCCCCGGTTGCGGTCGAGCACCACCCGCGGCGGCAGCAGCGGGTGGGCCGCCCGGCCCTGCCAGGCCGCGAACAACACGCCAAGCGCCACGCCCGCGGCGAGGAACCCGTAGGTGGACGGCGCGTGCCAGCTGTGCGTGGCCGCGTTGGAGAAGCCGTACACCAGGCAGAACACCGCGCTGGAGACCAGCAGCACGCCCGGGACATCGAGCCTGGGCTTCACCGGGGACGGCTGCCGCTTCAGCAGCAGCGCTCCGCCGGTGAACGCCACCCCGGCGAAGAGCAGGTTCACATACAGCGTCCACCGCCAGGACAGGTACTCGGTCAGCGCGCCGCCGATCAGCAGGCCGATCGCGCCGCCGGCCCCGGCGATCGCCCCGTAGACGGCGAACGCCTTGCTGCGGTCCTTCGGCTCGGTGAACGTGGTGGTCAGCAGCGACAGCGCCGACGGCACCAGCAGCGCCGCGAACGCGCCCTGGCAGGCCCGCGCGGTGATCAGCATGGCGAAGTTGACCGACGCGCCGCCGACAGCCGACACCCCGGCGAACCCGGCCAGGCCGGTCAGGAACGTGACCTTTCGCCCGAACAGGTCGGCCAGCCGGCCGCCGAGCAGCAGCAGGCTGCCGAACGCCAGCGTGTAGGCGGTGACCACCCACTGCCGGTCCACGGTGGTGAAACCCAGCGCCCGCTGCGCGGACGGCAGCGCGATGTTCATCACCGTCAGGTCGAGGACCACCATCAGCTGCGCCAGGCCGATCACGCCCAGGATGAGCCAGCGCCGGTCCCGTGCGCTGCCGGCGGCCGTGGCATCAGACATGAGACTCACCGCTTCTTTCTCTGCAAGGCGGGCGGGCCGTTGCGGTCAGGGGTGCACCGCACCGGGGCTGCTGACGCCGAGCCCGTGGTCGAGCCGCAGCGACTGCATGATCTGGAACGTGGTGGTCCTGGTGAACACCTCGATGTCCGCGGCGGCCAGCACGCCGGTGTACTTGGCGATGACGGGTGCGGCCGCGCGGTCGGTGACGGCGTCGAGGTGGGCCTTCACCCCGGCCCAGACGTTCTCCCCGCCCGCCACGTAGAAGGGCACCGGGTTGACCGCGGCCAGCGCCTCCCTCGCGCTGGCTTCGATGTCGGCGATGTACTGCTGGTGCACCGCGACGTCGTCGCGGGTGGCGAGCCTGCCGAGGTGCCCGCTGATGAAGTGGGTCCACGGGTAGGACAGCGCGATGTCCGGGGCGCCCATGTACCCGATGACGTCCTCGGACAGGTTGAGGTTGTAGATGAGCACCCAGCCGGCGTTGACGACGTCGATGAACATCAGGGTGTCGTGGCCGGGGAAGTGGATGTAGATGTTGTCCGGCGTGTGGTTGGGGCCGTGCCAGGCCAGCTCGGCGCGCTCACCGCCCACCTCGAGGGTGTAGCGGTCGGCGAAGGTCACCTCCGGGACCGGCCGGGCCGGGTCGTTGTCGCGCAGCAGCAGCCGCTTGGTCTCCTCGTGCCCGACCCGGACCACGTCCCCGTCGAACAGCGAGGCCGCGCCGGCGTGGTCGGCGTGGTGGTGTGAGTAGACCAGGTGCGTCACCGTGTTGCTGACGCCGTTGGCAGCGGCGATCTCGTCCACCGCCCGCCGCAGGTTGCCGCCGATGGACGGGGGCGCGTCGAACAGCACCACGCCGTCGCGGGTGGTCAGGAACGCCGACTGGTAGACGCCGTCGGTAACCCAGTAGAGGTTCCGCTCCACGCGCCCGACGTAGTACCCCTGGTCGTTGAGTGCCGGGCCGAACGCCGACCGCGGGATTGGCGCGTAGTCGGGCAGGTCCGCGGCGCTGCTGGCGCTGGAGGCTGGTGAGGTCACGGTATCTCCCTGGAATCTCGGGGCACGTCCCCTGGCGGCCGTGCGAGCCTTCGCGACGCACTCAGGCTCACCATCAGCCAGGTGAGAGGCCATCACCGGATCATGGTGATTCGCGCGGGGCACTGCGTACGCTGGCTAGGTGCCGAAAGGGCAAGGTGCAGGCAAGGGCGGGCCTCCGGCGGTGGATCGGGCAGCTCCGCGGCTGATCGACCGGGGTGACCTTCTCGCTGCTCTTGATCGCGCGGCGGCGGGGAAGGTGACGATCATCTCGGCTCCGGCCGGCAGCGGGAAGACGTCGCTGCTGCGCACCTGGGCCGACCGTCCGGATCAGCCATACCGGCTGGCCATGATGCAGGTGCAACGCGGCCAGCAGGACGCACAGCAGTTCTGGCTTGCCCTGCTCAGCGCCGTCCGTCATGCTTGCGCCGCAGCCGGCCATGCGGAATCCCCAGCCCCGACGCCCGGGTTCAACGGGCCGGCGATGGTCGGCCGGGTGCTGTCGGAACTCGCCGGCCAGCGCGGCCAGGTCATGCTGGTCATCGACGATCTCCAGGAGCTGAACTCCCCGGACGCGCTCGCCCAGCTCACCCTGTTGCTGACGAGCCTTCCCCGAGGCGTGCACGCGGTGCTGGCCACCCGCCGCGATCTGCGGATGCGCCTGCACCAACTGCGCCTCGCAGGCGAGCTGGCGGAGATCCGCGCCGCAGATCTGCGCTTCACCGAGCAGGAAACACGCGAGCTCCTCAAGGCCTCGGGAATCACGCTGTCCGAAGCCGGATCGGCGCTGCTGCACCAGCGAACGGAAGGGTGGGCCGCAGGCCTGCGGCTCGCGGCGATCTCCCTGGCCGAACACACCGACCCCGAGCGTTTCGTCCAGGAATTCTCCGGGAGCAACCGCACGGTCGCCGAGTATCTGCTCGCTGAAATGCTGGAGCGCCAGCCAGACGACGTCAAAGATCTGCTGCTGCGCACCTCCCTGCTCGATCGCGTCAACGGTGAACTGGCTGATCTGCTGACCGGACGCCCTGGCTCGGAACGGATCTTGCTGGAGCTCGAGGACGCGAACGCGTTTGTCGTGTCGCTCGACCCCGAGCGGACGTGGTTCCGCTACCACCACCTGTTCGCGGATCTGCTGCGGCTGGAGCTGCGCCGGATGCTGCCAGAAGAACTGCCAGCGCTGCACCGGCGGGCCGCGGGCTGGTTCACCCAGCAGGGCCAGTTTGTCGATGCAATACGGCACACCCAGGCGGCGGGTGACTGGCCCGGCGCGGCACGGCTGCTCGCCGACCATTCGTTCAGCATGACGCTCGATGGGCAGGCGCAGACCATCCAGGCGCTGCTGCAGGCCTTCCCTCCGGGTGCGGACCATCCCGAGCTGGCCCTGGTGCGTGCCGGGAGTGACCTTGCCCAGGGGCGCCTGGACGAGGCGGCCGCCTACCTGGCGGTCGCCGAGACCTACGTCGAAACCGCGCCGCCGGATCGCCGGCACCGCCTCCAGGTGGCGATCGCATCGCTGAAGCTGTCGCTGGCGAGGCGGCGCGGTCACCTGGCCGCCGTCATCGAGCAGGTCAAATTCCTTGCTTCCCCGGTAACCGGGGAGTCTGACGAAGACATCGCACTCGGCAGCGACCTGCGCGCGGTGGCGCTGATGAATCTGGGCACTGCCGAGGCGTGGTCCCTGGGGCTACCCGACGCTGAACGTCACCTCCGGGAGGGCGCCGCCCTGGCCCGGAAGATCGGACGGCCGTATCTCGAAGTTGCCTGCCTCGCGCAGCTCGGTTTCGCGTCGAAGATCCGCCCGTTCGCCACGGCACGGCGGCGCTGCCAGGAGGCGATAGCGCTCGCCGAGCGGCACGGCTGGGGCACCGAGCCCATCGTCGCGCCCGCGCTGGTGACGCTGGCCGGCGTGCTGGTGTGGACGGGTGAGTTTGACGAAGGCGAACGATGGCTGCGGCGCACCGCACAGGCTCTGCAAGCGGACACCGGGCCGGACATCAGGCTGTACCTGCACCTGACAGCGGGGATACTGCACGCCTGCCGCGGCCGTCACCGTGAGGCGCTTGAGGAGTTCAGCGCGGCCGAGCACCTGCGATCGCAGCTGGAGGGATCGCACGCGCTGGCGAGCCAGGTGACCGGGTGGCTGCTGACCACGCAGGCCCGTCTCGGGATGACCGGCGAAGCCCGCGCCTGCCTCGCCGCCCTCGACGGCGAGCGGGCCGGCTCGGGCGAGATCCGTAATGCCCGCGCGGTGATCTGCCTCGCCGAAGGCGACCCGGCCGCGGCTCTCGCCGCCACGGCGGATGTGCTGGACGGCACGGCACCGGTCGTCGGTTACGTCACGGTCGTGGTGACTCATCTGCTCGCCGGGCTCGCCCACCGGCAGCTCGGTGACCAGCGCGCGGCGAACCAGGCCGCCGAACGCGCGCTGGCCCTCGCCGAGGCTGACCGGCTGGTCCTGCCGTTCGCCATCACGGGCTCACGCGAGCTGGTTGAGGCGCTGCCGCGGCATGAGACCGCGCACGCCGCGCTGCTCACCGACATCCTCGACGTCTTGCACGGATCCTCCCTGGCAGCCCACGGCCAGCAGCCATCGCCGCAACTGGAGGAGCTCAGCCCGAGCGAGCTCCGGGTGCTGCGATACCTGCCGACCAACCTGTCCAGGCCGCAGATCGCCAGCGAGCTGTCCGTCTCGGTGAACACGGTCAACACGCACGTCCGCAACATCTACGCCAAGCTCCAGGCCCGTGACCGCTCCTCGGCGGTGCGGCGCGCGCGCGAGCTGCGGCTGCTGTCGGCGGGCCTGACGCGTTAACACGGCGGTCACCTGATCCTGGTGATGAGGGTTCACCTGCCAGCGCCCGACCATGGCTTCATGGACCCAGCACCAGTCCGGTATGCGATCCGGATCCACGGCCACCTCGGCGCGACGGTGCTGTGCGCGTTCCCAGCGCTGGTGCCGCAGCACCACGGCGCCGACACCGTGCTCACCGGCCTGCTGGATCAAGCCGCGCTGTATGGCGTGCTGGCCGAGGTCGAGGCGCTCGGCCTTGACCTCCTCGAGGTCCGCCAGCTCACCCCACAAGGCGAATCATCAGAATCAGGTGACAGCCGCTCACCGTGATGGCCACTAGTTTCGGGCGCATCCGAACCGTGCTACGAGAAGGTGACGCTCCCATGACCAGTGCCCCCGTGCGCGACCCGCTCGCAGACCATCTGATCACGCCGCAGAACGCGGCGTTCCTGCTCATCGACTACCAACCCGCGCAGCTGGCCGGGGTCCACTCGATGGATCGCGACCTCCTGCTCAAGAACGCGGTCTCGACGGTCAAGACCATCAAGACCTTCGACGTCCCGGTCGTGCACTCCACCATCAACGTCGCCACCGGCCGGGGAGGGCCCACCCTCCCCGAACTCGCCGACCTGCTGGCCGACGACAAACCGTTCGACCGGACCACGACCAACTCCTGGGAGGACATCGAATTCGTCCAGGCCGTCCGTGCCACCGGGCGGCGGAAGCTCATCATCTGCGCCCTGTGGACCGAAATCTGCATGGCCTTTACGGCACTCGACGCGCTGCGCGAAGGGTATGAGGTCTACCCCGTCGTCGATGCGATCGGCGGCACCTCGCCCGAGGCCCACCGCGCCGGCCTTGACCGCGTGATGCAAGCCGGCGGCCACCCAATCAGCTGGATCTCGCTCGCGGTCGAGTTGCAGCGCGACTGGGCCCGCCAGGACACCGTCCAAGCGATCATCGAGATCGTCCTCACCGACCGCCTGCTGAAGGAGGAGTAGCGCCCCTGGCAATGTGGCCCGCAACGGCTGGCGTAACGCCCGTTGAAACGCCAGCCTGGTGGCAACATAAACATGGGGAGACAAGAGATGCCCACCACAATTGCCAGGCCCGAGCACGCGATCGTGGCGTGCATAATCGCTCGGGGACAGGAGCGGCCCGGTGACCGATGATTCCGGCCGCGCCGCGCGGCTGCGGCAAGCACGCTCCCACCTGCGCACCGCCGACCCGGTGCTCGCGCGGCTCATCGACGAGCGGCCCGCTTTCGACCCCCAGGCGTGGCTGGCCCAGCTGCCGCCGATGGATCTGTACGGGGCCCTGCTGTTCCAGGTCACCGGCCAGCAGCTGTCCGTCGCGGCGACCCGCAGCACCCTTGCCCGCATCCAGGCCCTGTTCGGCGGCCATCTCCCCGCCCCCGCCGCGCTGCTCGGCGCGGATCCCGGCACGCTCCGCGAAGCTGGGCTGTCGTGGCGGAAGATCAGCACACTCCGCGATCTCGCCGAGCGCATGTCGGACGGCCGCCTGGACCCGGATGTCTTGAGCAGCCTGCCCGACGATCAGCTCATGGCGGAGCTCACGGTTATCCCGGGGATAGGTCCCTGGACCGTGCAGGGCGCGCTCATCATCGCCCTCGGCCGCGAAGACGTCGTACTGCCCGGCGACCTTGCCTTGCGCAAGGCCGTCCGGGCCGCCTACCAGCTCGACCATCTCCCCGCCCAGCAGGAGGTCCTCGACATCGCCGAGAAATGGCGGCCCTACCGCAGCCTTGCGACCAGCTACCTGTTCTCCGCCGCCTTTGAGCCGGCCGGGGCAGCACCGGCCGCCCCGCCGGAGCCGTGAGCAGCGCGTTTCATGAGGCCAGTACGGCCAGCAGGGCAGGCGGATCGTAACCGCCGCGGTACACCGCGCCGTCGATGAACAGCGTCGGCGTGCCCAGCACCTGGCCCGAAGCCCGGCCGCTGTCAGCATCCCGGCGGATCCGCGCCACCACCGCGACGCCGACCCGGTCGCGATCGAACGCCGCCACGTCGAGGCCGAGCTGGGTGGCGTACCCGAGCAGGTCGCCGTCTTCGAGCGCCTTCTGCCGGTGAAACAGCAGCTCGTGCATGTCCCAGAACCGGCCCTGCAGCGCCGCGGCCTCGGCTGCGGCCGCCGCGGCAAGGGCGTGCGGGTGGATGCCGGTCAGCGGGAAATGCCGGAACGCGAACCGCATGTTCCCGCCGAGCTGCTGCTCGATGTGCTCGATCGCGTGGAACGCCTGCCGCGAGTAGGGGCACTCGTAGTCGCCGTACTCGATGATCAGATGGCCGCCGGGCCCGCCGCGGACATGATCGACTTTCTCCTCCAGCGGCGCCAGGGCCAGCTGGCGGTCGTCCGGCTTTGCGTTGCGGGTCATGGACCGCCTCCTGATGGCCGCGTGCGGGATCGGGCTGGCCGGCGGTCAGAAGCCGACCTGCTGGCGGATGAGGACGATGTGGATGCGGCCGGGCAGCTCCTGGTGTATCTCCAGGATCTTCCCTACCTGGCTGTGCTGCCCGTAGGCGGCCTGCGCGCGGGCGTCTTCCAGCAACAGGCTGTGCTGATAGATCCGCTCGTGTGCCGCTGCCAGGGTGGGGACGAACTTCTGCGCGCCGACGACGAAGTCGTGCTCACTGCTGGTCCTCCTTGTGCAGATCGCGCCCGGGAATCCCCGGTAGCTAGCTGGCTGATCCAGTGCGCTCGAAGCTACTGGCGATCAAGGTGAGCCGCTGTCACCTGGTTCTGGTGATTTCGGGGGCCGCACCGCGGCCGGGCCACAGGGGCACATGCCGGCGAAATCACCGGGATCCGGTGACGATTGCTCACCTGGCTGGCCACAAGACTGCCAACGACGGCCAGCGCAGGCAGCTTCCTGCGCGGAATCCACGTCAAGAAAGGTGAACCGAGGTGGCTATTTCGGACGCCACGGTTGCCGTTATCGGCACCGGCAACATCGGCAGCAGGCTCGCGGCGAATTTCGCGGCCGGCGGCCAGGACTTCCTCCTGGCCGGCCGCGACCTGGAGACGGCGAGGAAGGTCGCGGCCGATCTCGGCGGCCACGCTGAGGTGGTGAGCATCGACGAGGCGGTCGAGCGGGCCGACGTGCTCGTGTTCGCCGTCTGGCTCGACATCTTCAAGCAGCTGATCGCCCAGTACGGCGAGCGGCTCGCCGGCAAGGTGATCGTCGACCCGTCGAACCCGGTCGGACCGGACGGCGCCGGCGGCTACCACAAGGTCATCGGCGACCAGGAGTCCTCGGGCCAGATCCTGGCCGGGCTGCTGCCTGCCGGAGCGCGGCTGGTCAAAGCGTTCGGCACGCTGTCGGCCGGCACACTGTCCGCGGCCGCGCGGCGGGAGCCCGGGCGTGCGGTGCAGTTCTACGCCGCGGACGACGTGACCGCAGGCGATCTGGTCGCCGAGCTGATCCGCGCCGGCGGCTACGAGCCGGTCCGCGTCGGCGGCCTGGATCAGTCCATCCGCATCGAGATGTTCGGCGACCTGCACGAATACGGTGCCCTGGGCCGGGTCGTGACCAAATCGGAGGCGCTGGTCCTGCTCCCGTAGAGTCGTCTGGTGCCGACGCGCTTGATCGGGTGGCCCGCTGCCATCCTGGCGATGCTGGTCACGCTGACGCTGGTCGCCGGCGAACTCACCGACGCCGGGCAGCGGCGCTGGTGGGCGGCCCGCCCGCTGACCACCCACACCGTGGCCGGGCTGCTCGTGCTGCTGGTCACCATCCTCGTCGTGAATCAGCTGCTCAAGGGCATCGGCCGGACCGCCGAAGAGTAGGGCCTGCGGTGCGCCTAGTGCTGGCCTGAACGGTTCCGGTCAGGTCAGAGCGGACGCTCCCGGTTGTGGCCGCCGGTGACCGGCTGGAGCACGGACGCGCCGAGCCAGCGGCTTGCCTGCAGCGCCAGTTCCACGTCGCGGCGGTTCTCGCCGACCGGCCGGCCGAGGCTCTCCTGCGCCTTACGGACCCGGTACTGGACCGTGTTCTTGTGCAGCGTCAGCCGTTCCGCGGCCGTCTTGTAGCTGCCCCCGCTTTCCAGGAAGACCAGCAGGGTGTCGCGCAGGCGAGCATGGTGCTCGTCGTCGGCGGCCAATCCCGCCAGTGTGCTGAGCACCCAGGCCCGGAGCAGTTCGGCGGATCCGAGCATCATCGCCACGGGAGCGACCTCGCCGAACGTCACCGCCTGCGGCGCGGCAGAGCCGCCAGCCATCGCCACCGCCTGGGCGGCGACGGCCTGCTCGTGGGTGAGGCGGAAACCCGCCGTGCCCTTGGCCGCGTCGCCGAAGGCGAAATGGATGTCGCCGCCCATGCCGGCGGTGCCGGCCGCCGGGCGAGTGAACGTGTCCCGGATCCCTAGCGGCAGCCACGCCCACGCGCTCGATTCGTCGCGCGGGATGAACACGGGATCGGTAGAACCAGCTACCAGCTCTGCTATCTCCCTGACCGCACGCTCAAGCCTGGTGATGTTGTCGACTGCGCCCGCCGCTTCGTCCGTCCAGCACACCACGCCCGCGTGGTACTGGCGCAGCCGGTAGCCGAGGGTGGCCTCCGCGGCACGCAGATCGATCCGCGCACCCGACAGCAGGTCGCGGATCCGGGCGGCCCGGGCGGCGCTGCGGCTCCGCAGCCAGCTCTCCCTTTCGCGAGCATAGGCCGCGACGATCTCCTCGGAGGTCTGGTCGATGTACCCGGCCACGATCCTGGACATGCCAAGCGTGGCGGCGGTGATCATCTCCACGTCATTTGCCTGCCTGGCCAGCTCTCTGAGCAGCCAGTCGGAAAAGCCAGCGTGCCCGACCCGGTAGGCGCGCAGCAGCACGGTCAGCGGCATGCCGCGCTGCGCCTGCCGGCGTGCGTACTCCACCGCCATGGCCGGGGCTTGCACGTCCGCCAGGTCGATCTGGTGCTGCAGGACCTGAAGGCAGGTATCGACGTTGCTGAGGACGCTCGAGCGGAGCAGGGCCAGCACCGGCCTGTCCTCACGGAGTTCCGGGATGTCCCGGAGTATCACCTCGTAGACATCCTCGTGCACCGCGGCGGCCCGGCGGGCCACCGCCGCCGCCACGCCGGCCATCAGCTCGACGACTGCGGGACGATCGATGTCCACCTGCGGATTGTTACATATTCAGGCGCGCACGCCTGTGCCCACGGAACCATGCCTGATCCCGACTTTGTGACGAGCGCCCAATGGAAGAACGCGCCCCGCTGCTTAGGCTCGGCTGGAGGAGAGATCATGAGCACCGACAGCGACACGTTCAGATCAGCCGCGGCGGATGCCGCGGCGGCACCCTTGGACCTGCTGCTCACCGATGCGGCTATCGGTCTGCTGCGCCGGGTGAACCCGGGCGGTTCCGGCCTGCGCCTGGCGGCGGCGCTGGCCGGGCGGCCTCGGCTTGTCGCCGGGCGGGGGCGCCGGCTGGCGAGTGAGCTGGCCCGCATCGCGGTAGGCACTTCGCAGGTCCAGCCGTCCCGGCGCGACCGCCGGTTCGCCGATCCGGGATGGGCGGGCAATCCGCTGCTGCGCCGGGCGATGCAGACGTACCTGGCCGCTGCGGGAACCGTGCAGGGGCTGGTAGCCGAAGCCGGCCTGGACTGGGCGGATTCCGAACGCGTGGGCTTCGTTGTGACGAACCTGATCGACGCGCTGGCCCCAAGCAATAACCCGCTGCTGAATCCGGCGGCGGTGAAGGCCGCTGTCGACTCCGGCGGCGGCAGCGCCGTATCGGGCCTGCGGCATTTCGTCGCCGACATGGCGGCCGCGCCCCGGGTGCCGTCGATGGTCGAGCCGGACGCGTTCGAGGTCGGGGTGGACCTGGCTGTCACGGCCGGGTCGGTGATCCTGCGGACCCCGGTCTTCGAACTGATCCAGTACTGCCCGGCCACGCCCGCGGTGCGGCAGGTCCCGTTGCTGATCGTGCCGCCGACGATCAACAAGTTCTACGTGATGGACCTGGCTGCCGGGCGGAGCCTGGCGGAGTACCTGGTCGGCAGCGGCATGCAGGTCTTCATGATCTCCTGGCGCAACCCGGACGCCCGCCACGCAAAATGGGACTTCGACACCTACGGGCAGGCCGTCCTGGACGCGATGGACGCGGCGGCGCGGATCACCGGGAGCGAGCAGACCGCGCTCATGGGGGCCTGCTCGGGCGGCATCATCGCCGCCATGGTGGCCGCGCACCTGGCGCACACCGGCCAGCAGGACCGTCTCGCCGCGGTCACTCTCATGGTCACCGTGCTCGACGAGGCGCGGGCGGGCCTGGCCGGCGCCGTCATCGACGAGCGGACCGTGCGGCTGGCCGCGGCCGCATCCCGGGCCCGCGGGTACCTGGACGGCCGGTCGCTGGCCGAGGTGTTCGCCTGGCTCCGGCCGAACGACCTGATCTGGAACTACTGGGTCAATAACTACCTGCTCGGACGCGAGCCGCCGCCGTTCGACATCTTGTTCTGGAACGCGGACACCACCCGGATGACCGCGGGCCTGCACCGGGACTTCCTCCAGTTGGGCGTCTCGAACGCGCTGGTCCGGCCCGGTGCGGTGACCATGCTCGGCTCACCGGTGGACCTGGCGCTGATCGACCGTGACAGCTACATAGTCGCCGGGATCACCGATCACATCTGCCCCTGGCAGAGCTGCTACCGGTCCACCCAGCTGCTCGCCGGCCGCAGCCGGTTCGTGCTGTCCACCAGCGGGCATATCGCCGCGATGGTCAATCCACCCGGAAAGGACAAGGCGAGATACCAGGTGGCCAAGGACTGTCCGGAGGATCCACAGGACTGGCTCCGGCGCGCAGAGACCTGTCCCGGCTCCTGGTGGCCGGACTACGCGGGCTGGCTGGCCGCGCGCTGCGGTGAGGAGAAGACGGCCCCGGGTGAGCCCGGCGGCAGCGGCCTTGCGCCGATCTGCGACGCGCCGGGAACCTACGTCTATGACCATTGACATGTCCTTTCCCAGGCCGGCCGGGAAAGACCGCCAGGGATCGGGGCTTGCCCCGGTCGCACGACGCCGGCTGCTGCGGGCCGGGCCGGCCGAACGGATGAGGAGCCTCGCGGCCGGCGGCCGCGCCATCCGCGTCGCGGTCCGGGAGGGAACCCCGGGCCGGCCGCCGCTGCTCGTGTGCAACGGCATCGGAGCGAGCCTGGAACTGCTCCAGCCGTTCGTCGATGCGCTCGATCCGGGGCGCGGAGTCATCCGGTTCGACATGCCGGGCATCGGCGGCTCGCCGGTCCCGGTCATCCCCTACCACCTCGCCACGGCGGCACCGCTGCTGAGCGGCCTGCTCGACCAGCTCGGCTACCAGCGGGCCGATGTCCTTGGCATCTCGTGGGGAGGCGGGCTGGCGCAGCAGTTCGCGCTCAGCCGCCCGGACCAGGTGCGCCGCCTCGTACTGGTGGCGACCGGGCCGGGCGCGCTGATGGTGCCCGGGGATCCGCGCGCCCTGATGCGGATGCTCACGCCACGACGTCACCGGGACCCGGGATACGCGGCCCGCATCGCCGGCGAGCTGTACGGGGGGAGCGTGCGGAAGGACCCGGCCCTGGCTCGTGAGCTGCTGCACGCGACGACGCGCCTGGGCCCGGCCCGGGGTTACTACTACCAGCTGATCTCCAGCATCGGCTGGACCAGCCTGCCGCGGCTGCCGAAGCTGCGGCCGCCCACCTTGATCCTGGCGGGTGACGACGATCCCATCATCCCGCTGGTCAACGCCCGGATCATGCACTGGCTGATTCCAGGAAGCGAGCTGCACATCTACCATGGCGGCCACCTCGAACTGGTCGCAGCCGCCGATCGCATCGCTCCGGTCGTGGAGGCGTTCCTCGATGCCGACCTCGCCACACCGGAGAGCCAGGCCAGGAAGGGAAGCTAGTCATGACGCAGCTGACGAGCGCGCATCTCGGGGAATCCCTCGGGACGGACTTCTTCTCCGTCCGCGAACAGTTCACCGACGAGCAGTGGTCACACTTCGTGGCCGTCCGGCGGTTCGTCGACGAGGAGGTCGTGCCGGTCGTCGGCCCGTACTGGGAACGGGCCGAGATCTGCTGGCCGCTGGTCAAGCGGCTGCCTGAGCTCGGCATCGTGGGAGAGGACATCAAGGGGTACGGCTGCGCCGGGCTGAGCCCGATGGCGTGCGGGCTGGTCACCATGGAACTGCACCGCGGTGACGGCAGCCTCGGGGTGTTCCTCGGCGTGCACGCCGGCCTGGCCATGCAGTCCATCGCGATGTGCGGCTCGGCGGAACAGAAGGCGCGCTGGCTGCCTGACATGGCCAGGATGAACAAGCTGGGGGCCTTCGCGCTGACCGAACCGCAGCACGGCTCGGACTCGGTGGCCCTGGAAACCTCGGCCCGCCCAGTGAAGGGGGACGGGGCGGCTGGTGGGGGCTGGGTGCTGAACGGCCGCAAACGGTGGATCGGCCTGGGCAGCGTCGCCGACCTGGTCGTGGTCTGGGCGCGCAACACCGACGACGGCCAGGTCAACGGATTCGTCGTGGAGCAGGGATCGCCGGGCTACCAGGCGAAGGTCATCGAGGGAAAGGTGTCGCTGCGCTCGGTGTGGCAGGCCGACATCACCCTGGACGAGGTGCGGGTGCCGGCCGAGAACCGGCTGCCCGGGGCGCGCTCGTTCAAGGACACCACCCGGGTGCTGGCCACCACCCGCAGCACCTGCGCCTGGGCGGCACTGGGCCATGCCACCTCCGCCTACGACACCGCCCTGCGGTACGCGCTGGAGCGGCGCCAGTTCGGCGAGCCGCTGGCCAGCCGGCAGATCATCCAGCAGCGGCTGGTATCCATGCTGGCGGACCTCACCGCGATGCAGCTCTACTGCCTGCAGATCGGCCGTCTTGCCGAGGCCGGCCGGCTGACCCCCACCGTGGCCGGGCTGGCCAAGATGCACAACACCGGCAAGGCCCGCGCGATTGCCGCCGAGGCGCGCGACATGCTGGGCGGTAACGGCATCCTGCTCGACTACCAGGTCATGCGGCACATGGTGGACCTGGAGGCGATCCACACCTTCGAGGGCACCGAGACCATGCAGGCGCTCATCGTCGGCCGCGCCATCACCGGTATCGGCGCCTTCACGTAAGCACCGGATGCCGCGGCAGGCGGCGCGCCTCGGCCGAACCTGGCCAGTCCCGCGTCAGCCTGGCTCCTGGGTCTCCCGCAGGCGGCGCCGGGAGGCTTCCACCTCGGCTTCGGCGGCGGCGCGGTCGGCCCAGGACGCCCCCTCGACGCTCTTGCCCGGTTCCAGTTCCTTGTAGATCAAGAAGAAGTGCTCGATCTCCAGCCGGTCGAATTCGGGTAGGTGGTGGAGGTCATGCAGGTGTTCCTGGCGCGGGTCACCGGCGGGCACGCAGAGGATCTTGTCGTCGCCGCCTTTCTCGTCAGTCATCCGGAACATGCCGATCGGGCGGCTGCGGATCAGGCAGCCGGGAAACGTGGGCTCAAGCACCAGCACAAGCGCGTCGAGCGGATCGCCGTCTTCGCCCAGTGTGTCCGGCACGAAGCCGTAGTCGGCCGGGTACTGGGTCGCGGTGAACAGCGTCCGGTCCAGGCGGATCAGGCCGCTGGTGTGGTCGACCTCGTACTTGTTCCGGCTGCCCCGCGGGATCTCGATCAGGACATCGAACTCCACAGTGCTCAGCCCCGCGGCGCGCAGCGTTGGATGGTCTCCATATCGGCCCCTTTCGCGGTGTGATCCATGACGCTAGGCCGCGGCAATCCCGGCGATAACGTGCCGGCAACACGAGGATGGGCCGTTTACTCGGGCCACCGGCACAACGGTTGTTCCGCCGTACCAACGCTTCGGGACAGGCTTGATACCTGGGACCGACGACCGCCCGGGCCTGCGGCCGGACAATGGCAGCGTGACGAACCTGGCGAGGAACCTGACGGACACCACCCGCGCCGGTGCCGGGCGGGTGGCCGTGCGGGTGGACAACGCGGCGATGACGTACCGGGCGCTGGACGAGGCGAGCGCCCGGGTCGCCGGGTTGCTGCACCAGCGCGGTCTGGCGCCCGGGGACCGGGTCGGCATCATGATGCCCAATGTCGCCGAGGTCCCCGTGGTGTACTACGGCGTGCTCCGGGCCGGCGGCGTGGTCGTTCCAATGAATCCCCTGCTCAAGGCGCGGGAGGTTGCCTACTACCTCGGCGACTCCGGGGCCGGGCAGCTCTTCGCCTGGCATGCGTTCGCGGACCAGGCACGTGGCGGCGCGGAGCAGGCCGGGGCCGAACTGATCGTCGTGGACGGGGCCAGCTTCCCCGATCTGCTGGCCTCGGCCGCCCCGGACGACCAGGTCGTGGGCAGGGACAACGAGGACACCGCGGTGATCCTCTACACATCCGGCACGACCGGCCAGCCGAAAGGCGCCGAACTCACCCACGGCAACCTCATCAGTAACACCGAGGTGGCGCGCACCGACATCGTCCGCGCGCGCCCCGGCGATGTCATATTCGGCGGGCTTCCGCTGTTCCACGTGTTCGGGCAGACAGTCGCGCTCAACGTGGCGGTGGCGTCCGGGGCGTGCCTGACCCTGCTGCCACGGTTCAGCGCCGAGCACGCCCTGAGGATCATCGCCGATCACCGGGTCACCGTCTTCGAAGGCGTGCCGACCATGTACGTCGCGCTGCTGCACCAGTCTGACCGGGCGGACTACGACGTGTCCGCACTGCGGATGTGCATCTCCGGCGGCGCGGCGCTGCCGGTCCAGGTGCTGCGCGGGTTCGAGGAGGCGTTCGGTGTCCCGGTGCTGGAGGGATACGGCCTGTCCGAAACCTCGCCGGTAGCCTCGTTCAACCACCCCGGCCGCGAGCGCAAGCCCGGTTCGATCGGCACGCCCATCCGGGACGTCCAGATGCGTGTCGTGGACCGCGAAGACCACGAGGTCCCGCAGGGTGAGGTGGGCGAGATCGTCATCCGCGGGCCGAACGTGATGAAGGGCTACTGGCAACGCCCCGAGGCCACCGCCGAGGCGATCCACGACGGCTGGTTCCACAGCGGCGACCTGGCCCGCGTCGACGAGGACGGCTACTTCTACATCGTGGACCGGAAGAAAGACCTGATCATTCGTGGCGGCTACAACGTCTACCCGCGGGAGATCGAGGAAGTGCTCTACGAGCATCCCGCGATCGCAGAAGCCGCCGTGATCGGCCTGCCGCACCCGGCCCTGGGCGAGGAGGTCGGTGCCGCGGTGGTCCTCAAGCCGGGTGCCGTCATCAGTGCCGGGGAACTGCGAGACTACGTGAAAGGCCAGGTGGCGGCCTACAAGTATCCGCGGCACGTGTGGATTGCCGACGCCTTGCCCAAGGGCGCCACCGGCAAGATCCAAAAGCGGGATATCGTCATCCCGGCCGACCTAGCCGTCCCGTGAGGCTGCTGCTGCTCGCTCCCCCGGGCGCGGGTAAAGGCACGCAGGGCCAGCGGCTGGCAGCCAGGTACCGGGTGCGGCACATCGCCGCAGGCGACCTGCTGCGGGCCGAAGCCCACGCCGGGGGCAGGCTGGGCCACGAGATCGCGGCCCGCCAGGCCCGCGGTGATCTCGTCGCCGGCCAGATCGTGCTCGACGTGCTGACCCCGGCCGCCGTCGAGGCGGCCGCCCGCGGCGGCTACATCCTGGACGGCTTCCCGCGGACCCTCCCGCAGGCCACCGCCGCGGCGGAACTCGCGGCCCGGCGCTGGCGGGCCGCTTCCGGGTCACCCGGGCATAACCGGCCCGCACCTGCCGCCATTACCCTGACCATCCCCAGGGATCACGATGAACGTCAGGCGAACGCACCGCGCGCCCCCGTACTGCCGCGATCTGTTCATGGCCGGACTGGGGCAATAAGGTTTGGCTTGTTTGGCGTTCTTCCTGCGGCGAAGGCATGTGATGACGGTCAGCGGCGGGCTGCTGGAGCGCGACGGGGTCACCAAGGCTGTCGCCGGGCTGGTCGAGGCGGTACGCGGCGGGCAGGGCGGGGCGCTCTTCGTGGTCGGTGAAGCCGGCCTGGGCAAGACCGCCGTGCTGGGACGCGGCCGTGACCTGGCCGCGGCGGCCGGGCTGCGGGTGGGCTTTGGCCGTGGGCATCCGATGGAAAGCGCGGTTCCGTTCGGCGTGCTGATCCAGGGACTGGATGGTGCCGGCGGGCGGGGTTTGCTCCGCGAAGACGAGCCGGGCTTTGCCCGCGGCGATGACCGCGCAGCCCGGTTCTTCGGGGTGCTGCGCTGGCTGGAGCGCCGCGACGGCGCGCCGGTCGTACTGGTGGTCGATGACCTGCATTGGGCTGATGCTGACTCACTCGCCTTGGCGGTGTTCTTGTGCCGCCGGATGTCGTTGCTGCGGGCGGGGCTGCTGGCCAGTTTGCGGCCGTGGCCGGCGGCGGCACTGGAAGCCGCGGCGGGCCTGGCTCAGGAGGGCTGCGCGCGGATTGAGCGGCTGGCCCCGCTGACGGTTGCCGGGGCCGCGGCGCTGCTGGAGGCCCAGATCGGCCGGCCGGTCCCGGTAGCGGTGCGGCGGCGGGCTTTTAAGTTGTGCGCGGGAAACCCGCTGCTGCTAGAGCAGGTAGCTGTGGCGATCGGCAGGGGGGAGACGGTGCCGGACGCAGCCCATGCCGGCCGGGGCGCGGTCGGGGAGGGCCTGCTGCTGGCCCGGTTCGCTGGGCTGCCGGTGGCCGGCATGCGGTGCGCACGGGCCGCGGCGGTGCTGGGCACCCGGTTCGTGCCGGAGGTGGCCGCGCAGGTGGCGGGCCTTCATGGCACGGAGATTGATGCCGCGCTTGAGTCGCTAGGTCACTGCGGGCTGATCGAGCAGGGACCGGGGCCGGATGCCACGTTCATCCATCCGCTGTTCCGGCAGGCGCTGTATGACGATCTGGGTGCCGCGGCTCGCGCCCGCCTGCACGCCCGGGCGTTCGCCGCCTTCGTTGCCCGCGGCATGGACGCGGTCGCGGCCGAGCACGCGGTCCGGGCGAACCTGGCCGGGGATGCAGAAGCGGTGGCGGTGCTGGAACGGGCGGGCCGGGCGGCCCGCCGGGCTGGGGCGCTGGCCACCGCTGTCGGCTGGCTGGACGCCGCGGTGGCAATGGCCGGTGACAGAGCCAGCATCAGCCTGCTGCTCGCCCAGGCCGAGGCGTGGCTGGCCAGCGGTGGCGTAGCACGAGCCGTGGCGGCCTACCAGCGCCTGGTGGGCACGGCCACGGTCTCGCTGAGCGCGCGGACCGAGGCTTTGTGGATGCTGGGCCGGGCGCTGGCCATGACCGGCGACCACGACAGTTCTGCGGCAGCCTTCGACCAAGCCGCCGCCTTGGCCCGCGACGGCGACCAGGCGACGGCGGTGGAGGTGCTGCTGGATGCGGCGTTCTGCTGCTGGCTGTCCGCCGGGTCGGCGGCCGCGCTTTCGCTGGCCAGCCGGGCCCGGGGCCTGGCCAGGCCACTCGGCCCGGAACTGCGGACCAGAGCGGACGCGACGTGGGGGGAACTCGCCGTACTATGCGGAGACCCGGCGGGAATGGCAGCCGCGGAGGCGGCCGCCCCCTGGCGGGCACCCGGCCAGCGGACCGGGCCGGGCAATACCGCTACCGGCGCGGGAGGCGGCTGGGGCCCGAACAACAGTTTCGCCTATTGCGCCTGCCTGATGGAACGGTTCGCCGAGGCCGACCGCGCCTTCACGGCCGCCCGCGCTGCGGCGGAGCAGGCCTCCGCTCCAGAAGGTGTCGCCACATTGGCGGTCGGCCACAGTTACACACTGACCCGGATGGGCCGCTTCGATGAGGCACTGACGGCGATCAACGTCGCCGTGGCGCTGCTGGACCTGGTACCGCTGATGGAGGCATACGCTGCCGTGGGCCGCGCCTACATTCAGCTCTACCGTGGCGACCTGGACGACAGCGCCCACTGGGTCCAGCGGGCCGAAGCCACCGCCCTGGCACGGGGCGAGCTGAACGCGCAACTGTTTGCCTGGGATGTGCTGGGCCACCGCAGGTTGCGTGACGGCGCGGCCGCCGAGGCCTGCGAGTACTACACCCGGCTTGAGGCCACCGTGGACCGGATGGGGATCGGCGAACCGTGCCTGCCCCCCTGGTCGCGGCACGCGATCAGCGCCTACCTCGCGGCCGGCCGCACCGGCGACGCCGAACGGGTCCTGGCTTGGGTAGACGATGCCGCGCAGCGGTTGCCGTGCCGGTTTCCCAAGATCGTCGTCGTCACCGGGCGTGCCCGCCTGGCCGAGGTTGGCGGCGACCGCGATGCGGCCCACCATCACTTCAGCGATGCCCTGGCCCTGCACAAGCAAGTGGACCTGCCGGTCGAGCACGCCGAGACGCTGCTGGACTACGGCGCATTCCTGCGCCGTTACGGCCAGCCGGCCCAGGCGCGGCGGGCACTGGCCCAGGCGATCCAAGTGGCCGAGGACGCCCAGGCCGGGTGGCTGGCCGGGCTGGCACACGCGGAGCTGCGCGTGGCAGGCGGGCGGCGGCGGCAGCCGTCGGCAGCTTCCGGGCTCACCGCGCAGGAATCCCGGGTGGCGGCCCTGGCCGCCACCGGAGCCAGCAACCCGCAGATCGCCCGCCAGTTGTCGGTGTCCGTCCGCACCATAGAGACACACCTTGAGCGGATCTATGCCAAGCTCGGCGTCCGCTCCCGCCACGAACTGATTGCGAACGCCGCGGCCCGCGGCCAGCAACCGGCCGCAAGAGGTTAGGTGACTTCCCCGATGCTAACGACCGCGGCACCATGCAACAGTGTGCGCAGTGACTCCTGATCGTGCTGACAACGAAAGAGCCCCTTGGCCAGTTCATAAAGGGCCCTTTGGCCAGGTCATGCGGAGAGGGCTGGCTGTGAGATCAAGCCCGCAGGCAGACGGCGCCGGAGCTGGGCCCGTCCCGGAGACGTTCCCCTTGGTCTTGGAATTGTCCGTTTCCCACGGCGATCCACTGAGCGGGACCGTGGGCATCAGCGGCGGCCCGCACACGGTAGCTTTCCACGGCTGGATCGACCTGATGAGCGCGATCAACACCCTCCGGGACGACGCGGACGAGACCGGGTAAACCGCGCCGGCCATAAGCGCGGTCAATACACCGCTTAAATACGGTCCGCAGGCCGCCTGCTGGTCACTTCTGGGCGAGCTTAAACATCGGGGTGTTCCCCGATGTTACCTGTGCCCGCAGTTCCTATTGTGGCCGTCGTAACGCTGTGCGGGCCAAGCTGGCGGGTGTGTCCGGTCGCCGACGTCGCGAAGCCATTGACCGGGGAGGGAGATGGCAATGACGCAATTCGGAACCCGGGTGGTCATGATCGGCGCGGGTGCGCGGCTGGTGAGCCTGGCCGGGCTCGTCCTTGCGGCCGTCGTGACGGCGAGCGCTGCGCGTGCTGCGGCGGATACAACGACCATCGGCCCGGTGTTTCCTGCACCGGGCTCGGGGACGTGGACATCGACCGGCACCCCGACGGGAGGTGAGATCGGCAAGTCTGGCGGGATCACGTGGTCCTACACGGGCGTTGATCCCACCCAGTTCGACCAGATGGTGTGGGGTCTTGGGTACCCGACGTTCCCGGCCACCTTTTCCTTCGGGCTCGACACGGCGACGCTCGCCTTCGACCCGGCGACCTCCAGCCTGAGCGGCGGGATACTCAACTTCACCGGATCCGCTGAGTTCCCGAACCTGGACGGCAGCACGCCCAGCTACCCGGTCCGGCTGCAGGTGACGACGGCGACGGGGCCGTCGTCGTTCACGGACCCGGGCAGCCTGACCGGCCTGACGGTGGACCCGAGCGCTGGCGGTGTGCTTCCCGTGACCGGGGATTTCTCGGTCAATCTGATCATCGAGGTCTCCACCGACGGCGGCACGACGTGGACACCGGCGAACGACTACTTCAACAACACCCCGCACACCACCGGGGTGTCGACGAGTTCGTCGGTGCAGGGCGACTTCTGGTACACCGCCGCGGCACCGGCGGTCTCGTTCGGGCAGAGCCCGCTCGCCTTCGGCAGCCAGCCGATCGGGTCGACCACGCAGCTCACCGAGATCGTGACGAACACCGGCACCGGGCCGCTGGCCATCAACCAGATCGACGCCGCCGGTGACTATTCCGCGCCGTCGGACACCTGTGTGGGCAAGTCGATCGCTGCCGGTGACACCTGCTCGATCAACGTGGACTTCACCCCCAGCGCCGGTGGGACCGACAACAGTTCCCTGGTGCTTACCGACAACGCCCCGGACTCACCGCAGACCCTCCAGCTCACCGGGGCCGGAAACCAGGCGGAGGCGGTCCTCAGCCCCGATCCGGTGGACTTCGGGACGGTCAGCCTAGGTTCCTCCGATCAGGAGGTGCTGACGGTGTCCAACCCGGGCACTGACACGCTGAATCTGACCAACGCCCAGCTCACCGGAGCTGACCCTGGCGACTTTCAGGTCACCGGGCTGACCTCAGGCTGTGTGAGCCCCACGGTCCCCGCGGGCACGAGCTGCGGGTTGCAGATCACCTTCACCCCGGGCGGGGCCGGCCCCCGCAGCGCCACCCTGACGGTGACAGATAATGCCAGCCCGCCCACCCAGGCCGTCACCCTCACCGGAGTGGGCGCCCAAATCGCCGCCGCCGTGGCGCCGGACAACATCGACTTCGGCACCGTCCCCGTGGGCAACTCTGGAGCCGTGCACGCGGTCACGGTCAAGAGCACGGGCAGCGCAAGCCTGGATGTCACCGGGTACTCCTTCGGCGGCGCCGACCCGTCCGATTTCGACCTCGTCGGGGGAAGCTGCCCCGCAGCACCCTTCACCCTCGCGGCGGGCACGTCCTGCACCGCCGACGTGTACTTCGCGCCGACCGCGGCCGGCCCACGAAGCGCCACCCTGATCGTCAACGACGACGCCGCGACCAGCCCGCAACAGGTCCTGCTGGGCGGCAACGGCTCGCCGTCGGCGGACATCGCGGTGTTCATCATGCCGTCCTCCCACAAGGTGGCGCCGGGATCGGCCGTCACCTACAGCGTGGTCGCCGACAACTTCGGCCCGACCACGGCCGCCAAGGTGATCGTCAGCGACGCCCTGCCGCCCAGCGCGAGCTTCGTCAGCAGTTCCGGGGCAAGCTGCACAACTCCTCCGGCGGGCTACACCGGCAAGATCGTCTGCTCGCTGGGCACGATGCCTGCCTCGTCGTCGCAGGCGTTCACCTTCGTGGTAAAGCTGCACGCCAAGGCAAACACCAAGGTGTCCGACACGGTGAAGGCCAAGGCGGCCACCTATGACCCGATCACGGCGAACAACACGGCCTCGACGATAGTCAAGGTGACCTGAGGCGGCCTCCAGCACACCCGGCCTGCTGGTCCCGAGCTGCTGCTCATCGCCTGCCGGTCAGCTCGCCCAGCTGGCGAACATGCCGGGCTCGTAGGAGCCTCCCTGCTGGTGCACTATCACGGCGAGCCGGTTGGCCGCGTTGATCATGGCGATCAGGGGGACCAGCGCGGCGATCTGGTCGTCGTCGTAGTGCTTGCGTACCTGGGCCCAGGTCTCGTCTGATACGCCGTGGTGGGCGTCGGCGAGCCGGGTGCCCTCTTCGGCGAGCGCCAGCGCGGCCCGCTCGGCGTCGGTGAACACGGTGGCCTCGCGCCAGGCGGCGACCAGGTTGAGCCGGACCGCGGTTTCACCGGCAGCTGCGGCGTCCTTGGTGTGGATGTCGATGCACCAACCGCAGCCGTTGATCTGGCTGGCGCGCAGCGCCACCAGCTCCTGCGTGGACTTCGGCAGCGGCGATTGGGCAATTACCAGGCTGGTGCTGGCGAACCTTTTGGCGAACTTGACGGCGATCTCGTTGTCGAACATGTTGAACCGGGGTTCCATGACTTCGTCCTCACTCGTGGTGTTGCACTGAACGAACACGAGATGCCGCCGAGCCGGTCCTTGTGACAGGGCGGTTAGGTGACGCGCGCCACAATCAGGTAGCCACCTCGTTGATTTACGACGCACCGCTGCTCACCACGCTGCCTGGCCGTCACGTCATTCGGGGCCGGGCAACAAGGACTGGCTACCGTCTCGATGTCACACAACGGCAGGACCCGGCATCTAGTGGGTGACACAGTCGAGAGCGAACAGGAGCCCCCATGCCCGGCACGTCGCAGGACGCACCCGGCGATCGCGGCAAGGACAGCAGCCGCGGCGACCGCCCGGACCCCGCCACCGAGGCGTTCGTCGCCCACCGCAACCTGCTGTTCACCGTCGCCTACGAGATGCTCGGCTCGGCCGCCGATGCCGAAGACGTCTTGCAGGAGACCTGGCTGCGGTGGGCGGGCGTCGACCTCGGCACCGTCGAGAATCAGCGTGCGTACCTGGTCCGGATCACCACCCGCCAGGCACTCGCCCGGATGCGTACGCTCGGCCGCCGCAAGGAGTCCTACCTCGGCCCTTGGCTGCCCGAGCCGCTGCTCACCGCGCCCGACGTGGCCGAGGACGTCGAGCTGGCTGACAGCGTCTCGATGGCGATGCTGCTGGTGCTGGAAACCCTCACGCCGGCCGAGCGGGCGGTGTTCGTGCTGCGCGAGGTGTTCGATCTGGCCTACGACGAGATCGCCGAGGCCGTCGGCAAGAACCCGGCCGCGGTCCGCCAGATCGCGCACCGGGCGCGGGCGCCGCGCGGCGCGCGGGCCGCGGGGTGTGGTTTCCCCGGCCGAGACCCGAGACGCGCTCGAGGCGTTCCGGCGGGCGGCCGAAACCGGCAATATCCGAGAACCTGCTCGACATCCTCGCGCCGGACGTCGTCTTGCTGGGTGACGGCGGCGGAGTCGTGCAGGCCGTCCCTCGGCCCATGGTTCGGGCCGGCAAGGTGGCCCGCGTGCTCGCCACCGGGCTGGGCGGGGTCGCCGCCGCAGCTTCGCTGCAGCCGGCACAGGTCAATGGCTACCCGGCCCTGATCCTCCGGCTCAACGGCGAGATCGACACCGTCCTGGCGGTGCGCATCGACGACGGCCTCATCACTGGGCTGTACGCCGTGCGCAACCCCGAGAAGCTGTCGCATATGGAGCAGGAGACGACCCTGC
>CAVPSA010000030.1:0-94794 GCA_963707905.1 uncultured Actinomycetes bacterium | reverse complement strand
GTCCGGAGTGTACTCGCTGAGCTTTGGCATTACTGCCACCTGAACATCACCGAACAAGCGGCCGGCATAATCTTGCCCTACGTCGTAGCTGCCGAGCCAGGCCCACACCTCTGAGACGTTGCCACTGCGTTGCTCCATCCCGGCGAGCGTAGCGTCGAGATCCCTGTACTCGGGCCAATTATCGGCAATGTCGGGGGCGACCTTTCTTATGGCAGCGAGTGACGCTTCCTGATCTCGCTTGCTACGTGGCTCCTCAATTCCGCAGTATTGCACGAGGGCGAGCGTTCCACCGGGAACAAGTACGTCAGCGGCCTTCTGCCAGCTAACCTCAGGATCAACCCAGTGAAACGCGGACGCAGAGAACACGGCCTGAAACTGCTCGCGCGGAAGCAATGCATCCTCAAACTGGGCGTTCACAAATTCCACCTTTCCAGCACCTTCCAGGTTCTGCCTGGCCAGTGCTATGAGGCTCGTGCCGGGTTCGAGTGCTGTGACGTGCAGGCCCCGAGCGGAAAGGCTGCGCGTCAGTTGGCCGCTTCCACACCCGACCTCAAGCACCTGAGCACCGCTCCCGATCCCCGCGACCTGACAAGCCTGGTCGACGAGTTCGTCAGGATAAGCCGGGCGGCGGCGGTCATACTCAGCCGCGATCTCATCAAAGACCTTGCCGTAACGACGTGCGGCAGATCCTGGTAGCCGTGTCATTCACTGGCCTCCGTTCATGGTCGTTACAGGCCATTTATGGCCTCGCGAGCCCGCCCCAGCACGGCGGAGGCGCTCGCGGGCCTCATTCCCGCTGAGTGAGGTGATGGGCTGCCCGACCGTGTGCTGATATTTGGCGTCATAGGCTCTGGTCCAGACGCCAGCCGCCCACGAGCGTTCGAGTTCGTCGGCACTGAACTCCCGGCCACGCGCATGGCAATACGCGACGAGAAACCGCTCAGTGTCCTCGACGGTGGCCAGCTCCTCCGCGCTGACGGTCGAATACAGGGCGGCAGCGAAGCCGACGAGCGCGGCTTCGCTATCAGCGGTCATGCTGTCCCAGTCATGCACCGCCAATAGCTCATCTCCGCTCCAGCGCAGGTTACCGGCAAGCCAGTCGCAGTGACCGATCACAATTTCGGACCCGCTGGCTCGCAGCCGGTCACGGGCACGGCGCCCGGCATCGTCGATCCACTCCGGGCCGGGCACCTCGTTGAGGTTGACGTCACGGTTCTCTGGACACGGCCACAGTCTGTCCCCGGAGCGGTTCCAGGCCGCCCACGACGGTGCCGGGTCGAGCGCGGGCACCTCGGCCGGCCGGGGGGCTAGCGTGATCAGCCACGCGAACGCCTCAGCGAAGGCCGGGGCCGCGTGGTCCGCGCTCGGCAGCATGGCGCCGCCGGGGACGTAAGCCTCTGCGGTTGCGACGTCGCCGCCGAAAGGGGCGGCGCCGGCGAGCGGCTGGGGGCACGGATAACCGGCCAGGAACATGCGGCGCTGGACTTCGACGCATGCCGCTATACGCGGCGAGTCCGGTCGAACCTTGACCACCACCTCGCGGTCGTCAGCCAGCCGGAGCCCTATGACTGCGGAGAGGTACCCGGATTTGAAGATCTCCTCCGCTGGCAGGCTGCCGAGATGCTCCATGCACCACTGGGCAAGGCAGGCAGGATCGACGGCATGCGGGCGAGGTGACATCTGAGCATCCTCACATGCGCTAGCGGTGTCCCGGAGCCGACAGACGTCGCGTCAGCTCCGCCGCCACAGCATCAAGGTCAACCAGCCGGTCCATGCCGCCGATTATCACCCCGAAGCCTTCAACTCTGCCGGGACGGTGGAGCCAGGATTCGTCACGACAAGTGGCCAGATCACTTGACGATACGCACCCCGCGCGGGAACGACAGCGCGGACTGAACTCAGACTGCCGACAGCTCGTCAATGACGGGAGCATGGTCGCATGGCGGCTCGGGACGCCGATGCAATAGCCACAGTATGTAGAACGCCGAGAAGCTGACCAGCGACCACTGCGCCCAGTCCTCGATCAGCGCACGCTTATCGATCTCCGGATGCCCTGAGTGGCGGTTAGGAAGCGCACCGGATAGCCCTGCGTCAGTCGAAGCGCCGTCTCGGCAGCGCGCGAGCGCCGCTCCAGCCACCACACCCGGGTATTGCCGCCCAATCCATGTTCCCGAGGTAAAGGAGGGTCACGACCAGGCCGGTGAGCAGCGCGATCAGGACCATCAGAGCGGTGGCCGGACTTCGCGGACGCCGTTGAGCACCGCCGGTCAGCGGGTCCGGCCGCGTGCGCTGATAGATCGCCGGGCTCACGAGCAGGGCGATCTGGGCGGCGTCGATCGCCGGCAGAGGGCAGAAGGCTCCACAGCGGGTGCCGACGAATGCATCCCCCGCAAACAATGCATCCCCGGTTGATCAGGATGACTGGCCACGGCCGCCCGCGGCGGGATACGCGCCAGGCCAGGAACGCGGCCAGTGGGAGCTGGCGCCTGGGCTCCGATGTCCATGATTACCCCATGCGCCACTGCCGTAGATCCCGCTCCGATCCGGACGGATGGCATTCCCTGCACGGAGCGCGCCAATCGGCATGACACCAGCCAGGAGCAGCTGGCCTCCAGATTCCCAGCACCGTCAGTCGGCGCGAACCAGGTCCTGCCCTTGGATCGACCGGCCCGCACGCCCTGACCAGATCGCCACGGCGTGGATCGCGTCTGAGTTCGCTCCTTCGGCAACCACTTCACCGCCCACGGCGAACGCCTTGACGTCGCCCTCGATATCGACGCTCCATGTTGTCTCCGTGGTGCGAACATCGCATCTCAAGCGGAGCCGATCCCTCGCACATCAAGTGAGTCCCGGCACTAATCGGCTAAATCGCACATAATGTCCGGCTCCGCTTGATGTGCAACACGGTGGCTCCGCTTGATCTGTGACGCTCCCGCTCATGCTTCGGGGGCGAAACGTGGTCGAGCAGACGATGAGATCCGGGCGCGCGTAGCGTCGTCATTCGCAGCCTGGGATGACAGCCGGGAAGGCCTTCGGAGGTGCATGGTGAGCGACACGAGCACGGGAAGCGGCAAGGTCGTCGTGAACAGGTCGATGTCACTCG
Organism: uncultured Actinomycetes bacterium; assembly: GCA_963707905.1. Taxonomy (GTDB): domain Bacteria; phylum Actinomycetota; class Actinomycetes; order Streptosporangiales; family Streptosporangiaceae; genus DASXKD01. The sequence goes on along the minus strand of CAVPSA010000030.1, from coordinate 91,691 downwards.
ACGGGTTCACCGCTGGTCCCGGCGACGCGATGAACTGGATCTTCGACTTCATGAGGCCGATCGAGGACGAGTTCCCGGAGATCATGGCGGCCACCGGCGCCATGCTCGTTGGCCGGCGGACCTACGAGGTGGGTAAGCGCATGGCCGAGAATCCGAACGAGGTCACCCCTGCCTACGACGGGGGAACTGAGTTCGTCCTCACCCATGAGCCACCGGACCCGCCGGACCCGGCGGTCACGTTCCTCACCGGTGATATCGCGGAAGCCGTCGCCACCGCGCTCCGCGCCGCGGGCGGCAAGAACCTCGAAATCCTCGGCGCCGACGTAGCCGGCCAGTGCCTGCGGCGGGGACTCGTGGACGAGATCATGGTGTACATCCTGCCGGTTCTGCTCGGCGACGGGACTCGCTTGTTCTCCGCCCAGGGCCTCGCCAGGATAGACCTGGAACCGCTCGACAGCACACGGTCGGGAGCCGTCACAATCCTGCGGTTCCGCGTCCGCAAGTAGTTCCCGGCTACGTCGTATCAGCTGCTCCTGCCGCTATAGCTGACGGTCCCGGACCCGGCGGAGGCATCCACGGAACTGGCTGCGATCCGTTCGTGTAGCTGCCCGCTGCCCTCCCCAGCCCCGGACTGAAGCAGAGCGACATGCACCGCGTCTGCAACCAAGCGCCCACCACCGCCATCTCCCCTGCCCAGTTGCCTCTATACGCTTGTTCTCGCAACGAGAAACACGTCGCAGGGCAAGGCTATGGGTTGCCAGGGGCGCCAGTATCCTCCGACGGGCGGTCCAGGGGTGCGACCGCGGCCGCCGCGGCTGGCCAGCTGCCGTCTCCAGCATGGAAACGCGCGGGCCTGACGCTGGAAGACCGGGTGGCCAGGGGGAAGGCGGCGCGGGCTGGGCGCAAGGTCGCCCACGGGCGATGGGAGCCTGCGGTGGACCGGCCGGACCCGGTCCCGCTGTTGCTGGGCCAGGCCGAGAGCCGGGTTCCCGAGCTGCGTCCCGATCCCGCGACGGGCGGATGCTCCCGCAGTCTCGCCGGGCACTTTCTACCGGGGCGCGGTCGCGATCACGAGCGCGCGTCTCGACCCTGGCTGCCGCCACGCAGCCGCTGCAGTTCCAGCGGTGATGCCGGCGACCTGTCGAACTTCGGGGTGTTCGGATCGCCCGAACGGCAGCTGATCTTCTATATCACGACTTCGACGAGACGCTCCCCGGCCCGTGGGAGTGGGATGTCAAACGGCTGGCCGCGAGCTTCGAGATCGCAGGCCGTGACCTTGGGTTCAGCATGCACCGCCCGGCCGGCGCGGTGCCGGTGCTGGCCTCGGTCCTGGAGCGCTTCGCGGGCAAGAGCCAGCACCGTCATCACGGCCAGCGTGCTCTCGTGGCGGGCCAGCGCGTAGATGCAGGCAGCCAGCGACATCTTCCTGGGCTGGCAGCGCGTCACCGACATCGACGGGCAGGCCCGCGACTATTACATCCGCCAGTTCCACGACTGGAAGGGCTCCGCCGAGGTGGGCACCCTTCCGCGTGGCGGGAGCAACCTGTACGCCCGGATGTGCGGGACCACGCTTGCCCGCGCGCACGCCCGTTGGGGCGATCGGATCGCGATCGCCTCCTACCTGGGCCCCGCCGACGTCTTCGACAATGCGATCGCCGACTTCTCCGCCGCCTGACGCCGACCAGAACGAGCGCGACTACCGGGCCCTGGTCAAGGCCGCGTGAAATCCGGGCGACTCCACGCCGAAACCGGTCTGTAGCTGGCTTCAGCCCGCGCAGCTCAGTGTGCTGGCCACACCGCACTGTGAAGACGTCACTGCCTCAGACACATGGGAGGGCCTCGATAGCAAAGGCCAGACAGCAACGTTGTGAGAGGCTCACATCCGCGGCAACCAAAGGGCCGCCTCCCACATTCGAAAAACGACCCTTACCTGCAGATTCTGGCGCGCTCGGAGGGACTCGAACCCCCAACCTTCTGATCCGTAGTCAGATGCTCTATCCGTTGAGCTACGAGCGCTCGAATTAAGTTGTCTACCTGCGGTTTTGCAGGCACGTGCTACGATATCACAGAAGCACAGCGGTGATAGAGCATCTGATTCCGTCTCCAGAGATGCCCTGACGCATCCCTCAAGGGTAGGGCACTCGGGAGGTAGCTGCACCGGTCGGCGGGAGGTCCCCATGTCCGTCACCAGCATGCGGGAAGCCCGGCGCAGCCGGGGACGCCGCACCACCGCAGCCGCAGGCGTGGACCTGGCCGCGTTCGTCACCTCGTGGCAGCTATCGCTCGAAGCGGCGGGCAAGAGCCCGAGGACCATCCGCTCCTATACCGACTCGGTGCGAGCAATTCAGAAGTTCCTCGTCGCCCAGGACATGACCGCCGATGTCGAAGAGGTCGACGCCGAGCACCTCCGGGCGTTCCTGCTGGCCGAGGAGCGCCGCACGTCCGCCACGTCCGCTGCCGTGCACTTCCGCAACCTGCGCGTGTTCTTCGGCTGGCTGGCCCGCGAAGGTGAGCGGACGAACCCGAACCCAATGGACCGCGTCGACCGGCCCAAGGTCACCAAGCAGGCCAAGCCGTTCTTCGAGGACGAGGAGCTTGCCGCCCTGCTCAAGACGTGCGAGGGGGCGAGCTTCCAGGACCGCCGCGACACCGCGATCATGCGCATCCTGATTGACACCGGGATGCGCGTCTCAGGGTTGGCGAACCTGCGCTACGACCCGGACAAGGACGCCGCCAACGACGTGTCCTTGACCCAGCGGAGGCTGCGCATCCGGCTCAAGGGCGGCGACGAGACCTGGGTGCCGATCGGGAAGAAGGCAGCCTCAGCCCTGGATCGGTACTTGCGCGCCCGCGCTCGTCACCCCGAGACGTCGTCTCCGTGGCTGTGGCTCGGCCATCAAGGACACAACCGTGCGCATATGACGGACTCCGGGATCCGCGTCATGCTCGGCCGACGAGGCAAGCAGGCCGGAATCCAGAACGTGCACCCGCACCGCTTCCGGCGTTCCTTCGCGGACAAGTGGCTGGCGGCTGGTGGCTCCACCGATGACCTCATGCACATCACTGGCTGGAAGACGTACGACATGGTGCGGGAGTACACAGAGGCCCGCGGCATCGCCCGCGCCCACGACGCACATGCGCGTCTCAGTCCAGGCGACCGAATCTAGTCTCTACCTCTTCCTGACCAGGAACATTGGCTCCCGTCCCTGGCTCCAGCCTCCAGAGTGGCAGCCCCATAGGACGTTTGACGGAGCTGTCAGCGAGAGCCAGTGGATAGCCAACGAAACTGAAGCTTGCTGCTGCTCGCTACATCCACGCTGTCCGCGAGGACGTGTCAGGCGCGCCGGATGCGCAGTACCCCCTGCTGAAGTACTGCTACCGCTCCGGTCAATGCGTCAAGCTCGGCCCAGTTGGCTTGCTCGGTGACCACATCGTTGACCGCTGAGGCCGACTGGTCAGCAAGGCGCAGCACCACGATCCCGGCATGACTGCCCGGCGGGTAGGCACGGATGTCACCCATGCCGCGGTCCAAAGTGATCAGCACCCGCCCTTCGGCCGCAGCAGCGGAAACCACCTGCGGATCCGGGGCGCCAGTCAGGCCTTCCGCACGAACGGTGTCCGCCTCATGGCCGCAGCCGGCCAACGCCTCCACGACGGAGGCCGGCAGGTTCTCATCCAGCTTGAACTTCACCGCGCGGGCGGCAGCGGCAGCAGTTCCTCCCGGGCCAGTGCCGCACCATAAGCGGCCGCCGCCCGGATCCCCGCCTCGGTCACCGCGGGGTATTCGGCAACGATCTGCTCTGCTGTCATCCCGGCCGCCAGGCAATCCAGAATCACGCTAACCGGCACCCTCGTCCCGGCGAGCACCGCCTGCCCGTGCATCACCTGTGGGTCGGTGGAGATCAGCGCCAGCTGCTCAGCAGTCACACCACCAGTGTGCCCGCTTGCCGACGGCGCCGCGACCGGGAACCGTGTATCACGCCGCCCGGCTCAGGAGCGTACGAGCCTGGCGATGGCCTCGGAGGCTTCGTGGACCTTGGCGGTGGCGGTGTCGCCGCCTTCGGCGATGGCGCCGGCGACGCAGTGGCTGAGGTGTTCTTCCAGCAGCCCGAGTGCCACTGATTGCAGGGCCTTGGTGGCGGCGGCCACCTGGGTGAGGATGTCGATGCAGTACTTGTCGTCCTCGACCATGCGTTGCAGGCCGCGGATTTGCCCTTCGATCCGGCGCAGCCGGATGAGGTAGTTGTCCTTGTTCTGGGCGTACCCGTGCATGTGGCTCTCCGGCCTTGGTGCGGCGCCTTCCGCGCTGGGGTTTTCACTGTATGGCGGTGCCACGGCATGACGGCCATGCATGTGCTAATTGCAGGTCAAAGGTTCGCCCGGGCCGCGAAATCAGCGGTGGCGGCGAGGTGGCAGCCATCTCAGCCCGACGAACCGAACTGGACAGGGACGTTCATGGTTTGCGTGGCTCGCCAGGCAGTAGTACCGGGCCCGAGCTGCCAGATGGCCAGCCTGGTGCGGTGGACAGCCAGTGCGTCGAACCCGCCCGCGGGCCCGGGGGCCAGTGTGGCGGTTCCGGCGGGCAGCGCGGGCAGTGGCCGCCACGTCGCCCCAGGGCCGGTGATGGTCTCGGCACGGTTCCCGGTCAGGACGAGCGCAGCCTCTCCCGCGGGGCCGAACGACGCTGACAGAAGCCTGGCGCCATGGAGCCGGACCACGGGTGACAGCGCCCAGTGGCCACCGTCGCCGGCGGACCAGGCGGCGAGCAGGCTTGCATCCGGCCCGGCACCGGTCTCCAGCAGTGCCACGTTGCCGGTGGAGGCCCGGGTCAGCCGGAGCACGGTGGTGAGCTGGTGATCCAGGGTGGCCGGGAGTGCGGGCCCCGCGGCCTGCCAGGTGCCGTTGTCGTCGGCGAAGATGCCGGCGGTTCCGGGGCGGCTGCACCGGCCCGCCAGTAGCGGCGTCCCCGAGGGGGTGAACGCGGCCGCGGTGAGGGCGGTCAGGCCGCAGCGCCGGCCGGCGGGTGTCGTGGCCAGCGAGCGCTGGGTGGCGAGGGTGGTCCACCGGGTGTAGCCGGGGGTGGCGGTCTTGACGGTGCCGTTGGTGAGCAGGGCGAGCAGGTGCCCAGTTCCGGGGGCGGCGGCCAGTGCGTCGGGGGTGTTGGCGAGGGCGGCGTCCAGCGGCCCGGCCGGTGACCATGCCACGCCGCCGTTACGGGTGGTGGTCAGGGGTGTGTAGGTGAGGTACTGGCTGGGCCGGATCCCGGTGATCAGCGATTGGCCACCGGTGTTGGCTGTGACCAGGCCGCCGTTGTCGGCCACCCCGGGCGGGGTGACCAGCTTCCACTCGGTGCTCCCGGCCGGGCGCATGAACAGCTGCCAGAAGTTGTTGTGGCTGGCGGCCGAACCGCCCATCACCGTGATGGCCCAGGTTCCGGCCGCGGTGCCGAGGGAGGTAGCCAGCAACGATGCCCCGCCCGGTAGTGCCTCAGGCGCCGGGCCTGGCCCGGAACTCACCGTGCTGCCACAGCCCGCGGTGAGCGCCGCGGATACCAGGGCCGTCGCGATCAGGGCCGGGCGGGCTGCCGGCTTCATGGGTGCCCCAGCAGTTGTTGCGCGGCGCCGGTCAGTTCGGCGGCGAACGACGACTTGGTCGCCTGGGTGCCGGGGCCGGTGTCGAATCCCAGTTCCCGGCGCAGGTGGCCGGATTGGTCGATGACGAAGGCGTAGTCCCCGTGGCCGATCATGGATCCGGCGGGAAGGATCTCCGCCGGGGCCGCGCCGTAGCGGTGCCAGATGAGTTCGAGCTGGGCGCGGGTGCCGGTCAGGTAGAGCCAGTTCGGCACGGTGGCCAGGCCTTCCTGGCGGTCGAAGGCCTGGATGTAGCTCACCTGGGTGTAGAGCGGGTTGTAGTTGATCGCGACCAGCTCGACGTGCCGGGTGTCGGCGCTCAGCAGCTGGCCGGCGTCCCGGAACTCCTGCGCGATCAGCGGGCAGTCCACCGAACAGGTGTCGTCGAGGAACGTCAGCAGGACCACCTTGCCGCGCAGGTCTGGCCAGCGTGACGGTCCGGCCGTGCTGGTCGGTGAGGCGGAACGCGGGTGCCGGGATGTTCAGCGGGGCGCTGGAGCCGTTGATCGCCTCGGCCAGGATGGTGTCGGCGACCGGGTTGGCCTGCGCAGCGGCCATCGGGGCCGCGCCGAGGATGATCATCCCGATTGCGGCCGCCGACGCCACCGCCTGGAAGCTGGCCGAGGAGACCGATTGGCGCAGCGACGCGGGCCGCACCCGGTCCCGCCAGCTCACCCGTGCCCCGGCGGCGGCCGGCTCCGCCTGCGGCACGGCGGCCTGGGTCAGGGCCAGGTACCCGGCGACGGCCAGCAGCGCGAAGGGGATCATGCTGTTGGGGTCGGTGCCGAGCCCGCCGAAGAAGCCGAAATCCTCGATGAGCACCCAGTCCGCCAGGCACAGCACCGTGAAGAAGACCAGCGCCGGGCGTACCAGCCTCGGCTGCCCGCTGACGAATGCCGCGCCGGTCACCGCGAGCGCGGCCACGGCGAACAGGTTGACCGCGAAGCCGTGCGCGGCGGTGAAGGTGCCGAAGGCATTCACCCACGCCGACAGGATGCGGGGCTGGGAGGTGGTGGCCATCGCCTGGACCATGCCGGCCAGCGTGCCGGGCCGGCCGTGCGGGCTGCCCTGCCAGAATCCCCGGCCGGGCCAGGCCTGCAGGACCGCCATGCCGATGAGGAATACTCCTATCCCGCCGAGGGTCAGCCGGCCCAGCCGCGGCGTGCGCCATGCCCGCTGGGGCAGCGCGACCAGGGCGCCGCCGACGCAGTAGAGGAGCACCGCGCCCGGGGCGCCGAACAGCCACGTCAGGCCCGGCGCGAAGATGCCACCGAAGGACTCGCCGAACACCCAGACCACCAGCCCCCAGCCCACGCTGGCCAGCCCCGCCAGCCGGGACCAGGTGCCGTGTGCCGCCACGAGCATCCAGATGCCGATACCGGCCTGGATCCACACCGCTGACGCGCCGGCCTGCATCGGGTGATACGACCAGCTCGTCCCGGCCCAGTTCACCAGATGCTGCACCCACCGCGGGGACGACGCCGCGATCGGCTGGAGCACCTGCGAGGGCAGGCCGATGGCCATTTTGGGCTGGGCCTGCAGGATCCCGTCGAAGACCCACAGCAGGCCAAAGCCGACCCGCAGTACCTGCCGCCAGGCCGGCTCGGCCGCCGCGGGTGCCGTCGTGCCGGGCGGCCTGCGCCGCGCTGTTCCGCGCGTAGGGCTGCCAGGCCCGCACGCTGATCCAGGCCAGCCCGAGCAGCGTAAAGATCAGCAGGGCGATAAGCCCCTGGTGGAGCAGTACCGCCTTGAACGCCGCGATCACGGTCGGGTCGTTGACATTGACGCCGGAATTCATTCCAGGCATGACGCCGTATGCTCCTTTGTTCCGGTCCCGTCCCCGGGCTGCTCCTCGTGCACCAAGGCGTCCCGCAGCCGTGCCGCCAGGCCAGCGGCGGGCATGCCGAACCGGCGCAGCCGCACGCTGTTGGCCACCACGAAGACCGACGATGCGGCCATCGCCGCCCCCGCGATCAGCGGGTTGAGGAAACCGGCGGCGGCCAGCGGGATCGCGGCGATGTTGTACCCGAATGCCCAGGCAAGGTTGCGCCGGATGGTGGCCAGCGTCGCGCGGGCGAGCTTGATCGCTTCGGGGACGGTGCCAAGATCGTCGCGGAGCAGGATCATGTCGGCGGCGCAGATGGCCACGTCGGTACCCGAGCCGATGGCCAGCCCCAGGTCGGCCGCGGCCAGCGCGGGGCCGTCGTTGACCCCGTCCCCGACCATGGCCACCGACCGGCCCTGCGCCTGCAGGTCAGTGATCACCGCCACCTTGCCGGCGGGCATTGCCCCGGCGATCACCTCGCCGATGCCGGCTTCGGCGGCCACCGCGTCGGCGGTGGCCTGGTTGTCGCCGGTCAGCAGGATGGTCCGCAGGCCCAGGCGGCGCAGCGCCGCGACCGCCCCGGCGGCGGAGGGCTTGACCGTGTCGGCTACCGCGACGGCGCCGCGGGCCTGCCCGTCCCACCCCGCCAGCACCACCGTGCGGCCCGCCCGCTCCCACGCCTCGCACTGCGCGGCCAGCCCGGCCGGGATATCCAGCCCGCGGTCCCGCAGCAATTTTTCTCGCCCAACGATCACGTCGTGGCCATCCACGGCGCCGCGGGCACCCAGGCCCGGCAAGGCCGTGAAGCCATCGGCGTGCGGCAGTGACCCGAGTTCGGCGCAGGCGGCGGCGCTGATCGCGGCGGCCACCGCATGTTCGGAGGCCTGCTCCACCGCCCCGGCATGCCGGAGCAGGCCGGCGCGGCTGGTGCCCGCGGCCTGCGCCACGCCGGTCACCGCCATCACGCCGGTGGTGACCGTGCCGGTCTTGTCCAGCACCACGGTGTCCACCGAGCGGGACGACTCCAGGGCCTGGTACCCCTTGATGAAGATCCCCAGCTGCGCCCCCCGCCCGCTGGCCACCGCCAGCGCCGCCGGGGTCGCCAGGCCGAGCGCGCACGGGCACGCGATGATCAGCACCGCCAGGGCGGCGCTGAACGCCTGCTGCCCGGTGCTGCCCGCCACCAGCCAGCCCGCCAGGGTCGCCGCGGCCAGCACGAGGATGGCCGGGACGAACACTCCCGAGATCCGGTCGGCCAGCCGCTGGATCGCCGCCTTCTGCGCCTGGGCGTCCTCCACCAGGGCAACCAGGTGGGCGAGCTGGGTGTCGCTGCCGACCTTGGCCGCGCCGACGATCAGCCGGCCGCTCACCGCCACCGTCCCGGCGGTGACACTGTCGCCTTCGGCCACGTCGACCGGCACCGATTCCCCGGTCATCATGCTGCGGTCCACCGCCGACTGGCCGAACAGCACCGTCACCGTCCGCCGCGATCGTTTCCCCGGGCCGGACCACGAACCGGTCACCGGGCCGCAGCGCCGCCACCGGGACGCGCCTTTCGGTGCCGTCGCCGGCGAGCACGCAGGCGTCCTTGGCACCCGCACCGGCCAGCTCGCGCATCGCATCCCCGGCGCTGCGCCGGGCCCGCGCCTCATACCACCGGCCGGCCAGCAGGAACGTCGTCACCGACGCCGCTACCTCCAGGTAGATGCCGCCACCGGAGGCGTGCAGCAGCTCATACCACGCACTGGGGGGATGCACGGTGCCGCGGTCCAGGACGAACATCGCATACACCGACCACCCGCAGGCGGCGGCGATGCCCAGGGACACCAGCGTGTCCATCGAGGACGAGCCGTGCCTGGCGTTCTTCAGCGCCGCGCGGTGGAACGGCCAGGCCGCCCACCCCGCGACCGGAACCGCCAGCACCACCAGCACCCATTGCCAGCCGGGGAACCGGTAGGCGGGAAACAGGGACAGCAGCACCGACAGGTCGCTGAGCGGGACGAAAAACACCAGCGCGACGATGAGCCGCCGCCGCAGGTAGGCAACGCGTGCCGCGTCGGCCGTGCCGCCGTCTGCCTTGGCCGGCCCGGCATCTGCGCCGGCCACCTCGGCGCCGTAACCGGCCCGCTCGATTTCCGCGACAAGCAGCTGCACCGGAACCGACGACGGCGCGGTCACGGTGGCTTTCTCGGTCGCGATGTTCACCGTGGCGGAGACATTCTCGATGGCGTTGAGCCTGCTCTGCACCTTGGCCGCGCACGCGGCGCATGTCATTCCCTGCACCAGGAGCTCAACGCGCACCAGCCCGGACGATTCGCCGGGCCCGGGCGGCTGCCCGCTACTTACTGCTGCTGACGACATGCCATGTCACATTCGGGCAATACCGCGAGTCAGGAATATAGGCACGGGGTGTCACCTCAGTTAGGGGACGGCTTGCGGTCCTGCTGTTGTGTTAACCAGGGCGAAGGCTACATGGCGGATTGCGCCGCACGGAGAATCTACACACCCCTGGACGGCCAGGCAACATAACAGGAAAACCGCGCTGTGACCGGCGCCCCGGCTAATACCCTATGGGGGTTCCTAAAGTACCCTGGCGGGGTTTCCTGGATACCCCCATATGGTTTCCTGGAACGGTGTTGCTTGCTTTGGATAGCTGGCTCGCCAGCCCATGGAATCACATTTGAGCGGCCCATTGCGCATCTGGCTGGACCCTATTAGCCTTTTGCCGTTATGCAGAGCTGCGAGGTTCCAGCCGAGTTGCCAGGGCTGCGCGGGGGCATCCCACCGGGGGCGGCAGGCGCCCGTGCCTCCCGGCAGGGAGTTCAACGGTGCCGGCCCGCGCGATCGGGAGAGCGCTGACATGGCCGGGCCTTCCTGGCTCGCGGCGGCGCTCGCAACGGTCATGATCGCGACCGCGATCTACTGTGCGGGCCGCCTGGCCGCCGCACGCCTGTGGCAGCGGCCCACCGAGGTCGACGCCGACGTGGTGCATGTCGCCATGGGCGTCGCGATGGCCGGCATGCTGCTACCGGGACTGAGCCCGCTGCCTGGCACGGCGTGGGAGGTGGTCTTCGGGGCCGCAGCAGCATGGTTCGCCTACCAGGCAGCCCGGGACCGCCGCCGCAGCGGCGGCGACAGCGGTTGGCGGTGCTCGCACCCCGTGCCGCACCTGGTCGAAAGCGCGGCCATGGTCTTCATGCTCGCGGCGCTACCGGGTTCCTGGCCGGGCCAGGCGATGCCCATGTCCGGCATGGGGGGCGGCCGCGCGGCGGGTGGTGGAAGCCTCTGGGCGCTCGCTGTGATCCTGGCCCTGTTCATGATCGGTTACGTGCTCTGGACAGCCGACCAGCTCACCGCACTGGTGCGCGCCCCGGCTGCGGTCACGCCCCGACCGGTACGGGACCAGGCCGGCACCCGGGCCGGCACCGGTGGTCCAGGCGGTGCCGCGGGCACGAAGGATGCGGCGGCTGCCGCCGTGCTTCGGAGGCTTTCTCACCAGCCGGGCACCCTGGCCCTCGCACCGAGGCTGGCTGCGTGTTACAAGATCGCGATGGGCATTGCCATGGGCTACATGCTCATCCTCATGCTCTAACCGGGCCGGGCCGGGCCGGGCCGGGACTTGTAGAACGACAGGGTCGGCGTGCTGGGGTACACATCCGTCGGTGAGGAGTGGATGAAGTGCAGGCCTGACAGCGTGCCGAACCGGCTGACGGCCGCCGCGATCGCCCACCGCTCCGCCGCGCAGAACGGGCAGTACTCCCCGCCCATATACAGCAGTTCCGGCTTGCCATCAGCGGTGAGCTCCGGCTGACCGGTGAGCGCCTTCAGGCCGGTCGCCGTGCCCGCGCCCACCACGTTGAACGTGGCCGCAGGAATGCCGGTGATCTGGCGGGCAACCCCGGGATCGGCCACCGCCGATGCCGTGGCGGCCCGGGCAGGCGGCGGTCAGGCGCGGTCGATGGCCGCCTGGCGAGGGATTGCGGCGGCGGGGCGGGTGCGGCGCCATGCGGCCCAGCCGCGTCCGGCGCTGTAGGAGATTGCGGCGAGTGTGCCGACGAAGAAGCCGATGGGCCAGTTGTACAGGTAGGAGGCGGCGATCGCGGCCCACACGGTGATCAGGGCGATGGCCACTGACAGGGCCATAGCAAGGGCGGGCCTGCTGGTGAGGGACCGGGCGGCTGCGGGCGGCCCGATCATCAGGCTGAAGATGAGCAGGGCGCCGGTGACGGGCACGGTCATGGTGGTGGCCAGGGCGAGCACGATCAGGAAGCAGGTCTCGATGCGGTACCCGCGGATGCCCCTGGCCTCGGCGATCTCGGGGACGGCGGAGGAGAGCATGAGCGGCCGGTACAGCACAACTACCGCTGCGAGGCAGACGGCGCCGAGGCCGGCGATGGGGAGGATCTGGCTGGTGCTGACGCCGAGGATTTCGCCGAAGAGCAGGGCATAAATCTCTGGTTCGTACTGGGTGGTCCGGGACAGGAACGCGGCGCCGAGGGCGAGCATCATGACCAGCGCGAGGGCGGTCGCGACGTCGTTGCGTCCCCGGCGGCCCAGTGTGCCGATCCCGAGGGCGCCCAGGACGGAGAAGACGGCCAGGCCGATGAGGGTGCTGATGCCGAGCAGGCTGGCGCCGGCCGCGCCGGCGAAGGCGCCTTTGGGGATGGCGTGGGCGGGGAATGCCGCGCCGCGCAGCACGACGAAGTAGCCCACCACGCCGGCGACGACGGCGACGACGGTCGCGGTGGTCCAGGCGTTGATCATGAAGCCCGTGAACATCGGCCCCCCGTGCTGGGTACTGCGGCGGGTCCCCGTGTCATGCCGTGACCTTGCCCTGCTTGGCGGCGCCGGTCACCGGGGTGGCCGCCCGGCGCCGGGCGGCGCGGGCGGTGGGCAGCCCGGTGGCCAGGTAGGTGGCGAAGATGATGGCGACGATGAAGAAGCTGACGGGCAGGCTCTGGTGGCCTGGTCCCCAGTAATAGGAGTCGTAGGCCAAAAGGATGCCCAGCCAGGTGGCGGCCACACCGGTCACACAGGCGGTGATCAGCGCTCGGGGCACGGTCTTGGTCACCCGGAGCGCGGCGGCGGCTGGGCCGATCAGCAGGGCCGTGGACAAGATGGCGCCGATGGCCAGCGCGGACAGGGCGACCGAGACGGCCAGGGCCAGCATGAACAGCAGGCCGGTCAGGCGGACTGGTGCGCCGCGGGCGGCGGCGATGTCGGGGCTGAGGGTGGCCAGCAGCAGCGGGCGGGCGATGGCCGCGATGCTGGCCAGCGCTATCGCGCCGAGGACCGCGACGGTGGTGACGGTGCCGGGGGTGGTGGTGAAGATGGAGCCGAACAGGATCTGCTGGGTGGCACCGGTGGTGGACCCGGAGGTGGTGCCGAGGTAGAGAAACAGGGCGGACATGCCGATGGCGGCGCCGAGCACGATGCCGGTGGCCAGGTCCCGGCCGCGCAGCCGCTGGACACCGATCATGTCCATCACGGCGGCCCCGGCGATGCCCAGGCCCACGAACCCGGGAAGCGGGGTGAGCCCGAGCAGCAGCGCCCCGGAGCCGCCGGCGGCGGACACGTCACCGAGCGCGTGCCCGGCGAAGGACTGGCCGCGCATGACGGTGAACACCCCGGTCACCGCGGAGACGACGGCGACGACCGCGCCGATCGTGACGGCGATGTGGACCTGCGGGCTTGCGAAGAAACCCGGCTCGAAAATGGCTGTGTAGAGCTGGTGCATGGCTGGTCAGCCCGTCCCGGCCGGCGGCTGGCGGCGGCCTGGTGCGCGGTGGCCGCGGCCTCGTCCGCGGCAGTACCGGCGACGACCAGGATCCGGTCGTGCACGTGCAGCACGTCGACGTGGTGGCCGTACAGCCGGGTCAGGACCTCGCTGGTGACGATCTGGTCGGTGGGGCCACTGGCGGCGCGGCCTCCGGCGACGTAGACGATGCGGTCCATGACCGGTAGCAGCGGGTTCATCTCGTGCGCGGACAGCAGCACGGCGATCTGCTGCTCGCGGGCGATCCGGGCGAGCAGGGTGATGACTTCCTGGCCGCTGCGCAGATCGAGGTTGGCCAGTGGCTCGTCGAGCAGCAACAGCCGGGGACGGCTGATCAGCGCGTGGGCGATCAGCACCCGCTGCTGCTCGCCGCCGGAAAGGTTCCCGACCCGGGCGTCGGCGAACCGATCGGCATCGACCGCGTGCAGCATCTCCCGCACAGCCTCGCGGCGATCACGGGACGGCAGCCGGAGCCCGAACCGGTCCCCATCGAGCCCAAGCGCGACCAGGTCGCGGGCCCGCATCGGCATATCCGGATCCAGGACTACCTTCTGCGGCACATAGCCGATGGGCTGGCTGCGGGGCGAGCGGGGCCTGCCCAGGATCTCGACCCGCCCGCTGGCGGGCCGCTGCAGGCCCAGGATCACCCGCAGCAATGTCGTCTTGCCCGCGCCGTTGGGACCGATCAGCCCGGTGAACTCCCCGGCACCGATGGCAAAGCTGACCTCGTCAAGGACCTGCCGCCCCGACAGCACGACGCTGACCTGGTCGACGCGGAGGATTTCGGACGCGACCGCGGCAGCATGGTCCCGGACCTGGTTCATGATCACAGCTTTTGGGTTGAGATCTTGCTGGCAGCCGCCTTGGTGATGGCGCTCACCTCAGCCAGCATCCATCTCTGAAAGCTATAGCCGGCAGGCATGGTCTCGTAGACGCCGACCACCGGCACCCCGGCCCTGAGCGCATTGTCACGTATCGAGGTGGTGAGGGAGTCGGTCACCTGCTGGTTGTAGGCGAACAGCTTGACTTTGTGCTGGGCGAAGAAGCTGTTTTCCAGGGCGATGTCCTGCGGTGCGGGATCAACGCCGTTCATGATGTCAGCCTGGAACCTGAACGGGGTCAGGTTCGTGATCCCCATCGCCGACAGCAGGTAATCGGCGACCGGCTCCGTCGTCGCGGCCGTGGTGCCCGGGTACTTGGCCCTGAACTGCGCGATGGCCTTCCGCCACGGAGCTAGCGACCGGTTGAACTCCCTCAGCCGCGCCTGGAAGTACGCCTTATCAGCGGGCTGGAGGGCCGACAGGTCCCCGGCCATCACCCGGGCCACGGCTGGCATCGTCCCCGGGTCGTACCACAGGTGCGGGTTCGGCGTGCTGGCGGGCAGGCCCAGCACCACCTGGGCGCTGATCACCTTCCGTTCCGGGTTCGGCGATGCCGACTCGATCTTGTTCATCCAGCTGTCGTAGCCCACCCCGTTCTGCACGATCAGCTGCGCAGAGCTGACCTCCTGGGCCAATCGCGGGCTGGCCTCGAACGTATGCGGGTCGGTGTTCGGGTTGTCCAGGATGGCAGTCACGTGCACGTACCGGCCACCGATCTGGCTCAGCACATTGGCGTACTCGTTCTCTGCCGCGACCGCGCTGATCGTGCCGCTCGCGGCCGCCGCGCGGCTGCCGCCGCAGCCGGTCAGCGTTATCAGGGCCGCTACGCCGGCCAGGGCAATGCCCGCCCGCATGTGCAGTGACCGGCCAGAGGAAGAACGCTGGGCAGTGATAGGCATGAGTAAAACTTAGTCTGAGACTGAGTCTCATTACAAGTAAGCCTGGGAACTCTGCGTGCTGGCCGTATGCAGGGCCACATGGCGCCGGCAGTGCCTGCTGGCCGCTGGGCCAGGATGCCAGGCCCGTGGCTTTGCATAAACAGATCGCCATATGTTTATATGACGGGGTGTCGGTGTCCGCGCAGACGAAGGCGTTCGAGGCGGCCGGGGAGCTGCTGAAGGTGCTGGCTGCCCCCGCCCGGCTCGCGATCGTGATGGAACTGGCTGACCAGCCCCGGTTCGTGCACGAGCTGACCGAGCGGCTCGGGATGAGCCAGCCGCTGGTCTCCTCCCACTTGCGGGTGCTGCGCGGGGCCCGCCTGGTCGCGGTGGAACGGCACGGCCGGGAAGCCGCCTATTCCCTGGCCGACCAGCACGTTGCCCACATCGTCGCGGACGCCGTCCAGCACAGCAAGGAGGAGTCATGACGCCTGCTGAGCACGAGATCCATACGGCTCACGCCCACGACCACGGCCCCGGCTGCGGGCATGCCAGCGTACAGCGCGAGGGCCACACCGACTATGTCCATGGAGGCCACGCCCACACCGCGCACGAGGGCCATTACGACGAGCACCCGCTGCCCCACCTGGTCCACGTCGATCACGACCATGCTCACGGGCCAGGCTGCGGGCATGAGGCCGTTCCCCACGGCGGCCATGTCGACTACGCCCACGACGGCCACCGCCACGCCGCCGATGGCGACCACTACGACGAGCACTAACCGCGCCAGCCGCGCAGCGTTTGCCCCACCGCAGCTAAGGGAGTGTCATGCCAGCCCAGGAGACCGCCGACGACATGCACAGTGTGGCTGAGCGCCGTCTGCGCCGGATCGATCAGCGCTACACCAGTGGGCGGCGGGCGATGATTGATTTGCTCGCCAGCGCAGGGCACCCCGTGAGCATCGGAGACATCGCCAGGCTTCTGCCAGGGGTACCACGCAGCTCCGCCTACCGGCACCTGACCGATCTGCACGCCGCCGGGCTTATCCGCAAGGTCACCGCCAGCGACGAATACACCCGTTTCGAGCTGGCCGAAGACCTCACCGAGCACCACCACCACCTGCTGTGCATCAACTGTGGCAAGGTCACCGACGTCACCCTCCCCACCGGCCTCGAGCGGCAAGTCACCGGCGCCATCACCAAGCTCGCCGGCACCGAGGGCTTCCAGGCCCACAGCCACCGCCTCGACGTGCTCGGCCTCTGCGCCGCATGCCAGTAACCAGCGCTACCGCGGGGCGCGCCCGAATGGTGGCCACTCTGATGCTAGGCGTGGGCGGGCCGTGTGGCCCTACGGCGAGGGCTGGGGTGTGAGGAGCTGGATCGGGCCGGTGCTGGGGACCGCACCGTTGAGGACGAGGAAGCTGGTGAGGCCGGAGTTGTTGTAGTCGATCGGGAACGCGCGCTCGCCTGAGCCGGTGGTTGTTTGTGGGATGGACATGGTGGTGAAGCCGCCGGTGGCGTTGAAGGTCACCAGGTGGTCCGGGGCGTTGGCGCCTCCGGTCTTGCCGCAGACGACGTAGATGTCGGGGTTGTTGTCGCCGTTGACGTCCCCGACGGCGAGCGCTACCCCGCTGGTGACGTTGAGGAGAGTTTTGGGCTTGGCCCAGGTTCCGTTGGCGTTCTGGCGGATCAGCTTGACCGCGGTCTTGGTGAGGACGATGAGGTCGGGGAGGTTGTCGTGGTTGACGTCGACCATGACCGCGTCCACGGCGCTGATCGAGGGGCCGAGGATCGACGACACATCGGTGAAACCCTGCCCCTGGTTGTTCTTGAACAGGCGCAGGCCACCGGTGTACCCGCAGATCAGCAGGTCCGGCCAGCCGTCACCGTTGTAGTCGACGGTCCGCGCCGATTGTGCCCCGACGTTGAGATTCAGGCCCATGGCCGGGGAGTCGATGAACGAGCCCTGCCCGGTGTTGAGGTAGAACCGGTTGATCGAGGGCAGGCCGTCTATGCGCACCGGGTCGGTGCCGTAGAAGATGTCCGGATAGCCGTCGTTGTTCGCATCCAGCACGGCACAAAAGCGGCCACGCCCAGCGGCGTCGCCGATGTTCCACTGGTAGGCCACGTCGGCGAAGCTGCCGTCGGGCTGCTGGAGGAACAGCCCATTGCACTTCAGCGAGGTGCCGCGATCGGCCCCGACGCTGCAAAATATGTCTAGCTGGCCATCCTGATTGAAATCAGCGACCTGGCAGTCGTGCCGGTCAAGGATGGAGCTGAAGAAGCTCGACATCGGCCGGGGTGAACGTGCCGTCCTGGTTATTGAGATACAGGTTGGCCGGGTGCCAGTGGTGGGAGATGAACAGGTCCGGCCAGCCATCGCCGGTGAAATCGGCGGCAGCCGCGCCGAAAGACCAGTCGTTCGTGCCGCTGATGCCCGCGGCCGCTGCCTGGTCGGTGATAGTCACCGGGATGGGTGTCTGCGCCGGGGGCGTCGGCGGTGGTGGGCTCGGCGCTGGGCCGACACCAGGCGCGGACGGCAGCGGCGGCAACGCCGCGGGCGCCCGGGTGAGCGGCGAGACCGGCCCGCTGGGGCAGCTCGCCTGTGCGATGAGCGAGTTGGAGCCCGCCCGGCCCACCAGCGTAAGCGCCGACCCATCCGGGTTGACCGCAAGCCCGAGGATCTCGTCGCTGAACGTCTTGGAGTCGGGCGAGAACCACTGTCGTCCACGCCGTCCCGTCGAACTGCACAGCGAGCGTCTGGTACTGCTGCCGGCTCGTGTTGTAGTAGGCGCCAGCCGCCCACACGTTGTCCGACGCGACCGCCCTGACCTCGCGCAGCAGCCCGGCGCCGGGAACCGGCGAGCTGGTCCAGGCGCTGCCGTCCCAGTGCAGCGCCAGTGGCCGGTCCGCGCCGCCGTCGTTGCAGTAACCCACCACCCACACATCGCTGGCCGACAGCACATCAACCCCGGTCAGCACCGTATCGACCTGACCCGGTGCCGGCACGCCACTGACCAGCACCCACGATGGCGACGGCTGGGTCGTGTCGTAGCACATCACCAGCGGCTGGACGCCGGTAGGGCTCAGCCAGTAGCCGACCGCCCACAATCCGGTCGCCGCCGTCCCGGCGACGGCCGTCAGTGAGTTAACGGTGCTGCCCGCGACGTTGGGGCTGGCCACCTGCGTCCACGTCCCGCCCGATGCCTGCTCGATCAGCGTGCTGCGGACCCCGGCCTTCGTGGTCTGGAAACCGACCGCCCACGCGGTCCCGTCCGCCAGGGTGTCCACACCGGTGAACACCGAGTCGCTGGGGAAGGCAGCGGGCGAGTTCAGCGACCACTGCGTCCCATCCCAGCTCATTGCCAGCGGCTGATACCCCGTAGCCTGGTAAAAGCCGACCGCCCACCCCCCGCCATCGATCATGGAAATCCCGTTGAGCCCGTTGTTCAGCGTGCCCTGGTTCGGGGACGCGACCTCCGACCATGCCGAGCCGTCGAACTGCACGATCAGCGTCCGGTTCGCGCGCAGCGCCGCCCCCACGTTGCCCACCGCCCACCACTCATCAGCAGATACGAACGCGGCATCGGTCAGCTCACCACCCGAGACCGGCGCCTTCGCCAGGCTCAACGAACCACACGTCGCGGCAGCGGCACGGTCACCCCCCGTGCCCGCCACCACCGGTAGCGCGCGCCGGCTGGGAAAGGCCCGGCCGGCCGTTGCGGCGGCGCCCGCCGCGGCCACCCCCACCACGAAACTACGCCGCGACACCGGCGCCTGGCCGGGGCCCACCTGCTCGCCATCCCGCTCATCGGCGTTATCCACCGCTATACCTCCCAAGAAGGCTCATGACCTGCAATGACTGATATCGCTGCGGTCCCGCGGATGCGGGCACGAGACCGCCGTCATTCATCGAACCGCTCGATTAGCGTCTTATACGGGCGCTCCGCAGGCCGCTATCGTGTACGGCCCAGGAATTGCCGGCGGAGAAGCAGCTGGCATCGGCAAGCTCACGCCCCCCGGCCCCTTCACTCGGCACAAGCAACCACACGCCGACGCCGATACCCGGCGCTCGGCAGCGCTGACGGCACCAAGGCGGGCCGCGAGCAACGGCACAGCCAAGCCGAACACCCGAACGCTCCCCATGACCTGCTATCCCCCTGACGGATTACCGTCCCTCCCCACAGCAGCAGGATGATTATCGATCATGCCGGCCAGCACAACCAGAGTAAAACTTTCATCAATAGGTAAATTCACCCCGAACGAGCAGCGACCTCCAAGGCTGTGAGCGCACTGCAGAGCGCCGCCCGCCGACTGCAGCCCGCCACGCCAGCGGAGGATGGGCTATCAGCGCCGGTCGGTTACTGCGGCAGGTGAGTAGGTCGGTGCGGGAGTGTCGGCTGCTGCGGATATATCCGCGCCGCTGCCCCGTGCCGGCGCCGCCGCCTCGCAGGCCAGCCCTGGCAAAGCTGAGGCGACCATCAACGTGCTCGGCATTGTCCTGTCGGGCCGTAGTCGCCGGGCTTTCTCCACGCGAATGACACGCATGGAGGCAACAGGCGACACTCAGACGATGACCGGCGTCCCAGCACCCACCCTGTACCACCGATGGCTTGGCTGGCACGCCCCCGCCATGCGGCGTGCGATCACGGTGCTGATCGCCGGGCTGATCGTCGCGGCTGTCCTCCTGCCGTTCGTGACCTGGGGACTGGCACTGGCCGGGGGCTGGAACGCCGCCGCGCTCGCCTTTCTCCTGACCACCTGGCCGATCATCATCCAGGCCGACAGCGCACGCGCCGCGCAGCTGGCTGCCCGCGAGGACCAGACCGAGGGCTCGGCCAGGACGCTGCTGGTCGGGGCCGGCGTCGCCAGTCTGCTGGGCGCGGGTTACGCACTGCACCTGGCCGGGCAGCACAGCGGCGTGCCTCGGGCGCTGCTGATCGGCGCCGCCGTGCTAACCGTGGTGCTGTCGTGGACGCTCATCAACACCGTCTACACGCTGCGTTACGCCAACCAGCACTTCCGGTCCAGGCCCGGCGGCATCGCCTTCGGTACCGAAGACGGTCAGCAACATCCCGGCTACCGCGACTTCGCCTACGTGGCCTTTACCATCGGCATGACCTACCAGGTGTCCGACACCACGCTGCGCGACCCTCAGATCCGGCGCAGCGTGCTGGCCCACGCCGTCCTGGCGTATGTGTTCGGCGTGGTCATCGTCGCTGGCTCGGTCAACCTCATCTCCGGACTGTTCCGCTAGTTCCCCCAGATCCCGGCCGCCTGCGTCACGGCGGCCGACGCGCCAGCTTCCCGCCGAGCTCACCAGATGGGACTGGTTCGCGGCGTTTTATTTCGCGGGAACAGATCCGGCGGGCCAGGTGCGGCGGGTTAGCGTCCGCTCGGCGGCCATCGTGGAGCGGGACAAGGACGCGCTGGCCACCAGCCGGAGCACGGCGACGGCGGGTGAGGCTGCCGCCGCCGGCGATCGACGGCGTGATCGGTGCCTCCGCAGAGTAGCGCCTGGTGTGCAGTTCGGCGCGGCCCGCCTGATCCGTTATGGCGCGGTGTGGCCTGGGCGCGGTGGGCTGGCAGGTGGGAAGCGCGCCGATGGGGAGGCGCCCGGATGGCGGGAGGAGATCCGGACGCGCAGCGCCGCAGGCCGGATCGTGAACCGCAGAGGCGGGGTTAGGTCGACGGGTTCGCCATCAATCCCGGCGTGCACCGGTACTGGGGCGTCTACCTCGAAAAATGGCGCGCTCCAAGCGCGCCCGGGAAGTTGCGGGCTGTCATCTGGCAGGTCGAGAATCACGATTCCGAGCTGGCCGGTGTCGAGCGCCGGGCGGGTACCGCGCACCAGCGGGCCTTCCACCGCGTAGGGGTTGTTGGACACCAGCACGACGCCAAGATGACCGTGTTCGCGCCCGGTATCGTCGACCAGGCGCAGCGCGGGCGCCGGCGCGCTGGGCCCGAGCACCTGCTCGGCGGTCTCCAGCAGGGTCCGGACCTTGGCGTCGCGGTAGGCCGTCTTGCGGACGGCGTCGCCGTAGATCCCCAGCGACACGTTGTTGAGAAACATGCGCCCGTTTACATCCGCCACGTCGATCCGGCGCTCGACCCCGTCGGTGAAGGCGTCGAGCGCGCCGGTGAGATCATGCCGGTCAACCCCCACATCGAGAGCGAAATGGTTGCGGGTGCCGGCCGGGACGCACACGAACGGAAGCCCGTGCGCGGCGGCCACCGCGGCCACGACGGCCAGCGATCCGTCACCGCCGGCCATTCCCAGTGCGTCCGCGCCGCTGGCCGCAGCCGCATCGGCCAGCTCCGCCAGACTTTCGCCCTGGCCAAAAAGGACTACCTCGATGCCCTTTTCACCCGCCCGCTCGGCAAGACCGGCCCGCCCGGCCGCGCCATCACCTGACCTGGGGTTGACCAGCAACACCGGCCGGTGCGGCGGGCCCACCGGCCGCCAGCCGTGACGTGAGGGCTGATGCAGTTTCATTGCTTCCCCTCCAGGGGTGACGGTGACGCTGGTGCCCGGCACCCCGCGACCGGATCGTAGCCGCCCGCGGGGTGTAGGGGGATCAGGCCGATGGGGCCAGTGCCTGGGTTGTGGTGCCCGGTTCAGGCCGCGATCTTGTGCGGGTGCTTGTCCGCTCCCACCGCGCGCAGGGTCTTGCCGGTTTGGCGCAGTTCGATGCCGAGCACGAACTGCCAGGCCCCGTAGATCAGGTTGAACAGGCCGAACAGCAGGGCGAGAGTGATCGCGCCGAGGCCGGGGCGGGCGAACAGCACCACGCCGAACGCGACCGACACCAGCCCGCCAAGCAGGTACAAGGCGCGGGTCCCGGCGGCCTGGCCGCGGCCGAACCCGGCGAAGAGCTCGAACACGCCGCCGACGATCGCCCAGGTGGCCACGATGAGCACCAGCACCAGGGCGGTCGGCCCCGGCCAGACCAGGGCGACCAGCCCGGCGGCCACATCGACCAGCCCCAGCAGCAGGTGCCCGGCGACCGGGCCGGCCTTGGCGCTGCTGAAGGCCCGCATCGCCTCCAGGCCAGCGGCGAGGAACGCGACCACCGCAAAGAGAATGACTAGCGCCAGCACCGTGACCCCCGGCCAGGCCAGGGCCACGATTCCGACGGCAACCGCGAGGATGCCGCGCAAGATCATCGACGTGCTCAGTGACTTGAACATGACACCGCTTCCTTTCGTTGGTGGTGCACCGTGCTCGCGGCACACCCTGTTCCCCTACATCAATTCTGATTAACCATTACAAAACTGAAGCCACGTGTCAAGAGGGCTGGCGATTCTGCTTGCCGGGGAAGTCGGTCGGCTGCGAGCCATCGGGGAGCCGCTGTTGCCAGTGCCCGGCTGGCAGGCAGGCGACGCGGTGGGAAGACACTCGTGGTGGGCCGTTCGGCCCTGCGTCAGTGCGCCGCCCACAGGTGTTACGGAGAACACTGAAACCGATGGTCGCCCACGACAGGCCTGGGGAAGGCGTTTGGGAACGGTCCATGGGCGTGCGGGACCGCTAACGATGATGCTGGGCCGGCGCCGAGAGCAACGCCCCGCGTTCTGGGGCGCCCGTCAGCGCCCGCACATTCCTACCAGGTGCCGATGGGTGGCAGAGGGGAGCCGGAGAGGCGCGTGGCCTCGGCTGCGGGGACGCCGAGCAGGCGCAGGAGGGCTCCGGCAAGCTCGTCTACCGAGGCCTCCTCGGTGTGCCCAGGGTCGCGCTGGCGCAGTCGCAGCAGCCCAAGCAGCCCCCCGGCGATGGCGGCCAGGGCGATTTCGGCGTTGGGGAAGGTGAAGCGGCCCGCAGCCTGGCCGGCCTTGATGTCACGCAGGGCGCGTGGCGCCAGTCCGAGGGGTGCGTTCAGTAGGTCCATGCCAGCCCCGGTGATGAACTGGGCCATGTCGGGATGTGTCCAGCCCAGCCGCCCGGAAATCCGGAAGGAGACGGCGAACACCTTGGCGGGGTCGCTGATGCCCTCACATGCCCGGTCGATCATCAGCCCCCAGCGTTCCATCACCTCTTCCGAGGCGTCCTGAAATAGCTGTTCCTTGCTGGGGAAGTGGTTGTAGAACGACCCGAAGCCGACGTCTGCTGCCTCAGTGATCTCCTGAATGCTCGCACGCTCGCCACGGCCCTCGGCGATCAGCCGGACCGCAGCATCGATCAGCGCCTGCCGGGTCCGCGCCTTCCGCCGGTCCAGCCGGTTGACCCCACCTGTGGGTGCCGTTGCCGCCATCACTGCCCTCCCGTCTCGCCCAGCACACAACGGCCGCGTCCCGCCAGTCCGGGAGCCTTCCACGCTGGCGAGCCCGCCGCCGGGGCGACCGCCGATGAATTCTTCCATCAATGCTGATAATAGCTTACAGCACTGATTCTCGGCAGCCGTCATCATCCCCTTGGCCTTCATCGCGGGGGCTTCTTTGTCCTGCGGCAGCGCCGACGGCAGCCGCCGGCTGCTCTGGCCGTGGTGCGGGCGCGATGGGCGCCACCAGCCCTGACTGTGCGGGCCCACCGCGGATTCGGGTCAGTACGCACTTGACGGTACGGCTCATCATGACTGATACTCAATTACAAGATTGATGATTCCTAACAGGAGTCGAGGTTGAGGGAGCGATCGTTATGAAGACTGACAGCCCAGGCCAGCGGCAGGACCCGCACCGTTCGCTGCACAGCGAGACCGGCGCCTTGCCCAGGGAGCATCCGGGGCGGTCGAAGGATCCGCTGATCAAGGTGGCCGGCCTGGCGTGGCTGGAGTTCGAGAAGCCGGACCTGGAGGCGGCCGAGCGGTTCCTGGCCGACTTCGGCTTCACCGTCGCCGACCGGACCCCGGAGACGCTGCTGCTGCGCGGCCGGTGGGCGGGCCCGGCGTGCCTGATCGTCCGGCGCGGCCCTCACTCCCGCTTCGCCGGCACCGCCTACCGGGCCGCCGCCCGCGATGACCTTGACCGGCTGGCCCGCGGCACGGGCGGGACGGTCACCGCGCACTCGGGCGGCCACATCGTGGTGCTGCGCGACCCCAGCGGGTTCCCGGTGCGGGTGGTCTACGGCGTCCCGGAGTTCCCGGCCCTGCCCGAGCGGGCACCGCTGCCGCTGAACTTCGGGCCTGGCCCGGAGCGGGTCAACGGTACCCAGCGGCCCGAGCAAAGACCCGCGGAGATCGAGCGCCTGGGGCATGTGGTTCTCGGCACCACGCGGTTCCGTGGGGCACTGGACTGGTACCTCGGCACACTCGGGCTGATCGTCAGCGACTTCCTGTACCTGGACGGGCAGCGCGAGCGTGGCCCGGCGATGGCCTTTATCCGCTGCGACCAGGGCAGCGTGCCCACCGACCATCACACCCTGGCGATGGCATTGATGCCGCGCACCGGTTACCTGCACTCGGCCTACCAGGTCACCGACCTGGATGAGGTGGCGGCCAGCGGTGAGTACCTGCGCGAACACGGCTACCGGCACGCGTGGGGCATCGGCCGGCACATCCAGGGCAGCCAGATCTTCGACTACTGGCGCGACGATGACCGGCTGATGTTCGAGCACTACGCCGACGGCGACGTGTTCGACTGCACGGCCGAGCCCGGCTGGGCGCCGCTGTCGGTCAGCGGGCTCTCACAGTGGGGGCCGAAAGCGACCGCGGAGTTCACCGGCACCCGCGACCCCACGGTCGCCGTCGCGGCGATCAAGGCGCTGCGCGACAAGGGCAACGAGGTCGATGTCGCCGCCCTGCGCGGCCTGGTCAAGGCGATGAGCTCATGAGCGCGAACCTGGCCCGCACCGCCGACGGCTGGTGGGTGGTGACACCGGCTGGCCTGGTGCGGCTCGGCCTGCCCGCCGCCACCACCGCCGAACTGCTCGCCGACCGGGCCGCGCTGGACGAGGCCGTCCAGGCCGCGCAAACAGGCGCCGCGGCGCCGGAGGATGCGGTCCCGGCCGAATCGGTGGAGTTGCTCAGCCCGGTGACCGCCCCCGCGCGGGTGGTGGCCCAGGCGGTGAACTACCGCTCCCACGCCCTGGACTCCGGCATGGACCCACGCACCGTCCCCCCGGTCTTCTTCCGCAAGGCCTCGCACTCCCTGACCGGACCGGCCGGGGACATCCTCCGGCCGGCCGGGGTCGGCTTCCTGGACTACGAGGTCGAACTCGGCCTGGTCATCGGCGCCGACCTGCCGGTCGGCGCCACCGTGACCGACACCAGCCTGGCTAGCTACGTGGCCGCGCTGGTGGTCACCAACGACGTCAGCGCCCGGCAGATCCAGCTCACCAAGACCCAGTTCTACGAGTCGAAGTCCTACCCCACCTTCACCCCGGCCGGCCCGTGGCTGACCCTCGTGGACGCCGCGGACCTGGCGGGGCTGGAGTCGCTGCGGCTGAGCCTGTCGGTCAACGGCCAGGTGCGGCAGGACAGCACCGTCGCGGACATGATCGTCCGGCCGCCCCAGGCGCTGACCGCCCTGTCCCGGTTCCAGCCGATGGCGCCCGGGGACCTGCTGCTGACCGGCACGCCGGGCGGCACCGCCCTCAAGGCCCCCCCGAAGGCCGCCGAGAAGCTGGCCGGGCTGCTGCCGCCCGCTACCCGGTGGAAGCTGTTCTTCGCCCGGCAGGCGCGCAACCCCCGGTACCTGCGCGACGGCGACGTCATCGCCGCCACCATCGGCTCCGCCGACGGGCGGCTGGACCTCGGCACCCAGCACAACACCGTGATCGGGAAGACGCCATGAACACGCCCCAGATACTTCCGCAGCCGGCCTCGACCTACCAGCTGCTGCTGGACGCGGCCAGCGCCTGGCCGGACGGCGTTGCCACGCAATGGATCCGCGATCCCGGCGAATACACCGACTGCCTGGCCTGGACCTACGCCGACCTGGCGGCGACGGTGACACAGATCGCCAACGCGCTGACCGCACTCGGCGTCCGGCGGGCAGACGCGGTCACGCTCACCGCGCCCAACACCGCCATGCTCTACGCGGCCACCCTCGCCACGCAGACGGCGGGGATCGCCGCGCCGGTCAACCCCGCCCTCAGTGACGACCACCTCGCCGGACTGAT
The DNA here is from genome assembly GCA_963707905.1 of uncultured Actinomycetes bacterium. Classification (GTDB taxonomy): domain Bacteria; phylum Actinomycetota; class Actinomycetes; order Streptosporangiales; family Streptosporangiaceae; genus DASXKD01. The sequence continues at coordinate 65,649 of CAVPSA010000030.1, read as the reverse complement.
CCGCCGCGCCCAGTCTCGCGTAGTGGTGACGGCCGGGCCGGAACTGAACGAGCAGCTATGGCGGCGGATGCTGCCGGTCGCCCGCCAGGCGGGGGTGACTGCCATTCTTGCCATACGCCCCGACGGGGCTCATGGGGATCCGCCGGTGCTGGCCGACCGTGGCTCGGCCGGTTCTGGCCTGCTCATGGCCTACCTGGACGACGTGATCGCCGGGCAGCCATCCGATCGCCTGGCCAGCGCCTCCCCGGCACCGCAGGATCTCGCCGCGTTCGTGCACACCGGCGGCACCACCGGCGCCCCGAAGATCGCCGCGCACACCCACGCCAACCAGCTCGCCTGCGGCCGCGGCATCGCTGAGGCCGCAGGGCTGGCGCCCGGCGAGGCGGCACTCGGCGGGCTGCCGCTGTTCCACGTCAACGCCCTGCTCGTCACCGGTATCGCTCCGATGTTCAGCGGCGCCCGGGTGGTGTGGCCAGGCCCGGGAGGCTACCGCGACCAGGCCCTGTACGCCCGGTTCTGGAAGATCGTCCAGCACTACCGGATCGCGGCCATGTCTGCCGTCCCCACCGTCTACGGCAGGCTCGCCCAGGTGCCGGTGGATGCCGACATCAGCACGCTCCGCCTGCCCATCGTGGGCGCGGCCCCGCTGCCGTCCGCGGTGCGGGACGCCTTCGCCGCCCGCACCGGCCGGCGCCTGCTGGAGGGCTACGGGCTGACCGAGGCCACCTGCGCCACCACCTTCACCCCGCCCGGTCAGGAACGGCCCGGATCGGTCGGCCGCGTCCTGCCTGGACAGCAGATCAAGGCCGTCCGGGCCGATGGCGACGGGCCGTGGGCCGACTGCGCCCCCGGCGAGACCGGAGTGCTGATGATCAGCGGCGCTGCCGTGTTCGCCGGCTACGTCACCGGCCCTGGCACCAGTAGCCCCCGGGTAAGCCGCGGAGACATGGTCCACGACGGCTGGCTGAACACCGGCGACCTCGGCAGCCTCGACGCCGACGGCTTCGTCTACCTCACCGGCCGCGCCAAGGACCTCATCATCCGCGGCGGCCACAACATCGACCCCCGTGTCATCGAAGAAGGGCTGCTCAGCCACCCTGCCGTCGCCGCGGCGGCGGCCGTCGGCCGCCCGGACCGGCACTCCGGCGAGGTCCCGGTGGCCTACGTCGTCCCCGCCGATCCCGGCCGGTTCGACGAGGCGGAACTGCTGGCCTGGTCCGGCACCGCGATCGGCGAGCCCGCCGCCCGCCCGAAGCGGATCTACCCCATCGAGGCGCTCCCGGTCACGGCCATCGGCAAGCACTACAAGCCAGCGCTGGCCACTGACGCCGCCGCCCGAGCCGCCGCTGACATCCTGGCCGGCGCTGGCCTGCCAGGAGCGCAAGTCACCGCCGCCTATGAGAACGGACGGCCCGTCATCACCGTGACCGGCGCCGACCCCGGGCGGGTGCACGAGGCCCTCGCCGGGTTTCCCGTCCCCCTCCACGCGCTGCCGTAACGGCCCGCGAACCACCCTGAACCGCCCCGAACTGCCGAGAAGGGACCACCACCATGAACGACCAGCACCGCAGCGCCAAGGCACACTCCGGCAGCCGGGACGGCGTCATCGTCGTCGGTGCCGGCCCAGTCGGCTGCACCGCGGCCCTCCTGCTCGCCGACTTCGGGGTACCCGTCACCCTGCTGGAACGCCACCCCCAGCCCCATCCGCTGCCCCGTGCCGTCCACCTCGATGACGAAGTCGGCCCGGACCCTCTACGCGGATCGGCGTCAGCGAGGGATTCCTGGCCCGGTCCCGGTCGTGCAGCGGGCTGCGCCTGCTCGACGCCGACCACCGAGTCATGGCCGAGTTCGGCCGTGAGCACGAGGTTGGCATCAACGGCTTCCCGCAAGCGAACATGTTTCACCAGCCCGACCTGGAAGATCTGCTGTTCACCCGGGTCGGTCGGCACCCGCTGATCGACTTCCACCGCGGCGTGGAGGTCACCGGGATGGACGGCACCTTCGGCCCGCTCGCCAGCGATCACCCGGTCGAGGTCCACGCCGACCTCGCAGCGGACGGGACCGGGCAAACGTTCACCGGGCGCCTGGTGCTGGGCTGCGACGGCGCCAACAGCACCATCCGGGAGCTGGCCGGGATCACCATGGAAGACCTCGGGTTCACCGAGCGCTGGCTCGTGATCGACATCCGGTCCGACAAGCTCCTCGACACCTGGGACGGCGTGGAGCAGATCTGCGACCCCGCCCGGGCCGCCACCTTCATGCAGGTCACCGGCCACCGCTACCGGTGGGAGTTCCAGCTGCACGACAGCGACGACGAAGCCGAGCATGATCACCCCGGACGCCCTCGGCAGGCTCCTGCGAGCCCTGGACCGGGCGCCGGGACCTGGACGGGCCTGGAGATCATCCGCAGCGCCAGCTACACGTTCCGGGCCCGGCTGGCATCCCGCTTCCAGACCGGGCGGGTCTTCCTGCTCGGCGACGCCGCCCACCTCACCCCGCCGTTCATTGGCCAGGGCCTGGCAGCCGGGCTGCGCGACGCAGACAACCTCGCCTGGAAGATCGCTCACGTACTGACCGGCCGGGCCGGAGAGGACCTGCTCGGCACCTACGACATCGAACGCCGGCCGCACGCCCACGCCATGGTCAAGAAGGCGGTCCGGGTCGGCTGGGCGATGACCGGCGGGCAGGACCGGGCCGCCGCGGTCCGCCGGGTCGCCCTCGCCGCCGCCGTCCGCAGCGCCCGCTTCCGCGAAGCGATGGCGTCCACCCGGACGCCGTGCCTGAAGGCGGGCGCGCTACGGCACACCCCGCGGTGGGTCGTCCGTGGGCGCGCCGCAGCGAAGGTCGGCGCCCTGATCCCCAACCCCCTGGTGATAACCGGTGCGGGCGCGCCGGTCCCGCTGGACGCGGTGCTGCAGGGACGGGCGGCGGTTCTGACCGCCGGGCAGCCCGGCGCCGGCCTGGTCAGCCTGTGCCAGCGCCACCGTCTCCTGCTCGTACGGGTCACCGCCGCACCCGCACCCGGTGCGGCCAGCCAGGTCAGGCCGCCGGGCCACGCCGCAGTTACCGGCCCGGCCGACCGCGACTACGCCGAAGTCAGCCCCGTCGGCGGCCACGGGACCGCGGCCTTGCAGGCACTGGTCCGCGACCCGGCGATGGCCGTCCTGGTGCGGCCGGACCGGGTCATCGCTGGCGTGGCCACCTCACCACGGCTGCCCTGCCCGCCCTGGGGTATGCCGGCCGCCGAAGCTCCCGCGCCCAGCCGGGAAGCCCCCTCCCCACACGTGATCAACCTCAATTCCTAACCACTCCACCGGAGGCTCACCATGTTCCTCGCTCTGTCGCTCCTGTTCGCCGCGGCCTGCCTCGTGCCGGGTACGGCGAAGGTTCTGGGCCATCCGCGGATGCGGAAGGCCGCCGCACACTTCCGGATCCCCTGGCGCGGCTACCGGCTCATCGGGGCCGCGGAACTGGCCGCCGCCGCGGGCGCACTGATCGGCTTGTGGTCGCGCCCGCTCGGCGTCGCCGCGGCCGCCGGGATGGTCCTGCTGCTGACCGGTGCCTTGATCGCACACCGGAAAGCAGGAGATGCTGCGAAGGAGGCCAGGGCCGCGCTGCTCGCCCTGGTGATCACCATCGCCTACCTGGCCGTCGCCGTCACCGGCTGAGCAGGAGCGGGACCGGCCCGCGTGATCGACCATGCCCCGCCCCACGAGGAGCAGCGTGTTCGAAAATCTCTTCCACCATGTCGGGCAAGCCTCTGCCGACGCCGACTACCTCGACGGTGAACCGCCGGGCTTGACGCCGCTGCGGGCGCTCGCCGAAGCGGCGGAACTGGCCGACGCCGTTGCTGGGTTTGACCGACAGCTACGGCAGCCCACTGACCGCCCACGGTCCTCACGCACCTCTGGCCGCAACATCGCTCGCGCGCTCGTGGAAGCCGGGTTCACCCTGCACCACTGCGCCAGCACCACCCGCTGTACCGGCTGGGAACGGTATGCCTGCTGCCCATCGCCCAAGGTCGTGACCCAGGTGACGGGAGAGCCGTCGCCGTTTCTTGGACAACTCACGACCTGCTGTCTCATGACTGGGCCGCTGGGGGCGAGTATGACGGCGTTCAGCAGACTATGAACGCCGCACTCGGCAAGGTCCTCGGTGCGATCGGCTTCCGGGTAGTGCCGTTGGGCCAGATCTCCCTCATGATGACCGCGAGTGTGTGGCCCGCCCGGATTGACTGCCTGGCCGGCAAGGTCACAATGGGATATGGCCTCAGGCCAGGAGCCAGCCGCTCCGCCCCCGGTGACGCCGTTGCGGGCTGCGGAGCGGGGTGAGCACTGGTGGCCGGTGGCGCTGGCGATTATCGTCGTCGTCGGCCTGCATGTGGCGTTGCCCGCGAAGTACCGGGTGAACCCCCCGTGGGTGCTCCCCGTCGTTCTGCTCGCGTTGCTGGCTGCGCTGATCATCGGGGACCCGGGCCGGATCGACCGGCAGAAAACCTGGCTGCGGGTCACCACCGGCGCTGTGATCGCCCTGCTTACACTGGCGAACCTGTTCGCCGCCGCCCGCCTCGTCGGCGACATCCTGACAAACAACAAGCTCTTCGCCGCCAACGCCACTGCGCTGCTGGCCACCGGCGGGGTGATCTGGGCCACGAACGTGATCGCGTTCGCGCTGTGGTACTGGGATCTGGATCGTGGTGGTGCCGCCGCCCGGGCGCACCAGCCGTATGCGAATCCGGCGTTTGTCTTCCCCGAGATGCTGAACACCGGTTACGTGCCGGCCACCTGGGTGCCGGAGTTCGCCGACTACCTGTCGCTGGCCTTTTGGACCGCCACCGCGTTCAGCCCCACCGATGTCTCCGCGATCAAGCGGTGGGCCAAGCTGATGATGATGACCGAGGCGATGGTGTCACTCGGCATCGGCGTGCTCGTGGTCGCCCGCGCGGTCAACATCTTGAAGTAGGAGCAGGATCCAGCCACCAGAGAGGCCACCGGGCCGGACCATACGCCGGCCCGGCCTCGAAGACCGACATGGTGAAGTCTGTGCCGAACCGCTCCGCCACCATAGGCCGGGTCAAGCCCGGGTCACAGCTCGTCGGCGGCGAGTAGCCCGATCTCGACGAGGTCGAGCGGGTGGACCCACTCGTCGCTGACGGCGACCCCGCCTGCCTTCGCGATTGCCGCGCGCAGCGGCAGGGCCCAGACGTGCTCGATCAGCGCGATCGCCGCTGCGCTGCCGGGCTCGATGGCGTCCGCGACGTCCCACATCTCGGACTCGTCGATCAGGTGACCGTCGGACCCGGCCTCCATCCCGGCGATGGCTCCGGCCTCCACGCCGGCCTCGCCGTCAGCCCCGAGGCCGAGCAGGGCACCGATTGTGGCGCCCAGGCCCTCCGCTTCCTCGACCGACAGGTCGCTCCACTGCAAGGCGGTGAGGCTGCCGTCCAGGTTCTTCTGCACGGCGAGGGCGTCGATGAGGCGGATCACCTGATTCTCCCGGAGCCGGCTGAGCTCCTCCAGGATCTCCCCGGAGAAGTCCGGCTTGTCGAAGCTGACGACCAGCAGCTGTACCGGTCCGATGGGCATGCTCAAGCTCCTCATGTGTTCGCCAGGCAGGCAGCCTGGGCTCGGGAAATGGGATGCGGCGGGTCAGGTGCCGAGGATCTTCTGCTTCTGCGTATCGAACTCCGCCTGCGTCAGGGCACCGGCGTCGAGGAGTTCCTTGAGCTTCATCAGGTCGCCGTAGGGGTCCTCGGCCGGTGCGGCGGCCGGGGCCGGGGCCTCAGCCTGGACGGGCGCAGACGGCGGTGCGGCGGCCGCGTCCTGCTGCTGGGCGGCTTCAGCCTTGGCCTGGCCGCGGTTGGAGGCCACATGGGCGGTGGCTCCCAGGACAGCTGCGCGTCGCAACATGCGTGGCATCGTGGTCTCCCTCGATCGGGTCAGGGCGCGCCTGCGGGGTAAGTGCGACCCCACTAGCCGCTCAGGCACTTCCGCTGTTTGGAGCGGCGACGGATTTCCGTCATTCGGACGGTAGGACGCCAGCTGGCAAGCGGCGTAGGGCCGAAGGTCCTCCTTGACGGCCTGGTCAAGCCCTACGATGCGGCCCGATCGAAACGCTCACCAGCCTGGACGAACGCCCTTGCCTCCCGTGGACCGGGACAGCGTTAGCCACCTTCAGGGTGAGAGGCGCCGCTGGGAAGTGCTTGATCGCCGACTGCGTCCTGACGGCCGGGCAGGAGCTTGGCGCTCATCTTGACCGCCTTGACCGCGCCTGTGGTGCCGGCCTCCAATGTCACGCCGAGGACCATGACGATGATGCCGGGGATGAACAGTGCTCGTGAGCCGAGCATGAGCAGCCCGATGCGGCCCAGGACGTAGGGCGGGGTGCAGACCACCGCTCCGATCGCCCCGCCCACGGCGGTGAGGGTGAGCTTGTCCCGTTTCGAATGGGTGGTCTTCACGCCGATGAGCCGGGCCGGCACGGCGACATAGCAGACCATCATCACGGCGATGATGATGCTCAGCGAGATGGCGAACCACCACTGGCCCCAGCGGACGAGGACCACCGTTGACACGCCGAGGCAGACGCCGACCGCTGCGCCCCATCCCAGGATCACGGTGAGGCTGGACCGGGCCTGGGTGAACGCGGGCCCGATCATCGGCGTTCCGGGCTTGGCGATGGCAAAGGCGAAGACGGCGTTGAGGAAGAAGCTTGCCGCGGTGATCGCGGCGACAGCGAGCACGATCGGTATCACGACCGGCCCCCGCAGCACATGGAAGGAGTCCCCGTGAAGGACGTGGGCCTTCAGATCGAGCAGCGCGATCCAGATCCACATCGCCGGGAGCACCTGGATCATGGTGAGCCGCCAGTTGGTGATGAGCAGCTTTACCCCGTCGATGAGCATCACGATGGCGCCGACGGCCAGAGCGAGCGGAGCGAACAGCCGCCGGGTCTGGCTCAGCCGGAGAACCGCCTGCTCCACGGCCGCGTCGTCACTGTGGCCGACGGCGTGAATCAGGCTCCCGACCTTCGCTCGCCAGGCTGCCGGGCGCGGCCGGGGTGCCGGTTCACCGGTTCGCGGGGGCGGGGAATAGCCAGGGGGGTTGCCGCCAGCGGGCAAGGGCGTCGGCTGGTCCTGTGCATTCGGGTCTATGGCCACTGCGAGCCTTTCATTAAGACCCACGGCCTCTGCGGGGGACCGCAGGCCTGACAGCCTCGATGTGATCGGCGGCGGTAAGGCCGCCTCGGGGTTCCCGTTGGGCCGGTGCCGCTGAAGGTCAGGCCGGTCGGTTCGGCAGAGAGATGACAGTCTTCAGGCGCCGCCGTCACTGCCGGTGCCCGGCCGCTGGCCCAGCCACTGCGCATACGACCTTGATTCATCCGGGCCGGGTTCCACCCCGCCGGGCAGGGCCTGGGCGAACACGAGCGCGGCGGTGGCCTGCAGTTCGCTGCGCAGCAGGCTGGCGGGGCCGGTCGCCTCGAACCCCAAGGTCCACCAGTCCTGGCCGCTCGTGTGGACTTCGGTGAGTTCCACCTCACACCGCGGCTCCTGGCCCAGCCCCCGGCCGTGCGCCACGATCTGCCCGCTAGCCGGTGCGAAGCGGCTGATGCGCCGCCTCTTGCGTACCACCCGCCAACCGGCCGGGTCACCGCTGTCAGGGCTGATCGGGCTGAAGGGAAAGGACCACTTCTGCCAGGACTCCATGCGGCCGCGGGCGCGGCCTGCCACCTCCAGGATTCCCGGGCTGCCGCGGTACGCCTTCACCTCCAGTACCCGGCCCCCGCGGACCTTCACCGACAGCCCGGGCAATCGCGGATCCAGCAGGTAGGTGTCCTCACGTGACTCCGTCCCGGCCGGGAACCGGCCGAACCATTGGGCCACCGCGGCCTGCAGCTGGCCTGGGAAGATCCAGCGCACCTCCAGGCTGCGGATTCCTTCGGTGACCAGGCTCTCAGGCGGTACACCCGTCATCGCCTTCGCACCATCTCCCCATGCCGGCGTATCACCGCCCGGGCCGCGGTCAGCTAGCTGGACATTCGCTCTCATCTGACCCCTCGCCCGCCGGTTCAATGGAGATGAGCTCAAGGCCCAGCTCCTGGGTCCGCTGGATGAGCCCGTGCAGATGCGCCTGGTCAATCACGCGACCGGTCAGCACGGTCGTGCCCATAACCTGGTCCATCTGCATTCCTTCGAACAGGAAACCGAACGGTTCGCCCAGCTCGCCGCGAAGAACCAGCCGGTACCGTCTGCCTCGTGCCCGATCGCTATTCATCACCTGCACGCTCACACTCAGGCAGGTCACCTGTCACCACCTGCCGACCGTTTCCACCTAGGTGAAGCGCGCCGAAAGCCGGACATATCCCCAGTTCGGGCACCGCGCCGCACCAGCAACAGCCCCACTTCTGCCGTGTCATCACCTCACCGGCACCCATGGCAGGGTAGCCAGGCGTATGGCTAGAGGAATCTAAGCTCGCGGCCACGCTTGAGGGCATCGGCCCCGTTACCGACCTGCACTACCGGTAGTTCACCTAGGTGGAAACGGCGGGTAGGTGGCGACGGGTCACCTGTGGCCACGGAATCATCGAGTGCGAGTCCGAGGCCTCCACCCACCTATCCCTTATCAACGCCGCACTGAACCTCAACCAGCAGCCGGACCTGCAGCAAGCCCGCAGCGCCGCCTGGCCCGGCTCTGCCGGCAGCAGAGCCGGAACTCGCAGATGAACACATCGCAACTACCAGGGATGAAGGAGCACCAATGTCACTCGCAGTTGCATCATCTTCTTATCCGCTTTTGGACGTCTTCTGGACGATTCTCATAGTCTTCCTGTGGGTGATCTGGTTCTGGATCCTGATCACGGTGTTCATCGACATCTTCCGCAGCCCTGATCTGTCGGGCGGGGCCAAGGCTCTGTGGTTCCTGTTCGTGCTGTTCATCCCGCTGATCGGCGTGGTGGTCTACCTGATCGCCCGCGGCGGCACGATGCACGAGCGATCGGGTGTGGCAGGCTAGGTGAAGCGCGCCGAAAGCCGGGGATATCCCCAGTTCGGGCACCCCGCCGCGCCAGCAACAGCCCCACTTCTGCCGTGTCACCGCCCGTGCGAGCACCCCGCTGGCACCCATGGCAGGGTAGCCAGGCGCATGGCCAGTAGCCAGGCGTATGGCTAGAGGAGTCTGAGCTCGCGGCCACGTTTGAGGGCATCGGCCCGCGAAGAGACCGCGAGCTTGCGGTAGATCGACCTGACGTGGCTATGAACTGTGTTGTGGGCCACATACAGCTCACGGCCGATATCCCGCTCGGACAGATCGCCGTGCAGCAGCCTGAGCACCCGAAGCTCCCGCTGCGTCAGCTCCTGATCTCCGGATCGGACGCGGCGGATCTGCGGTGGCCGGTCGAGAGCAGCCAGCCTCTCGGCCAGGATCCCCGGATCTGGGCAGGCTTGGAGGATGGATTTCGCCTCGGCTACCGCATCCGCAGCACGCTGGTGCTCGCCCAAGGCCCGAAGCACCGGCACCTGGGCGAGCAGCGCATTCGCCAGTTGGATGGGCTGGCCAAAGGTCCGCGAGAGGGCGACGCCGCGTTCGATCAGCGGCAGCGCCTCCCCGGGCCTGCCGCGTGCAGCGAGGGATGCTCCCAGCGCCAGTGGAGCCACGCCGATGACCTTGTCGGTGCCGTGCGCCCGCACGAATTCGGCTGCCGTCTCGGCCAGCACCCGCTGTTCGTCAAGACGTCCCCGCTCCCCGGCGATCCACGACCGGTAGGCCAGCGACGCCTCGCCAGCCAGCCATTGCGCGCTCGCGGGCGCCAGCGCTGCCGATTCCGCAAACCACCGGTCGGCCTCGTCGGGCTGACCCCGGAAGTACAGGGCTGTGCCGACCGCCCAGCAAGCCAATGGCCGCCAAGGTGACCCGGGGCACTCAAGCTCGGCCGCGCGGCGGGCATTGTCCAGCTGGGCGCCAATATCTCCCCACGGAAAACAGGCCCGCACCATCGTCAGGCTCGCCTCAGCCGAGCTGAAGCCATCCGGCAGCGGTCCCGCACCCAGACCGCCCAGTCGCTGGACCGCTGCGATGGCCAGTGCGGCCTCCTCACGCCTGGCGGACAGCGATAGCACCCACGCCTGGATCAGGAGCAGCTGCACGTTGTTGCCCAGTGTCTCGTCGGGGAGCCGCCGCAGCCAGGCCAGGACGGTGTCGTACCTGCAGGTGTTGGCGTAGCTGATCCAGGAACCTTCGATCAGCTCGGCTGCCTCGGCGTACGCCCCGGCGGCTATCGCGTGGTGGATCGCCTCGTCGGCCGTCCCGTGATCGCGGTGCCAGGCGTACGCCCGGCGGTGCAGCGCCGCGGCCAGGCCCGGCTCACGCCGCTCGAACTCCACCCGCAGCAGCCGGGCGAACAGGTGGTGGAACCGGTACCACCCGCCCTGGTCGTCGAGCGGGACCAGAAACAGATTGGTCCGGGACAGCTCATCGAGCACCGCGGCCGAGTCCTGCTGCTCCAGCACGGCGTCACACAACGGGCCCGACAATCGTTCGAGGACCGAGGTGCGGAGCATCAGTTCCTGCACCGGCGGGTCGTGCGCCTGGAGCACCTCGGTCACCAGGAAATCGATCACGTGGCGGTTCGAGCCGCCAAACCTGGCCACGAAAGCGTGCCGGTCGGCAGCGTGCCGCAGCGAGAGCGCGGCGAGGTAGAGCCCGGCCGGCCATCCCTCCGTCTTCCTTAGCAGAGCTTCGACGTCTTCGGGCGCCAGGCCGAGCCTCAGGCGGCCGTTAAGGAAGGCGTCCGCCTCCTCGGAGGTGAACCGCAGATCGCCGGCACGCAGCTCCAGCAGCTCGCCGTGGGCGCGCAGCGCAGCCAGCGGAAGGTCCGGCTCAGTCCTGGTAGAGAGCACGAGCTGGAAGGCGGGCGGTGCATGATCGACGAACCAGGCGATGCTCTCGCGGGCCACGCCGCCGGAAAGCCGGTGGAAGTCGTCAAGGATCAGCGTGACCTCACCCAGATCGTCCAACTGGTTCACCAGGCGCGGCAGCACCATGTCCACGATCGATGCCGCGCCGACCATCTGCGGCGACATCGGCAGGCTGATGGCAGGGCAGGCCCTGCGAAGCGCCTCAAGCACATAGGACCAGAGCACCACAGGGTCGTTGTCGCCCTCGTCCAAGGTCAGCCACGCGACCGGTTTCCGCGCCGCCTCAGCCTCCTGCCACTCCGCCAGTAGGGTGGTCTTCCCGTAACCCGCCGGACATGCCACCAGGCTGAGCCCCAGACCCGACCCGGCTCGAAGCGGCTCCGCAAGCCGCTCACGCGCAACTACCTGATCGCGCACCGCCGGCGGGTGCAGTTTCGTCGCGATCAGAACCGGCCCCGAGCCGTCAGCCACACCATCACCCATCGCTCACCCCGGCGAGAACTTCCGCTGCCGGGGTCTGGGACAGCGGCGTCTATACCTTATTGTTACATTGCAATTTTGCTGGCCGCCGGCCATGTGTTCAATGGGCCAAAGGTCCTTTGGCTGGGTGGCCGGCTCTGCGTGATGTCCGCAGATGCCCGGGAGGCGATCGGCCGCCGGGCATGGCCGGCGTTGGTTCATCCAGCGGCAGCGGCGTCGCCAGCGGCGCGCCGCTAGTGCTGGCCGCGCTGCACCCGGTCCCAGGGCAGGGCCCGGTTTCCACCTAGGTGAAACCGGCCCGCAGGTGATGCCAGGTCGCCCAGCTGAGTCTTAGCGTGCGCGGTGATGGATAACAGGTGATGGACAGCGACAGGGCGCCTTGGAGGACACATGAGAGCCACCTATCGGCCAGGCACGCGCAGATGGCTGCTGCTTGCGGCCGCCGTCCTGGCCCTGTCCGGGCTCGCCACCGGATGCAGTAGTAGCAGCACTAGCAGCAAGCCGGCCTACTGCACCGCCGCCAGCCAGCTCAAGACCTCGGTCCACAACCTCGGCAACATCACTATCAATATCCACGACCTCAGCTCCTTGACCACCGCGGTGAGCAAAGTCAGCAGCGACGCGGCAACGTTCGCCAGCGAAGCGAAGTCCGCCTACCCCTCGCAAACCACGGCGCTGAAAAACTCACTGTCCAGCCTGGAGACCGCGATCAAGGCCGCGAAAGCCCAGCCTTCCCTGACCACGATCGCAGCGGTCGTGCCAGCGGTCACGCAAGTGAAGACCTCGGCGGGCAACCTGCAAAGTGCCGCCAAAGGAAAATGCCAATGACCAGCACCCGGCCGGATGAAACCCCGAGATCGCCATGGCCACGGCCGCGCTCTGCCGGGCGTCAAGCTCACCCCGGCGACGTGACGTAAAGTGCGGCGCCCGGTGATTGAGGAATCCTCTGGCCGGGAGCTGTCACCCCGGGCCCCGGCTGATGGTCTGGCCCGTGCTGACACTGCTGTCGTCTCGCTGCCACGCACCTTCGGTGACGCGGTGCGGGCAGAGTTTGGCCGGGCGCTGCGGCCTCCTTACGCCACTCTCAGCACGGTGGCAGCCAACGGCGCCTTCATGAGCTTGGCGTGGTTCTTCCTGCCGAGGGGCCTGAAGGACGATCTGTTCACGTTGCATGGCACGCTGGCATTCGCGCTGGTTCTCGCCGCATGGATGTACTCCGATGTGCCGGCCACCAATGTGCTCGCCCCTGACCGGCAGCGGGTGATGGCAGCAATCGATGACCCAGTCCTGTTCCGGCGGCTCCTGTACGCCAAGAACATCGTCCTGTGGACGTTCATCACCCCGGTCTGCGCCGTCATCGCGTTGTTCACCGGCATCTTCGGCCATGATCTGCTGTCGACCTTGTACACGGTCATCTGGATCGGAGTCGTCCCCTTCGGCGCGCTTGGAATATCGGCATGGGTGGGAATCCTCTTCCCCTACCATCCGCTGCCGCTGCGGTTCCGGTGGGAGCATCGCCGACCGCGAGGGCGCATGCTCTGGCGATGGCTGACGCTCGCGGTCACTCCCTACGTCCTGTTTCCCTGGCTGGCCCTCGCGCTGATGACCCCCTCGCTCCTGCTATGGGGCTTCACCTCGGCGCACGGCCTGTCGGCGAAGCTGCCCGACCATGATCTTGGCCTGGGCGTGGCGCTCGCATGCGCCGTGGCTATCCTCTGCTCGTTCGTCAGTCACCGGCGGGGCGTCAAGATGGCCCAGCGCCGCCGGGCGAGACTTCTAGCGTTCCTCGCCGATCCAGCCCGTGGCTGAGAAATCGTGAAGCGCGCTCCTGCCGGCCCTTGGCAGGCACTGGGTACACGATTACCAGCTCCAGCTGGTTCCGGGGATGCCAGGGGATGCCAAGTGACGAAGGTAATGCCGTCGGCCCGCGGCCCCAGCTGATGCTGGTGACCTCACTGCGGGACGGCATGGTCCTCGTGGCCAAGGAGTACATTGACTGCCGCCACGACGAGAGCTGCGCACCTGGTGCTGAGCCTATTCACCGGCGCGGCGGACGAGCTGGGCAGCGCGTTCCGACCGAAGCTTGAACAGCCCACGCGGGAAGCCTGCCGACGCTGATCCTGGTGCGCAGCCACATCGGCCACGTCTCCCCGGTCTAGGGCACGCCAGTCTAGGCCACGCCGACGGCTCACGGCGAGCCGCTCGGCGTGGCCCCAGTCAACGCCACCAAGCGCTTCCTCGCGACCGGCTCCGCCTGCATACCTTCGAACAAGAAGCCGAACGGTTCGCCCAACTCGGCTAGGACAGGCGGCCTGGCGGGTTACATCTCCTTGACCGCCTGCTGCAGAGCCTTGTCGAGGTCCTTGGGGTCCACGTCAAGCTCCTGGGCCGTCTGCTTCTCCGCCCGGGTCACTGCGTTCTTGATCGCGTCCTCGACCTTGCTCTCGCCGACAATAACAAGGCCGGCCTGCCCCGGGTCGATGAAGTCCCCCAGCTGCTTCGCGTCCGCGCGCGACATTCCCCCCGCGAGGTGCCCGCTGACCCCGCCGATCACGCCACCGGCCGCGGCCGCGCCCAGGACCGCCGGCGGGAAGATGACTCCGATCGCCGCCCCGGCGGCAATGCCCCACCAGGCACCGTGGCGGGTGGACGTCTCGTCCTTATTCTCATGGACCTTGCCGCTGGCGTCCTTGGTGACCACAGCCGCATCGTAGGAACCCACCAGGCCTTCTGCGTGCGCGTCCTTGACGACCTGGTAGTCGTCCCGTGCTGTTGCTTCATCCGGATATGTCGCTACCAGGATGAACGTGCTATCGGACCCGGACATGCCGTCCTCCTCCAGTTTCGCTGGCATCCTTTGCCAGGCGGTTCAGCTCCGCCTCAGCCGTTACCGGCCGCTGCATCACGGTGTCAGGCTCACATCCAGGCAGGTGACCCTGCATCACCTACCGCCCGAATTCACCTAGGGGGAAGCTGCTGCCAGAACAGACCGGGCCTGAACGCCCGTCCGGGGGCCTACCTGCCGGCGTGGGCCAGTGGCATAACCGCAGCCGGTCGGGCAGGCTAGGCGCGTGCTGTCCGGCCGCCGGATCGGAGGGCCTGCCTCCGCAGGGGGGCTGCCACCGCCTGCGGAACCACGCGAAGGGGATCGTGCCGTGCCAGACGACGCAGACACGCCGCGCGGGCGCCGGTCCCTCGGGACCGACCGGCTGTCGGCATTCAGCGACGGCATCTTCTCCATCGCCGCCACGCTGCTCGTACTGGACATCGCGGTTCATCCGCCGGGCACACCGCTGCAGCAGGTGCTTCAGGCCTGGCCTGCCTACCTGGCGTACGCCGTCAGCTTCCTGACGATCGGCGCTGCGTGGCTGCTGCACACCGCATTGACCGACCGGCTCACGCGGTCAGATCCGATCTTCCTGCAAATCAACTTGCTTGTCCTGCTCGTGGTGGCGTTCCTGCCGTTCCCGACCCGGCTCGTCGCCGACGGCCTGCACAACACAGACGCCGAACGTGTCGCGGTCACGATCTACGGACTGACCCTGCTGGCCATCCGCCTCCTGGGGTCCGCGCTGGATGCCTACGCCCGGCGCGAGCACCTCTACTCACCGCAACCAGACCGCGATGAGACCCAGGGCCCGCGGCGCAAACTCCTGCCCGTAGTGATCGGGTATGTGATCGCGATTCTCATCGGGCTCGTCTTGCCTCAAGTGGCGGTGGCGTTGTACTTCGGCATCGCGGTGTACCTGATTGTGCCGTTCCGGCAGGTCGCACGGCTGCTGTTCCGGCACCCATAGCCCCGCCAGGAAATGGCCGGTGATGCCTACCCGGAACCGCCGCGGGCAAAGCGACTGCGCCTCATTGTCCGGGCGGTGCTGCCCAGATCCGGTCCCATGGCCGGGCCGGTTTCCACCTAGGTGAAACCGGCCCGCAGGTGATGCCGGGTTGCCTGGCTGAGTCTTACTGTGCGCGGTAATGGATAGCAGGTGATGGACGGGGACGGGGCGCAAGGCGCCAGCTGTACCGGGTTGGCGGGCAAGGAGAGGACAGGAAATGGCGAACGGGCAGGCGCCCTGGTCATCGTCGGTGAGAGCACGCTGGAGCAGACCGCGGACACGGCCTGTTGAGAGGTGAGTCGTGAGCCAGGTGGCGAAGGTATTCCAGCTCAACTGGCAGGGATTCAACCTGCTCAGAGGTGCCGTCATTGGGGTCGTTCTGGCGCTGCTGATTGTCGTGGGGGTGCTCCCTGCCGAGCGAAGGTACTTCCTCACGGCGATCTTCGGGGCGCTGATCATGGCTCTGAGTGACCCCGGCGGGAAGCGCGGCCCCCGGCTGGCCCGGATGGCGGTGATGGCTGTGACCGGTGCGCTGCTGACGGCCCTGGCGTTCGGCATCGGCGCCGGTGCCTGGGGGTTCGTGGTGCTGGCCGCCTTCACAGCCACGTTGCTGGGCGGGCTGGCGGTGAAATACGGCCTGCACCGATTCGCCGCAGCTTATCTTCTCAACGTCTGGTTCATCGTCGCCCTCGGCCTGCCGACTCTCATCGCGTTCGGCCTGCCGGGTTCCTTCCGGTCCGGCCTGATCCACTACGAACCGTGGAAGCAGGCGCTGGCCTGGCTGGTCGGGTCGGCGCTGGGGATCGCTTACACCTTCATCATGTGGCTGGCCCGCGGGCGGGACACGCAGTCGCAGCCGGTCGCCGAGATCCCCGGGGATATCTCGCCGAGGCCACTGACCCGGCCACTGATCCTTTTTGCGGTGATGCGGGCCGTTGCGGTGGCGATCGCCGTCGCGATCGCCTTCGGGCTGCAGTTGCCCAGCGCCTACTGGATGCCCATCGCCGCCATCATTGCCATGAAGCCCAGCCTGCAGCAATCCACCCTCGTCGCCGAGCAGCGCATCACCGGGACGGTAGTGGGCGCCGCAGTCGCCGCGCTCTTCCTGCTGGCCGTCGACAACAGGACCGCACTCGAAGTGATCGTCGTCGTCCTGTTCGCGCTGGCGATGTCGATCCGCACCGTGAGCTATACCTGGTACACCGCAGCGATGGCCGGGGCCATCCTGATCGCCGCGGATATTCCCCACCCGTCCAACCTTACCGACGAGGGACGGCGGATCCTGTGGACGCTCGCCGGGGTGGGGATCGCCGTCATCGTCATGTTCCTGGCGGACCGGCTGCAAAAGCACGCCGCCAAAGCGGCGCCACAGGCACCTGCCCGCCCGGCCCCGGCGACGTGAGCGGCCAGGGCGCCATAGGCCCGACCGTTGGGGGATGAACATGGCTGGTGATGCCTACCCGGAACTGACGCGGGCAATGCGACGGCGTCTTGTTGTCCGGGCGGTGCTGCGCAGTCTCCTGGCCGCGGCGGTGCTGGTGGTTCTGTATTACCTGCTTCCGCTGGACCGGCCGTTGAGTGCCGACACGGTGGTGCGCCTGCTGATCGGCCTGCTGGTCTTCGCGGGCGTCATGGTGTGGCAGGTCAGAAAGATCACTCGCTCGCGCTACCCGGGCGTGCAAGCAGTCGCGGCGCTGGGGCTGATCGTTCCCCTGTACCTGCTGCTGTTCGCCTCGACGTACTTCCTGATGGAACGAGCCTCCGCGGCGGCGTTCACCCAGCCGCTGACCCGCACCGACGCCTTGTACTTCACGGTGACCGTCTTCTCAACGGTGGGTTTCGGGGACATCTCCCCCAAATCCGAGGCAGCCCGGGTAGTGCTCATCGTCCAGATGATCGGCGACCTCGCGGTCCTGGGTGCCGGCATACGAGTGCTCCTGGGCGCCGTGCAGCGCGGCCGCCAGCAAAGATCGGACACAGGCAGCGACGCTGGCCCGACCGCTACCTGACGGCCGGTTTCCACCTAGGTGAAACCGGCCCGCAGGTGATGCCGGGTCGCCTGCCTGAGTCTTAGCGTCCGCGGTGACGAATAGCAGGTGATCGTCGATCGCGGGCCACAACGCCGATGGTGTGTTTTAGCCCAGCGCCGCTGGTGTGCCCGCGAAGCGCGGAGAAAGGAACCGGAGATGAGTGTACTGACGGCTAGGGCTGCGGCCCGGGAAACACAGCGGTACCAGCTCGACACAGGGCTGGAGCGGATGACCCCGGCGGAGCGTGCTGCCCGGGGTAAGGAGGCACGGGCTGCGGTGCCGCGGGACAGTCATGCGGTGTTCGACCCGCCGCCGGGCCGGCCCGACCCGGTGGGGTTGCTGGAGGAGCAGGCGAAGTCGCGGGTGCCGGAATTGGTGCCCATCCGGCGGGGCCGGATGATGGTGTCCCCGTTCACGTTCTACCGCGGGGCGGCGCTGCCGATGGCCAGCGACCTTTCCCATACTCCGGTGTCCGGGCTGGCCGTGCAGGCCTGCGGGGACGCGCACCTGTCGAACTTCGGGATCTTCGGCTCGGCGGAGCGGCGGCTGGTGTTCGATGTCAACGACTTCGACGAGACGACGCCCGGCCCGTGGGAGTGGGACGTCAAGCGGCTGGCCGCCAGCATGGAAGTGGCGGCACGCGGCAACGGGTTCAGCGGCAAGGACCGCCGCGAGATCGTCACGGCCGCGGTGGCCAGCTACCGGCAGGCGATGCGGACCTTCGCCGGGATGACCAACCTGGATGTCTGGTATGCGCATGCGGACCTGGACCAGCTGCGGGCGCAGTTCGACTCGCAGCTGCAGGCGCGGCAGCGCAAGATGCTAGACAAGGGAATGGCCAAGGCGCGGACCCGGGACAGCATGCAGGAAGTGGCCAAGCTGACCCGCATCGTGGACGGCCGGCCGCGGATCATCTCCGACCCGCCGCTGCTGGTCCCGATCGACGAGCTGCTGCCGAAGGAGCGGGAGCGGACCGCGTTCTGGGCGCAGATCCAAGACCTGCTCGCCAAGTACCGGCGGACGCTGGAAACCGACCGCCGGTTCCTGCTCGAGCAGTACCAGGTCGCGGATATCGCCCGTAAGGTCGTCGGCGTCGGCAGTGTCGGAACCCGCTGCTGGATCATCTTGATGCTCGGCCGCGACGAGTCCGATCCGCTGTTCCTGCAAGTCAAAGAAGCGGAGGCGTCGGTGCTCAGCCGGTTCGTGGGGGCCAGCAAGTACACCAACATGGGCCAGCGGGTAGTCGCGGGGCAGCGGCTGATGCAGGCCAGCAGCGACATCTTCCTGGGCTGGCAGCGCAACGAGGACGGCCTGGACGGCAAACCCCATGACTTCTACATCCGCCAGCTGCGCGACTGGAAATACTCCATCGTCATCGAGGCCCTGATACCGCGCGGCATGCGGATCTACGGGGAGCTATGCGGCTGGGCACTGGCCCGCGCGCACGCCCGCTCCGGAGACCGGATCGCCATCGCCGCCTACCTCGGCGGCTCCGACGTCTTCGACAAGGCCATCACCCAGTTCGCCGCCGCCTACGCCAACCAGAACGAACGCGACCACCAGGCTCTTGTCGACGCTGTCGCTTCGGGCCGGCTCACCGCCGAACCCGACATGTGAGATCCCGGCCGACAGGCCAGCAGTATCAGGAGCAGGAGCAGGAGGCGATGACGGCTGAACCGCCGGAGGGCCTGGTCACCGAAGGAGCACGCAGCCTGGAGGTGCGCTGGATCTTCCCGGGCAACGAGTGGCGACAGACCCTCCCGTCGCGGCGGCCCTGCTGGCCTACGCAGTCGGCGGACAGTGACCGTGTGATGGATCTTCGCGGACGCTTGCTGGAGGAGGACGCATGATCGTCGCTCTCATCACCATCGCCGTGATCCTCATCCTGTACGGCGCGGTCTCCAAACCGCTCGATGCGCGAGGCATCACGTCGGCCATGATCTTCACGGCGGCCGGTCTCTGCGTCGGGACGTCCGCTCTCAAGCTCGTGAACATCCACCTCGAGAGCCACGCCGCGGAGCGGTTCTGCGAGCTCGCCCTCGTCTTCCTACTGTTCAGCGACTCGACGCGGATCGACCTCGCGGGCCTGCGCCGAATCTGGGCTGGCCCAGCCGGCTTCTCCTCATCGGCCTGCCGCTGACGATGCTCGCCGGCCTGGGTGCCGGGGTCCTTGTCTTTCCCGGCATAGCGCTGGCCAGCGCCTTCGTTCTGTCGACGATGGTCTGCTCGACCGACGCGGCGCTCGGGCAGCGTGTCGTCTCGGACAAGTCAGTGCCGCCGCGCGTGCGCCAGGCGCTGAATGTCGAAAGCGGGCTCAACGACGGCCTTGCCGTGCCGTTCTTCCTGGTAGCTGTCGACCTCTCGCGGGCCCAGCTGTCGGGCGGCGTCACGGCTGCCGTCGTGCGCAACATGGCGGAGCAGATCGGCTGGGGCCTGGCCGCCGGTATCGGAGCCGGCACGCTGACGGGCCTGCTGCTCCGCGTGGCGGACGATCGCGGGTGGCTGGAGGGACAATGGCGGCAGATCCTGCCCCTTGTCGGAGCGCTGCTTGCCTACCTGGTCGCCCTGCGGCTGGGCGGCAGCGGCTTCATCGCGGCCTTCACCGGAGGGATGACGTTCGGCTATTTCTCCAGGCGCCACGATCTGCCCGTGACCGTCTTTAACGAGGATGTCGGAGGGACACTCGCGGGTGCCGTGTGGGTCGGCTTCGGGGCACTCGCCGTCGGCATGCTGCTGCCGCACGTCACCTGGCAGGTCGTCGCCTATGCGGCCCTCAGCCTGACCCTCGTCCGCATGGTTCCGGTGGCGATCGCCATGCTGGGGACCCGGGCGCAGCTCCCGACCGTCGCCTTCATGGGATGGTTCGGTCCTCGCGGCCTGGCCTCCATCGTGTTCGCACTGATCGCGTTCGAGAGTCACATCCCCGACAGGCAAATGCTGTTTACCACGGTTATGATGATCATCCTCCTGAGCGTCTTCTTGCACGGCTTGTCCTCGGTGCCGCTGGTGGCGGCCTACAGCCGCTGGTACGCGGCGCACTTGGCGGAACACCCGAGTGCTTCCGAGGCGAAGCCGACGATCATGTCCCGCCTGCGGCATCATCACCTGACGCCGGAGGAGACTGAACCGGTGACCGCCCAACAACGCCCATCGCAGTGATCGGCGCGCTCGGCAGGCGGGACACTCAGGACCTATCGGCGCGCCGTCCCCGGCAAGCTACCAGTAGGTTGCCGGGCTCGCCGCTCCCGGGCAATCGCTCCACGAGCCGCCCATCGCCTCTGCCCGACAACGGTTTTGAAGTCGAGTGACAGGACCATCATCAAGGCGACGCCTGACCATTGTGGGTCACGCCACAGGGAACCAGCCGACGGTCATCGTCTGCAGAAGCGTCGGCCCGTGCGAGCCTCGGCTGCCGAGGACAAGGACGCTGGGCCGCCCAGCGCGCGATATGCCGCGGAAACGGCCAGGCCCCGCTCGGCCAGCAGGAGCGAAACCGAGGATCTGTCCCGTGCCGGGCGCAACACGAGCGTCGCTGAAGGCGGGCTCTCAGCGTATGAGAAGCACCCTCAGCTGACCCCCTGAGGCGTGCCGCTCTTGCTGGCCGCGTTGCACCGGTCCCGGCGCCGGGCCGGTTTCCACCTAGGTGAATCCGGCCCGCAGGTGATGCCGGGTCGCCTGGCTGAGTCTTAGCGTGCGCGGTGATGGATAGCAGGTGATCGCCGACCGCGGGTCACGACGCCGATGATGTTAGCCCAGGGCCGCTGGTGTGAGGCGAAGCACGGAGAAAGGACCAGCGGGTTGTTTCCGCTGCTGGGACGTTTGACCCTGTCGATGGCTTGAGCGTTCGGGAAGGGTTGCCGACAGCTGCCAACAGTCACGATCGGATCACGCGGCAAGAGCCCGGCCGGGCACGGCGGCGTGCGAGAGGAGTCACGATGAGTGAAGTCACCGAGCAACAGCTTGAGGACATGGAAGCATTGTTCGTCCAGACCGCGGCGAGCATGACCAGCGGCCAGGGCACCATCACGTTGCATGGCTTGTCGCCGTCGACGCTTTACTTCGCCGACCGTCCCGAACGCGAGGTCGGGCACATGTTGTCTGGACTCTTCGTCGGCAACTGGGCAGCAGGGGACAACAGCTTCGCGGAAAACCCCCCGAACGCCGTCCTGTCCTTCGCGGAGCCGGGCGACAGGCTGCCCGAGGATGCGGTCGTGGTCATCCAAGATCCGCGCCTGGACGGAGACGCGCTCACCTACAGCATCAAGCTCCTCGACGGCACCGTGCCGACTGCCACCGGGCCATGTGCGCTGTTCATCGACCCGCTCGGGCGTCCGTTGTCACCGGTCTCCGTAGCCGGGATGCACCGGCGTGCGCGTCGTCGGGGACGCTGAGGGCGCGAAGGCTGGCCGCGGTTTGTGGATCAGTTCCCTTGCTTGAGGCCAGGTTTGCGGCGCGATCGCGCAGCGCTTCAAGGTGCGCTCGGTGCGCATCGCGACGACCGCGGTCGCCTTCGGCCTGTGCGGCTCGTGGTCGTCGGCATCCCGTGGTCGGTGGGCTAGAACCCGTCGGTATCGAGTAGCAGCACCTCGACACGCCCGCCGGCCCGGACGCCGGTGCCGTCCGGTAGCAGTGCGAGGGCGTTGGCCTTGGCCATGGCCATCAGCATGTGCGATCGCTGGCCGCCTGAGGGCCGTACCCGCAGCGCTCCGTCTGCCCCGGTCCGTGCCGTCACCCGCATCAGATGGAGTTCGGGGCCTGGCCGGCGAGGCAGGTCGGTTTCCGCTATCGCGGCAAGCCGTGGCCGGTCGAGCACCGGGCAGCCGGCCATGGCCCGTAGCGCTGGCCGGACCAACAGCTCATAGGTGACCAGAGCGGCCACCGGGTTCCCCGGCAGCCCGAAGGCCGGTATGCGCCGCTGGCCGACCGACGCGACGGCGACGTGCTTGCCGGGCCTCATGGCGATCTCCAGGGAGTGCATCGTGGCGCCGCCGAGCTTCTCCAGGGCAACCTTCAGCACGTCGTGGTCCCCGACGCTCACCCCTCCTGTGGCGATGATGGCATCGCACCGCGACGCGGCTGCCTGCAGGCGATCCGCCAGGATGTCCTGGTCGTCCCGCCCGGTGCCGAGATCGACCCGGCGGAATCCGTCGGATCCGAGCTGGGCCAGCAGTGCCGGGCGGTTGGCGTCGCGGATCTTCCCCGGCATCAAGACAGCACCGGGCGCGGCGAGCTCGTCGCCGGTGGACAGGACGCCGACCACCGGGCGCGGCCAGACGAGCACCGCCTGGATGCCGAGGCTCGCGAGTACCCCGAGGTGGGCGGGCCTGAGCTGCGTCCCCCGTGTAAAGACCTCGGCGCCGGCGGCGATGTCCTCGCCAGGTTCCCGTACGTTCGTGCCGGGGCTCACCGATTCCTCGATGAGCACGGCCAGCCCGCCATCCTCCGCCCTCGCGCGCTCCACCATGCACACGGCGTCGGCACCGGGCGGCATCAGCGCACCGGTCATTATCCGCATTGCCTCGCCGTGCGAAAGGGAGGCCTTCGGCCCGTCGCCGGCCGCCACGGTCCCGGTCACCCGCAGGCGGACCGGGGCGGTAGCCACATCGGCGGCCTTTACGGCATATCCGTCCATTGCGGCATTGGCGAAGCGGGGCACGGGCTCGGTGGCGTGTACCGTCTCGGCCAGGACGTGCCCAAGCGCGTTGCCGATGGCGACGCGGCGTGGCGCGAGCGGCGTGATCGCGGCCAAGACGAGACGACGCGCCTCGGCTACCGGGATCAATGTCGTCACCCGTAGAGGTTCCGTGCTCGGACAGCCATATCAGTAGGGCACAAGGTCCCGGCAGATTTGGTCTAAGGTCAGCACCCGCCGTCGCGGGCAGCGATAGGCACACCAAGTGAGCGCACAGCCGCAGCGAGGCGTGGCTGGCGTCAGCTGCCGTTCGCCTCGTTGTCCCTGGCGAGCCGCTGGCCGGTGGCGAGCGCGTCCCGGGGATTCAGCCCGGCCCGGCCGACCAGCCAGCACGTGATCGGCGCGGCAGGCCGCTCTGAGGCGTGCGCGGCGATCCCGGCGAGTTCGAGCAGCATGTCCAGCTCTTCGCTGGTCGGCGGGATTGTGCCGATTTCGGTGGCGAACCTCGCCAGCCAGTCCTGCATGTTCTGAGCCATGATCTGACACTTTAGTGACGGTTGCTCGCGCGCCCGGGCTCCTGCAGCCCGGCGGCTTGCCGCACACCGCCGGACAGACCGTCTCTGATAGGTGGTGGCACAGCGCGGCTGGGACGGCGCGGTTCAGTCGCTTCACCTAGGTGAAGAAGACTGGCAGGTGATGACAGGTCACTTGCGGCCACGGAACCATCGGTTGTGGGCGTTAAGGCCGAAGGACTCTAGTACGCGTTGCGAGGTCGGAGGACGGTCGGCCTTGTAGGCGGCGACGTGCGCCTGCGCTGCCCAGAGGTGTGGACGGAGGTTGCAATGACTTCTCCTATGGCGCCGAACGTGAGTGGTGTGGGTGCTCCGGGCCGACGCACTGTTTACAGCATGTGCGGCATGTGCGCGGTGCGTTGCCCGATGGAGGTGACGGTCGAGGGCGGTCGGGTGACCTGGCTGCAGGGCAATACGCACGACCAGGCGCTCGGCGCCAGCCTGTGCGCGAAGGGCGCGGCGGGCCTGTTTCTCGAGTCTGACGACGAGCGGCCGCAGACGCCGCTGATCCGGGCTGGCGAGCGTGGCGGCGGCCAGTGGCGGCGGGTGTCCTGGGATGAGGCCCTCGACTACATCGCCGAGAAGCTGACTGAGACGATCGATGTCTTCGGCGGGCGCGGTATCGCGCTTTCCGATCGTGGCGGCCCCTTTACTGACCTGACCCAGACCTTCGTTCGGGCGCTCGGCTCGCCGAACTACTTTGATCACGATGCCGCCTGCGCCGGCAATGTCCATAACGCCACGCGTTCGCTCTACGGCTTCGGCGCCGCGGGACTCTTGTTCGACTACCAGCACTGCAAGCATCTCGTGCTCTACGGCCGCAACGTCGTCGAATCGCTGATGGTCAAGGAGGCTAAGGCCTTCATGGCCGCGGTGGCGAGGGGGATGCGCTGCACCTACATCGATCCGCGCGCCACGATTACGGCGTCCAAGGCCACCCGCTACTGGCAGGTGCGACCGAAGAGCGACTACGCGCTGAACCTCGCCATCATCCACGAAGTCCTGGCGCGGGATGCCTACGACAAGGACTTCGTCGCCCGCTTCGTCTCCGGCCTGGACTACCTGCGGGAGGCGGTCAAGGACACAACGCCCGAGTGGCAGGAACCGCACACCGGCGTTCCCGCCGCCGAGCTTCGCGCGTTCGTGACCGAGATCGCCGCGGACGCACCACATGTGATCTTCCATCCGGGGTGGATGTCAGCTCGTCACAGGCAGTCGTTTTACGTGAGCCGCTCGGCGCTGATCCTGAACGCGCTGATGGGCAACATCGAGCTTCCGGGGGGATGCGTGCTGGGGAAGCCGCCCGAGCACTACGGCCGCAAGGGCTTGAACCATCTGACAGATCGCGTGCCGGAGGTCAAGGAGCCGCGCGTGGATGGCGCTGGCGGCGAGCGGCCGCAGTGGGATCCGGCGATCGGCATGCTGCATCAGGCCTTCGCCGCGATGGAGACGGGGCAGCCGTACGGGATCGGCGCCTACTTCGCCTACCGCCACGACCCGTTCACCGGCATGCCCGACCCGGAGGCGACGCAACGTGCGATCGAGAAGCTGAAGCTGCTCGTCTCGATCGACGTGCGCTACTCGGAACTGGGCTGGTTCGCCGACGTCATCCTCCCCGAGTCGACCTACCTGGAGCGCGCGAACATCCTCTGCCAGATGAACGGCCCGGTGCCGGTCTTCGCCATGCGCGACCAGGCGATCGCACCGCGCTTCGACAGCCGCCCGGCGTGGTGGATCTTCCGCGAGATCCTGCACCGGATGGGCATCAAGCAGGCGCTTGACTTCAAGACCATCGAGGAGCTGTGGAACTATCAGCTCGATGGCACCGGCGTCACCGTCTCGCAGATGCGCGAGGCCGGCATGGTCGGCTTGGCGGCGGCGCCGAAATTGATCCCCCGCGACGAGCTCACGTTCCCGACGCCCTCGGGGAAGATCGAGATCGAGAGCGAGGTCCTCAAGCAGGCCGGGCTTGAGAGCCTGCCGGCGTACGTCCCCAAGGAGGCGCCGGCGGGCGAGAAGTTCACGCTGCTGTTCGCGAAGACGGCGACGCTCGCGCAGGGCCAGTCGCTCAACAATCCTCTGCTCAACGAGAGAGCGCCCAAACAGGTGCTCTGGATCCACCCCGACCGTGCCGCGGCGCTCGGGATCGTCGACGGCGACGAGGTGGAGGTCAACGGCGGCGGGCGCTACACCGGTTGCCTGCCGGCGAAGGTCACGCGCTGGATCCATCCCGACGCGGTGTTCATGTTGCACGGCTACGGCGCCACGGTGCCGCTCGCCACGCGCGCCCTCGGCGTCGGCGTCGCCGACCAGCGCCTGCAGCACGGCAAGCTGTATGACTTCGATCCCGCCGGTGGTGGCTGTGCGCTGACCGAGACGGTCGTGCGGGTGAAGCGCCGGGCATCGGAAGGAGTTGCAGGATGAGCAAGTACGAGCTTCGCCACGACGAGGCCAATTGCATCGGCTGCCTGGCCTGCGAAGTCCATTGCAAGACCAACAAGCAGCTTGGTCCCGGTCCCGATCCGTGCCGGGTTATCGCGCTGGATCCGGTCGAGGTCGACGGACTGCCTCGGATGCACTTCGTGTTCATGCCGTGCTTCCACTGCGAGGACCCGTGGTGTGTCCGGGCGTGCCCGACCGGCGCGATGCAAAAGCGTGAGAAGGACGGCATCGTGTTTGTCGAGGACAGCCTCTGCATCGGCTGCAAGAGCTGTATCGCGGCCTGTCCGTGGGGGACTCCGCAGTGGGACCCGGCCACGAACAAGGTGGTCAAGTGCGATTACTGCATGGACCGGGTCGACGCTGGGCTGCAGCCCGCCTGCGTCACCAAGTGCGTGACCGGTTGCCTGTCCTTCGGCGAGGCCAACGAGGTGCCGGACCCGCGCCGCGAGCGCTATGCCCGTCACATCCTCGCCGAGCCGCCGGGCGGCGAGGACACCTCGCCATGAGCGCGGTTCAAACGCTGCCGAGCTGGCTTGACCAGGGCGCCGCCGCCCTGGTCGGGCCTGTGCCGCCGGGGGCCACGCTCGCCGGCGCGTTGCCGGGCCTCGCCCAGGCGCGGGAGCTGACGCCGTTGCAGCGGTTGCAGCGCGTGCAGGAGTCGGGCCTCGCGGAGAGCAGCGGTGCGGGCGAACCGGTCTCTCTGGCCTGGCGCCGGTTTCTGCGCGGCGTCGGCCCTACGGTGCTGGTGATCGATGCCACCGGCCTTGATGTGCGCGCCCGCGGCACAGCCGCGGTCCTCGATGGCGCTCCGCGGCTGCTGGCCGAGGGGGTGCTGATCGCCGCTGGCCTGCGCGACAGCCGCGAGGTCCAGCTGCGCCTCCCGGCCGAGCTGAACGGTCACGAAGCCGCCCTGCTGAACGCCGTCGACGCGATCCGTTCGCTCGCCCACGTCACCACGCCCCGCATGCAACTGGAGGTGCAGCGCGACAGCCACCCCGGCCCGTGGGCGGAGAGGCCGCCCGCCGACGCCGCACGGCTCATCCACACGCCTGAGACCTGGTGCCGGATCGCCCTGCTGTTCGCCGGCGCGCCGGGCCCCGAGGCGTCGTTGCTGACGCTGCGGCGCGGCATCAAGCAGCGCGGCCTGGTCGAGCTCGACCAGTCACAGAGCCTGCGGCGGCAGATCGACGCCTGGGGTGGTGGCGTTGAGGTAGCGGGCCAGGACCCGGTGCTCGTCTTCGACGACGGCCTGGGCGGCTTCCTGCCGCTGTCCGAGGCCGACGTATCGTGCCAGCCGCTATCGCTCGCCTCCGCCGGCGTCGAGCCCGTGCCGTCCACGCTGATGGTGATGGCCGA
Organism: uncultured Actinomycetes bacterium; assembly: GCA_963707905.1. Lineage (GTDB taxonomy): Bacteria > Actinomycetota > Actinomycetes > Streptosporangiales > Streptosporangiaceae > DASXKD01. Next base: position 38,389 of record CAVPSA010000030.1, on the reverse strand, counting down.
GGGCGCGTGCCTGCTGCGCCAGACGCGCCGCGCGCTCTACCGGCATTGGCAGCTCGCCGACAACGCCGAAGGCGATCCGGTGCGCCCCCTGCTCGCCCGGGCTGGCCGCCTCGTGGCCGAGCTAACGCTCGGCCGCGGCGACGCCGCCCATCTCCGGGCGCTCGACGAAGTCGCGCTCAAGCTGGCCGCGCAGGGGCTGGCCGCCGCATGGCCGCTGGGCAGCTCGCTGCGCTACTACCGCGAGCAGTGGGAGCGTCACGCCCGGCGCGAGTCCTGCCCGGAGGGGCTGTGCTTCGAGCACCAGGCCGCGCCGTGTCACGGCACGTGCCCGGCCAACATCGACATCCCGAGCTTCGTCGCTCACATCGGCCATGGCGACTACCGGGCGGCGATCGAGGTCATGCGGCTCGACAACCCGCTGCCGCTGACCTGTGGCCTGGTCTGCCCCGCGCCGTGCGAATCGGCCTGCGTTCGCGGCGGCAGCAACGGCGCCGTGTTCATCCGGCCGATGAAGGCCAAGGCGGCCGAGCACTGCCTCGCCGACGGCGGCTACCCGAAACCCGAGCTCGCGCCGGACACCGGCAAGCGAATCGGCATCGCCGGCTCCGGCCCAGCCGGCCTCACCGCCGCCTACTACCTGCGTACCTTTGGTCACGAGGTCGAGATCCTGGAGGAGCAGGAGAAGGCCGGCGGAATGCTGCGCTACGGCATTCCGGCCTACCGCCTGCCGCCCGACCTCCTCGACCAGGAGCTCGGCCAGATCCGGGCGCTCGGAATCGCGATCCGCACCAGCGCCGAGGTCGGCAGCCTCGATGCCTTTCGCAAGAACTACGACGCCGTGTTCCTTGGCCTCGGCACCCAGCGCTCGCGCCTGATCCCGATCGACGGTGTCCATCAGCCCTTCGTGCTAGGGGGCATCGATTTCCTGCGGGACGTGCGCAGCGGCGAGCCGGTCCGGGTAGGGCCGCGGGTGATCGTCGTCGGCGGCGGCAACGTCGCGATCGACGTCGCCTTGACGGCTCTGCGCCAAGGCGCAACGCACGTCGACATGGTCTCCCTTGAGAACCGCCGCGAGATGCCGGCCAGTGCCCACGAGATCGAGAACGCCGTCGGGGAAGGCGTGCAACTGCACCCTGGCTGGGGCCCGGTCCGGATCGGAGAGGATGGCGAGACCACCTTCCAGTTCTGCGAGCAGGTCCACGACGAGGCCGGAACCTTCGATCCGAAGTTCGACGCCGCCCGCCTGCTGACGCTCGAGGGCGACCACGTGATCCTCGCCACCGGTCAGGGCACCGACCTGACCATCCTCGACGGCAGCGGGGTCGAGACCACCCACGGCTTCATCCTCACCGACCCGAAGAGCCTGATGACCAAGGTGCCAGGCGTCTTCGCCGGAGGCGACGTCGAGCACGGCCCGCGGACGGTCGTGGAGGCCATCCGCTCCGGGAAGATCGCCGCGAACGCGATCGATGCCTGGCTGCGCGGGGAGCCCATGGACGTCGCCACCGGCACGCCGGTACGCCGCGCCGACGTCATTCCCCTGACCGTCGTGGCGGACGATCGCACCCACCTGCCCCGTGCCGTGATGCCCGAGCGGACCGCCGAAGAAGTCATCGGCCTCGGCAACTACGTCCAGATCGAGGAGGGCCTGACCGACGCGATGGCACACGACGAGGCGCGCCGCTGCCTGCGCTGCGACGTGTGCATCGGCTGCGGCCTGTGCATGGCCGCCTGCAGCGAGATGGGCGTCGACGCGCTGCGCATGTCAGACACCGACGCCGGCCGGCTGGCCTACTTCGACTTCACCCGCCCAGCCGAGCTGTGCATCGGCTGCGGCGCCTGCAGCCAGGTATGCCCGACCGGCGCCATCCGGATCGAGGATGAGGTCGACGTATTGGCCGGCGGCGTGCCCGGCGGCGCCGCGCCGGACCTCGTGCGCCGCACGATCATCACGGGAACCGTTGTATGCGAACAGCCGCTGCTGACCTGCAGCGAATGTGGCGCGCCGACGCAGACGGCCGCGCACCGGGAATTCATCCGCGATCGCCTGCCCGATCACATGGCGGCCCTTCTGGACCGCGAGCTCTGCCCGTCATGCGCGCGGCTGCGGGCCGATCGTCCCGCCGGGCGAGGGGCAGCGTCGGCTCTCCCGCGACGGAGAACTCTACTCCCGGTGATCCCGATCACGCCTGCGGACCAGCGAAAAAGACTATCTGGGGAGCAGTCATGAAAGCAGTAACGGTTCAGCCGGGGGTCGGGGGGTCGGTTCGCTTCGAGGAGGTCCCCGAACCGGACCAGAGCACCGGCTCGATCCTGGTCCAGGCGGTGGCCGTCGGCATCTGCGGAACGGATGTCGAGATCGCCTCGGGCGCCTACGGTTGGTCGCCCCCCGGGCGGGACCGGCTCATCCTCGGCCACGAGTCGCTCGGCCGGGTCGTGGATCCCGGGCCGGGCAGCGGCCTGCAGGCCGGCGACCTGATCGTCGGGATCGTCCGGCGGCCCGACCCGGTGCCCTGCCCCAACTGTGCCGTCGGTGAGTGGGACATGTGCCGCAACGGGCAGTACACGGAGCGGGGCATCAAGCAGATCGACGGGTTCATGTCCGAACGCTGGCGGATCGAACCCGGGTACTTCACCAAGCTCGACTCCTCCCTCGGCGTCCTCGGCGTGCTGCTCGAGCCGACCACCGTGGTGGCCAAGGCCTGGGAACTGGTCGCGGCCATGCGAGCGCGGGCCTTCTGGGAACCCCGGCACGCGCTGGTCACCGGCGCCGGCCCGATCGGCATGCTCGCCGCCCTGATAGGCGTCCAGCACGGGCTCGACGTCCACGTCCTCGACCAGGTCACCAAGGGCGCCAAGCCTCAGCTCGTCGCCGACCTCGGCGCCACCTACCATGCCGGGGCCATGGACGCCCTGGGCCTCGAACCCGACGTCGTGATCGAGTGCACCGGGGTCGGCTCGGTGATCATCGACTCGATCCGCCACGTCGGCGCTGGCGGGGTGGTCTGCCTCACCGGAGTGGGCAGCGGGGGGCCGCCGAGCGGGCTATCAACGGCCGACGTGGCCAAACAGGTGGTCCTGCAGAACAACGTGGTCGTCGGCTCGGTCAACGCCAACCGGCGGCACTTCTACCGGGCCGCCGAGGAACTGGCCCGGGCCGACCGGGCCTGGCTGGCCCGGCTGATCTCTCGCCGGGTCCCGCCCCAGAACATCGCCGACGCCCTCCAGCGCGGGCCAGACGACATCAAGGTCGTCGTCGACTTCGGAGGCTGACAATGGCAACTAACACGGAAACCGGTCCCCAGCGAGACGGCCAGGCAGTCGCCTGCAATACCGAGCAGACCCAACTCGGTGAGGGCATCCGGTGGGACGGCCGCCGCGGCGAGCTGCTGGCAGTCGACATCCTGGCCGGACGGGTCGCCCGGGGCCTGCTCCGCAACGACGGCTTGATCGAGCGCGTCGGGGTCTACCAGCTGCCTGAAACGGTCGGGATGATCGCTCCCATCGAGGGGGACGACGGCTGGGTACTCGGGGCCGGGCGTGGCTTCGTCCACCTCGCGTTCGACGGCACCCAGCGCACCATCGCCCAGGTGGCACCGGCCGGGACCCGCATGAACGACGGCGCCTGCGATCCCCAGGGCAGGTTCTGGGGCGGGACCCTGGCCGACGACCACCACACCGGCGGGGGCACGCTCTACCGGCTGGACCGGACGGGGCAGGCCGAGGTGGTGCTCGAGGGCCTGACGATCTCCAACGGAATTGGCTGGAGCCCCGACGGCCGGACAATGTACCTGGTGGACAGCGGCCCACGGGTGGTCCACGCGTTCGCGTTCGACGGCGATCGCGGCACTATCTCCGCTGGGCGAGTCCTGGTCACCGTGCCCGAAGACATCGGAGCACCAGACGGGATGACGGTGGACGCTGCGGGTGACCTGTGGGTGGCGATCTACGGCGGCGGGCGGGTCAACCACTACGCACCCGACGGCTCGTTGCGCGGCGTGTACCCCATCCCGGCCCGGGAGTGCACGTGCTGTGCCTTCGGCGGCCCCGGCCTGCACCGGCTCTTCGTCACGACAGCGACAGAGGGCTGGACCGACGAGCAGCGCCGCTCCGATCTGGCCGCCGGCCTGGTCTACCAGGTGGACACAGACGCCACCGGCCGGCCGGCAGCGCCGTTCCGCCCGGATCCGGCGTGGTGGGAGGCCTTCACCCGGCCGGTGAAACAGAACCACCAACTCCGAGACCAACAGGCGTAAACGGAACGTCACCCAGGACGGCGTCCTGGCCCCTTGCTGCTCGTCAGATGTGTTCGAGCGCGCCGGGGCGCTGGGCCAGCCGGTCCTCGGCGTGGGCGACCATCGGCATGCCGCCCTTTCCCACCGCCAGCGGGGTGCGGTGGTAGCCGTGGTAAGTCATCATCCCGCCGGCCAGGAACGCCACCTGGTCCCACCCGTTCTGCTTCAGCACGCAGTAGGCGATGTAGCTGCGGAAACCCGACCGGCAGTAGGCGTATACGGGCTTGTCCCGGGGCACCTCATCCAGCCGCTGCCGCAGCTCGGTGTACGGGATGAGGACCGCCCCAGGGATGTGCCAGGCGCCGTATTCGGCCGGGGTGCGCACATCAAGGATCGTCACCTTGCCGGCGCAGTCGGGGTAGTCCTCCGGGTACCACAGGGCGATGTCGCCGCGCAGCAGGTTCGCGGCCAGGAAACCGGCCATGTTGACCGGGTCCTTCGCCGCCCCGTACGGCGGGGCGTAGGCCAGCTCGAGGTGCTCCAGGTCGAACACCGTCATCCCGGCGCGCAGCGCGACCGCCAGGACATCGATGCGCTTGTCGACGCCGTCCCAGCCGAGCACCTGCGCGCCCAGCAGCTTCCCCTCGGCCGGGTCGAACAGCACCTTCAGGAACAGCGGCGCGGTGCCCGGATAGTACGCCGCATGGCCGTTTTGGTGGGTGTAGACCTTGCGGTAGTCCATGCCCGCCGCGTCCAGCTCGGTCTCGGTCAGGCCGGTGCCGCCGGCGGTCATGTCGAACACCTTGACCACCGCGGTGCCCTGGGTGCCCCGGTAGCCGCCGACATCCTCGCGGCCGGCGATCGTGTCGGCGGCGATCCGGCCTTCCCGGTTCGCCGGCCCGGCCAGCATCGACAGCGTGGGCTCCCCGGTCAAAAGGTGAGCGGTCTCCACGGCGTCCCCGGCGGCGAGGATGTCGGGCGCCGAGGTGCGCATCTGCGCGTCCACCATGATGCCGCCACGCGGCCCGATCTCGATACCGGCGTCACGGGCAAGGCCGACGCTGGGACGCGCCCCGGCCGCCATCACGACAACGTCAGCTTCGGCTGATGTGCCGTCGGACAGATCGACCACCAGCCCGTCGCCCCGCCCCCGGCGAACTGCGGTGGCGGACGTGTCGAGCCGCAGGTCCACATCATGGGTGGCGACGTGGTAGTCCAGAATCCGGGTCATCTCCGGGTCCAGCCACGGCATCAGCCGCCCGGTCCGCTCCACCACGGTCGTTGCCAGCCCGCGGGCCCTAAAGGCCTCGGCGAGCTCCAGCCCGATGTAGCTGCCGCCGACGATGACCGCGCTGGTGGCGCCCTTGTCGAGCTGGGCGATAATCCGGTCCATATCGGGGATGTTGCGCAGCACATCCACCCGCGGGTCATCGCCACCGGGGATCGGCGGCCGGACCGGTTCGGCCCCCAGGCACAGCACCAGCTTGTCGTAGGACTCCCGGTACGTCCGCCCCCGCGCCAAGTCGCGTACCTCCACTTCCTTGGCGCCGCGGTCGATACGGATCACGTCCTGCCCGGTCCGCACATCCAGCGCCAGGGCGCTGCGCAGGCTCTCCGGGGTCTGCAGCAGCAGGCTGTCCCGGTCCGGGATCACCCCACCGATGTGATACGGCAAGCCACAGTTCGCGAACGACACATAGTGGTCCCGCTCCAGCACCACGATCTCGGCCGACTCGTCCAGCCGCCGCAGCCGCGCACCCGTCGAGGCGCCAGCCGCCACTCCTCCCACAATCACCGTCTTCATCTCGCCACCCCAACCGCCAGGCGATGCGCCCGGCACCTCGTTGATAGTTCGCGTGCCCGCGCCGGCCCCGCACCCGCCCAGGGAGGAGACCCTCGGTGTCACCGGGCCAGACGTTCCCCGGTCAAAGCCCCGGTGGCTGCAGTCAGGCGTGGCCTGACTGCAGCCACCGCCCTGGCCCCGCCTGAGTCACGCGGCGAGCAGCAGCTATGTGCGCGTAACTGGCTGATCGGCGAATCTCACGGGTCCTTGAGGGTGCCGGCATTCCGGCGTGCGGGCGAAACAGCCGTACCCGGCCGGGACCGGCGAGTGGGCTGACTTTCCGTGGTAGCCGCGGTGCCGACAGCGACCGGGACAGGCGGCCGGGTTACATCTCCTTGACCGCTTGCTGCATAGCCTTGTCGAGGTCCTTCGGATCTACGTCAAGCTCCTGGGCTGTCTGCTTCTCCGCCCTGGTCACCGCGTTCTCGATCGCCTCCTCGACCTTTGGGCTAGTTGCTGCTACTACCCGGCATCGCCGTCTTCGACCATCTCGGCGGCTTCGGCCACCTCAATCGCGATGCCCAGCGCCCGGAGGAGCTTCCCGCCTGCCGAGATCACCCGGGCCGTGCCCACCACCGGGGCAACCGCGATCATGACTCCCTGGAGATCGTCGGCGGTGAGCCCGCTGTCGGTGGCGGCCCCGGCGTTGGCGAGGTAGGAGGCAGGCGGCGCGTCCACCGCGATCAGCGCGGCGATCCTCGCGAGCATAAGCTCCCGCGGAGCAAGAGAATTGTGCTCGACCGACGCGGCGGTGATGTCGGCGAGTGTGTCAAGGACAGGTGTATCGGTCATGGGGCCCTCCTCCAGTTTCGCTGGCATCCTTTGCCAGGCGGTTCAGCGAATCCGCCTCAGCCGTTACCGGCCGGTGCGTCACGGTTTCAGGCTCACACCCAGGCAGGTGACCCTGCATCACCTACCCCCCGAATTCACCTAGGGGGAAAGCCCCGGCCAGAACAGGCCGGGCCTGAACGCCCGTCCGATCACCAGGCGTGGGCTGGCGGGCTAGCTCACAGCAGCAGCCCTGGACGGGACGTGGGTGCGGTCGCGGACGAGGTAAGCGACGATGAGCGCGGCCGGGAAGAAGAACAGGCTGAAGATGAAGAACCCGATGAAGCTGTGGCCCTTCCGGCCAGCGACACGGGCGGGCCAGAACGCGATCGCGATCCAGATGACAACGCACAGAATCCACAAGATCAACATGACGTGCCCTCCTCGCGTTCGTACCGAACGCTCATATTTGCTGCCGAGCAGCAGCGACACCGGAGGCCACCTGAGGAGCAACCACCGATCCACTACCACCCTGCTCAGACAAGGTGGTGCGGCTGCAGGGACGAAAGGCACCGGTATGCGGGCCGAAGGACAGATAACGGAGGCCAAGGATAAGTGCGGCTACTGAGATATTGACACTGTCGCCGGGACGGTAATTACAGGAAGGCGGGGCGGGCCCAGGTTGGTCACGTCCGGCGGTACCGTCTTTACACGCCGCACCGCCGGAACCCGCCGACACTCAGCAGCACCGCGCATGACCGGGGTCGCGGGACTCCACACCCGAGGGGGAACGTGAACAACGCCACGGCGAACAAGGGCTGGCTGGCACTGGTCGCCTTGGCCACGGCGCAGTTCCTCATGGTGCTGGACCAGTCCGTAATGAACGTCTCGATCGGCGCGCTGGTCCATGACTTCCACACCACGGTCACCACGATCCAGGCGGTCATCACCCTTTACTGCCTGGTCATGGCCATGCTCATCCTCACCGGGGCCAAGATCGGCGACATGATCGGCCGCCGCCGGGCGTTCGGCATCGGACTGATCATCTATGCCTGCGGCTCGGCGCTGACCGCGCTGTCCCAGTCGGTAGCTGTGCTCGCCCTCGGGTGGTCGGTGCTCGAGGGCATCGGCGCGTCGCTGGTCTTTCCTGCGCTCGCGGCGTTGATTGCCGGCAACTTCGCGGGGCCACGGCGCAAGACCGCTTACGCGGTCATCGGTGGGGTCGCTGGTGCGGGGATCGCGGTCGGCCCCATCGTGGGCGGGTGGGCGACGACCGTGCTCACGTGGCGGGTCGTGTTCGTCGGCGAGGTCTTCATTGCCGCATTTATTCTGATCATGATGCGGAAGGTGGCAGACGCCCCTCGCCCGGATCCTGCTCCGAAGCTCGACATCGTCGGCTCGGTGCTGTCGGCCGCCGGTCTGGGGGTCTTCGTCTTCGGAGTTCTCGAGTCGAGTACCTGGGGGTGGGTCAAGCCGAAGAACTCCCCGATCACCATCTTCGGCTTCTCGCTCACCCTCTTCGTCCTCGCCGCTGGTGGCATCCTGCTGTGGGGATTCGTGACCTGGCAGCGCCATCGCGAAGCCACGAACCGAGACCCACTGGTCCATCTCTCACTTGCCCGGATCCCGCCGGTGCGGTCGGGGCTGATCGGGATGTTCAGCCAGAACCTCCTCCTCATGGGGATCTTCTTCGTCGTTCCGCTCTATCTCCAGTTGGTCCTTGGGCTGAGCGCCCTCGAGACCGGGATCAAGATGCTGCCCATCTCGATCACCATGTTCGCGACCTCGGCGATCGGCTCACGACTGTCGAACCGCTTTCCGGTGCGGGCGATCGTGCGGAGCGGTCTGATCGTGACCCTCGCCGGTGCCCTCGTCCTGCTCGCGACGATCAAGCCCACTCTCTCCAGCGCTGGATTCGCCATCGGAATGGCCGTGCTCGGTGTCGGGATGGGCTTGATGATCTCCCAGCTGGGCAACGTGGTTCAGTCCTCGGTCGAGGAGTCGGGCCGCAGCGAGGCCGGAGGGCTCCAGTACACCGGGCAACAGCTCGGCTCGTCGCTCGGGGTGGCGCTCATCGGGGCCATCGTGCTGATCGGCCTGACCAACACCTTCATCTCAAACGTCGAGCACGACCCTCGAATCAGCGCCACCGTGTCGTCCCAGGTGGGAGTGGCGGCGGGCTCCAACACCAACTTCGTCTCCTCCACACAGATCGACGCCGCAGCGAAAAAGGCTGGTCTCGACACCGCGACTACAGCAGCGCTCGTCGATGACTACGAGGCGGCACAGCTCCGATCGCTCAAGGCCGGGCTTCTGGCTGCTGCCCTCCTCGCCCTCATCTCGCTCGGGTTCACCAGAGAGCTGCCGCACGAGCGACCGGCTCCCCGGACCAACCGTGATCCCGCAGCGGTGCCGACCTGAGCCCGAGGTGATCGCCGAATCGCAGGGAAGCCGCCAACCGCGCGCATGGCAAGGCCAGAGCACACAGGGGCGAATCACCGACTGCGGCAGACAGCGCTTCGCGCCATACCAGCGGCCTGGCCGTGTGCCGCGTCATGCTTCGGCGCTGTGCCCGCCCGGGGAGGCTGCTGGTTTCGCTGCGGCTGCGCGGGCCTGTTTGCGGCTGGCCAGGAGGTATTTGACGCCTTCCATGGTGAGGGAGGCGGTAATGACGGCGATCAGGATGGGTGCGGTCTGCAGGGCCCCGACCTGGGTCAAGAACGCGGCCATCAGCACCATCGAGAACGGCGCGGGGGCAAGCGCGCCCGGGACGGCGGCGAGCAGGCAGGTGAACGCGAGGCCCAGGGGCACGCCCGGGATCACCTGGTGGACGAGGACCCCGGCGGTTCCGCCGATGAACAGCGACGGGAAGATGGGCCCGCCGACGAAGCCGCTGCCCTGGCTGACGGCGAAGGTGAGCATCTTGGCGATCAGGACGGCGGCAAGCAGGCCCAGGCCGAGGGTCCCGGCGTCGTGGAGCACGGTGTTGAGCTGATCGCTGCCGGAGAACATCGTCAGCGGCAGGGCCACGCCGACGATTCCGAACACCACGCCGCCCAGCGCCGATTTCGCGATGTCCGGGACCTTCAGCCGGCCGAACAGCCGCGCCGCCGCCATCATGAACCCAGCCAGCAGCGTCACCACCAGGGCCGCGAACAGGCCCAGGGGGACCCCGGCGAGCAGCTGCCAGTCGTGGAACTTGTAGGGCGGCACCTGGTAGTCGTCCAGGAACACGGCGCCGGCGATGGCGAAGTAGATGCCGAACGAGACGCTCGAGGCGACGATGGTCCCGGCGAGGGCCTTGGTGAGCCGTTGCCCGCCCGGGCGGGCGACCTCCAGGATCAGCATCACCACGATCAGCGTGCTGGAGAACAGCCCGCCGTAGGCGCCGGCGAACCCGGACAGGGTGTTCACCTTGGAGTCCTCTTCGCCGAGCCCTCTGCGCTGGGCGATCCAGCTGCCGGCCCCGCCGCCCATGGAGCCCAGCGCCTTCTCCGGGCCGAGGCTGGCGCCGCCGATCAGCGACACCGTCGAGACGGCCACAAGCCCGGGCACCAGTCCTGGGCGGACGTGCCCGGTCTGCAGGTCATCGAACAGGCCGGGGACCTCCCAGGGCAGCCGGGTCAGGCGGCGCAGCAGGCCGACTGCGACACCGGCCGCCCCAGCGACAGCCACCCACCACCAGTGCCCGCCGAACCAGCCCGGATGGGAATCGGAATACCACTTGCCCCCGAACTTGATCACCCCGACGAACACCAGGCCGGCGAACGCGCCGAACACCCCCAGCGCGACCGCGTAACCCATCAGGACCCAGAACTCCCGCTTCTGGGTGACCGGCAGTGACGCGGCCGGACCCGTTGTGGCGCTCATATCGCGAACCTCCTTGCAGCAGGCCGCGGATCGTTACGGCCACCGGGAAGGAACCGCAAGCTGCCCTTGAGGCACTCGCGGATTCGGAACAGGACGCCCCAGGGCATGTCGTGCCTTTTCACTGGACCGGTTCGGCGCCATGCTCGCCGGCGGCCACGCCTGTGGCCTTGGACCCGGTTGCTGTCCATGGCCATGCCAGGCTCACACGCAGGCAGATGACCAGGCAACCCCTGCCAGGCGGTTTCCCCTAGGTGAACCCAGGCGGTAGGTGATGCCGGGTCGCCGAAGATGAACGATGAGATGTCCTCGTTGAAAGCCGCGTTGAAGGCGGCCCGGTAGAGCGAGATCGACTCGGCCAGATCGGTGACGTTGATCGTGACCTGGACGATGCGCGGGGTATTCAACGCGGGCATGCTCACTCCGTGTTCGAGGTAATAGTCCACGGTTTGGAGTAGTCCATTCCCGCAGACGGATGGGCCGCTGCGGTCAGGTCCGGTACACATCGCGCCCGTGGCCAACGTCAACCACGGTGACCACCCGGGCCTTGTCATCGATCCGGTAGATGACCCGGTAAGTCCCGCGCCGGGCGCTGAACCTGTCGTCCAGCGGCGCAAGAAGTCTTTTCCCGACACGATATGGCTGAGTCAGCAAAGGGCCAGTGATGAACTCATAGGCCGCGGCTGCGACAGCCTCGGGCAGGGTCTCAGTCAATGCTCGCCGGACGGTAGCGGTGGTCCGCAGGGTGTAGGGAGCATCCGGAGCCAGCCCAGTCACCTGCTTGAGGGGCGGCGCATCGCTGCTGCCAGTTCCTCCGCTGAAACCGACTCACCCCGTGCCAGTTCGGCATCGGATGTGGCGAGACGGCTCACGGTTTCTGAGTCGCGGAGGATGGCGAGGGTTTCCTCGAGCCGTTCAAGGTCTTCTGTCGCCAGCAGGACGGCTGAGGGGCGGCCGTGGACCGTCACCGTCACCCGCTCATGATGTTCGTGAACGCGGTTCACGAGCTCGGAGAGGTGGGATTTGACTTCACCGAGCGGCAGCGTAGTCATAGTCAAAAGTATGACCAAAAAGTTGTGCCAGGTCAAAGCAAACGATCCCACAGACAGGCACCAGCGCTGGGACCGCTGCGGGCCCTCGCCGAGCGCGAAGAACTCGCGGGCGCGGCCGGGCGGCTGGCCGACGCATACGGCCGGCCACTGCGGGACGACGATCCTCTGAAACCTTGGCCAGTGACATCGCCCGAGCGCTGACCGAAGCCGGGTTCACCTTGCACCACTGCAGGGGTCGCGGACGGCGGCCCCAGTCCAGATCCATCCGGGAATGTGACCAGGGCATCGGCCTCACCTGATCTTTGACACGGTTTCCCTTCCCCGCTGGAGGGGAGTTATCTAGGCAGTGGCGACCTGCCGCGAGGAGGGAGTGCTGCCGTGTCTGGCTTCCGACGGGTCATTGTCGGCGCGAGCGGCTCACCGGGCAGCCTCCGGGCACTGCGTTACGCGGAGGACCTGGCCCGTGCCGATGGTGCCACCCTAATACCTGTTCTTGCCTGCGTGCATCCGGGCGGTGATCTCGCCGACCCCTGCCAGCCTTCGGGCTATCTGCGGAAGGTATTGCGAGACGCCGCCTGCCAGCAGCTCAAGGATGCGCTGATCGCAGCCTGGGGAGAAGTCCTTGACGATCCACCGGTCCGGCCTCTTGTGGAGTGCGGCGAGGCTGCTGGACCGGTGCTAGTCAAAGTGGCCCGCTGCCCTGGTGACCTGCTGGTCGTCGGTGCTGGCCATCGTCGTGCGCTGGGCCGGATGGTTTGCCGCAGGGTGAGCCGTTACTGCCTTGCGCATGCCCAATGCCCCGTGCTCGTCATTCCGCCGCCCGCATTGGCCCGGGAAGTCGGGCATGGCAGGCTCGTCGGAGTGTTCTGGCACCGGACGCTAACCCCGGACCGGGTTCTTCGGGACCAGGGCCGGGCAGCCCCATAAGGACGGCCTGGCGCCAGTGGATCTATACCAGCGGTCATGTGCCGAATCCGCAGGTTGCTGACCTGGTGGCCCTCGTTCATGCCGCAGTACCTCGGCTATCCGTGCCGTCGCCGGTGGCCATTGGGGCGGGCCTTCACGCGGTTCGGCCAGGCGACTCCGGGGCCTGTCGCGGCCTGGCGGCATCCCGGAGGCGACACGACACGTCTTCGGTGGATGACACCCGCCGGTTCGTTCCGGACCGGCGGGACGCGCCGAGCAACATCGTGACCGCGTGGGTCGACGGAACGCGCCTGCTGGCCCACTCGCGCGTTCCGCGTACTGATGCTGCCGGTCACGTGATCAGCGCGCGACGGAGGATGGCGCCACCCAGTGCTGCAAGGCGATCTGAGATCGGCGGCCAGTTGCTCACCCAGTGCGGGTGAGGTGATGCGGTCTCGCCGAACGCAAGTATGGGAGGGAGCGCCCCGCCAGTGTCTGGCCGACGATCGCGGCGGCGCGGCAGTGCGAGGACGGCAGGGGCGGCCCTGTTCCTGTCGCGCAGGCAAAGATGGAGGGCGCGGGCTTGCGATCCTTATTGCGAAGCCTCTGGGTGCTGTGATTAGGAAGGATCGGGCATGACAGACAGCGTGCCTGTGAGCCGGACGGATGGTCCGGCGGCCGCACAGGAGGCGGATGCTGTGGGCGGCGCGGCGGCTCAGCGGATCGACCCGGGGTCGCTGGGGTCGGCCTTCGCGCGCACGCACCACATACTCACCCTTGAGTTCGGGAACCGTCAGGACTTCGATGACCCGAGCAGGGAATGGCGGCGGCTGTTCTCGGAGTTGCTGGGTACCTTCGCGCTGGTCCTAGCGGCCGCTGGCGGGGGGCTGTTGCACGCGAAGGGGCAGATCAGCCTCGCGGCGGCGGTCGTCGCGCCGGGGCTGATGGTGACGGCGATCATCTTGTTCATGGGCGCGGTCTCCGGCGCGCACCTGAACCCGGCGGTGTCGCTGGCGTTCGCGCTGCGCGGGGACTTCCCGTGGAAGCGGGTCCCGGGCTACATCGTCATCCAGCTCATCGGCGCGACGCTGGCCTGCCTGTTCCTGCGCTGGGTGTTCGGCAACGTCGAGCATCTCGGGGCGACCCTGCCGGGCCCCGGGTACCACAACTGGCAGGCCCTGCTCATGGAAATCGTGCTCACCGCGCTCTTGGTGAGCGTGATCCTAGGCACCGCATCCGCGGCGCAGAATGTCGGCGCGATCGCCGCGCTCGGAGTCGGCGGCTACATCGCCCTGGCCGGTCTATGGGCAGCTCCGGTCAGCGGCGTGTCGATGAACCCGGCGCGTTCCTTCGGCCCCGCCCTGGCCAGCGGGTACTGGACGAGCTACTGGGTGTACCTGGTGGGGCCGATCGCCGGCATGCTGATCGCCGTCGGCTTCGCGTTCGTGCTGCGCGGCCGCGGCGGCGACGTCATCTCGCGGGCGGCGGGCTCCGGTGTGCTGGACGAGGGCGCCCACACCGCCAAGGCGGAACTGTCCCAGGACATCGAGCACGGCAAGGTCGTCCCCCCGGGCATCGCCGACACCGGCACCTAGCCGAGCGGGCAATGACCGGCGCCGCGCTCGTGCTGGAAGTTCCGCCGGTCGCGCCGTGCTCTGGTTATCGGGACCCTGACCCGGGGCACCGCGGACGATGGCGGGTGGTGGTTTTGGTGGTCATGGGGTGACCGGATCGCGCCGGTCGGTGAGGTGGAGACCGCTGCGTTCAAGATCGCCTACGTGCTGACTCCGCAGGCCGATGACTGAGCCTGCGCTGCCGGTGGGTTCCCTGGTGCGGGTGCCACCGTGAGCTGATGGCACGCATGGGCCACAGCAGCACCAGAGCCGCGATGATCTACCTGCATTCCAGCGACGAGCGACAGCGCCAGATCGCCGACGCACTCGGCGAACTCGCGGCGGACGAACTCAAGCGCAAGCCCGGCCGGGCGCGCACCACACCCGGCACTCGATTGGGCACGTAACACTTCGGGCACGCCGCAGCAAGGATGCCTTATGAAGATCAAAAAGCAGGCCCCGGAAGTGGCTCCTGGGTGCGTTAACGGGGGAGTGAGGTCTTCACGTTTGGGGTTGACCTGGGGAAACGGGGCCTGGCTGGAGGGCCGCCCACAGGTTAAGCGGGTCCAGCCCACATTTTCTGGGGGCTGCTGTTCCGGTTCTGGCGGCAGCTGCGGGGGGGATGCCGGTGCGTGCGCCGGGCGGGCCTGGTTAGCGGTTCCAGCGGGGGTCTGCTTCGGCGATGGCGAGGCTGAGTTCCTCGAGTTCGGCGACCAGTTCGCGCAGGCGGCGGTGGTTGTCGAACCAGGGCTGGTAGTCGGCGAGCTGGCTGTCGCTGAGGATGCGGGTTGAGGTTTTGCCGTTTTTCTTGCGGGTCCACTGGTGGTAGGGGCCGTGCGGCTGCGGGGGGTCGGCGCGGCAGCGGCAGCCGGGGTGGCCGCAGCGGGTCATCCGGTCGGCGAGGGTGCCGGGCAGGGCGAAGCTGACGGCGGCCAGGCGGGCGGTGATCTCGGCCGCGATGGCTGCGGCGCGGGATTGCTGGGCCGGGGTGGGCGACACGCTGTCATTGTCGCAGCCGGGTTCCCGCATCCCCCGCATTCCGTTAAGTATAAGTGCTGTATGGACGTGATGGCTGCCGGGGCTGCCGCCTATACCGGGCGGTGGAGCCGTCGTCGGTATCTGCGAAGGCGGCGGCGTTCGCCCGGGACGTGATCACGAGAACCGGGCCGCAGGGGCGGGAGCGGGCGAAGAACCTGCTATGGGCGGCTGGGAAGCTCGCCGATTACGGCCTCGGGCTGGGCCTTGAGCCGGTTCCGGAGGTGGGCGCCCGCCCGCGGACGGTGCCGGTCCTTTCCCGCTACCACGCCCGGCTGCTCGTGGCGGCCCGGTCCGCCGGGACCGGGCTGATCTGCCGTGGCCCTGCCGGACAGCCTGCGGAGCCTGGCCTTCGATGTGCTGCCGGGCAGCTACGTCACCGTCGGCGCTACGTTCACTGTCGGGGCAACGGTGCTGATCGAGTGCCTGGCCGCTGCGGTGAGCCTCGCCGACTCGCGCCCGCACCGGCACCTGCCGTAACGTCAGCGCAGTTGCTATCTGAAGATCTTGACCGCGGGAAGACAGCCTGGTGACGGCCGTCGCGGTATGCGCTATGCCGGACGTATGAGGTATCCCGATGGTGGCGGGCTGACCGCGGCCGAACGTGCCCGCCGCGAGCAGGTGCGGTTCGGCGCATGCTTGGCTGAACCGCTGTGGGACCGCCAAGCGCGCCACCTCGATTCGCAATTCACGACCAGCCGGGCGTTCCTAGCTGGCTTCCCTGGATTGACCTGCGCAATTAGCCTGGCATCGGCTGGTGGCCAGGTAAGCGGGCCGTTAGCGTGGCCGGGTGCTCGGGGCTGGGTGGACGGAGGTCGTCGCGCTGGCGGCGGCGTTCGTGATCGCCATGGTGGCGACGCCTGCTGGGATCTCCGGAGCGGTGCTTTTGCTGCCGTTTCAGGTCAGCGTGCTGGGCACGCCCAGCCCGGCGGTTACCCCGACGAACCTGCTTTACAACGTCGTCTCGACCCCGGGTGCGCTGTACCGGTACTGGCGCCAGGGGCAGACCGGCGAACGCCTGGCTCTGGTGTTGATCGCAGGCACTTTGCCCGGGGTTATCGCCGGATCGGTGATCCGGGTGGAGTTGCTCCCAGGGCCGCGTGTGTTCGCGGTCGTGGCGGCGGCATTCTTGCTCCCGCTGGGCATGTGGCTTGCGCTGACCAGGCCTGCGCCGGCGGGCAGGCTGGCAGGATCGCGCCGGGTGCTCCGGGCGCCGGCGCTGATCGCGCTGGCGGCCGTGGTTGGTTGCGTCGGCGGCATCTACGGCATCGGCGGTGGGTCGATCCTGGCACCGATTCTGATCGGCTCTGGGCGGCCGGCGAGCCAGGTAGCTCCTGCTGCCTTGGCGTCGACGTTCGTCACTTCCGTGGCCGGGGTGGTGACGTTCACGCTGCTGTCGTTGCATCAGCAAGGCCCAGTCGCCCCGGACTGGCCCACGGGAATCGCGCTGGGCGTCGGCGGCCTGGCCGGCGGGTATGTCGGTGCCCGGATTCAATCCCGGCTGCCTGAACTGCTGATCCGCCGCCTGGTCGGCGTTCTGGTTATCGCGATCGGCGCCCGCTACTTGTGGCTAAGCCTGGGATAGAGCCAAGCCTGCGTTCTAGTCGGCGCTGAAGATGCGCAGGCCGGCTGCCGGCAGGTTGACCGGTATCTGCTGGCCGCTGGCGAGCTGGAGGCGGTCGACGTCTCGATGCAGCGCTAGCGCCGTGATCGCCGGGTCCGAGCCCAGGACGATCCGGGCGAGGGGACGGGTGTGAATGACCTGCTCTATGCGCGCGGTCAGGCTGACGCCGGGCGCTGTGCCTGGTGCCTGGGGCCCGAGTTCGATGTCCTCGGGGCGGTAGAACGCCTGAACGGGGCCGGACAGATGCGCAGCGGAGTTGCCACGGAGCACTAGTTGGCCGATGCGGACGGTATCGCCAGCGAGGGTGCCGTGGCCGAGTTCTGTCCAGCCGAGCAGGCGGGCGACGTGGGGGTCGGCTGGTTCGGCGGCGACTTGGTCGGCTGGGCCGGTCTGGCGTAGTTGCCCGCCGGCGATGATGGCCAGGTCGTCGCCGAGGCTGAGGGCTTCGTCGCGGTCGTGGGTGACGTGTGCGGCGGGGATTTCCAGTTCGGTCAGGAGCCGCTGGAGCAGGGTGCGCATGTCTTCGCGGGTTGGCTGGTCGAGGGCGGAGAGGGGTTCGTCGAGCAGGAGGAGGCTGGGCTGGATCGCCAGCGCGCGGGCGAGGGCGACGCGCTGGCGTTCGCCGCCGGACAGTGAGCGGGGTGCCCGGTCGGCGAGGTGGGCGATGCCGAGCTGGTGCAGCAGGGCGCGGGTGCCGTCGGGGGAGGCGGTGCGGCTGGCTCGTGGCCCGAAGCTGATGTTGTCCTTGACGGTCAGGTGGGGGAAGAGGGCGGCGTCCTGGAAGACCAGGCCGATGCGGCGCCGTTCGGGTGGAAGGCCGGTGATGTCGGTGCCGGCGAGGCTGATCTGCCCGGCCTGCTGGGGGCGGAGCCCGGCAATGGTTTCCAGCAGCATGGTCTTGCCGGCGCCGGATGGGCCGAGCACGACCAGCACCCGGTCGGGTGGGACGGCGAGGCTGACCGGGCCGAGGGTGAAGGACCCGGCCTGGGCGGTCAGTTCGCTGATGTGCAGCCCGGGGCTAGTTGTAGGCACGGTTGACCTGGGCGAGCAGCCGTCCCGAAGCCAGGGTCCGCAACACCAGGAAGGTGGCCAGGGTGACGATCAGCAGCACCACGGCGGCCGACGCTGACTGGGTCAGGCCGGATTGCAGGAACAGGTTGTAGATCTCAACGGGGGCGGTGGCCGGGTAGTAGGCGATGATCACCACGGCGCCGAACTCGCTGATCGACCGGGCGTAGACCAGGACAGCGCCGGTCAGCACCCCGCGCAGCCCCAGGGGCAGGGTGATCCGGCGGAACGCGTGCCAGGGGGTGGCCCCGAGGCTGCGGGCGGCTGGTTCCAGCCGGGGGTCGATGGCCTCGAACGCGACCCGGGCGCTGTTGACTGCGAACGGGCAGCTGACGAACAGCATCGCCGCCACGATCCCCCACTGGGACCCGTAGAAGGACACGCCGAGGTGGGTGGCCGGGGCGCCGACCCAGCCGGTGCGGCCGAGCAGGAACAGCAGCGCGATCCCGGCGACGGTGTGCGGCACGACCAGCGGCAGGTCCACGATGGACTGGATCACGCCGCGTCCCCGGAAGCTGCCGCGGGCCAGGAGGTAGGCCAGCGGCACCCCGAACAGCGTCGCGATCCCGGCGGTGATCGCCGCGGCCTGCAGGCTCAGCAGCGTCGCGTCCCTGACCGCGGCGGTGCTGGCGGCAGCGTGCAGGCTGGCCACCGACGAGGTCGTGATCAGCCGGATGATCGGCAGCACGATGAAGGCCAGGAGCAGCCCGCTGAGCAGCCAGGCGGCCACGCCGAACCAGCCCGAGGGCCAGCTGCGGCCGGGCCGTGCCGTTTCTGTGGGTATCACGTGGTCATTGTGCCGCCGGGCCCGCCCGCCGGGACTCTCACCCGCCCGATGATGGCCACGGGGTGGTGAGCGGCTTGATCGATGCGGGAACCTTGGCCTGGGGGCTGGCCAGGGCGGGGGAGATGACCACGAACCCGTTGCTGCGCATGATCGCCTGGCCGGCGGGGCTGAGGACGAAGCTGACGAACTTCTCGCCCAGCGCGGCGTTGGGTGCGCTCGTCGGGATGGTCATCCCGTAGATGATCGGCTTGGCGGTCAGTGTCCCGAGTGAGCCGGCGTGGATGGAGACCTTGGCGTAGTCGGCGGCCATGGCCGGGTCGGACAGGTTGATCTGCGGCGGCAGCGCGACGTACTTCAGGTGGCTTTCCAGCGCGCTGGACTTGTAGATGGCCAGGTAGTCGATCTGCCCGGATTGCAGCGCGGCGAGCAGGGAGGTCTCGGTCTCGGCGACGCTGGAATCGGGGGAGTTCTTCAGCACCGAGGCGGACAAGCCCGGGTCGTGGTAGTAGCCGTTGGCCAGCTGGAGCATTTGCAGGATCTGGTATCCGGACGGGTCGGCGGCCGGGTTGGAGCGGCCGATGTGCACGCCCGGCTGGGCGAGGATCTTGTACCAGTTGGCCGGTGTGAGCTGGCTGGCGCCCTTGCTTTTGCTGGTGTAGGCGAAGGTGATCTGGTTGGACACGAACCCCAGGTACCAGGTCGCGGAGGCGGGGAACATCAGCTTGGGGATCAGCGAGTAGTCCGCCACGCCGAGCACGTCGGCGGGCTGGTGCAGCTGGGTGATGGCCTTGACCATGTCGCCGCTGGCGCCGAACTGCGAATGCACGGTCACGCCCGGATTGGCCTTCTTGAACGCCGCGATCTCCGCGGTGAACGGGGTGGCCAGGGTCCCCGCGCCGAACACCGCCAGCGTCCCCTGCGCCGCCGGGGCGCTGGGGCTCGCGCCGGTCCCGGTGCTGCCCGTGCTACTGCTGCTGCACGCGGCGGTCACGGCCAGGACCAGGGTGGCGGCTGCGGCAAGCCCGCCCCATCGGAGTCTGCGGGTCATGGCTGTTCCCTTCTGTATCGCTACAGAACGTGACAGAGCCTAACAGCGGCGCCGGTCCGGCGGGAGGCCCACTGTTGCGCCAGAACACATGGGCCCGCCTCCGGCCGGTAGAGTCCCGGGTTATGGCCAGGTACCTCCAGGTCAGCACCAAGATCGCCAGCGACGTCGAGGCCGGCCTGCTGGTTCCGGGGGATGAGCTGCCCAGCGTCCGCGAGGCCGCGAACCGGTACCAGGCAACCGGCTCGACCGTCGGCCGCGCCTACCGGCACCTGGCCGACGCGGGCGTGATCGACGTCGCCGACCGCCGCCGCGCCCGCGTCGCCGCTGGCGGGGATATCGCGGCCCGGCGGCTGCTCAGCAGTCCACCAGCACTGCGCCTGGCCGGCAGCGATGACCCTGGGCTGGACCTTGTGCTGCGCCATACCGGCGCACCGGTGGTCACGGTCGGCGCGCGCGGCAGTTTCCACGGGCTGACCAGGATCTGGCGCGGCACCGCCGACGCCGCGGCCATCCACCTGCGGCACCGCTCCGGCACGCACAACAGCCCGTTCGCCCGGGCGGTGCTGCGCGGCCGCCAGCCCACCCTCATTCACCTATGGCGCCGCGAACAGGGCCTGCTCACCCCCGAGGGCAACCCCGATCACATCCGCGGCGTGGGTGACCTGCGCACCCTGCGGGTGGCCCGGCGCCCGTTCGGCGCGGGCACCCGGGTGCTGCTGGACCGGATGCTGACCGAAGCTGGCGTCGCACCGGCGTCGGTGACCGGGCCCGAGGCTGATTCCCATCTGGAGGTCGCCATGTCGGTCGCCTCCGGCCAGGCCGACACCGGGCTGGGCGCCCGTTCCGCCGCCACCGCCCTCGACCTGGGCTTCGTCCCCGTCGTCTGGGAGGAATTCGACATCGTGCTCAGTGGCGACGCCCTCCCAGCCGCCGAACCGCTCATCGCCGCCCTGCGTGACCCGGGCGTCCAGGCATCGATCCGCGCGCTCGGCGGCTACGACGTCTCCCGCGCCGGCACCGTGGAAACGCTGGCCTGACCAGCCCGCCGGGCGGAACCACCACGCTGGGGCCGCTGGCCGGGACCCGTGCTGCCCGGTGGCAGTGCCGCGATGCGCTCCCCGCACCGGGCCGGGTCATACCCGGGCAGGCTTGCCAGCTGGTCCAGCAGCCACCGCGAAGACAGCACCTTCACCAGGGCCTGCACCTCACGCGACCCGGCCTGGCGTGCGGGGATGACCAGGTCAAAGTGCTCCACCGCCAGCGGGACGAACGCCAGGCCATAGGCCATGGCCGCCGGCTCGCTCGCCACCCCCGCATCGGCCAGGCCAGCGGCGATCGCCTCAGCCACCTGCAGGTGCCCGGCCGCCTGCGTCCCGTACCCGGGCAGGCCGCTGGCTTCGGCCCCCAGCCCGGCCAGCTCACGGTCGAGCAGGCTGCGCGCCTCCGCGCCCGGTTCCCGGTTCACCAGCCGCAACCCGCGCCGGGCCACATCACCTATCCCCGCGACACCATCGGACAACTCGGGCCGCAGCACCAGCCCCTCCCGCCAGGAGCAGAACCCGATCACCTCACCGCCATCAGGCAGCAATTCGGCGGCCGGGCCGGTGTTGTACTCGCCCTCCCGCCCGCGCAAATGCGCCCCGGCGACATGCACCAGGCCCTCCGCGGCCAGGCCAAGCGCCTCCTGGCTCGGGCACGGCCACCAGCTCAGCGCGACCGGCGGATCGAGCAGACCCAGCGGATGCCCCAGCAACGGCAGTGCCGGGTCACAGCCCGCGACGACAACCGTCGGCCGCGGCGGGCCGAGAAGCTGAACCTGCCTGCCCGCGCCCGCCTCCCCCGCCTCACTGGCCAGCCCGCCAGCAGGCAAGAACCCGGCCCGGCTCACCGTGAAACCACGCAACGGCAGTGCGACGAACCCCTCACCCAACTGCGCAAGCGTGACCCTGGCCCCCGCGCCGCCAAGCGGCGCGGCCGGCCTGGCCGCAACCGGAGAAGCCGGGGCGAGCTGGCCGAACAACTCCTCCACGGTCATGCCCAGTGCCCGGGCCAGTCCCAGCGCGGCCCGCAGCGACGGATCCGACAACCCCGACTCCACCGCAGACACCGCCTGCCGCGTCACCCCCGCCATGCCCGCCAACTGCTGCTGTGAGAACCCCCGCGCCTGCCGCGCCAGCCGCAGCCGCATGCCACTGCCAGTTCCGCGTGCGTCACTCATGCCGCGCCGCCCGACGACCGCTCCAGGGGTCCGCGCGATGCCTCAAGGACCAGCAGAAGAACCAATCCATGCCCTCCGGCCAGCACCCTATACCGGACCCGAAAGAAGCAGCGGCAGCCTGCGGCACTAAAAGACATCGGCCAGTATCAAAAGGGTTTGCCCGCATATCCATGACCGGCTGCGGCCCAATGGATGCCCGACTACTACCAGCCCTTCATCAGATGGAATTGTACTGGAGGAAGCAAGATATTCGCCTCGGATTCGCTTTAAGGCGCGTTAGGTCGCCCCGAGGTGCTTCTCATATGCCGCCAAGCCCACATGCAGCGGGTAAGGCCCGCGGATTTGCTGAAGCCGGGCCGGGATCTCAGAGTAATCGAGGTAGGGATGGTCGCCGCAGCTGGGGCAGATCAGCTCGAATACGTTGGTGTAACCGCCTTCGATCCGGCCGCCGGTTATGCGGGCAGGCTGGCGCCGCAGGCACGCTGTCCTGCCATGGCCAAGCTGGCCAGGAAGAGGGAACATCATGGCGGCATCGGGGTCGATGCGCAGCCACGGGTCACGGCTGGGGGCGGCTAGCGGGTGGGCGCGTGCCGGGTGGCCGGGCCGTCCATCACCGGGCAAGATGCCTGTTTCTTGGTGGCTCACTCGTCCCCCAGCAGTTTTCGGGTCCGGCTGATCACTGCTGCCCTGTCACTGTGCGCATGCGCAGGCCGTGGCCGTGAGGTGCGCGAGGGCGTCGTGGATGGCAGCGAATACCGGCAGCCGCTGGTCCAGGCGGGTGATGCGCAGCAGCTTCGCCACTTGCGGCGGCGGCGCGATGAGGCCGTAGCGGCATCCTGTCTTGCCGGCGTGGTTGGCGATCTTGACGAAGGCGCTGAGCCCGTGGGCGCCGCTGAAGGTCAGGCCGGTCAGGTCAAGCAGCAGCACCCGCGCCCGGCGGGCGAGGGTGGCGCGGCCCCGCGCGGCCAGGCGGTCCGCGGTCGCGAGGCCCGGCTCCCCGGACACGCCCAAGATCTGGATCGCCGCGCCGTGCCGTGGCACCCCGGCTGCTGCCTGCTGGGTCACGGCCTGTCCTTCCGTCGTGGCCCTGGTCCCTCCGGATTGTACGGTACAGTACCGTATCGCCAAGCCGGTAGGGTGCGGCTATGGCGACCTCCCCCCCAGCCAGCGGGCGCCGCGGCGCGGGCCGGGGCCTGCTGGGCGCCTCGCTCACCGCGCGGGAGGCGGAGCTGCTGGCGGCCACCTTGGAGGTGCTGCGCGAAACCGGGTACGACAACCTCACCGTGGACAAGGTCGCGGCCCGGGCGCACGCCAGCAAGACCACGGTGTACCGGCGCTGGCCCTCCAAGGCCGAGCTGGTCTGCGCGGCGTTCGCGCACCAAATCCGCGGGACCGGCACGCCCCCCGACACCGGCACCCTGCGCGGGGACCTGCTCGGGCTCGCCGAGATCATCGCCCGCGATGCGCGCCTGTACGCGAGCACCATCGCCGGGATCCTCGCCGCCAGCAGCCGCACCCCCCAGCTGCGGGAAGGGCTCGCAGACGACCTGTACCGCGACCGGCGCGACCAAGTGCACGGCGTGCTGCACCGCGCGGTCAGCCGGGGGGAGATCGTCCCGGAAGTCATCAGCGACGACATCTGGGACGTGCTGCCCGGCTACATCTCGTTCCGCATGCTGCAGCACGGCCGCCCGGTGACCGCCGAAACGCTGCGCGCGCTGGTCGACGAAGTCATGCTGCCCAGCCTCACCCGTCACCCTCCGCCCGCAAGTTCGCCCACAACAGGCGCCCCGCAGGGCCAGCGGGATCGTAGCTCCGGCGGGTGAGGCAGGTGTTTCGATGCTGCCCACGCCAGATCAAGCGGTTGTGACTCGGGGATTACTATTCGTAAGATGATGCGGAGCCTTACAGCGGCGTGCCGGATGGCTGATACTCACAGGCACGCAAGGGCCCCGAGCCTCGGCCCATAATCGTCCGTGTCGGGCCGCCGTTTACAAGTTCACCGCGGCGCCCACCAAGCACGCTGGGCCCCCCCCCCCCCCCCCCCGCCCCGCTCCCCCGGCGGGGGCTTTCGCCACCCCCGGCAAGGGACTTTCGGCACTCACTAACGATTGTGCTCCACTCAAAACTGATAGTAGGAGCCAGTCGGGAGAGCAGGCTGGAAGGTGGTGAGTGTCATGACTGTGATCGAAGCCAGGGCGGCGGTGGGGGCCCGCAAGTGGTGGGCGCTGGCCGGGCTTTCCCTGGCTGTGCTGGCCGTGAGCCTGGACGCGACGGTGCTGAGCGTGGCGCTGCCAACGCTGGCGGTGTCCTTGCACGCGTCAGCGGCCGACCTGCAGTGGTTTGTTTCTTCGTACACGCTGGCGCTGGCCGTCGCGCTGCTGCCGGGCGGGCTGCTGGGGGACCGGTTCGGCCGTAAGAAGATGATGATCGGCGCCCTCACCATGTTCGGCCTCGGCTCGCTGGCGTGCGCCTACTCCCCGAACGCGGGCGCATTCATCGCCGCCAGGACCCTGACCGGGCTGAGCGCAGGCTTCATGATTCCGCTGGTGATCTCGGTACTCGCGGTGCTGTTCACCGAGGAGGAACTGCCCAGGGCGATCGGCATCTGGGGCGCGGCCAACTTCCTGGGCCTGCCGATCGGGCCGATCCTCGGCGGCTGGCTGCTGTCCCACTACTGGTGGGGCTGGGTGTTCCTGATGAACCTGCCGGTGGTGGTGATCGGCCTGGCCGCGGTCACGGCGCTGGTGCCCGAGTCCCGGGCCAGCCAGGCTCCCGGCTTGGACCCCGCCGGCATCGTGACCTCCTGCACCGGCCTCGGGGTGCTCATCTACGGTTTTATCGCGGCCGGGCAGTACGGCTGGACCTCGGCCACGGCGATCACCGCGATGGTGGCCGGAGCTGCCATCCTCGCGGCCTTCGCCGGCTGGGAACTGCGCCTGTCCCGCCGCCCCGGTGGGCAGCCCCTGGTGGATCTGGGCCTGTTCCGGTCCGCCCGGTTCACCTGGGGGGCCATCCTGGCGGCGGTCGGCGTCTTCGCGATGTTCGGCCTGCTGTTCGCGGCGCCGCAGTTCTTCCAGGCGGTCCTCGGGGTGAACGCGATGGGCAGCGGTTTGCGGCTGCTGCCGTTGCTGGCGGGCCTGGCGGTCGGCGCCGGCCTGGCCAGCCTGGTCATCAAGCGGCTGACCGCCAAGCTGACGGCCGCGCTGGGGTTTGCCATCCTCGCCGCCGGCCTGGTGCTCGGCACCACCATGAGCGCCGCCAGCAGCACGGCGTTCATCGCTACCTGGACCGCGATCACCGGGCTCGGCTTCGGGCTGAACCTGGCCACCGCGGCGTCGGCGGCCCTGGCAGACATGCCTAAGGAGAGCGCCGGCGTCGCCTCCGGTGTCATGCAAGCGGTCCAGAAGGCAGGCGCCCCACTATCCGCCGCGGTGCTCGGCAGCGTGCTCGCCGCCGGCTACCACGCCCAGCTGCACCTGGCCGGGCTGCCGACCGCGACCGCCAGCGCGGTGCGCAGCAGCGTGTTCACCGGCATCGCCTTGGCGCACAAAGCCGGGTCGCCCGCACTGCTTGACCAGGTTCGCTCGGCCTTCGTGCACGGCATCGACGCGATGCTGTGGGCCAGCGTCGCGCTGGCGGTGGCCGGGATGGTGCTGGCGCTGCTGTTCCTGCCCTGGCGTGCCACGGCGGGGGCCACGGGCAGCGCCGACGAGGTCCGGGAAGGAGGAGAATCCGCACATGAGCGCGCAGCCTGAACATCCAGTCCCCGGGCCGGGCAACACCGGCCCGGCTGCCCCGGCCGGCACCGCCGCGGGCACCACGAGGCGGCCCGCCCGGGGCTGCGGGAACGCAAGAAGGCCAAAACGCGTGCCGCCATCCGGGAGCACGCGTTCCGGCTGTTCCGCGAGCAGGGCTACGACGCCACCACGGTCGAGCAGATCGCCGAGGCCGCCGAGGTCTCACACACCACGTTCTTCCGCTACTTCCCCACCAAAGAAGACGTCGTCCTGCAAGACGACATGGAACTCCTCTGGATAGACGCCCTGCGAGCCCAGCCGCCCGCCATGCCCCCGATCGAGGCGCTGCGCGCGTCCCTGCATGACGCGTTCGCCAGCCTCTCGGCCGACGACCTCGCCAAGATCCGCGACACGACCGACTTCGCGCTGTCAGTGCCCGCGATCCGGGCCCGCATGCTGGACGAGCTCACCCGGACCATCCAGGTCACCGCCACCGCCATAGCCGAACGCACCGGCCGGAACCCAGACGACTTCGAGGTCCGCACGCTCGTCGGTGCCGCCCTCGGCGTCGCGATCAGCTCCTGGTTCACCGCCCAAGGCGACATGGAACGATTCATGACCGACTACACCCGGGCGCTGGACCTCCTCCTTACCGGCCTGCCGTTGTAGCCGGCGGCCCGCCGCCACCCGTTGTCCCGCGCGGCTGCTGGAACCGCTGGACCTGGCTGGGCGGAGAGTCCGCCCACGACCAAACCGGACATTACGCCACTATGCCGAGGCCCTGCACTCGCGGCTGCCACAGATCCTCACACTGATAGCTACCCGCTGCCCGGGATCTTCCGGCGCCGTGGCATCAGCCGCAGGAATCAATAACACTTGATGACATGTCCTGCCAACAAATAATGAACTCAATCCCATGAGTCCGGATGCTGCCATTCCTTCTGTTATCTGAAGGGCAGCTTTACGCGATGGACTGGTGGGCTTGCGTATTCAGGTAGTGCGTGTTCTCCGGGAGCCTGATGCGATGTCACTGTTCGTGGCCGTGGAGCTGCTGGGCGGCTTCCTGTAGCTGGGCCGCGGCGCCGTGGATGACTGGTTCGCCGTGGCCGAAGCAGGCGATCTCGGTATCGAGCCTGGCCAGCTGGCGGAAGGACGCGGCGGCCTGGGCGCGGTCGGCGTTGAACACGCCAGGAATGACCCGGCCGTCGCCTGGGCGGGCGGCTGCCGCGTCGCCGGTGAACACGATCCGGGGCCTGGGGAGGTAGAACGCGATGCTGCCGGGGGTGTGGCCGGGCACGGCCACGACGACAGCGCCGCCGCCGAAGGCGAGTTCGTCACCGTCAGCGAGTTCGCGGTCGATCCGGACCGGTGCCAGTGGCGTGGCTGGCAGCTGGCCGCTGACCTGGTCGTAGAGGGGCCGTTCCCAGCCGGCCAGGTCCGGGGGCGGCCCGGGTTCTTCGCCGCGCAGGAACGTGGCGTCGGCGTGGTGCGCGCACACCTGTACGTGGCCCCAGGCGGCGATCTGGGCTGCCGAGCCGGCGTGGTCGGCGTGGAAATGGGTGAGCAGCAGCCGTCGCAGGTCAGCGGGGTCATGGCCGAGGGCGCGGATTGCCGCGGCGATCTGCGGCGCGAAGTGGGGGAGGCTGGTATCGATAAGGGTCAGGCCGTCGGGGTCGGCGCACAGGTAGGCATGCCCCACCGGGAAGCGCAGGAAGTGCAGCCCCGGGATCAGCTCAATGACATCCATACGGTGACGCTAAGACGGTCCGGGCGGGACGCGCCACGATGTTCACCGTCGGCCGCGCTCCAGGCCCGCTGGGAAGAATCCCTGCGCGCCCGCGCCGCGATCAGCCCGCGCTCACCGGTCCCGCTGCTCGACGAACTCCTGGCGCCGTTTCGCGGCAGGACCCGCCAGCCCGCACGGGCACCACGAGCGACCCGGCAACAGGCACCGGCACCGGCACCGGCACCGGCACAACAAGGAGAAGATGATCTCCCAAGAAGATGATCTCCCAACTTCCTCCCAAACACGGGGAAGGCCCCACCCCGGCACTCCGGGGGGAGCCTGTCCTGCGCGCCGCTGACCTGGTCAGACATCAAGAATTGGGGAGTGAGTGGAGCTAGGGGGACTCGAACCCCCGACCCCGTGCTTGCAAAGCACGTGCTCTTCCAGCTGAGCTATAGCCCCGCGCGTCGCGCTCCTAGGGTACCCGCCACGGAGGAGCGATCTGGGAGGCGCTCGCCTGGGGCGGCGCGAAGGACTCCGCTTCCGGCCGGCGTGCCGCCGGGACCCCAGCCGCAGGCGCTCCAGCCCTTCCCGCGGACACCGCCGCCCCGGGGGCTTCGGTCTCAGCCGCCTCCGGCCCGGCGTCGGCCAGGAGCGCCGGAAATTCGCTGATATCGGTGATGAAGTGGGTCGCCCCCGCTGCCCGCAGGCGCTCGCGGGTGTGCCCGCCGGTGAGCACCCCGGCGACGATGCGCGCTCCGGCACGCCGGCCGCAGCGGATGCCACTGGCGGTGCTTCCGGCGTAAGCGGCCTCCTGGACATCCTCGACGCCCAGGCGCAACATGGCGGCCAGCATCTGGTCAGGCCAGGGGCAGCCCCGGGGCACGTCCTCGGGGGACAGGGCGAGGTCAACCAGCCGCCACCAGCCGAGCGTATCGAGCACGATGCCGAGCAGGCGGCGGGACAGCCCGGTGATCATACAGACCCGGACGCCCGACTCACGCAGGCGCTCGATCGCCTCCCGGGCGCCCGGAACCGGGGTCAGCCCGTGCCGGTCGATGGCCGAGCGGAAAGAGCGCTCGAAAGACAGCGCGGCGGCCTCGGCACGGCCGGGGTTACCGGGGAACAGCCCACGGAACACGTCGACCGGGGGCTCGCCGAGCGTCTGGTGGACGGCGACCATGTGGTGCGCGTAGTCGGCCGTGCCAGGCACGACGCCCTGGGTGGCGCATGCCTCAGCGAAGGCATGCTCAAGCATGCCTTCGTCTTGCGCTGCGGTTCCGAACAGACCGAAGCATGCCAGCGAGATCGGCGGCCCGCCGCTCACCTGCTCACCCCCGTCCACTGCTCAGGAGCTCGTGGCCGCGGCGTTACTCGTCGTTTGTGGTGGCTTCCGTCCACAAGTCAAGCTCGGCGCGATCGGCCTGGACCTTGCGCCAGGCCGCGAACACGCCAAGCCCCACCAGCGCGAGCAACAACAGCTTCTTCACGGTGCGGACCCCTTCACCTTGCCGCGTGGAGCCAAGCCGCCACGGACGGCCGGCTGAAGACCCCTGCAGCCTAGCAAGGCCCACGGTCAGTTCGGCCGGACCGGCCGAGCCTCGTCCCACACCGGGCTGTCACATTCCTGCACATTTCCGTCCCCACGGAACACAAGGAACCGATCGAAAGACCGGGCGAACCAGCGATCGTGGGTCACCGCCAGCACCGTGCCCTGGTAGGACTCAAGGCCCTCCTGCAGCGCCTCGGCGCTCGACAGGTCCAGGTTGTCGGTTGGCTCGTCGAGCAGAAGCAGTGTCGACCCCGCCAGCTCCAGCAGCAAAATCTGCAGGCGTGCCTGCTGGCCTCCGGACAAGGTACGAAACGGCTGCCGCGCGCAGAACTGGATTTCGTAGCGCGCGAGGGCCGCCATCGCCTCGTTGCGCAACAGCGCGTGCTCGGTCATGAGAATCTCTTCCGGCCAGCGGTCCGCGAGATCGGGGCGGGCGTGGGTCTGAACGAACAGGCCGGGCACCACCCTGGCCCCCAGGCGCGCCGACCCCCGGTGCGCGATGTCCTCCCCGCCGAGCAGCCGCAGGAACGACGACTTCCCGGATCCATTGGCCCCGAGAACCGCCACCCGCTCGCTGTACCAGATCTCGGTGGAGAACGGCCGGGTGAGCCCGGCCAGTTCCAGGTTCTCGCACATGATGGCCCGTTTTCCGGTGCGGCCGCCGCGCAGCCTCATCCGGACGTTCTGCTCCCTGGGCGCCAGTTCCGGCGGACCTGCTTCCTCGAACCGCCTCAGCCGGGTTTCGGCGGCCTGCAGGCGCGAGGCCATCGCGTCGTTGTAGGACGCCTTCTGCCGGTACATCCGGACGAGTTGCTTGATCTTCTCGTGCTCCTCGTCCCAGCGGCGGCGCAGCTCATCGAGGCGTTCGTTGCGGTCCTGCCTGGCCTGCGCGTAGGTCGCGAAGCCGCCGCCGTGGATCCAGACACTTCCGTCCTCCACGGTGACGATGCGCTGCGCGCAGTTGGCGAGCAGTTCCCGGTCGTGGCTGACCAGCAGCACCGTCTTGCCGGTCGTTGCGAGTTGCTGCTCCAGCCAGCGCTTGGCGGGCACATCCAGGTAGTTGTCCGGCTCATCGAGCAGGAGCACATCGGCGGGCCCGCGCAGCAGCGCCTCGAGTACCAGCCGTTTCTGCTCACCACCCGACAGCGTGCCCAGCTCACGCCAGCGGCACCGCTCGTATCCGATTCCCAGGGCGGCCAGGCAGCACGCGTCCCAGAGCACCTCGGCGTCGTAGCCACCGGCGTCGCCCCATTCGGCCAGGGCCGCGGCATAACGCATCTGGGTGGTCTCGTCGTCGCGCTCCATCATGGTCAGTTCGGCCGTGTCGAGCCGCTCCGCCGCCGCCCGCAACCGCAGGGGCGCCACGGAAATCAGCAGGTCCCTGACGGTGGAGTCGCCGGTCAGCCCGCCGGTATCCGCTAGCCCCGTCGTGCCCTCCCCGGCGCGGAAACCGCCCACGAACTGCCGCATGATGCCAAGGCCGCCGCTGAAGCTGACGGTGCCCGACTGCGGCTGCACGTCCCCCGCGATCAGCCGGATCAGCGTGGTCTTGCCCGCCCCGTTCGGCCCCACCAGCGCCGCCGTCGTCCCCTCCCCAATCCGGAAGGACGCATCGTCGATCAGTGCCCGGCCGTCGGGCAGCGCATGGCTGACATGCGCCACCTCCACGTGCCCCACCTCAGCCCCCTTTCACATGCGGCTTCGGCAACCACGCCGGCCCCGGCTCACTTCCCGCCCCCACCTAACCTGGCGTGGCCAGCGCTGGCAAACGCATTAACTCCGGGGAAGGGACGCACTACTGCGCAGGTGCGCGATGCGCCGGTGCGGATTGCGCAGCGACGGCGGGATGGAGCGACTGCCGGGTGATGAGGCTGGCGGTTGGCGACCGGGGGACGCCGGCAAACGCCTTCAGCCACGAACGCCGGCCCCCCACATCCGGCAGAAGTCGTCAGCCCCGGCGCCCTGGATGGGCCAGGGCGGCGGTCAGCTCGTCCAGGGCATTCAGGGAGTGCGCGCTGACGACCGCGTCGCAGAACGGCCACGCCGCCGCCATGCCCCCGGCCAAGGGCTGGTACTCCGGGCTCTGTGTCCGGGGGTTCACCCAGACGATCCGGTGCGCCACCCGGGACAACCGCTCCATTTCATGCCGCAGCACCTCGGGATCCCCGGTATCCCAGCCATCGGAGATGATCACGACCACGGCTCCCCGCGCCATGCCCCGGCGGCCGTAGGAGTCATTGAATTCCGCGATCGACGCGCCAATTCTGGTTCCGCCCAGCCAGTCCGGTGCCGCCTGACCGGCCTGCCGCAGCGCCACACCGGGCCTGACGTGCGAGAGCGTGCCGGTGAGCCGGGTGAGCCGGGTGGCGAACGTGAACACCTCAGCCTCGGCGCCGCCTGCCGCACAGTAAAGCAACTGGAGCATGGCCCGCGCATACGGCTCCATAGAGCCGGAGATGTCACACAACACCACCAGGCGGCGCGGCTCGCGCAGCGGGGCCCGCCGGGCCAGGCGCAGCGGGTGACCGCCGGTGCGCCGCGCCTGGCGCAGCGTGCTGCGCAGGTCCGTCTGCCGCCCGCGCGGGGTCTGCTGCGGCCGGCGCGACCGGCGCAGCGGCACCGCCAGCGTGAGCTTGCGCATGAGCCCGGACAGCATGAGCAGTTCGGCGGGGGACAGTTCGGCGAAGTCGGTGCTGGCCAGCCGCTCCGTGGCACTGGCCAGCACCTCTCGGGCGGTCAGCAGCTCGTCGCCGGAGTCACCCTCCTGATCGATCTTTGCCGGTTGCTCGCCATCCCTGATCAGCCGGATGGCATGAGCCTGGGCGGCCCGTGCCGCATCCCGCAGGACGTCCGGCTCTGGCGATCGGCCCCGCTCCGGTGCGGCCGGGCTGGGCTTGGGCGGGCCGTAGCCGGCTGGCGGCAGGCCGGGCAGGTCACCGAACATCGCGTCGAAGACGCGCCGCAGCGTCTCGATGTGCTCCTTGCTCGCCACCAGGGTGGCCAGCGCGCACAGGTACAGCCCGGCCGCGGTGACCGGCCGGGCCACGGAGACGGCCCAGGCGAAGCGCTCACAGCGGCCGAGGTCGGCCGGAACCCCGGCGGCACGCAGTTCCGCCCCGAACCGCGCGGCGATCAGGGCCAGATCGTCGCCGTCGGCCACCAGGGCCGCACCACCCTGCCCCGGCACTAGCCCCGCGCCGCCGGGATCCGGCTCTGCCGGGCCGGCGTCACGGCTCATCGGCAGCGGCCATGGCCGCGAACCCGGTGGCCCGGACGGCCTGCAGGTCCTCGGAGTACTTCAGCACCGCGCCGGCCGTCTGGCCCGCGGTCGCGCTGTCGAGGCTGGTGGCGCCGAGCACGTTCAGCGCACCGGCCCAGCTGATCGCCTCCGCGACCCCGGGCGGCTTGGCGAGGTCGAGGTCCCGCAGCCGGGCCACCCCCCGGGCGACCTGGCCGGCCAGGATCTTCGAGGTGACGGGCACCCGGCGGCGGATGATCGCCGCGACGCGGCTGGTGTCGGGGTAGTCGATCCAGTGGTAGAGGCAGCGCCGTTTCAGCGCGTCGTGCAGGTCCCGGGTCCGGTTCGAGGTGAGCACGACGACCGGGCGGAACCTGGCCCGCCTGGTGCCGAGTTCGGGGATGGTGACCGCCGCCTCGGCGAGCAACTCGAACAGGAACGCCTCGAACTCGTCGTCGCCGCGGTCCACCTCGTCGATCAGCAGCACGGCCGGGCGGGGGCCCGTATGGTCCAAAGCGGCGAGCAGCGGCCGGGCCAGCAGGTATTCCTCGCTGAACAGGTCAGCGTCGTGCAGCGTCTCGCCGCGCGCCTCGGCCAGCCTGATCGCCAGCAACTGGCGCGGGTAGTTCCACTCGTACAGCGCCTCCGAGGAGGTCAGGCCCTCGTAGCACTGCAACCGCAGCAGCGGCGTGGCCAGCGCCTGCGCCAGCGCCTTGGCCGCCTCGGTCTTGCCCACCCCCGGCTCACCTTCGAGCAGGATGGGCTGCCCCATCCGGGCGGCCAGGAACAGGGCCGTGGCCAGCGCCTCGTCCGCGAGGTACCCGGTGGCGTCGAGGGCGGCGCGCAGCGCGGCCACGTCCGGGACCCGCTCCTCAAGACCGCCCGCCGGGCCGGGCCCGCCGTCCACGCCGGGCCCGCCGTCCGCGCCGCCGGTTGCGTTCATCGTTCCTCACTCATGTGAAGGCCAGATCGGTCCGCACCGGGGTGCCCTGGATAGCGGACCAGACGTTGGCCGGCGTGAGCGGCATGTCCGCATGCCGCACCCCGTACGGCCGCAGGGCGTCCATGACCGCGTTGACCACCGCGGCGGGCGAGCCCACCGTGGCCGATTCTCCTACTCCCTTTGCGCCGATGGGATGGTGGGGACACGGTGTGACCGTTTCGGCAAGTTCCCACGACGGGCACTCCACGGCCGTGGGCAGCAGGTAGTCCATGAACGAGCCGCCGAGGCAGTTGCCGTCGGAGTCGAACGTGATCGCCTGCATCAGGGCCATGCCCAGGCCGTCGGCGAGCCCGCCGTGGATCTGGCCCTCCACGATCATGGGGTTGATCCGCACCCCGCAGTCGTCCACCGCCACGAACCGCCGTACCTGCACCACGCCGGTGCCGGGGTCCACGTCCACCACGCAAATGTAGGCCCCGTAGGGATAAGTCAGGTTCGGCGGATTGTAGACCGTGTCCGCGTCCAGGTGCCCAAGCACCCCCTCGGGCAGGTCGAGCGACGAGTGCGCGGCCATCGCGATCTCGGCCAGGGTCTTGCCCTGGCCCGGATCGCCGCGCACCTGCCACCGGCCGTCTGCCCATTCCAGGTCGCCGGCCGAGGCCTCCAGCATGGCCGCGGCCACGATCCTGGCCCGCTCGCGCACCTTGCGGGCCACCACGGCGGCGGCCGCGCCGGAGACCGGCGTCGACCGGGAGCCGTAGGTGCCCAGGCCGAACGGCGTCCGGTCGGTGTCCCCGTGCACGACCTCCACGTCATCCACGGACAGGCCAAGCTCCTCGGCGACGATCTGGGCGAACGTGGTCTCGTGGCCCTGGCCCTGGGTCTGGCAGGACACCGCGAGCACGGCCTTGCCGGTCGGGTGCACCCGCAGGTCGGCGCCGTCCGCCATGCCGAGGCCGAGGATGTCCATGTGCTTGCGCGGGCCGGCCCCGACCGCCTCGGTGAAGAAGCTGATGCCGATCCCCATCAGCTCGCCGCGCTC
Source organism: uncultured Actinomycetes bacterium (assembly GCA_963707905.1). GTDB lineage: Bacteria > Actinomycetota > Actinomycetes > Streptosporangiales > Streptosporangiaceae > DASXKD01. The sequence goes on along the minus strand of CAVPSA010000030.1, from coordinate 4,084 downwards.
ACGCCGCTCCGCCTGCTCCTTCCGCAGGGCCGGGTAGCCGGCGGCATCCAGCGCCACGCGGAGCGTCCTGGCGTAGTCGCCGGAGTCGTACTCCCAGCCGGTCGGCGTGGTGTGCGGGAACTGCTCGGGCCGCAGCAGGTTCTTCAGCCGCAACTCGGCCGGGTCCATGCCCAGTTCCCCGGCCAGCAGGTCCACCATGCGCTCGACCAGGTACACCGCCTCGGTGATCCGGAACGAGCAGGAGTACGCGACACCGCCCGGCGCCTTGTTGGTGTACACCCCGGTGACCTGGCAGTACGCCGTCCGCAGGTCGTAGGAGCCGCTGAACATGCCGAAGAACCCGGCGGGGAACTTGGTCGGCTGCGCCGCGCCGTTGAACGCGCCGTGGTCGGCGAGCGCCCGCACCCGCAGGGCCAGGATCGTGCCGTCCCTGGTGGCGGCGATCTCGCCGTGCATGTGGTAGTCCCTGGCGAACGCGGTGCTCATCAGGTTCTCCGACCGGTCCTCCACCCACTTGACCGGCCGCCCGGTGACCATCGAGCCGACGATCGCGCAGATATAACCCGGGTACACCGGGGCCTTGTTGCCGAAGCCGCCGCCGATGTCCGGTGAGATGACCCTGATCTTGTGCTCGGGCAGGCCAAGGAACAACGCGTACAGCGTCCGGTGCGCGTGCGGGGCCTGCGATGTGGACCACATGGTCAGCTTGCCGCTGATCTCGTCCATCTCGGCTATCGCCCCGCAGGTCTCCAGCGGGGCAGGGTGGACGCGCGGGTAGAGCATGTCCTGGGTCACCACGACGTCGGCGGCGGCGAAGGCCGCGTCGGTTGCCGCCTGGTCACCGGCCGACCAGTCGAAGATGTGGTTGTCGGCCTTGCCGGCGATGTCGTCGCGGATGACGGGCGCGCCCGGGTCAAGTGCACGCTCGGCGTCGATCACCGGCGGCAGCGGCTCGTACTCGACGTTGATCAGCTCCAGGGCGTCCCGCGCCGAGTACCTGTCCTCCGCAACGACGAACGCGACCTCCTGGCCCTGGAAGCGGACCTTGTCGGTGGCCAGCACCGCCTGCACGTCCCGGGACAGGGTGGGCATCCAGGCCAGCTTCCGCGCGGCCAGCGTCTCGCCGGTGATGACGGCCTTCACCTTGGGGTGCGCCTCCGCCGCGGCGGCGTCCACGGAACGGATCCGCGCGTGCGCGAGCGGGCTGCGCAGGATCGCGCCGTACAGCATCCCGGGAAGCTGCACATCATCGACGAAGGTGCCGCGGCCGCGGATGAAGCGCGCGTCCTCCTTCCGCTGGGCGGGCCCATAGGCGCTGCGATACGGGCGGCCGGTCATCCGGTCACCCCGGTGGCCGTGGGCCCGGGGCCGGTCTCACCAGGACCGCCGCCGGGGCCGCCGTCCCGCTCGGCGGCCTCGTGCTGGGCCGCCCACTGCACCGCCCTGACGATGTTCTCGTAGCCGGTGCACCGGCAGACCTGGCCGGACAGCGCCTCGCGGATCTCCCCGGGGGCCGGGTCGGGGTTGTGGTCGAGCAGCCAGCGCGCGGTGAGCATCATGCCCGGGGTGCAGAACCCGCACTGCAGCCCGTGGCACCGGGTGAACCCCTCCTGCACCGGGTCGAGGCGGCCGCGCATGGCCATGCCCTCCACCGTGCGCACCCGGTGCCCGTCGGCCATGGCGGCGAGCACGGTGCACGACTTCACCGGGGTCTCGTCCAGCCAGACCACGCAGGCACCGCAGTTCGAGGTGTCGCAGCCCCAGTGCGAGCCGGTGAGCCCGAGGTCGTCGCGCAGGAAGTGGATGAGCAGCAGCCGGGGCTCGACCTCCCGGGTGAACGCGGCGTCGTTGACGGTCACGGTGATCTGCACGTCAGGCACCCTCGTGCCGGACGCGATCGGCCGCGCGGCGCAGCGCGCGCACGGTGAGTTCGGCGGCCAGGTGCCGCTTGTAGGCGGCCGGGCCCCGCTGGTCCGACACCGGCCGGCAGTGCTCGGCCGCGAGCTGGCCGGCCCGGGCGAAGTTCTCCTCGCTGGCGGCCGCCCCGCGCAGGAAATCCTCGGCCTCGGCGGCCGCGAAATGCCTGGCCCCCACGGCGGTGAGGCCTATCCCGGCGTCGGTGATCGTGTCACCGGCGAGCCAGAGCGCCGCGCCCGCGGCGCCGACCGGCCAGTCGCCGACCCGCCGCCCGACCTTCTCGTACGCGCTGCCACCGCCGGGCCTGATCGGGATCCTGATCTCGGTGAGCAGTTCACCGGGGGCCACCACGGTCTCGTAGGGCGCGGTGTGGAACGCCCTGGCCGGCACGGTCCTGGTGCCGTCCGGCCCGCGGATCACCATGATCGCCTTGAGCGCGGCGAACGCCGCGGACAGGTCCTCGGACGGGTCCGCCTGGCACAGCGAGCCGCCGATCGTGCCCCAGTTGCGCACCACGGGGTCGGCGATGACCTTCTCCGCGTCGTGCAGGATCGCGAAGTGCTCTCCGGCCAGCGCCGAGCTGAGCAGCTCCGCGTGCCTGGTGAGAGCGCCGATCCGCAGTTCGCCGTCGGTGACCCGGAGGTAGGAAAGCTCGGTGAGCCCGTTGATGTCGACGAGGGTCTCCGGCTGCGCCAGGCGCAGCTTCATCATCGGGATCAGGCTGTGCCCGCCGGCCAGCACCCGGGACTCGGGGCCGTACCTGGCGAGCAGGGCCAGGGCATGCTCGACGCTGGCCGCCTTCTCGTACTCGACCTGCGCCGGAACCTGCATCCGGGACTCCCTCGACAGTTTGGTTCGCCTGATGAGTGTATGAGGCGGCCATAATTGGAGCTGCCATGACGCTCACTCAGCTCAACGCGTTTGTGCTGGTTGCCCGGCTCGGCTCGGTGACTGCTGCCGCGAACGCGCTCGGCGTCAGCGAGTCGGCGGTGTCGCAGGCCCTCTCGGCCCTGCGGCAGCACCTGGGGGACCAGCTGGTGACCCGCGGCCCGGCCGGCATGACCCTCACCGCGGGCGGTTCCCGGCTGCTGTCCTCGGCCTCCCAGATCGTGGTGCTCGGCGCCGAGGCGCACGCCGCGGTGCGCGCGGCGCAGGGCGCGCCCGAGCAGTTGCGGGTGGTCGCCACCTCGGCGATCGCGGAATTCGTGCTCAGCCCCTTGATGGAGGCGTTCACCCGCCGTTACGCGGGTTCGGTCGAGGTGTCGTCCGGCGTTGCGGTGACCGCGGAGATGGGCGTGCTTGTCGGCAACAGGCTGGCCGACGTGGCGATCAGCGCCGGCCCGGCCAGCGACCCGGCCCTGGCGGTGGTGACCGAGCCGATATTCCGGTACCGGCTGGTCGTGGTCACCGCCGGGCATGCCGCGCTGCGGGGCAGCCCGCGGCAGTGGCGGTGGCTCGTGGACCCGTCCGGCACCGATCCGGGCAGCGCCACCGGGCAACTGCTTGCCCGGCTGGCCATCCCGGAGGACAGCATCGGCGTTTTCCCCAACCAGACCGCGGCCTGGGCCGCCGCCGCTGACGGGGCGGGGGTCGCGCCCGCGGTCGAGCACCTGGTCGCACAGCAGGTGCGCCGCGGCGAACTGTCGCTCGTGGAACTGCCCGGAGTGCCGATGGAGGCCACCTGGTACGTCACGGTGCTCGAGCGCCAGCATCGCAGCATCGCGGCCAGCGCACTGCGGCGCTTCCTGAGCACCCCGGAGGCCATGCACCTGATGCGGTCCCCGACAACCGGGGTGCCCCCCTCCAGGTTCCGCCCCCCGTCTACGTCACCATCTGGAGCTGACCAGACACGCTACGCCGCAATCAGCCCGCCCCACAGCCCGCCCGCCTCGATGATCATGGGGATGTGGCCGAGGGTGGGCCACGTCCCCATGGTCACGATTCCGAGGATGGCGGGGGACGGTGGCCCGGTACTGGGTAGGAATCGCTAAAGGCCTCGTCAGGCGCACTTAAGCAAGAGCTTATTCGGCTGTTGCGAGGCTGGCCGCCCGAGCGGATCATGTGAACATCACCCGTGACGGTGCAGCGTGGGGAGCCCCGTCCTAAACCAGGGAGCGGTGCCGATGCGGATCGAGTCGGACGGGCACAGCCAGGGCAACCCACGCCT
>CAVPSA010000029.1:0-44010 GCA_963707905.1 uncultured Actinomycetes bacterium | reverse complement strand
CCCAGGGCTCCGGCGTGTTCCGGATTTGGGAGTTTTGTCGGGGATGCGTGCGGCTGAGTGACGTTGCCCGGTTGTGAGCACGGGCACGCCACGTTGATCATGTAGGTCTCTGAGGTCTACATGAACGAGGTGTGGCATGCCCGCACTGGCATTGTCGCGCGTGGGTGCGCGCGTGGTCGAGTCCGGTCCCGGCGGCCAGGATCTGGCTGCGGGGGCGTGGCAGCGGCTGGAAGCGCTGCCGGATCCGCGCTCGCCGCAGGGGCGGATCTACCCGCTGGCCTGCCTGATCGCGATCGCGGTCTGCGCGTTCACCGCTGCGGGGAACGACCGGTTCACCGCGGTCGGGCAGTGGATCAGGCGGGCCAGCCAGGAAGACCTGGCCCGGCTGCGCGCTCCCTGGGACCCGGTGAATGGCCGGTACCGGGCGCCGGATGAGAAGACGATCCGGGTGGTCCTGAACCGGCTGGACCCGCGGGCCCTGGCCCGGGCGCTGCTCGGGCCGCGCCCGCGCGGTCGGCGGCGCCCCTGCGGGCGGCCCTCGGACAGTGTGCGCGGCTACCATGCGCGGCGCGTCACCCGGCAGACCGAAGCGCTGGCCCGCGACCGGTTAAGGGCCGTGGCGGTGGATGGCAAGACCTCCCGCGGAGCCCGCCGCCTTGACGGCACCCGGGTCCATCTCCTCGGCGTCGCCGAGCACGGCGGGCGCCTGCTGGACCATCTCGAGGTAGACGTCAAGCACAACGAGACCAGCCACTTCACCGCACTTCTGGAACTCCTGGACCTCGACGGTGCCGTGGTGACCTTCGACGCCCTGCATACCGTGCGGGCAAACCTGGACTGGCTGGCAAGCCAGAAGAAAGCGCACTACATCGCTGTGGTGAAGCAGAACCAGCCGCTGCTGCATGCCCGGGTCAGGGCCCTGCCCTGGCGGCAGGTCCCGGCGGGCAGCGTCACCCGCGGCACCGGGCACGGCCGCACCGAGACCCGCACCCTGAAGGCCGCCCACGTCAGCCGCCTGGACTTCCCGCACGCCCGCCAGGCCATCAAGATCACCCGCTGGCGGAAGGACACCGCCACCGGCAAAGCCTCCCGCGAGACCGCCTACGCCGTCACCAGCTTGACCAGCGCTGACGCCACCACGCAGGATCTGGCCCGCCTCGTCCGCGAGCACTGGTCTATCGAGGCACACCACCACATCAGGGACGTCACATTCGGCGAAGATACTGCCACCAGCCGGACCGGCAGCGGGCCTGCCAACCTGGCCACCATCCGCGCCGCCATTACCGCGGCCATCAAGGACGCCGGCTACCTGCACATCCCCGAAGGCCGCCGCGATCACACCACGACCGCCGAAACCATCCGCCTCCACGGCTTCGATTAGGGCAGATGCGGACATTCACGGAACACGCCGGAGCCCTGGCTGTTTCCCTCCATGTACTTCCTGATGGAACGAGCCTCCGCGGTGGGCTTCACCCAGCCGCTGACCTGCACCGACGCCTTGTATTTCACGGTCACCGTCTTTTCAGAACGGTGGGTTCGGGAACATCGCCCCCAAATCCGAGGTAGCCAGGGTAGCGCTCATCGTCCAGATGATCGGCGACCTCGCGGTCCTGGGTGCCGGCATACGAGTGCTCCTGGGGGCCGTGCAGCGCGGCCGCCAGCAAAGACCAGACACCGGTGGCGACGCTGGCCCGGCCGCTACCTGACGGCCGCCCAGCAACCTCAAGGACGGCGACCTCATGCGCAGCAGACACCGGATCGCCGCCTGACTGAGAAAGCTGAATCGGCTTGCTGGGTCGCCTCACCCAGACGAGGCGCTCCGCTGCCGGGCATGGCCGGGCTTCGTTCATCCAGCGGCAGCGTCGTCGCCAGCCGGCGTGCCGCTATCGCTGGCCGCGGTGCGCCCGGGCCAGGGTCAAGTCCCCGGGCGTGGTGTTTTGCGGTTAACGCGTGATTGTTCGGCTGGGGTCAGGCGCTGAGCGCCTGGAGGTCGTCGGCCTGGTTCACCTCGATTCTGGTGGCAGTGTCGCTGCCGGGGTCTGGGCGAGGGTGACGCGGGAACGGGCCAGGACGTCGAGGCCGAGGTAACGGCGGCCTTCGGTCCATTCGTCGTGCTGCTCGGCCAGAACTGCGCCGACGAGGCGGATCAGGGCGTCACGGGCGGGGAAGATTCCCACGACGTCGGTGCGCCTGCGGATTTCACGGTTCAGCCGTTCCTGCGGATTGCTGGACCAGATCTGGCGCCAGATTTCTTTCGGGAAGCTTGTGAACGCGAGCACATCGGCACGGGCTGCATCCAGGTGGGCAGCTACTTTGGGAGCTTGCCTGCGACGGCTTCGATGAGCCGGTCGTACTGGGCGTGCACGGAGGCGGCGTCGGGCTGGTCATAGACCGAGTGCAGCATCGTCTTGACCCACGGCCAGGACGCCTTCGGCGTCACCGACATCAAATTCGCCGCATAGTGATTCCGGCACCGCTGCCAGGCCGCGCAGGGCAGCGTCGCACCGATGGCCTCGACCAGGCCGCGGTGCGCGTCGGAGGTGACCAGCTCGACGCCGGCCAGGCCGCGGGCGGTCAGGTCTCGGAAGAACGCCAGCCACCCGGCGCCGTCCTCGCTGCGGTGACGTGCAGGCCCAGGATCTCCCGGTGGCCGTCGGCGTTCACCCCGGTCGCGAGCAGCGCGTGCACGTTGACCGTGCGGCCGCCCTCGCGAACCTTGAGCACCAGCGCGTCGGCGGCGAGGAACGTGTAAGGCCCGGCGTCCAGCGGGCGGGTCCGGAACGCCTCCACCTGCGCGTCCAGCGCGTTGGCCATCTCGACTGACCTGCGACTTGGACAGCCTCGTAATGCCCAGCGACCCGACCAGCTTTTCCATCCGCCGGGTGGAGACGCCGAGCAGGTAGCAGGTCGCCACCACTGACGTCAGGGCTGCCTCCGCCCGCCGCCGGCGTTCCAGCAGCCAGTCCGGGAAATAGCTGCCCGAGCGGAGCTTCGGGATCGCCACCTCCAGGGTGCCGGCGCGGGTGTCGAAGTCGCGGTGGCGGTAGCCGTTGCGGACGTTGATCCGGTCCGGGCCGGGCATGCCGTACGGGGCACCGCAAACTGCGTCGGCTTCGGCGGACATGAGCGTGTTGATGAACGTGGTCACCATCGAGCGCAGCAAGTCCGGCGACGCGGACGCCAGCTGGTCGTGCAGAAAGCGGGCAGGGTCGATACTGCTGGGAGCGGTCATCGTCGTGTCTCCTTCGGAAGCACTGTGAGAGGTCTTCCAAAGAATCACGCGGTGGCCGCCTTCACGTCCCTACGCCACGCCCATCTGCAGGCCCGGTCGGTACACCACTCTGCTGGACGCAACTCGCTCATAGCCAGCCAGGAACGCGCCTCCATGTCCGGCTGGCCCGCGGCGATCATGGCGGAAGTCATGGATGGTGCTTCAATCACCACATAGCCTCTGGGCGACTGCGTCCGTTGGGGGATGAACATGGCTGGTGATGCCTACCCGGAACTGCCGCGGGCAATGCGACGGCGTCTTGTTGTCCGGGCGGTGCTGCGCAGCCTCCTGGCCGCGGCGGTGCTGGTGGTTCTGTATTACCTGCTTCCGCTGGACCGGCCGTTGAGTGCCGACACGGCGGTGCGCCTGCTGATCGGCCTGCTGGTCTTCGCGGGCGTCATGGTGTGGCAGGTCAGAAAGATCACTCGTTCGCGCTACCCGGGCGTGCAGGCAGTCGCGGCGCTGGGTTTGATCGTTCCCCTGTACCTGCTGCTGTTCGCCTCGACGTACTTCCTGATGGAACGAGCCTCCGCGGCGGCGTTCACCCAGCCGCTGACCCGCACCGACGCCTTGTACTTCACGGTGACCGTCTTCTCAACGGTGGGTTTCGGGGACATCGCCCCCAAATCCGAGGCAGCCCGGGTAGTGCTCATCGTCCAGATGCTCGGCGACCTCGCAGTCCTGGGTGCCGGCATACGAGTGCTCCTGGGCGCCGTACAGCGCGGGCGCCAGCAAAGATCGGACACAGGTAGCGACGCTGGCCCGACCGCTACCTGACGGCCGGTTTCCACCTAGGTGAAACCGGCCCGCAGGTGATGCCGGGTCGCCTGCCTGAGTCTTAGCGTGCGCGGTGACGAATAGCAGGTGATCGTCGATCGCGGGTCACAACGCCGATGGTGTGTTTTAGCCCAGGGCCGCTGGTGTGCCCGCGAAGCGCGGAGAAAGGAACCGGAGATGAGTGTACTGACGGCTAGGGCTGCGGCCCGGGAAACGCAGCGGTACCAGCTCGACACAGGGCTGGAGCGGATGACCCCGGCGGAGCGTGCTGCCCGGGGTAAGGAGGCACGGGCTGCGGTGCCGCGGGACAGTCATGCGGTGTTCGACCCGCCGCCGGGCCGACCCGACCCGGTGGGGTTGCTGGAGGAGCAGGCGAAGTCTCGGGTGCCGGAACTGGTGCCCATCCGGCGGGGCCGGATGATGGTGTCCCCGTTCACCTTCTACCGGGGCGCTGCGCTGCCGATGGCCAGCGACCTGTCCCATACTCCGGTGTCCGGGCTGGCCGTGCAGGCCTGCGGGGACGCGCACCTGTCGAACTTCGGGATCTTCGGCTCGGCCGAGCGGCGGCTGGTGTTCGATGTCAACGACTTCGACGAGACGACGCCCGGCCCGTGGGAGTGGGACGTCAAGCGGCTGGCCGCCAGCATGGAAGTGGCGGCACGCGGCAACGGGTTCGGCGACAAGGACCGCCGCGAGATCGTCACGGCCGCGGTGGCCAGCTACCGGCAGGCGATGCGGACCTTCGCCGGGATGACCAACCTGGATGTCTGGTATGCGCATGCGGACCTGGACCAGCTGCGGGCGCAGTTCGACTCGCAGCTGCAGGCGCGGCAGCGCAAGATGCTAGACAAGGGGATGGCCAAGGCGCGGACCCGGGACAGCATGCAGGAAGTGGCCAAGCTGACCCGCATCGTGGACGGTCGGCCGCGGATCATCTCCGACCCGCCGCTGCTGGTCCCGATCGACGAGCTGCTGCCGAAGGAGCGGGAGCGCACCGCGTTCTGGGCACAGATCCAAGACCTGCTCGCCAAGTACCGGCGGACGCTGGAAACCGACCGCCGGTTCCTGCTCGAGCAGTACCAGGTCGCGGATATCGCCCGTAAGGTCGTCGGCGTCGGCAGTGTCGGAACCCGCTGCTGGATCATCTTGATGCTCGGTCGCGACGAGTCCGATCCGCTGTTCCTGCAGGTCAAAGAAGCGGAGGCGTCGGTACTCAGCCGGTTCGTGGGAGCCAGCAAGTACACCAACATGGGCCAGCGGGTAGTCGCGGGGCAGCGGCTGATGCAGGCCAGCAGCGACATCTTCCTGGGCTGGCAGCGCAACGAGGACGGCCTGGACGGCAAACCCCATGACTTCTACATCCGCCAGCTGCGCGACTGGAAATACTCCATCGTCATCGAGGCCCTGATACCGCGCGGCATGCGGATCTACGGGGAGCTATGCGGCTGGGCACTGGCCCGCGCGCACGCCCGCTCCGGGGACCGGATCGCCATCGCCGCCTACCTCGGCGGCTCCGACGTCTTCGACAAGGCCATCACCCAGTTCGCCGCCGCCTACGCCAACCAGAACGAACGCGACCACCAATCCCTCGTCGACGCCGTCACCTCGGGACGGCTCACCGCCGAGCGCGACATGTGAGATTGCAATGACCTCCCCGGTTTCCACCTAGGTGAAACCGGCCCGCAGGTGATGCGGGGCCGCCTGCCTGAGTCTTAGCGTGCGCGGTGATGGGCAGCAGGTGATCGCCGACCGTGGGTCACAACACCGAAGCCGACAGCTGCCAACAATCACGATCGGATCACGTCGGCCAGGGCCCAGCCGGGCACGGCGGCGTGCGAGAGGAGCCACGATGAGTGAAGTCACCGAGCAGCAGCTTGAGGACATGGAAGCGTTGTTCGTCCAGACCGCGGCGAGCATGACCAGCGACCAGGGCACCATCACGTTGCATGGCGTGTCGCCGTCGACGCTGTACTTCGCCGACCGTCCCCAGCGCGAGGTCGGGCACATGCTGTCTAGCCTCTTCGTCGGCAACTGGGCAGCAGGGGACAACAGCTTCGCGGACAACCCCCCCAACGCCGTCCTGTCCTTCGCACAGCCGGGCGACCGGCTTCCCGAGGATGCGGTCGTGGTCATCCAGGATCCGCACCTGGACGGAGACGCGCTCACCTACAGCATCAAGCTCCTCGACGGCACCGTGCCGGCCGCCACCGGGCCGTGTGCGCTGTTCATCGACCCGCTCGGGCGTCCCTTGTCACCGGTCTCCGTAGCCGGGATGCACCGGCGTGCGCGTCGTCGGGGGCGCTGAGGGCGCGAAGGCTGGCAGCGGTTCGTGGATCAGTTCCCTGGCCCTATCTGCCACTCCTAGAGGGTGCCCCCTGCGATCTAGGCCGATCGTCCCGCAGTAAGCCCTGCCGGGCGAGGGGCAGCTCCGGCTCTCACACGACCGAGAGATCAACTCCCGGTGATTTCCCGCGATCGCGCCGCCGGGCCAACGAAAGGGCTATTGGGGGAGCAGCCATGAAAGCAGTCACGGTTCAGCCGGGGGTTGCGGGGTCGGTTCGCTTCGAGGAGGTCCCCGAACCGGACCAGAGCACCGGCTCGATCCTGGTCGAGGCGGTGGCCGTCGGCATCTGCGGAACGGATGTCGAGATCGCCTCGGGCGCCTACGGTTGGGCGCCCCCCGGCCGGGACCGGCTCATCCTCGGTCACGAGTCGCTCGGCCGGGTCGTGGATCCCGGGCCGGGCAGCGGCCTGCAGGCCGGCGACCTCATCGTCGGCATCGTCCGGCGGCCCGACCCGGTGCCCTGCCCCAACTGTGCCGTCGGTGAGTGGGACATGTGCCGCAACGGGCAGTACACGGAGCGGGGCATCAAGCAGATCGACGGGTTCATGTCCGAACGCTGGCGGATCGAACCCGGGTACTTCACCAAGCTCGACTCCTCCCTCGGCGTCCTCGGCGTGCTGCTCGAGCTGGCCACCGTGGTGGCCAAGGCCTGGGAACTGGTCGCGGCCATGCGAGCGCGGGCCTTCTGGGAACCTCGGCACGTGCTGGTCACCGGTGCCGGCCCGATCGGCATGCTCGCCGCCCTGATAGGCGTCCAGCACGGGCTCGACGTCCACGTCCTCGACCAGGTCACCGCGGGCGCCAAGCCTCAGCTCGTCGCCGACCTCGGCGCCACCTACCATGCCGGGGCCATGGACGCCCTGGGCCTCGAACCCGATGTCGTGATCGAGTGCACGGGGGTCGGCTCGGTGATCATCGACTCGATCCGCCACGTCGGCGCTGGCGGGGTGGTCTGCCTCACCGGAGTGGGCAGCGGAGGGGCGCCGAGCGGGCTATCTCCGGCCGACGTCGCCAAACAGGTGGTTCTGCAGAACAACGTGGTCCTCGGCTCAGTCAACGCCAACCGGCGGCACTTCTACCGGGCCGCCGAGGAGCTGGCCCGGGCCGACCGGGCCTGGCTGGCCCGGCTGATCTCTCGCCGGGTCGCGCCCCAGAACATCGCCGACGCCCTCCAGCGCGGGCCAGACGACATCAAGGTCGTCGTCGACTTCGAAGGCTGACATGGCAACGGTGCCCAGCGAGACGGCCAGGCAGTCGCCTGCAATACCGAGCAGACCCAACTCGGTGAGGGCATTCGGTGGGACGCCCGCCGCGGCGAGCTGCTGGCAGTCGACATTCTGGCCGGACGGGTCGCCCGGGGCCTGCTCCGCAAGGGCGGCTTGATCGAGCGCGTCGGGGTCTACCAGCTGCCTGGAACGGTCGGGACGATCGCTCCCATCCAGGGGGACGACGGCTGGGTATTCGGGGCCGGGCGTGGCTTCGTCCACCTCGCTGGACGGCACCCAGCGCACCATCGCCCAGGTGGCGCGGGCCGGGACCCGCATGACGACGGCGCCTGCGATCCCCAGGGCAGATTCTGGGGCGGGACCCTGGCCGACGACCACCACACCGGCGGGGGCGCGCTCTACCGGCTGGACCGGACAGGGCGGACCGAGGTGGTGCTCGAGGGCCTGACGATCTCCAACGGAACGTCACCCATGACGGCGTCCCGCGGCCCCTTGTTGCTCGTCAGATGTGTTCGAGCACGCCGGGGCGCTGGGCCAGCTGGTCCTCGGCGTGGGCGACCATCGGCATGCCGCCCTTTCCGACCGCCAGCGGGGTGCGGTGGTAGCCGTGGTAGGTCATCATCCCGCCGGCCAGGAACGCCACCTGGTCCCACCCGTTCTGCTTCAGCACGCAGTAGGCGATGTAGCTGCGGAAACCCGACCGGCAGTAGGCGTATACGGGCTTGTCCCGGGGCACCTCATCCAGCCGTTGCCGCAGCTCGGTGTACGGGATGAGGACCGCCCCGGGGATGTGCCAGGCGCGGTATTCGGCCGGGGTGCGCACATCCAAGGATCGTCACCTTACCGGCGCAGTCGGGGTAGTCCTCCGGGTACCACAGGGCGATGTCGCCGCGCAGCAGGTTCGCGGCCAGGAAACCGGCCATGTTGACCGGGTCCTTCGCCGCCCCGTACGGCGGGGCGTAGGCCAGCTCGAGGTGCTCCAGGTCGAACACCGTCATCCCGGCGCGCAGCGCGACCGCCAGGACATCGATGCGCTTGTCGACGCCGTCCCAGCCGAGCACCTGCGCGCCCAGCAGCTTGCCCCTCGGCCGGGTCGAACAGCACCTTCAGGAACAGCGGCGCGGTGCCCGGATAGTACGCGGCATGGCCGTTTTGGTGGGTGTAGACCTTGCGGTAGTCCATGCCCGCCGCGTCCAGCTCGGTCTCGGTCAGGCCGGTGCCGCCGGCGGTCATGTCGAACACCTTGACCACCGCGGTGCCCTGGGTACCCCGGTAGCCGCCGACATCCTCGCGGCCGGCGATCGTGTCGGCGGCGATCCGGCCTTCCCGGTTCGCCGGCCCGGCCAGCATCGACAGCGTGGGCTCCCCGGTCAAAAGGTGAGCGGTCTCCACGGCGTCCCCGGCGGCGAGGATGTCGGGTGCCGAGGTGCGCATCTGCGCGTCCACCACGATGCCGCCGCGCGGCCCGATCTCGATACCAGCGTCACGGGCAAGGCCGACGCTGGGACGCGCCCCGGCCGCCATCACGACAACGTCAGCTTCGGCTGATGTGCCGTCGGACAGATCGACCACCAGCCTGTCGTCCCGCCCCCGGCGAACTGCGGTGGCGGACGTGTCGAGCCGCAGGTCCACCTCGTGGGTGGCGACGTGGTAGTCCAGAATCCGGGTCATCTCCGGGTCCAGCCACGGCATCAGCCGCCCGGTCCGCTCCACCACGGTCGTTGCCAGCCCGCGGGCCCTGAAGGCCTCGGCGAGCTCCAGCCCGATGTAGCTGCCGCCGACGATGACCGCGCTGGTGGCGCCCTTGTCCAGCTGGGCGATAATCCGGTCCATATCGGGGATGTTGCGCAGCACATCCACCCGCGGGTCATCGCCACCGGGGATCGGCGGCCGGACCGGTTCGGCCCCCAGACACAGCACCAGCTTGTCGTAGGACTCCCGGTACGTCCGCCCCCGCGCCAGGTCGCGCACCTCCACTTCCTTGGCGCCGCGGTCGATACGGATCACGTCCTGCCCGGTCCGCACATCCAGCGCCAGGGCGCTGCGCAGGCTCTCCGGGGTCTGCAGCAGCAGGCTGTCCCGGTCCGGGATCACCCCACCGATGTGATACGGCAAGCCACAGTTCGCGAACGACACATAGTGGTCCCGCTCCAGCACCACGATCTCGGCCGACTCGTCCAGCCGCCGCAGCCGCGCACCCGTCGAGGCGCCAGCCGCCACTCCTCCCACAATCACCGTCTTCATCTCGCCACCCCAACCGCCAGGCGATGCGCCCGGCACCTCGTTGATAGTTCGCGTGCCCGCGCCGGCCCCGCACCCGCCCGGGGAGGAGACCCTCGGTGTCACCGGGCCAGACGTTCCCCGGTCAAAGCCCCGGTGGCTGCAGTCAGGCGTGGCCTGACTGCAGCCACCGCCCTGGCCCCGCCTGAGTCACGGCGGCGAGCAGCAGCCATGTGCGCGTAACTGGCTGATCGGCGAGTCTCACGGGTCCTCGAGGGTGCCGGCATTCCGGCGTGCGGGCGAAACAGCCGTACCCGGCCGGGACCGGCGGGTGGGCTGACCTTCCGTGGTAGCCGCGGTGCCGGCAGCGGCCAGGACAGGCGGCCGGGTTACATCTCCTTGACCGCTTGCTGCATAGCCTTGTCGAGGTCCTTCGGATCTACGTCAAGCTCCTGGGCTGTCTGCTTCTCCGCCCTGGTCACCGCGTTCTCGATCGCCTCCTCGACCTTTGGGCCTGGTTGCTGCTACTCCCCTGCATCGGCGGCGTCGACCATCTCGGCGGCTTCGGCCACCTCAATCGCGATGCCCAGCGCCCGGAGGAGCTTCCCGCCTGCCGAGACCACCCGGGCCGTGCCCACCACCGGGGCAACCGCGATCATGACTCCCTGGAGATCGTCGGCGGTGAGCCCGCTGTCGGTGGCGGCCCCGGCGTTGGCGAGGTAGGAGGCAGGCGGCGCGTCCATCGCGATCAGCGCGGCGATCCTCGCGAGCATGAGCTCGCGCGGAGCAAGAGAATTGTGCTCGACCGACGCGGCGGTGATGTCGGCGAGTGTGTCAAGGACAGGTGTATCGGTCATGGGGCCCTCCTCCAGTTTCGCTGGCATCCTTTGCCAGGCGGTTCAGCGAATCCGCCTCAGCCGTTACCGGCCGCTGCGTCACGGTTTCAGGCTCACACCCAGGCAGGTGACCCTGCATCACCTACCCCCCGAATTCACCTAGGGGGAAAGCCGCGGCCAGAACAGGCCGGGCCTGAACGCCCGTCCGATCACCAGGCGTGGGCTGGCGGGCTAGCTCACAGCAGCAGCCCTGGACGGGACGTGGGTGCGGTCGCGGACGAGGTAAGCGACGATGAGCGCGGCCGGGAAGAAGAACAGGCTGAAGATGAAGAACCCGATGAAGCTGTGGCCCTTCCGGCCAGCGACACGGGCGGGCCAGAACGCGATCGCGATCCAGATGACAACGCACAGAATCCACAAGATCAACATGACGTGCCCTCCTCGCGTTCGTACCGAACGCTCATATTTGCTGCCGAGCAGCAGCAACACCGGAGGCCACCTGAGGAGCAACCACCGATCCACTACCACCCTGCTCAGACAAGGTGGTGCGGCTGCAGGGACGAAAGGCACCGGTATGCGGGCCGAAGGACAGATAACGGAGGCCAAGGATAAGTGCGGCTACCGAGATATTGACACTGTCGCCGGGACGGTAATTACAGGAAGGCGGGGCAGGCCCAGGTTGGTCACGTCCGGCGGTACCGTCTTTACACGCCGCACCGCCAGAACCCGCCGACACTCAGCAGCACCGCGCATGACCGGGGTCGCGGGACTCCACACCTGAGGGGAAACGTGAACAACGCCACGGCGAACAAGGGCTGGCTGGCACTCGTCGCCTTGGCCACGGCGCAGTTCCTCATGGTGCTGGACCAGTCCGTGATGAACGTCTCGATCGGCGCGCTGGTCCACGACTTCCACACCACGGTCACCACGATCCAGGCGGTCATCACCCTTTACTGCCTGGTCATGGCCATGCTCATCCTCACCGGGGCCAAGATCGGCGACATGATCGGCCGCCGCCGGGCGTTCGTCATCGGACTGATCATCTATGCCTGCGGCTCGGCGCTGACCGCGCTGTCCCAGTCGGTAGCTGTGCTCGCCCTCGGGTGGTCGGTGCTCGAGGGCATCGGCGCGTCGCTGGTCTTTCCTGCTCTCGCGGCGTTGATTGCCGGCAACTTCGCGGGGACCCGGCGCAAGGCCGCATACGCGGTCATCGGTGGGGTCGCTGGTGCGGGGATCGCGGTCGGCCCCATCGTAGGCGGGTGGGCGACGACCGTACTCACGTGGCGGGTCGTGTTCGTCGGCGAGGTCTTCATTGCCGCATTTATCATGATCATGATGCGGAAGGTGGCAGACGCCCCTCGCCCGGATCCTGCTCCGAAGCTCGACATCGTCGGCTCGGTGCTGTCGGCAGCCGGTCTGGGGGTCTTCGTCTTCGGAGTTCTCGAGTCGAGTACCTGGGGGTGGGTCAAGCCGAAGAACTCCCCGATCACCATCTTCGGCTTCTCGCTCACCCTCTTCGTCCTGGCCGCTGGTGGCATCCTGCTGTGGGGATTCGTGACCTGGCAGCGCCATCGCGAAGCCACGAACCGAGACCCACTGGTCCATCTCTCACTTGCCCGGATCCCGCCGGTGCGGTCGGGGCTGATCGGGATGTTCAGCCAGAACCTCCTCCTTATGGGGATCTTCTTCGTCGTTCCGCTCTATCTCCAGTTGGTTCTTGGGCTGAGCGCTCTCGAGACCGGGATCAAGATGCTGCCCATCTCGATCACCATGTTCGCGACCTCGGCGATCGGCTCACGACTGTCGAACCGCTTTCCGGTACGGGCGATCGTGCGGAGCGGTCTGATCGTGACCCTCGCCGGTGCCCTCGTCCTGCTCGCGACGATCAAGCCCACTCTCTCCAGCGCTGGATTCGCCATCGGAATGGCCGTGCTCGGTGTCGGGATGGGCTTGATGATCTCCCAGCTGGGCAACGTGGTTCAGTCCTCGGTCGAGGAGTCGGGCCGCAGCGAGGCCGGAGGGCTCCAGTACACCGGGCAACAGCTCGGCTCGTCGCTCGGGGTGGCGCTCATCGGGGCCATCGTGCTGATCGGCCTGACCAGCACCTTCATCTCAAACGTCGAGCATGACCCTCGAATCAGCGCCACCGTGTCGTCCCAGGTGGGAGTGGCGGCGGGCGCCAACACCAACTTCGTCTCCTCCACACAGATCGACGCCGCAGCGAAAAAGGCTGGTCTCGACGCCGCGACTACAGCAGCGCTCGTCGATGACTACGAGTCGGCACAGCTCCGATCGCTCAAGGCCGGGCTTCTGGCTGCTGCCCTCCTCGCCCTCATCTCGCTCGGGTTCACCCGAGAGCTGCCGCACGAGCGACCGGCTCCCCGGACCAACCGTGATCCCGCAGCGGTGCCGACCTGAGCCCGAGGTGATCGCCGAATCGCGGGGAAGCCGCCAACCGCGCGCATGGCAAGGCCAGAGCACACAGGGGCGAATCACCGACTGCGGCAGACAGCGCTTCGCGCCATACCAGCGGCCTGGCCGTGTGCCGCGTCATGCTTCGGCGCTGTGCCCGCCCGGGGAGGCTGCTGGTTTCGCTGCGGCTGCGCGGGCCTGTTTGCGGCTGGCCAGGAGGTATTTGACGCCTTCGATGGTGAGGGAGGCGGTAATGACGGCGATCAGGATGGGTGCGGTCTGCAGGGCCCCGACCTGGGTCAAGAACGCGGCCATCAGCACCATCGAGAACGGCGCGGGGGCAAGCGCGCCCGGGACGGCGGCGAGCAGGCAGGTGAACGCGAGGCCCAGGGGCACGCCGGGGATGACCTGGTGGACGAGAACCCCGGCGGTTCCGCCGATGAACAGCGACGGGAAGATGGGGCCGCCGACGAAGCCGCTGCCCTGGCTGACGGCGAAGGTGAGCATCTTGGCGATCAGGACGGCGGCAAGCAGGCCCAGGCCCAGGGTCCCGGCGTCGTGGAGCACGGTGTTGAGCTGATCGCTGCCGGAGAACATCGTCAGCGGCAGGGCCACGCCGACGATTCCGAACACCACGCCGCCCAGCGCCGATTTCGCGATGTCCGGGACCTTCAGCCGGCCGAACAGCCGCGCCGCCGCCATCATGAACCCAGCCAGCAGCGTCACCACCAGGGCCGCGAACAGGCCCAGGGGGACCCCGGCGAGCAGCTGCCAGTCGTGGAACTTGTAGGGCGGCACCTGGTAGTCGTCCAGGAACACGGCGCCGGCGATGGCGAAGTAGAGGCCGAACGAGACGCTCGAGGCGACGATGGTCCCGGCGAGGGCCTTGGTGAGCCGTTGCCCGCCCGGCCGGGCGACCTCCAGGATCAGCATCACCACGATCAGCGTGCTGGAGAACAGCCCGCCGTAGGCGCCGGCGAACCCGGACAGGGTGTTCACCTTGGAGTCCTCTTCGCCGAGCCCTCTGCGCTGGGCGATCCAGCTGCCGGCCCCGCCGCCCATGGAGCCCAGCGCCTTCTCCGGGCCGAGGCTGGCGCCGCCGATCAGCGACACCGTCGAGACGGCCACAAGCCCGGGCACCAGTCCTGGGCGGACGTGCCCGGTCTGCAGGTCATCGAACAGGCCGGGGACCTCCCAGGGCAGCCGGGTCAGGCGGCGCAGCAGGCCGACTGCGACACCGGCCGCCCCAGCGACAGCCACCCACCACCAGTGCCCGCCGAACCAGCCCGGATGGGAATCGGAATACCACTTGCCCCCGAACTTGATCACCCCGACGAACACCAGGCCGGCGAACGCGCCGAACACCCCCAGCGCCACCGCGTAACCCATCAGGACCCAGAACTCCCGCTTCTGGGTGACCGGCAGTGACGCGGCCGGACCTGTTGTGGCGCTCATATCGCGAACCTCCTTGCAGCAGGCCGCGGATCGTTACGGCCATCGGGAAGGAACCGCAAGCTGCCCTTGAGGCACTCGCGGATTCGGAACAGGACGCCCCAGGGCATGTCGTGCCTTTTCGCTGGACCGGCTCGGCGCCATGCTCGCCGGCGGCCACGCCTGTGGCCTTGGACCCGGTTGGTGTCCATGGCCATGCCAGGCTCACACGCAGGCAGATGACCAGGCAACCCCTGCCAGGCGGTTTCCCCTAGGTGAACCCCGGCGGTAGGTGATGCCGGGTCGCCGAAGATGAACGATGAGATGTCCTCGTTGAAAGCCGCGTTGAAGGCGGCCCGGTAGAACGAGATCGACTCGGCCAGGTCGGTGACGTTGATCGTGACTTGGACGATGCGCGGGGTCTTCAACTCGGGCATGCTCACTCCCCTTGTTCGAGGTAATAGTCCACGGTTTGGATTCAGTCCACTCCCGCAGACGGATGGGCCGCTGCGGTCAGGTCCGGTACACATCGCCTCTGTGGCCAACGTCAACCACGGTGACCACCCGGGCCTTGTCATCGATCCGGTAGATGGCCCGGTAAGTCCCGCGCCGGGCGCTGAACCTGTCGTCCAGCGGCGCAAGAAGTCGTTTCCCGACACGATATGGCTGAGTCAGGAAAGGGCCAGCGCTGAACTCGTAGGCCGACGGCTGCGAAAGCCTCGGGACACCGGGTCTCGTCATTGCTCCGCCGGACAGTAGGAGTGGTCTGCAGGGTGTACGGAGCATCCGGAGCCAGCCCAGTCACCTGCTTGAGGGGCGGCGCATCGCCTCGCGCCGACCAGGCTGAATTGGTAAAGGGCCAGCTCAGAAGCTCCTCTTCAGCTCAGTTGAGAGCGGTTCGGGCAGGGTCATCCAGAAGATGATCTCCCAAATTCTTCCCAGTTGATCAAGGAGGAGCCTCGGACTGATCCTGCCGGCAACAACGCCAGCTACCGGTCGGCTGCGCGCAGACCCGTGCCGATTCCGGTCCCGTGCGCGTGGCCCTGCGCTACCCCCGAGCGCGTCACAGCCGATCGGAGATTGACCGGATCAATTGTTGCAGCCGGGGACGGTGCCTGGGGGGGAGCAGTTGTTGGGCACGTTACCGAGAATCTGGCTGAGGCTGGCAGTCACCGGGCTGCCGGTGCTGGCGAAGATGCCACCGCCTTGGGCGGCTGAATTGCCTGTTATCTGGGTCTGCTGGAGGGTCAGCGGGCCGCCTGGCGGGCCTAGGGTGTCGTCTGGGTTGACGCCGTCTTCGAGGATGCCGCCGCCGAGCCCCGTTGCCGAGTTGCCGGTCACCTGGCTGAGACTGATCGTCAGGACCCCGCTGTTCGGGACGCCGGTGAGGGGGGTGATGTTGAGGTTGGCGATGCCAGCGCCTCCGCCTTGGTCGCCGGCGCTGTCGGTGGGGGTGGTGTTGCTGGTCACGCTGCTGGTGTGGATCGTCAGCTGGCCGTGGTTGAGGATGCCGCCGCCGAAGCCGCCGGGGGCGGTGTTGCCGCTGATCTGGCTGGCGGTGATGGTCGCGGTCCCGCCGTTGGCGATACCGCCAGCGCCCGCCCTCGGGCCGCCGTTGGCCGTATTGCCGACGACCTGGCTGGAGTTCAGCACGAGGTTGCTGGCGCTGTTGGTGCCCATGCCGCCGGTCCCGCTGGCGATGCCGCCACCCCCATTAGCTGCGGTGTTGTTGTTGACCTGGCTGGCGTTCAGGGTCAGCGTGCCGCCGTGGTTAAGGATGCCACCTGCGCTGCCGGATGTGCTGTTGCCGGTGACCTGGCTAGCGTTGAGGGTGGTCGTGCCCAGCGGCCCGGTGCCCAGGGTGCCCGACGCGATACCGCCGCCGGCGCTCATCGGCCCGCCCTGGGCAGCGTTACCGGTGACCTGGCTACGGTTCAGGGTGAGCGTGCCCTCCAGGTTGAGGATGCCACCGCCCATGCCGGTGGTGTTCCCCCCGGTGATGGTCAAGCCCGCCACGGTCAGGTTCCCGGTGCCGCTGACCTGCAGGATGCGGAAGGTGCTGTCGTTTCCGGCGATCGTGCTAGCCGAGCCGTTCAGGGTGACCGGGCTGGTGATGACCGGCAGCCCGTTGCTGCCAAGCGTGGGATTGGTGTTGTTGGCTGCGGTCAGCCGATAGGTACAGCCTGCGGCCAGGTTGATCGTCGCGCCGCCACCGGCGTTCGCGGCGCTGATCGCCGCGATCAGCCCGGCTGGGCCGCCTGCTGGGCCTGAGCAGGGCACGCTCACAGTGGTGGATGCCTGGGCCGCCGGGACGGCCGCCAGGAGCAAAGTCGCGACGCCGCCTGCTAGGCCCGCCGTCACAATCCCAAAAGGCTTCATCCATTACTCCTGCAACATTAATTCCGGGACGCTTAGCAGCCTCAATGGATAGTTACATAGCCTTCCCAGCACCGTCTACTGGAGCGGCTCTGCGCAATTTCCTGATCATTGACGCGTGATCAGGCCCAGAGCTAGTTGGCTTGATCAAGCGCTGCAGGCATCCGCTGCGGGACAGCCAAGTGCGCCACCTCGACTCGCAATAAACGACCAGCCGGACGTTCCTGGCTGGCTTCCCTGGATTGACCTGCGCAATTAGCCTGGCATCGGCTCGTGGCCGGGTAAGCGGGCCGTTAGCGTGGCCGGGTGCTCGGGGCTGGGTGGACGGAGGTCGTCGCGCTGGCGGCGGCGTTCGTGATCGCCATGGTGGCGACGCCCGCTGGGATCTCCGGGGCGGTGCTTCTGCTGCCGTTTCAGGTCAGCGTGCTGGGCACGCCCAGCCCGGCGGTCACCCCGACGAACCTGCTCTACAACGTCGTCTCCACTCCGGGCGCGCTGTACCGGTACTGGCGCCAGGGGCAGACTGGCGAACGCCTGGCTCTGGTGCTGATCGCAGGCACTCTGCCCGGGGTTATCGCCGGATCGGTGATCCGGGTGGAGTTGCTCCCAGGTCCACGTGTGTTCGCAGTCGTGGCGGCAGCATTCTTGATCCCGCTCGGCATGTGGCTTGCGCTGACCAGGCCCGCGCCGGCGAGCAGGCCGGCAGGATCGCGCCGGGTGCTTCGGGCGCCGGTGCTGATCGCGCTGGCGGCCGTGGTTGGTTGCGTCGGCGGCATCTACGGCATCGGCGGTGGGTCGATCCTGGCACCGATTCTGATCGGCTCTGGGCGGCCGGCGAGCCAGGTAGCTCCTGCCGCCTTGGCGTCGACGTTCGTGACTTCCGTGGCTGGGGTGGTGACGTTCACGCTGCTGTCGTTGCATCAGCAAGGCCCGGTCGCCCCGGACTGGCCCACGGGAATCGCGCTGGGCGTCGGCGGTCTGGCCGGCGGGTATGTGGGTGCCCGGATTCAATCCCGGCTGCCTGAGCTGTTGATCCGCCGCCTGGTCGGCGTTCTGGTTATCGCGATCGGTGCCCGCTATTTGTGGCTGAGCCTGGGATAGAGCCAAGCCTGCGTTCTAGTCGGCGCTGAAGATGCGAAGGCCGACTGTTGGCAGGTTGACCGGTATCTGCTGGCCGCTGGCGAGCTGGAGGCGGTCGACGTCTCGGTGCAGCGCTAGCGCCGTGATCGCCGGGTCCGAGCCCAGGACGATCCGGGCTAGGGGACGGGTGTGAACGACCTGCTCTATGCGCGCGGTCAGGCTGGCGCCGGGCGCTGTGCCTGGTGGCTGGGGCCCGAGTTCGATGTCCTCGGGGCGGTAGAACGCCTGAACGGGGCCGGTCAGGCTCGGCGCTGCGGCGCCGTGGAGCACCAGGTGGCCGATGCGGATGGTGTCGCCGACGGCGGTGCCGTGGCCGAGTTCTGTCCAGCCGAGCAGGCGGGCGACGTGGGGGTCGGCTGGGTGGGCGGCGACGTGGGCGGCTGTGCCGGTCTGGCGTAGTTGCCCGCCGGCGATGATGGCCAGGTCGTCGCCGATGCTGAGCGCTTCGTCGCGGTCGTGGGTGACGTGTGCGGCGGGGATTTCCAGTTCGGTCAGGAGCCGCTGGAGCAGGGTGCGCATGTCTTCGCGGGTTGGCTGGTCGAGGGCGGAGAGGGGTTCGTCGAGAAGGAGGAGGCTGGGCTGGGTCGCCAGCGCGCGGGCGAGGGCGACGCGCTGGCGTTCGCCGCCGGACAGTGAGCGGGGCGCCCGGTCGGCGAGGTGGGCGATGCCGAGCTGGTGCAGCAGCTCGCGGGTGCCGTCGGGGGAGGCGGTGCGGCTGGCTCGTGGCCCGAAGCTGATGTTGTCTTTGACGGTCAGGTGGGGGAAGAGGGCGGCGTCCTGGAAGACCAGGCCGATGCGGCGCCGTTCGGGCGGAAGGCCGGTGATGTCGGTGCCGGCGAGGCTGATCTGCCCGCTCTGCTGGGGGCGGAGCCCGGCGATGGTTTCCAGCAGCATGGTCTTGCCGGCGCCGGATGGGCCGAGCACGACCAGCACCCGGTCGGGTGGGACGGTGAGGCTGACCGGGCCGAGGGTGAAGGTCCCGGCCTGGGCGGTCAGTTCGCTGATGCGCAGCCCGGGGCTAGTTGTAGGCACGGTTGACCTGGGCGAGCAGCCGTCCCGAAGCCAGGGTCCGCAGGACCAGGAAGGTGGCCAGGGTGACGATCAGCAGCACCACAGCGGCTGATGCCGACTGGGTGAGGCCGGATTGCAGGAACAGGTTGTAGATCTCAACTGGGGCGGTGGCGGGGTAGTAGGCGATGATCACCACGGCGCCGAACTCGCTGATCGACCGGGCGTAGACCAGGACAGCGCCGGTCAGCACCCCGCGCAGCCCCAGGGGCAGGGTGATCCGCCGGAACGCGTGCCAGGGGGTGGCGCCGAGGCTCCGGGCGGCCCGTTCCAGCCTGGGGTCAATGGCCTCGAACGCGACCCGGGCACTGTTGACCGCGAACGGGCAGCTGACGAACAGCATCGCGGCCACGATCCCCCACTGGGACCCATAGAAGGACACGCCGAGGTGGGTGGCGGGGCCGCCGACCCATCCGGTGCGGCCGAGCAGGAACAGCAGCGCGATCCCGGCGACGGTGTGCGGCACGACCAGCGGCAGGTCCACGATCGACTGGATCACGCCGCGTCCCCGGAAGCTGCCGCGGGCCAGGAGGTAGGCCAGCGGCACCCCGAACACGGTGGCGATCCCGGCGGTGATCGCCGCGGCCTGCAGGCTCAGCAGCGTCGCGTCCCTGACCGCGGCGGTGCTGGCGGCGGCGTGCAGGCTGGCCACCGAGGAGGTCGTGATCAGCCGGATGATCGGCAGCACGATGAATGCCAGCAGCAGCCCGCTGAGCAGCCAGGCGACCACGCCGAACCAGCCCGAGGGCCAGCTGCGGCCAGGCCGTGCCGTTTCTGTGGGTATCACGTGGTCATTGTGCCGCCGGGCCCGCCCGCCGGGACTCTCACCCGCCCGATGATGGCCACGGGGTGGTGAGCGGCTTGATCGATGCGGGGACCTTGGCCTGGGGGCTCGCCAGGGCGGGGGAGATGACCACGAACCCGTTGCTGCGCATGATCGCCTGGCCGGCCGGGCTGAGCACGAAGCTGACGAACTTCTCGCCCAGCGCGGCGTTGGGTGCGCTGGCAGGGATGGTCATCCCGTAGATGATCGGCTTGGCGGTCAGCGTGCCGAGTGAGCCGGCGTGGATGGAGACCTTGGCGTAGTCGGCGGCCATGGCCGGGTCGGACAGGTTGATCTGCGGCGGCAGCGCGATGTACTTCAGGTGGCTTTCCAGCGCGCTGGACTTGTAGATGGCCAGGTAGTCGATCTGCCCGGATTGCAGGGCAGCGAGCAGGGAGGTCTCGGTCTCGGCGACGCTGGAATCGGGGGAGTTCTTCAGCACCGAGGCAGACAAGCCCGGGTCGTGGTAATAGCCGTTGGCTAGCTGGAGCATTTGCAGGATCTGGTAGCCGGACGGGTCGGCGGCCGGGTTGGACCGGCCGATGTGCACGCCCGGCTGGGCGAGGATCTTGTACCAGTTGGCCGGAGTGAGCTGGCTGGCGCCCTTGCTTTTGCTGGTGTAGGCGAAGGTGATCTGGTTGGACACGAACCCCAGGTACCAGGTCGCGGAGGCGGGGAACATCAGCTTGGGGATCAGCGAGTAGTCCGCCACGCCGAGCACATCGGCGGGCTGGTGCAACTGGGTGATGGCTTTGACCATGTCGCCGCTGGCGCCGAACTGCGAGTGCACGGTCACACCCGGATTGGCCTTCTTGAACGCCGCTATCTCCGCGGTGAACGGGGTGGCCAGGGTGCCCGCGCCGAACACGGCCAGCGTCCCGTGCGCCGCCGGGGCGCTGGGGCTCGCGCCGGTCCCGGTACTGCTCGTGCTGCTGCTGCACGCGGCGGTCACGGCCAGAACCACGGTGGCGGCTGCGGCAAGCCCGCCCAGGCGGAGTCTGCGGCTCACGGCTGTTCCTCTCTGTATCGCTACAGAACGTGACAGAGCTTAACAGGGGCTACCTGGCCGACGGGAGGCCCACAGCTTCACCCCGGAGCGCACGACCGGGCGCCGGCCGGTAGAGTCCGGGGTCATGGCCAGGTATCTCCAGGTCAGCACCGAGATCGCCAGCGACGTCGCGGCCGGCCTGCTGGCTCCGGGGGACGAGCTGCCCAGCGTCCGCGACGCCGCCGGCCGGTACCGGACTACCGGGTCGACCATCGGCCGCGCCTACCGGCACCTCGCCGACGCGGGTGTGATCGACGTCGCCGACCGCCGCCGCGCCCGCGTCGCCGCCGGCGGGGACATCGCGGCCAGGCGGCTGCTCAGCAGCCCGCCAGCACTGCGCCTGGCCGGCAGCGATGACCCCGGCCTCGATCTTGTCCTGCGCCACACCGGCGCACCGGTGGTCACCGTTGGCGCGCGGGGCAGCTTCCACGGGCTGACCAGGATCTGGCGCGGCACCGCCGACGCCGCGGCCATCCACCTGCGGCACCGCTCCGGCACGCACAACAGCCCGTTCGCCCGCGCGGTACTGCGCGGCCGCCAGCCCACCATCATTCACCTCTGGCGCCGCGAACAGGGCCTGCTCACCCCCGAAGGCAACCCCGATCACATCCGCGGCCCCGGTGACCTGCGTACCCTGCGAGTGGCCCGGCGCCCGTTCGGCGCAGGCACCCGCGTGCTGCTGGACCGGCTGCTGACCGAAGCGGGCGTCACGCCCGCGTCGGTGACCGGGCCCGAGGCTGATTCCCATCTGGAGGTCGCCATGTCGGTCGCCTCCGGCCAGGCCGACACCGGGCTGGGTGCCCGCTCCGCCGCCACCGCTCTCGACCTGGGCTTCGTCCCTGTCGTCTGGGAGGAATTCGACATCGTGCTCAGCGGCGATGCCCTGCCCGCGGCCGAACCGCTCATCGCCGCCCTGCGTGACCCGGGCGTCCAGGCATCGGTCCGCGCGCTCGGCGGCTACGACGTCTCCCGCGCCGGCACCGTGGAGACGCTGGCCTGACCCGCCCGCTGGGCGGAACCGCCACGCTGGGGCCGCTGGCCGGGACCCGTGCCGCCCGGTGGCAGTGCCGCGATGCGCTCCCCGCACCGGGCCGGGTCATACCCGGGCAGGCTTGCCAGCTGGTCCAGCAGCCACCGCGACGACAGCACCTTCACCAGGGCCTGCACCTCACGCGACCCGGCCTGGCCCGCGGGGATGACCAGGTCAAAGTGCTCCACCGCCAGCGGGACGAACGCCAGGCCGTAGGCCATGGCCGCGGGCTCGCTCGCCACGCCCGCATCGGCCAGGCCTGCGGCGATGGCCTCAGCCACCTGCAGGTGCCCGGCCGCCTGCGTCCCGTACCCGGGCAGGGCGCCAGGCTTGCCCCCCAGCCCGGCCAGTTCACGGTCGAGCAGGCTGCGCGCCTCCGCGCCCGGTTCCCGGTTCACCAGCCGCAGGCCGCGCCGGGCCACATCACCTATCCCCGCGACGCCATCGGACAGCTCGGGCCGCAGCACCAGCCCCTCACGCCAGGAGCAGAACCCGATCACCTCACCGCCATCAGGCAGCAGTTCGGCGGCCGGGCTGGTGTTGTACTCGCCATCCCGCCCGCGCAAATGCGCCCCGGCGACATGCACCAGGCCCTCCGCGGCCAGGCCAAGCGCCTCCTGGCTCGGGCACGGCCACCAGCTCAGCGCGACCGGTGGATCGAGCAGGCCCAGCGGATGCCCCAGCAACGGCAGTGCCGGGTCACAGCCCGCGACGACAACCGTCGGCCGCGGCGGGCCGAGAAGCCGAACCTGCCTGCCCGCGGTCGCCTCCCCCGCCTCACTGGCCAGCCCGCCAGCAGGCAAGAACCCGGCCCGGCTCACCGTGAAACCACGCAACGGCAGTGCGACGAACCCCTCACCCAACTGCGCAAGCGTGACCCTGGCCCCCGCGCCGCCAAGAGGTGCGACCGGCCTGGCCGCAACCGGCGAAGCGGGGGCGACCTGGCCGAACAGCTCCTCCACGGTCATGCCCAGCGCCCGGGCCAGTCCCAGCGCGGCCCGCAACGACGGATCCGACAAGCCCGACTCCACCGCAGACACCGCCTGCCGCGTCACACCCGCCATGCCCGCCAACTGCTGCTGTGAGAACCCGCGGGCCTGCCGGGCTAGCCGCAAC
This sequence comes from uncultured Actinomycetes bacterium, assembly GCA_963707905.1. Classification (GTDB taxonomy): domain Bacteria; phylum Actinomycetota; class Actinomycetes; order Streptosporangiales; family Streptosporangiaceae; genus DASXKD01. The sequence continues at coordinate 20,892 of CAVPSA010000029.1, read as the reverse complement.
CGCGTGCCGCTGCCGGTTCCGCGTGCGTCACTCATGCCGTACCGCCCGACCGCTCCAGGGGTCCGCGCGATGCCTCAAGGACCAGCAGAAGAACCAATCCATGCCCTCCGGTCAGCACCCTATACCGTACCCGAAAGAAGCAGCCGCAGCCTGCGGCACTAAAAGACATCGGCCAGTATCAAAAGGGTTTGCCCGCATATCCACGACCGGCTGCGGCCCAATGGATGTCCGGCTACTACCAGCCCTTCATCAGATGGAATTGGCGCTAGAGGAAGCAAGATATCAGTCTCGGATTCGCTTTAAGGCGCGTTAGGTCGCCCCGAGGTGCTTCTCATATGCCGCCAAGCCCACATGCAGCGAGTAAGGCCCTCGGATTTGCTGAAGCCGGGCCGGGATCTCGGAGTAATCGAGGTAGGGATGGTCGCCGCAGCTAGGGCAGATCAGCTCGAATACGTTGGTGTAACCGCCTTCGATCCGGCCGTCGGTTATGCGGGCAGGCTGGCGCCGCAGGCATGCTGTCCTGCCATGGCCAAGCTGGCCAGGAAGAGGGAACATCATGGCGGCATTGGGGTCGATGCGTAGCCACGGGTCACGGCTAGGGGCGGCTAGCGGGTGGGCGCGTGCCGGGTGGCCGGGCCGCCCATCACCGGGCAAGATGCCTGTTTCTTGGTGACTCACTCGTCACCCAGCAGTTTTCGGGTCCGGCTGATCACTGCTGCCCTGTCACTGCGCGCATACGCAGGCCATGGTCGTGAGGTGCGCCAGGTCGTCGTGGATGGCAGCGAATACCGGCAGCCGCTGGTCCAGGCGGGTGATGCGCAGCATCTTCGCCACTTGCGGCTGCGGCGCGATGAGGCCATAGCGGCGCCCTGTCTTGTCGGCGTGGTTGGCGATCTTGACGAAGGCGCTGAGCCCGTGGGCGTCGCAGAAGGACAGGCCCGTGGGCGTCGCAGAAGGACAGGCCGGTCAGGTCAAGCAGCAGCATTCGCGCCCGGCGGGCGATGGTGGCGCAGCCCCGCGCGGCCAGGCGGTCCGCGGTCGCGAGGCCCAGCTCCCCGGACATGCCCAAGATCTGGATCCCCTCACCGCGCCGTGGCACCCCGGCTGCTACCTGCTGGGTCACGGCCTGTCCTTCCGTCGTGGCCCTGGTCCCTGGGCATTGTACGATACAGTATCGTATCGTCGTCAACCCGGTAGGGTGCGGCTATGACGACCTCCCCCCCAGCCAGCGGGCGCCGCGTCGCGGCCCGGGGCCTGCTGGGCTCCTCGCTCACCGCGCGGGAGGCGGAGCTGCTGGCGGCCACTTTGGAGGTGTTGCGCGAAACCGGGTACGACAACCTCACCGTGGACAAGGTCGTGGCCCGGGCGCACGCCAGCAAGACAACGGTGTACCGGCGCTGGCCTTCCAAGGCCGAACTGGTCTGCGCGGCGTTCGCGCACCAAATCCGCGGGACCGGCACGCCCCCCGACACCGGCACCCTGCGCGGGGACCTGCTCCAGCTCGCCGAGATCATCGCCCGCGATGCGCGCCTGTACGCGAGCACTATTGCTGGGATCCTCGCCGCCAGCAGCCGTACCCCCCGGCTGCGGGAACTGCTCGTAGACGACCTGTACCGCGACCGGCGCGACCAAGTGCACGGCGTGCTGCACCGCGCGGTCAGCCGGGGGAGATCGTCCCGGAGGTCATCAGCGACGACATCTGGGACGTGCTGCCCGGCTACATCTCGTTCCGCATGCTGCAGCATGGCCGCCCGGTAACCGCCGGAACGCTGCGCGCGCTGGTCGACGAAGTAATGCTGCCCAGCCTCACCCGTCACCCTCCGCCCGCAAGTTTGCCCGGAACAGGCGTCCCTGCAGGGCCAGCGGGATCGTAGGTCCGGCGGGTGAGGAAGGTGTTTCGATGCTGCCCAGGCCAGATCAAGCGTTGTGACTCGGGGATTACTATTCGTAAGATCAGGCGGAGCCTTACAGCAGCATGCCGGAAGGCTGATACCCACAGGCACGCAACGGCCCCGAGCCTCGGCCCATAATCGTCCGTGTCGGGCCACCGTTTACAAGTTCACCGCGGCGCCCACCAAGCACTGGGCCTGCTGGCGGCAGCGTATCGGACAGTGCATCGGCGTCCGCCGTGGTCCGGGTTCTAGGCTGCACAGTTGGTTGGCTGTATACCCCAACCGCAGCATGAGCTCCACCCCCGACGAACTAACGGGCGAGACCACTAAGGGACGGGCTCAGCCCCCAAAGCGACCACCGCGTCGACGGGGCAACCCTGACCCCAATTTCCCACGCCGCATGCTGGAGCCTTGCCCGCTCCCCCGGCGGGGGCTTTCGCCACCTCCGGCAAGGGACTTTTGGCACTCACTAACGATTGTGCGTCGCTCAAAACTGATAGTAGGAGCCAGTCGGGAGAGCAGGCTAGAAGGTGGTGAGTGTCATGACTGTGATCGAAGCCAGGGCGGCGGTGGGGACCCGCAAGTGGTGGGCGCTGGCCGGGCTTTCCCTGGCTGTGCTGGCCGTGAGCCTGGACGCGACGGTGCTGAGTGTGGCGCTGCCAACGCTGGCGGTGTCCTTGCACGCGTCAGCGGCCGACCTGCAGTGGTTTGTTTCTTCGTACACGCTGGCGCTGGCCGTCGCGCTGCTGCCGGGTGGGCTGCTGGGGGACCGGTTCGGCCGTAAGAAGATGATGATCGGCGCCCTCACCATGTTCGGCCTCGGCTCGCTGGCGTGCGCCTACTCCCCGAACGCGGGCGCATTCATCGCCGCCAGGACCCTGACCGGGCTGAGCGCAGGCTTCATGATTCCGCTGGTGATCTCGGTACTCGCGGTGCTGTTCACCGAGAAGGAACTGCCCAGGGCGATCGGCATCTGGGGCGCGGCCAACTTCCTGGGCCTGCCGATCGGGCCGATCCTCGGCGGCTGGCTGCTGTCCCACTACTGGTGGGGCTGGGTGTTCCTGATGAACCTGCCGGTGGTGGTGATCGGGATGGCCGCCGTCACGGCGCTGGTGCCCGAGTCCCGGGCCAGCCAGGCTCCCGGCTTGGACCCCGCCGGTATCGTGACCTCCTGCACCGGCCTCGGGGTGCTCATCTACGGCTTTATCGCGGCCGGGCAGTACGGCTGGACCTCGGCCACGGCGATCACCGCGATGGTGGCCGGAGCGGCCATCCTCGCGGCCTTCGCCGGCTGGGAACTGCGCCTATCCCGCCGCCCCGGTGGGCAGCCCCTGGTGGATCTGGGCCTGTTCCGGTCCGCCCGGTTCACCTGGGGGGCCATCCTGGCGGCGGTCGGCGTCTTCGCGATGTTCGGCCTGCTGTTCGCGGCGCCGCAGTTCTTCCAGGCGGTCCTCGGGGTGAACGCGATGGGCAGCGGTCTGCGGCTGCTGCCGTTGCTGGCGGGCCTGGCGGTCGGCGCCGGCCTGGCCAGCCTGGTCATCAAGCGGCTGACCGCCAAGCTGACGGCCGCGCTGGGGTTTGCCATCCTCGCCGCCGGCCTGGTGCTCGGCACCACCATGAGCGCCGCCAGCAGCACGGCGTTCATCGCTACCTGGACCGCGATCACCGGGCTCGGCTTCGGGCTGAACCTGGCCACCGCGGCGTCGGTGGCCCTGGCAGACATGCCTAAGGAGAGCGCCGGCGTCGCCTCCGGTGTCATGCAAGCAGTCCAGAAGGCAGGCGCCCCACTGTCCGCCGCGGTGCTCGGCAGCGTGCTCGCCGCCGGCTACCACGTGCAACTGCACCTGGCCGGGCTGCCCGCCGCGACCGCCAGCGCGGTGCGCAGCAGCGTGTTCACCGGCATCGCGGTGGCACACAAGCTCGGGTCGCCCGCACTGCTTGACCAGGTCCGCTCGGCCTTCGTGCACGGCATCGACGCGATGTTGTGGGCCAGCGTCGCGCTGGCAGTGGCCGGCGTCGTGCTCGCGCTGCTGTTCCTGCCCTGGCGTGCCACGGCGGCCACGGGCAGCGCCGACGAGGTCCGGGAAGGGGGAGAATCCGCACATGAGCGCGCAGCCTGAACATCCAGTCCCCGGGCCGGGCAACACCGGCCCGGCTGCCCCCGGCCGGCACCGCCGCGGGCACCACGAGGCGGCCCGCCCGGGGCTGCGGGAACGCAAGAAGGCCAAAACGCGTGCCGCCATCCGGGAGCACGCGTTCCGGCTGTTCCGCGAGCAGGGCTACGACGCCACCACGGTCGAGCAGATCGCCGAGGCCGCCGAGGTCTCACACACGACGTTCTTCCGCTACTTCCCCACCAAAGAAGACGTCGTCCTGCAAGACGACATGGAACTCCTCTGGATAGACGCCCTGCGGGCCCAGCCGCCCGCCATGCCCCCGATCGAGGCGCTGCGCGCGTCCCTGCATGACGCGTTCGCCAGCCTCTCGGCCGACGACCTCGCCAAGATCCGCGACACGACCGACTTCGCGCTGTCAGTGCCCGCGATCCGGGCCCGCATGCTGGACGAGCTCACCCGGACCATCCAGGTCACCGCCACCGCCATAGCCGAACGCACCGGCCGGAACCCAGACGACTTCGAGGTCCGCACGCTCGTCGGTGCCGCTCTCGGCGTCGCGATCAGCTCCTGGCTCACCGCCCAAGGCGACATGGAACGATTCATGACCGACTACACCCGGGCGCTGGAACTCCTCCTTACCGGCCTGCCGTTGTAGCCGACGGCCCGCCGCCACCCGTTGTCTCGCGCGGCTGCTGGAACCGCTGGACCTGGCTGGGCGGATCTCCCAAATTCCTCCCAAACACACGGAAGGCCCCACCCGGACAATGCGGGTGGAGCCTGTCCTACGAGCGTCTGACCTGGCCAGACACGAAGAATTGGGGAGTGGAGCTAGGGGGACTCGAACCCCCGACCCCGTGCTTGCAAAGCACGTGCTCTTCCAGCTGAGCTATAGCCCCGCGCGTCGCGCTCCTAGGGTACCCGCCACGGAGGAGCGATCTGGGAGGCGCTCGCCTGGGGCGGCGCGAAGGACTCCGCTTCCGGCCGGCGCGCCGCCGGGACCCCAGCCGCGGGCGCTCCAGCCCTTCCCGCGGACACCGTCGCCCCGGGGGCTTCGGTCTCAGCCGCCTCCGGCCCGGCGCCGGCCAGGAGCGCCGGAAATTCGCTGATATCGGTGATGAAGTGGGTCGCCCCCGCTGCCCGCAGGCGCTCGCGGGTGTGCCCGCCGGTGAGCACCCCGGCGACGATGCGCGCTCCGGCACGGCGGCCGCAGCGGATGCCACTGGCGGTGCTTCCGGCGTAAGCGGCCTCCTGGACATCCTCGACGCCCAGGCGCAACATGGCTGCCAGCATCTGGTCAGGCCAGGGGCAGCCCCGGGGCACGTCCTCGGGGGACAGTGCGAGGTCAACCAGCCGCCACCAGCCGAGCGTATCGAGCACGATGCCGAGCAGGCGGCGGGACAGCCCGGTGATCATGCAGACCCGGACGCCCGACTCACGCAGGCGCTCGATCGCCTCCCGGGCGCCCGGAACCGGGGTCAGCCCGTGCCGGTCGATGGCCGAGCGGAACGAGCGCTCGAAAGACAGCGCGGCAGCCTCGGCACGGCCGGGGTTACCGGGGAACAGCCCACGGAACACGTCGACCGGGGGCTCGCCGAGCGTCTGGTGGACGGCGACCATGTGGTGCGCGTAGTCGGCCGTGCCAGGCACGACGCCCTGGGTGGCGCATGCCTCAGCGAAGGCATGCTCAAGCATGCCTTCGTCTTGCGCTGCGGTTCCGAACAGACCGAAGCATGCCAGCGAGATCGGCGGCCCGCCGCTCACCTGCTCACCCCCGTCCACTGCTCAGGAGCTCGTGGCCGCGGCGTTACTCGTCGTTTGTGGTGGCTTCCGTCCACAAGTCAAGCTCGGCGCGATCGGCCTGGACCTTGCGCCAGGCCGCGAACACGCCAAGCCCCACCAGCGCGAGCAACAACAGCTTCTTCACGGTGCGGACCCCTTCACCTTGCCGCGTGGAGCCAAGCCGCCACGGACGGCCGGTGAAGACCCCTGCAGCCTAGCAAGGCCCACGGTCAGTTCGGCCGGACCGGCCGAGCCTCGTCCCACACCGGGCTGTCACATTCCTGCACATTTCCGTCCCCACGGAACACAAGGAACCGGTCGAAAGACCGGGCGAACCAGCGATCGTGGGTCACCGCCAGCACCGTGCCCTGGTAGGACCCAAGGCCCTCCTGCAGCGCCTCGGCGCTCGACAGGTCCAGGTTGTCGGTTGGCTCGTCGAGCAGAAGCAGTGTCGACCCCGCCAGCTCCAGCAGCAAAATCTGCAGGCGTGCCTGCTGGCCTCCGGACAAGGTACGAAACGGCTGCCGCGCGCAGAACTGGATTTCGTAGCGCGCGAGGGCCGCCATCGCCTCGTTGCGCAACAGCGCGTGCTCGGTCATGAGGATCTCTTCCGGCCAGCGGTCCGCGAGATCGGGGCGGGCGTGGGTCTGAACGAACAGGCCGGGCACCACCCTGGCCCCCAGGCGCGCCGACCCCCGGTGCGCGATGTCCTCCCCGCCGAGCAGCCGCAGGAACGACGACTTCCCGGATCCATTGGCCCCGAGAACCGCCACCCGCTCGCTGTACCAGATCTCGGTGGAGAACGGCCGGGTGAGCCCGGCCAGTTCCAGGTTCTCGCACATGATGGCCCGTTTTCCGGTGCGGCCGCCGCGCAGCCTCATCCGGACGTTCTGCTCCCTGGGCGCCAGTTCCGGCGGACCTGCTTCCTCGAACCGCCTCAGCCGGGTTTCGGCGGCCTGCAGGCGCGAGGCCATCGCGTCGTTGTAGGACGCCTTCTGCCGGTACATCCGGACGAGTTGCTTGATCTTCTCGTGCTCCTCGTCCCAGCGGCGGCGCAGCTCATCGAGGCGTTCGTTGCGGTCCTGCCTGGCCAGCGCGTAGGTCGCGAAGCCGCCGCCGTGGATCCAGACACTTCCGTCCTCCACGGTGACGATGCGCTGCGCGCAGTTGGCGAGCAGTTCCCGGTCGTGGCTGACCAGCAGCACCGTCTTGCCGGTCGTTGCGAGTTGCTGCTCCAGCCAGCGCTTGGCGGGCACATCCAGGTAGTTGTCCGGCTCATCGAGCAGGAGCACATCGGCGGGCCCGCGCAGCAGCGCCTCGAGTACCAGCCGTTTCTGCTCACCACCCGACAGCGTGCCAAGCTCACGCCAGCGGCACCGCTCGTATCCGATTCCCAGGGCGGCCAGGCAGCACGCGTCCCAGAGCACCTCGGCGTCGTAGCCACCGGCGTCGCCCCATTCGGCCAGGGCCGCGGCATAACGCATCTGGGTGGTCTCGTCGTCGCGCTCCATCATGGTCAGTTCGGCCGTGTCGAGCCGCTCCGCCGCCGCCCGCAACCGCGGGGGCGCCACGGAAATCAGCAGGTCCCTGACGGTGGAGTCGCCGGTCAGCCCGCCGGTATCCGCTAGCCCCGTCGTGCCCTCCCCGGCGCGGAAACCGCCCACGAACTGCCGCATGATGCCAAGGCCGCCGCTGAAGCTGACGGTGCCCGACTGCGGCTGCACGTCCCCCGCGATCAGCCGGATCAGCGTGGTCTTGCCCGCCCCGTTCGGCCCCACCAGCGCCGCCGTCGTCCCCTCCCCAATCCGGAAGGACGCATCGTCGATCAGCGCCCGGCCGTCAGGTAGCGCATGGCTGACATGCGCTACCTCCACGTGCCCCACCTCAGCCCCCTTTCACATGCGGCTTCGGCAACCACGCCGGCCCCGGCCACTTCCCGCCCCCACCTAACCTGGCGTGGCCAGCGCTGGCAAACGCATTAACTCCGGGGAAGGGACGCACTACTGCGCAGGTGCGCGCTGCGCAGGTGCGGTTGCGCAGTGCGGCGGCAGGTGCGCTGCCAGGTGGCGCGGCATGCGATTGGCGCAACGGCGGGATGGAGCGACTGCTGGGTGATGAGCCTGGCGGTTGGCGACCGGGGGACGCCGGCAAACGCCTTCAGCCACGAACGCCGGCCCCCCACATCCGGCAGAAGTCGTCAGCCCCGGCGCCCTGGATGGGCCAGGGCGGCGGTCAGCTCGTCCAGGGCATTCAGGGAGTGCGCGCTGACGACCGCGTCGCAGTACGGCCACGCCGCCGCCATGCCCCCGGCCAAGGGCTGGTACTCCGGGCTCTGTGTCCGGGGGTTCACCCAGACGATCCGGTGCGCCACCCGGGACAACCGCTCCATTTCATGCCGCAGCACCTCGGGATCCCCGGTATCCCAGCCATCGGAGATGATCACGACCACGGCTCCCCGCGCCATGCCCCGGCGGCCGTAGGAGTCATTGAATTCCGCGATCGACGCGCCAATTCTGGTTCCGCCCAGCCAGTCCGGTGCCGCCTGACCGGCCTGCCGCAGCGCCACACCGGGCCTGACGTGCGAGAGCGTGCCGGTGAGCCGGGTGAGCCGGGTGGCGAACGTGAACACCTCAGCCTCGGCGCCGCCTGCGGCACAGTAAAGCAACTGGAGCATGGCCCGCGCATACGGCTCCATAGAGCCGGAGATGTCACACAACACCACCAGGCGGCGCGGCTCGCGCAGCGGGGCCCGCCGGGCCAGGCGCAGCGGGTGACCGCCGGTGCGCCGCGCCTGGCGCAGCGTGCTGCGCAGGTCCGTCTGCCGCCCGCGCGGGGTCTGCTGCGGCCGGCGCGACCGGCGCAGCGGCACCGCCAGCGTGAGCTTGCGCATGAGCCCGGACAGCATGAGCAGTTCGGCGGGGGACAGTTCGGCGAAGTCGGTGCTGGCCAGCCGCTCCGTGGCACTGGCCAGCACCTCTCGGGCGGTCAGCAGCTCGTCGCCGGAGTCACCCTCCTGATCGATCTTTGCCGGTTGTTCGCCATCCCTGATCAGCCGGATGGCATGGGCCTGGGCGGCCCGTGCCGCATCCCGCAGGACGTCCGGCTCTGGCGATCGGCCCCGCTCCGGGGCGGCCGGGCTGGGCTTGGGCGGGCCGTAGCCGGCTGGCGGCAGGTCGGGCAGGTCACCGAACATCGCGTCGAAGACGCGCCGCAGCGTCTCGATGTGCTCCTTGCTCGCCACCAGGGTGGCCAGCGCGCACAGGTACAGCCCGGCCGCGGTGACCGGCCGGGCCACGGAGACGGCCCAGGCGAAGCGCTCACAGCGGCCGAGGTCGGCCGGAACCCCGGCGGCACGCAGTTCCGCCCCGAACCGCGCGGCGATCAGGGCCAGATCGTCGCCGTCGGCCACCAGGGCCGCACCACCCTGCCCCGGCACTAGCCCCGCGCCGCCGGGATCCGGCTCTGCCGGGCCGGCGTCACGGCTCATCGGCAGCGGCCATGGCCGCGAACCCGGTGGCCCGGACGGCCTGCAGGTCCTCGGAGTACTTGAGCACCGCGCCGGCCGTCTGGCCCGCGGTCGCGCTGTCGAGGCTGGTGGCGCCGAGCACGTTCAGCGCACCGGCCCAGCTGATCGCCTCCGCGACCCCGGGCGGCTTGGCGAGGTCGAGGTCCCGCAGCCGGGCCACCCCCCGGGCGACCTGGCCGGCCAGGATCTTCGAGGTGACGGGCACCCGGCGGCGGATGATCGCCGCGACGCGGCTGGTGTCGGGGTAGTCGATCCAGTGGTAGAGGCAGCGCCGTTTCAGCGCGTCGTGCAGGTCCCGGGTCCGGTTCGAGGTGAGCACGACGACCGGGCGGAACCTGGCCCGCCTGGTGCCGAGTTCGGGGATGGTGACCGCCGCCTCGGCGAGCAACTCGAACAGGAACGCCTCGAACTCGTCGTCGCCGCGGTCCACCTCGTCGATCAGCAGCACGGCCGGGCGGGGGCCCGTATGGTCCAAAGCGGCGAGCAGCGGCCGGGCCAGCAGGTATTCCTCGCTGAACAGGTCAGCGTCGTGCAGCGTCTCGCCGCGCGCCTCGGCCAGCCTGATCGCCAGCAACTGGCGCGGGTAGTTCCACTCGTACAGCGCCTCCGAGGAGGTCAGGCCCTCGTAGCACTGCAACCGCAGCAGCGGCGTGGCCAGCGCCTGCGCCAGCGCCTTGGCCGCCTCGGTCTTGCCCACCCCCGGCTCACCTTCGAGCAGGATGGGCTGCCCCATCCGGGCGGCCAGGAACAGGGCCGTGGCCAGCGCCTCGTCCGCGAGGTACCCGGTGGCGTCGAGGGCGGCGCGCAGCGCGGCCACGTCCGGGACCCGCTCCTCAAGACCGCCCGCCGGGCCGGGCCCGCCGTCCACGCCGGGCCCGCCGTCCGCGCCGCCGGTTGCGTTCATCGTTCCTCACTCATGTGAAGGCCAGATCGGTCCGCACCGGGGTGCCCTGGATAGCGGACCAGACGTTGGCCGGCGTGAGCGGCATGTCCGCATGCCGCACCCCGTACGGCCGCAGGGCGTCCATGACCGCGTTGACCACCGCGGCGGGCGAGCCCACCGTGGCCGATTCTCCTACTCCCTTTGCGCCGATGGGATGGTGGGGACACGGTGTGACCGTTTCGGCAAGTTCCCACGACGGGCACTCCACGGCCGTGGGCAGCAGGTAGTCCATGAACGAGCCGCCGAGGCAGTTGCCGTCGGAGTCGAACGTGATCGCCTGCATCAGGGCCATGCCCAGGCCGTCGGCGAGCCCGCCGTGGATCTGGCCCTCCACGATCATGGGGTTGATCCGCACCCCGCAGTCGTCCACCGCCACGAACCGCCGTACCTGCACCACGCCGGTGCCGGGGTCCACGTCCACCACGCAAATGTAGGCCCCGTAGGGATAAGTCAGGTTCGGCGGATTGTAGACCGTGTCCGCGTCCAGGTGCCCAAGCACCCCCTCGGGCAGGTCGAGCGACGAGTGCGCGGCCATCGCGATCTCGGCCAGGGTCTTGCCCTGGCCCGGGTCGCCGCGCACCTGCCACCGGCCGTCTGCCCATTCCAGGTCGCCGGCCGAGGCCTCCAGCATGGCCGCGGCCACGATCCTGGCCCGCTCGCGCACCTTGCGGGCCACCACGGCGGCGGCCGCGCCGGAGACCGGCGTCGACCGGGAGCCGTAGGTGCCCAGGCCGAACGGCGTCCGGTCGGTGTCCCCGTGCACGACCTCCACGTCATCCACGGACAGGCCAAGCTCCTCGGCGACGATCTGGGCGAACGTGGTCTCGTGGCCCTGGCCCTGGGTCTGGCAGGACACCGCGAGCACGGCCTTGCCGGTCGGGTGCACCCGCAGGTCGGCGCCGTCCGCCATGCCGAGGCCGAGGATGTCCATGTGCTTGCGCGGGCCGGCCCCGACCGCCTCGGTGAAGAAGCTGATGCCGATCCCCATCAGCTCGCCGCGCTCACGCCGCTCCGCCTGCTCCTTCCGCAGGGCCGGGTAGCCGGCGGCATCCAGCGCCACGCGGAGCGTCCTGGCGTAGTCGCCGGAGTCGTACTCCCAGCCGGTCGGCGTGGTGTGCGGGAACTGCTCGGGCCGCAGCAGGTTCTTCAGCCGCAACTCGGCCGGGTCCATGCCCAGTTCCCCGGCCAGCAGGTCCACCATGCGCTCGACCAGGTACACCGCCTCGGTGATCCGGAACGAGCAGGAGTACGCGACACCGCCCGGCGCCTTGTTGGTGTACACCCCGGTGACCTGGCAGTACGCCGTCCGCAGGTCGTAGGAGCCGCTGAACATGCCGAAGAACCCGGCGGGGAACTTGGTCGGCTGCGCCGCGCCGTTGAACGCGCCGTGGTCGGCGAGCGCCCGCACCCGCAGGGCCAGGATCGTGCCGTCCCTGGTGGCGGCGATCTCGCCGTGCATGTGGTAGTCCCTGGCGAACGCGGTGCTCATCAGGTTCTCCGACCGGTCCTCCACCCACTTGACCGGCCGCCCGGTGACCATCGAGCCGACGATCGCGCAGATATAACCCGGGTACACCGGGGCCTTGTTGCCGAAGCCGCCGCCGATGTCCGGTGAGATGACCCTGATCTTGTGCTCGGGCAGGCCAAGGAACAACGCGTACAGCGTCCGGTGCGCGTGCGGGGCCTGCGATGTGGACCACATGGTCAGCTTGCCGCTGATCTCGTCCATCTCGGCTATCGCCCCGCAGGTCTCCAGCGGGGCAGGGTGGACGCGCGGGTAGAGCATGTCCTGGGTCACCACGACGTCGGCGGCGGCGAAGGCCGCGTCGGTTGCCGCCTGGTCACCGGCCGACCAGTCGAAGATGTGGTTGTCGGCCTTGCCGGCGATGTCGTCGCGGATGACGGGCGCGCCCGGGTCAAGTGCACGCTCGGCGTCGATCACCGGCGGCAGCGGCTCGTACTCGACGTTGATCAGCTCCAGGGCGTCCCGCGCCGAGTACCTGTCCTCCGCAACGACGAACGCGACCTCCTGGCCCTGGAAGCGGACCTTGTCGGTGGCCAGCACCGCCTGCACGTCCCGGGACAGGGTGGGCATCCAGGCCAGCTTCCGCGCGGCCAGCGTCTCGCCGGTGATGACGGCCTTCACCTTGGGGTGCGCCTCCGCCGCGGCGGCGTCCACGGAACGGATCCGCGCGTGCGCGAGCGGGCTGCGCAGGATCGCGCCGTACAGCATCCCGGGAAGCTGCACATCATCGACGAAGGTGCCGCGGCCGCGGATGAAGCGCGCGTCCTCCTTCCGCTGGGCGGGCCCATAGGCGCTGCGATACGGGCGGCCGGTCATCCGGTCACCCCGGTGGCCGTGGGCCCGGGGCCGGTCTCACCAGGACCGCCGCCGGGGCCGCCGTCCCGCTCGGCGGCCTCGTGCTGGGCCGCCCACTGCACCGCCCTGACGATGTTCTCGTAGCCGGTGCACCGGCAGACCTGGCCGGACAGCGCCTCGCGGATCTCCCCGGGGGCCGGGTCGGGGTTGTGGTCGAGCAGCCAGCGCGCGGTGAGCATCATGCCCGGGGTGCAGAACCCGCACTGCAGCCCGTGGCACCGGGTGAACCCCTCCTGCACCGGGTCGAGGCGGCCGCGCATGGCCATGCCCTCCACCGTGCGCACCCGGTGCCCGTCGGCCATGGCGGCGAGCACGGTGCACGACTTCACCGGGGTCTCGTCCAGCCAGACCACGCAGGCACCGCAGTTCGAGGTGTCGCAGCCCCAGTGCGAGCCGGTGAGCCCGAGGTCGTCGCGCAGGAAGTGGATGAGCAGCAGCCGGGGCTCGACCTCCCGGGTGAACGCGGCGTCGTTGACGGTCACGGTGATCTGCACGTCAGGCACCCTCGCGCCGGACGCGATCGGCCGCGCGGCGCAGCGCGCGCACGGTGAGTTCGGCGGCCAGGTGCCGCTTGTAGGCGGCCGGGCCCCGCTGGTCCGACACCGGCCGGCAGTGCTCGGCCGCGAGCTGGCCGGCCCGGGCGAAGTTCTCCTCGCTGGCGGCCGCCCCGCGCAGGAAATCCTCGGCCTCGGCGGCCGCGAAATGCCTGGCCCCCACGGCGGTGAGGCCTATCCCGGCGTCGGTGATCGTGTCACCGGCGAGCCAGAGCGCCGCGCCCGCGGCGCCGACCGGCCAGTCGCCGACCCGCCGCCCGACCTTCTCGTACGCGCTGCCACCGCCGGGCCTGATCGGGATCCTGATCTCGGTGAGCAGTTCACCGGGGGCCACCACGGTCTCGTAGGGCGCGGTGTGGAACGCCCTGGCCGGCACGGTCCTGGTGCCGTCCGGCCCGCGGATCACCATGATCGCCTTGAGCGCGGCGAACGCCGCGGACAGGTCCTCGGACGGGTCCGCCTGGCACAGCGAGCCGCCGATCGTGCCCCAGTTGCGCACCACGGGGTCGGCGATGACCTTCTCCGCGTCGTGCAGGATCGCGAAGTGCTCTCCGGCCAGCGCCGAGCTGAGCAGCTCCGCGTGCCTGGTGAGAGCGCCGATCCGCAGTTCGCCGCCGGTGACCCGGAGGTAGGAAAGCTCGGTGAGCCCGTTGATGTCGACGAGGGTCTCCGGCTGCGCCAGGCGCAGCTTCATCATCGGGATCAGGCTGTGCCCGCCGGCCAGCACCCGGGACTCGGGGCCGTACCTGGCGAGCAGGGCCAGGGCATGCTCGACGCTGGCCGCCTTCTCGTACTCGACCTGCGCCGGAACCTGCATCCGGGACTCCCTCGACAGTTTGGTTCGCCTGATGAGTGTATGAGGCGGCCATAATTGGACTGCCATGACGCTCACTCAGCTCAACGCGTTTGTGCTGGTTGCCCGCCTCGGCTCGGTGACTGCTGCCGCGAACGCGCTCGGCGTCAGCGAGTCGGCGGTGTCGCAGGCCCTCTCGGCCCTGCGGCAGCACCTGGGGGACCAGCTGGTGACCCGCGGCCCGGCCGGCATGACCCTCACCGCGGGCGGTTCCCGGCTGCTGTCCTCGGCCTCCCAGATCGTGGTGCTCGGCGCCGAGGCGCACGCCGCGGTGCGCGCGGCGCAGGGCGCGCCCGAGCAGTTGCGGGTGGTCGCCACCTCGGCGATCGCGGAGTTCGTGCTCAGCCCGCTGATGGAGGCGTTCACCCGCCGTTACGCGGGTTCGGTCGAGGTGTCGTCCGGCGTTGCGGTGACCGCGGAGATGGGCGTGCTTGTCGGCAACAGGCTGGCCGACGTGGCGATCGGCGCCGGCCCGGCCAGCGACCCGGCCCTGGCGGTGGTGACCGAGCCGATATTCCGGTACCGGCTGGTCGTGGTCACCGCCGGGCATGCCGCGCTGCGGGGCAGCCCGCGGCAGTGGCGGTGGCTCGTGGATCCGTCCGGCACCGATCCGGGCAGCGCCACCGGGCAACTGCTTGCCCGGCTGGCCATCCCGGAGGACAGCATCGGCGTTTTCCCCAACCAGACCGCGGCCTGGGCCGCCGCCGCTGACGGGGCGGGCGTCGCGCCCGCGGTCGAGCACCTGGTCGCACAGCAGGTGCGCCGCGGCGAACTGTCGCTCGTGGAACTGCCCGGAGTGCCGATGGAGGCCACCTGGTACGTCACGGTGCTCGAGCGCCAGCATCGCAGCGTCGCGGCCAGCGCACTGCGGCGCTTCCTGAGCACCCCGGAGGCCATGCACCTGATGCGGTCCCCGACAACCGGGGTGCCCCCCTCCAGGTTCCGCCCCCCCGTCTACGTCACCATCTGGAGCTGACCAGACACGCTACGCCGCAATCAGCCCAGCCCCACAGCCCGCCCGCCTCGATGATCATGGGGATGGGGGAGGGCGGGGGACGGTGGCCCGGTACTGGGTAGGAATCGCTAAAGGCCTGGTCAGGACACACTTAAGCAAGAGCTTATTCGGCTGTTGCGAGGCTGGCCGCCCGAGCGGATCATGTGAACATCACCCGTGACGGTGCAGCGTGGGGAGCCCCGTCCTAAACCAGGAGCGGTGCCGATGCGGATCGAGTCGGACGGGCACAGCCAGGGCAACCCACGCCTGTATGAGTTGGTGGAGCACGCACCGAAGACCGGGAAGAGCCCGACCGTATGGGCCTGGCCCGAGTTGATGGACTATCTCAAGATCGCTGGTCAGCCGGTGGCCGGGCCGTGGCCGCCGCACCAGGAGCCACGCCCTGACCCGGATTATGACTCGCTTCCGGTGGCCGTGCCCGACCCTGAAGCGCACCCCGGATCCCGGTCAGACAGCGAATCGGCGCCACCACCGGCCCAGTCCTGAGCCTGATCCGGGCGGGCCCGCCGTGGCGGGACGACGCCCGGGTGCGGACATTGGAGGATCTATGTATCCGTCTCGGTTCCGTTACGAGGCACCGCGTTCTCTCGCCGAAGCGATCCGCCTGCTCCAGGAAGGCGGCGGCGAGGCCAAGGTGCTGGCCGGGGGACAGAGCCTCGTCCCGCTGATGAAGCTGCGCTTCGCCACCCCGGAACTGCTCGTCGACATCAACAACATCGGTGGTCTGGACTACCACCGCCAGGACGCGGACGGGACGCTGCGGATCGGCGCCCTCTGCAGGCACGCCGACCTGGAGCACTCGGCCCTGCTGCCGGGCAGCCAGCCCACCATGGCCGCGGCCGCACCGCTGATCGCCGACCCGATCGTGCGTAACCGGGGCACCCTGGTCGGCTCGCTGTGCCATGCCGACCCGCAGGGCGACTGGGCCTCGGTCATGACCGCGCTGGGCGGCTCGGTGGTGGCGCAGGGCCCGAACGGCAGGCGCACCATCCCCGTCGCGGACTTCGTCACCGGGCCGTTCGAGAACGTGCTCGAGCACGACGAGGTCGCCGTCGAGGCCATGGTCCCGCCGCACCGGGGCACCGCCGCGGGCGGTTACCTGAAGCTGGAGCGACGGGTCGGCGACTTCGCGACGGTCGGGGTGGCGGTCGCCATCGAGACCACCGAAGGCACCGTGACCAGGGCGGGAATCGCGCTGACGGGAGTCGGCGGGGCCACCATCGCGTGCCCGGAGGCGGCCCAGGCACTGACCGGCCAGCCGCTCACCGCGCAGACCATCGGGCAGGCCGCCGACCTGGCCGCGGGGGCGGCCCGGCCACGGACCGACCACCGTGGCAGCGCGGAGTACAAGCGGCACATGGTGCGCACGTTCGTGGTCCGCATCCTGTCCCGCACCGGACCGGCGGCGGGCGAGCAGACGGCCACCGGGCAATCCGATCCCGGCCCAGAGGCGGAGAGGGCAGCCTGACATGACGATCGTGTATGACGACCTCGGCGACGAGGCAGCGACCGATGTCCCGGTGCGCCGGATCAAGTTCACCATCAACGGCGCGAAGAAGGTGGCCGAGGTCGAGCCGCGGCTGCTGCTTTCGCACCTGATCCGCCGCGGAGTGGGGCTGACCGGTACGCACATGGGCTGCGACACCACGAACTGCGGTGCGTGCACCGTGCTGGTGGACGGGAAGGCGGTGAAGTCCTGCACGATGCTGGCCGTCCAGGTGGACGGGCACGAGATCGAGACGGTGGAGGGCCTGGCCACCGCCAGCGAACTGCACCCGCTCCAGGAGGGCTTCAAGGAGGAGCACGGGCTGCAGTGCGGGTTCTGCACCCCGGGGATGATGATGGCCGCCAAGGCGCTCCTGGACGCCAACCCGAATCCGACCGAGGAAGAAGTGCGCTGGGCGCTGTCGGGCAACCTGTGCCGCTGCACCGGCTACCAGAACATCGTGAAGTCGGTCCTGTGGGCCGCCGAAAAGCTCCGGCCCGCCTCCGGCTGAGGCACACCGGCACGGACGGCTGACGGAGACGGGAGAAGGCAGTGACTCAGGCACTCGACGAGATCAAGATCGGCGGGCTCGGCGCGAGCCGCAAGCGCGTCGAGGACAACCGCTTCATCCGGGGCAAGGGCAACTACACCGACGACATCGTGCTGCCCGGCATGCTGCACCTGGAGATCCTGCGCAGCCCGCTGGCGCACGCGCGGATCAAGTCGATCGACACCAGCCGGGCCTGGCAGATCCCCGGGGTGCACCTGGTGATGACCGGCGAGATGATGGCCACCCGCAACCTGGCCTGGATGCCCACGCTGTCCTACGACACCCAGGCGGTGCTGGCCACGGACAAGGTCCGGTTCCAGGGTCAGGAGGTCGCCTGCGTCATCGCGGACGACCCCTACATCGCCAAGGACGCGTGCGAGGCGATCGACGTCGAGTACGAGCCGCTGCCGGTGATCGTCAACCCGGACCAGGCGGTGGCCGAGGGCGCCCCGGTGATCCGGGACGACAAGGAGAACCAGGCCGACAACGTCATCTACCACTGGGAGGTGGGTGACGCCGAGGGCACCGAGCGCGCGTTCGCCCAGGCGGACAAGATCTCCCGGCTGAAGCTGCACTACCCGCGCTCGCACCCCTCGCCGATCGAGTGCTGCGGGTCGATCGCCGACTTCAACCGGGCGACCTCGAAGCTCACCGTGTACATGACCACCCAGGCGCCGCACATCATCCGGGCCGCCGTCGCCATGGTCGCCGAACTGCCCGAGCACATGATCCGGATCGTCTCGCCGGACATCGGCGGCGGGTTCGGCAACAAGGTCCCCGTGTACCCCGGGTATGTCTGCTCGATCCTGGCCTCGATCCTGCTGGAACGCCCGGTGAAGTGGATCGAGGACAAGACGGGGAACCTGATCTCGACCGGGTTCGCCCGCGACATCTACCTCGACGGCGAGGTCGCGATGCGCAACGACGGCAAGATCCTCGCCGTCAAGATGCACTGCGACGCCGACCACGGCGCGTTCTTCTCCGACGCCCAGCCGAGCAAGTTCAAGATCGGCCTGCTGCACTCGGCGTTCGCGTCCTACGACGTCCCGGTCGGGCACATCACGGCGCGCGGCACGTACTCCAACAAGGCCCCCGGCGGGGTCGCCTACCGGTGCTCGTTCCGTGTCACCGAGGCGATGTTCTTCCAGGAGCGGATGATCCAGGCGGCCGCGCACGACCTGGGCATGGACCAGGCCGAGTTCCGCCGGGTCAACTTCGTCCGGGACGACCAGTTCCCGCACCGGACCCCGTTCGGCTTCCTCACCGACTCGGGGCAGTACGAAAAGTGCCTGGACGTCGGCCTGCGCGCGGTGGGTTACCAGGACTTCCTGCGGCAGCAGGAAGAGGCGAAGGCCAAGGGCAGGCTGCTTGGCATCGGCATCTCCACGATGACCGAGCCGCTCGGCGCGGGTAACAGCCGCGAGTACGACATCCTCGGCATCAAGATGTTCGACTCCGCCGAGCTCAAGATCCACATGACCGGCAAGGCGATCGTCAGGACCGGCGCCAAGTCCCAGGGCCAGGGGCACGAGACGACCTGGGCGCAGATCGTCAGCCACGAACTCGGCATCCCGGCCGAGGACATCGTCGTCGAGGAAGGCGACACCGACACGGCGCCGTTCGGCATGGGCACCTACGCCTCGCGCAGCACGCCCGTCGCCGGGGCCGCGGTCGCGATGGTGTCCCGCAAGATCCGGGCCAAGGCCCGCAAGCTCGCCGCGCACCTGCTCGAGGTCTCCGAAGAGGACGTCGAGTGGGAGCTTGGCCGGTTCTACGTGCGCAGCGCGCCCAGCCGGGGCGTGACGATCCAGGAGTGTGCGATCGCCGCCTACAGCAACATGCCCGACGGCATGGAGCCCGGCCTGGAGAACACCGCCTTCTACGACCCGCCCAACCTCACCTGGCCGTTCGCCGTGTACATCGTCACGGTCGAGGTGGACCCGGAGACCGGCGTCTGGGACGTGCTGAATATGGTGGCGGTCGACGACTGCGGCGTGCGGATCAACCCGATGATCGTCGAGGGCCAGATCATGGGCGGCCTGACCGAGGCCTACGCCATGGCGAACATGCAGTTCATCACGTTCGACGCGGAAGGCAACTGCGTCGGCTCCAACTACATGGACTACCTGCTGCCGACCGCGTGGGAGACGCCTGGCTTCGAGCTGCACAGCGAGGTCGTCACGCCGTGCCCGCACCACCCGATCGGGGCCAAGGGCATCGGCGAGTGCGCGGCCGTCGGCGGCCCGGCGGCCTTCGTCAACGCGGTGATGGACGCGATCTCCGGCACCGGGGTGCGCAACATCGACATGCCGCTGCTGCCCGACCGGGTCTGGGAGGCCCTGACCTACCAGCGCGACGTGTCCGGTGCCCCGCCGGTCCGCTCGGACGACTGAGACGGCGGGCACCCGCGAGGGAGAGGCGGACATGGACGGCTGGGAGATCCTGAAGCAGGCCGGCGAGCTGGAGCGGCGCGGGCACGCGTTCGCGCTGGCCACCGTGGTCTGGCGGCAGGGCCCCTCGTCCAGCCAGCAGGGCGCCCGCGCGATCATCACGGCCGAGGGCGAACTGCACGGCTGGATCGGCGGGGCGTGCGCGGAACCAGCGGTGATCCGCGAGGCCCAGCGGGTGATCGCCGAGGGCACGCCCAGGCTGCTGCTGCTCGGCAGCCCGGACCAGTTCGGCGCGGCGATCCCCGAGGGGATCACCGTGGTGCCCATCTCCTGCCAGAGCGAGGGCGCGCTCGAGGTCTACATCGAGCCGGTGGTGCCCGCCCCGCACCTGGTCATCGTGGGCCGCTCGCCGATGGCGCACACCCTGGCCGACCTGGCCCGGGCGCTGAACTGGCGCACCGAGCTGGTCGCGGGCGAGGATTTCACCGCCGCCGATGCCCACGAGCAGTCGATGGTCATCGTGGCTACCCAGGGGCACGGCGACGAGGAGGCGGTCGAGCAGGCCGTCGCCGCCCGCCCCGCCTACCTGGGCCTGGTCGGCTCCCGCCGCCGTGGTGCCGCGGTGCTCGGGTACCTCGCCGACCGGGGCCTGCCGGCCGACCAGCTCGGCCGGGTGCACGTCCCGGCCGGCCTGGACCTGGGCCACACCACCCATCAGGAGATCGCCGTCGCGATCCTCGCGGAGCTGGTGCAGCTCCGCGCGTCCGGAGCACTGGCGGGGGCGGCCGGGGCAGCCCCCGCCAGGACCGCCCCGGCCGCTGCGGCCAGCAACGCCACGGCACGGGCCGCGTCCGCGCCGGGTGCCCCGGCCGGGCAGGCGGAACCGGCCGGGGCTGCCGACCCGGTCTGCGGGATGACCGTCGCCGCCACGGCCGCCAGCCATCCGCTGGCGCACGACGGCGTGACCTACTACTTCTGCTGCACCGGCTGCCGCCGGAAGTTCGAGCTGGATCCGGCTGCCTACGTGACAAGGGAAACCCGATGCTGATCAAGAACGAGTTTCAGGTAGCGGCACCGATCGACAAGGTCTGGCAGTTCTTCGGCGACATCCCACAGGTCGCCGCCTGCCTGCCCGGCACCGAGCTGACCGACGACCTCGGCGGCGACAAGTACGAGGGCCGGGTGGCCGTCCGGATGGGACCGGTCCGGCTCCGGTTCGCCGGGAAGGCCGACATCGCCGAGCGGGACGAGGCGGCCAAGCGCATCGTGGTGAACGCGACCGGCGCCGAGGAGAAGGGCCGCGGCCAGGCCAGCATGGTGGTCACCGCGACACTGGCCCCGGCCGGGCGCGGCACCAAGGTCAGCGTCGCCCAGGACCTGCAGCTCTCCGGCGCCGCGGCGCAGTAC
>CAVPSA010000028.1:0-248709 GCA_963707905.1 uncultured Actinomycetes bacterium | reverse complement strand
GCGCACAATAACAGGGAGTGGGACTGCACACCATATCTTGCGTTCATACGGGCAGGTCAGCCAATGCCGGGAAGGGTGGCACCTCGGTAAAGTGCTTACCTACGATCTTGAAACCGTTTCCTCCGGAGGCACTCCGGCCGGCAGGAGCCGCTATCTCTGCTGGCCGGGCGGCTGGTACGTCTGCTCGGCGTCCCTGGCGTGCGACAGCATCTGGCCGAGCTGGTCTTGAGTAAACAACTCGTGCGTCTCCAGGTGCTTGAAGGCACCGGTGCTTCCGACCGCGACGCTCAGCGCGGCGGCGCGGATCGAGTCGGGGACATCGACGACGATGAACCCGTCATGAGCCCCGAACATCCAGTACGCGGACTCAAGCGAGCCGCCCACCGAGTCGGCAAGCTGCCGCACCGCCGCGGTCCGGTCGCCGGGGCTCTTGATCATCCGCGCCCATGCGTCGCTTGTGTAGGTGAAGAAGACCGCATACCTCGCCATGGTTGTCCCCCTTCGTCTGACCATCTCCCGCTCGAACAGGACTCCAGCCCGGGCGACTGGCCGCCAGGCGTCAGAACCCAGTGAGCAAGTCTCAACAGTCTCATTTCTAGTCTCGCTGGTCCACGTAGGCGCAAGGGGAGGCCATCACGGTGAAGCGTCCGAGGCCCCCGAATGCCGTCAGCGGACGTAGCTCCCGCGCCGGAGAACCGCATAGATCAGGTCCTCGTCCCTGAGTACCGCCAGGGTGCGGCGCCGGCGCTACTTGGTCGCTGATCTACGATGCGCCTGTGCCTCACAGCGATGCGTAGAAGGCCTGCTCGAAGTCGGCGTAGAGCTGGAGGGCCGGTGGGTCCACGAACGGCAGGGTCTGGGAGTAGATCGCGCCGGTGACCCCGCTGGCCGGGTCCACCCAGAAATGGGTGTTGAACAGGCCGGACCAGGATCCGCTGCCCGCCGCCCGCATGCCCGGGAACGGGACAGGGTTGAGCAGCAGGCCGAAGCCCCACTTCAGGCCCGGGCCGAGGTTCACGTCGGCGCTGAGCTCCGGGTGAGCGGTGGTGATGACCGGCGGGAAGTCGAGTGCGCCGATCTGGTTCGCGAACGCCGCGGCCACCGTGGCCCGCTCCAGGATCTGGACGTCGCCGAGCGTCCCGCAGCCCAGCAGCATCTGCTGGAACCTCAGGTAGTCGCGGGGCGTGCTGTAGAGGAAGTGGCCGCCGCCCCAGTAGTCCGGTTCCTGCGCCCAGTCGACGTCGGTGGCCACCCAGGCGCCGTCCTCGCCGCGGACGTGAATCGGCGTGGAGTTGGCGCGCTGCTCGGGCGTCATCCGCGCCGTGGTGTTCGTCATGCCGAGCGGCCCGGTGATGTGCTCAAGGAAATAGGCGTCAAGCGGCTGCCCGCTCACCGCCTCGATCACCTGGCCCAGCCAGTCGACGTTGATGCCGTACTCGAACCGGGTGCCCGGGTCGGACACCATCGGCGCCTTGAACACGTCGATCGTGCCTGGCATCACGTTGGGCGTGCCGGTGACCTGCTCGTAGTGGTCGATGTCGGTGTCCCAGATCCAGTAGCCGAACCCCGCCGTGTGCGTGACGAGATGCCGCACCGTGGCCTGCACGCTGGGCGCACGAAGCTGCGGGGTGTCGCCGTCGAACCCGGTGAGCACGGGCAGGTCGGCGAACTCGGGCCGGTACTCCTGGACCGGCGCGTCCAGGCTCAGGCTGCCGCGCTCGATGAGCTGGAGGGCGGCCGTGGTGGTGACCATCTTGGTCATCGACGCGATTCGCATCATCGTGTCCGGCGTGATCGGGTCGTCCGCGGCCGCGGAACGCTTGCCCGCCGCGCCCTCGTAGAGCACAGCATCGGGGCCCGCGGCCATGGCGACGACGCCCGGCACTGCACCGGCAGTCACCGCTGCCTGCAATTTTTCATCAATACGCGCGGTCATGGTCACCATCGCACCATGTCCGCGGTGATCCCACCAGGCCCCAGCCGGCCGGCACCGGGGCGGGTGCCCAGCCGGCGCCCGGCCCGGTGACGCTGGCTCATGTGACAATGACGGACAGGCCGGGGGAATGGCCTCGGCCAGGAAGGGGCTCCCGGTGCTCTATGCCTTCGGATTCGAGCGGGTCGGCGTGGTCGTGGGCGACCTCTACTTCGTAGACCCCAATCCGGGCGAGGGCCAGGAGGGACCCGAGCACGGCGTCCGGCTCGAACTGCGGGCCCTGGGCCGCGGTGAGCTGAAGGGAACCATCTACTCCGCGCAGCCCATCGAGGTCGGCCAGCCGATCTGGCGGGCCGACCTGCTGGAATCGGTGGCCGGCCCGCCGGGCAGCTTCGACCGCACCCACCACCACCCCAGGTTCACCGGCTGGAACCCGGGCAGGCGGGCCTATGTCAAGGAAATGTCCGCCGACCCGCTCGGCTGGCTGGGCACCCAACTGGCCGACCTGGGCGCGCTGCTGGCCTCGGCCGGGGTCCCGGCGGAGGCCGCCGGGCCGTCCGACGCGGCGGACCTGCGCCGCGCCGTGCCGGAGATCGTGGACGCGACCCGCAGGCTGCTCGACAAGGTGCGGTCCGGCGAGCTGGGCAACCCGCCCGACGGCGAGGCGGCCGCCGGCGACGCCGGGCCGGATGCCGCGCCGGCCAGCGGGCCCGCTCTGGTCCGCGCGGGCTGGCTCTAGTGGCTGCTCCGCCCGTCAGTCCTGGCCCGCGCAGCCACCGGCAGCGGCGGCGCGGGTGGGGCCGCTACGCTGCTGCGGCCGTCGTGGTCCTGGCAATAGCGGCCGGCGTGCTGATCTGGGCTCCGTGGCGGACGTCGCCGCTGCTGCGGCCGACCGGGCTCACGGCCGGTCCGGCCACCACCAGTTCGGTGATGTTCCACTGGTCGGATCCGGCGTCAGGCCCGCAGCCCGACAAGTACCAGATCCTGTCCAGCGGCAAGGTGCTCGGCTCGGTGCCGGGCACTGTCACTGCCTACCGGGTGGGCGGCCTGGCACCCGACACCGCCTACCAGTACCGGGTGGCGGCGCTGCGCGGCGGCAAGCGGTCCGAACTGTCCGTCGTGCTCACGGTGAACACCACCACCCCGCCGGTCTCGGCGGCCCGCTGGCAGGGCCCGTGGAGCGTCAACATCAAGGTCGTCAAGGGTGCCGACCAGCTCCGCGGTAAGGGCGCCAAGGGCTGGATCGAGTCGTGGCGGGCCAGCCCGCAGTGCACCGCGGGGCCGTGCACCGTGCAACTGACCGGGGATCTCAACAGGCACCCGATCAAGGCCACCCTGACCCGCACGGGCGCGGTCTATACCGGGAAGACGAAGGCCAGCATCTTCCGGTGCGGGAAACCGGCCGACTCGGTTCCCATCCGGTCCACCCTGACGATCCAGGTCACCCTCAGCGGCGGGCAGCCCAGCGGGCACGCCTGGGTCGCCAGCGCCTGGGACGGCCACATGGTGATCGCCAGCCCGTACACCTCCACGAGCACGTTCTACTGCAACGCCTTCACCCTGACCACGTCGCTGGCCGGCAGCTTCTAGACAGTCCGCTGTGCGAGCATCTCGCCAGGGCCTGACGTGGGGCGGGATGACTTCGCGGTGCGCGGCCCGGCAGACTAGGCAGCATGAGCCAGGCGCATGAGGTAGCCGGGGAGGACCCGTACCGGTGGCTGGAAGACGTCACAGGTACCGCGGCGCTGGACTGGGTCAGGGACCGCAACGAGGTGACCCTCGGTGCGCTGTCCGGCGGCCCGCGGTTCGCCAGCCTGCGCGCCGGGGCGCGCGAGGTGCTCGACGCCGACGACCGCATCCCGTTCGCCCGGCGGCGCGGTGAGTACCTGTACAACTTCTGGCAGGACGCGGAGCATCCCAAGGGCCTGTGGCGGCGCACCACTCTGGCGGAGTACCGCAAGGACCGCCCCGGCTGGGAGATCCTGCTTGACGTCGACGCGCTGGCCGCCCAGGAGGGCGAGAACTGGGTCTGGCAGGGCGCGGCCGTGCTCCGGCCGGGCGGCTACCGCCAGGCGCTCGTGCACCTGTCCCGCGGCGGTGCCGACGCGAGCGTGGTGCGCGAGTTCGACATCGCCGCACGCAGCTTCGTCGAAGGCGGCTTCTACGTTCCCGAGGCCAAGTCCGACGTCGGGTGGATCGACGCCGACCGGATCTACGTGGGCACCGACTTCGGCCCCGGATCACTTACCTCGTCCGGATACCCGCGGCTGGTGAAGGAGTGGCGCCGCGGCACCCCGCTGTCCGAGGCGGCGCTGGTCTACGAGGGAAAACCCGACGATGTGGGGGTGCACGCATTCCGTGACCCGACGGAGGGGTTCGAGCGGGACTTCGTAGTGCGCAATATCGAGTTCTACCGGACCGAACTGTGGCTGCGTACGCCCGCCGGCGACCTGGTGCAGGTGCCGGTGCCCGAGGACGCCATCGCCGGCGTGCACCGCGACTGGCTGCTGATCCAGACCAGGTCACCGTGGGCCGTAGGCGGCACCAGCTACCCGGCCGGGGCGCTGCTGGCCACCGGGTTCGACGCCTTTCTCGCGGGCGGGCGGGACCTGACCGTCCTGTTCGAGCCGGACGCGCACACCTCGCTGAGCTACCACGCCTGGACCCGCAACCACCTGATCCTGAACATGCTGCACGACGTGCGCAGCCAGCTGGCGGTGCTCACTCCGGCCGGCGGCAGTGAAGGGGGATGGGGAGGCGGGCGGGGGGCCGCCCTGGCCGGCGTGCCGGAGTTCGGGCACACCGACATCGCGGACACCGACCCCTATGACAGCGACGAGTACATGCTGGTGTCCACCGGGTTCACCGAGCCGGACACGCTGCTTTACGGGCACATCGGCGGTGCGAGCCAGACGCTCAAGCGGGCACCGGCCTTCTTCGACGCCAGCGGCATGTCGGTGCGGCAGTTCTTCGCCACCTCCGCGGACGGGACCGCGGTGCCGTATTTCGTGGTCGGGCCGGACCGTCCGGGCCCCGGGCCCACCCTGCTCACCGGGTACGGCGGGTTCGAGATCTCGCTCACCCCGTCCTACAGCGGCATCATCGGCCGTGGCTGGCTCGCCCGCGGTGGCACCTACGTGGTGGCCAACCTCCGTGGCGGCGGCGAGTACGGGCCGCAGTGGCACCTATCGGCGATCAAGGAACACCGGAACCTGGTGTACGAGGACTTCGCGGCGGTGGCCGCGGACCTGGTCACCCGGGGCATCACCACCCGTGACCTGCTCGGCATCGAAGGCGCCAGCAACGGCGGCCTGCTGATGGGCGTGATGCTGACCAGATACCCGCAGCTGTTCGGCGCGATCGTCAGCCAGGTGCCCCTGCTGGACCTGCGCCGCTACAACGAGCTGCTGGCCGGGGCGTCCTGGATGGCCGAGTACGGTGACCCGCGCGAGCCCGCCGAGTGGGAGTACATCCGGCCGTTCTCCCCGTACCACAACGCCTCGGCCACCGACCGGTATCCGCCCGTGCTGTTCATCACCTCCACCAGGGACGACCGGGTGCACCCCGGGCACGCCAGGAAGATGGTGGCGCTGCTGATGGCTCAGGGCCATGACGTCAGCTACTACGAGAACATCGAGGGCGGTCACGGGGCGGCGGCCGACAACGAGCAGCGGGCGCTCAAGTGGGCGCTGGTGCTCGAGTTCCTCTGGCAGCGGCTCTGTTAGCCCGCCCCCGCGCTCCGCGCCCGCCCCCGCTCACCGGCTGACCGCGGCGGCTGCGAAGTACGCGGCGGGTGTCGATCCGGTCTCGCCGGAATGCCGCGACAAAGCCGCTGGCCGTGTCAGTCGCCCGCCGGGCGACCGCGGACACCGGCTCACCGGCCGCGAGCGCGGGCAGCGCCGCCTGGAGCCGCAGCAGCGTGCGCCACCGGCCGAACGGTACCGGGCAGGAACCCGCGGGCCAGCGTCCTCGCGCTGGCACCGACCCGCGGCCCCACTCCGGGAGGGTGCGCTTGTCGCGGGGTGGTCGAGCAGCGCGAGGGCACCTGCCGCCGTCGTCGTCCGGCAGGCGCAGGTCGATCGTGGTCATCGCCACCGGCCGGAGCAGGTCGGCGAGCACCGCTTCGGCGCGGGTGCGGGCCCCGTCATCCAGGGTGCCGCTGCCCAGGTAGCCGATCAGCTCGGCGAGCAGCTGACTGGCCGCGACCGCGGTCGGCTCCGCCCAGGCCACCGGGCGCGCTGACGACTGCGGGCTGGCCAGGCCGGCAACCGGGGGCTCCGGCTGCTCTCACTGGGGGACGAGCAGGTTCTTAAGGATCTTTCCCAGCGCGTTCTTGGGCAGCCCGTCGCGGATTTCGACGATCCGGGGGTACTTGTAGGCCGCGACGCGCTCCCGGCAGAAGGTGATCGCCTCGCGCGCCGTCAGCACGGCGCCTGGCCGGAGGGTGAGGAAGGCCATGACCTCCTCGCCAAGCCGGTCGTCGGGAATGCCGACCACCGCGGCCTCGGCGACCGCCGGGTGCTCGTGCAGCACGCCCTCGATCTCGGCCGGGTAGACGTTGTATCCGCCGCGGATGATGAGTTCCTTGCTGCGGCCGACTATGTACAGGTACCCGTCCTCGTCGAAGTAGCCGAGGTCACCGGTGTGGAACCAGTTCCCGGTGAAGACGCTGGCGGTGTCCTCCGGTTTGTTCAGGTATCCCTTCATGACGTGCAGGCCGGAGGTGACGACCTCGCCCACGTTGCCCGCGCCGGGTGGCAGCGGCTTGCCATCGGTGTCCCATACCTCGGTCTGAGTGCCCCAGATGGGCTTGCCCACGCTGTAGGCGCGCCGGTCGGTGGCGCTGACGTTGAACGTGGTGGTGGACGCCGTCTCGGTCAGCCCGTAGCCCTCCAGAATCAGGACGCCGAAGCGCTTTTCGAAGGCGTCAAGCACCGGCGCCGGGATGGAGGCACCACCGGAGATCGCGATCCGGAGCGAGGACATGTCGTAGGAGTCAAGCGCCGGGCAGCCCAGCAGGGCGACGAACATCGCGGGTACGCCCTCGAAGATGGTGGCCCGGTCACGCTCGACCGCGGCGAGGACCGTGGCCACATCGAACCGCGGGATGAGCGACATCGTGCAGCCGAACCGGACGCAGACGTTCACGATGCTGGACAGGCCGAACACATGGAACAGCGGGAGGACCGTTATCACGATGTCATCGGGCTGGACGTCGAAGAGCCGCCCCGGGATGTCGGCGTTCATGTACAGCTGCAGATGGGTCAGTTCGGCTCCCTTGGGCCGGCCCGTCGTGCCCGAGGTGTACATGATCACCGCGGTATCGGCCGGGTCCCGCTGGGCGAGCGCCTGCCCGGACGGGGGAGCGCTCAGCAGTTGCTCGAACGGGGTGGCGCCGGCGCCACCGCCGACGGCGTAGACCTGGGTCACGCCTGCCTCCGCCGCTCCCCGAGCCGCCTCCCCGAGGGCTCCCGTCCAGGTGATGAGCATCTTCGCCGAGGAGTCGCGCAGGTGGAACGCCACCTCGCCAGCCTTGAGCATCACGTTCAGCGGCACGACCACGCCGCCGGCCTTGAGGATGCCGAAATAGGCGACAAGGAACTGGGGGATGTTGGGCAGTTGCAGGCCGACCACGTCCCCCGGGCCGATCCCGCTGGCGGCCAGGCCGGCCGCCAGACGTCCGGACAGTTCGTCCAGCTCGCCATAGCTCATCCGGCTGTCGCCCTGGATGGTTACCAGCTTGTCAGGTGACCGCTGCGCCGTCTCACGCAGGATCACCGCGAGGTTGAAGCTCATCGTCGCTGCTCCTTCTCCTGGCCCGTGGCTTGCCGCGCCCGTGCCGTGCGGCCTTCAGCAGTTCGGTGACGCCGTCCTCGATGCCATGTGCCAGCACCTCGAGGTCGGGCATCGAGTCGTAGTCGCCGGTGATCCCGAACGTCAGCGAGTCGCAGTAGCTGAAGATCGCGACGCCGGTGCGAAGCGTGGTGGCGATCGGCACGTAGGGGATGATCTCCACGAGCTTGCGGCCCATGGCGTAAAGCGGCTGCCTGGGGCCGGGCACATTGGTGGTCACCGTGACGATCTCACGCTGCGGCAGCAGGTAGGCGAGCCGGACCACCAGGGACGCCAGCGGGTAGGGGGTCAGCCGGCCGAGCGCGATCAGCGCCTCACCGGCCGCGGCCTCGTTGCTCGCCTTGAGCGCGGACAGTTCGGCCCGGACCGCTTCGAGCCGCTGCCGCGGATCGGCCAGGTGCACGGGCAGATTGGCCACCAGCACCGACACCCGGTTGTCATAGATGTTCTCCTCGCCCGCCGCGCGCAGCGACACGGGGACCAGCGACGGGACCATATGCGGGCCCGGCTCCTCGCCCCGGGCCAGCAGGAGCGCCCGGAAGCCGCTGCTGATCGCGGCCAGCACGACATCGTTGACGGTGCCGCCAAGCTCCCGCTTGATCTTCTTGACATCCTTGAGCGAGGCCCGGGCCCAGGTGTAGCGCCGCTGCCGGCCGATGGGGCCGCACAGCGAGGACTGGGTGGCTGGCTGGGCCGAGTCGGCCAGCTTCGCCACCGCCCGTGCCACCACAGCGGCCTGCTCGGCGGCCTCGTCGGGGCGGAGCAGCGTGTTGGTCAGTGCGACCGCCCAGGCGGCGGACCGGGCGGCCAGGTCGCGCGCCCCCTCGGCGAGGAGGGAAAGCTCTGAGGGCTCCGCGGCAGTGGGCTGATCGTCGGGGGGCGGCAGCAGCGGCGACGGCTCCGGGGAAAGGTCGAAGACCACTCGGTACAGGTCGGTGCCGGACACCCCGTCCACCATGGCGTGGTGCACCTTCGAGATCAGCGCCCACCGTCCCTCGCTGAGACCATCGACCAGCCAGTACTCCCATAGCGGGTAGGCGCGGTCCAGCCGCTGGGACATCACCCGCGCGATCAGCTTGCTGAGCTGATCGGCGTCGCCGGGGGCAGGCAGGGCGGTGTGCCGGATGTGATAGCGCAGATCGAAGTCCGGATCGTCCACCCACACCGGCGGCCCCAGGCGGAACGGCATGGTGCGCAGCTTGCGCCGGTACATCGGCACCAGCGGCAGGCGCGCGGCGATGGCGTTGAGGAACTCGCCGTAGGAGGGCGCCGGGCCTTCGAACACCGCGGTCGACGCGATCGCGAACGAGGCGTGCTTGTCCTGGTCCTCCGCGTCCACGAACTGGGCATCCAGGGGATTTAGCCGCTGCATGACGCCTCCTGCTCAAGGCCACCCGCGCCGGGGGTCGGCTGGGTAGCTACCTGCAGCGATAGTAGGCAGAGCCGGTTTGCGACCGCTGCGGTCGTTGGTCCCGTTTGCGCGGACATCGGTCCCTGGTTGGCCCTGCTCGCGGCCCGGGCGGAACGGCGGCCGGGCAACCGGACGCCACGGTGGCGCCAGCGGCTCGGCGTGGCCGGGCGGTCAGCCGGCGTGGCGTACATTGTCAGGCAAGCGTGAGCACCAGCGCCGGGGGACTGAGCGGGGAGGTGCGGTGAGCGACGGGACGCCGGTCCCCGGCGAACTCGCCATCGGAGACCACCTGGCCGGGTACCGTCTCGACGAGATCATCGCCCGAGGGGGCATGGCCGTCGTCTACCGCGCCTTCGACGAGCGCCTCGGCCGCAGCGTCGCGCTGAAGGTCCTGGCCGCCCCGCTGGCCCGCGACGAGGCGTTCCGCCGCCGGTTCATCAGGGAGTCCCGGGTCGCGGCCGCGGTCGACCACCCGAACATCGTGCCGATCTTCGAGGCCGGGGAGGCCGGCGGCGTCCTGTTCATCGCGATGCGCCTGGTGCCCGGGCGCGATGTGCTGTCGCTGATCGAGCAGCAGGGCGCGCTGCCCGTGGCCCGCGTGTGCCACATCGTCACCCAGGTTGCGGCGGCCCTGGATGCGGCGCACGAGCAGGGCCTGGTACACCGGGACGTCAAGCCCGCGAACATGCTGCGCGGCGCCGCCGCCGGGGACGACCACCCCGACCACGTCTACCTGTCCGACTTCGGGCTGAGCAAGCACGGGCGATCCACCAGTCAGCTCACCTCCTACGGTGAGTTTCTCGGCACGATGGACTACGTCTCACCGGAGCAGATCGAGGGGCGCCCGGTGGACGGCCGGTCCGATCAATACGCGCTCGCCTGCTCCGCGTTCGAGATGCTCACCGGCGCGCCACCGTTCAAGCAGGACGAAACGCTGGCGATCATGTGGGCGCAGGTCTCCGTCACACCGCCCGCGCTGACCAGTCGCCGCCCGGATCTGCCCGCGGCGGCCGACGCAGTGCTGGCTAAGGCACTGGCCAAGGCGCCCGGCGATCGTTACCAGACCTGCCTGGAGTTCGCGGCGGCGCTGCGGCGCGCCAGCGGGCTCGGCGGAGAGCCGGTCCCGTCCCTGCCGCCGGGCACCGCTCCGGCGCGGCTACCCGAGCCGGTGCCTCCGCCCGTGACCGACGGCGTCCCTGCCCCGGCCATCACACCGGCCGCCCCCGGCGTCCCGGCCACTCCCGGCATCCCGGTCGCGCCCGGCGTCCCGGCCACTCCCGGCGTTCCGGCCGCGGGTGCCGCACCACCTGATCGCCCTCGGCCGGACCCGGAGCCGCCCGGATACCGGCTGCCGCCGGGCAAGGTGCCGCGCCGGCGATCCCGCATGGCCGCCCTGGTGGCCTGCGTCGTGCTGCTTGCCGTCATCGGCGGGGGATACCTCTTGTTCGGTGGCTCAGGGACCGCGGGAACCGGCACTGTGGCGCCGCTCGCGGTGCCCGGCTGCACGACCAGGGCCGCCGCCGCCAGCCTCCTGCCGGACGTGCCCAGCCACCTGGTCAAAACCGGCGGGAAGCCGTTCGACGCGGTGGTGACGGCCAACGGCTACGCCTTCGTATCGCTGACCACGGGGCTCGACGTGCTCAGGACCACCGGTCCAGAGCCGTCCGGGCTCCGGGTCATCCTGCTCAGTTCGGCCTTCGGCGAGGCACTCACGCACAACCAGAAGTACCTGCTCGTCACCGGGCACAGTGGGCTGACCGTTTTCCGGGTCAGCGACCTGGAACACGGACTGTCCACCCCGGTGGGCACGCTCACCAGCCCCGGCAAGCATGCGGTCCAGGTGGCGGTTTCCCCCGACGACCGGTTCGCCTTCGTGACCCTCCAGTACAGCAAGGCGGTCGCCGTGTTCAACCTGGGAAAGGCACTGACGTCCGGCTTCGGCCCGGCCGACTTCGTCGGGCGGATCCCGGTGGGTGCCAACCCGATCGGCCTCGCCGTCTCACCCAACGGCCAGTACCTCTATGTCGCCAGTGGCCTGGCCACCCCCACCGCGGCTTCGGGTCACGGCTCGCTGAGCGTCATCGGCCTGCGCAAGGCGGAGGCCAGTCCGGCGGCGTCCGTCCTGAAGAAGATCAGCGCCGGGTGCGGGCCGGACCGGGTGGCGGTCTCGGGCGACGGGCGGACGGTATGGGTGAGCGTCGGCGGCGGGAACGCCGTCGTCGCCTTCTCCGCGGCCAAGCTGCTCAGCGATCCGGCACACGCCCTGCTCGCCCGGGTCGCCGTCGGCCAGCGGCCGCTGGGCCTGGTGCTCGTGAACCGCGGTGCGCACCTCATCGTGGCGGACTCCAACAGGGACAACGCTCCCGGCAGCGGCGCCGGCCTCGCGGTCATAGACGTGCAGCGGGCCCTGCACAGGCAGCCGGCCCTCACCGGGTTCCTGCGCACGGGCAGCACGCCCAGGCAGTTCGCGCTGGAGCCGGGGGGTGGCACGCTGCTTGTGGTCGATACCGGCTCCGGGCAGCTGCAGGCCATGAAGATTGGCCGGCTGCCGTGACGGCGCCGTACACGGTGCCACCCCCGATGATGCCGCCGCCGCGGGCGCGGCGGGCCGGCCGGAGGATATTGATCTTGGTCATCGTCTTGCTGGTGCTTATCGGCCTGCTCTTCGGCCTGGACCGGGCCGCGGCAGCCTATACGGCGGGCCGGATCGCGACCAAGCTGCAAGCGCAGGGCTTCCCGGTCAAGCCCGACGTGTCGGTCGAGGGATTCCCGTTCCTGACCCAGCTCATCAGCCGGCATCTCGACGGTGTCAAGGTCACCTCGCCGAAGTTCCCTGTCGGCCCGGTCACGGCGAGCATCGACGTTAACGCCACGGACATCACGCTCGACTCCGGCTACCAGTCCGGCACCATTGCGCAGGTCACCGGCACCGGCCTGATCACCTTCGCCAGCCTGGCCAAGCTGCCGGCGCTCGCGGCCGTGCCCGGCCTGAAGATCAGCAGCGCCGGGCCGCACATGGTGAAGCTGTCCGCCGACCTCGCGATACTGGCCGCGACGGCCATCGCCCGGGTGAAGCTGGCGAGCCCGCACGAGATCGCCCTGCGCCTTGTCTCGGCCAGCGGGGTGCCTGCCGCGCTGCTCGATCCGATCCGCAATCTGATCGTGCAGATACCTGCGCTCCCGCTGGGGCTCACCGTGCAGTCCGTCACGGTGAGCGCGCAGGGTGTGGTGATCCGCGTGTCCGGAAGCAATGCGAGCTTCGGCCAGTGACCGGGCGCCTGAGCGTCGAAGGTCGTGGTGATCACCGGTGCCGCGCTGGCGATCGATCGCGGCGCCACCGCATAGTTTCCCCGGCCGGCACCCGCGGGCCCGCCGCCTCCCGCGCGGTGGCAAGCTGTGTCCTGCGGCCTGGCAGCCCGCCCCGTGGCGGCGCCGCAAACCTCCCGAGAACAAGGAGAATCGATGCCCACTCGCAGCGCTCGCACGACATGGACCGGTGGCCTTCAGGACGGGACCGGCACGGTGGAACTGGTCAGTTCCGGTATCGCCACCTACGAGGTCAGCTTCCCCCGGCGGGCAGCCGACGAGGCGGGCGGAGTGACCAGCCCGGAAGAGCTCATCGCCGCCGCGCACAGCGCCTGCTTCGCGATGCAGTTCTCGGCCCTGCTAGGCGAGGCCGGTGGCAGCGGGCAGTCCCTCGTTGTCGGTGCGCAGGTCAGCCTCGGCCCGGACCCGGCGGGCGGGTTCCGGATCACCGGCATCAAACTGACGGTGCGGGGCTCCGCCGAGGGCGTGACCGCGGAACGCTTTGCCGAGGTCGCTGAGCAGGCCAAAAGCTCGTGCCCGGTCAGCAAGGCCCTGGCCGCGACCAGCATCTCGCTGGAGGTGGTAGCCGGCTGAACCCGTCCGGCGGCCGGCCCGGCGCGCGGCCGGCTGGATGGCCGGTGGGACATGCCCTAGCCTCGAGATCATGGATCTTGGCCTGCGTGGTTCCCGCGCCCTTGTCACCGGCGGCAGCCGGGGCATCGGCCTTGCCGTTGCCGATGCGCTGGCCGCCGAGGGCGCTGCCGTGGGGATCGTCGCCCGCGGCACCGAGGGCCTGGCCACGGCGGCCGGGCGGCTGGGCGGCCACGGCGTGCCGGTGGCGACCGCCGTCGCCGATGTCACCGATACGGCCGCGCTCGGCGCGGCCGTCCGGCAGATCGCCGGCGAGCTGGGCGGCCTTGATCACCTGGTGGCGAACGCCGGCGGCACGGTCGGGGGGAATCTCGCCGACTCCGCACCGGGCGATTTCGCCGCGACCTTTTCGCTGAACGCCGGGCACGCGGCCGAGTTGATCCGGTCCGGCCTGCCGTACCTGAAGGAGTCGCAGGCGGCCTCGTGCGTGATCATCTCCTCGATCACCGGCATGCGCCCCGCCCCGAGGACCACCTACGCGGTCGCCAAGGCCGCCGAGATTCATCTGGCCGCCACGGCCGCTGCCGAACTGGCGGGCGCCGGCATCCGGGTGAACGCGGTCAGCCCCGGCTCGATCATGTTCCCCGGTGGCAGCTGGGACCAGTTCCGCGCGCAGAGTCCGCAAGCCTTCGCTGCTTTCCTCGGCAGCCAGTTCCCGTTCGGGCGGCTCGGCCGCCTTGAGGAGGTGGCGGACGTGGTCGCCTTCCTGCTGTCCCGGCGGGCGTCCTGGATCACCGGGGCCAACATCGTGGTGGACGGGGGCCAGGGCTACCCGAGTGCCCGCCGTTTCGCCGCGCCGTGACGGGCTGGCGGAAGCAGATGCGAAAGCGGCACCGGTAAATCGGACGGGCCCCTGAATTATCGCCGCCGGAGTTGATTACCTTTTCTGGCCGGCCGTTGATTCCCGGTCGGCTGCCTCGCGCTTCGGCACAGATAACACGTTTCCGCAGTTCAAATCCGGAAATAACCGGCTTTACCCTATCCGGTTGTGCATCCGGGATGGCGTACTTCGGGAGTCTTGACCGTTTGATTGCCGCGTTGCTAGATTCCCGGCGGGAGCATTTCGCATAATTGCGAGATGCCTGCCCTTGCCGTGGGCAGGGGCAATTTCCGCAGTCGGCCTTATTCGGGGGGAGACGACGTGCGAAATCGCTTGACGAGAGCCCGTGGATGGGCGTGGCAGCTGGCCATCCCGGCGACGGCCCTGGCGGCGGCCGCCGGCCTGGGGATGACAGGCGCGGCTTCGGCGGCCCTGACGGGAGCGGGCGGGGGGCACCGCATGGCGGGCACGATCGCCCCGGCCAAGGTCAACCTCCTGGACTGCAACGGCTGGAGCCCGGAATACAAGCCGGCGTCCACGGCCATGCGGATGCGCTGTACGGACTTCCATGGCGCGAGCTACGGCGGGCGCCGGGGGCGCTTCTACGACAACGGCCACTACGTGGGCCACGACGAGCCGAGCGTGAAGTTCATTTCCTCGCTGCCTGGCTCGGGCAACACCATGGACTACGCGCTGCGCCTGCCGCGCGACCCACGCCGGGCGCCGACCCCGAACGGCCGCGTGACCGACTATGCCGAACTGAGCCTCGCGCCCTGGTTCGGCCTGCCCATGTGCGACCCGCATTCCTACCCGCAGAACCCGTGCACGCCGGACAGCGACAGCAACTCCGGGGCGCTGACCGACCCGAACGCCGCCGGCTCGGCATTCATGGAACTGCAGTTCTACCCGCCGGGGTTTACCCCGTTCATCGACAACGTGAGCTGCAGCAGGTCGCAGTGGTGCGCGGCGCTGACCATCGACAGCGCGGAGTGCACCTTCAACTTCGGGTCCTGCAACACCACCTGCGAGGAGCCGGTCAACTTCTCCTACCTGCAGACCAACGGCATTCCGCCGGGCTCGCCCGCGCCGCAGGACCCGAGCACCAGAACCCTGCTCGGCAACGCCAGAACGCTCAAGATGGACCCTGGTGACGTGCTCAAGGTGTCGATCAGCGACCCGCCGGGAGGTTTCACCACCAAGGTGACCGACCTCACCACCGGCCAGACAGGGTTCATCCAGGCGAGCGCCAAGAACGGGTTCGCCGACACAAACATGTCTGACTGCTCCGGCAACCCGTTCACCTGGCATGCCGAGTACAGCACGGCCAAGAAGCAGAACCAGGTGCCGTGGGCCGCACTCGAAGGTGGAGTGCTGATGGAGCAGGAGATCGGCCACGGCGAAGCTTGCTCCGTGCTGCTGCACAAGCAGACGGTCGCCGCCAGTTACAGCAACGGCAGTTCGTACACCGACCCGAACGTCTTCCAGACCTGTGGCGGCGGCATGGAAGGCAGGCACAAGATCGGTGAGGGCCCGTGCAGTCCCAAGACGGGCACCTGCAAGAACTCCGAGACCGAAGGCCCGCACGGCCCGATCGCGTGCACATCGGCCACGGCCGACTGCGAGTTCTCCGACGGGCTCTGCCTGCCCCGGGGCACCAGGTCGGTCATGATCAGCGGTACTCCCGCCAAGGAGTTCGAGCGGGTGAGCACCTGCGAGCAGAACCAGTTCCAGAACGGTGACCTCGACTTCGACGGCACCGGCTACCGCAAGGACTGGCCGAACGGTTCCCAGAGGTTCCCGCAGACCTTCCGGTACCTCGGGCCGTTCACGAACGGGCGTCCCTACGTGCAGATCCAGTTCGAGACGGACGTCGCGGGGTCGGAGAACCTGTGTGACCTGAGCACTGGCGCCCGCTGCAAGGCCCCGCCGATCGGGTCGGCCGGCTTCTACCCGTTCTGGTCGCTGACCAGCAAGCAGAAGCTGACGGGGGTCGCCGGGCGCGGCACCTGCCTGTGGAACTTCGGCAACGTGATCCGCCACATCACCGTCCGCAGCTTCGGCAAGGATGCGCAGTACGGCAGCTCGGACACCGCGCGGTACGGCGGGACCATCATCAGCAAGGTTCTGCCCAACCCGACGCTTGCGAAGGACTGCAGGCAGGCCGTCTGATCGCCCATCCGCAGCACCGGGCCGGCGCAACTTCAACTGTGTGTAATTGATTAACTCCTATGCGCAATCGCGCCTGGTGGGCTTATATCTGACAGGAGGCCGGGGGAGTTGCTCTCGGGGAGGGGTATGCCGACGTTAGCCCGCAAGCCCGCGCGCGGGAACTGGATCTGGCTGGGCGGCGCACTGTGCGCGGTGGTGATGCTGGCTGGCGTCGCGGCGGGCGCGGCGATCGGCGGGCCCACGGGTCGCCCGACGCGGGCAACCGCCCCGGCGCCGGCCAGCGGCCCGCGGGCAAGCGGCCCGGGCACCGGGCGGGGAAGCGGTGCGCCGCCGGGCCGGCGCGCCGCCGGAGGCCCGGGCAGCGGCAGTTACCTGGCGGGGACGTCCGCCGTGGCGGTGTTCTATGACCCCGGCGATGCGGCGGGCAGTTGCTCGCTCGGCCCGTTTCCCTCAGGCGGGCGCTATGTGAGCCTGCCGCCGGAGCGGTTCGGCCGCAGCGCTGCCTGCGGCAGCTATCTCACCGTGCAGGGTCCCCGTGGCCAGGTGCGGGCCGAGGTCGTCGACCTGTGCCCGGGTTGTGCCGCCGACATGATCGACCTCAGCCGCGCCGCGTTCACCCGAATCGCCGACCCGGGGCCCGGCTCCGCCAGGGTCAGGTTCTGGCCGGTGGACGACCCGCCGCTGCCCGGCCCGCTGATCCTGCGGATGGGCCAGACCCGCACCGGCCTGCCCACGCTCCAGGTTCGCCGGCACGGCAACGCGCTGGCCATGGTGGCGGTCGCCACGCCCGGCACGCGGGCGCCCACCTGGCAGCAGCTCAGGCTGAACGCCAACGGCATCTGGGTGGCCGGCGGTCACCTGGGCCCGGGGCCGTTCAACATCCGGATCACCGACACCCGCGGTCACCAGGTCGTGATCCCGCGGGTCACGCTCCGCTCCGGCCGGGTGATCCGTACCCGCATGTGGATGTACGGCCACGGGCACCGGCCCGTGCTCAGATCAGCTTCCAGGCCTCGGTGAGCACGCTGCGCAGGATCTGCTCCATCTCGTCGAAGTGCTCCTGGGTGCAGGTCAGCGGTGGGGCGAGCTGGATGACCGGGTCGCCGCGGTCGTCGGCACGGCAGATCAGCCCGGCGTCGTACAGGGCGTGCGACAGGAAGCCGCGCAGCAGCCGCTCCGATTCCTCGTCGGTGAACGTCTCCCGGGTCGACTTCTCCTTCACCATCTCGATGCCGTAGAAGTAGCCGTCGCCGCGCACGTCCCCCACGATGGGCAGGTCGTTCAGTTTCTCCAGGGTGCCGCGGAACGCGTCCTCG
Organism: uncultured Actinomycetes bacterium; assembly: GCA_963707905.1. GTDB lineage: Bacteria > Actinomycetota > Actinomycetes > Streptosporangiales > Streptosporangiaceae > DASXKD01. Next base: position 231,250 of record CAVPSA010000028.1, on the reverse strand, counting down.
TTCGCCCGGACGTTGCCGAGCAGGTCTTCCTTCTCGAACACGTCGAGGTTGGCGAGCGCTACGGCGGCCGACACCGGGTGGCCGGCGAACGTGATCCCGTGCAGGAAGGTCGCGGACCCGTCGGTGAACGGCTCCATCAGCCGGTCGCGCACGATCATGCCGCCGAGCGGTGCGTACCCGGAGGTGACCCCCTTGGCGAAGGTGATCACGTCCGGCTGGTAGCCGTAGCGCTGCGAGCCGAAGTAGTAGCCCACCCGGCCGAAGGCGCAGATGACCTCGTCGGAGACCAGCAGCACCCCGTAGCGGTCACAGATCTCCCGCACCCGGGCGAAGTAGCCGGGCGGCGGCGGGAAGCAGCCACCGGAGTTCTGCACCGGCTCCAGGAAGACGGCGGCCACCGACTCCGGGCCCTCACGGAGGATCGCGCGCTCGATCTCGTCCGCGGCCCACCGGCCGAAGGCGGTCACGTCGTCGGCGACGAAGCCCGGGGCACGGTAGAAGTTGGTGTTGGGCACCCGCACCCCGCCGGCCGGCAGCGGCTCGAACGGCGTCTTGATGTCCGGCAGCCCGGTGATCGCGAGCGCGCCCATGGACGTGCCGTGGTAGGCGATCTCCCGGCTGAGCACCTTGTACCTGCCGGGCTGCCCGATGGTCTTGAAGTACTGCTTGGCCATCTTCCACGCAGACTCGACGGCCTCGGAGCCGCTGGTGGTGAAGAAGACCCGGTCGAGGTCGCCGGGGGCGAGGTGGGCCAGCCGCTCGGCAAGCTCGATGGCCCGCGGGTGGGCGTAGGACCAGAGCGGGAAGTAGGCGAGCTCGGCGGCCTGGCGGGCACCCGCCTCGGCGATCTCGGCCCGGCCGTGCCCGATCTGGCTGACGAACAGGCCCGACAGGCCGTCCAGATAGCGCCTGCCCCGGGTGTCGTAGACGTACGGGCCGGATCCGCGCACGATCACCGGTACGTCGTTGCCCTGGTAGGACGACATCCGGGTGAAGTGCAGCCACAGGTGCCGGCGCGCCCTGGCCTCCAGCGAGTCGGAGCTGATGTCGGCGGCGTGGTCACTGGTCATCGGGTCCCCCAGCTGTAGGTCTGCTTACGGAGTTTGAGGTAGACGAAGGTCTCGGTGCTGGTGACGCTCGGCACGCCGCGCACCCGGCTGAGTATCTCCAGCAGGTGGTCGTCGTCCTCACAGACCACCTCGACGAGGATGTCGAATGAGCCTGAGGTGATCACCACGTAGTCGATCTCGTCCATGTGCGCGAGATGGTCGGCAACCCGCTCGAGGTCACCTTCGCATTTAATCCCGATCATGGTCTGCCGGCGGAAACCCAGCGTCATAGGATCGGTCACGGCGACGATCTGCATGACACCGCCGTCGATGAGCCGCTGCACGCGCTGCCGCACCGCGGCCTCGGACAGCCCCACGGCCTTGCCGATCGCCGCGTAGGACCGCCGTCCATCCTGCTGCAGTTGCTCGATGATGAGCTTGGAAACGTCATCGAGCACCACGCGGGCTGAGTCGGGGCGGCGGGCCCGGCCGCGCCGTCCTGCCGCGACGGGGATGACGGCAGTCCCGGGCGTGTGAGCCATGCGTCGCCTCCTTCGCAAGGCAATCGTGTCATGCCCCGGGACTCTGTCAACTGATTTAGTAGAAACTAATGCTATCTGCTACGGAATCACTTGTGAACGGTTCGATTGTCTGCCAGGGTCGGGGCTGTGGTCTCTGCGGTACTCAATAACTTCGTCAACGGCGAGTATGCCGCCGCCACCGCCAGCCAGACGAGCGCGGTGGTGGATCCCAGCACGGGCGAGGAGTACGCGCGGGCTCCGGTGTCCGGCCCGGCCGACGTCGAGGCCGCGCTGCGCGCCGCGGCGGGCGCGTTCGGGGCCTGGCGGGATACCACCCCGGCCGAGCGCAGCCTGGCGCTGCTGCGGATGGCGGACGCGGTGCAGGCCAGGGCCGGGGAGATCGTCGCCGCGGAATGCCGCAACACCGGCAAGCCGGTGGGCGTCACCATGGCCGAGGAGATCCCGCCCCTGGTGGATGAACTGCGGTTCTTCGCCGGTGCGGCCCGGAGCCTGCAGGGCACCTCGGCCGGCGAGTACCTGACCGGGCACACCTCGGTGCTGCGCCGTGAGCCGGTGGGGGTGTGCGCCCAGGTCACGCCCTGGAACTACCCGATGATGATGGCCGTGTGGAAGTTCGCCCCGGCGATCGCCGCCGGGAACACGGTCGTGCTCAAGCCCTCCGACACCACCCCGGTGAGCACATTGCTGCTGGCCGAGATCGCGGCCAGCTTCCTGCCGCCCGGCGTGTTCAACGTGATCTGCGGCACCGCGGCGACCGGCCGGGCGCTGGTCTCGCACGACATACCGCGGATGGTGTCGATCACCGGCTCGGTACGGGCCGGCATGGAGGTTGCCAGGGCCGCGGCCGACGGCCTGAAGCGGGTGCACCTGGAACTCGGCGGCAAGGCGCCGGTGATCGTCTTCGACGACGCCGACGTGGCGGCCACCGCGGCCGGCATCGCCCCGGCCGCGTTCTTCAACGCCGGCCAGGACTGCACCGCGGCCACCCGGGTGCTGGCCGGCCCCGGCATCGCCGGGGACCTCACCGACGCCCTCGCGCAGCAGGCGGCCAAGACCACCGTGGGCGGCCTCGACGTGCCGGACGCGGACTACGGCCCGCTGAACAACCCGGCGCAGCTCGCCCGGGTGGAGGGCTTCCTGGCCCGCCGCCCGGCACACGCGCGGATCGTCGCCGGCGGCACCCACGTGGGGGAGCGCGGCTACTGTTTCGCGCCCACCGTCGTGGCCGGGCTGCGCCAGAACGACGAGATGATCCAGGAAGAGATCTTCGGCCCGGTCATCACCGTGCAGCGCTTCACCGCCGAGAACGAGGCGCTGCGCTGGGCGAACGGGGTCAAGTACGGGCTGGCCGCCAGCGTGTGGACCCGCGACCACGGCCGGGCGATGCGGATGGCCAGGCTGCTGGACTTCGGTGCGGTCTGGATCAACACCCACCTCCCGTTCGTGTCCGAGATGCCGCACGGCGGATTCAAGCACTCCGGGTACGGCAAGGACCTGTCGATGTACGGGTTCGAGGACTACACGCGTATCAAGCACGTAATGAGCTATCTGGGCGGATGACGCCGGCCCCGGCCGTCGTAGCGCAGGTAAAAGGGGACTGGGCCTGGCCATCGGCGGCCGCCGCGGGTTTGCTCGAATGAGGGTGCTCTCCTTAGCGTGGACAGCAGCGGCCCGCCGGAAGGAATGCCCATGACCCTCGACCTTGGCAACGCCGATCAGCTTCGCAGCGCGCTGGCGACCGTGGCGGCGATCCCGGTGACTCCGTTCGGGCCGGATGGCCAGGTCGACTGGGACGCCCACGGCCGGGTGATCCGGCGCATGGTGGACGCGGGCGTCCGGCTGGTCACGCCGAACGGGAACACCGGCGAGTTCTACGCGCTCACCGCCGCGGAGGCGCGGCGCGCGACCGAGTCCGCCGCGGCGGCCGTGGCGGCTGCCGCCGGCAACGGCGGCGACGGGCCCGCTGACGTGCTGGCCGGAGTCGGGCACGACCTGCCCGGCGCGATCGAGGCGGGGCGGCACGCCCGCGACAACGGCGTGCGCATGATCATGGTGCACCAGCCGGTCGGCCCGTACGTGTCGGCGGCGGGCTGGCTGGAGTACCACCGGGCCATCGCCGGGGCACTGCCCGACCTGGGCGTGGTGCTCTACATACGGGATCCGCGGATCGGGGCACGGCACATCCGGCTGCTCGGCGACCTGTGTCCCAACGTGATAGCGGTCAAGTACGGCATCAGGGATCCAGTCCTGTTCGCCGCGGTCGCCAGGGACGCAGGGCTCGACCGGTTCACCTGGCTGGCCGGGCTGGCCGAGCTGACCGCGCCGGCCTGCTGGACCGCGGGTGCGCGCGGGTTCACCTCCGGGCTGGTGAACGTGGCGCCGGGGCTGGCGCTTTCGATGCTGGAATCGCTGCGCGGCGGGGACACGGCCGGTGCCATGAAGGCGTGGGAGGACTGCCGCCCCTTCGAGGAACTGCGCGCCGCCGACTCCTCCGCGGACAACGTGAGCGTGGTCAAGGAGGCACTCGCCCAGCTCGGGCTGTGCCGGCCGGACGTGCGCCCGCCCAGTCACCGGGTCTCCGAGGACGTGCGGGCCCAGATCACCGGGATCCTCGAGGGTTGGGGCCTGTCCCCGGGCGAGGAGAACCGGTGACGCGCAAGACGCCGGAAACGCTGCGCAGCGCGGGCTGGTTCACCCCGGGCAGCCTGCGGTCGTTCAGTCACCGGTCGCGGATGCGGCAGCTCGGCGTGGCCGCATCCGAGCATCAGGGCAAGCCGGTCATCGCCATCCTGAACACCTGGTCCGAGCTGAACCCGTGCCACATGCACCTGCGGGAACGCGCGGAGCAGGTCAAGCGGGGCGTGTGGCAGGCGGGCGGCTTCCCGGTTGAGTTCGGCGTGTCCACGCTGTCGGAGACCTACTGCAAGCCGACGCCGATGATGTACCGGAACCTGCTCGCCATCGAGGTGGAGGAGACGCTGCGCTCCTACCCGGCCGACGGCGCGGTGCTGATGGGCGGCTGCGACAAGACCACGCCCGGGCTGATCATGGGCGCCGCGAGCGCCGGGCGGCCGGCCATCTACGTTCCGGCCGGCCCGATGCTCCGGGGTAATTACCGGGATCAGCCGGTCGGCAGCGGTACCGACCAGTGGAAGTTCTGGGACGACTACCGGGCCGGGCTGATCGGCGACTGCGAGCTGGCCGACCTGGAGTGCGGCATCGCCCGCTCGCCCGGCCACTGCATGACCATGGGGACCGCGTCCACCATGACCTCCGCCGCCGAGGCGCTCGGCATGACGCTGCCCGGTGCCGCGTCCATCCCGGCGCCCGACTCGGCCCACTACCGGATGGCGGCGGCGAGCGGGCGCCGGATCGTGGAGATGGTCTGGGAGGACCTGACCCCGGCGGACATCCTCACCAGAGCGGCGTTCGAGGATGCGGTCGCGTGCGTGCTCGCCCTGGGCGGTTCCACGAACGCGGTGATCCACCTGATCGCGATGGCCGGGCGGTGCGGGGCCGGGCTGACGCTCGACGACTTCGACGCCACCTCGCGCCGGATCCCGGTCCTGGCGAACATCCGGCCCACCGGGGCCTACCTGATGGAGGACTTCTACTACGCCGGCGGCCTGCCCGCGCTGCTGGCCCAGCTCAGCCTGGTGCCCGGTGCCCTGCACCCCGAGCGGATCACCGCGAACGGCCGGACCCTCGGCGAGAACCTCGGCCAGGCCCAGGTCTGGAACCCCGACGTGATCAGGTCGCCGGACAAGGCACTGTCCGCCGACGGCGGGCTGGCCGTGCTGCGCGGCAACCTGGCCCCGGACGGCGCGGTCATCAAGCCACTCGCCGCCGAGCCTGGCCTGCTCGCGCACACCGGGCCCGCCGTGGTCTTCGACAGCTACAAACAGATGCAGGAGCGGATCGACGACCCGGCCCTCGGCGTGACCCCGGACTCGGTGCTGGTGCTGCGCGGCGCGGGGCCGCGGGGCGGCCCCGGCATGCCCGAGTACGGCATGCTGCCGATCCCCAAGTACCTGCTGGCGCAGGGGGTCAGGGACATGGTGCGGATCTCCGACGCGCGGATGAGCGGGACCAGTTACGGCGCCTGCGTGCTGCACGTGGCACCCGAGGCGTGGGTGGGCGGGCCGCTCGCCCTGGTCCACACTGGCGACCCGATCACCCTGAACGTGGCCGATGCGGGTGCTGAGGATGGAGGTTGACGATGCTGAACTGGCCCAGCGCCGTGCCGCCTGGCAGCCACCGCCGCCCAGGTTCGGGCGTGGCTATGGTGCCCTGTTCAGCGAGCAGGTCACCCAGGCCAACGAGGGCTGCGACTTCGAGTTCCTGGCCCGCTCCGGCGCCACCCCGGATCCCGAGCCCAACCCCCAGTAGCCCGCGCTGGCCGCGCTCGGCCACGGGCGCCGCCGCACCGGCCGCGGGCCTGCGCCGGCCGCGGGCCTGCGCCGGGCGGTCCGGGGCGACCGCGTAATGTTGGCTGGCGTGCCGACGATCCTCATCACCGGGGCGGCCGGCGGGATCGGGACCATGCTGCGCCCGCGGCTGGCCCGCCCGGGCCGGACCCTGCGCCTGCTGGACATCGCCGATATGACCGCCGGGCCGGCCGAGGAGGTGATCCGCGCCTCGGTCACCGACATGGACGCGATGACCGCCGCCTGCCGCGGCACGTCGGCCGTTATCCACCTGGCGAGCATCTCCGGCGAGGCCTCCTGGGAGGAGATCCTCCAGCTCAACATCCAGGGCACGTATGTGGCATTCGAGGCGGCGCGCCGGGCGGGCGTGCCGCGGGTGATCTTCGCGTCGTCCAACCACGCGGTCGGGTTCTCGCCGCGGGAGAGCTTCCCGGTGCCCGACTACGCGTTCCCCGCACCCGACACCTACTACGGCGTGGCCAAGGTGACCGGCGAGGGGCTGGCCGCGCTGTACCACTACAGGTACGGCCTGGACACCATCTGCATCCGCATCCTGAGCTGCTTCGAGAAGCCACGCAGCGCGCGGTCGCTGTCCACCTGGCTGTCGCCCGATGACGCCGGGCGGCTGTTCGAGGCCTGCCTGGCCACGCCGGACCCTGGGTTCCGGGTGGTCTTCGGGGTCTCGGCCAATACCCGCGGCGGCTGGGTCAGCCTGGGGGAGGCGGAGGCGCTCGGCTACACCGCCCAGGACGATGCCGAGTCACTCCGCGACGAGGTGATCGCCGAGTTCGGCGAGCCCGATCCCGCCGACCCGGTATTCCGCTACCTCGGCGGCGAGTTCACCCTGCCCGGCCTGGACGCCGAGATCCCCTGATCCGGGCCTGAGCCTGCGCGCCAGGCGCTGACGCTCAGGAACGCGAGCAAGGCGACGTGCAGTGAGGTCCGCGACTCGGCCGAGTCCAGGCTCACCCCGAGGATCCGCTCGATGAGCCGCAGCCGCTCGTAGAAGGTGGGCCGGGCCAGGTGCGCCCGGCCCGCCGCGGCCGCCTTGTTGCCGCCCTCGGCCAGGTAGGCGCCGAGCACCTTGGTCAGCCCGGTGCCGTGCGCCTGGTCGTGGGCGATCAGCGGGCCGAGTTCCCGCTCCACGAACGTGGCCAGCCGGGCGTCGTCGCCGAGCAGGTGCAGCAGGCCGCGCAGCCGCAGGTCGGCGAGCCGGTAGTAGGGCCGGCCCCGGCCCGCCGACGGCGAGGCGGCCGCGGCGTCGGCGACCTGCTGTGCCTCCAGCAGCGACCGGCGCGCCTCGGCGAGGGAGCCCGCCGACGATCCGGCCCCGATCACCGCGTCACCGCCGGGCAGCCGCTGCCTGGCCGCGGCGCAGATCGCGGTCAGCACCGCGTCGGCATCCGCCCCGCGGTCGGCCGACAGCAGGGCGCCGACCCCGGCCTCGCCAAGCGAGCCGACCAGCGCGGGCAGCCGCTCCCGGCGGCACGCGTCGGCGAGCGCGTCGGCCACCTCGAGCATCCGGGCGTGGGCGGGCAGCCCGCGGCCGCCCTGGCGGAAACCGACCACCAGGGTGACCAGTTGCCGCCCGGTGACCTGGACGCCCAGGGCCCGGGCCCGCGCCGCCGCCTCGTCCGGGTCGGCGTACGCCCCGGCCACGATCGCGCCGATCAGCGAGGTGTGTGCCTGCCGTTCCAGGCTCTCGTGCTGGCGGGTCAGCAGCCGGGCCAGTGCGAGCGCGGTGGCGGTGCGCTCCACCAGCACCTGGTCGCCGGGCGCCGGGGGCCCGCCGCAGGCCAGGATGACCCGGCCCCAGTCCTCGCCCCGGGCGCCCGCCACGGTGACCAGCCAGCCGGACGGCTCGTCGTAACCGGTTCGCTCGGCCAGCACGACGGCGCGGGACCTGGCCTCGAAGCCGTCGAGCAGCGCCGCGGGATCGGCCCCGGCCGGCTCGCAGGCCAGCACGCGATGCGACAGGTCCGCCAGGATCACCGGGCGGCCCGCCAGCAGGGCCGCCTGCCGGAGGATCTCTCCGGGACCGGCGCCCGCCACGGCAAGGTCGGTGAACACCTCATGCAACCGCGCCGAGGCGCGCAACTGGTCCAGTTGGTCGTCGATGATCCGCGCGTGCACCGCCTCGGTGATCTCGACGAACGGGACCTCCCGGCCGAACACGATCAGCGGCAGCCCGTGCGACTCCGCGGCTGCGACGAAGCCCGCCGGCAGCCCGCCGGTGTACCGGCGGCCGAGTTCCACCGCGAGCGCGGCCACCCCCACCGAAGCGAGGTCGGCGACGTAGGCGTCAAGCAGCGCGCCCTCGTCGGGCAGCGCGATCCCGGTGGCCAGCACCAGTTCGCCGCCGCGCAGCAACCGGGCCGCGTCGGCGAACTCGATCGCGTGCACCCACCGCACCGGGGTGTCCAGCCGGTGCGCCCCGGCCACCACCCGCGGCTGCCCGCGCCGCACCGCCTCCAGCGCGAGCACCTCCGCCACCGTCGGCAGCATCCCCGCCCCTCCCGGCCCCTGCCCCCGCCGGTTCGTGATCATGGGGATGTGGCCCACCCATGGGCCAGATCCCCATGATCATCAGCGCGAGGCGGCATCTGGCTTACATGATGTAAGGGTTCTCGGCTATCACCTTACAAAATGTCGGCGGCGAGATGCCGCTTCGCGCGGGAGACTGGGGCGCATGACTGATCTTCTTAACCGGCATCGCGCTGTCCTGCCCAGCTGGATGGGCCTCTACTATGAGCACCCGCTGGAGCTGGTCAGCGGCAGCGGCAGCCGCGTCACCGACGCCTCCGGCCGCACCTACCTGGACTTCTTCTGCGGCATCCTCACCAACATGCTCGGGTATGACCTGCCCGAGGTCCGCGACGCGGTGCAGCGCCAGCTTTCCACTGGCATCGTGCACACCTCGACCCTGTACCTGATCCGCAGCCAGGTGGAACTGGCCGAGAAGCTGGCCCGGCTGTCCGGCATCAAGGACGCCAAGGTGTTCTTCACCAACTCCGGCACCGAGGCGAACGAGACCGCGCTGATGCTCGCCACCGCGGCCCGCCGCTCCAACCAGGTGCTCGCCATGCGCGGCAGCTACCACGGCCGCTCGTTCGGCGCGGTCGCGATCACCGGCAACGTGGCGTGGAAGAGTTCCCAGCTCGCCCCGTTCAGCGTGCATTACCTGCACGGCACCGACAGGTACCTGCCCGCGTTCGCCGGCCTGTCCGACGCCGAGTACATCGAGGCCTGCACGGCCGACCTGGCACACCTGCTCACCGCCGCGACCGCGCGGGACGTGGCCTGCCTGATCGCCGAGCCGATCCAGGGCGTGGGCGGGTTCACCATGGCGCCGGACGGGCTGCTCGGCGCGTACCGCAACCTGCTCGCCGAGCACGGCGTGCTGTTCATCTCCGACGAGGTGCAGACCGCCTGGGGCCGCACCGGCGAGCACTTCTGGGGGATCGGCGCGCACGGCGTGACCCCGGACATGATCACGTTCGCCAAGGGCCTCGGCAACGGGTTCGCGATCGGCGGCGTGATCGCCCGCGGCGACCTGATGGACGGCGTCCCCGGCAACGGCATCTCCACGTTCGGCGGCAACCCGCTGTCCACCACCGCGGCCAGCGCGGCCCTGGACTACGTGCTCGACCACGACCTGCAGCGCAACGCGGCCACGCTCGGCACCATGATCATCGACGGGCTGCGGGAGGCGGCCGCGCCGCTGGCCGCGGTCGGCGAGGTCCGGGGCAAGGGCCTGATGTTCGCCGTGGACCTGGTGGACCCGGGCACCGGCGCGCCCGAGCCCGGCGCTGGCCACCCGCGCCCTGGAGGAGGCCCGCGAGCGCGGCCTGCTCATCGGCAAGGGCGGGCTGCAGGGCCACGCGCTGCGGATGGCGCCGCCGATGAACATCACCGAGGCGGACGCCAAGGAGGGCCTGGACCTGCTCATCGACGCCCTCCGGGCGGTAGACGCGGGAGCGGCGAAATGACCGCTAGGCACGTCTCGCACTGGATCGGCGGGCGCCCCTGGGACGGCGCGGCGGAACGCCGCGGTGACATCTACAACCCGGCCACCGGCCAGGTCACCGGCACCGTGGATTTCGCCTCCGCCACCGTGGTCGGCGACGCGGTCGCAGCGGCCGCGAAGGCTCTCCCCGGCTGGCGCGCTTTTTCTCTTGCCAAACGAACGACCGTGCTTTTCGCGTTCCGCGAGCTGATCAACGCCCACCGGCGTGAGCTCGCCGAACTGGTCAGCTCCGAGCACGGCAAGGTGGCCTCGGATGCGGAGGGGGAGGTGGCCAGGGGCCTGGAGGTCGTCGAGTTCGCCTGCGGCCTCGGGCACCTGCTCAAGGGTGACTACTCCGAGAACGTGTCCACCGGCGTGGACGCCTACTCGATCCGCCAGCCGCTGGGCGTGGTGGCCGGGATCACCCCGTTCAACTTCCCGGCCATGGTGCCCATGTGGATGTTCCCGATCGCGCTGGCCTGCGGCAACACGTTCCTGCTCAAGCCGTCGGAGAAGGACCCCTCGGCGTCGCTGCTGCTGGCCAGGCTGCTGGCCGAGGCGGGGCTGCCGGACGGTGTGTTCAACGTGGTGCACGGCGACAAGGAGGCCGTGGACGCGCTCCTCACCCACCCCGACGTGCGTGCGGTGAGCTTCGTCGGGTCCACCCCGATCGCTCGTTACGTGTACGAGACGGGCACCTCGGCGGGCAAGCGGGTGCAGGCGCTGGGCGGGGCCAAGAACCACATGGTGGTGCTCCCGGACGCGGACATCGACCTGGCCGCCGACGCGGCCGTGTCGGCCGGGTTCGGCTCGGCCGGCGAGCGCTGCATGGCGGTCTCCGTGCTGGTGGCGGTCGGCTCGGCCGGCGACGAACTGGTCGCCAAGATCGCCGACCGGGTGCACGGGCTGCGGGTCGGCCCGGGCACCGACGAACGGTCGGAGATGGGCCCGCTTGTCACCGGCCCGCACCGGGACAAGGTCGCCTCCTACCTGGACACCGGCGTGAAGGAGGGGGCCACGCTGGCGGTCGACGGCCGGATGCACCCGGTGATCGGCGGCGACTCCGGTGGCTTCTGGCTCGGCCCGAGCGTGCTCGACCACGTCACGCCGGACATGAGCTGCTACCGCGACGAGATCTTCGGGCCGGTGCTCTCTGTGGTGCGGGTCCCCAGTTACGCCGATGCGCTCCGGCTGGTCAGCGAGAACCCCTACGGCAACGGGGTGGCGATCTACACCAACGACGGCGGAGCGGCCCGGCGGTTCGTGTCCGAGGTGGAGGTCGGCATGGTCGGCGTCAACGTGCCGATCCCGGTGCCGATGGCCTACTACTCCTTCGGCGGGTGGAAGTCGTCCCTGTTCGGGGACACCCACATCTACGGCACCGAGGGGATTCACTTCTACACCAGGGGCAAGGCGGTCACCTCACGCTGGCTGGACCCCAGCCACGGCGGGGTCAACCTCGGCTTCCCCGTGAACAAGTAGCCCGTGCCAAGCGGCAGGCCCCGGGGGAGCCCCCGGGGGCCTGTGCCCGTCAGGCGGAGAGCGGCTAGTTACCCAGAAGTAATCATCGTGCCTTTAACGCGTCAAGACCACCTTCTACAGGCGCGGGTGCGCACGGCGGCCGCCGTGCGCACCCGCGCCCTGGTCCGGTGTCAGGTGCGCTCCCTGGTCACCTGACCCCGGCCACCTCCGCCCCGGTCACCGCCGCACCGGCTTCGCGGCCACGGCCGCCGGGCAGCCAGGCCAGCCAGCCGGGCAGATACCAGTTGCGCTCGCCGAGCAGCGACATGACGGCCGGCATGAGCACCCCGCGCACCACGGTGGCGTCGATGAGGATCGCGGTGGCCAGGCCGATGCCGATCATCTTGAACTCGATCACCGAGAGCGTGGCGAAGATCGAGAACACCGCCACCATGATCACCGCGGCGCTGGTCACCACGCCCGCGCTGGCGCCGATGCCGGTCGTGATCGCCTCCCGCGTGGGCGTGCCCCGCAGCCGCAGTTCGCGGATGCGGCTCAGGATGAACACGTGGTAGTCCATGCTCAGCCCGAACAGCAGCACGAACATGAACAGCGGCATCCACGGCACGATCCCGCCGTACGGGCTGAACCCCAGCGGCCCGTGCAGGTGGCCGTCCTGGAATACCAGGGTCAGCACCCCGTAGGCCGCGCCGATGGACAGCAGGTTCAGCGCGATGGACATCAACGGGATGAACACCGACCGGAAACTGACCATCAGCACCAGGAACGCCAGGCCGAGCACGAAGGCGAAGACCAGCGGCATGGTGGCGCTGAGCTGGGCGTCGAAGTCGTGGTTGCCCGCCGTCATGCCGGTCACCGCATAGTCGATGCCGCTCACCTTGCCGAAGCGTGGCGGGCAGCGCCTGGTCGCGCAGCTGAGCCAGGGCCCGGTTGGAGGTGGCGTCCGTGCCGCCTCCGGCCAGCGGCACCGAGACCACCATCACCTGGCCGTGACCAAGCAGCGCGGTGGTGACCGGATCGCGCAGCAGCGTGCTCGCCGCGGCCTGCCCCTGCAGGGCCGTGATGGCGTGCCGCACCGCGGGGCCGGTGAGGTTGCCGCCGGTGACGACGACCTCGGCCGGCGTCGGCCCGCCGGGGAAGGCCCGCTGGGTGGCCAGCAGGCTCTGCACCACGGGGATGTTCGTGGGCAGGTCGTGCAGGCCGGGGTCGGCCAGCCGCATGCTGACCGCGGGCACCGCCAGGGCGGCGAGGGCCAGCGCGGCCGTGCCCCCGAACAGCACCGGCCTGGCCACCACGCGCCGGGCCAGGGCCGACCACACCCGGGACGGGCGCGCCGCGGTGCGGCGGCGGCCCAGGAACGGGATCCTGCCCCGGTCCACCCAGGAGCCGAGCAGCGAAAGCGCCGCGGGAAGCGCGGTCAGCGAGCCGAGCACGGTGATGCCGACCACCATGATCGTGCCCACGGCCAGCCCGGAGAAGACGTCGATGCCGGTCAGGAACAGCCCGGCCAGCGAGATCATCACGGTGAGGCCGGACACCACGATGGCACGGCCCGAGGTGGCCGCGGCTCTGCGCACCGCCGTGTAGGTGCCGGCGCCCTTGGCCCGTTCCTCCCGCTCCCGGCGCAGGTAGAACAGCGAGTAGTCGATGCCCACGGCCATGCCGACCAGCAGCACGACCGACGACGTGGTGTTGCCCACCGGCAGCCAGCGGCTGGGGATCGCGAGCAGCGAGATGGCGGACACCACCGCCGTCCCGGCGAGCAGCAACGGGATGCCCGCCGCGATCAGCGCGCCGAACACGCAAAGCAGCAGCACCAGCGTGATCGGCACCGAGGTGACCTCGGCGCGGCGGAAGTCGGAGCTGATGATGCTGTTGGTAGCCCGGTCCACGCTGGCCTGGCCGGACTCGGCCACCCGCAGGCCCGGATGGGCGGCCTGGACGGCGGCGACGGCGCGCTCCGCGGCGACGACCGTCTGGCCGGAGTTGTCCGGGTTGCCGGCGACGTTGAACATGATCAGCGCGGAGCGGCCGTCCCGCGAGATCAGCTTGCCGCCGCCCGGGGTGAGCGGCGACTCGATGCCGGTGGCGACCTTGGGCATGCCGCCCAGGGCCGCGGTCACCTGCCTGATGGCCCGGCGGATCTCCGGGTCGGCGGCCACGGTGCGGGTGCCGCCCCTGGCCTGGATCAGGACGGTCTCCGAAGCGGGCTGTACCACGCCGGGCCGGGACAGCACCCGCTCGGCCTGGCCCGCCTGGCCGGGGTCGTAGCTGTTCAGGTTCTTGGTGCCGAGCATGCTGCTGATCATTACGGCGCCGACTACCAGCAGCAGCCAGCCGAACAGCGCGGTCTTGCGGTGCCTGGCGCTCCAGCCGGCGATACGTTCCACCACCGGGGCTGACGTCCGGCGCGGCGGCGGCTGGGAGGTGGGTTCTGCACCGTAGAGCAGTGCGGACTGGGCGTTTCATGGGAGCCTCGCTTGAGTCTTTCGGCCGTCGTTGAAGGACGCCCTCAAGCCTTCTGGGCAGGCCCGTGCGGCGACATCCGGCAGGCGGCCCGATCCGGGGTAGGGCTGGCCTCACCCCGGAACCGGAGGACAGCGGGATGGGTGCCGCGCTGCCGGGCCGCCTAGGGTTTGTCCCGTGAGTCGAGACGTTGTCGGCGCAGGAGCGCCCGTGACCGCCGCCCGGCGGACCGGTCCGGTGGCCGTGCTGCACGCGCTCGTCTCGGCCAGGACCTGGCTCGCCTTCGTCCACCTGATCTCGGGATTCTTGGTCGGCCTGGTGACCTTCACCGTGCTGCTGACCCTCCTGGTGACCTCGGTCGCCCTGATGCCGGTCTTCCTAGTCGGCATCCCGATGCTGGCGGGCACGCTCTGGGTGTCCCTCTGGATGGCGTATCCCGAACGGGGCAGGTTCGCCGTAATGCTTGGCACGGACATCCCGGCCCCGCCGCTGCCGGGCAGCGGCGGCTGGCTGCGCCGACTATGGGCCACGCTGAGCTCCGGGGCGGCCTGGCGCACCGTCCTGTACGGGCTGATCAGGTTCCCGCTCAGCACACTGCAGTTCGTGCTGGTCACCGTGGTGTGGTCGCTCGCGCTTGTGCTGATCACCGCGCCTGCCTACGACTGGGCGCTGCCCGGTGGCGGCGCCCACATCGCCGGGCACCTGATCCGCTATCCCGGGGCACTTATCACTGGCGTGCTGGCGGGGCTGGTGCTGCTGCTGGCAGCGCCCGCGCTGACCCGCTGGATGGCCGCGGGAGACGCGGCGGTAGCCAGAGGGCTCCTCGGCTCCGGCCGGGAAGAACTGACCGCAAGGATCGGCGTGCTGGAGACCAGCCGGGCCAAGGTCATGGACGCGGCCGAGGCGGAGCGGATGCGGATCGAGCGGGACCTGCACGATGGCGCGCAGCAGCGGCTGGTGTCGCTGGCGATGGAACTCGGCCGGGCCAAGGCCAAGTTCGGCACCGACCCGGACGCGGCCGCTGAGATCGTCGGCCAGGCCCACGAACAGGCCAAGGAGGCGCTGGCGGAACTGCGCAACCTGGTCCGCGGCGTGCACCCGCCGGTGCTGTCCGACCGCGGCCTGGACGCCGCCCTGTCCGGGCTGGCGGCGCTGTCCCCGGTGCCGGTGACCGTGTCGGTGGACCTGGCGCCCCGGCCACCCGCCGCGATCGAGGCGATCGCCTACTTCGTGGTCGCCGAGGCGCTCACCAACATCGCCAAGCACGCCCACGCGCACCATGCCCGGATCCTCGTGGTCAGGGTTGACGACCAGTTGTCGGTGGAGATCACCGACGACGGCGTGGGCGGGGCGGATCCGGCGGGGCAGGGCCTGTCCGGCCTCGCGGCCCGCGTCGCGGGCGTGGACGGCCAGTTCCGGGTGACCAGTCCCGCGGGCGGCCCGACCACGCTGGAGGTGACGCTGCCGTGCGGGTCGTGATCGCGGAGGACTCGGTGCTGCTGCGCGAGGGCCTGACCAGGCTGCTCGCGGAGGCAGGCCACGACGTCGTGGCCGCGGCCAGCGAGGCGGAGGAGTTCCTCCGCCAGGTCGGCGAGCACCAGCCCGACGTGGTGGTGGTCGACGTGCGGATGCCGCCGACGTTCACCGACGAGGGCCTGCGCGCCGCGCTGGTGGTGCGCAGCAACTGGCCCGTGATCGGGGTGCTCGTGCTGTCCCAGTACGTGGAGGAGCGGTACGCCACCGAACTGCTTTCCGACCGGCCGCAGGGCGTCGGGTACCTGCTCAAGGACCGGGTCGCCGACCTGGACCGAGTTCCTCGACGCGCTGGACCGGGTGGCGGCGCAGGGCAGCGCGCTCGACCCCGAGGTCGTCGCGCAGTTGCTCGCCCGCAGCCGTCATCCGCTGGCGCAGCTCACCCCGCGCGAGCTGGCCGTGCTCGGCCTGATGGCCGAGGGCCTGTCCAACGCGGCTATCGCGGCGGAACTCGTGGTCAGCGACGGCGCCGTGGAGAAGCACATCAACAACATCTTCGCCAAGCTCGGCCTGGCGCCCGCCGACCGCGACCACCGCCGGGTCCTCGCCGTGCTGCGCTACCTGGGAGCTGACGGAGCATGAGCACGCCGTTGCCGATGACGAAGGGCAGGCTCCTGGCGCTGCTCCTCGGTGTCCCCGTCGCCTTTGCCCTCATCGCATGGACCGGGCTCACCGAGGTCGCCTACGCCGGGCAGGGCAGCTACCCGGTGCGGCTGGCGGTGCCGGTACACGGCAGCACGGTCAGCCTCTCGGCCGGCGCCGCGGACGTGCAGGTCACCCAGGCGGCGGGCAGCACGCTCCGGCTGACGGGGAAGGCGACCTACTCGCTGTTCCCCTCCAACGTGACCTGGCAGACGACCCCATCCGGGGTGATCGTGTCGCCACGGTGCCACTTCTTCGTCGGCAACTGCTCGTTCAGCTTCCATGCGGTACTGCCCGCGGGCAAGAAGGCCGTCCTTTCCGACGGATCCGGCAACCTGACGCTGCGCGGCCTGACCGGGCCGGTCAGCGCCGGGTCCGGGTCCGGCGACGTGCAGGCGAACGTGCTCACC
The DNA here is from genome assembly GCA_963707905.1 of uncultured Actinomycetes bacterium. GTDB lineage: Bacteria > Actinomycetota > Actinomycetes > Streptosporangiales > Streptosporangiaceae > DASXKD01. The sequence continues at coordinate 214,693 of CAVPSA010000028.1, read as the reverse complement.
GGTACCGTCCGCCTCGAGACCGGATCCGGGAACATCACCGGCAGCGCACTGTCCGGGCCCAAGGTCACGCTCAAGGCCGGCTCCGGCGATGTCGCCGTCGACAGCCTGGAGAGCCTTGACGTGGTGGTCACCGACGGATCCGGGAACATCGACCTGACCTTCACCAAGGTCCCCACGCGGGTCAACGTGAGCAATTCATCCGGCAACGTGAACGTGGTGCTCCCACGGGGCGTGCGCTACCAGGTCAACGCCACCACGGACTCCGGCAACCGCAACGTGAGCGTGCTGCAGACGACGGCACCCGACCACGTGATCACGGTCACCGACGGATCCGGCAACGTGTCGGTTACGTACTAGCCTGCGCGAAGGCGTCCTCCAGGATCGACAGGCCCTCCTCGAGCAGGTTCTCGCCGATGACCAGCGGCGGCAGGAACCTGAGCACGTTGCCGAACGTGCCGCAGGTCAGCACCACGAGCCCGGCCGCGTGGCAGGCCTTCGCCACCTGCCCGGTGAGGCCGGGGTCCGGGGTGAGGGTGCCCGGCTCGGCAAGCTCGATGGCGACCATCGCACCGCGGCCGCGCACGTCGGCGATGACCGGGTAGGTGCCGGCCAGCTTGCGCAGCCGGGGCACCATGATCTCGCCGATCCGGCGGGCCCGCCCGGCCAGGTCCTCGGCCACCATCGTCTCGATCGCGCCGAGAGCGGCGGCGCAGGCGACCGGGTTGCCGCCGTAGGTCCCGCCCAGGCCGCCGACGTGCACCGAGTCCATGATCTCGGCCCGGCCGGTCACCGCGGCCAGCGGCAGCCCGCCGGCGATGCCCTTGGCCGTGGTGACCAGGTCGGGCACGACGCCCTCGTGGTCGCAGCCGAACCAGTCGCCGGTCCGGCAGAAGCCGCTCTGGATCTCGTCGGCGATGAACAGGATGCCGTGCCTGGCGCAGAACTCCGCAAGCCCCGGCAGGAACCCGGGCGGCGGCACGATGAAGCCGCCCTCGCCCAGGATCGGCTCGATGATCACGGCGGCCACATTGTCCTCGCCGACCTGGGTGTGGATCAGGCTGGTGACCACGTCGAGGGCTTCCTTGGCGCACTGGTCCGGGCCGCCGGGCCAGCGCAGCGGATAGGCCATCGGCACCCGGTAGATCTCGCCGGCGAACGGGCCGAACTTGTCCTTGTAGGGCATGTTCTTGGCGGTCAGCGCCATGGTGAGGTTGGTCCGGCCGTGGTAGGCGTGGTCGAACGCCACGATCGCCTGCCTCCCGGTGGCGTGCCGGGCGATCTTGACCGCGTTCTCCACCGCCTCCGCGCCGGAGTTGAACAGCGCGGAGCGCTTGTCGTGGCTGCCTGGGGTGTGCTCGGCCAGTTTCTCGCACACGGCCACGTACCCCTCGTACGGCGTGACCATGAAGCAGGTGTGGGTGAACTGGCCGGCCTGGTGCTGCACCCGCTCGGCCAGGCGTGGCGCGCTGTTCCCCACCGAGGTCACGGCGATGCCGGAGGCGAAGTCGATCAGGGAGTTGCCGTCCGCGTCCACCAGCACGCCGCCTCCGGCGGCGGTGATGAACACCGGCAGCACGTGACTGACCCCGCGGGCCACTGCGGCTTGGCGCCGGGCGAGCAGGTCGCGGGAGATGGGCCCGGGGATCTCGGTGACGAGGCGGCGCTCCTGCGGGAGCCCAGGTCCGCCGGCTGGCGCTGATCGCATAGTCATATACCGACGATAGGGCACAGGTTCTTTTTTGTGCCGAACGACTTCCCGCGATGACCTGCGCGCACGTGGAGGTGATCACATGGTCACGAGGAGCCGGCGCTAGCCGTGCGGCTCCGGCATCCCAGGGATCGGCTGGACGAACTTGCCGACGTTGGCGAATACGTGCCCACTGGAGTCGAACAGGCGCAGCGAGGTCACCTGGCACCCGGGCGGGACCACGAGCGCGATGTAGGCCCGGCCGCCCACCCGGGCGGGCACCACCCGGCGGGTGCTCCCATCGTTGACACTGGCGATGACATAGGCGGTACGCGGGTTGACGGGCCCGGCGTACCCGGGCAGCCCGGTCTGGGCACCGGCCAGCGGCACGACCGTCAGCGTGGCGGTGCGCGGCGGTGCGGCCACCGGCACGCATTCGGACGACTGGCCCCGGCCATGGCCCGGAGCGCGCAGGGTCGCGGTGTAGCACTGGCCGTACAGGCCAAGCGAGGCCCTGATGTGCCAGGTCTGGGAGCCGGTTGTGCCCGTCCCGATCGGGTGTTCCACCTGGGAGGCAGCGATGTGCGCCTGGGTCTTGTCCAGGTTCGACCAGACTCCGGGTGACGTGGCAGCGAACATGCTCACCGAGGCGGAGCCGGTGTTGACGACCAGGCCGTCGCCGAGCCCGAACCTGCCGTAGGTGGCGATCTCGGTGGGGCCGTGCCGCTGGGCGAAGGCGAAGCCGGCCAGGTTGAACGTGGTGCCGCAGGCCCGCACCTGGACTGCCCGGGCGGTGATGCTCCGGCCGTCGGGGGAGGTGCCCACCAAGCGGGTCTGCCCGGGTGCCACCTGCGTGAAGATGGCGCTGACGCCGCGGAAGCCAGGCACGTACGCCAGGAAGGCGGGGTTGCCGAAGGTCGGGGTGCCCCGGGTCACCTTGAATAGCACATCGCCGTTGTGGCCGTTGAACATGACCGCGGGCAGGCACCAGCGGGTGCCCGGGGCGGCCGCGATGTTGCGCACCGCCAGCGTCCACCGCTTCCCGTCGGCGGTGCCGGAGGCGAACACGCCGCCCGGCGCGGCCGGGTTGGGCGCGTTCAGCGTGATCGCGGACCCGGTGGCCGCCTTGCTGAAGCGCCCGGCCGCCACGACCCCGAGCACGGCGAGGACCACCAGGCCGGCGGCCAGGGCACGGCGGCGGGCGCGGACGCCCCGGCCGCGGCCGGTCACCCGCAGCACCGGGGCCGGGGAGATCTCCAGCGCGCCGAACTCCTCATGCAGCCGCTGGCGCAGTAGCTGGTCGTCGGTCAGGTTCACCGGTTTCCTCCCGCCTGGCCGTGCGGCGCGGCATCATCGGCGCCGGTGTCCGCCAGCGCCCCGCTGGCGCGCAGCTTGGCCAGCGCCCGGGCAGCCTGGCTGCGCACGGTGCTGGCCGAGCAGCCGAGCAGGGCCGCGGCCTGCGCGTCGCTCAGGTCCTCCCAGTAGCGGAGCACGACCACCGCACGCTGCCGCGGCGGCAGCGTGCCCAGCGCCGTCAGCAGGGCGGACCGCTCCCCGATGGCGGCGGCCGGGTCCGCCGCCGGATCGGCGACATCGGCCGGCGGCCCCGCGGGCTGCTCGGCCGCCCGGTGGCGGCGGAACCGGCTCTTGCTGGCGTTGATCAGGATCCGGCGCACGTAGGCGTCCGGGTCGTCGGCCCGGCGCACCCGCCACCAGGACGCGTAGGCGCTCGCCAGCGCGGTCTGGGCGAGATCTTCGGCCAGCCACCTGTCCCCGGTCAGGCCGAAGGCCAGCCGGACCAGCCCGGCCCAGCGGCTGGTCATGAACTCCTCGAACTGCTGCCGCTCCGTGGCGTTCACCGCGTCTCCTGCACCGTCAAGAGTAGGCGCGATCTGTGTCACATCACATAAGAGTCCCAGTCGCCCGGGCAACGCTGCACCGGTCACCGGGGTCTTCCCCGGGCCAGCAGGGCCGCGGCCCGGTGACGGAGGAACCGGGCCGTAGGCCAGCGGGGGGTTCCGGGGGTCGTCCCCCGGGCCAGCCGCGGCCGGTGACGGAGGAACCGGGCCGTAGGCCAGCGGGGGGTTCCGGGGGGTCGTCCCCCCGGGTTAGCACCGTGCGCGAAACACGTTTGCCTGGCAGGCTTTTGCCATGGTGATCCCGGTTCACGACGTCAACCCGCTGCGCCGGACCCCCTGGATCACCTACGGCCTGATCGCGGCCAACGTGGTGGTGCTGCTGCTCACACCGGGGATGCTGCCGGGCAGCCTGCCGCAGGCGGCCACGGTGTGCCGGCAGGAGGCCTTCGACTACCACTACGGCGCGATTCCCAGGGAACTTGTCTCCGGCCGGCCGCTGCGCGTGGTGGTGACCGGCCCGGCGGTGCTCACCCAGCGTGGCCCGGCCTGCGTGGCCGGGCGGCCCAGCTATCAGAAGAGCCCGGTGCTCTCGGTGCTCACCGCGATGTTCGTGCACGCGGGCTGGCTGCATCTGCTCGGCAACATGCTCTTCCTGCTGGTCTTCGGGAACAACGTCGAGGACAGGTTCCGCAAGATTCCGTACCTGATCTTCTACGTGGCCTGCGGGTACGTGGCCGCTTACGGGTTCGCGTTCGTGCATCCGGGCTCCGTCGAGCCGCTGGTCGGCGCGTCCGGTGCCATCGCCGGGGTGCTGGGCGCCTACCTGGCGCTCTACCCGCGGGCGCGGGTCTGGAGCCTGGTGCCGTTCCTCTTCTTCATCCCGCTGAAGATCCCCGCCTGGCTGGTCCTCGGGCTGTGGTTCGTGCTCCAGTGGGCCTACGCGGTCGGCGGCATCGGCGGCGGCGGTGGCGTGGCCTACGTGGCGCACGTGTTCGGTTTCGTCGCGGGCCTGCTGGTCGGCCTCGTCGTGCGCGCGGCCAGTTCCGCGGCCTCGTCCGTGCCCGCGCGCTAATCTCGGCCCGTGGCAGAGGACGCGGGGCTGTTTGACGGGGTGTTCTCGCGGGGCGCCGCCGCGACGGGCAGCCAGGCGTGGCTGCGGGCCATGCTGGCCACCGAGGCGGCGCTGGCCCGGGCGCTGGAGCGGGCCGGGCTTGCGCCGGCCGGCGCGGGCGCGGCGGTGACCGCGGCAGCGGCGGGAAGCTTCGACGCCGGCGCGCTCGGCAAGCAGGCGGCGCTGTCGGGCAACCCGGTCCCCGCACTGGTCGCCGCGCTGCGCAGGGCCGCACCCGCCGAGGCGGCCGAGACCGTCCACCGCGGTGCGACCAGCCAGGACATCATCGACACCGCGGCCATGCTGCTGGCCAGGGGCGCCCTGGACGCGATGGCGGCGGACCTGGCCGCCGCGGCCGGCGGCTGCGCCCGGCTTGCCACGGCCCACCGGGACACCCTGATGATCGGCCGTACGCTGCTGCAGCAGGCCGTCCCCGTCACCTTCGGCCTGGTCGCGGCCGGCTGGCTGACCGGCCTGGGCGAAGCGGGCGAGACCGTGGCGCGGGTGCGGGCGCAGCGCCTGGCCGTGCAATTCGGCGGCGCGGCGGGGACGCTGGCGTCGCTGGGCGCCGACGGGCCCGCCGTGGCCCGGCTGCTCGCCGAGGAACTGGATCTGGCCCAGCCGGTGCTGCCCTGGCACACCGACCGGTCGCGCATCGTCGAGGTTGCCGCAGCCTGCGCCGCCGCAGCCGCGGCGCTGGCGAAGATCGCCAGGGATGTGACCCTTTTGGCCCAGTCCGAGGTCGCTGAGGTGCGGGAAGGCGGCGGGGGCTCGGGCGGGGAGCGCCGGGGCGGCTCCTCGGCGATGCCGCACAAGCAGAACCCGGTGGCCGCCATCGCCATCCTCGGCTGCACCCGGAGGGTGCCCGGCCTGGTCGCGACCCTGGCCGCCGCGGCCGAGCAGGAGCATCAGCGGGCCGCCGGCGCCTGGCACGCCGAGTGGGAGCCCTTCGCCGATGTGCTGCGGGTGACCGGGTCCGCGGCCTCCTGGGCGGTGGACCTGACCGGCGGCCTGGTGGTGGACCCGGCCCGGATGCGGGCGAATCTCGATGCCACCCGCGGGTTGCCGCTGGCCGAGGCCGTGGCCGGGCTGCTGGCCCCCGCCCTGGGCCGGGCCGCCGCGCACGATCTGGTCGCCCGGGCCAGCGCGCACGCGGTTGCCGTCGGCGGCACGCTCCGCGAATCCCTGCTCGGTGTGCCGGAGCTGGCCGGCTGGATGGACGGTGCGGGCGTCACCAGCGCCCAGATCGACGCGGCCCTGGACCCCGCGGGCTACCTCGGCTCGGCCGGGGCGTTCACCGACGCGGCGCTTGCCGCGCACGCGCGGCGGTCCTTGCCGGCGGGCTGATCGGTGTTTAAGGTCACCGTGAATGGCTACTCATAGTAGTGCTTGTGAACGGAGAGTTATTAGCGGGGAGTCACCAGGTGACAAGTCGCGGATAAGGCGGCAATGTCCCCGCGAAATGGAAGTGCAAGGCAGCGCCCTGCCTGCCGGTGAGTCGCGGAACGCGACGCTGACGCCCTGACCCTGCGTCACATCCGCAGGCCCATGCCCGCAGCCGCCTTTTCCGCTGATCAGGCATGCGTCATGGGCGGAAGCTGAGCGCACTATGGTGCGCCCGATCAAAGGTGCCCTTTGTCCCGCAAGTGGACATATCAGCGCATTCCTATCTCGATTACTCTCGCACTCGCCGGGGCGGTGATGGTCACGACCGCCCTGGCCAGCACCACCACCAGCAGCGCGGCCCGGGTCACCGGCACCAGCCGGCCAGATCCTGCCCCGGCCGTCATGCTGACGGCCATCGCGGCACCCCGGGCGGCCGTCGCGCCGTCCGCGCGCCAGGACCAGCCACCACCACGCACACCGCGGCAGATCGCCAAGGCGATGCTTGCCCACCGGTTCGGCTGGAAGGCCTGGCAATTCAAGTACCTGAACCGGCTATGGGCCACCGAAAGCGGGTGGAACCGTTACGCGTCCAACCCGTACTCGGGCGCTTACGGCATCCCGCAGGCGGTTCCGGGCAGCAAGATGTCCAGCGCGGGACCGGGCTGGCAATGGAACGCACGCACCCAGATCCGCTGGGGCATGCGGTACATCCAGGCCAGATACCGGACCCCGTACTGGGCCTGGCGGCAGCAGCACGCCTACGGCTGGTACTAGCTAACAACTCGCGGTAATGGCCGCCTCCGGCGCATCCAGCGCGGGAGGCGGCCGCAAAAGTAGGTCCAGGCCTACCAGGGATTGGGTGCCCGCCCATGGCGGACCAGGCCAGACAGGGGCCACGATGGCAGCATGTGGATATTCATCATGCTGATGTGGCGGATCGTGGGCAGGCTGCTGCGCCGGGTCGGCTGGGGCGGCCTGCTCGTTCCGGTGGCCGCGATGGGGATGGCCCTGGCCGGGGTGCACTTCTGGACCGTGGCCCTGGTGCTGATCGCGCTGGCCGTGGTGGCCAGAAAGCCCCTGCTGGCCGCGGCCCTGCTGCCGTTCAGCATGATCTCCGCGGGCCTCGCCGGGCTGGTGGTGGCCGCGATGGCCCCCGGCGGGTCGGTCAGCTGGATGGTGCAGAACATCTTCGTGAAGCCGGGGGGCCTGGCTGCCCGGGTGGCGATCACCGAGGTACCGGGGAAAGGCCGGACCGTCACCTACTGGGCTGGCAAGACGCCCGCCCTGGGGGCAGGCCGGGTGGTCGCCCCGCCCGACAAGGGTGTGATCACGCCGGTCTACCGGGGTGACTGGCAAGTGGTGCCGGCCGGGAAGGTGCAGTACTACCGCACGGTCCACGCCGCACTGGGCCAGAGCAAGACCATCCACGCCTACGCAGTAACGCCGTCCAAGCCGCCCGGGCCGCCTATCGCGCAGTTCTCCGTCGGCAGCGTCGTCCAGTCCGGCTGGTGGCAGGGCCGGCTGCTGGTCCCGGTGGCGCTGCTGCTGCTCACCCTCGGCCTCTGGCTCGCGCCGCGGATGCTGCGCGGCGTCCGGCCGCTGGCCGCCGCGCGGATGCCGGAACTGCGGCGGTGGCTGGCCGCGAACCGCTGGGCGCTGCTGCTGCCACCGGTAGTGGCGGTCGGCATGGCCGCCTTCGGCGCGGACCCATGGGCGATCGCCGCTGTCACCGCCGCAGTGGTGATCGTCGTGATCCGGTGGCCGGTGGTCTCCGCCGACTTTGTGCCGTTCGCGCTGGCCGCGCTGGCCGCCATCGGGTACCTGATCGCGGCGCACTGGCAGGCGTCGCCGGGGTTCTACCAGCACCCCATGTTCTACGGCCCGGTCTGGGTCGATGGCCCGAAGTCGGCCATCGCCGCCGGGGCCGAGGCGAGCGCGTTCCTGGCCCTCGGTGCCTGGCTGGTGCCCCGGACCATCGGTGCGCACCTGCGCTCCCCGGCACCCGATGCCGACCTGGCGGGCCGGGTGGCACGGCTGACCGAGAGCCGCGGCCATGCCGTGGACGCCGCTGCCGCCGAACTTCGCCGGATCGAGCGGGACCTGCACGACGGGGCGCAGGCCCGCCTGGTCGCGCTCGGCATGAACCTGCGGGCGGTGGAGCGGGTGCTCCCGGGCAGCCCGCAGGCCGCGCTGGCGCTGGTCGCCGAGGCGAGGGAGACCTCGGTCCGGGCCCTGAACGAGTTGCGTGACCTGATCCGCGGGATCTGCCCGCCGGTGCTCGCCGACCGCGGCCTCGGCCACGCGGTGCAGGCGCTGGTGCTCGACACGCCGCTGCCGACCGCGCTTGAGGTTGACCTGCCCGGCCGCCTGACCGCGCCGGTCGAGTCGGCCTGCTACTTCGCGATCGCGGAGGCATTGGCCAACGCGGTGAAGCATTCCGGCGCGCGCCATGCCGGAATCCGCATCCAGTACTCCTCGGGCATGCTGCGGATCCAGGTGGCCGACGACGGGGTCGGCGGGGCGGACCCGGCGCAGGGGACCGGACTGCTGGGCGTGGAACGGCGGCTCGGCACGTTCGATGGCATCATGGCCGTGAGCAGCCCGCCGGGTGGTCCCACCATGATTGCCATGGAGGTGCCGTGCGCGTTGTTGTCGCCGAAGACCTGTTCCTGCTGAGGGACGGGCTCACCAGGCTGCTCTCCGCGCACGACTTCGAGATCGCCGCAGCGGTGGATTCCGCGCCGGGACTGCTGTGCGCGCTGCTCGAGCACCGGCCAGACATCGCCGTGGTGGACGTCCGGCTGCCGCCGGCGTTCGCCGACGACGGGCTGCAGGCCGCGCTCGCGGCCCGGCGTGAGGTGCCCGGCCTGCCGGTGCTGCTGCTGTCGCAGTACGTCGAGCAGCTGTACGCCCGTGAACTGCTCGCCGACCAGGCGGGCGCGGTCGGCTACCTGCTCAAGGACCGGGTGTTCAGCGACGACCAGTTCGTGGACGCGATCCGCACGGTGGCGGCCGGCGGCACGGTCATGGATCCCGAGGTGGTCACCAAGCTGCTCGGCCGCCGTTCCCGGGACGAGCCGATCAGCCGGCTGTCCGGGCGGGAGCGCGAGGTGCTCGAGCTGATGGCCGAGGGGCGCTCGAACACCGCGATCGCGCAGCGGCTGTTCATCACGGAGAAGGCGGTAAGCAAGCACACCACCAGCATCTTCACCAAGCTCGGGCTGGCAGCCGACCAGGACGACAACCGGCGCGTGCTGGCTGTGCTGGCATACCTGAACTCCTGACCGGAGCAGAGGTGCTGCCCCGGTAGTGTTCCCCGCGACGAACCGTGGGAGGCGAGATGGACGACACCAGCCGCAGTGCTCAGGGGATGAGGGTGCGGCGGGAGGTGCTGGGGGATGCGCATGTGGACCGGGCGGTGGCCAATACGACTCCGGTTACGGCGGACTTTCAGGACTTCATCACGCGGTATGCCTGGGGGGAGATCTGGTCACGGGGTGGGCTGTCGCGGGCGGAGCGCAGCATGGTCACGCTCACCGCGCTGGTGGTGCTGCGCCAGGATGAGGAACTCGCGATGCATCTGCGGGCCGCACTGCGCAACGGGCTCACCCCCGAGCAGATCTCCGAGGTGCTGCTGCACACCGCCGTGTATGCCGGTGTGCCAGCGGCAAACCGGGCGTTCGCCGTCGCCGCGCGGGTCCTCGCCGAGGAGGGACAGGCAGGCTGAGGCCGCGCCCCGGGTGACCGGGACCCCGCTACCGGGTGGGTGGCGCTGGAGGCTAGAGTGTCCGTATCTCGCACGCTTGTACTGATCGCGGCCAAAGACGATGAGGATTGTGACGGCTGCCCTCATCGGGTCAGGAGGCACCAAGGCATGGCGCGGATCGTGTCACTCGCCGAGGCCATCGCCGCGACCATTCATGACGGCGACTCCGTGGCCATGGAGGGGTTCACACACCTCATACCGTTCGCGGCAGGGCATGAGCTGATCCGGCAGCAGCGCCGCGACCTCACGCTGATCCGGATGACGCCGGACGTGATCTACGACCAGATCATCGGGGCCGGCTGCGCGAGCAGGCTGATCTTCTCCTGGGGCGGTAACCCCGGCGTCGGCTCGCTGCACCGGTTCCGTGATGCGGTGGAGAACGGCTGGCCCGGCCCGCTGCAACTGGAGGAACACAGCCACGCGGGCATGGCGAACCGCTACGTGGCCGGCGCCGCCGGGCTGCCGTTCGCGGTGCTGCGCGGCTACGGCGGTACCGGTCTCGAGGGCCTGCCGGGGCTGGACGGCCAGCCCGCGGTCCGCGCGATCACCTGCCCGTTCACCGGGGAACGGCTGACCGCCGTCGCCGCCCTCACGCCCGACGTGGCGGTCATCCACGCCCAGCAGGCCGACCGGGCCGGGAACGTCCAGCTCTGGGGGATCACCGGGGTGCAGAAAGAGGCGGTGCTAGGCGCCCGCCGGTCGGTGGTGACGGTCGAGGAGATCGTGGCTGAGCTGGCGCCCAGAACGCAGGCGATCGTGCTGCCGTCGTGGACGGTCGACTACGTGGCCCACGCTCCCGGCGGCGCGCACCCGTCCTACGCCCTGGGCTACTCGCAGCGTGACAACGACTACTACGTGACCTGGGACGCCATCAGCAGGGACCGGGAGCGGTTCTTGAGCTGGCTGAAGACCGACGTCTTCGATGCCACGGACCCGGCCGGGCTGGCCAGCGCCAAAGCAGGCGAGGAAGGATAAGGCGCATGAGCCGCGCGGCTGCGAAAGCGGGCGACTTCACCGCCGACGAGATGATGACGGCGTGCGCCGCCCGCGCCCTGCGGGACGGTATGACGTGCTTCGTCGGGATCGGCCTGCCGAGCGCGGCGGCCAACCTGGCCAGGGCCACGCACGCCCCGGGGCTGGTGCTCATCTACGAGTCCGGCACGATCGGCGCCAAGCCCGGCTGGCTGCCGCTGTCCATCGGCGACGGGGTGCTCGCCGAGACGGCGGACGCGGTGGTCAGCGTGCCGGAGATCTTCAACTACTGGCTGCAGCCCGGCCGGATCGACGTGGGCTTCCTCGGCGCGGCCCAGCTGGACAGGTTCGGCAACATCAACACCACGGTCATCGGCAGTACCTACGCGAACCCGAAGGTCCGGCTTCCCGGTGCCGGGGGAGCGCCGGAGATCGCCGCCTTCTGCCGTGAGGTCATCATCATCGTCCGGCAGAGCCGCCGGTCCTTCGTGGAGCGGGTGGACTTCGTGACGTCCGTCGGGTACGGCACCGGGCGGGGGGACCGCGAGCGGCTCGGCCTGAGCGGGGCGGGCCCCCGCAAGGTCATCACCGACCTCGGCGTGCTCGAACCGGACCCGGCGACCGGCGAGCTGACCCTGACCGGCGTGTACCCGGGGGTCACGCCGGCGCAGGCGCAGGCCGGCACGGGCTGGGACCTGGCGGTCTCCGGCAGCCTTGAGGTGCTGGCGCCCCCCTCGGCCGCGGAGCTTTCCGCCCTGCGGGCGCTGCAGGCCATGACCCCTGCTTCCGAAGGATCACACTGATGGCAATACCAGCCCCGACCCCACCACCCCACCCAAGGCCAGCCCCGACCCCACCACCCCGCCCAAGTCACCCGCCGGCGTCCGGCTCCGGGCTTGCCGTGACCCCCTACGAGCGGCCGTCCGGCGTCCATCCGCCGCTGGACTACCCGGGCTACCGCTCGACGGCACTGCGCGCGCCGCACCAGCCACTGGTGCTGCTCCCGCACCGGCTGACCGAGATCACCGGGCCGCTGCTCGGAGCGGAACGGGTCACCGCGGCCGACGCCGACCTGACCGCACAGCACGAGGGCGAGCCGCAGGGCCAGCGGATCATCGTGTCCGGGCGGGTGCTCGACTCAGACGGCCGGCCGGTGCCGGGCACCCTCATCGAGATCTGGCAGCCCAACGCCGGTGGCCGCTACCGGCACGTGGTGGACGACCACCCCGCGCCGCTCGACCCGAACTTCACCGGGGTGGGCCGGTGCGTGACCGACTCGCAGGGCCGGTACCGGTTCGTCACCATCAAGCCGGGCTCCTACCCGTGGCGGAACCACCCGAACGCCTGGCGGCCCGCGCACATCCACTTCTCGCTGTTCGGCCGCGCCTTCGCCCAGCGCCTGGTGACCCAGATGTTCTTCCCCGGCGATCCGCTGTTCTTCCAGGACCCGATCTTCAACTCGGTGCCGGAGGCGGCCAGGGACCGGCTGATCTCCCGGTTCGACCTCGGCCTGACCGTGCCGGAATGGGCGCTCGGCTACGCCTGGGACGTCGTGCTCCGCGGCCGCGGCGGCACCTTCTTCGAGCAGCCGGACGGCGGATGATGAGACAGCTGGACGCTGTGAGCTGCACCACCACGCCGCAGCCGCCGGGCCGAACGCCGCACAAGGCGCCCCAGGCGCCGTTGCGGTGTCCCGGCGGCGAGACTCTGCTGTCCCCGGGGGCAGGCCCCCGGACCCCGCTGCCTCCCGAAGCCAGCGAAGCGCCCGCGAGGGAGGCCAGGAAATGCTGAACGCGAAGCTGACACCGTCCCAGACCGTGGGGCCGTTCCTGGCGATCGGGCTGCCCTGGCCGGACGGCCCGTTCGTGGTGCCCGAGGGCACCGCCGGGGCGATCACCCTCACCGGCCGGGTCTTCGACGGTGCCGGGGACCCGGTCACCGATGCGCTGGTGGAGACCTGGCAGGCCGGCCCGGACGGGCGGTTCGCGCACCCCGACGACCCTCGTGGCGCGGCCGGCCCCGGGTTCCGCGGTTTCGGCCGGTGTCCCACCGGCCCCGACGGGGCGTATCGCATCGTGACGCTGAAGCCGGGGCCGCTGCCCAGCCCGGGCGGGGGAACAGAAGCCCCGCACCTGGATGTCTCTGTGTTCGCCCGCGGGCTGCTCGACCGGGTGGTGACGCGGGTCTACTTCCCCGACGAGGGGCCCGCGAACGGGGCCGACCCGGTGCTTGCCTCGATCGGCGACCCGGCCCGGGCCGCCACCCTGATCGCCGCGGCAGACCCCGGACGCGCCGGGCCGGCTGCTGTTCGACATTCACCTGCAGGGAGATCAGGAGACGGTCTTCTTCGATGTCTGAGCCAGACGGGCGCGAGCTGCCCCGGCGGGGGGCGCGGGCCGGGACGCCAGTGGAACTGTCCGCGAGCATGAGCGGGCCGCCCGGCGCACCGGTCCTGGTGCTGGGCAACTCGCTCGGCACGACCAGGGAACTGTGGGAGCCGCAGCTGGACGCGCTTGGCCGCCGGTTCCGGCTGCTGCGGTACGAACACCGGGGCCATGGCGGCTCACCCGCACCACCCGGGCCTTACGCGATCTCCGGCCTCGGCGCCGACGTGCTGGCGCTGCTCGATGAGTTCGAGGTGCGCAGCGCTTACTACGCCGGCGTTTCGCTCGGCGGCATGGTCGGCATGTGGCTCGCGGCGAACGTGCCGGACCGGATCGAGGCGCTCGCGCTGTGCTGCACCTCGGCGTGCCTGCAGCCCGCGCAGCTATGGGTGGACCGGGCCGCGGCGGTGCGCTGCGACGGGCTCGGCTCGATCGCCAAGCAGGTCGTCGGGCGCTGGTTCACCCCTGCCTACGAGACCGCTCATCCGGGCACCGTGGCGCGGTTCGTCACCACCCTGGAGCAGGACGTCGCCCCCGAGGGCTACGCGGGCTGCTGTGACGCGATCGCGGCGATGGACCTGCGGCCGCTGCTCGCCTCGGTCACCGCGCCGACGCTCGTCGTCGCCGGGGCCGAGGATCCGGCGACCCCGCCGTGGCACGGGGCCGTGATCGCAGCCGCGATCCCCGGTGCGCGGCTGCGGGTCATCCGCGGCGCCGCGCACCTGGCCAACGTGTCCTCGGCGGCCGAGGTCAGCGCAACGCTGCTTGCTCACCTGGCCCGGTGACCTGGATCGCCGATCACCGCGTCGACACCGTGCTAGCTGAGCCATCCGTGACCGGACCCCATGGCAAGCAGGAGAGGCGTTACCGGACCAGGGTGCGCGCGGCGGCCTCGATGGCCTGCTGTGACAGCAGCACGGCCGCGGCCGCGTCGCCGAGCGGCACGAAGCTGTCCTCGCTGGTCACCCGGACCGCCTGGCCGCGGAAGCCACCGTCGGCCAGGGCCGCGAGCACCGCCTCGGCCACGCCACCGCTGCGCCGGGTCTCGTCGGCGATCAGGACACGGCCGGTGGCGGTGGCCTCCCTGAGGATGTCGCCGGCCGGCAGCGGCGCCAGCCAGCGCAGGTCGAGCACCCGCGCGCCGATCCCCTCGGCTGCCAGCTTGTCCGCCGCCCGCAGGCTCAGCCACAGCCCGTTGCCGAACGTCACGATCGTCAGGTCGGTGCCTTCGCCGTGGGTGCGGGCCCGGCCGACCGGCACATGCCCGGCCGCCCACCGCTCCGGCGGTTCGTAGCTGACCTTCCAGCCCCCGTCACCCGCGGCCAGCAGGTCACGGGTGTGGTAGAGCGCGATCGGCTCAAGGAAGGCGCACACGCTGCCGTCCGCCCCGGCGGCGGCCAGGCAGGTCCGCAGCATGGCCGCGGCGTCGTCCGGCCTGGCCGGCGAGGCGACGATCAGCCCGGGTATGTCGCGCAGCGCCGCCACGCTGTTGTCGTTATGGAAGTGGCCGCCGAAGCCCTGGTAGGCATAGCCGGCGATGCGGACCACCAGCGGGTTGCGGTAGCGGCCCTGGGAGAAGAACGACAGTGTGGCGGCCTCGCCCCTGATCTGGTCGGCGGCGTTGTGCAGGTAGGCGAGGTACTGGATCTCCGGTACCGGCAGCAGCCCGGCCAGCCCCGCGCCGAGGGCGAGGCCGAGGATGGACTGCTCGTCCAGCACGGTGTCGAACACCCGGCCCGCGCCGAAGGCGGCCAGCAGGCCCCTGGTCACCCCGTACACGCCGCCCTTGCGCGCGACGTCCTCGCCGAACACCAGCATGCCCGGCCGGGCCGCCAGGGCGTCGGTGAGCGTGGCGTTGATGGCCTGGGCCAGGGTCATCGGCCCGGCCGACTCGGGCAGCCGGCCACCGAACGCGCGCTGCCGCGCCGCTGCCCCGGCCGGGGCGGCGGCCCCGGCCGCGACCTCGTCCGGGCAGCGCGGCGCGAGCGGCGCCATCACCTGGGCCGCGCTGGTCAGCCGGGGCGCCCCGGCCAGTTCCGCGGCCCGGCCGAGGATTCGGGCGCGCGAGGCCTCGTACCGGTCGAGCACGTCGCCGGGGGACAGCAGGCCGGCGCCGATGAGCAGCCGGGCGGTGCCGATCAGCGGGTCGGCGTCCAGGTCCGCGGTGATCTCGGCGGCCTGCCGGTATGCGGTCTCGGGGTCGGCGCCCGCGTGACCGCCCAGCCGCACCATGGACAGGTGCAGGAACGCGGGGGAGCGCTGCTGCCTGACCCACGCCGCCGCCTCCAGCGTGGTGTCGAAGACGTCGGCCAGGTCGGAGCCGTCGGCGTGGAAGTAGCGCAGGCCCGGCCTGCCCGAGGTGGCCGCGGCGACCCAGCCGGGCGGGGTGCGCACGCTGATGCCGATCCCGTTGTCCTCGCACACCACCAGCAGCGGCAGCGGCAGGCGCTGGTAGGCGCAGTAGGCGGCGGTGTTCAGCGCCCCGGCCGCGGTGGAGTGGTTGACCGAGGCGTCGCCAATGCTCGCGAGCACGATCGCGTCGGCGGGCCAGCGCGCGGCGGACCCCAGCCGGGCGGCCCGGCCGAGGCTGAAGGCCAGCCCGACCGCCCTCGGCAGGTGCGAAGCGATCGTGGAAGTCACCGGGATCACGTTCAGGTCGGCATGGCCGAGGACCTTGTGCCGGCCGCCGGCGATCGGCTCCGCCTCGGCCGCGGCCAGGCCGAGCAGCACGTCGCGCACGCCGTCCCTGGGTGGCGCCGCCTGAGCCGCGCGGACCAGGTAGAAGGCGCACGAGCGGTAGTGCAGCAACGCCGGATCGGCGGGCCGCAGGGCGGCGGCCAGCGCCGCGTTGCCCTCGTGGCCGGAGGAGCCGATCGTGTAGAAGCCGGCGTTGCGGGACCGCAGCCAGCGCGCGGCGACGTCCAGATGGCGGCTGGCAAGCTGGGCGTCGAACAGTTCCAGGCAGCGCTCGCCGGTCAGCGCCGAGCCAGGGCGGACCGGGGCGGCCACCGCCGGCGGTGACTCCTCCGGGGTGACCGTGAGCATCGCCAGGATCGACCTGGCGAAGTGGCGCTCCACCGCGTCGCGCTCCCGCGCCACCTCGCCCGTGCGCTCGTCAGCCGCTTGGCTCATGCGTCTACCGTAGGCGGTAGGCCGGCCGTGCCCAGTCCCGCCTGCCAGCTACGAAGGAGGCTCCATGCTGCCCTGGTCCGCCGACCTGATCGGCCGCATCGATCAGCAGACGATCACCAGCGAGCTGCTCAAGGACAACCCGCTGAAAGACCCCCATGAGCGGCCGCTGTGGGTGTACCTGCCGCCGGGGTACGACGCGGAGCCGGACCGCCGCTACCCCTCGGTGTACGTGATCCAGGGCTACACCGGCCACCTGGCGATGTGGGCCAACCGGGCGCCGTTCCGGCAGCCGTTCCCCGAGACCGCCGACGCCGTGTTCGCGTCGGGCGAGGCGCCGCCCGCCATCGTCGTGTACGTGGACGCGTGGACCGCTTACGGCGGCAGCCAGTTCGTCGACTCCCCGGGCACCGGCCGTTACCACTCCTACCTCTGCGACGAGGTGGTCCCGTGGGTGGACGCGCGGTACCGGACGCTGGGCGACCCTGCCCACCGGGCGATCATGGGCAAGTCGAGCGGCGGGTTCGGCGCGATGATCACTCCCATGCTGCGGCCCGACCTGTTCGGGGCGCTCGCCACCCATGCCGGCGACTCGCTCTACGAGCTGTGCTACGTCCCCGAGTTCGGCAAGGCAGTGCGTTACCTGCGCGAGTACGACGGTGACATCTGGCGCTGGTGGGCGGACTTCGGCTCAAGGACGTCGTTCACCAGGGAGGCCGACCACGACCTGCTCGGGCTGCTCGGCGTGGCGGCGTGCTTCTCGGCCGAGCCGGACGGCACGGTGCAGCTGCCCTTCGACCCACGGACCGGGGTGATCCGGCCCGAAGTCTGGCAGCGCTGGCTGGACTGGGACCCGGTCCGGATGATCCCGAAGTACGCCGGTGCGCTCCGGGGGCTGCGGGCGATCTGGATCGACGCGGGCGTCAGGGACGAGTGGTTCCTCGACATCGGTGCCGAGGCCGTGCACGCCGCGCTGCGCGAGGCAGGCGTCCCGGCGGAAAAGATCAGGTTCGAGCTCTTCGAGGCCAGCCATATGGCCATCGACTACAGGTACCCGCAGTCCCTGGCCTGGCTCTGCCAGCGGATGTCAGAAGGGTAGTCACGGGCCGGCCGGCCAGCGGGGTTTCCAGGGGGTCGCGCCCCCATGGGCCAGCACTGCTCAGGCGGTCTCGTCGAACAGGTGGCCGGCCACCCGGGCCAGGTGCGCGCGCATCGCCTCCACCGCGCGGTCGGCGTCCCTGGCCCGCAGCGCGGCCACCAGCTCGGCGTGGTCGGCCTGATAGGCGTGCTGCCGCTCCCGCGACGCGCTGCGGCGCTTGAGGTCACCCCAGAAGCGGCCGTGCCTTGCCTCCTCGATGACGGCGTACAGCCTGGTCAGCAGCGCGCTGTGGCTGGCCGCCATGATGCTGCGGTGCAGCGCGAGATCCCAGGTCTCGAACTCGTCGTAGCTGGCCGCGCGCTCGCCACCGGCCAGGCACCGGCCGATCTCCTCGAAATCGGCGGCCGTGGCCCACGCCACCACCAGCCGCATCGCGGGCGGCTCAAGCAGCCGCCGGACCGTCATGACGTCCGCTGGCGCGAAGCCGCCCTGGTGCGCCCGGGCGCAGCCCGCCCGGGCCCAGGTACTGCTCGGCCACATCGTCCGCGCTCCTGGCCTGGCCGTTGGCTGCCCCGTCGCCGGCGTTCGGTTCCGGCTCCGCCCGCAGGAAGGTGCCGCGGCCCACTTCGCGGGAGATGCGGCCCTCGGCCTCCAGGACCGTGAGGGCACGGCGGACCGAGGTCCTTGTCGCTCCCAGGTTCGCCGCGAGCTGCCGTTCGGTGGGCAGCCGGGAACCACGGCGCAGGCCGGCCCGCCGGGACTCGTCAAGGATGATCTCGGCGAGCCGGTGCCGGTGATCTGCCGGTTGCGCTGGGATATCCCCGGGCGGTTTCCCCATCCCCGTCCGCTCCTTTACCTGTTCTAGAACCGAGCTCAACCAATCATACCAATCGTGACCAGACTGTGATGCTGCCACGCATTGTTCACGTATCCGTAACACTTGACCTGGTATCTACAAGCGGACCTATTCTCAACCAATCCACATCTCAGAACCAATCGCGGCCGGTCACCTGCCTCGCGCCACCGATGCGACGCCGGCACCGCAAACGATTGGGGCGCGAGGGTAAAGGAGACTCCCAGGTGAGGCTGGCCACCATTGCCACGGACCGGGGACCGCGCCTGCACGTCAAGGCGCGCTCCGGCTACGTCGATGTCGGTGAGGCCACGGGGGACGAGCGCATGTCCTCCCTCCAGCACGTGCTGGCGGAGGGGGACCGGGCGATGGACGCGATCCGTCCGCTGGCCGAGCAGGACGGCCGCGAAGCCGGCCCGGCCGAGTTCGCCGCGGCGGTGCCGGCCCCGCCACGCATCCTGTGCCTCGGCCTGAACTACAGCGAGCACGCGCTGGAGGGCGGGCGCGCGGTGCCGACCTGGCCGGACGCCTTCGTGCGCGGCAGCGACAGCGTGCTGCCCCCCTACGCGGACCTGGTGAAGCCGGCGCTCACCAGCAAGTTCGACTACGAGGCCGAACTCGGCATCGTGATCGGCGCCGGCGGCCGGTACATCCGCGCCGAAAAGGCCCTCGACGCGATCGCGGGCTTTGTGGTGCTCAACGACGCCTCCTGCCGCGACTGGCAGCGGGCCGCCAGCCAGTGGACGGCCGGCAAGAACTTCGTGGGCAGCATGCCGATCGGCCCAGAAGTCGTCACCACTGACGAGGTCGACGTCAGTGACCTGGCTATCAGCTCGACGCTCAACGGCACCGTGATGCAGTCGGCGCGCACCTCCCAGATGCTCGTCAGCGTTCCCGCGGCGATCGAGTTCTTCTCTTCGTTCACCCGCCTGGCCCCCGGTGACGTGATCGCCACCGGCACGCCGGGCGGCGTTGGTTTCGCCCGCACCCCGCCCGTGTGGATGGAGCCCGGTGACGTCATCGAGGTGACCGTCGAGGACGTGGGCACCATCCGCAACCGGATCGTTGCCGAGGAGGGCGCACCGTCCGACTGGCGCTGGCACCCCAGTGGCTCCCCGGCCCGGCCAGGGCTGTGATCCGGCTGCCCGGGTCGCTGCCCACATCCCCACCAGTCACTCCATCTCCCGGAGAGTCCATGAAGTCGACGACACCGGTCACCGTGGCCCAGGCTGCGGATGATCACAGACCAACGCCGCGCACTACTCCGCGAATCCTGCCGCTCGGGGCGGTGGCCGCTGCCGCCGCTCTCGCCCTCACGCTCGCTGCCTGTGGCAGCAGCAGCAGTTCCAGCCCGGCCAGCGGCTCGAGTTCGGCCGCCTCGGGGGCCACGCTGACCGTCGCCGACGTTGCCCCGTTCAGTGGGCCGGACGCCGCGCTCGGGCCCACCTACCTCGCCACCTGCTACGGCGCCACGAGCGTCATCGACGCCCACGGCGGCGTGCTCGGCCACAAGCTGACCTGTAAGAGCGTGGACACCCGAGGTGAGCCCGCGGACGCCGTGCCCGCGGTCAACCAGATGTTCGCAAGCACGCCCAACCTGGCCCTGGTGATCGGCTGCACCTCGGACGAGGCGGCCTCCGTCGTCCCGGTGATCAACGCCCGCAGGATGGCCATGTTCTGCATGACCGGGGAGTCCGAGTTCGACCACGTGCACTTCCCGTACTTCTACCGGCTGGTCCCGCCCGACCTCGAAGAGTCCTACGCGATGGTGGTCATCGCCCAGCGGCTCGGCTACAAGAAGGTCGCGCTGGCGTTCGGCAACGACATCGGATCGCAGACCTTCGTGCAGCCGGCCATCGCCTCGCTCAAGAAGGCCGGGATTGCCCTCGCGACCAGCCAGACGCTGGACCTCAAGGCCACCACCTTCCGCACCGAGGCCGAGGCGATCATCCAGTCCCACCCGCAGGCGATCATGACCGAGGCGCTCGGCACCGCCGACCCCACCCTGTTCGCCGAGATCAAGCAGCTCAACCACGGCAAGGCGATCCCGATCATCGCCACCTCGGCGGCGATCTCGCCGCCGTTCTTCAAGGCGGCGGCCGCGGCGGTCGGCGCGGGCACGTTCGCGTCCACCTTCCACGCAGACAACCTGGTCACCGAGACGAGCGGGCCCGCCTACGGGCCGTTCAAGTCGGCGCTGCTGTCGCAGCAGGGCAAGGTGCCCGGCACCGTCGGGAACTTCACCACCTACCTGAGCGCTCCCGGCGGCGTGCACCTCTACGACGGCATCAACCTCGCCGCACTGGCCATGCTGATGTCCAAGAGCACCAGCCCGAGTGTGTACGGGCCGGACATCATCAAGATCGGTAACGGCGTCTCCGGCGCCACCGTCTGCTACGGATTCGTCCAGTGCGCCGCGGCGCTCAAGGCCGGCAAGTCGATCAGGTACGAGGGTCCCGGCGGCCCGACCACCTTCGACAGCTTCCACGACTCGACCGGCATCTTCCAGATCGACACCTACAGCCCGTCCGGCCAGGTAAACGTGGCCGGCAACATCTCGGCCGCCGAGTTGCGAGCCGTCCAGCCTTGATCCGCAGCACCCCGGCACGTCCCGTGCGGGCACTGGCGCCCCGGCCAGTGCCCGCCCGGGCACCATCTCGCACCACGGGAGCGGGCGCACCGTGACCCTGTTTATCGCCTCGGTCGGATTCGGCCTGGTGACCGCGTCGGTGCTCGCCATCGCCTCGGTAGGGTTCACCCTCCAGTTCGGCGTCACCGACGTGCTCAACCTCGCCTACGGCGCCGTGATGATCCTCGGTGCCTTCCTGGCCTACCTGGTGAACTCCCACGGCGTCTCCGTGTGGCTCGGCCTGCTCGTCGCCATGGCCGTCTGCTCGGCGGTGTCGGTACTGCTCAACTCCTTCGTCTACACGCCGTTCCAGCGGCGCGGGGCCAGCCCGATCACCCTGGTGATCGTGTCGCTGGGGATGACCCTCATCATCGAGTTCGGGCTGGAGGCGGTGGCCGGCGGCGTCCCCGTCTCCTACACCATGGGCAACGGCCCGACGTTCAGCGCCGGCGGCCTGACGCTGACCGGGGTCCAGCTCGTGATCATGGCCCTGGCCGTGCTGGCCATGGCCGGCGTGCACGTGCTGCTGCGCTACACCAAGCTGGGCAAGGCGATGCGGGCCACCGCCGCCAACCGCACCCTCGCCCGCAACTGCGGCATCCGCACCGGCCGGGTCATCACCGCGACGTGGGCGCTGACCGGCGCGCTGTGCGGGATGGCCGGCACGGTCTTCGCGATCGACGCGGGCAGCTTCGACGCGAGCTCCACCGACGTGTTCCTGGTCCTCATCCTGGCCGCGGTGTTCCTCGGCGGCCCGGGCCAGCCCTACGGCGCCATGCTCGGTGCGCTGGTCATCGGCCTGGCCACCGAGATCAGCGCCGTCTTCATCCCGGCCGACTACAAGTACGTGATCGCGTTCGTGGCGCTGCTCATCATGCTCGGCGTGCGCCCGACCGGGCTGCTCGGAGAGCGGCCGTGACACCGGAGCGAGGCCGCGCGTGAACGCCTTCTACGTCATCAACCTCCTGGTCTACGCGGCGGTGGACGCCATGGCCTGCCTTGGCCTGAACCAGCAGTTCGGCGTGGCGGGCGTGACCAACTTCGGCTTCATCATCTTCCAGGCGGCCGGCGGTTACGCGGCCGCGATCCTGGCGCTGCCCGCCGACAGCGCCAACGGCGGCTTCCAGTCCTACATCGGCGGCTGGAACCTGCCCTTCCCGCTGCCGTGGATCGGCGCCGCGGTGGCCGGCGGCCTGATCGCGCTGCCGTTCGCGTTCCTGTTCGGGCGGCGGCTGCGCGGCGACTTCGCCGCGGTCGGCCTGCTGGTCACCGCCGTGCTGCTGAACCTGCTCGTGACCAACTACCGGCCGCTCCTCAACGGCGACGCGGGCCTGTCGCTCATCCCGACGCCGCTGCGCGGGGACAACATGTTCAGCGTGCAGTCCCTCGGCTACGAATGGGGCTTCACCCTCGGCGCCATCGCCCTCGGCGTGTGCGTGTTCTGGTTCGTCGGCCGGCTCACCGAGTCCCCGTACGGCCGGTCGCTGCGGGCGATGCGGGACAACGACGTGGTGGCCGACTCGCTCGGCAAGAACCTGCTGTCGATGCGGACCGCGATGCTGGTGGCTGGCGGGGCCATCGCCGGGCTGTCCGGGGGGATCCTGGTCACCTACATCACGACATGGTCGCCTGCCGAGTGGGGGTATGCGGAAACCGTCGTGCTCTTTGCGGCGGTGATCATCGGCGGGGCGGGGAATCGTATCGGGGCGGTTCTCGGGGCGGTGCTGGTACCGGTGGGATTCGAAGAGGTCACCAGGTACATACCGACGTCCAATAGCCTGCCGCCGAACCTGATCCCGTCGCTGGAGTGGGTAGCCATTGGGCTTCTGATCATTGGGTTCCTGTGGTTCAGGCCGCAGGGCGTGCTGCCGGAACGCAAACGGGTTATTGCTGTGGGGGCGCCGGGGGACCGGCGCAGCGCGGGATGGCGTGCGTGGGCGGCACCGGCCGGGCGGCGCGCCGCGGGCGGGCACGCCGATGCGAAGCCTCCCGTACCGGTGCCTGAGACGCGTGCGGTGGACGGTGACGGAAAGCAGCAAAACGCCAGCGGCACATCCCCGCGGCCGGTACCTCAGCCGGGTGCCGGGGAGGGGGAGAGAGCGAGAGGGGATTCGGGGAACCCGGGCGCCGCGGAGCGGGACGCGGCCGTGGTGCTTGAGGCGGTGGGGCTCAGCGCGGGAGTTTGGCGGGGTGCGGGCGGTCAACGATGTCTCGTTCACCGTTCGCCGGGGGACGCTGACCGGGCTGATCGGGCCCAACGGGGCTGGGAAGTCGACATTGCTGGCAATGCTGGCCGGGACCCTGCCGGTGAGTTCGGGGAAGGTGCTCTACCAGGGTGCCGATGTGACGTCATTGGCGGCGTTCCGGCGGGCGCGGCTGGGGCTGGTCAGGACGTTTCAGCTGGCTAGTGAGTACAAGCGGCTGACGGTGATGGAGAACCTGGTGTCCTCGGTGCAGGGGAACCGGGGGGACTCGTTCCTGGGGGCGATGGCGGGGCGGCGGTACTGGGGGCGGGACGAGGATGCCGCCGTGGCACGTGGTTCGGCGCTGCTGGAGCGGTTCGGGCTCAGCGAGTACGCCAACGACTACGCGGGGGACCTGTCCGGCGGGCAGCGGCGGCTGGTGGAGATCATGCGCGCGCTGATGGCCGGGCCGACGATGCTGCTGCTCGACGAGCCCATGGCCGGGGTGCACCCGCACCTGGCACGGCGGATCGGCAACGAGCTTGTCGCGCTGTGCGCCGAGGGGATGACCATCCTCATGGTCGAGCACGAGCTGGCCATCATGGACGAGTTCTGCGACCCGGTGGTGGTGATGGCGGAGGGCGCGGTGCTCGCCGAGGGCACCATGCAGCAACTCCGCGGGCAGCAGGAGGTCGTGGAGGCCTACCTTGTCGGCTGACGTCACGCTGCGGGGGCTGCCGCTGCGCGCCGAGGGCATCACGGCCGGCTACGGCGGCGACCCGGTGATCCGGGGCATCACCGTCAGCGCCGACCCTGGCCAGGTGGTCTCGCTGGTCGGGCCCAACGGCTCCGGTAAGAGCACGCTGCTCAAAAGCCTGGTCGGTATCGTGCACGTCTCTTCCGGCACGGTGACTGTCGGCGGCAAGCCGGTCACCAACATGGCGCCGGAAGAGATCGCGCGCGCCTCGGTGGGCTATGTGCCGCAGGTCGATGACGTGTTCGGCCCGCTGACCGTGCGGGAGAACCTGGAGATGGGCGGGTACCTGCTGCCGCGCGGCGAGGTGGCGGGCCGGGTCGACAGGGTGCTCACGGTCTTCCCGCGGCTGGCCGGGATGGTTGGCCGTAGTGCCGGCAAGCTGAGCGGTGGCGAGCGGAAGATGCTCGCCATGGGCCGCGTGCTCATGCTCGACCCAGGCCTGTTCCTGCTCGACGAGCCGACCGCGAACCTCGCGCCCGCTATCGCCATCGCGCTGCTCGAAGAGCACGTGCGCGGCCTGGCCGCCAGCGGTGCGGCAGTGCTCATCGTGGAGCAGCGGGCCAAGGCGGTGCTGGCCATCTCCGACCACACCTACGTGCTGGGCGGCGGCGAGGTGCGGATGGAGGGGACGCCTGCCGAGCTGTCGGTCAGCCCCGAGTTCGTCGAGTCGTTCCTCGGCGGCCGCCCCCGCCCGGTCGGCCCGGCGGAAGGCTAGGGCGCGGGCTCAGCCACCCGCCCGGCCACCCGCAGTGCGCCGCGAAGCGCTCTTATGCGCAACGGAACGCCCGTGGCCAGCGGGGACGCGCAGGATAGCGGCTCGCCGTCGGCCCCGGCCAAAAGCGCGCGATCCGCGCTCACCGTGACGCTGGCCGCCCGCCCGATTGCGACCTGGGCCATGTGGGTGTGCCTGCCCTGGCTGGCCAGCAGCATCACCCGGACGAAGGAGAGCTTCGAGCCGTCGCTGACCGCGACCACATCCAGCAGGCCATCGCTGATATCGGCGTCCGGCGCGGCGGGCATGCCGCCGGCGAAGTAGGCGGAGTTGGCCACCACGACACAGAACCCGCCGAAGGTGTTACCGGCCGGGGTGGCCGCATCCGTGGCCACCGTAAAGCGGGTCGGCTCCCAGGCCAGCAGGGCGCGCAGCCCGGCGATCTGGCAGGCCAGGCCGCCCGGTGGCAGGCGGCTGGCAGCGGCGATCCGCGCGCCCTCCGACGGGATGCCCAGGTAGACGCTGCCCGCCACCACCTGCTCCGGCCCGTCACCCGCGCGGACACCGATCAGGTCCACCTCCCGGTGGCCACCGCGCAGCAGGAATGCGGCCGCCCGGGCCGGGTCGGCGGGGATGCCGAGCATGCGGGCGAAATCATTGCCCCGGCCGGCCGGGATGATGCCGAACACCCCGTCGGCAGCGGCTACCGCGGCGGCCATCCGGCCGACCATGCCGTCGCCGCCCACCGCTACGGCAATCTCGCCCCGGCGGGCGGCCTCGGCGGCCAGCGCCGCAGCGTGGCCGAGGCTGGAACTTTCCTCGACGCGGAGGGTGTCACCGGCCGCCGAGAGCGGCCCGAGCACTGCGGGCATGCGGTGGATGCCCTGGCCGCGGCAGGCAGCGGGGTTCACCACAAAGCAGTACGCATCGCCGGTCACGTCGGTGCCTCCCTCGCCCGCACCCGCGATCATCCCGCGTCGCGGGGCGGCGCGCCAGAAGCCGCGGCGTGTGCACTGCCGGAAGCGACGGCGCAGGGGGCGTACGATCGGATGCCATGTCGGGTGACGACGAGCCGGCCGAGGCCGGGCTGCCCCAGGTGAATGGCCGTTTCCTGCAGATGCAGACCACCACGGACTCGCGCGCCGAGGCGGTGGAGCTTGCCCGCGGGGCGGTGCAGGCCCGCCTTGCCGCGTGTGCCCAGGTCAGCGGCCCGGTGGCCAGCACCTACTGGTGGGAGGGCACGCTGGAGCGGGCCGAGGAATGGCTGCTCACCCTCAAGCTGCCCGCCAGCGGTTACCAGGCGCTCGCCGACTTCATCACCCGCAGCCACAGCTACGACGAGCCGGAGATCGTCGCGACGCCGATCGTCGCGGGCTCGGAGGGCTTCCTGAGCTGGATCGAGGAGGAGACCCTCAGGTCCTGACCGGCGCGGCTCGCGGACCGGCAGGGCGTTCCGCGGTCAGAGAGAGGTCCATTCGGTCAGGAAGCGGTCGCTGCCGCGCTGACAGTCCAGGCGCATCGGTCCCGGCGGGGGCGCCGGGAGGGTGAAGCCGCCGACCTCATCCGCGTCGGCGGCCGCCAGCGGGCCGTCGGGGGTCACCAAGGTGACCCGGGCCGGCCCCGGCGGCGTCAGCTGCCCCACGATTCCGTCGTCGTCGATTTCGATCTCCACGCTCAGCCGATCGCCATGGAAGGCGAACATGCGCGGTGCGCCCGGCCCGGTGCCGCGCACCCGGGCGGCATCGCTCACCGCCAGTTCGCTCTCCAGGCTGAGGATCTCCAGATCGGCATCCACGGTCCGCCACGTGAACGCCGCCTCGGCGGCCCGGATCAGTTTCTCGTCCATGGGTGGCTCCCGCAGTGCGGCACGTAGCTCGCGCAGGAGTTCATCGTCGGTCCAGCGGGGCGAGCTCAAGCTGATCACCGCCCTTCTGGTTCTCGGCGGCCGGCTGGGTGCCCAGATACCGGCGCAGGGCACGGGTCTGCCGCAGCCGTGCCAGGCTGCGCCCAAGGGTGGGCCCGATGCTGCCGGGTTTCATCTGCAGTAGCTCGGACACGTTCTTGTACGGCTCCGCCAGGGCATACATCCGCAGCAGGGCCTGGTCTTCCGCACTGAGCTCGGCGAGCCCATCGTGTAGCGCCACCCGGAGCTCGGCCCGCATGGCCGCGGCTTCGATGTCATCGGCGCTTGGCCGCTTCGCGGCCTCGCCGGACTGCGGGTCCACCGGCACCGTGCGCCGCCTGCGCTCGATCTGGCGGATGCATTCATGCGCCGTGGTGCTGCGCAGCCAACCTGGTAATGCCTCCGGGTCACGCAGGCTGTCGAGGTTCTCGACCAGCCTCAGCCACACGGTCTGGTAGACATCCTCGGCGTCCGCTGGAGCCAGGCGGTAGCTTCGTATCACGGCCATCACCGGGTGACCAAACCGGCGGACCAGCTCATTCCATGCTGCCTGGTCGCCATCCGCGCTTGCCCGGACCAACCGGCCGACCTCCGGTCTGTCCCCCATGCCCACCATCCTCCTACCGATGAGGGGATTTGGCACGACGGGATTCTCGCGATCCCGTCTACCCCTACGGAGCGCAGCGGGATGGTAATGATACGAACGTGGCGAAATCGAGACATTAGATGCCCCTGAGTATCTGCACCGCCTGCCCGAAACCAGGGACCGGCACGGCCACCTCCAGCACCTGGTCCAAGGCGGTGCGGAGCGTAGCGCCCGGAGCCTGGTACAGCCGGGCGATGGCACCCGTGACCTGCGGGGCAGCGAACGAGGTGCCACTCCATACGGCGAACGGATTCGGCGCAGGGAAGATGGTTTCTGCCGGGTCGATCAGCGGGCTCTCCTGCCCGGAGACGAAGGTGGAGCACAGCCCCTGCCCGACGGTCGAGCAGGTCACCCAGAAACCGTGGCCGGACCACTGCGACGGAGTCATGTTGGGATTCAGGCCAGCCACCGAGATCACTCCGGGGAATGCCGCAGGCCAGAACGGCCGCGTGTCGCCGCAGTTTCCGGCGGCCGCGACGATGATCGTCTTATCCGCGTCTGGCTTGCCGGCGTCCAGTTCACCGATGACCGTCAATGCGGCCTGGAGCGCCACCGGCGGGAAGTCATCTTGTGCCTGGCAGCCGAGCGAGAGATTGATGATCTGGTTGCCCGCCTTGACCGCCTCGATCATCGCGCAGGCCACGGCGACCTCGCTGCCGATCCCGTCGCTGTCGATGGCACGGTAGACGCTGATCTCGGCGTGTGGCGCGACCTGATCGATGATCCCGGCGACGAACGTGCCGTGCCCGGCGTCGAAGTCGAGAAACGCGTCACCCTCGCCGACGGCGAAACTGGTCAGCCTGTCGATGTTCTGCGGCGTGCGCTGGATGCCGGCGAGCAGGCCGTCGGTCCGCTGCTGGCCGGTGATTCCGGTGTCGATGACCGCCACCTTGGCCACGCTGGCCGGCCGGGCCTCGGCCCGCGGCGCCGGCGGCGGCGCGGCATTGTTGGGCCCCGGCAGCGGCGCGGGCGGGTGCTTGTGCACCGGCGCGGTCGGCGTGATGTAGCTGAGGGACGCGGAGTACCCCCGCAGCCGCAGATCCCTGGCGATGTCGGCGAGCACGTGGGCGTCGAGGTGCTCGCGCGGAACCAGCCGCAGGACCTTGTCCTCAAGGTCCGCGCAGGCCACCGGTGCGGCGGTCAGCCCGAGCGCGTCCAGATATGGCTTGGCGCTGGCGGCACGGCCGTACCATTTCAGCCCGCCGGGGTAGCCGAGGTAGGACGCCGTGGTGATCAGCAGCTCGCCCTTGACCATCAGGGTGTCGAAACCCACCTCGACCGGCAGGTAGTCGAACTGGACCGCGCCCTTGCTGCCCGCACGGCGCGCCCCCAGCAGCCTGAGCAGCTCGTGCCGGACGGCGGGCTCGTAGCGGAGCCGCGCCAGCTGCTGCACCTCCCATTGCACGTCCTCCGCCGTGCCTCCTGGTGTGTCACTGTGCCAATCCGAAAAGTCACCGGGAAACGGAACGCCCCAATTTCGCTGGTCAGAATCCATCTGATGCACCGATCCTTTATGCATGGCAGGCAGTGTCGGCTCGGGGGATGTGGCCGGACGGCTCGAATCATCTCCTTCTAACACAGAGCCCCCAAGGGGGCTTGTGATACGTGCCGCACGGGCGCACCAGGACGTTGCGGCCAATCCGGAGGAGTTCCGGCCGGTAGCCGAGGCATTGGTAGCCGAGGCGAGGCAGGCACGTCAGCCGGAGGCACTGGCCCTGGCGCTGCGGGCGCTGGCGCTGGCCGAGCAATCCAGGCTCAACGACGCCGCGGCGATCGTGCTGCTCGATGAGGCCTGCCGGATCGCGCGCCGCCACAAGCTGCGGGCCACGCTCGCGGATCTGCTGATGAGCCGTGCCGCCGTCCAGCAGGAACTTGGCCGCTTTCCGGCGGCCCGGCGGGACCTGGCCGCTGCCGCGCCGCTGGTCACCGGAGCGGCCGGCCTGGAGCTCGACTTCAACCGCGCCGTCCTGCTGCAGAACAGCGGCCGGCTGGACGACGCCGCGGCGATCTATCACCGGCTGCTCGCCGACTCCGGGATCAGCACCTGGCGGCGCGCGGTCTGCGCGAACAACCTCGCCCTTATCGAGGCCGAGCAGGGCCGGTTCGGCGCGGCGCTGCGCCGCCTCGGCGAGACACCGCCCGCCGCGGAGATCGGCCCCGCACTCACCGCCACCCTCATCCAGACCCGGGCCTGGGTCACCATGAAGTCCGGGCGGTTCGCCGAAGGCCTGCGGGTCTTCGATGAGGCGGCGCGGGCCTACCAGGCCGCCGCCCTCTCCCTGGGCGAGCATTACATCGAGTACGCCGACGCGCTGATGGAACTGCGGCTGCTGCCCGAGGCCACCAGGGCCGCGCGCCGGGCGGTGCGGGAGTTCTCCGACGCCGGGATCCCGCTCATGGCCGCCGAGGCACAGCTGCGTGTCGCGCAACTCACCCTGCTGGCCGGTGACCACGACGCGGCGGTCACCGCCGCCGCCGCGGCCGCGGCCGCCTTCGGCCGGCAGACCCGCGCGGCCTTCCGGGCCCGCGCCGTCGTCGTCGCGGCCGAGGCGCGCCTGCGAGCCGGGACCGGCGGTCCGGAGGAGCTGCACCAGGCCGCCGTGGCAGCCCGGTTGCTTGCCAGCACCGGGTCCACCGCGGCGGCGGTGCAAGGCTTCCTGGTGGCCGGGCGGCTGGCCGCCGCCCTCGGCAGGCGCCGCCAGGCGCTCACGGCCCTGGCCCGCGCCGGATCGCTGGCCCGCGGCGCGGCGGTGCTTGTCCGGCTACGGGGCCAGGTCGCCGCCGCGCTCGAGGCTGGCCTGCGGCACCGCGACCCCGAGGCGCTGGCACACTGCCGCCGCGGACTCACCGATCTCGCCCGGCACCGCGGCGGATTGCCCTCGGTGGAGCTGCGCGCGCTCGCCTCCGGGCATGGCACGGAACTTGGCCGGATCGGGCTGGAGGTGGTGGTCAGGAACGGTTCGCCGGGCCAGGTGCTGAACTGGATGGAGCGCGGCCGGGCCGCCGCCTTACTGGCCGTCGAACCGCCGGCGTTCGCTCCGATCCGCGCGGACATCGCCGCGTTGCGCGTGGTGCAGGCCGAAACGCGGGAGGGCGCGAGGCCGAGCCCCGCCGCGGCGCGCGCCGAGCGGCCGGGGCCCGAGCAGGCGGCCCTCGAAGAGCGGATCCGGCACGCCACCTGGCGGGCCGGCCCCGTGGCAGAGACCTCCGCGGCGCCGGTGGCCGTGGGCGTGCTGCGTGACCGGCTGGCCGGGCGGCTGCTCGTCGCCTACGGCCTGCTGGCAGACGAGCTGATCGCGGTGGTCATCGGCCCGCGGCGCAGCCGGATCGCCCCGCTCGGGCCGTTGCGGCCGGTCCGGGAACAGGTGCGCGCGCTGCTGTTCGCATTGCGGCGGCTCGCGCAATCCGGGAATCCAGCCGCGCACGCCGCCGCCCGGGCCAGTGCCGACCTGCGCCTGGGCCGGCTGACTGAGCTGCTCCTGGCCCCATTGAACGTGGGCCCGGGCGATGAGCTGGTTGTCATCCCCGTGCCCGGCCTTGATGGTGTCCCGTGGGCGGCGGTGCACGCCGGCCCCGTTGCCGTGGCACCGTCCGCGACCATCTGGGCGCGCACGGCGGCCGGGGCGCGAGCCGCGCCGTACACCGCGGATCCGGGCCACGGTGTGGCGCTCGTGGCCGGGCCCGATCTGCCCGGGGCCGTGGCGGAGGTTGCGGCGCTGGCCGGCCTCTATCGCTCCGCGCGCCGCTTGATGCCCCCCGCGAGCACCGCCGATGCCGTGGCCGAGGCCCTGGCGGGCGCCGATCTCGCCCACCTTGCCTGCCACGGCGTGCTCCGGACCGACAATCCGATGTTCTCATCCTTGCTGCTCAGCGACGGCCCGATGACGCTCCAGGAGATCTACGCGCGGGGGCTCGCGCCGCGGCGGCTCATCCTCGCGTCGTGCCAGTCCGGCTCCCAGGCCAGCTATGCGGGCGACGAGGTGCTCGGCTTCGTGGCTGCGTTGCTGGCCCGGGGGACCGCCGGCATTCTGGCCAGCACCGCCGTGGTTCCCGACGTCCCCGCGGCCGGGCTGATGACCGCGGTGCACCGCCGCCTGTCCCGCGGCACTACCCTCGCGCGCGCCTTGCATGAGGCACGCGAGGCAACTGACCCCGAGGATCCGGGCAGCTTCGTCAACTGGTGCACGTTCAACGCTCACGGTGCCGCCTGACGGTGTTAGCCCGGGGGAGCGACCGGGTGCGCTAGCCCGGGGGCGGCACGTTCCAGGAGGTGATCACCGGCTGGCCGTGCTCGGTGCCCAGCGTGTTCAGGGTCGCCGTTTTGAGCTGGAAAAGGCGCCCCGCCCCGGGTTCCAGGCGCAGCCAGCGGGCGGTCAGCACGCGCAGCAGGTGGCCGTGGGCGACAAGCGCGACGTCGCCGTCGGCCAGTAGCGGGCTCACCCGTGCCAGTACCGCGTCGGCTCGTGCGCCGACCTCGGCGAGCGTCTCCCCGGGGTGGACGGCGTCGCCGGGGATGACCCCGTCCCGCCACAGGTACCAGCCAGGCCGCTCGGCCTGGATGCCGGCGGTGGTCCGGCCCTCGTATCCGCCGTAGTCCCACTCCTGCAGGTCCGGGTCCTCCTTGGCGCCGGCCAGCCCGGCCAGGGCCGCGGTCGCCACGGCGCGCCGGGCCGGGCTGGTGAACACGGCCCGCAGCGGCCTGGCCGCGAGAGCGGGCGCCAGCGCGGCGGCCGCCGCCTCACCGGCGGGAGTCAGCGGAAGGTCGGTACGGCCGGTGTGGCGCCCCTCCCGGCTCCACTCCGTCTCCCCGTGCCGCAGCACGATCAGCTCACCCACTGGTGTCCCCACTACGGCAGGGTGAGGATCTCGTGGCCGTCCGCGGTGACCAGGACCGTGTGCTCGAACTGCGCGGTCCGCTTGCCGTCCTTGGTCACCACCGTCCAGCCGTCCGGCCAGATGTCGTAGTCGATGGTCCCCAGCGTGAGCATCGGCTCGATGGTGAACGTCATCCCCGGCTCCATGACCAGGCTGACCGCGGGGTCGTCGAAATGCGGCACGATGAGCCCGGAGTGGAACGTGGTCCCGATCCCGTGCCCGGTGAAGTCGCGGACGACGCCGTAGCGGAACCGGCGGGCGTAGGACTCGATCACCCGGCCGATCGCGTTCAGTGGCCGGCCTGGGGCCACCGCCCGGATGCCCCGCATCATCGCCTCGTGGGTCCGCTCCACCAGCAGCCGGGACTCCTCGTCCACATCCCCGGCGAGGAACGTCGCGTTGGTGTCCCCGTGCACGCCGTTCAGGAACGCGGTGATGTCCACGTTGACGATGTCGCCTTCGGCGATCACCGTGTCATCCGGGATGCCATGGCAGATCACCTCGTTCAGCGAGGTGCACAGCGACTTGGGGAAGCCGCGGTAGCCGAGCGTGCTGGGGTACGCGTCGTGGTCGCACAGGAACTCGTGCCCGATCCGGTCGAGTTCGTCCGTGGTCACCCCGGGCACGACGTGGCGGCCCACCTCGGCCAGGGCCCGGGCGGCGAGCTTGCCCGCCACCCGCATCCGCTCGATGGTCTGCGCATCCTTGACGTCAGGCTCCCCGGTCCTTGGCCGCGGCCGGCCTACGTACTCCGGCCGCGGGATGTGCGCGGGCACCTGCCGCATGGGAGAAATCCGGCCGGGCTGGAGCAAGGTCGCCATGGTCTGCGAGTCTAATCGGCATGGACTCCGGACACCGCTGGTGGTACTGCCTCCGGCATCACACAGTTGAACCCGAAGAAGGCTGCCCGGCCAAGGACCGGCTCGGGCCGTACCCCACCCAGGAGGAGGCGGCCCGGGCACTGGAGACGGTGCAGCGCCGCAACGAGGAGTGGGACACCCAAAACGGTGACTGAGCACGGTGACGGGCACGGCGGCTGAGCCCTGCCGGGATGGGCCGGTATCGTAAAAGCGGCGCCGGACCTGACGGAAGGGGGCGCGCGTGGCCGACGGTGGCAGCGAAACCGGCTTGCCCTCGGCGGCACGGGCGCGGCTGGCCGAGATCCGCGGCAGCGGCACCTGGGGCTCGTCGCTGTCGACGGCTGAGTTCGCGGCGATCCGCAGCACCGGTTTCGAGCCGGTCGGCCAGGTTCTCGGCGCGGCCGTCTACAACGTGGGCTACACCGGCGGGTTCTCCTGCCCGGGGGCCTGGACCGGGTTCGGGCGCTACGGGGTGCCCGCGGTGGGCATCACCACGGTGTCCGGTGACGGCAACTTCGCCTCGTTCGGGCCCATGGTGGCAACGCTTTACCAGGCGCGGCGCAGCGCGATCGCCCGGATGACGGCCGAATGCACCGCGCTCGGCGGCCACGGCGTGGTCGGCGTGACCCTGAGTATCGGCGCGTTCCCGGCCGGCGGCCTGGAGTTCAAGGCAATCGGCACCGCCGTGCGCGGCCCGGGCCCGCCGCTGGCGCGGCCGTTCACCTCCGACCTGTCCGGCCAGGACTTCGCCAAGCTGTTCGTGGACGGCTGGATGCCGGCCGGCCTGGCGCTCGGCATCTCCGTCGGGGCCCGCCACGATGACTGGCTCACCGTCACCCAGACCCGCTGGGGGGCGGGGAACACCGAAGTCCAGGGCTATACCGAGGTGGTGACCCAGACCCGCCACGACGCACGGGAGCAACTGGAGAAGGACGTGGCCCGGCTGGGCGCCGACGGGGTGGTCGTGACCACGGTGACCACCCGGGTGCGGGAACGTGACTGCCCGGCCGCCGAAGGCCGGCGTGACCACATCGTCGAGGCGACCCTCATCGGTACCGCCATCGCCCGCTTCCACGCCCGGTCGCGGGCCGCGGAGCGGCCCAGCCTGGCGATCATGTCTCTCGACCCGAAGCGCCGCCAGGCCGCCCGGGTCCGGCTGGGCCCCTGACCGCGGGGCACGGTCCACCATGCTGATCCGAGGAGAACGATGACCGACCAGACCTCCACCGAGCTGAGCGCGGCCGGCGTTCCGCATGACGCGCTGGCCCGCCTGGCCGAGCTGAAACCGGGCCAGCCCGGCTCCATCTTCACCTCCGACCTGTCCGTCAACGAGTTCCTGCTGGTCCGCGAGGCGGGGTTCCGCCCGCTCGGGCTGGTACTCGGCAGCTCGATCTACCACGTGGGGCTGCAGTTCGGCCGGTGGAGCAAGAACCAGGAACTGGACGTGCTGTCCCAGGCCATGTACCACGCGCGCGAGCTGGCCATGGGCCGGATGGAGGCCGAAGCGGATGCGCTCGGCGCGGACGGCATCGTCGGGGTCCGCCTCGACGTGGAGCTGAAGGAGTTCGGCGCCGACATCGCGGAGTTCATCGCGGTCGGCACCGCGGTCAAGGCCGAGGAAGGCGCGGGCGGCGGCGGGGTCACGAACTGGCGCAACAACAAGAACCAGCCGTTCACCTCGGACCTGAGCGGCCAGGACTTCTGGACGCTGATCCGGGCCGGGTACGCGCCGCTGGCGATGGTGATGGGCACCTGCGTCTACCACATCGCGCACCAGCGGCTGGGCGGCATGCTCGGCAACATCGGCAAGAACGTCGAGCTCGAGCAGTTCACCCAGGCCCTGTACGACGCCCGCGAGCTGGCGATGAGCCGGATGCAGGCCGAGGCCGAGGCGTTCCACGCGGAGGGGATCGTCGGGGTGCAGCTCCGCCAGCACAGCCACACCTGGGGCTCGCACACCACCGAGTTCTTCGCCATCGGCACCGCGGTGCGGCCGTTGCGCGAGGACCACGTCATCGAGCGCCCCACCATGGTCCTCAGCCTGGACAGCTGATCCCAGCCAGCGTGCGCCGTCCCGCTAACCCCGTACGGGGATCAGGGTTGATCTAGTTCCCGGTTGGCCGGGGTGCCTTCGATAGCTGTCTTTGCCTTGCGGCGGACCTCGACGCCGCCCAGCAGGGCGAATCCGAGGACCCGCACCTGGGGCGCGCCGGGGACCCCGGGCCCGCTGGCGTTGTGGTCGAACCCGCCCATGAAGGCCAGCCCGGACACGTCCACATCGACGTCCTCGGGGACGGTGATCTGAATGCCGCCCATCAGCGTGTAGCAGTGCAGGGTGACCACGGGCTCGCTGAACTGGGCATCGCGCAGGTCAAGCTCGATCCCGCCCATCACGGCCACCGAGACGTACGTAGCGGGGGACCACCCACCTGCCCATCCGCCGCGCGCCGCTCATGACCGCCACGGAGAACTTGGACCGGGGCGTGCCGCCGATCCGGCTGACCTGGGTGGCTCCCTGGACCGGGGGGACCGGCAGCTGCCCGGACCGCGGCAGGTCGTGCGTGACCGCGGCGAGGTCGGCGTAGGTCTTGGCGGCGTAGGCGGATTCGAGGCGCTCGTCGAGTTCGTCGAGGCTGATCCGCCCCTGCCCGGCGGCCTCGCGGAGCACGTCGGCAGCCTGCTCGCGGTCGTTGTCTGACACCCGCATGAGGCTGTGGTCCGCGGGCCCGGAAAGCTCGCTCATGAACCACACCTTAGCGACAGCATGCCCGGCGGGAGCGGCGCGATCGAACCGGATCACACCGGGACGAACCGGCGTATTGCATGATGCCAGGCAGTAGTGGCGCCGGAACTAGGGCGAGACGGGGCCGCTGACCGTGCCGAGCAGCCTGGCGAGCCGTGCGCGCAGGCTCCGGCGCGGCTCACCGCGCTCGCCGGCAGCCGCGCTGACCAGGTGCTGGACGGCGTCGAAGGTCAGTGGCGCGGACGGCGCCACGGTCAGCGCCTCGTGGGCCATATCCGCCAGGCGGCGGTCGCCGCGATCCAGCGCCAGGATCCTCGCCCCGCCCTTGCGGGCGTCGCAGACGCGCTCGAGCAGCCGGTCCGGTGCCGCCTGCGGGCTCACCACCACCAGCGAGTTGCCGCGCCCGGCATCGCCGAGCCGGGCCAGGCTCACGCTCAGGTGCGGCGGCGCCCCGGGCGGCGGGTTCCACCGGACCAGGGTGGGCGCGAGTTCGGGAAGGCCGGCGAACCGGCTTTCGTCGTCCAGGTGCGCGGCGAAGTGCCAGGGCTCGTGTTCGGGCGTGCCGACAAGCAGCAGGCCACCGGGCGTCCGCGCCGAGCCGCGCAGGGCACGGGCGAACTCCGCGGCCCGCTCCAGCCAGCCGGTAGGGGCGAGCAGCGTCCGCAGCGCGGCGACCTGCTCGGCGTTCACGCCCCCATGGTGCCACGGCCAGGGACCGCTCTGGCAGGATCGGGGCATGTCTGACCAGCAGGCGGCACCGGGCCCCGACGTCGCGACCTTGGCCATCGCAATCCTGGGCGGCACCGGTGACCAGGGCCGCGGCCTGGCCCGCAGGTTCGCGCTGGCCGGCAACCCGGTCATCATCGGCTCCCGCAGCGCGGCGCGTGCCGTCGCGGCCGCGCAGGCCCTGGGCGCGGACCTGGGCATCCGCGGCATGGCGAACCCGGACGCGGCCGCCGCCGCCGACGTGGTGATCGTGGCGGTGCCCTGGGAAGGCCACAGTGACCTGCTCAGGTCGCTGGCCGCACCGCTGGCCGGCAAGATCGTCATCGACTGCGTGAACCCGATGGGATTCGACCAGCGTGGCGCCTACCCGCTGGCCGTGGCCGAGGGCAGTGCCGCGCAGCAGGCGGCGGCGGTGCTGCCCGGTTCGGTGGTGGTCGGTGCCTTCCACCACGTCTCGGCCGTGCTGCTGCTCGACCCGGAGGTCGCCAGCGTCGACCTCGACGTGCTTGTGCTTGGCGATGACCGGCCGGCCACCGACCTCGTCCAGGCGCTCGCGGCACGGATTCCCGGTGCCCGCGGCGTGTACGCGGGCCGGCTGCGCAACTGCGGGCAGGTCGAGGCGCTCACCGCCAACCTGGTTTCCATCAACCGGCGGTACAAGGCCCACGCCGGGCTGCGCGTCACCGACGTCTAGCTTTCCCGCTGGTATGTTTAGCTTTCAACAACACAGCGGAGGGAAGGGACGCCCGTGATTTTCCGCGTCAAGGCACGTGACCTCCCCGGGCGCATCGCGACCGGGGCCTACATTCTCCACACGGGACTCGAGAAATGGCACGCCGACGAGGCCCGTGCCAAGGGTGTGCACAAGGCGGCGTCCGGCGCCTTCCCATTCCTGGAGCGCATTCCGCCGGAGCGTTTCATCAAGCTCCTGGCCGCCGGTGAGATCGCGGTCGGCTCGGCCCTGCTCGCCCCCGTGGTGCCCAGCGCCCTGGCCGGGGCGGCGCTCACCGGGTTCTCCGGCAGCCTGCTCACCATGTACCTGCGCACGCCGGCCATGCACAAGCCGGGCAGCGTGTGGCCGACCCAGGCTGGCACCGGGGTCAGCAAGGACGTGTGGATGCTCGGCATCGGCCTGGGCCTGATGGCCGGCTCGGTGGGTGACGGCAAGGACTGAGCCAGTGCACGTGCGCCAAGCCACCCCGGCGAACCGCGTCCCAGCCGCCACGTGGGCTGGGTTAACTGCCTATGGGGCCGTTCCGGCCGGGTAGCTGATCGGCGGACGGTGGTGGTTGCAGGCGACGTCCATGCCGTCGGTCCTGCACCACAGTTCGGCACCGGGCCGGAACTGGCCTACCCAGTGGTAGCGGGTGTTGAGGCCCCGCGCCCCGCCGGGTGGCGGTTGCAGCGGGTTGAGTGGGTGCACCACGATCGCCCGCAGTGTGGCCGTTGGGTGCACAAGCGGGAAGGAGAATGTCCCTGGCGGGATGCCCTGCTCGGCCCACCGGACAAGGGAGGCGAGCAGGGCACCCGTGGTCACCTGCCCGTTTACCTGCGGGAACCCGCCGTCGAGGCAGTGGTACTGGTCGGGGATCATATACAGCCGGGTGAAGGCTTGGCTGGCGGTGAAGCCCCCGGA
This sequence comes from uncultured Actinomycetes bacterium, assembly GCA_963707905.1. GTDB lineage: Bacteria > Actinomycetota > Actinomycetes > Streptosporangiales > Streptosporangiaceae > DASXKD01. Next base: position 176,777 of record CAVPSA010000028.1, on the reverse strand, counting down.
CTGCCGTGCGACGGCCTTGTAGTAGTCGACGGTGCCGAACGGGGAGAGTTCCTGGTCCGCCCACCCTTGCCAGAGGATGAGTTTCCCGCCGGCCCGCCGGAAGGCGGACAGACTGGGGTCCGTGGCGTTGTAGAGGCCGGCGAGCGGGAGCAGCCTGTGGTAGTCCCGCAGGGTGAAGTGGAAGTCCTTGAGCTGGAACGACGCCGGGGGGTTGTGCCAGTACGCGGCGTTCTTGAGCCAGCTCTCCCCGGTCTGGTAAGCGGGGGTGTCGAAAGGCCAGTGAGTGTCGGAGGAAGGATCGATCGCCACCGGCGCCCAGGCCAGCTCGGAGCCGTAGGGCTCGCCGCCGGGGTACAGATAGTGCCCGTGCCCGTCGTTGGGCCCCAGGTAGATTTCCCGCACGACCCGCACCTGCGCCGGGGTCAGGCAGGAGGAGCTATTCACCCCGGGGCGGCAGTGGATCGTGGCCGGGTTGAAGCCGCAGCTTCGGGGGTCTGCGATCAGCCCCTTGGCGTTGCCGCAGGCCTTCAGGACCGCAGCGTGCAAGGCGGGCAGCTTGTCGCTGCCGAGGATCTGGTGGCCGCGGGCGTTGGTGTTGACCGCGATGACCCACGCCGGCACGACGCCAAGCGCCTGGGTTTCGATGTTGCCTGGCGCTCCGGCCAGGATGCCGTTGAAGTCGCGGGGATAACGCTGCGCTTCAACCAGCGCTTCACGGCCACCGCCCGAGCAGCCGTCGTAATAGGAGAACTTCGGCGGCTTGCCGTAGTAGGTGGTGAGGACCGCCTTGGCCGCTTGCGCCAGAGCGTGCTCGGAGGTGTAGCCGAAACTCACCCGCAGCGCCGGGTCTTCCCTGGCCCACAGGGCATCGTTCTCCCCGCCCACATGGCCCTGGTTGTCGGTACCGCCCGCCATCAGGCCGCCGCTGGCCGCCGCAAGGCCCGCAGCCGTGAGGCAGCTCGCGGCCGACGCCGAAAGACCCGACGACAGGCTCCACCCACACAGTCCCCCGCACCCCGATTGCAGGTACTGGCCGGTGTAAGCGCTGACCGGAAGGGCCAGCTGGAACTGCTCTTGTGGCGCGATGTACCCGGTCACATGGCAGACCGCGCCGCCGCCGCTGCCCGTCTGGAGGGCCGAAAGGACGTACGTGGGGGCATCCGGGATGCTGCTGAAGTCATTGCCGGGGGCCGCGAGCTGACCGCATGCGATACGCGGGCGTACCGGGGCAAGGGCCGTCCTCGTCCCCGCTGGCACGTCAGCAAGGCCCCCTGCCACCGCGGGGCCGGCCGCCGCCGAGTGCGCCGTCACGCCGGACGCCCCCTGCGCACCGGCCCCTGCCATCGCGCCGGCCGCCAAGAGCACCACCACGGCCATCGGTACCAGCTTGCACAGATTCCTCACTTCGGTGCCTCCGTTGTGCGTCACTGCGAGGTGGACGGACGAACGGTTACGTTAGGTGACGGCGGGCAGGCACCGGTATACGGCTGAACGGCGTTCGGGGGGTGTACCTAGGTACACCCCCCGAACGGGGTGCAGCCGCACTGCGGGCCCGGCTCACCGCCCGGCAGACTGGACAAAGTCGTGTCGCGCGGAGGAACCCAGGAATGAGAAGTGAACCGGTGATCCCCGGCTCCGGGCCAGCCCGCAGCGCGCCCACGCTCGCCGCGGGCGTGGGCGCCGGCGCCCGCGGGCTGGCCCTGTGTGCACTGTCGCTGGTCGGTGCGTTGCTGCTGCTGGCCCTCCCCCTGGCGGTGGGCGGGGCGGTGCATGCCGCTTTCACCAGCACGCGGGGCTTCGTGGTGGGCTTTTGGCTGGGGCTGGTGCTGATCCCCGGCGTCATTGTGGTCCTGCGCCCGCTGGTGAACCTCACCAGGCGGCTGGTGGGAGGGTGGTGTGGCGTGCCGATCGCCGCTGCGTACCTGCCGCCGCCCGGCAGCGGCAGGAAGGCCGGCCTGCGCAAGCGGCTGAGGTGGCTGCTGAGCGACCCGGCGACCTGGCGCGACGTCCTTTGGGTCGCGGTGAGCCCGTGGGTGAGCTGGATCCTGCCGGTGGCGGCGTGGGCGGCCCCGCGGCTGCTGCGCAGCTACGGCACGCTGGCCCACTCGATGCTGGCCCCGACCGGGCAGGCCGGGCTTGCCCGGCGGGCCCACCACCTGGCCCAGACCCGGGCCGAGGCCATCGACGCCGGAGCTGCCGAGATGCGCCGGATCGAGCGGGACCTGCACGACGGCGCGCAAGCCCGGCTGGTGGCCATGGGCATGACCCTGGACGCCGCGGACCAGCTCCTGGTGGACCACCCGGCAGCGCGGGCGCTGCTGGCCGAGGCCCGCGAGTCCTCGGCCACAGCGCTGGCCGAGCTGCGGGACCTGGTCCGGGGTATCCACCCGCCGGTACTGGCCGACCGGGGCCTGGCCGACGCGGTCCATGCGCTGGCCCTGAACCTGCCGCTGCGGGTGCACGTCACCAGCGAGCTGACCGGCCGGCCGCCCACGCCGGTGGAATCGGCCGCCTACTTCGCGGTCAGCGAGCTGCTGGCGAACGTATCCAAACATGCCCACGCTGATCAGGCATGGATTGACCTGCGGTACGCCGGCGGGATGCTGCGCGTCGACGTCGCCGACGACGGAACCGGCGGCGCGGACCCGGGCCTGGGCAGCGGGCTGGCGGGCATCGAGCGCCGGCTCGCCGCGTTCGACGGCCTGCTCGCGGTGTCCAGCCCGCCCGGCGGGCCGACCGTGGTGACCATGGAGATCCCGTGCGCGTTGTCATCGCCGAAGACCTCTTCCTGCTGAGGGACGGCCTGACCCGGCTGCTGGAAGCGCACGGCATGCAGGTCACCGCCGCGGTCGACACCGGCGACGGCCTGCTGGCCTGCGTCATCGCAGACCGGCCGGACGTCGCGATCGTAGACGTGCGGCTGCCCCCGACCTTCACCGACGAAGGGCTGCAGGCCGCGCTGACGGCGCGCAGCCAGGTGCCAGGCCTGCCGGTACTCGTGCTGTCGCAGTACGTCGAGCAGCTCTACGCCCGCGAGCTGCTGGCCGGCGGTGCCGGCGGCATCGGCTACCTGCTCAAAGACCGGGTGCTCAACGGCGCCCAGTTCGCCGACGCGGTACGCCGGGTAGCTGGCGGCGGTACCGCGCTGGACCCAGAAGTGATCGCCCAGCTGCTGGACCGCAATGCCACCGACGGCGCCCTGGCCACACTCAGCCCGCGGGAACGGCAAGTGCTCGGCCTGATGGCCGAGGGCCGCTCGAACGCCGCCATCGCCCAGCGGCTGGTGATCACCGAGCGGGCTGTGGCCAAGCACACCGCCTCCATCTTCCTGCGGCTGGGCCTGCAGCCTTCCGACGACGACAACCGGCGCGTACTCGCCGTCATCACCTACCTCGGCCGCTGACCCAGCCACCGGAGAACATCCGCCCTGATCAAAAGCGTCACAGCCGCCCTGCCGACGGGGTTCGGTGCGCGCGTCAGCGGTAGGAATGCTCCGGGCCGGGGAACTGGCGGCCGACGACCTCCTCGGCGAAGGCACGCGCGGCGGTGCCGAGCACCCCGGCCATGTCGGCGTACTTCTTCACGAACCTCGCTGTGTGCGGGGTGAGCCCGGCCATGTCCTGCCAGACCAGGACCTGGGCGTCACAATCCGGGCCGGCGCCGATCCCGATCGTCGGGATGGACAGGCTCTGGGTGACCCGGGCGGCCAGTTCCGCGGGCACGCACTCAAGGACGACGGAGAAGGCGCCTGCCGCCTCCAGTGCCTTGGCGTCGTGCAGCAGGCGCTCGCCCTCCTCGCCCCGGCCCTGCACCCGGTACCCGCCGAAGGCGTTGACCGACTGCGGTGTCAGGCCCAGGTGAGCCATGACCGGCACGCCGGCCTGGACCAGTTCCTCGGCCTGGTGGACCACCCGCATGCCGCCTTCGAGCTTGACCGCGTGCGCCCCGGACTCCTTGAGGAACCGGGCCGCCGTGGCGAACGCCTCGCGCGGCGAGGCCTGGTAGGAGCCGAACGGCAGGTCCGCGACGACCATGGCCCGCCGGGTACCGCGGACCACCGCGGCCGTGAGCGGGATGAGGTCGTCCACGGTCACCGGGATGGTGGTGTCGTGGCCGAACACGACCATCCCCGCCGAGTCACCCACCAGGAGCACCGGTATCCCGGCGTCGTCGAAGACGCGCGCGGTGAGCGCGTCGTAGGCGGTGAGCATCGGCCATTTCTCACCGCGGGCTTTGGCGGCGGTGAGGTCACGTACGGTGACCCGCCGGCTGGCGCTGCCGCCGTAGAGGGGTTCTGCGGTCCGCGCCTTGGTCGCGGCCGCGCCCGAGTCACTGGGCTGTGCGGTCATGGAATCCTCCTGCTGTCTCGTGGCGCCGCTGCGGCGTCCCCGGACGTCTTCAGCATGCCACGCCGTCCGGGCCACGGATAGCCCGGGAATGTTTTGCGATACGGACCTGTTCCGTATCGTTGGCCTTCCCGGGGCGGCGGGGCCCGCCGCCCCGGGATGAACGGGCCATTGCCGCTGGCTGACAGACCCGGAGAGGGGAACATGGACGCACCCGGAGCTTCGCCACGGGCAGGTAACTCCAGCGTTGCCCCGCTCGCCGACACCGACTCCAAGGTGTACCGGCGCCGCTGGATCATCCTCGGCGTGCTGATCACCAGCCTGATGGCGATCGTGCTGGACAACACCGTCCTCAACGTCGCGCTCAAGACCATCGCCGATCCCGTCGCGGGCCTCGGGGCGAGCCAGAGCCAGCTCGAGTGGGCGATCAACTCCTACACGCTGGTGTTCGCCGGCCTGCTCTTCACCTTCGGCGTGCTGGGTGACCGGATCGGCCGCAAGCGGATGCTCATGGTGGGGCTGGCCGCGTTCGGCCTGTTCTCACTGGTCACCGCCTACTCACACAACCCCGACCAGCTGGTCTGGGCCCGCGCGGCGATGGGCCTGGCCGCGGCGGCGGTGATGCCGCAGACGCTGTCGATCATCTCCAACGTGTTCGACCCGGCGGAGCGGCCCCGTGCCATCGGGATCTGGGCCGTCGCGGTCGGCATCGGCATCGCCATCGGCCCCATCGTCGGCGGCCTGCTGCTCGCCCACTTCTGGTGGGGCTCGGTGTTCCTGATCAACGTCCCGTTCTGCGCCGCGAGCGTGGTGGCGATCGCCCTGCTGGTGCCCGAGTCGAAGAACCCAAGCCCCGGGCGGATCGACTTTGTCGGCGTGCTCGCCTCCATCGCGGGCCTGGTGCTCCTCGTGTACGGCATCATCCAGGGCGGCGACAAGGGCTCCTGGGTGCACCTGGACGTACTCGGCCCGGCGCTCGGCGGCCTGGCGATACTCGCCTTCTTCGTCTGGTACGAGGCCAGGGTCCGGTACCCCTCGCTGGACGTGCGGCTGTTCCGCGACGCGCGGCTGTCGTCGGCCATCGGCGCGCTGTCGCTGGTGTTCTTCGGCATGATGGGCGCGCTGTTCTTCCTGAGCTTCTACCTGCAGAGCGTGCGCGGGTACACCCCGCTGAAGGCCGGCGCATTCTCGCTGGCGTTCGCGGTGGCGCAGATGCTGATGGCCCCGCGCAGCGCGCGTCTGGTCCGGCGGTTCGGCGCCAAGTCGGTCGTGGCGAGCGGCCTGCTGCTGGTCACCGCCGCGCTGGTCAGCTATCAGCTGCTTAACGTCGCCACGCCGATCTGGGTGCTGGCCGTGGCGTTCTTCGTCCAGGGCGCGGGGATGGGCCTGGTCATGCCACCCGCCACCGAAGGGGTCATGTCGGTGGTGCCCAGGGAGCGGGCCGGTGCCGGTTCCGCGCTGACCAACACCGCCCGCCAGGTGTCCGGTGCGCTCGGCGTCGCCGTGCTCGGCTCCATCCTGGCGCAGGCCTACCGCAAGGAACTGGGCCCGCACCTGGGCGCCCTGCCTCCCCCCGTGCAGAACGCCGCCACCAGTTCGATCACCGCGAGCCAGGCGGTGGCCGCCAAGCTGGGCCCGGCGGGCCGGGACCTCTCGGCGTTCGCGGACGCCTCGTTCGTGCACGCCATGCACCTCACCACGTTGATCTCCGCGGCGATCACGCTGCTGGGCGCGCTCGTCGTGATGCGCTGGATGCCGGGCCGCGCCGCGGCCGGTGCCGCACGCCCGGCCGGTGCCGCCGGCCACGCCCCGGCCATGCGCCAGGCCCCGGCCGGCGGCAGCGCCAGCGAGGCCGTGCTGGTGAACGGGGCAGTGCCCGCGAACGAGGCGGTGTTCGCCGGCGAGGCCGCGCCCGCCGGTGAGGCCGCGGCCGAGGACCCGGGTGTGCCGCGATGAGGGAGGGATGAGCAGATGCCTCCGGCCGAAGTGAAGGCGGAAGCGGGGCCGGCGCAGCGCCGGCCTGGCCGGCCGCGCAGCGAACGGGCCGAGCGCGCCATCATCGACGCCGCGCTCAGCGTGTTCGCCGAGTCCGGGCCCGAGGGCCTGTGCATCGAGACGGTGGCCGCCCGCGCGGGCGTGGGCAAGGCGACCATCTACCGGCGCTGGCCAGGCAAGGAAGAGCTGCTGCTGGACGCGATCGGGGCGCTGCAGGCCCCGCTGCCAGAGCCGGCCGGCCGGTCGGTCCGCGAGGATCTGGTGACGGTGCTGGGCGCTATGCGCGACTCGGTCGCCGACCCGCGCCGGGCCAGGGAGTTCGCGCTGCTGCTCGGTGAGGGTGCCAAATACCCCCGGCTGATGGCGCGTTACGTGGAGACGATGCTGGAGCCGCGCCGCGAGGTGATCCGGTCGGTGCTGCGCCGTGGTGTGGCCACCGGCGAACTGCGCGCGAGCACCGACATCGAGGCCGCGCTGTTCATGCTGACCGGCGCCGTGCTGGCCCGCGGGAAGTACGACCGATCCAGCATGCCGCCCGGGTACGTGGAGCGGGTGGTGGACGAGCTGCTGCTCGGCCTGGCCCCGCGGTAGAAAGGGTTATGACCACACCGGACGCCGCGGCCGGCCCGCCGGACCTGCGGCAGGCGCAGCGGCTGGCGGCCCAGTTGCTGTCCGGGCCACCCGCCGAAGGCACGGCCGAGGTGGCCCGCTGGCTGCTCGCCGTCCAGGCGCAGGACCCGCGCGGGGCCCGGCTGGCGGTGCGCGCCCGCAGCCGCGTGCAATCGGCCGCCGACGTCGACGCCGCCCTCACCCGGGACCGCTGCGTCGTGGTGACCTGGCTGAACCGGGGCACGCTGCATCTGGTGCTGGCCGAGGACTACTGGTGGCTGCATCCGCTGACCACGCCGCCGCTGCTGCGCGGCAACGCCCGCAGGCTCGCCCAGGAAGGCGTACCGCCCGCCGACGCCGAGCGCGCGGTCACGGTCATCGAGCGGGCGGTGACCGCCGAGGGGCCGCTGACCCGGGCACAGCTCGCCGAACGGATCGCCGCGGCCGGGGTGCGCACGCAGGGCCAGGCCATCGTTCATCTGCTCGCGCTGGCCAGCCTGCGCGGGCTCATCGTGCGCGGCCCGATGGCCGGGCGTGACCACGCCTACGCGCTGGTCCGCGACTGGCTCGGTGCCCCGCCCGCGCAGCACGCGTCGTTCGACCGGGACCGGGCTCTGGCCGAGCTGGCCGTCCGCTATCTGGCAGGCCACGGCCCGGCCAGCGACCGCGACCTGGCCAAGTGGGCCGGGCTGCCGCTGCGCGACGCCAGGTCGGGCCTGGCCGCGATCGCCGGACGGCTCGCCGGCCGCGGCGACGGTCTCGCCGACCTGGCCGGGCGGCAGGGCGACTGCCCACTGCCGCCGCCGCGGCTGCTCGGCGCCTACGATCCTCTGCTGCTCGGCTGGGACTCACGGGACCCGGTCGTCGGCCCGCACGGCCGGCTGATCGCGATAAACGGCCTGTTCCGGCCGTTCGCGCTGGTCGGCGGCCGCGCCGTCGGCACCTGGAGCCTGCCGGGCGGCACGGTCGCGCTGGCGCCGTTCGCGCCGCTTCCCGCTGCCGACGAGGCCGCCCTGGCCGCGGACGCCGCCGACGTCGAGCGCTTCCTGCGCCCGGGCTGACGGCAGGGTCGACCCCCGGGCCAGCGGGGGTTCCGGGGGGTCGTCCCCCGGGCCAGCACCGTCAGCGGGGCAGGTCCGCGCGGGAGCAGCGGGTCACCATGTTCACGGCGATCCCGTCCTCGCCAGCCAGCGCGGGGTGCCTGTCGAGCAGGTCCCGGACCTGGCCGAGCACGTCGTGGCGCCGCTCGTCCGGCAACGTGATCACATAGCTGCGGGAGGCGACCCAGTCGATCATCTCCGCCCTGGACAGCCGGTACACCCAGTCCACGCTGCGCCGCTCCACCGGCCCGAACGGCGGCCCGATCTCGGGGAAGTGCCTGCCTGACCCCGGGGTGCCGCGGCTGCCGATGATGGTGGACAGGTCGGCGACCCACTCCTCGTCCTCGACGCGGCGGTTCCACAGCAGGGCCAGCCGGCCGCCGGGGACCAGCACCCTGGCCGCCTCGGGCACGGCACGTTCCGGGTCGACCCAGTGCCAGGCCTGGGCCACGATCACCGCGTCCACGATGCCATCCGCCAGCGGGATCTGCTCACCCGTGCCGGCCAGGACGGGCACCCCGGGCACCGCCCGGAGCAGCTCCTCCCGCATGCCCGCCGACGGCTCCACGGCGATCACGTCCAGGCCGCGCTCGCGCAGCTGGCGGGTCAGCTTCCCGGTACCCGCGCCGACGTCGGCGACCCGCTGTGCCCGCGCCGGGATCAGCCAGTCGATCGCCTCCTGCGGGTAGGACGGCCGGCCCGTTCGTAAACGTCAGCCACTGCGCCAAAGGAATTCGCCTGCTGGTGCCATTCGTCGAGCGCCATTACTTCAGTCTGCCAGTCCGGCCGGCGCGGGCCAGTGCGCCCGCCGTGGCCGGGCGCTACGCTCGGGCCGTCGGTGGCGCAGCGGTGGGGGCAGCGGAGGTGACACGTGGAACTGGCGGAGGACTGGGCTGAGCTGCTGCGCGCCGAGGCGGCGGATTACGCGCAGGTGGCGCTCACCAACATCAGGCGCGAGTTCCCGTCCGGCGTTTACCACAACATGACCGCGCCCGGTGACTTCCCGTTCCGCCCCAAGGCACGCACCCCTGCCTTCTATGGCAGCTATGACTGGCATTCCTGTGTGGAGATGCACTGGCTGCTGCTGCGGCTGTTGCGCGTCGCGGCGGACGTGATTCCCGCCAAGGAGATCAGGCTGGTGCTGAACGCGCACTTCCGGCCGATGGCGCTGGCCGCCGAGGTGGAGTTCGTCACCAGCCGGGACGGCCTGGGGGAGCGCCCCTACGGCTGGGCCTGGGCGCTGGCCCTGGCCTGCGAGGCGCAGTCCCTGGACGACCAGGACGGCAAGAAGTGGGCCGCCGCCCTGCAGCCACTCGCCGACGCGGTGACCGGCTGCTTTCTCGACTGGCTGCCCAAGGCGACCTACCCGGTCCGCTACGGCGTGCACACCAACAGCGCGTTCGGCATGGGGCGGGCGCTGGACTACGCGCACGCCCAGGCCCGGGCCGGGGACCGGGCGCTGCTGGAGGCGATCACCGCCAAGGCTTACGGCTGGTTCAGCGGGGACACCATGTACCCAGCCGCCTGGGAGCCGTCCGGGCACGACTTCCTGTCGCCAGCGCTGTGTGAGGCCGAGCTGATGGCCCGGATCCTGCCGGAGGCCGAGTTCGGCACCTGGCTGTCGGTGTTCCTGCCCGGGATCGCCGGCGGGGAGCCCGCCACGCTGTTCACCCCGGCCGTGGTGTCCGACCCGGCCGACGGGCAGATAGCCCATCTGCACGGGCTGAACGCCAGCCGGGCCTGGTGCTGGCGCCGGATCGCCGAATACCTGCCCGCCGGGGACCCGCGCATCGGGCCAGCCATCGCGGCCGCGCGCACGCACGCCGGTGCCGCGCTCCCGCACGTCGTCGGGGACGACTACAAGTCGAGCACTGGCTCGCCTGCTACGCCGTGCTGATGCTGAGCTAGCCCAGCCCGGCCCCGGACCCGCTGTTCGTGCACGCCGACGAGCCGCTGCAATACGCCAGCGCGGTGTCGGAGTTCGTCCTGGCGTGCGCCGGGGATCTCAGCGGGACCGGGACGGGCCAGGCTCGCGCCACCTGTTCGTGATCGGCAGCCGCCGGTCCCTGCCGAAGTTGCGCGGGGTGATCTTGGGGCCGGGCGGGTACTGGCGCCGCTTGTACTCGGCCCGGTCCACCATCGTGACCACGCGGTCCACCAGCGCCGGGTCGTGCCCGGCGGCCACCAGGCCGGCCACCCCCAGGTCCTTGACCACGTAGTCGTCAAGGATGGCGTCGAGCACCTGGTAGTCCGGCAGCGAGTCGGAGTCGAGCTGGCCGGGCGACAGTTCCGCGCTGGGCGGCTTGGTGATCGAGTTCTCCGGGATCGGCGGGGTCTGGCCCCGGCTGGCCGCCTCGGCGTTCCGCCACCGCGCCAGGTCCCACACCAGGGTCTTGGGCACGTCCTTGATCGGGCCGAACCCGCCGGCCGAGTCGCCGTACAGGGTGGAGTACCCGGTGGCCAGCTCGGACTTGTTACCGGTGGTCAGGGCCAGGTGCCCCGCGGCGTTGGACAGGCCCATGAGGATCACGCCGCGGACCCGGGCCTGGAGGTTCTCGGCCGCGAGCCCGGTCAGGTCCAGTTCGGCCTGGAACGCGTCCACCATGGGCTGGATCGGCACCGTGCGGGCGTGCACGCCCTGCCGCTTCACCAGGTCCTCGGCGTCGCTCACCGAATGCCCGGAGGAGTGCCGGCTGGGCATCAGCACGACGTGCACGTGCTCCGGGCCAATGGCGTCGGCCGCGATCGTCGCGGTCAGCGCCGAGTCGATCCCGCCGGACAGGGCGAGGATCACCGACCCGAACCCGTTCTTGGCCACGTAGTCCCGCACCGAGGTGACCAGCGCGGCGTAGACCTCGGCCAGCGGGGACAGCCGTGGCCACAGTTGCTGGCCTGGGGGGGCGACCCCCCTGGAACCCCCCGCTGGCCTACGGCCCGGTTCCTCCGTCACCGGGCCGGGGCCCTGCTGGCCTGGGGGAGCGACCCCCCTGGAACCCCCCGCTGGCTGGCCTGGGGGAGCGGCCTCCGCCGGGCTGGCGGGCGGGGGCGGCAGCGTCACCCGGTGGATGGTCATCTGGGTGCCGTCGCAGGCGTCGGCGGGGGTGTCTCCGGGCGGCACGGCGGGGTCGGCGGCGGGCAGGTCCAGGTCGGCGAGCACGAGTGCCTCGGCGAACTGCGGCCCGCGGGCCAGTAGCTCGCCGTCGGCGGTCACGATCATCGAGTCGCCGTCGAAGACCAGCTCGTCCTGGCCGCCCATCATGTTCACGTAGGCAAGCGTGGCGCCGGCCTCGGCCGCCCGGTTCACGCACAGTTCCAGCCGCGCGCCGTCCTTGCCCCGCTCGTACGGGGAGGCGTTCGGCACCACCAGCAGGCCCGCGCCGGCCTGCCTGGTCACCGCGACCGGCCCGCCGTCCTGCCAGAGGTCCTCACAGATGGCGATCGCCACGTCCACGGCCTCCGCGTCGCTGCCCGGGCCGCTGCTGCTGGCCCGGGGGAGCGACCCCCCGGAACCCCCCGTCGGCCTGCGGCCCGGTTCCTCCGTCACCGGGCCGCAGGGCAGGCGGAAGACCGGCAGCGTGTTCCCGGGCACGAAGTACCGGTACTCGTCGAACACCCCGTAGTTGGGCAGGTGGTGCTTGGCCGAGGTGACCACCACCTCGCCGCCGTACAGCAGTGCCGCGCTGTTCTGCGCCCCGCTGACGGGCCGGCCCACCCGTGGCGCCAGCCCGGTCTCCCGGCCCAGGTATCCGGTGACCACGGCGACCCCGCCCAGCCCTTCGGCGGCGAGCCGCCCCGCCAGGCCGTAAAGCATGGAAATCGAGGCGTCCACGAAGGAGGCGCGCAGCGCGAGATCCTCCACCGGGTAGCCGGTCAGCATCATCTCCGGGAACAGGGCCAGGTCAGCGCCGCGCGCGGCCGCCCGGCGGGTCCATTCCACAATCGTCTGGGCGTTACCCGCCAGGTCGCCCAGCGTGGAGTTCACCTGGGCGAGCGCGATCCTAAGCTTCGGCACGCTTCCCAGCTTAGGCGTGGTGGCAGGTGGCCCCGGAGCCTGAGCGGCCGGCCGCGCGCCGCAGGAGATCCCCGCCGGAACCCGGCGACGCAAAGGCCCGGGCCGCGGTAGCGGCCGCGGCCCGGACGTGTGCTGGATGCGCTTGACGGCCTTGCCGGCCCGGCATCCTTACTTCAGCAGGAAGGCGCGGATCCAGGCGCCGAAGTTAGCGTTGTTGTTGAACAGGAACGACGGGCTCATCACAGTTTGCCCGGTGGCGCCACCGTTGGTGGTGTCGATGACCTCGCTCGTGGTCCACGGTCCGGTCATCGTGCCGCGCACGCCGTTGTAGGTGGTCACGGTGATGTCAGTGAACTGCCACAACCGGGAGTCGGCGGTGGGCGAGGCGGCCGGGTTACTCAGCACGCAGGCAACCTCGGCGTTGTTGAAGACCGCGTTGGTGCCTTCACTGATGTTCACGACCTGGGTCTTATTGGTGGTGATGTCGGTCGCAGTCGCGGCCACGCCGCCGCCGGTCCGGTTGTAGTACAGGTCGATACGGACGCTGTCACCGACCGCCGGAGCGAGCGAGAACGAGCCACCGCCCATGCCGAACGGCGCCACGCCCACGGCCCAGGCCAGCGAGCCGGCGCCCCCGCCGGGCTTGAGGCCCAGGGTCACCGCGGGAACGTTGGTGCCGCTGAGCACCACCTCGGCATAGTGGGAGTAGGGCCCCGTCGCGGCCACCTTGACCGTGGTGCCGACGAACCGGATCCACCGGCCACTGGCTGTGTACCCGGCCTGACTTGATGTATGGATGACCGGGGAACCAGCGGTGTGTGTGCCGGCCGCTGCCAACGATGCCCCGCCGAGCCCCACTGTGAGCAGCGCACCGCCCGTGGCGGCAGCCGCGACCAGTGCCTGAACTATGCGTCCTCGCATTGCGAAGACCTCCTTTTACGCCGGGCCGCCGCGGCACTAATGAGCTGCGCGGGCAGCGACACCGCAGTGGGCCGGCCGTTCCGAAATGGTTTTGGTCCAGCTAGATAATTTGATCGCTGTCCCTTACAAGTAATTATCGTCGTTAGCCTGGTGGCGAGGCGGCACCGGAGGTCCCGAAGTTAAGACCATTGGTCCGGAATACACCGGGGGATTGGGCGCATGCATGGTTATTGCGCTTTCAATATTATTAGCGGCAATTGCCTCGGCCTGGGCCACGATGCTGCGTGCCGGGCAGGGTGGCGGAGCAGGGCCGGCCGGGGGCGCGGCGCGCGGGGGATGGGGGTATGTAACCTGCCGGAAACAGCCGGACGGCAGACTGTGGGCGAGGGCCGACCCACCCGGGACCCGGGGTCGCCATGATCCGCAAGCGCCCGGCAGGGCCGCTGACCAGCGAGGCAGGAAGAACATGGACAAGCAGGAAGAGTTCGTGCTCCGGACCCTTGAGGAGCATGACATCCGTTTTGTCCGGTTGTGGTTCACGGACGTGCTCGGCTTCCTGAAGTCGGTCGCGGTGGCGCCTGCGGAACTCGAGGGGGCGTTCGCCGAGGGAATCGGCTTCGACGGCTCCGCGGTCGAGGGGTTCGCCCGCGTCTACGAGGCGGACATGATCGCCAAGCCGGACCCGTCCACGTTCCAGCTTCTGCCGTGGCGCGGCGAGTCCGGCGTCGGCCGGATGTTCTGCGACATCCTGATGCCGGACGGGTCGCCGTCGCACGCCGACCCACGGTACGTGCTCAAGCGCGCGCTCAGCCGGGCCGCGGATCTCGGTTTCACCTTCTACACCCACCCCGAGATCGAGTTCTTCCTGCTCAAGGAGAAGCCGGAGCCGGGGGCCCGGCCCGCGCCCATCGACTCGGGTGGCTACTTCGACCACACGCCGCACAGCATCGCCCACGACTTCCGGCATGTGTCCATCCAGATGCTGGAGCAGATGGGCATCTCGGTGGAGTTCAGCCATCACGAGGGGGCGCCCGGGCAGCAGGAGATCGACCTGCGCTACGCGGACGCGCTCACCACCGCCGACAACGTCATGTCCTTCCGGCTGGTGATGAAGGAGGTGGCGCTCCAGCAGGAGGTGTACGCCTCATTCATGCCCAAGCCGTTCACCGAGCACCCTGGCTCGGGCATGCACACCCACATGTCGCTGTTCGAAGGCGACCGGAACGCGTTCTACGAGCCGGGCGCGGAGTTCCAGCTTTCCAAGGTGGGCCGTGCGTTCATCGCCGGACTGCTCAGGCACGCCGCCGAGATCACCGCCGTGTGCAACCAGTGGGTGAACTCCTACAAGCGGCTGTGGGGCGCGACGGAGCGGACCGCCGGGGCCGGCGGCGAGGCGCCCGCGTATGTCTGCTGGGGGCACAACAACCGGTCGGCGCTGGTCCGGGTGCCGATGTACAAGCCGCAGAAGGGGAACGCCACCCGGATCGAGTTCCGGTCACTGGACTCCGCTTGCAATCCCTACCTGGCCTTCGGCGCGATCCTGGCGGCCGGGCTCAAGGGGATCGAGGCCGGTTACGAACTGCCGCCCGAGGCCGAGGACGACGTGTGGGCGCTCACCGACCGGGAGCGCCGCATCCTCGGCATCCCGCCGCTGCCGCAGAGCCTGGACGAGGCGCTGAACGTCATGCAGGACAGCGAGCTGATGGCGGAGACGCTCGGCGAGCACGTGTTCGACTTCTTTCTGCGCAACAAGCGGGAAGAATGGCGGGACTACCGTCATCAGGTCACCGCGTTCGAACTGGACCGCTACCTGCCCGTGCTGTGAACCGGGCGGCGGGCGGCCGCCTGGAGGGCACAAGTGAGCACGCACGCTGACGCGGTCGGCCGGCTTCCGGCCGGGGTGTCCGTCGGGCACTGGACCGACGCGCGGGGCCAGACCGGGTGCACGGTGCTGCTCGTCCCCGGAGGTGCGGTGGCCGGTGTGGATGTCCGGGGCGGGGCCCCGGGAACCATCAACACCGACGGGCTGCGGCCGGGCACCGTCACCGAGCGGGCGCATGCCATTCTGCTTACCGGCGGCAGCACGTTCGGCCTCAGTGCCACCGCCGGGGTGCTGCGCTACCTGGAGGAGCGCGGCATCGGGCTGAACTTCGGCTCGGTCGCGGTGCCCATCGTGGCCGGCGCGGTGATCTTCGACCTGCTGGCCGGTGATCCAGCCGCGCGCCCGGGCCCGGAGGACGGCTACGCGGCCTGCGAGGCGGCCACCGCCAGCCCGGGCCAGGGCGCCGTGGGGGCAGGCACCGGAGCCAGCGTCGCGAAGGCCGGCGGCAACGAGCCACGCCCCGGCGGCGTGGGGCTGGCCAGTGCCGAGGCCGGCGGCGCGGTGGTGGCCGCCGTGATGGTGGCCAACAGTCTCGGCGGGATCTGGGACGACGACCGCCACGAGTGGGTCGCCTCGCTGACCGCCTGGGATTATTCGTCGCCGATGATCCCCGGTGGCAACACCACGATCGGCGCCGTGGTGACGGACGCCCTGCTCACCAAGGAGCAGGCCGTCCGGGTCGCCGCCGTGGCGCACGACGGCATCGCCAGGGCGGTCCGCCCGGCGCACACGCTGTACGACGGGGACACCATGTTCTGCCTGGCCACGGGCACGGTGCAGGCGCCACTCGACGCCGTGGAGGCGGTCGCGGCCCAGGTCGTGGCCCGCGCCATCGCGGCCGCCGTCCGCGCCGCCCAGCCCTAGCCGTCTCCGCCCCGCCGGTTCCCGCACGCGGTTGCGGTCCCGGGTCCGCGCGCCGAAACGGCGATCACGCCGTGTACCTGCGCGAATTCATGTCCGTGTCGATCTTGCGGCATTGGGTTGTATTTACCAACATATGACTTGCTCTGTACTGCGAGGGGGGTCCAGGCCGCCCTGCGGCCACGGGGGCAGGTCGGCTGCTTTCGGGCCGGTAAGTCGACGAATGGAGTACTCAGCATGAGGAAACGATTGCTTGTCTTGCCTGCCAGCGTTTGCGCAGGCCAGTGGCAAGTGTGGTGTGACCGCGCGTTGAGGGGATCGGGGTAATGATCATGCGCCGGAATCAGAATCAGAATCGTGCGGGGGAGCGGCTGGCTGGCAGCGCGGCGGCGGCAGCGCGGCCGCTGGTAGCGGCGGGCACCGCTGGGATACTTGCGGCGGCGATGCTGACAGCTGCCGTGCTGGCCGGAGCCGCGCCCGCGGGCGCAGCAGCGGCTCCGCACAAGCCGGCCGCGGCCGCGAGCTCCAATGCGGTGGCTGGCTCGCTGCCGCCGATCAGATCCGCTGACGGGAAGATCGCTCCGTCGGCCGCGGGTGCTGGCGGGTGGCACGTTGCCCGGGCGCGCAGCGGGCCCGGGCACAGCTCGGCGCATGCGCTGCACGTCTTTCTGCCTCGCACGAACAAGCTCGTCGCTCCGTCCGGCTCGTCGCGCGGTGTGCCACAGCACGCCGTGCCGGGAGCCGGCACTAACCACGCTGCGGGGGTAGCTCCGCCGAGGTCGCTCAATGTGCGGCCACCGGCGGGTGCCCGGCGTAGCGCCAGCCCTCCAGGCGACATCGTTATGGGCACGAACTTCAACGGTTCGGGATACACGGGCTGGATTCCGCCCGATGGTGGACTGGCCACGGGCCCGCACCAGGTGATCGTGGCGATCAACGGGGCGTTCAACGTGTTCGGCAAGGGCGGAGCCGTTCTGAGCAGCCAGACGCTGGCAAGTTTTTTTGCGGGGCTGCCCGATGCCAGCACGGCGTTCGATCCGCATGTGCAGTTCGACCCGACGTCGCAGCGCTTCTGGGTCGCCGCCGCGGCGATCGAACGGCACCACCAGTTCGGAGCTTTTCGTGGCGGTGAGCAACGACAGTGACGCGCTGCACGGCTGGTCGATCTTCTGGATGCCGGTGCAAGGCAACTTCCCGAACGACTGGTGCGACTATCCGCAGATCGGCCTGTCCTCCGGTGGCTTCGTGTACCTGACCTGCAACATGTTCTCGCTGCCCAACGCGGGCGGCAGTGCAACGCCGATGATCCGGGTCATGCCGGAGTCGGAGTTCACCGGAGGCGGTTGCTGCTCGTGGTGGGAGTTCTGGAACCTTTCCGGCTGGAGCGTCCAGCCCACGGTGATGCGCAACTCGGCGACGGGCAACGGTGAGTTCCTGGCCAGTAGCGGGAACGGGTCGGCCGACAGCACCATCCGCCAGTACCGCGTCACGAACGAGACCGTCTGCTGTGGCTCGGCGCCGACGTTGAGCGAGGCGGACATCGGGGTCGGGGGCTACAGCCCGCCGCCATGCGCGGTGCAGCCCGACAGCACTAAGCAGTGCCTCGACACCGGCGACGCCCGGTTGCTGGGGGCCATGTGGCAGTTCCCCTACCTTTACACGTGGCTGGATTCGTCGAACTCGGGCTTCGCAATACCCGATTTCGTGCAAATTGACGATACGAACAACTCGGTGACCCAGAACTGGCTACTCAACTACGGGTCGTACCACTCGATGTATCCCGAGGTTGGCGTCCGTCCCAACGGGGACATGTCGATGGTCACCGACGAGGTCAGTCCCTCCACGGCCAACAACCTGTTCGCATCCGCGTGGGTCATCGGGATACCGAATCAGGGCGTCTGCACCGTCTGTACCGACGGCCCGGCGCACTTCGTCGCCGCGGGTGCCGGGAACTACCAGCGGCTCTTCGAGGGCCGCAACCGCTGGGGCGACTATTCAGGGGCGGCCCCCGATCCCGACAGCACCGGCATCTGGGCCATGGGCCAGTTCGCCACCAACGCCAACACCTACGGCATGCAAGTCCAGCTCACCCGTGAGACCGGTGATACGACCCCGCCCACCAGTTCGGCGTCGCTGTCACCGGCGCCGAACTCGAACGGCTGGAATAACTCCAACGTCACGGTGACCATCCACGCCACCGACGCGGGCAGCGGTGTCTACTACCAGACGTACTCGGCCTCCGGTGCGGGAGCGTTCGGTACCACGACCGGTGGCGCGACTGTGACGCCGGTCATCGCCGCGGAGGGGACGACGACCGTCTTCTACCAAGCGACCGACAACTGGTACAACACGAACTCGACCCAGGCCGCCACGGTCCGGATCGACAAGACACCGCCGACCATCTCCGCGGCGCCCACCATCAATCTGCGGAACAACGCCGGCCCGGTCACGGCCGCGGACCCGGTGACGATCTCGTGGAACGGGACCGACGCCACCAGCGGCATCAACCACTACTCGCTGTATGAGAGCAAGGACGGCGGCGCGTACACCCTCGCCGCCACCACCACGGCCCCGACGTTCAACAAGAACCTCGGGCCCGGGCACACCTACCAGTTCGAGGCCACCGCGACCGACAACGCCGGCAACACCAGCGCGGCCAAGCAGGGCGTCGTCTACAAGCTGTCGCTGTTCCAGGAGAACGCGAGTGCGATCAAGTACTCGACCGGCTGGACCCGGCAGACCCTCAGCGGCGCCAACGGCGGGTCCGTTGACTTCGCCACGCTGAAGGGCAAGACGGCGACGCTGACCTTCACCGGCTTCCAGGTCGCCTGGATGTCCACCCAGGGCCCGACGCGGGGCTCGGCCACCGTCAAGCTGGACTCCGGCACGGCGGCGACCATCAACACGAACACGAGTTCGCCCAAGACGGCGGAGACCGTGGACGTCGTCACGGCGGCGGCCAACGGTTCGCACAAGCTGGTGGTCAACGTGCTCGGCACGTCCGGCCACCCGCGGATCGACGTCGACGCGTTCATCGTATTGTCCAAATAGCCAGTAACTAGGGCACCGGGGCCCGCCGGCATCGCGCCGGCGGGCCCCGGCATTTTCACCGGCCCCGCCGCGTCCGTGGCGTGATACTGGGCGGATGGGTGAGCACGCGGACGACGCCGGCCAGATGTTCGGCGCGGGTTTCTGGGATGAGCGGTACCGGTCGGCGGAGCGGGTCTGGAGCGGCAAGCCGAACCCGCAGCTAGTCGCCGAGGCAGCCGGGCGGGCGCCGGGCCTGGCGCTGGATGTTGGCTGCGGCGAGGGCGCCGATGCCATCTGGCTGGCCGGTGCCGGATGGATGGTGGTCGCGGCCGACATCTCCGGCGTGGCGCTGGAGCGGGCCGCCAGGCACGCCGACGAAGCCGACCCGGCGGCGGCGGCGCGGATCCACTGGTGGCAGGCCGACCTGCTCGCCCAGGCGCCCGAGCCGGGCTCGTTCGACCTGGTCTCGGCGCAGTTCATGCAGTTGCCGCCGGAGCCGCGGACCGCGTTGTTCACCGCGCTGGCCGCGGCGGTACGCACCGGCGGCATGCTGCTGATCGTCGGGCATCATCCGTCCGACCTGGACACCGGCGTGCCCCGCCCGCCGATGCCCGAGCTGTTCTACCCGCCGGAGGAGATCGCCGGCCTGCTCGGCGACACGTGGACGGTGCAGTCCAGCGAGGCCCGGCCCCGGCCCGCGACCACCCCCGAGGGCACCGAGGTCACCATCCATGACACCGTCCTGGCCGCCATCCGGGGAGCGGGCTGAAGCGGAGCAGCCATGTACGCAAGCATTCTGAACATCACATTCGACTGTGCGGATGCCAGGGCGCAGGCCATGTTCTGGGCGGCGGTGACCGGCTGGACCGCCCAGGAGCGCGACGCCACCCCCGGGCACGTCGAGTACGCGGTGGAACCGCCCGCACCGGGCGGCCCGCGGCTGTACTTCACCACCGTGCCGGAGCGAAAGCCGGCCAAGAACCGGATCCACCTGGACCTGCTCCCGCCGGGCGACGACCAGCAGGCCGAGTTGGCGAGGCTGACCGGCCTGGGCGCCCGCGTCCTCGACGACCAGCCCGCCGGCGCAAGCTGGATCGTGATGGCCGGCCCCGAAGGCAACGAGTTCTGCCTGGAAGGCTGACAAACTCCGGCGTCCCGAAACTACTTCCCGAGAGAATACTCTTGGAGTATGCTCTCGGGTATGAGTGTTCCGCTGACGTTGCTTGGCCTGCTTGAGCGGGGGCCGAGTCACGGGTATGACCTGAAACGGGACTACGACGCGTACTTCGGCCGGGGCAGGCCGCTGCGCTACAGCCAGGTGTACGCGACCTTGTCCCGGCTGGCCAGGGACGGGAAGGCGGTACCCGGGCCGGTGGAGCAGGGGGCCGGGCCCGAGCGGCGGCGGTACATGATCACCGAGGCGGGCATCGCGGAGGTGGAGCGGTGGCTGGCCGAGCCGGCCCCGCCGGAGCCGGACCTGACCAGCGAGCTGTTCGCCAAGGTGGTTCTCGCGCTGATGCTCGGCCAGCCGGCCGGCGGGTACCTGGATGCGCAGCGGGCCGCGCACCTGCAGCGGATGCGCGAGCTCACCGAGCTCAAGCATGACTCCGATCTGCTCGGCGTCCTGCTCGCCGACCACGCGCTCTACCGACTGGAGGCTGACCTGCGATGGATCGACCACACCGCGACCCGGCTGGACCTGCTCGAACGCGCGGTGCGGTGATGACCGCGAACCTCGCCGCCGCTGCGGAACCCAGGAGCGGAAACATCGTCGAGGCGCGGAACCTGGTGAAGTCGTTCGGCGAAACGTCGGCGCTGCGCGGCGCATCGCTGGGCGTCCGGGAGGGCGAGATCGTCGCGGTCATGGGGCCGAGCGGCTCTGGCAAGTCCACGTTGCTGCACTGCCTGGCGGGCATCCTGGTCCCCGGGCAGGGCGAGGTCTGGTTCGGCGGGCGGCGGCTGGACACCCTCAGCGACGAGCGGCGCAGCTCGCTGCGCCGGGACCGGTTCGGGTTCGTGTTCCAGTCCGGCCAGCTGGTCCCCGAGCTGACCGCCGAAGAGAATGTCGCGCTGCCGCTGCTGCTGTCCGGCACCCGCCGCGGCCCGGCGATGACGGCGGCCAGGAAGTGGTTTCCCGCGCTCGGCCTGGACGGGCTTGAGGGCCGCAGATCCGGGGAGCTTTCCGGCGGGCAGGCGCAGCGCGTCGCACTGGCCCGCGGCCTGGTCGCCGGGCCGCAGGTGCTGTTCGCCGACGAGCCGACCGGATCGCTGGACTCTGCGTCCGGCGAGCTGGTGATGGACCTGCTGGTCGCCGCGGCCCGCGAGCACGGCACGACCGTCGTGCTGGTCACCCACGACGCCCGGGTCGCCGCCTACGCCGGCCGCGAGGTCATCGTCCGCGACGGCACGGTCAGCACGCTCACCGGGACCCAGCCGTGATCGGGCTCGGCCTGCGGCTGGTGGTCAGCGGCGGCCGCGAGGCGATCACCCGGCTGCTCATCCTGGCCGTCGCGGTCGGCCTCGGGGTTGGGCTGCTGCTGACCGCCTTGGCCGCGACCAACGCGGTCACCACCTGGAACAACCGCCACGCCTGGTACTGGACCGGCACCGCGTGGGTGCCCCCGGGCCCGGCGACGGGCGTCGCCCCGCTGTGGTGGCACCCCGGCAACGACATCTTCGGCGGCAAGACGATCAGCCGTTTCGACGTGGCCGCCACCGGCACCTCGTCCCCGGTGCCGCCGGGCATCACCCATGACCCCGCACCTGGCCAGTACTACGCCTCCCCCGCGCTCGCCGCGCTGTTGCGTAGCACCCCGGCAAACCAGCTCGCCCGCCGTTACCCTGGCCGCCTCGCCGGCACGATCGGCGACCTCGCACTGCCATCGCCGGACTCGCTGGTCATCATCATCGGGCGCACCCCGGCGCAGCTGGCACACACCCCGGACAGCGTGCAGGTGACGGCCATCTCCCCGACGGTGGTGGGCTTGCCCGACCCCCCGGACGGAGGCCAACCCCAAGGGCCTGAGCTACATTCCGGCCGCCTCTGGCGGCGCGAAGAGCTCCATCGACCTCATCCTGACCGTCGTGGCGCTGGCCATCCTGGCCCCGGTGCTGATCTTCATCGGTACCGCGACCCGGCTGTCGGCCGCCCGCCGCGAGGAACGGTTCGCGGCGATGCGCCTGGTCGGCGCGACCCGCCGGCAGGTCTCCCTGCTCGCCGCGACCGAATCGACGGTAGCCGCGGTCCTCGGGGTGGCTGTCGGCTTCGGGATCTTCTTCCTGCTGCGCATCCCGGTCGCGGGCATTCCCCTCATCGGCCAGCCGTTCTTCCCCGCCGAGCTGAGGCTCAGCCTGTCCGACGTCCTCGTGGTCGCGATCGGGGTGCCGGTGGCCGCCGCCGCCGCGGCCCGGCGGGCGCTGCGCCAGGTGCATATCTCCCCGCTCGGCGTCGCCCGCCGGGTGACGCCGAGACCGCCGCGCGCCTGGCGGGTGGTACCGCTGCTGGCCGGCCTGGCCGAGCTCGGCTTCTGGACCGTCCACGGCCACCCGGCCTCCATCTCCGGGCAGATCCAGGCGTGGGCGTCCAGCTTCCTGCTCATCATCGTCGGCCTGTTCGTCGCCGGCCCGTGGCTCACCATGGCCGCGGCGAGGGGTATGGCCCGGTGGACCAGCCGCCCCGGCACGCTGATCGCCGCCCGCCGCCTCGCCGACGACCCCAGGGCCGCCTTCCGCGCCGTCAGCGGCCTGGTGCTCGCCCTGTTCATCACCACCGTGGCCGTGGTGGCCATCACCACGCAGGACGCCAAGAACCTCACCCGGTTCGCCAGCGCCGCCGAGGCGAACGTGCTGACCGACCAGCTGTCGGCATCGGGCCAGGGACCCGGTGTCGGCCCGGGTGCGCCGGGAAGGCACGCGGGCCCGGGGCCGGCCGCACCGATCGCGCCGCTGACGGCACGGCTGAACGGAATACACGGCGTACGGGGGGTGCTCGTGGTCCGCGCGGATCCGCGGCTGACCATCCCGGGGACATTTCACGAGCACGGCTCCAACCTGTTCAGCGCCGGCCCGGTCCCGGCGGGCGTGGTCTCGTGCGCGCAGCTCGCGACCGTTCCCGCCCTTGGCCGCTGCCCGGCGGGCGCGGCAACGGCGGCGTTCCCTTCAGACGGGTTCAACGGCCCCCTATTCGGCGTGGACGCCACCGCGATCACCTGGCCAGCCGCGAACGTCCCGGCCACGCGGCTGGACGCCTTGGGCGTGGCTGCCATCGACGTGGGAACGGACGGCGGTGCGGCGGTCGAGCAGGCCAGGACGGTGCTCGAGAACGCACGCGCCTACCCCACCGCCGTCAACGCGCCGTCCACCATCGGCGATCTCGTCGCGCAGGACAATTCCAAGAACAACGACTACCAGCAGCTCGCGAACGTCGTGATCCTGGTCAGCCTGCCCATCGCCGGCTGCACGCTCGCCGCGGGCATCGCGGGCGGGCTCGCCGACCGCAAGCGGCCGTTCAGCATGCTGCGGCTCACCGGCGCCCGGCTCGCCACGCTGCGCCGCGTCGTCGCGCTGGAAGGCGCCGTCCCGCTGCTCTTTGTCGCCGCCGTCGCGATCGGCACCGGCTTCGCCGGCGCCGCGATGTTCGCCACCGAGGCACAGCAGCACCCGATGGTGGCCCCCGGCGCCGCCTACTACCTGCTCACCGCGGGCGGGATCCTGGTGGCCCTCGGCATCATCGCGGCCACCTTCCCGCTGCTGGCACGCATCACCGGACCCGAAGTCGCACGAAACGAATGAGCCCGCTTTCCCGCATTTGACCAGCGACTGGCTGATCGCGCGTTCTGCTGACCGGCATCGGGCGGGGCGCCCCGTACGGTTACGGTGCTGGGGTGAGCGTGCCGCGCAGGACCACCACCGCCGCACGGCTGGCCCGGCTGGGCTTCGCCGACCCGGGCCGGGCGGAACTCCTGCTCACCGGGGATCTCGCAGTGGATGCCAGCCAAGCGGGAGACGGGCTGCTCGACGCGCTGGCCACTGCCGCGGACCCCGATCTGGCGCTGGCCGCGCTGGCACGGATGCCCCGCGACGCGGAACTGACCAGGGCGCTTGGCGAGGACCCCCGGCTGCGTGCCCGGCTGGCGGCCGTGCTCGGGGCAAGCACGGCGCTCGGGGATCACCTGGCCAGGCACCCGGCGGACTGGCAGGTCCTGTCCGGCGGCGATGACCTTCCCGCACCGGAGCCGGCCCAGGTGCGGGCCGAGTTGCTGGCCGCGGTCGGTGCGCGCGCGGCGGACCCCGAGCCGGTCGCGAGCAGGGCCGGGACCAGCCAGCCCGGCGCCGGTCAGCCCGGCCCCGGCCCGGTGGCCGCGCTGCGGGTGGCGTACCGGCGGCGGCTGCTGCCGCTGGCGGCACGGGACCTCACCGGGGAGGCGTCCTTCGACCAGGTGGCCGCCGAGCTGGCCGACCTGGCGGCGGCGGCGCTGGAAGCGGCCCTGGCGATCGCCAGGGCGAACCTTCCACCGGGATCCGCGCCCTGCCGGCTGGCGGTGATCGCCATGGGCAAGTGCGGCGCCAGGGAGCTGAACTACGCCAGCGACGTGGACGTGATCTTCGTCGCGGAGCCTATCGAGACCAGCGAGGACGGGGGAGAGGCGGCGGCGCTGCGCGCTGCGACCCAGCTCGCCGCCGGCCTGATCCAGGTGTGCTCGCAGAGCACCCCGGAGGGTGCCCTGTTCCCGGTGGACCCCAACCTGCGGCCCGAGGGGCGCAACGGCCCGCTGGTGCGAACCCTGGCCAGCCACCGCGCCTACTATCAGCGCTGGGCGCAGACCTGGGAGTTCCAGGCATTGCTGAAGGCCAGGCCGGTCGCCGGAGACGCCGCGCTCGGCGGTGCATACGCCGCCGAGATGAGCCCGCTGGTCTGGCAGGCGGCTCAGCGGGAGAACTTCGTCTCCGACGTGCAGGCGATGCGGCGCCGGGTGATCGGCACGCTGCCCGCCGCCGCGGCGGGCAGGGAGCTCAAGCTGGGCCCTGGCGGGCTGCGGGACATCGAGTTCGCGGTCCAGCTCCTCCAGCTCGTGCACGGCAGGGTCGACGAGTCGCTCCGCGAGCCGGCCACGCTGCCGGCCCTGGCCATGCTCGCCGCGGGCGGGTACGTCGGCCGGCAGGACGCGGCCGAGCTGGCCGGGGCCTACCGGTTCCTGCGCCGGGTCGAGCATCTGCTCCAGCTCAGGCACCTGCGGCGGACCCACACCATGCCGGAGGAGCCTGAGGTGCTGCGCCGGATCGGCCGGGCGCTGCGGCTGGCCGGCGCCGGCCAGGCGGTGCAGTCCGGCGAGGCCGCCGCGACCGCGCCCGCCGGGGAGGCCCAGGCCGGTGACGGCCGCCCGCGCGCCACCGGCCGCGCCGCCGTGCGCCTGGACCCGGCCGAGGAGCTGCTCGCCCGGTGGCGTGAGCATGCGAGCCAGGTCCAGCGGCTGCACGAGAAGCTGTTCTACCGGCCGCTGCTCGATGCGGTGGCCAGCCTGCCCGGCGAGGCGGCCCGGCTCACCCCGCAGGCGGCCGAGGCCAGGCTCAAAGCGCTGGGATACGCCGATCCGGCCGGTGCACTGCGGCATATCGGGGCGCTGACCTCCGGGGTGTCACGGCGAGCGGCCATCCAGCGCACCCTGCTGCCGCTGCTGCTCGGCTGGTTCGCCGGTGCGGCGGACCCCGATGCCGGGTTGCTGGCGTTCCACCAGGTCAGCGATGCCCTTGGGAACAGTCCGTGGTATCTGCGGCTGCTGCGGGACGACATGACCGTGGCGCAGCGTATGGCACGATTGCTCGCTTCCAGCCGGTACGTCGCGGGCCTGCTGCTGCGCCAGCCGGAGACCGTCGCCTGGCTCGCCAACGACGCTCAGCTTGCCCCCCGCGACCGTGCGGCGCTGCACGCGGAGGCCGCGGCACTGGTTGGCCGGCACGGCGACGCCGCCGCCGCGGTGGCGGCGTTGCGCGCACTGCGCTGCCGGGAACTGCTCCGGACCGCCATGGCCGACCTGCTCGGCCGGCCGGGGCCCGAGCAGACCGGGGAAGCGCTCACCGCCGTGGCCGCGGTCACCATCGAGGCCGCGCTCCAGATAGCGGTACGGTCCGTGGCGGACCGCCGGGGTGATTTCCCCACCCGGCTGTGCGTGGTGGCGATGGGCAGGTTCGGCGGCCACGAGTCCGGCTACGGCAGCGACGCGGACGTGATGTTCGTGCATGACCCGCTGCCCGGGGCGGACGAGCAGCAGGCAACCGCCGCGGCGCACGCCGCGGCGGAGGAGTTGCGCGGGCTGCTGGCCCGGCCCGGTCCGGAGCCGCCCCTGCTTATCGACCCCGGCCTGCGCCCGGAAGGACGGCAGGGGCCGTTGGTGCGCACCCTGGCCTCCTACCGGGCCTACTACCAGCGGTGGTCGGTTCCATGGGAGAGCCAGGCACTGCTGCGTGCCGAGCCGGTGGCGGGTGACGGCGAACTGGGAGCCCGCTTTACGGTGCTGGCGGATGAGTTCCGCTATCCGGACGGCGGCATCCCCGAGCCTTCCGTCCTGGAAATCCGGCGTCTCAAGGCACGGATGGAGGCCGAGCGCATGCCGCGCGGCGTCGACCCCGCGCTGCACCTGAAGCTGGGGCCGGGCGGGCTGTCCGATGTGGAGTGGGTGGTGCAGTTGCTGCAGCTCAGGCACGCCCATGCGGTGCCGGAACTGCGGACCACGCGTACCCTGGCCGGGCTGGACGCGGCGGCCCGGGCGGGGCTGGTGGCGCAGCAGGATGCCGACGTGCTGGCGCGGGCCTGGCGGCTGGCGTCGCGGATCAGGGACGCGGTGGTGCTGGTCCGTGGCCGGGCCGCGGACGTGCTGCCGGGCCGGGCCGCCGAACTGGCCGCGGTGGCATCGGTGCTGGGCTACCAGGCGGGGAGCGCCCAGGATTTGGTGCAGGATTACCGTCAGGCGGCGCGCCGGGCCCGGGGGGTGATGGAAGCGCTGTTCTATGGGTGACGGTGCCCGGTTTGCGGTAACACAGGCGTTCCTATCGCTCACGCACTGTGGAGCATGGGTGCCCCTGGCCTGGTTGATACCGTCTACCGTGGGAATGCAGGACGGGGGGTCGCGGGCCAGGGGGGCAGGACTGCGGACGTGGCTTACGACGTTGAGAGACATATGAGCATCCCGGCAGGGCCGCGCAGAGCGCCGGCGGCCCAGGATCGTGCGCCGGCCCCTGCGGGCCGGCGCTCCGGGCTGCGGACGGCCGTTACTGTGATCGTCGCGGTCTGCGCGGCGGTGGTGGCCGTGGTCGCCGGTGTCGGCCTGGTGCGGTCGGCCAGCGCTGGCCAGCCGGTGAAGCACGGGGCCGCGGCGGGCTCGGCCGCGGCGAAATCCGCCATCGAGGGCTCGGGCAAGGTCCGCCCGGCCGCGGGGAAGGCCGGGCTGCCGCCGCTCTCCGCCACGCAACTGGCCGGCCAGCGGGTCATCTACAGTTACACCGGGCTGACCCCGCCGGCCAACCTGCTCCGCTGGATCCGGGCGGGCAAGGTTGCCGGAGTCATCTTCTTCAGCGGCAACATCTCCAGCCAGGCCCAGCTCGCGGCGGTCGCCGCCGAACTTGACCAGGCCAACGCCAGCCCGAAGAACCCGCTGCGGCACTACCCGCTGCTGCTCATGACCGACCAGGAGGGTGGCCTGGTCCGGCGCCTGCCTGGCGCACCGGAGGAGTCGGAGAAACAGATCGGCGAGGCGGCCCGCCCCGCCGTGGCGGCGAGGGCCGCCGGCCGGGGCGCGGGCCAGAACCTGACCGGGGCCGGCCTGAACGTGAACCTGGCGCCGGTTCTCGACGTGTACCGGACGCCGGGCGACTTCGACGACCAGTTCGGCCGCTCCTACAGCACCAGCCCGCACAAGGTCTCCTACCTGGGTGCCGACTTCATCAAGGCGCAGCAGGCCACCGGTGTCGCGGCGACCGCGAAACACTTCCCCGGCCTCGGCGCCGCCGCGACCGCGCAGAACACCGACGAGGGGCCGGTGACGCTGAACGTGCCGCTGGCCACCCTGCGCAGCACCGACGAGTACCCCTACCGGGCCGCCATCCGGGCCGGGGTCAAGCTGGTCATGGTGTCGTGGGCGGTCTACCCGGCGCTGGACCCGGGAAGACCCGCCGGGCTGTCTCCCGCGATCGTCGACGGCGAACTGCGGCAGCGGCTCGGTTTCACCGGCGTCACGATCACCGACGCGCTGGAAGCCGGTGCCCTGAAGGCGTACGGCACCACCCGGCACCGGGCCACCATGGCCGCCGGTGCCGGAATGGACCTGATCCTGTGCTCGGCGCAGCGGCCCGGCCAGGGGTACCAGGCCAGGATCGCGCTGGCCAGGGACTACCGGCACGGGAGCCCGGAACAGGCGGCGTTCCGTGCCGCGGTGCAGCGGATCCTCGCGCTTCGGGCCAGCCTGCGCCACTAGATGAGGTCCAGCCGCGGGCAGGTGATTCCCACCTCGGTCACGGTGCCTTCGAGCGGGCCACCGTGGCAGTGAAATGTCCGACCCAGGTGACAGGGTGCGGGCAGGACCGGCACCAGACACCGGTCACGCAGCGCCGGTCATATCGGCGCCCGGGGAGGCACCGTGCCTGAGACGTTCACGATTGTGCCGCAAGGCCCGTTCTCGCTGGCGGAGGCCATCGGGTTCGGGTTCGGACAGCGCGACGCCGCCGGGGACGACGTCATGCGCCTGGCGTTCTGCCTGGACGGCTACCAGCACCAGGTCGGGGTGGCGGTGCGCCAGGACGGGGCTGGGGTACACGGCACGGTCCACGGGCCGGCGAGCACCGACGTGGCCGCGGTGCGGCAGCAGGTCGCGCGGGTACTTTCGCTGGACTACGACGCCGCCGGGTTCCTGCAGGCCGGGGAGCGCGATCCGGTGCTCCGGTCGGTCCAGGAGGCGGCGCCGGGCCTGCGGCCGCCGCTGTTCTACTCCCCGTACGAGGCCGCCGCCTGGGCCGTGCTGAGCTCCCGGCGGCCGCCGAAGCAGATGATGGCCGTGCGGGAACGGCTCAGCCGCGCCCACGGTGCCGTCTTCGGCCTGGCCGGCCAGCAGCTTGCGGCCCTGCCCACGCCGGAGGAGATGCTGCGGGTGGAATCCTTCCCCGGCGTCGCGCCGGACCGGATGGAGCGGCTGCACGGTGTCGCCCGGGCGGCGCAGGAGGGCCGGCTCGACGCGGGCCACCTCCTCGCGCTCGGACCCGGGGAGGCCATGGTGCGGTTGCGGGAGATCCCCGGCATCGGGCCGTTCTACAGCGCCCTGATCGTGATCCGGGGCACCGGGTTCGCCGACGTGCTGCCGGCCGGGGAGCCGAAGCTGCTGACCTTGGTGGAACGGCTCTATGGCCTCCGCAGACCGGTTTCCGACGACGAGCTGCGCGCCCTGGCCGAGGCCTGGAAGCCCTTCCGTACCTGGGCCGCCGTCCTCATCAGGGCCGCCGCGCTGCGCGTCCTTGGCGACGAACCCGTGCAATCTGCCACCAATCCGGTTGGCCGGGCGCGCCGAATAGGGAACACGGTCGCCACAGGCACGGCAGCCCCCCGCCGTGCCGACACGGTGCGCAGCTAGTAACGCGCGGTGCTGGCTGCCAACCCACCGCGCGGGGCACCGGTGACCCGGTGGCGGGCAGCCCAGCAGGGCTGCCCGCCATCTCATGTTTCTGGCGCCGGGCGCCGGGTGGGCCGTTCAGAGCTGGCTCTGAGATAACCAGCAAAGGCCGAGACGGTTGTCAGCGGCCGTTCAGCTTTCTCGCAGGTTCGCGCCCGACTATCAGGGAGAGGCCACGAAGAGCCGTCCTTGTGAGGGAGCCGATTCCCATGACCATGATCTACGAGCCGCCGACCTACGCGGGCTCCGGGCAGACGCCGCCCGGGTCGCCGTGGCACGGTACTGATGGCCCGGGCGGCCCCGGCGGGCCCTACGGGTACGGCGGGGGAGGCCAGGGCCCCGGCCAGCCGGTCCGGCGCTGGCGCCACCGCTTCACCCTGGCCGCCGTCGCGGTCGTGGCGGGCCTTGGCACCTTCTTCGGCCTGCTGACCGCGACGGCCTCGTCCCGCCCGGCAGTACTGACCACCGCCCAGATCTCCAGCCAGACCGACCCCGGCCTGGTGGATGTCATGACCAACCTCGGCCTGCAGCAGGCCCAGGCGGCCGGCACCGGCATTGTCCTGACCCAGTCGGGCGAGATCCTCACCAACAACCACGTGATCAAGGGCGCCACCTCGATCAAGGTCCGCGATATCGGGAACGGGCGCACGTACTCCGCCAAGGTCGTCGGCTATGACCAGAGCCGCGACATCGCGGTCATCCAGGCCGTCGGCGCCTCCGGGCTGCAGACCGCGGCGCTCGGCGACTCGTCCTCCGTGAAGGTCGGAGACAAGGTCGTCGCGCTCGGCAACGCGCTCGGCAAGGGCGGCACCCCGTCGGTCGCCGTCGGTCATGTCGCCGGCCTCGGCGCGTCGATCACGGCGTCGGACGAGGGCTCTGGCACCTCGGAGCAGCTGACCGGGCTAATCCACCACACCGCGCCCATCCAGCCAGGTGACTCCGGCGGACCGCTGGTCAGCAACACGGGCAAGGTGATCGGCATCGACACCGCCGCCTCTGGCTCCGGGTTCCAGTTCCAGCAGTCCGCGCGCACCCAGGCGTTCGCGATCCCGATCAACGGCGCCGTCGCGCTGGCGCAGCAGATCGAGGCCGGCCAGGCATCGGCCACCATCCACCTCGGCCCCACCGGGCTGCTCGGTGTGGGGGTCCAGTCCGCAGACCAGGCTGCGTCCAGCGGGATCTCGGCCGGCTCCGGCGCAGTGGTCGAGCAGGCCCTGCCAGGGACGCCCGCCGAGCGTGCCGGGATCACCGGTGGCGACGTGATCATCGCGGCCGGCGGTCACATGGTCACCTCCCCGTCCGGGCTGCAGTCGGCCCTGGAGCCGTTCCACCCGGGCGGCCACGTGAGCATCACCTGGACCGACCAGACCGGTCAGAACCACACGGCAACGGTGGTCCTGGCGAACGGCCCGGCCCAGTAGCCACCGGCTCCGTAACTACCGGCACGAACACCCCGGCCGCCGTCACCGTGACGGCGGCCGGGGTGTTTGCGTCCTGAGAACATCGGGTTTATCAGGACCAGGTAACTGCAGCCACCGGATCTGGTGCAGTGCCGCCCACGGGTAGTACACGCAGCCCAGCATCGCCGCGGGCAGCAGGATCACCGCGAACAGCATCTGCATCTTGCGCGGGTCCATGATCGTGCCGAGCAGCAGCCCGAGCGAGACGGTGAGCAGCGACGCGGTGACCAGGATGACCGCGAGCAGCGGCCAGTTGCGAGCGAATTCCTCCCGGGCCGCTAGCGGTCGGCCACGACGATGCCCAGGGTTTCGGCAAGCACTGGCGCCATGGCGGCGAGCTGGGCGGACGTCACGATGGCGCCGCGCAGCGAGGTCGCGTCGGTGACGAGCCCTAGCTCCGCCGCTTCCCGCAGGTCCACCTGGTCCAGCGTGGTCTGGGTGAAGGTGACCGCGGCCAGCCGGGAGCCGCCGAACGTGGTGCGGGTCAGGCTGGCCCCGCTGAAGTCCACGTCACGAAGCAGGCAGTTGTCGAAGACCACCTCGGTCAGCTCGGCGCCCCGGAAGTTCACCGAGTCGAGCTTGCATCCGTGCAGGGTCACTCGGTGCAGCCGCGCGCCGAACGCCTCGACCCCGGCCCACGCGGTGCTGATCAGCGTCGTGTCCGCCCATTCGGTCTCGGCCAGGCTGGTCCCGGTGAAGGCGGCGTCGCGCAGCCAGGCCGAGGAGAACCGGGCCTGGCGCAGCCCACCTCCGTTGAACGACACCCCGGTGAAGGCGCACTCAAGGAAGCGGCTGTCCGGGGCGCTGGCGTCATCGAATTCGGCCTTGTCGAAGTGCTCGCAGTCATAGTCGCCGCGCGGCTGCAACCTGCCCCGATGCGCCTGCAGCGCCGCGGCGAACGGAAGGTCGGCCAGTTCCTGCCAGGGCATGGCCCCATGATGGACCATGCCCCGGACAGGCTCAGCAGCGGCCGTGGGCCCGCAGGATGCCGAGCGCCTCCACGGTCTTGTGCCCGCGCCACTCCCGCTCCGCCGCTGGCGACCAGGCCATCCAGTTGAACGTCCAGCCGCCGTCGGGCTGCTGCGCCGCGGCGAGGTGGTCCAGGCCGGCGTCGATCACCTGCCGGTCGAACAGGCCGCGGGCCAGCGAGCCGGGCAGCGGCGCGAAGTCCAGCGGGAAGTGCACCTCGCCGGGAGTCTCCGGGTCCAGCGCCACCATGCCACCGTCGAAGATCATCGGCCCGATCTTCTCCATCGCCGCGCGGGCCCGGTCCCGGTCCGGCACGTGGTCAAGGAACCAGAACAGGGCGCGCATGTCGTAGGGGCCCACATCGGCCAGCGCGTCGATCCGGGACCAGAGCAGCTCGGTGGCCTGGCTCAGCCACGGGTGCGCCGGGTCCCCACCCGCCTCACCATCCCCCTTCGCTGCCGCCGCGGCGTGCAGCGTCCCGGCCAGCAACCCGGTGCAGATCGGCGATGCCGGGCCCCCACCCGCCTCCCCATCCCCCTTCACGGGCACCAGCCACGGCGCGTGCGGCCAGCCCTCGACCGACGGCTCCACGAACACCGCGCCACCCCCGGCCGGGGCGTGGGCGGCCAGCCAGCCGCAGGCGCCGTCGGCCAGGGCCGTGTCCCACGCGCCGGCCTCCAGCAGGACCCGCAGCGCGAAGTCGATGGCCAGCGGCTGGCTGCCGGGGCAGCGGCCGTCGGGCTCCAGTGCGTGGCCGAACCCGCCGTCGGGGTTGCGGTAGGCGGCAACGGCGTCGCGGACCGGGCCGGCGTCGCCGCGGCGGAACAGGCGCTCGAATCTCCGCTGCTCGAGCACGCGGGCGCTGGCGGCCAGGAACTGCTCCGCCGCTTCGATGTCAGGTGAGCTCATGTGCCCTAGCTGACCATGGCGCCGGCTGCGCCGTCTTGCACTAAACGGACAGCCCAGTGCGAGACTTGACCGTATGGACTGGGGCCCGGGGTACCGGGAGCAGCCGCCCCCGGCGGGCCTGCTCCCGTCGGTGGCATGCCTGTGGGCGCGGGTCGTCGGGCCCGGGGCCGACGCGGTCGCCGAGGTGCTGCCGGACGCCTGCGTGGACCTCATCTGGGAGCAGGGCCGCGGACTTTTCGTGGCCGGCCCGGACATCGGGCCGGTGCCCTCGGTGGCGCCCGCTGGCACGGTCTTCGCCGCGGTGCGGTTCGTGCCGGGTGCGGCCGGGCCCGCGCTGGGACTGCCCATGTCGGAACTGCTGAACCAGCGGGTGAACGCCGCCGACCTGGGCACCGGGCCCGCCACGGCACTGGCCCGCGCGCTGCCGGGATCGCTGGATCCGGCGCAGGCGCTGCGGGTGCTGGCCCGGATGACCGGCGCGATGACCGCGGCGGGGCCCGCCGACCCGCTGGCCGCACATGCGGCCCGGATGCTGCGGCATCCGGGCGCCCGGGCCGACGGCGTCGCGGAGCGGCTGGACGTCAGCGAGCGCCAGTTGCGGCGGCGCTGCCAGGCCGCCGTCGGCTACGGGCCCGCCACGCTGCGCCGGGTGCTCCGGTTCCGGCGTTTCGTGGCCTGGGCGGACGCCGGGGCACCCGGCGCTGACCTGGCCGGTGCCGCGGCCCGGCTGGGTTACGCGGACCAGGCCCACCTCACCCGGGAATGCGCCAGGCTGGCCGGCCTGACCCCGGCCACCCTGCTCGCCGCCAGGCAGCCTGCCGCGGTACGGCGATGATTCCTGGCGGACTGGCCCGTCTGGACTACCAAGCGCCGCCCGCCAGGCGGCCTCCATCGGACGACCCGAGATGAGGTAATGCCGTGACAACCCCGGTAACTACCCTGGACCAGCGATTCAGCGAGCCGGACGCAGCCGCCACAGAATGGGAGCAGACCAGCCGTGCGCTGGCGGACGCCGAGTTGTTCTGGGTCACCACGGTACGGGCCGACGGCCGGCCGCACATGACGCCACTGGTCGCCGTGTGGTCCGACGGGGCGCTGCACTTCTGCACCGGCGACGCCGAGCAGAAGGCCGTCAACCTGCGCGGCAACCGGCACGTGATCCTCAGCACCGGGAGCAACACCTGGGACGAGGGACTGGACGTGGTCGTCGAGGGCGACGCGGTCCAGGTCACCGACGACCAGGTGCTCAGGCGCCTCGCCGAGGCGTGGACGGCCAAGTGGGATGGCCGCTGGCAGTACGAGGTGCGCGACGGTGCCTTCCGGCACCCCGGTGACGAGGAGCGTGTCCTGGTGTTCACGGTGACGCCGGCCAAGATTCTGGCGTTCGGCAAGGGTGACTTCAGCCACACCAGGTACCGTTTCTAGCTATCCCGCCCGCTGGCCGGGCTGGACGGTGCACGGGTGATCGAGGTATGGCGTTCGGGCGACGACGCGCGCGCGTTCGCCGAGCAGACCCGGCCCGCGCTGGCCGCGGCGCAACTGCCGGCGCCGGCCCGGGTGGCCAGCTTCGAGACCACGAGCTACCGGGTGGCCAGGCGGTAGCGGTTCCTCACCAGCCCGCCCGGGCCAGGCCGGACTGGTAGGCGAGAACTTTGTCGTGGTTTCCCGCTATTCAGGCGCGCTCCGCCTGGCGGTCCGCGGTGGCGCGCAGCACGTGGGTGACCCGGTCGGCGGCCCGGGTGACCTCGCCGGCCGGGGCGATGCGGCTGGCCCACGGCCACCAGAACCAGCACCCGCCGCCGGGCAGCGGTGCCACGAGCACGTGGTCGTTCAGAGCCGTCACCTGCGGGTCCGGGTTCTGCACGAACAGGGCGGGACGCCTGCCCTCCGGGTCGAGCAACTTGGTGATCCACCCGCGGCCGGTCAGTTCCTGGCGCAGCTCTTCAAGGTGCGATACGGGGTCGTGGTGGCCGGGGCAGCACATTCGGTGCACTCCTCGCGGGGTTGGGCTTGACCCCCCAAGGGTCCCGTGGTGTGGCTACTCTCGGAAAGAGAACCATCACGCACCGTTAACGTGTGCAGGTGCGGGGCAGGCCTGTCACCTCGGCAGCCGATCAGTAAGGAACCATCCGTGGCCCGTGACGGTCAGGTCAGTGCGCTCGCGCTGTTCTCCGGAGAACTGCGGCAGGCCCGCTCGCGGGCCGGGCTCACCCAGGACCAGCTTGCCGAGAAGCTGTCGTACAGCACCTCGCTCATCGCGCACGTGGAGACCGGCAGCCGGGCGCCCAGCCTGGACTTCGCGGCCCGCGCCGACGAGGCGCTGAGCACCGACGGACTGCTGACCCGGCTGCAGCCGTTCGTGCGGGCCGAGGCGTACCCGGCCTGGTTCCGTGACTGGGTGGAGATCGAGCGCGAGGCGACTTCGCTGCGCTGGTTCGAGCCGCTGCTGATCCCCGGGCTGCTGCAGACCGAGGACTATGCCAGGGCGGTGCTCGCCGCGGCCCACCCGGCGGCGCCCGACGGCGAGGTGGACCGGCTGGTCACCGCCAGGATGGACCGGCAGGCGATCCTGGCCAGGGAGGCCCCGCCGCTGCTGTGGGTGATCGTCGATGAGGGCGTGCTCACCCGGCCGGTCGGCGGCGCCGGGGTGATGCGCGAGCAGATCGGCCGGCTGATCGCGGCGGCGCGCCAGCCTAAGATCGTCCTCCAGGTGCTGCCGGCCGGGGCGGGCGCGCACCCAGGGCTCGCCGGGCAGTTCGTGATCGCCGGCTTCGATGGTGCGGCCGACGTCGCCTACCTGGACAATGCCCTGGCCGGCCAGGTGGTGGAGCGAGCCGGCGACGTGGCCAGGGTGACGTTGCTTTACGACATACTGAAGGCGGAGGCGCTACCCCGGCAGGCCTCCATTGACCTGGCGAGGAAGGCGATCGAGAGATGGACCTGACCGGTGCTGCCTGGCGCAAGTCGTCCTTCAGCAGCGGGAACGGCGGGGCCTGCGTAGAGGTCGCGGTCGTCCCCGGTGGCACAGCAGGCAGCGGCAGGCTCGTCGCGCTGCGTGACAGCAAGGACCCGGCCGGCCCCGCCCTCGTCTTCACCCCGGAACAGTGGCGGGCCTTCCTGTCCGGCGTCCATACCGCGCGGCCCAGTTAGCCGGTCCAGGGCAGGCCGGCCATGTCGGCGGCGGCGCGCAGGCCCCTGGTCGCGCCCGGCGGCACCGGCGGCAGGATCAGGCAGTGGCAGCCGACGCAGATCGAGCCGGAGTCGGCGACCCGGTTGTTGCCGACCATCAGGGTCCGCTCGGGGGACACGCCGAGCCGTTCGCACGCGGTCAGGAACGGCTCCGGCGCGGGCTTGGCGATGCCCAGGTCACCTTCTTCGAGATCGCCTAGGCGCGGCGAGCGCTGCGCACCGCACCCGATGCCAGTAGTCACCTGCAAGGATGTACTGTCGGCGCCGGGCTGTGGTAAGAGACTTTCGATTCAGCCGGTCCACGCCAGGCCGGCTATGTCGGCGGCCGCGCAGTGGCAGTACGAAATCGTGTAGCACGAAATCGTAATAACGGGACCGGAGGTACGCCGTGCCCCACTGCGGAGCCCCGGGTGTGCGGTGCCCGCTGGCGGCGGCCCGGCAGGCGTGCCCGGTAAGGTCGGGTCCCATGACTGACCGGGCCGTGCTGGTAACCGGGGGGTCGCGGGGCATCGGGGCCGCGATCGTCCGGGCGTTCGCGGACCTCGGCGACCGGGTCGCGGTCCATCACCGGGACTCGGCTGCCCGCGCCGCCGAGACCGTGGCCGGGCTTCCCGGCGCCGGGCACACCGTGGTGCAGGCGGACCTGGCCGACCCCGAGGCGGTTCGCCGGGCCGTGGACCAGGCGGCCGCCGCGCTCGGTGGTCTTGACGTTCTGGTCAACAACGCCGGGATCTACTTCCGGCACCAGATCGCTGAGGTGTCCTACCAGGAGTGGCAGGCGGCGTGGCGGGACATCATCGGTGTCAACCTCACCGGCGCGGCCAACGCCACCTGGTGCGCCGT
The DNA here is from genome assembly GCA_963707905.1 of uncultured Actinomycetes bacterium. Classification (GTDB taxonomy): domain Bacteria; phylum Actinomycetota; class Actinomycetes; order Streptosporangiales; family Streptosporangiaceae; genus DASXKD01. The sequence goes on along the minus strand of CAVPSA010000028.1, from coordinate 139,999 downwards.
CCAGCACATGATCGCCGGGGGCGGCGGCCGGATCATCAACGTCTCGTCCCGTGGTGCCTTCCGCGGCGAGCCGCGGCACCCCGCGTACGGGGCGAGCAAGGCCGGCCTGAACGCCTTCGGCCAGTCGCTGGCCGGGGACCTGGCTCCGTACGGCATCGCGGTGGCCACGGTCGCGCCCGGTTACGTGGAGACCGACATGGCCGCCACCTACCTGGCGGGCCCCGAGGGGGAGGCGATCCGGGCGCAGAGCCCGTTCGGGCGGGTGGCCCGGCCGGCCGAGATCGCCGCTGCGGTGGTCTACCTCGCCGCGCCGGAGGCGGAATGGGCCAGCGGCGCCATCCTCGACCTCAACGGTGCCTCCTACCTCCGGACGTAGTCCCGCCATTCCGGCGCGGGCACGCGAAATGCGCAGGTGCGGCAGGTCCGGGCGCCCTGCCGCGGTCAGGCGCGCACGCTGAACACCCCGCGCTGGCTGGGCTCGACAGGGCTCACGTTCACGGTGTTCCCGGGGTCGCCCGCCCGGCAGTAGTCCAGGCCGTGGTAGCGGAGCCGAACGGCCGGCACCGCCTGGTAGTCGTTGGGCGGTACTACCTGGAGGTATCGCCCGGCCGAGTACGAGTGCCCGACGCAGACCCACTTGCTGGCCGCGAAGTAGGCGGTCCCGCCCGGCGCGAGGGGTACCAGCGGCGGCGGTGCGCTGGTGATGATCTGGCCCCTGCTTCTGCCCCAGTGAATGCGGAACGGCAGCACGCGGCCGCCGGCGTTAAGCAGGTTCACCCCCGGGTACCCGCGCAGGTCGCAGCCTTCCCCCGAGACGTTGGTGAGGGTGAAGAGCAGCATCTCTAGCGAGGTCGCCTGGGACAGCCGCTCCCCGAGGGCCAGCCGGAGGGCGGCGGGCTGGCAGGTGACGCCGTAGGGCACCGGCGCGGCCACCAGGTGCGCCCGGCGATGGCGTGCGTGCCGCCGGTGCCCGGCGGGGCCGGCCGGGGCCATGGCGGCCGGGGTCCGGGGGGCGGGTGCCGTCGCGGCGGGCACCACGGGGGCCCGGCTTGCGGCGGCCGGTGGATGCCGCGGAGCCGGTTTCGGTCCGCTGCAGGCGGCGCACATGGCCGTCAGGGCGGCGAGTAATGCGAACGATGTGGCTGTTGTTTTCCCCATGCCTCGTGGACGCCCGGGGACACCGTGCGGTTGGGCAGGCGTAGCGCATGTGTGCCGTTAGCTGAGCCGCAGCCGGGCGCGCACCGGGAGATGGTCGGAGCCGGCCGGCGGCAGGACCTCGCCACCGCACCGGGCGACGCCGCGGCTCGCCAGGATGTGGTCGAGCTGCAGCAGCGGGCGGTGCGCCGGGAACGTGCGCCCGCTGACCGCCGGTGCGTAGCCGGCCGCGAGCCCGGTGACCGGCGCGGGCATGTTGAGATCCCCGACGATCACGGTCGGGATGTCGTCGGCGGCCAGGCGCCGGACCAGGCGCAGCAGCTGGACCGGGCTGAGCAGCCGGTGGGTCAGGTGCGTGTTCGCGATGCGCAACGGGCCACGGCCCGGCAGTTCCACCGTGACGAGCTGAGCGGCCCGGGGCGTGGGATCGCCGGCGATGCGGCCGAGGTCGGCCACCTCGTACCCGGTGACCGGCATCGTGGTGAGCGTCGCCAGCCCCCACCGGCCGCGTGCCGTCTCGCCGGAGATGCCGAAGCTGCGCAGGTCCGTGTCGTCCATCAGATCGGCCCTGAGCAGCTCCGTGCCGAGCGCCGCGGCGATATCGGCGACCGGGTCCGGGCCGTCGTGCGGGCACCACACCTCCTGCAGGACGATGATGTCCGCCTTGAGCTGGCGGCAGGCTGCCTCCAGGTCATAGGGCCGGCCGTCCGCGCTGCGCCCGCCATGGGTGTTCAGGCTGGCGAGGATCGTTTCTGTGCTGGTTGTCACGAATGCTCCGTCACGCAGGCATGAGCGCGCGGGCCCTGGTGCCGGTGGCACCGGCCGGGGTCCGCCGCATGGCGATCCCGGCGGACGCCGTCAGGGCCGGGCCAGGTCCAGCTCGGAGAGGCCGAGCCGGAACGCGGCGTCCGCCTGCGGGTCGTTTTCAATCCGCCAGTCCTGATGATAGATGCCGTTGTTCTGCACCTTGTCAAACCAGACCAGGCCCAGCGTCCGGTACTGCCGCATCCCGATGAACAGGTCGCTGATCTTCGTGAACTGCCCCGCCTGTGGGCCGACGGCGGTCTCTGACAGCAGGATCGGCTTGCCGGTCAGGGCCCGCACCTGCTGGATCGTGGAGCCGAAGACGCTTGGCGAAGGTGTCGGACGGGCGGAAGTAGTAGCCGTCGATGCCGACCCAGGTGACGTACTTCGCACCGGGCCACCAGGAGGCGATCGGGCCGGTGCCGGGCCGGTCCTGGTTGATGGTCCACAGCCAGGTCACGTTGTCGGCGCCCCCGCTGCGGAAAATATCCACGATGTGCCGCCATGCGGCGACGAAGACCGCCGGGCGGACGTGCCCGTACCCCCACGAGTACCAGGGCGCGTTCATCTCGTGCCCGAAGCCGATGACCACCGCATGCCCGAAGTTGCGCACGCTGAGTGCGTAGCTGCGCAGGTAGTCGTCGTATTCGCCGGCCGCGATCGCGGGCACCGAGGCGTAGGTGGGGTCGATCTGCACGAACGGGATGATGCCGTGCGCGCGGAGCTTCTCCGCGAACCCGGAGGCGAACGGCTGCGCCCAGCCGCTGAAATAGCCCACCAGGTTCGGCTGGCGGCTGACCGTGTGGGCGAAGCCCCCGACCGGCCCGAAGTCCGGCGGTGACCCGTCCTCGTAGACCCCGAGGTAGGACGCCAGGCTGGGGGACAGGGACGCGTGTACCACGGCCGGGGTGCTGGTCCTGGCGACCAGGCGGACAGCGGTCAGCGTCAGCCCGGCCGCGGCGATCAGCACGGCCAGCAGCGTCACCAGGCGCGATCTCATGCGGTGCGCTTCCCCGGGAACACCACTCGGCCCACCACGGCGAGGTTGAACAGGCCGAACGCGAGCACCACGGCGAACTGCGCAGACCCGTATGCCACCGTCCGCCAGATGGCCAGCGCCGCCCAGCCCACCGCCAGGGCGCCGCTCCACGCGGTGACCCAGATCCGGAACCGGCGCAGCGAACTGCCCGGGGTGCGGGTCGGGTGCCAGCCCATGGTCTTGCCCCGGGCGCTGTCGGTGATGGCGAAGACATGCGCCCAGCCGCGGGCCAGCCCCAGCGGCCAGACCGACGGCCCGTACCTGGACCGGTGCCACAGCGGATAGAGGATCAACGCGGTGAGCACCGCCGGGATCAGCACCAGGAAGTTCTTCAGCCGGATGTCGTCAGGGAGGAAGAGGAGCATGACTATCGGGATCAGCGGGCCGAAGAACGTCAGCAGGCCGGTGTAGGCGTAGTACAGGAACCCGGACAGGTAGGTCAGCCGTGCCGGGACCGACATCCGCACGCTCCACAGCCGCTCGGAGAACAGCACCCCGGCGTTGCCGGTGCACCAGCGGTACTGCTGGCGGACGAACGCGTCGAGGTTGTCCGGGCAGATCCCGGCGGACAGCAGGATGGGCAGGTAGATCATTTTCCAGCCGGCCCGGCGCACGTCCAGGCCGGTGTGCACGTCCTCGGCGTAGGGGATCAGCGTCGGGCCACCCTGCGGCTCCAGCGCCGCCCGCCGGTACACCGCGGAGGTCCCCACGCAGATGGCCTCACCGAACCGGTCCCTGGCTACCTGGACCGACCGGTAGAAGACCTCCTGGATCGCGCCCGCTGACCGCTCGATCCAGGTCTGCCGCCTGCTGCCGCGGAAGTACTGCGGCGTCTGCACGATGGCGATCGCCGGATCGGCCATGTAGGGCAGCGTCTCGCGCAGGAAGTCGCGCCGCGGCGCGAAGTCGGCGTCCAGGATGAGGATGAACTCGCCCTGGGTGCGGGCGAAGGCGTAGCGCAGGTTGCCGCTCTTCTTGTGCTCGCCCGGGCGCGGCCGCACCCAGTAGCTGAACCCGAACTCCGCGGCCAGCCGGGCGGCCTCCGGATCCTCGCCGTCGTCCATCACGTAGGGCCGGGCCACACCTCCGTACTGCGCGGCCAGTGCCGCCACGGCCGTCCAGGTGTTGCGCAGCACCGGGACCGGCTCCCCGCAGACCGGCAGGTAGATATCCACGCTGGGGTACCAGACCGGGTTCCAGGTCCGCACCCGCAGTCGGTGCGCGGCCAGGTCGAAGCCGCTGCCGGTGAAGTTCACCGGCAGGCTGATCACCTGGTAGGCGAAGAACGTCACGGTGAACACGACGAACGGCCAGGGCAGCGGGTTGTGCGTCTCGAAGTCGACCTGGCTGATGATGACGGTGCTGGCCCCGATGACCATGGTGGTCGCCAGGAAGAACAGGTTCCGGTGGATGTAGAGGTACTTCTCCTCGTCGTTCGGCGGCTGCGGCAGCACCAGGCTGGAGGTCTGCGCCCGGTGCCGTCCTGCCCCCGCGGTGGTGTAGGTAGCGCTCACCGCTGGTTCCCGTGCTGCCGTTTGCGGCGGTGCGGGCCGGGCTGCTTGGTGTGCTGCTTGGGGTGGCCCGAGCCGGATCCGATCGTCGGCTGGTAGTGCTGCACGGCCGCGTGCGGCTGGTACTTCCAGATCACGTAGGGCCCGGGCCCGTCCGGGACCACCTCGACCACCTTGTAGTGGTGGTTGAGCCGGATGTCGGCGGCAATGCGGTGGTCCAGCGCCGTGGTGTCCGCGAAGTTCAGCGCGATCAGCGAGAAGTAACCGCTGGCTATGTACTTGGCGAACGCGTCCGGGCTGCCCGCGCCCACGACGCCCGCGGCGTCCACCGGAATGAGGATGCTCTTCCCCGACCGCAGGACGATGTTCCGGGTGCTCGACCAGCGCGCCCAGTGCCTCCCGGCCGGCAGGTAATACTCGGCGATGTTGGGATCCTCGACCAGCAGGTGCGCGGTGCCGCCGTCGGCAAGCGGCCGCATGATCGCGATGAGGCTGGCGGAGTCAGGCCAGGAATGCAGTAGTGCCTGGGACTGGCTCACGCCGAGGGTCAGCGGAAACACCAGCGCGGCGGCACAGGCGCCGCTGGTGACGGCCTGGGCCCGCGGGGTGGCACCCGCCGCGACGAGCCGGTGGACCGCGTACCCTGCCGCCATGGCGGCGAACCAGGCGCCCGCCACGATGTGCGTGTCCAGATCGAGCACCGCGCCCTGGAGCGCTTGCTCGGCCGGGACGATCAGCCCGGCCACGGCGAGCAGCCCAGCCTGCCGGGCCCGGCGCCGGTCACCGGCGGCCCAGCCCACGGCGGCCGCGCACAGCGCCGCGGCCGCGACGATGCCGGTCCATGCGGTGGCATGTTCCAGCACTGGCAGCCGGTCGGCGGGAATGTTGATGCCGAGGGACAGCGTCTGGTCGATGCCACTGACGTAGTAGTCGCCGCCGATCAGCGTGCCCACCATGAGCAGCGTGGCCACGATGGTGAGGATGGTGGCGCCACGGGCGAGGGCGGGCTTGCCGCCCGGTTTGGGATAGGCGACGAGCAGCGCGAGCGCGATCACCACGGGGTCGAACAGCACCGACGAGTAAGCCGCGGCGTTGGCCAGCACAAGGCTGACTCCGGAGAGGATCATCCAGCCTGTCGCGTCCTCGCGGGATCCGGCCCGGACCACGCACCAGGTGGAGACCGCGAGCAGCAGCAGTGCGAGGGCATCGCCGGTGGCGAGCGCGCCGAGCTGCAGCACCGGGCCGAGGATCGCGAACAGCGCCGCGCCGAAGACCGCGGCCCGCCGCCCGAACAGCCGGGCCGCGGTGGACCATAGCAGGACGGTCACGCCGAGCATCATGGCCAGCGACAGCAGGCGTGCTCCGGCCAGGCCGGCCAAGTGGTCCGCGAGCGCGCCGAGCGGCGGGTAGAGGACGGGCGCGCCGGGCAGGTAGGCCTGGAACGGCGGGACGGTGACACCATGCAGCCAGTGCGACCAGGTGAGGTGCCCGGCCCACAGCGCGGTGGCCTCGCCCTGAGAGGCCGTGTTGGACCAGACGAGCCGCAGCGTGAGGGCGGCCTGCACGGCCAGCACGGCACAAAGCAGCGCGGTGGTGCGGCCCGGGGACCTGCGGCTGCCGGACTCGGCTTCGTCCGGCTCGGGGGGTTGCGGGCCGGGACCGCGCAGTTTGCGGGCACGCTGCTGGCGGTGCGACGCGGCGACCCGGGGCCCGGGTCCGGAAAACGTACGTGGTGCGCCTGGAACGTCCGGGGGAGCGGCTGGGACCGCCGCCGGGGGAGGGGCGGCGGGGACCGCCGGGCGGTGCGGATGGACCGAGACCGGGGACACCGGCGGCGGCACCACGGGGGAGGGAGGGGTGCCGTTGCCGCGCGCAGCGCCGTTGCCGTGCGCTGCGGCCTGGGGGAAGGTCTCCACCCATGCTTGTGACCAGCGCTCCGGTACAGACGCCTCAGTCGGCTGTGGTGGCGGAGAAGCCCCCCAGCCTGCCGTGCCGTTCTCCATCAGCGCACCTGCCCACACAGGGGCCGAGTGGGGCGCGGCCTGGCCGCCCCCCGCAGCCCGTCAATCATGCTGGCATTGCCCTGCCAGGCGATTCCCCCCGGACAGGAAGACCGCAGACGCGAAGCTACTAACATCCCCCGGCACAGGAAGGGTGTTTGCCGGGATTGATGGCATCTGCCTGGTATGAGCGGCTCGGCGCGGCGCCCCGGCCAAACATCACCGAACGTCGCCACCGGTGAACTGACCGGTCTGAACTGCAGGCCAGCCCGGACTTCGTGCGCTGGGCGGGCACCGGAACCGGTACGGAAGCACCGAGAGCCTGGCGATGAGACCTACCGCAGGGTAGTCAAATATGGCTACCCTGCTATACGGCCGGTCACGCAACTCCCCAATGGGCGTATGCACTTTAGGTAGTTTCATTGCGACAATATGCGATTTCGGTTGAATTAACCGTGCGATGTATGTTCCGCTGTCCAGGCACACGTCCCGCTCGTGCGCGGGCCTCCGGGGGGTGGCCGCATGGTAGCTGACGGCGTCCCGCCGCTTCCGCGCCGCGTTCCTGGAGCGTCCGGATCACCCAGGCCACCGGCGCAGGTCGAGCTTGGGGTCATTTCGGAAGACCTGCGCCAGCGTGTCCTCACCGCGATCGCGATCGAGCTCGAACGCGACGAAGCCGAGCGGCGGCGGGACGCCCCGGGGCAGCACGGAGCCGGCGGCCGGGGCGCCGACGGCGTGCTGGGCACGGGGCACGGCGTCCAGGCGGGTGACCGGGCCGCCGGGAGCGGTGCAGCCCCGGCCAACGGCACTGCCGCCGGCCGGGAGAATATCGGCCAAGCGCCCGGGAACATCGGCCCAGCCTCCGGGAAAATCAGTGCCGCGAGCCCGGCGAACGGAAGCGGCGCGAGCCCGGCGAACGGAAGCGGCGCGAGCCCAGAGATACGGAAGTGGCGCGGGTTCCGAGAGCAGCGACGCAGACCTGGCCGCCAGCTCCGGGGTGACCCCGGCCAATGGCAGCGGCGCGGACCCCGGCACCGGCGGCGGCCCGGACAACGGCAGCAGCGCAAACCCGGATAACCGCACTGGCGCCAGCCTGGATTACGGCACTGGCGCGAGCCCGGTGAACGGCCCCCCGTGGGACCGGGACGCGGCGTGGCCGGTAACGCGGGTCCAGCCGGGGGATACCCCGCGCGGCGAGGCGGCGGGCCTGGGGCGCAGCGCCGCGGAAGACGCCGCGATGGCACCGGAACCGCAGGGCGCGGCCGAGCGCGGAGAAGCCGCAGACGCCGGGAATGCCGCTGGCGGCCCGGACGGAGCGGCCGCCTGGCCAGCCGTGCCACTGCCGCGGCGCGCTCCTGGTGCGAATGGCGCACCGCCACCGCCCGCCGAACTGCGGCGTGAGTACCTGCCGCCCTCGATGCTCGGCCGCAGACTGGACCCGGAGGCGCACACCGAGCCACTGCCCAGGATCTCCGGATCCGGAACCGGCCCGGCCGGCCCGGCGGCCACGGCCAGCGGCCAGCCTGCGCCGTCCGTTTTCACGCCCACTCCGCCTGCCACGGCCAGCGGCCAGCCTGCGCCGTCCGTTTTCACGCCCACTCCGCCTGCCACGGCGCCGCCGGCCGCCGCCACCCCGGCCGGCTCGCCCGCGCAGCCTGGACCGCCGGCATCCGGGCCGTCCACCGCCACGGCGCCGGGATCGCCCGCAGAGTCTGTGCCACCGGGAGCCCCTTCGGCCGCGACGGTGGCCGCCGCGTCGGCACCCACCATGCCGGTGGGCAGCGCGGCTCTGGCCGCCGCGTCGGCACCCACCATAGCGCTCGGCCGCCGCGTCGGCACCCACCATGCCCGCGGGCAGCGCGGCGCTGGCCGCCGCGGCCAGGTTCGCGCCACCAGCCGGGCCTGCCCGGGCTGCTGCGGACCTGGCCCCGCCGCCCGATCTGGCTGCGGCGCCGACCGCACCGGCCGGCCTGGCCGGTTCAGTTCCCGTGACGCCACCCGCGCCCATGCCTACCGCGCCGACGTCCGCACAGGCGCGGCCGCCCGCAGCGCCCCCTCCCGCACCGTCCTTTCCTGCGCCGTCCGGCTACGGCTGGGCCGCCGATCCGGGCGGGACGCGGCCGGGCAACGGCCGGGGTACCGGCACCGCGGTGCCTCTGCCCGCCGCCCTGCCAGCCGCCAAGCGGCCTCGGCGATCCGGCCGGTCGTACCGCATCGCCGGTGTGATTCTCGCCGTGGTGGCGCTGGTCGCGGCGGCCGTGATCGCGCTGGTGCTGTCGGGCCGTGCTGCGCCCGGGCAAGGCACCGGCCAAGGCTCGCACGCGCGCGGTGCCGGGGCCGCGGTGCGCACGCGCGCGGCTGCCTGGGTGGCCGGCCAGGTCAGCCGGACCGCCGTGGTGGCCTGCGACCCGGTCATGTGCCAGGCCCTCAGGTCACGCGGGGTTCTGGCAAGCCGCCTGTACCAGCTCGGCGCGCAGACCACCAGCCCGCTCCGGTCCGAGATCATCGTCGCGACGGCCGCGGTACGGGCCCAGTTCGGCAACGTGCTCAGCGCGGTGTACGCGCCCGCGGTGCTGGCGAGCTTCGGTTTCGGCCCGGACCGGATCGACATCCGGCAGACCGCGCAGCACGGAGCAGCCGCCTACCGGGCCATGCTCCGCGCGGACCTGGCAAACCGGAAAGCCTCCGGAGCGCAGCTGCTGCACACCGGCAGGATCACGGCGGCTCCCATCGCCCGGCGGCAGCTTGCCACGGGGGACGTTGACGGGCGGCTGCTGCTCGCCATCGCGGAGATGGCCGCCGGGCACCCGATGTTCATCGTGGATTTCGGCATCCCCGCACCGGGAGCGGGCCCCGACATACCGTTGCGCCAGGTGGACATCGCCGAGGACGCGCATGCGCGCCACAGCGCCGGCCACGTCAGCGCCGGGTACGTGCGGTCCATGGTCTCGTTCCTCGACACGCAGCACGGCGCGTTCCGGCCGGCGCGGGTGCATACGGTGCACCTGGCCCGTGGCCTGACCGTGCTCCGCATCGAGTTCACCGCGCCCAGCCCGCTGGGCCTCCTCGGCCCGCACGCCTGACCAGGCACCAAATTGCTGCGGGAGCTACTCCGCGACGAATGTGCCGTAGCCAGGGACGCTGGTCACGAGCCCTTCGGCTTTCAGGATGCGGAGCCCCTTCTGCACAGTGTTGGTCGTCACGCGGTACTCAGCCGCAAGCGCGACGATCGATGGCAGAGCTTCCCCTGGCCCCCACTCCCCGGACTCGATCCTGGCGCGCAGCAGGCCCGCAACCTGCACTGAGGGAGGCTGTGCCCTGCCATGCTGCACCATAACAGGAAGGTTACGGTCTACTTACCCCTCATGATCAAGACCGCTCACAGGACCCTATGCCATGTCATAGGGTGTCACAATGAAGTCATGTCTCCGTTCCGTGTCCTCGAAGAGCAGCGCATCGGGCTGATGAAGGACCATCCGGGCTGGCGGGTCTGGTACGTCCCCAACGCGCTCGATGGCTCGGTGACCTGGTGCGCCCAGCGAGAGCCGACGATCCACGCCTACAGCAGGGAAGACCTGGGCAAGGACATGGCCCTGGCCGATGCCGAACTGGCCGCCGACAGGGCAGGGTGATCCCAGGGCTCACAGCACCTTGATCACGCCGGCCGGACGGAGCGGAAGCCGCTGCCAGGGCCTTCCCGGAGAATGCCCCGCCACGGGTGATGCGCGGGCATCTGGCCGGCTGGGAGGCTCGCTGTCATGAGATCACGGGGCAGCGTGGCCAAGCCTGCGCGGTTGCGGCTCGCCGCGATCGCGGGCGGCGTCGCGCTCCTGACGGTCGCGTGCGGATCGAGTAGCAGCAGCACGGCGTCCGGCGCGTCCTCGTCCCCGGCGGCCGCGTCCCCGTCGGTTTCGGCCGCGAGTTCCGCGCTGTGTGCCGACGCCGCTGCCCTGCGCACATCCCTGGACAAGCTGACGCACGTACAGGCCGGGGCCGGAAAGGGCGCGGCGAACGAGATCAAGGCCGACCTCGCCAACGTCAAGACGGCCGCGACCAGCTTCGCGAACGACGCCAAAGGCCAGTGGCAGTCCCAGACCAGCAGCGCTGAAGTCGGCACTCACCAGCCTCCAGACCGAGGTCCAGAAACTGGCCGCGAACTCCAGCACCGCCGCCGTGTCGAGCGTTGTCACCGCGCTTGGCCAGGTCACCACGGCGGCGGAGCAGCTGTTTGCCACCGTGGGCAAAGCCTGCCCCTCCGGAGCCTGATCGGCAACCGGAGCGATGCTGGCCGGGCCATCGTCGCAACTGAGCGGGCTCGCCTTTGCCGTGATCGTGCTGGCCACCAGCACGGTGCTGGTGGCGGGCCTGGCGTGGGTATCGCGCCGGCTGCTGGGGCTGCCGGTCGGTGCGCTGCGCGCCCTGATCGCCGGGTTGCTCGGATTTGTTGCCGCTTTGCTTCTTGGCAGGTCACTGCAGGCGGCTCAGCCCGGGCACCTGGTCGCGTTCGTCACCGTGGTGCTTGGTATCCCGTTGATCGTCGCGATGCTCTTCATCGTGATGGCGGAGGTGCTGGTACCGAGCGGGACGCTGCCGCAGCCGGTGGAGATGCTCCGCGGCACGCGGAAGGCGCTCGCGCGGTCGCGGCGGTACGCGCAGATCAGCCGGATCGCGGTGCGCCATGGCCTGGGCCCCTACCTGCGCGGTCGGCGGGTCCGCGGCGCCGACGCGGCCGGCGGCCGGGCAGCATTGGCGCAGTCGCTGCGCAAGGCTCTGGAAGAAGGCGGCGTCACCTTCATCAAGCTGGGCCAGCTGCTGTCCACCCGCAGCGATCTGCTCCCGGAAGAGTTCACCACCGAACTCGCCAAGCTGCAGGATCGGGCCGAACCGGCGCCGTGGGCACAGGTGGCGGAGGTGATTGCGGAGTCGCTCGGATCGCCGCCCGAGGAGGTCTTCGCGGAGCTGCAGACAGAACCTGCCGCGGCCGCATCGATCGCCCAGGTACACAAGGCACGGCTGCGCTGCGGGACCGGTCCGGACGCCGAGGTGGCGGTGAAGGTCCAGCGCCCCGGAATCCGCACCGGCGTGGAACGGGACCTGGACATCCTGCTGCGCCTGGCGGACCGGCTCGAGGATCGTGCCCGCTGGGCGCGGGCCGTCGGCACGGCCGGCGTCGCCCGTGGGTTCGCCGCGGCCATCAGGGAAGAACTGGACTTCCGGATCGAGGCACGCAACATGGCGGCCGTCGCCGCCACCTGGCCGGACCAGCAGCGGGCCGTCGGGCGCGGGGTTTCCGTGGTCATGCCGGCCATACACGGGGAACTGTGCACCGAGCATGTGCTCGTCATCGAATGGCTGGACGGGGTCAACCTGCGGGCAGCCGGGCAGCAGATCGACGACCGCGGGCTTGACCGGGCCCAGCTGGCCCGTGCGCTGCTGCGCAGCATGGTGTACCAGATCACCGAGGGCGGGGTGTTCCACGCCGACCCGCATCCCGGCAACGTCCTGCTGCTCGCCGACAACCGCCTCGCCCTGCTCGACTTCGGCTCGGTCGGCCATCTCGACGCCCAGCAGCGGATCGCGCTGCAGAACCTGCTGCTCGCCGTCGGCCACGGCGACTCCGCGGCGCTCCGCGATGCCCTGCTCGATCTGGTGGACCGCACCGACGAGCTTGACGAATACCAGCTGGAGCGGGCCCTCGGGCAGTTCATCGCGCGCCACCTTACGAGCGGCGTCGGGGCGTCCGCCGAGATGTTCACCGACCTGTTCCGCCTGGCCGCCCGGTTCGAGCTGACCATCCCGGCCGAGATCGGCACGGTGCTGCGCGCCCTCGGCACCCTGGACGGCACGCTCGCCCAGCTCACGACCTCGTTCGACATCGCCGAGGAGGCGCGCGAGTACGCGGCCGACCAGATGGCCGTGAAGCTGTCGCCCCAGGCCGTGGGCCGGTCGGCAGCCGACGATCTGGCCGCGCTGCTTCCGGTGCTGCGCCGGCTGCCGCGCCGGTTCGACCGGGTCACCAGTGCACTGGAACAGGGCAGGCTCGGCATCAACGTGCGGCTGTTCGCGGACGAGCGTGATCGCCGGGTGGTCACCGGCCTGGCCAACCAATTCCTGCTGGCGCTGCTGGGCGCGGCATCCGGCGTCGTCGCCGCGCTGATGCTTGCCGCGCCGGGCGGGCCTAAGGTCGCCCAGTCCGTAAGCCTCTACCAGTTGATCGGCTACAACCTGCTCATCGTCGCCGGCGTGCTCGTGCTACGGGTGCTCTTCACGATCTTCAGAAGCCGGTGACGCCCCAGGGCCGGCGATCATGAAAGGCCTGGCACTGGGCGAGATCACATCGGGCTGGGCACACTGGCGTCATGGACGCCGATGTGATCGTGATCGGGGCCGGTGCCCTCGGGCTGAGCGCCGCGCTGCACTGTGCGCTGGCAGGGCGGTCGGTGGTGGTGGCAGAACGCGGCACCGCCGGGTCGCAGGCCTCCGGGCGGGCCGCGGGCCTGTTCAAGTCCGTGCAGGCCGATGAGCTGCGCACCCGGCTGGCCCGGCGCAGCATCGCCCGGGCGGTGAGCTTCGGCGACTGGGCGGGAGTGCCGCTCGAAGTGGCCCGCTCGGGAAGCTTCCTGATCGCCCGGACCGCCCAGCACCGCGACTACCTGACCCGGGAACTGGCCCAGTCGCGGGGCTGGGGCGCCGACGTCCGTGAAGCGGACCCGGCCCTGGTCGCCGAGCGGGTCAGCTTCTACCGGGCGGCGGGGGAGGAGTTCGCGCTCTGGTGCCCGGAGGACGTCTACATCGCCGAGCCCACCAGTCTGATCCAGGCCTACCTGGCGGCCTGCCGGCTGCGCGGGGTGGTCGTGGCCGAGAACGAGCCGGTCATCGGCATCCCGGTCACCGGTGGCCGGGTGAGCGGGGTGCAGACCGCCGGCCGGCTGATCGCGGCCCCGGTGGTGGTGGACGCGGCCGGTGGCTGGGTGCGGCAGGTTGCCGAGCTGGCCGGCGTGCCGGTGCCGCTCGCCCCGGTGCGCCACCAGTTGCTCATCACCAGCCCGGACCCGGAAATCGACCCGGCCGATCCGATCGTCCGCGTGGTGGATGCCGCGGTGTACCTGCGGCCATCGCGCGGCGGGCTGATGTTCGGCGGCTTCGAGGCCGACCCACTGCCATTCGACCCGCGCCAGCAGCCACCCTCGTTCACGACCGATGATCTGCCGCTGGACCTGGGCGTACTGCGCAAGCTGGCAGCCCAGGTCAGTGCCGAAGCTCCGGCCGCCGGCGCCGCACCGGTCGCCGACCACCGCGGTGGGCTGTTCACGATGAGCCCCGATGGCCGGTTCACCGCCGGGCCCGTCCCGGACCTGCCGGGCCTATGGGTGGCCAGCGGCTGCAATGGCTCGGGGTTCTCCTCCTCGCCCGCGCTCGGCGAGGCACTCGCCACCTGGATCACCACCGGCACGCCACCGCCGGGCATGGCGGCGCTGTCACCGGCCAGGTTCGGCCCGCTGCCCGACGATGCCCTGATCAGCCGCGGACTGTGGCAGTACGCCCACTACTACGACCCAGCGGCCTAGCCAAGCGGGGCCTGTACCACAGCGCCGACCGTCGTTATGGTGACCGCTGTGGAACGGTCTGCGGCGGCCGCCGCGGTAGGGCCCCGTATTGCCCGTCTGGGTGTTCCGCGTTTCAGGAAAGGTGCCCGTATGATCACTTCCACCGACGTGGAAGAGGCGCTGCAGGGCATGTGGTCGGCGCATCGGGGCACGGGCAGCAGCCTGGGCCGTCAGGGTTTCCGGCGGCGCCCGGCCCGGCACATCGAGTTCGAGGGCTCCCAGTGGCGCCAGCATGAGACGGCTTGGCGATGGCGCCGCAAGCGCGATGTCACCACCAGCGGGGGGCGGTGGCAGATCCTCGACCTTGACGGACGGCCATTGCTGGTGCTCACGGTGCTGGCGCACGAGCCGTCCCGCGTCTCCCAGGCCATCCTGGAGTCCAACTACGGATACACCGGCGGCGCCGTCGCGGTGGCGTCGGCGAAAGCCTGGCAGCGTGTGTGGAAGCAGGCCAGGATGTCGGGCGAGATGCGCATGTACTTCCTGCCGGTATCCCGGTCTCCGGGCGAGTTCATCATGGCGCTGCCCGTCAATGGCAAGGGCGGGGCGCGGGAACGCTGGACCCGTGTCGAGGGCCGGCCGTCCGGCTGACGCGGTTAGCCGGCGTCACGCGGAAAGCCCGCGGCAAGGTCAAGGACCTTCCCGCGGGCTTCCGCTATCACGACCTGCGAACCAGCAGGCCAGTGGCCGGATGTCGATCAGATGTCGTAGTACAGCTCGAACTCGTGCGGGTGCGGGCGGAGCCGGATCGGGTCGAGTTCGTTGGTGCGCTTGTAGTCGATCCAGGTCTCGATCAGGTCCGGCGTGAACACCCCGCCGTCGAGCAGGTACTCGTGGTCGGATTCCAGCGTGTCCAGGACCTTGTCCAGGGATCCGGGCACCTGCGGGATGGCCAGGGCCTCGTCCGGCGGCAGCTCGTAGAGGTCCTTGTCCACCGGCTCGGGCGGCTCGATCTTGTTCCGGATGCCGTCGACACCCGCCATCATCATCGCCGCGAACGCCAGGTACGGGTTGGCCGACGGGTCAGGTACCCGGAACTCCAGCCGCTTGGCCTTGGGGTTGGCACCGGTGATCGGGATCCGGACACAGGCGGAACGGTTGCGCTGCGAGTAGACCAGGTTGACCGGTGCCTCGAACCCCGGCACCAGCCGGTGGTAGGAGTTCGCGGTCGGGTTGGTGAAGGCGAGCAGCGAAGGCGCGTGCTTGAGCAGGCCACCGACGTAGTAGCGGCCGATGTCGGACAGCCCGGCGTAGCCCACCTCGTCATAGAAGAGCGGGGCGCCGTCCTTCCACAGGCTCTGGTGGCAGTGCATACCGGAACCGTTGTCACCGAACAGCGGCTTGGGCATGAACGTGACGGTCTTCCCTGCAGCCCGGGCCACGCTCTTGACCACGTACTTGTAGAGCATCAGCTTGTCGGCCATCTCCAGCAGCGGGGCGAACCTGATGTCGATCTCTGCCTGGCCGGCGGTGCCCACCTCGTGGTGCTGCATCTCCACCTGGATGCCACACCGGATCAGCATGCGCACCATTTCCGAGCGCAGGTCGGTGTAGTGGTCCATCGGCGGCACCGGGAAGTAACCGCCCTTGTAGCGCGGCTTGTAGCCGAGGTTGCCGCCCTCTTCCTCGCGGCCGGTGTTCCACGCGCCCTCGACCGAGTCGAGGTGGTAGTAGCCGGTGTTCGGCCCGGTCTCGTAGCGGGCCGAGTCGAAGATGTAGAACTCCGCCTCGGGGCCGAAGTACACCACGTCCGCGATGCCGGTGCCCAGCAGGAAGTCCTGCGCCTTGCGGGCGACGTTGCGCGGGTCCCTGGTGTACGGCTCGCCGGTCAGCGGGTCGTGCACGAAGAACGTCAGGTTCAGCGTCGGGTGCTGGCGGAACGGGTCGAGCACGGCCGTGGCGGGGTCCGGCAGGAGCAGCATGTCCGACTCGTGGATCTGCTGGAATCCGCGGATCGAGGAACCGTCGAACATCAGCCCGTCGGTGAAAACCTTCGCGTCGAAAGACTCGACCGGCACGGTGAAGTGCTGCACAGTCCCCGGCAGGTCACAGAACCTGACGTCGACGAACTCCACCTTGTTGTCGCCGATGAACTTCAGTACCTCGTCGGCGTTCGTGAACATCAACCCTCCCTGGAGGCTGCGGCCGTGTCCTGACCGCGCGGGTTTGCGCCTGCTGCAGGACCGCTGTCACGCTAGGCGCCTGCCGTTTCCGAGCGGTGTCCCAAGTGTTTCACGCGTGTTACGCCTGGCGTCCGGCCAGGTCACGCTGAGTAGGCAGGCCAGCCGTACACCGCCGTCCCCACAGGCGATACCGTTGGTGGCGTGTCAGCTTCACCGGTGGACGGGGCCAAGGCCCCGAGCGACCGCCCCGCATATCCCGGCGAGAAGTTCGGGCTGCCAGAAGACGGGCCACGCTCGGTGGCCGGCATGGGGCGCCGGCTGGGCGCCCTGCTGATCGACTGGGTGGTCTGCACGCTGATCGCGGTGGCGTTGTTCCACGACCAGTACTGGACGCTGGTGGTCTTCGCGGTGCAGGACTACCTGCTCACGTCGCTGACCGGGCTGACGCTCGGCAAGCGGCTGACCGGCATCCGGGTCGCGCGCCTGGACGGCAAGCCGGTCGGGCTGCTCTGGGGCCTGGTGCGCACGCTGCTGCTGCTGACCGTCATCCCGCCACTGGTCACCGACCGCGACCTGCGCGGCCTGCACGACCGGGCCGCGAACACTATCGTTATCCGGCTGTAACCACCCCGGGGCTGGTCCGGGCCGCCAGGGCTAGCGGTTGCGCGGCCGCGGGGGCTTGGGCATGCGGCCGGTCTTGGGCATCGGGCCCTTGGGAGCCTGCAGGTTGGCGGGCAGTGCCTTCAGCCGGAAGTTCAGTTCGGCGACCGCCTGGCCCTTCAGGTTGCGCGGGAGGCGCATCAGTTTGCGCTGCAGGCGCCGGATCGGCACCTGGCCTTCCTCGTCGCCGACCTGCATGTCGTAGATGGGCACGTCGTAGGCCACCCGGGAGATGCGCTTCTTCTCGGCCGCCAGCAGGCTCGGCAGCCGGCTGGGACTGCCCTCGCCGACCAGGACCACACCGGGCTTGCCGACCGCACGATGCACCACGTCCATATTCCGGTTGGCCGCCACCGCCGGAGTCACCGTCCAGCCGCCGCGCATGCTCTGCAGGATCGCCGCCGCGGCACCGGGCTGGCCCTCGATCGCCGCGTACTGGGAGGACTGCGCGAACCGGCCGAAGATGATCATCGCCGCCAGCAGGCCGCCAAGCACGCCGAGCGGCGCCAGCAAGACGACCAGGCCGGTGACGAGCCCGACGATCACGAATACGGCGATCACGCCCACGGCGGTGAGCGCGACGATGGGCAGGGCCCAGGGATTGGACTTGCGGACCATGCCCGCTGCCATCCGGAGCTGCTGAATGCGGCCGAGACTTGCAGGATCCACCGCGCCCTGCCGGTTTGAGGCGCCCGCGGGCTTATTCACCATGGAGGGCAGGATACGAGAGCTAGCCGTCAGGGAGAAACTGGCGCAGCCGACGGGGCTGCCCGGCGGGCCAGCGCGTCGGCGTACAGCCGGCCCGCGCGGTAGGAGGAACGGACCAGCGGACCGGACATCACCCCGGCGAAACCCATGCCGAGCGCTTCGGTGCGCCAGTGCTCGAACTCGTCGGGTGGCACCCATCGGGCCACCGGATGGTGCCGGGCCGACGGCCGCAGGTACTGGGTGACGGTCAGCAGGTCGCACCCGGCCCCGCGCAGGTCGGCCATGGCCTGGCTGATCTCATGATCCTCCTCACCGAGGCCGAGGATCAGGTTGGACTTGGTCACGAGCCCGGCCTCCCTGGCCCTGGCGAGCACCTCCAGCGACCGTTCGTACCGGAACCCGGGCCGGATCTGGCGGAAGATCCGCGGGACCGTCTCGATGTTGTGGGCCAGCACCTCCGGGCGGGCGCCGAATACCACCGCGAGCGGGCCAGCCTGCGCGTTGAAGTCGGGGATGAGCAGTTCCACGCCGCAGCCCGGCACGGCCGCGTGGATCTCCACGCAGGTCTGCCCGTACAGCCAGGCCCCGCCGTCGGCGAGATCGTCGCGGGCGACCCCGGTGACCGTCGCGTACCGCAGCCCCATCGCAGCCACCGACCCCGCCACCCGGCGCGGCTCCCCGGTGTCCAGCGGTTCCGGCTTGCCGGTGGCGATCTGGCAGAAGTCGCAGCGCCGGGTGCACGCGTCCCCGCCGATCAGGAACGTGGCCTCGCGGTCCTCCCAGCATTCGAAGATGTTCGGGCAGCCCGCCTCTTCACAGACCGTGTGCAGCCCCTGGCTGCGGACGAGGTTCTTCAGGGCGGTGTATTCCGGCCCGGTCCGCAGCCTGGTCTTGATCCACGGCGGCTTGCGCTCGATCGGGACCTGGCTGTTGCGGGCTTCGATGCGGAGCAGCTTGCGCCCCTCAGGTGCGTGTACCACGGTTCCAGGGTACGTCTGCGCTCCGGGGCACAGTGTGCGCCCGGCACGGCCGTCAAGGTCCGCAGCGTCCGAGCGCAGGCCCGCCCGGCGCGATAACCGATGTGCGCGCGCCGCGGAAGTCGGGGAGCATAGGCACATGCCATCGCAGTTCGATCCGCCGTCAGGTACCCGTGACTTTCTCGCCGCCGAATGGGAGTTGCGGGAACAAGCTTTCGCGCGGATCCGGTCGGTGTTCACCAGGTACGGGTTCGAGCCGCTGGTTACCCCTGCTTTCGAGCGGCTGGACGTGCTGCTTGGCAAGTACGGCGACGACGGCGACAAGCTGATTTTCAAGATCCTGCGCCGCGGCGAGCACGAGGGCAGCGGCGAGGCCGACCTCGCGCTGCGTTATGACCACACGGTGCCGCTGGCGCGGGTGGCCGCCGCCTACGGGAGCCAGTTGCCGGCCCCGTACAAGCGGTACGCGATCGGCCCGGTGTGGCGGGCGGACCGGCCCGGACACGGCCGCTACCGCGAGTTCGCCCAGTGCGACCTGGACACGCTGGGCACCACCTCGGCGATGGCCGACGCCGAGGTCATATGCGCGGTACACGACGTGCTCGCCGACCTCGGCCTGCGCGGATTCCGGTTCCTGCTCAACTCCCGGCGGGTGCTCGCCGGGCTGCTCGAGGCGTTCGGCGTGCCCGCGGAACTCGGCCCCGGTGTGCTGATCACCCTGGACAAGCTGGACAAGCTCGCGCCCCGCGAGGTGATCGCCGAACTGGCTGGCCGGGGCCTGGCCGAGAAGCAGGCGGCACCGCTGGTCGCCGCGCTGACGGCTGGCGACGCCGCGGAGCAGATCAGGGACGCGCTGAAGAGCAGCGACGAGGGCGCGGCCGGGCTGGACGAGGTGGATTCGCTGCTGTCCCTGGTGGCCGGCCAGGTGCCGGGTGACCGGGTGACGTTCGCGCCCCGGCTGGTGCGCGGCCTGAGCTACTACACCGGGCCGATCTGGGAGGTTGCCGCCGAGGGCGGGGCCGGGTCGCTGGCCGGCGGTGGCCGTTACGACCACCTGATCGAACAGCTCGGCGGGCCGGACGTGCCGGCCACCGGTGGGTCGCTCGGCATGGAGCGGATCCTGCTGATGCTGCCGCAGCCGGGTGCCGGGCGCAGCCGGCTCGACGTGGCGGTGACGATCATGGACGAGCGGCATGCCGCGCGCAGCTTCGGCTTTGCCGCGGCCGCCCGGGACGCCGGGCTGCGGGCCAGCGTGTACCTGGGCTCCTCGGGCAAGCTCGGCCGTCAGCTCAAATGGGCCAACGACGCCGGGGCCAGGTGGGCGGTCATCTACGGCAACGCCGAGGAGGAGGCGGGCACGGTCACGGTCAGGGACATGACCACGGGGGAGCAGGCCGCGGTCCCGGCCGGCGGGCTGGCCGCGCACTTCGCGGCGCTGGCCGCCGGATAACCCGCGCCTTGTGCCGTGGTTGGGACAGCGACGGCCAAAGAGCGTGTCACGAAGAAAGGCGCAACCTCGCTAGACGAGGGTTAGCGGCCGAAACGCGGCCGCACCGTCTCCACCCGGTACGGGCCAGAGCCAAGCCCCCGTGAAGGACAGACCGCCAGCCGGGCGACCCAGCCCGGGCGGTGGAGTCAGGGTGCCGCGGGGCTCAGTTCGGCGTCCGGGAGCAGGCTGGCCACGTCGGCGCGGCGCCAGGCCGATGCGCCGAACACCGCGGCGAGGTGGTGCTCGGCCAGGCCGGTCAGCCCGGCCACGGTCACCGGCCGGCCCGCTTCCACGGTCAGCGAGGTGACGCCTGCGTCCCTGATGCCGCAGGGCACGATCTTGTCGAACCAGCCGAGGTCGCAGTCGCAGTTGAGCGCGAAGCCGTGCATGGTGACACCGCGGGACACCCGGATGCCGACCGCGCCGACCTTACGGTCCGGGCGGCCGTCCCCGGTGATCCACACGCCGCTGCGGCCCGCCACCCTGGTGGTGGCCACGCCCACTTCGGCGCAGCACCGGATCAGCGCTTCCTCCAGGGTGCGCACGTAGGCGACCACGTCCAGCGGCTCGCCCAGCGCCATGATCGGGTAGCCGACGAGCTGCCCCGGCCCGTGCCAGGTGATCTTCCCGCCCCGGTCCACGTCGATCACCGGGATCCCTGGATCGGCCAGCGGGCGGTCAAGCGGCTCGGTCCGGCGGCCCGCGGTGTAGACCGCCTCGTGCTCGAGCAGCAGGCAGGTGTCCGGGATCTGCCCGGCCGCCCGGCGGCCGTGCAGCCGCCGCTGCAGCTCCCACCCCCGGGGATAGGGGACGGCGTCCGCGCCGAACCCGGCATGGGCGAAGACCAGTTCACCGTGCACCCTGCCAGCGTAACCCCCGGGCGCAGCCGGCCTGTGCCGCCAGGATCCGGCCGCCCGGGGATGCCAGAGCTGCCCCGGCGTACCGGTGCCTGCCCGGGCATACCTGCCCGCCGGCTGAGGTTGTCAGGCAAAGAGTGTCTGACGTGGCAGAGAGGGAGGATTTGGGTGATCGGCGAATCCGATCTGCAGCGGATGACCCCCGAGGAGCGGGCCGAGCTCGCCCGGGCCCTGGCGAGCCTGAACGCCCGGAGCCTCACGCCCACGCCGCTCAGCCAGCGGCGGCGCCGGATCCTCATCGCCGCGTGCCTGGCCGGCGTCCTGTTGCTGTCGATCTGGATCGGGATACTCGAGGTCAAGCTGCCGCCCGACTATCGCGCCGGTGGCTGGCGGGCGGCCTGGGTCGGGTTCGACATCGGGCTGGTGCTGATATTCGCGGCGACGGCGTGGGCCGCCTGGCGCCGCCTGCAGATTCTCATCGTGTGCCTGATCGTGCTGGCGACGCTGTTGTGCTGTGATGCCTGGTTCGACATCACGCTGGACTGGGGCACCAGGGGCTTCATGGTCAGCGTGCTGTCGGCTGCCTTGATCGAACTGCCGCTGGCCGTGGTGGCGCTGATCGGCGCGCGGCGCCTGCTGCGGCTGACCATCGGCCGGCTGGAAGTGCTGGCTGGATCCCCGGGCCCGGTGCCTTCGTTCTGGCAGGTGCCCTTGTTCGGCGACTCCCCGGGCTCCTACCGCAGCCTGCTGCGCAAGCCGCCGGGCCAGGTCCGCAAGGACACGGACTCCGCTGCCAAGGGCGCCGAGTTCGCCGGCCACGAGACAGCCAGCTAGCGCGCACGACGCGAGGCGCGCGGGTGGCCGATCCCGTGTCGTTGCGCGAGCGTCAGCCGAGTTCGGCGGCCAGCGCCCCGGCGATGTCCGGGTACTGGAACTGGTAGCCCGCATCCAGCAGTTTCCGCGGCAGCACCCGGGCACTGGACAGGATGTCGCTGCTCACCCCGCCGACCGCGAGCTTCAGCGCGGGCACGGGCACGGGCATCACCGCGGGCCGGTGCACCGCGTGGGCCAGGGCCGAGGTGAACTCAGCGTTGCTGACCGGGTTCGGTGAGGTCAGGTTCACCGGGCCGGTGACGTCGGCGTGGCTCAGCAGGAACCGCGCGGCCGCCACCCAGTCCGGCAGCCCGATCCAGCTCATCATCTGGCGGCCGGACCCAAGCCGGCCGCCGAGGCCCAGCCGGAACAGTGGCAGCAGCCGGCCCAGCACCCCGCCGTGGGAGGACAGCACGATCCCCGACCGCAGCGTGACCACCCGGATGCCGGCCGAGGCAGCCTCCCCGGCGGCGGCTTCCCAGTCGCGCACTACCTCGGGGAGGAAGCCACGCCCTGCCGGGGCCGACTCGGTCACCTCCCGGCCGCCGGTGTCCCCGTACCAGCCGATGGCGGAATCCGGCCAGCAATACGCCAGGAGGAGCGGCCATCGCCGCCAGCGCGCCCGCCAGCCCCCGGGTGCCCCGAACCCGGCTGTTGCGGATCTCGGCCTGGTACCCCTCGGTCCAGCGCTTGTCGGCGATCCCGGCCCCGGCCAGGTGGACCACGGCGCCGACCCCGTCCAGGGACTGCGGGGCCAGGCCGCCGCGCTCGGCGCCAGGGTCCCACGGGAGCGTGTCCGGCGTGGCCGGCCCCGTGCGGACCAGCCTGATCACCTGGTGGCCGTCAGCGCGCAGCGCGGCGACCAGGGCGGTGCCGATCAGCCCCGAGGAGCCGGTGACCGCGACCCGCATTCAGAGCCCGAGTTCGGCTTCGAAGGCGCCCTCTTCCAGCCGGTCCTTCACGGTGCCGAGGAAACGGGCCGCGTCGGCGCCGTCGACCAGCCGGTGATCGTAGGTGAGCGCGAGGTAGACCATGGACCGCACCGTGATCACCTCGCCCAGGGCCGGGTCCTCCATGACCACGGGGCGCTTGACGACCGTCCCGGTGCCGAGGATAGCCACCTGGGGCTGGTTGATGATCGGGGTGTCGAACAGGGCACCACGGCTGCCGGTGTTGGTCAGCGTGAAGGTCCCGCCGGCCAGTTCGTCCGGGCTCACCTGCCCGGCCCTGGTGCGCCCCGCAAGGTCGGCGATCTTGCGGGCCAGGCCGCCGATGTTGAGGTCACCGGCGTTGCGGATGACCGGCACCATCAGGCCGCGCTCGGTGTCCACGGCGATGCCGAGATGCTCGGCGTCGTGGTAGATGATCTGCCCGGCCTCGGTGTTCAGCACCGCGTTCAGCTTGGGATGCACCTTCAGCGCTTCGAGCGTGGCCAGCGCGAAGAACGGCAGGTAGGACAGCTTGACGCCCTCGCGGGCCTCGAAGTCGGCCTTGGCCCGTGCCCGCAGCCTGGTGATCGCCGTGACATCCGCCTCCACCACGGTGGTGAGCTGGGCGGAGGTCTGCAGCGACTCGACCATCCGGCGGGCAATGAGCTGCCTGGCCCGGGATAGCCGCTCGGTGGTGCCGCGCAGCGTCGACGGGTCGATGGTCCGGGCCGGGGCACCTGGCGGGGCCGGCATGGCCGCCAGGGCCTGCTGCCCGTCGGCAGCGGGCGCCGGCGCGGCGGCCGGCTGCTGCTCGCGGAGCAGCCGGGCGGCTTCCAGCACGTCCTGCTTGCGGATCCGCCCGCCGACGCCGGTGCCGGCCACCGTTGCCAGGTTCACCCCGTGCTCGGCGGCGAGCTTGCGCACCAGCGGTGTGATGTACGGGCCCTCGGCCGTGGCCGGCTGGGCGTTGTTCTCGGCCGGTGCGGCGGCCTCCGCGGGCTCGGCGGGTGCCGTGTAGGCGGGCGCGGGCGCGGGCGGGGTGGCCGGGGCGGGCACGGCACTGACCGCCGGCTCGGCCGGCGCCACGGCCGCCTCGGCTGCCGGTGCGGCCTGCTGGTAAGGCACGGCCTGCGGCGCGGGCGGCGCGTACGCCTCCTGCTGCACATAGCTCTCGGCCGGGGGAGCGGCGTAGCCGGCGGTGGCGGGAGCCGGGTAACCGGATTCGGCAGCCTGGCTGTACGGCGCGCTGTACTCGGGCACCGCGGGCCGGTACTGCGGCTCGGCAGGTGCCTGGTAGGCCGCGGCCGGCTGGGCGTACTCCGGCGCCGCCGGCTGGGCGTACTCCGGTGGCGCCGGCTGGGCGTACTCCGGTGGCGCGGCTGGGCGTACTCCGGTGGCGCCGGCGCGGGCTCGGGCACCGCGTAGGGGTAGCCGCCGGGTTCCGGGCCGCCGGGCGGTGCCTGCGGCGCCGCGGACACCACGGTAGCGGCGCCGGGCGCCTGCGCCTGCCCGTCGGTCGCCGCACCCGCGCCTTCGGCGTCGTCGATGATCGCGAGCTGCGCACCGACGGCGACCGTCTCGTCCTCGGCGACCGTGATCCCGCGCAGGATGCCGGAAGCCGGAGAGGGTATCTCGGTGTCCACCTTGTCGGTGGAGACCTCGAGCAGCGGTTCGTCCGCCTCTACGCGCTCGCCTTCCTTCTTGAGCCAGCGCGTGACGGTGCCCTCGGTGACGCTCTCGCCGAGCTGGGGCATGGATACCGTGACCGTCATGGCTTCTCGCGACTCCTTCGCTGCTCAGCCCTCGTGGGTGCCGGTGGTGGTGGCGTGGTGATCACGCGCGCTCCGGGTCAGGCGTGGACATGGAGGGGCTTGCCGGCGAGTGCGAGGTGGGCCTCGCCGATCGCCTCCGACTGGGTGGGGTGCGGGTGGATGAGCTGCGCCACCTCGGCCGGCAGCGCCTCCCAGTTGTAGATCAGCTGGCCCTCGGCGATCAGCTCACCGACCCGGGCACCGACGAGGTGCACGCCGAGTACAGGGCCTGGCTTCCCGGGTTCGCTGCCCGCGGTCGCGATGACCTTCGCGGCTCCCTGGGTCTGCAGGATCACGCTCTTGCCATTCCCGCCGAGGTTGTAGGTGAACTCGGTGATCTCGATGCCGCGGGCGGCAGCGGTGGCCGACGTGATCCCGACCGAGGCCACCTCGGGGTCGCTGTAGGCGATGCGAGGGACACCGTCGTAGTCAATGGGAGTCACATCAAGCCCGGCCACTCGTTCGGCAACCAAAATGCCTTCCCCGAAGCCGACGTGCGCCAGTTGCAGCCCAGGGGTGAGGTCGCCGACAGCGGAGATCGTCGGGACGTTGGTGCGGCAGTAGGAGTCGGCAAGCACGAAGCCACGGTCCATGGCCACGCCGGCCTCCTCGTAGCCGAGCCCGGCCGACACCGGGCCGCGCCCGACGGCGACCAGCATCAGCTCGGCGTCCAGCGTCTTGCCACCCTCCAGCGTGACGGTGACCCCGTCGGCCGAGTCCTTGACCCCTTCGAACCTCGCGCCGAGCTGGTAGGCGATGCCGCGCCGCCGGAACGCCCGCTCCAGCAGCTTGGAGCTGGACTCCTCCTCGGCGGGGAGCAGGTGCGGGAGCATCTCCACGATGGTCACCTCGGCGCCGAACGAGCGCCACACGCTGGCGAACTCCACGCCGATGACGCCACCGCCGAGGATCACCACCGAGCCGGGCACCCGGTCGAGCTTGAGCGCGTCGTCACTGCTGATCACGCGCTGGCCGTCGATGGCCAGGCCCGGCAGGCTCCGCGGCTCGGAGCCGGTCGCCAGCACCACGTGCCCGCCCTCGAATACCGTGTCGCCGACGCGCACCGCGGTCGGCGAGACCAGGCGGCCGTCCCCCTCGATGATGTCGATCTTGCGGCTGAGGAGCGTGCTCTGCAGCCCCTTCCACAGCCGGTCGACGACCTTGTCCTTGTAGGAGTTGACCCCGCCCATGTCGATGCCCTCGAACCGGGCCCGCACACCGAACGACTCGGCTTCGTTCGCGTGATCGGCGATCTCCGCCGCGTGCAGCAGCGCCTTGGTGGGAATGCAGCCCCGGTGCAGGCAGGTCCCGCCGACCTTGTCCCGTTCGATGAGCGCCACCCGCATGCCGAGTTCGGCCGCCCGCAGTGCGCAGGCGTAGCCGCCGCTACCGCCGCCGAGAATGACGATGTCGTACCGGCTGCTGTCCGCCACAGACCCGCTCCTTGCCGTCCGCCGTTGTTGCCCTGACCCCTGCCCGCCGCGGGCGGTTATAGCCGCCCGTCCGCCATGTCCTGCGCGATCTGGACCAGCGTCCTGGTCGCGGCGCCCGTTCCGCCCTTCGGGGTATACCCATGCGGGCCGCTTTCGTTGAACGCCGGGCCCGCGATATCCAGGTGCGCCCAGCGGACGCCGCTTGGCACGAACTCCTGCAGGAACAGGCCGGCGATCAGCATCCCGCCGCCGCGGCTGTCCGCGGGCAGGTTGACCAGGTCGGCCACCGGCGACTCCAGGCCCTTGGCCAGTTCGGCGGGCAGCGGCATCGGCCACATCGCCTCGCCGGCCCGGTGGCCGGCGTCCACCACCGCGTCCCGCAGGCTGTCGTCGTTGGCCATCACGCCGCCGACCAGTGGCCCGAGGGCGACGACCTGAGCTCCGGTCAGGGTCGCTACGTCGATGAGAATGTCCGGGGAGTCGGCGGCGGACGCGGCGAGCACGTCGGCGAGCACCAGGCGCCCCTCCGCGTCGGTGTTGGTCACCTCGACGGTGGTGCCGCCGAACATGGTCAGCACGTCCGAGGGCCGCTGCGCGGTCCCGCTCGGCATGTTCTCGGCGATCGGCAGATAGCCGACCACCCGCACGGGCAGCCCGAGCGCCGCGACCGCCTGCAGTGCGCCGAGCACCGCGGCGGCGCCGCCCATGTCCGACTTCATCGACTCCATCGACTTGGCGGGCTTGAGCGACAGGCCGCCGGAGTCGAAGGTGATCCCCTTCCCGGCCAGCACGAGCGTCCGGGCCGCCCCTTCGGGGGCGTGCTCCAGCCGGACCAGCCGCGGCGGGTTCACCGAGCCCTGGCCCACACCGAGGATGCCGCCGTAGCCGCCCTCGGCCAGCGCGTGCTCGTCCAGGACGGTGATCGCGAGCCCGCCGTCCGCCGCGACCTGCTCGGCCCGGGCCGCGAACATGGCCGGCACCAGGTCGGAGGGACCGGTGTTCACCAGGTCGCGCACCAGGCTCACGGCGTCCGCGAGCACCTGGGCCCGCTCCGCCGCCGGTGCCGCGTCGCTGGCATGGGCCAGCACGGTCAGGCTGGCACCGGGGGCAGGCTCGGTGCGGTAGCGCCGGAACGCGTACCCGCCGAGCAGGCCGCCCAGGGCCACGGCGCCGACCTCGGCCGGATCACGGGCGGGCAGGGCCAGCGCGATCCGCATGTCCCCGGTGCTCCCGGCGCGGCGGCCGGCGAGCAGGGCGCGGACCGCGGCCCCGGCGGCGCGGCGCAGCGCCTCCGGATCGAAGGCGGCGTCATCGCCGCCGGCGGCGGCACCCATCCCCACGGCCGCGATCAGCGGCGCGGCGAGCCTGCCGCCCGACGGGATTCTGGTGACTTCCCCCGCCTCGCCGGTGGCGCCGAGCGTGGCCAGGGTCTGTGCCAGGGTTCCGCCCAGCGCCCCGTCCACGTCCTTGGTGCCTGGAACAGGAAGCGCCCCGCCTGTTTCCTTGGTCACCCCGATGACAACGGCATCCGCCTCGACCAGGTGGGGTGAGGCTTCACTGATGTGCAACGTCATACCCACGGCCTCGACTCTAGTGCCTGGCAGAGCCCTCCTGGCCAGTACCGGGGGACCGGTGCGGGGGAACGGCACCCCCGCGGTACTGGCGCAGAGTCATGGCTGGTGGCACACGGTCATTAGGGGTGCCCCCGGCCGGGCAGGCCGGGGGCACCAGGTGCGTGCGCGGTCAGCGCTGGGTGAAGACGGCCGCCGGCGGATGCGCCGTGGCCGGCTGGGGAACCCGCACCGGCAGCTTGATCGTGCCGAAGTGCGGATCGCGGAAGTTGAACATGGTCATGAGGTCGCCGATCGCGGGCCGGGCCTTCGGCACGTAGGCCTGGGGGGTCGCGTTCGGCAGGTTGTCCTCGCTGTAGGAGGTCAGTGGCTTCAGGCCCCAGTTGGCCTCGATGAACTTCAGGATCGACACGTGGTCGTTGTAGGTGTGATCCACGAATCCCTGGCGAGCGTACGGGGACACCACGATCATCGGCACCCGGGGACCGTCGCCGAAGAAGCTGACGGGCTGGATGTAACCGGAGTCGTAGTAGCCGCCGGTCTCGTCCTCGGTGATGAGGATCGCGGTGGAGCGCCACAGCTTGGGGTTGCCCTGGATCGCGGCGACCGCCCTGGCGACGAAGTTCTCGTATGCGTACAAGGTCGAGTAACCCGGGTGGCCGTCGTCGTCACCGGGCTTGAGGAAGGACACCGCCGGCAGGTTGTCGTGCGCCGCCTTCGAGACGAAGTTGGCCAGGCCGTATTGGACGTTCTTCCGCAGCGTGGGGTTGGTCATGATCGACGCCGAGTACTGCATCGGGTCGCAGATGCCGCAGTAGGAGAAGTTCGGCTTGCCGTTGTTGTAGCCCTCGCCGAACTAGCCCCAGCTGATGTGGTGGGCCGACAGTTCGTTCCCGATCGTCACGTAGTCGGTCTTCTGCGGCGGCACGGTGAACGGCGAGGTGTTCACGGTGCCGTCCAGGTTGTAGCCGGCGTTGTAGTTGTTCAGGATGTAGTAGCGGCCCGGCTGGCAGTTCGCCAGCGGCTTGTAGGGCAGGGTGGCCAGGTACTTGTCGACCGCGCTGACGCCGGGTGCCGTGGAGTTGGCGCACTCGGAGTAGCTGCCGCCGGCGTACCCATCCTGCGTGTAGTTGTTGTTGGTGCCCGGCTTGGGGTTGGGGTTCTCGATCTCATTGGCCGGCGGCGCCACGGCCTGGCCTGCCTTGTTCTGGTAAGAGGCTGCGAAGCCGGTGCCGAGCGCGATGTGGTTGGCGCCGGTGCCGCCCTGCACGGCCTGGTGGTAGTTGTCGCTGATCGCGTAGTTCTGGGCGAGGTCCTTGAGAATCGGCTCGTCGCCCTTGGCCATGTTGTAGAAGCCCATGGACAGCGCGCCCTGGAAGATCGGGGCGGGCGGGCTGGCGCCGTTGTCGTCACCTGCGGTGTTGGGCACCCAGGTCTGCAGCCGGTCGCCGGGCACGGTGGTCTGCTGCCACATCTGGTAGAAGCGGTGCAGTGGGTCGCCCACGTAGGCGCCGTAGAACTCACACTGCCCCTGGCTGATGAACTGGATGTGGGTGTCGAAGTAGGACACGTACCTGGTGATCTGGAACGGGCCGTTGGCCAGGTTCGCCGGGAACCTGCGGTCGGGCTTGTTCCCGTTCTGCCCGTCGCAGGACCGCGGCACGTACGTGGTGTTCGGCTGGGGCAGGGTCTTGTAGGGGCCGGTGAGCTTCGGGGTAAGCGTGTAGCTCTTGGTGTTGGAGGCGGTGAGCTGCGCGGCCTTGGCGAAGTTCGGGCCGGGGGCGCCGGTCTTGGTGACTATGCCTTCGGACAGCAGGTTCCAGATCTTCTGGTGGCCTGGCGGCTGATAGGTCGCGAACATGTTGTCGAAGCTGTGGTTCTCTCCGATGATCACGACGACGTGCTTGATCGGCGTGGTCGTCGGCGGGGCCTGGCTGGCACGCGGCGTGGTGCTGCCCGCGGCCGCTGCGGTCATCATGACCGTGACTGCCGCGGCTGCGCCGGTCACCAGCGCCGGGTGGATGAGCTTCCTTGCCATGCGGACTCCCTTCCCCTCTCCCTGGGCGGGTGTTCTCGCGCCGCACGCCCCCGGTGCCCGGGAGCGTGCGGCATACCTTCCGAAGCGTGCCGAGTCAGGAATGCGTTAAGCAAGACCCAGAATGAACAGCGGGCAAGCGATCAGGGAACGTCGGCCGACCCGGCCGGCCCGGCCGTCGCGGCAACCTCGATGTAACAGTCGTTAGGTTGAGTATCTCATCGTTGTTACTATTACCTGGAAGGGTGCAAGCCTCGCGGTGCCGCGCGAACCGGGACGGCACCGGCCAGGCAGGGATGGGAGGTGCGGGCTCAGTGGCCGTCGGCTTCTTCGGCGTAGACCCTGGCCGCGTACTCCTCCAGCGACTCCGCGCACCGCGCCAGTGCCTTCTCCACGGCCCGCAGGCCGCTCGCGCCGAACACGTCACGCTGCCGGACCCGGTCGAACCACTTCTGCAGCTTGTCCAGGTCGACCTCGTTCTCCTCCAGTTCCGCATACGTGTAGTGGCCGGCCACGTGCTCCTTCTTCACCTGTGCGAGGAAGTCTTCGCAGCGGTCCACGATCTCCTCGTACTCGTCGTCCCTGGCCGCCTGGAACGCCGCGCGCACGTCCTGCGCGCCGGCCAGCACCGAGCAGGACAGCAGCACGGCCGTGCCGCCCATGTCGAGGATCTCGCTGCGCAGCTTGCGCAGCGCGCGCTCGGCGCCCAGGCCCGCCGGCAGGGCGGCCGCCGAGTTCTGCAGGTAGATGGCACCGAGGCTCTTCAGCCGCCGCCAGACCGCGGAGCGGAGCCTGGTTGGCTCGGGCGGCACGCGGTAGATGAGCAGCAGCCAGCCCTCGTCGGCCGGCCGATCATCGTCAGGCACACGCGTATTGTCCCAGAACCCGGCCCAGGCCCGGTGCCCGCAACCACGCTGGAGGTCTGGTGAACTCCCTGGCGCTCTTCCTCACCGTCTTCGTCGCCTGCGCGGTGGAGGCGGTCGAGGCGCTCACCATCGTGCTCGCCGCGGGGGTGACCCGCGAGTGGCGCTCCACCCTGCAGGGGATGGCCGCCGCCCTGGCCGTGCTGGCCGTCGCGGTGGCGGTGATCGGCCCGGCGCTCACCCTGGTGCCGCTGACCGGGCTGCGGCTGGTCGTCGGCGCGCTGCTGGCCGTGTTCGGCCTGCAGTGGCTGCGCAAGGCCATCCTGCGCGCATCCGGGTACAAGGACCTGCACGACGAGGGGGCCATCTACGCGCGGCAGGTCGCCGCGGCGGACACCGCCGCCAGCGGGGCGCGGCGCGGTGTACGGGACTGGTACGCGTTCACGCTGTCGTTCAAGGGGGTACTGCTCGAAGGCCTGGAGGTGGTCTTCATCGCCATCACCTTCGGCGACAACCAGCAGAACCTGGGCCTGGCCGCGGCCGGCGCGGTGGCCGCGGTGCTGGTGGTGACGGCCGCCGGGATCGCGGTGCGGGCCCCGTTGTCGCGGGTGCCGGAGAACACCATGAAGTTCGCCGTCGGCATCATGCTGACCTCGTTCGGCGTGTTCTGGGGCGCCGAGGGCGCCGGGGTGTCGTGGCCGGGAAATGACGCCGCGCTGCTGGCCGTCATCCCGGCGGTGGCCCTGGTCGGGCTCGGCTACGTGGCCCTGCTGCGCCGGGCCGCCGCGGCGGCCCGTGCCGCCGCCGTCCCCGTGGAAAGGAGTGCCGCATGAGCAGGTGGCTGCGGTCGTTCGGGGCGTTCTGGTACGACTTCATCGTCGGTGACGACTGGCGCGGGGCCGCGGTGGTGGCGGCAGCCCTCGCCGCGACCGCCCTGCTGGTGCACGTCGCCTCGGTGAACGCCTGGTGGCTGCTGCCCGTCGCGGTGATCGCCGCGCTGGGCTGGTCGCTGCGCCGCGCCACCGCCGGCAAACCCTGACCACGGCACTCCCGCCCGGCCGTCACGCAGGCGCGCGCTTTTCGGGACGCTACGCAGCCCGTGCATCCGTGCGCCGTTACGCGATACCGCGCGCCTTGACCAGGCCGGTCTCGTAGGCGAAGACCACGGCCTGCACCCGGTCGCGGAGGCCGAGCTTGGCCAGCACCCGGCCGACATGGGTCTTCACCGTCGCCTCAGACACGAACAGCCGCCCGGCGATCTCGGCGTTGGACAGGCCCTGGGCGACGTGTGCGAGCACCTCGCGCTCGCGGCTGGTCAGGCAGTCCAGGCCGGGAGGTGCCGGGCCGTCGTCGGCGGGGAACAGCGGGGCGAAGCGGTCGATCAGGCGCCGGGTGGTGGACGGGGCCACCACCGCGTCACCGGAGTGCACCGCCCTGATGCCGAACAGCAGTTCCTCCGGCGGCACGTCCTTGAGCAGGAATCCGCTGGCGCCCGCCTTGAGCGCCGCGTAGGCGTACTCGTCAAGGTCGAACGTGGTCAGCATGAGCACCCGGGGCCGCTCGCCCGCCTGGCAGATGCGCCGGGTCGCCTCGATCCCGTCCAGCCGCGGCATCCGCACGTCCATCACCACCACGTCGGCGGTCACCGCGCGCAGCAGGCCGAGCGCGGCGGCGCCGTCCCCGGCCTCGCCGACCACCGACATGTCCGCCTGGGCGTCGAGCACCATGCGGAAGCCAGCGCGCACCAGTTCCTGGTCGTCCACGAGCAGGATGCGGATGCTCATGTGACGCCCGCCCGCGCCGGGGTGAGCGGCAGCGTGGCCACCACCTCGAAACCGCCACCGGACCGCGGACCCGCGGTGACCGAGCCGCCGTACACCGCCACCCGTTCGCGCATCCCGGTCAGGCCGTGCCCGGGTGCCCCGGGCAGCGCGGTGCCGCCCAGGTCGCCCCACCCGTCGTCGCTGATCGTCAGCACCACCGCGTCCGGCGAGTAGCGGAGCAGGACCGAGGCCGAGACGACCGGGCCCGCGTGCTTGCGGGTGTTGGTGAGGGACTCCTGCACGATCCGGTACGCGGCCAGCGCGACGCCGCCGGGCAGCGGCTGCGGGTCGCCTTCGACGGTGAACGACACCGGCAGCCCCGCGCCGCGCGCCTGGTCGAGCAGTTCGCCCAGTTCGCCGATGCCGGGCTGGGGTGCCCGCTCTGAGCTGGCGGCATCCCCCTCCCGGCGCAGCACGCCGAGCAGCCGGCGCATCTCGGCCAGGGCCTGGCGCCCGGTGCCGGAGATGGCCGCGAGTGCCTCCCTGGCCCGGGCCGGCTCCGTGTCGAGCGCGTACGAGGCGCCGTCGGCCTGCACGACCATGACGCTGACGTTGTGCGCGATCACGTCGTGCAGTTCGCGGGCGATCCTGGCCCGCTCGGCCGCGGCGGCGATCTGCACCTGGGCGTCCCGTTCGGCTTCCAGCCGGGCGGCCCGGTCCTCCAGGCTCGCGTAGTACGCGCGGCGGTAGCGCATCGAGTCGCCAAGCACCCAGGCCAGCAGCGCAGGCCCGGCGAACAGCATCGCGGCGACCGTCAGCCATCCCAGCAGGCTGTGGTCGGTCAGGCTGAGCCAGCGGAGGACGCCCACCGCCGAGCCGGACAGGCAGACGGCAAGCCCCCAGATCGAAGTGCGCCGCGGCGTGTAGGCGGCCAGCGTGTACAGCAGGATGAGGATGGCCACATCGGTGGCGGAGGGCCGGAGGTCCAGCGCGACCTGGAGCCCGCCGGCGGCGATGGCGGTGTAGTAGGCGGCCACCGGGTACTTGCGGCGGAACACCACGGGCACCGCCAGCCCGAACGACAGCGGGACGCCCAGGAACATGCCCTTGGCGAAGGTCGACCCCACCCCGCCGAACACCAGCGCGGCCGCCAGCACGCCGTCGACCAGCATCGGGTGGCGGCGCAGCCAGGCGTACAGGGCGGACACGTGTCCAGGGTAGATCGGGGCCGCTCTGGCGGCGTCATCCTCGCGGGTACGCTGCCCTCATCCTCACGGGCGACGGCCCAGGCCAGCACGGCCCGGGAGTCCCAGCACAGAAGGGTGCCCCAGTGACCGACTGTGTGTTCTGCCGGATCGTGGCGGGCGAGGTGCCCGCCACGATCGTGTTCGAGGATCCGGCCACGGTGGCGTTTCTGGACGCCAGGCCGGTATTCAAGGGGCACGTCCTGGTCGCGCCCCGGCAGCACTACGTGACGCTGGCCGACCTTCCGCCAGCCGCCGTCGGGCCGCTGTTCGAGCGGGTGCGGCTGCTATCGGTGGCGATACCGGCCGGGCTCGGCGCGCAGGGAACGTTCGTGGCCCTGAATAACGTGGTCAGCCAGAGCGTGCCGCATCTGCACGTGCACGTGGTGCCACGGACCAAGGGGGACGGGCTGCGCGGCTTCTTCTGGCCGCGGCAGCGCTACGCGGGCGAGGCGGAGGCCGCGGAGTACGCGCGGCGGATCGCGGCGGCGCTGGCGGACGCGGCAGCCTGACCCAGGCGGTGCCCCGCGGGTGGCCTGGTCAGGTCTCATCCGTGCTGCCCGGCTGGCCCCTCGGGGGAGTACGGCGGGACCGTGGTGCAGCCGAGGCACGGCGGCTTGCCGCGGAAGTAGACCGGGATCGCCGGGGAGTCGGCCGGCGGGTTGGTGGGCAGCAGGAACGGCTTGCGCGGCGGCTGGCTGAAGTTGAAGTCGTGGACCAGGTCGCCCAGTTGCGGCACGTTCTCCCGGACATCGGGCCGCGGGTCCGGCCGCCCGTCGGTCTTGGGGTTGAGCCGGGCGCCGCCGAGGAAGTCGTCCTCGATGAACTTCAGGTAGGCGTCGCTGCTGAGGGTCTGGTGGTCGATGTAGCCCTTCCTGGCATAGGGAGAGATGACCATCGCCGGCACCCGCAGCCCGTAACCGTTGTGGTCGATGTACGGCGGGCGCACGCCGTCGTAGAAACCGCCCCAGTCGTCCCATGCCAGGAAGATCGCGGTGGAGTTCCAGTCGGGGCTCTTCATCGCGGCGTTGATCACCGCAGTGACATAGGCCTGGCCCTGGTGGATGCTGCTCGGCGGGTGCTCGCTGTCCAGCTGGGACGGGGTGACCCAGGTGACCGAGGGCAGGGTGCCGGCCTTGGCCGCGGCGAAGTAGGAGCTCAGGCTCTGCACGTTGCCCACCTGGTGGTCCTGCTGCACGTCCTCGAACAGCGGCAGCGGGTTCCAGATCCCCGGCGTCGAGGCCCGCTGCTGTACCGGGGAGCAGGCCAGCGCCGAGGAGTTGGCACAGTCCGGCTGCGCACCCTTCTGCACGTAGTACCGCCAGCTCACGTGATGGGCGTGCAGCAGCCAGGTGACGTCGGTCCAGGCCATGTCGATGGATGTGGTCCCGGTGGTCAGCTCCTGGTCCACTGCCTGCCCGATGAGCTTTCCCTTGTCCGGACCGCCGATGTTGTTCACGCAGCTCATGGGGTTCTTGCCGCTGCACTTGGCCGACCAGGCGGACACCATGTACAGGTGGTCGGGCAGCGACCACGACTTCACCGGCTCGAACATGTGGTCGGCGAGCACGAAGTTCCTGGCGTAGGCCCAGTAGTTCGGGATCTCCGCGCCGGTGTGGTAGCCCATCACGTCCCGCGCGGTGCCCGCCGCGCACTGCGGGTTCTGGGTGAACTTGCAGGTGTGGACGGCCAGGGCGCGCTGCTGCAGGAACCCGTTCATCTTGCCGTGGTTGATGTCGGCGATGGCGTTCTTCAGGCCGTGCGGCCCGCCACCGTTGACGTCGGCGCTGTTGTGGAACGGGCGGACGCACCCGCCCGTGGGGCTGGGCACGCAGACGGTGGGCACGCCCTTGTTCATCGGGATCCCTGTCACACCCGGATAGGTGCCGAAGTACTCGTCGAACGACCGGTTCTCCTGCATGACGATGATCACGTGCTGAATCTTGTGAATGCCGGTAAGGCCCACCGTGGACTGCGCGGACGCCGGGTCCGAGGATCCGGTGACGTTCACCGGCGAGGTGCAGGCGGCCAGCAGGCCGGCCAGCAGGCCGCCGGTGGCCAGGAGGTGCGGCGCGAGGCGGTGGGTGCCCATAGTCCGAAGGTAAGCGGCAACTCCTGAAAGCCCAGCCAAGCTCCGGTAAGGATTCAGCAGGAATCACCTCAAAGAAGCCTGGGAATCTTCCGGGTGCCGCCGAGATGCTATTCAGCCGGTAAGCGCCTATCGTCAAGGTATGGCCGGATGGTGGTCGATCGAGGTCTTCCACGGCGAGTTCTCCGCGCGGCGGTGGCAGGACACCTACTCGAACGCCCTGATCGAATCGGCGCTCTCCCACGGCGCGGCCAACTGGGAGTGGCACGAGCACAGGTGGGGCGTGGTGTTCGAGGCCGAGTTCGGCACGGACGCGGAGTGGGAGGCCTTCCGGACCCTGCCCCTGGTCCAGGCGGCGCTGGATGCGGTGCCCGATCCGGTCAACGGCCTGCTCGTCTACCGCGGTCGCGGCGGCGGGGCTGGTAGCGTGTCCCCCCGCAGGCCGCGGCCGAGCCCCGGCGCGGGCGCGATGGCCCTACCGGAGCCCGGCGATGAGCCCGTGGCCCGGTTGACCGGCATGACGCCGCCCGGCGTGCCCGAACCTGCGCAAGCCGGGGCACTGTAGGCGGCCGGGCCATCGCCACCGGGCCGGACTGCCGCGGCTTTTGCGCCGCGATGCTGGCGGAGGGCAAGGAGCAGTGCAGGATGGAGGCATGAGGGATACCCGAGCCATGACAGGTGGACTACGGTCAGCGATCGAGCGAAGCGGCTACTACCCAGGGCTGGTCGCCGACGCTGTGCTGTCGGCCCTCGGCTCCGAAGCCGTCGTCTCCTACGTGGTGCACCATGACGCGGTCTTCGACCCGGGCATGGAAGTCCGCCGCCATATGACCGTCCTGGTGCTGACCCCGACCCGGCTGGTGCACTCGCACACCGATGAGCACCCGGCCGAGGAGCCGGGGGAGCGCCCGCAGGCGGAGACCACGACCGAGGCAGTCCGCTTCTCCCGCATCTCCTCGGTGGCCGTCACCAGGGTGGTACCGGACCCGGCCTCCTACGTGCCGGGTGTGACCATGCCCAGCGAGGTGATGCTGACCATCGGCTGGAACGTGCTGTCGCGGGTCGAGCTTGAGCCGGCCCAGTGCGTGGATGAGAACTGTGAGGCAGACCACGGCTACAGCGGCACCATCACCGCCGATGACCTGGCGATGCGGGTGAGCGAGGCCGCCGATGGCGAGGAGGCGGTGCGGCAGGTGCTGGCCTTCTCGACTGCGCTGGCCGAGGCGACCGCTCACACGCACCACTGACAGGGGAGCGAATGCGAGCCGAGCCTGCCGTAGTCCCGGTCCTGCCGCGCTACGGCGAGAGCACCCTGTCGGATCTCGCCTCCTCCCTGCTGGCCTCCCTGGGGATCGCCGGCGAGGCCAACCCGCTGGGCCTGCCGGGCACCGCCCGGGCGTGCCTGCTTGTGGTGGACGGGCTGGGCTGGGAACTGCTCCGTGACCAGCCGGCCAGCGCCCCCTTCCTGTCCGAGCTGGCGGTCAACGGTGCCCCGCTGACCGCCGGCTTCCCGGCGACCACGGTCACCAGCCTCAGCTCGCTGGGCACCGGGCGCCCGCCCGGGCAGCACGGCATGCTCGGCTATCAGGTCGCCATTCCGGGCAAGAAGAAGCTGCTGAACGGCCTGCGATGGGATAACTCCGTCGACCCGCGCACCTGGCAGCCGGGCAGCACGGTGTATGAGCGGGCCGCCGCGGCGGGCGTGTGCACCTACCGGGTGGCAGCGTCCGCGCTGGAGCGGACCGGCCTGTCGGTCGCGGTCATGCGCGGCACCGAGTACCGGCCGGCGGACAGCATGGGCGCCCTGGTGGCGCAGGCCGCGGAGGCACTGCGCGGCACCGACCGTGCCATGGTCACCGTGTACCACGGCCAGCTCGACGGCACCGGGCACACCTTCGGGGCGTCCTCCGATGCCTGGCGCTACCACCTGGGCCATGTGGACAAGCTGGCCGAGCAGCTTGCCGCGGCGCTGCCCGCCGGTACCCCGCTGTACGTGACCGCCGACCACGGCATGGTCGACGTGGGCCCGGATGACCGGATCGACGTGGACTCGCTGCCCGCGCTGCGGGAAGGGGTGGCCCTGCTCGGCGGGGAGCCGCGGGCCCGGCACGTGTACGCCGCACCCGGCGCGGCCGCCGACGTCGCCTCGGCCTGGGCCGAAGTCATCGGCGACCGGGCCTGGGTGCTGACCAGGCAGGAGGCCATCGGCGCAGGCTGGTTCGGCCCGGTGCCCGATGTGCTGGCCGCGCGGATCGGCGACGTGGTGGCCGCACCGGTGGGCCCGTTCGCGATCGTGGCCACCAAGGCTGAGCCGCTGGAATCCTCGCTGATCGGCATGCACGGATCGCTCACGTCGGCCGACCAGCTCGTGCCCCTGCTGCGCCTGCCCGCGCTGTGATCCGGGCGGGCAGCCGCCGGCGGCCCGGGGTCAGCCCGGGCTGGGGGTCGGGGTGATGGACCAGGTGCCGCCCGACAGCCGCATGGCAAGGGTGGAGATACTGGTGCCACTGAGGCCCGTCCGGCCAACGGCCATGCAGGACGTGCCGCTGGTGCAGGAGACTCCGTTCAGGACGGGGGTTCCGCTGGCCGGGTTCGGGCTGGGCACCACCGCCCAGGCGTGCCCGTTCCACTGCTCGATCAGCGTGCTCGCCACACTGCTTGCGTTGGTCGAGCCGCCGACCGCGTAGCAGTTGGTGGCCGACGTGCAGTCGACGCCGTTCACGACGAGGTTGGTGGCGCCGGCCGGCGTGGCCAGGTGGGTCACCGACCAGGAGGTCCCGTTGAACCACTCGGCTAGTGGCGGCACTCCGTTGTTGGTGAAGTCCAGGCCGGTGGCCATGCAGGTGGCGCCGGAACAGGACACCGCGTTCAGGAAGGGCTGGTCGCCGCTGGCGAGCGTCGGCGTCGGCTCGATGCTCCACTGCTGGCCGTTCCAGTGCTCGGCGAGCGTGCTCTGCGCGAACCGGGGGGTGTAGGACTCACCGACCCCGGTGCAGTCCGTCGAGGACACGCACGACACGCCGTGCATGCCGATGCCCAGCGCGCCGGATGGCTCGGGCAGCGCCGGCTGCACGGACCAAGCGGTGCCGTTCCACTTCTCCAGCACCACGCCCGGCTGCATACCGGTGTTATCGTTCTTTTCGCCGGTGGCGAAGCACAGCGCAGGCCCGCCACAGGAGACGCTCTCCAGGAACGTGTTCAGGGTGCCCTTGGGGTTGCCGAAGGCCTGTATCGACCACACGGTGCCGTTCCACGCCTCGATGAGCAGCCGGTGGTCGGCGAAGTTGAAGTTGCCGGCGCTGCCGACGGCGAAGCACTCCGTCGCCGAGGCACAGGCGATGCTGTTGAGGTCGTTGGGCTGGGTGTGGTTTGCGTCCACGGGCACCTGGGGCGTCCAGCGCTGGCCGTTCCAGCTCAGGTTGAAGATCGTGTCGCGCTGGTCGTGGCCGGCCCGCCCGCCCACCGCGATGCAGGCCGTGCTACTGGTGCATGCCACGCCCGCGAGGAAGGCAAATGGGGTGCTGGCCGTGGCGCTCGCCGCCGCCGCCGCGGCCATCCCTGTTATCAGTGTCATCGCCGCCAGTGCGGGCACTGCGGCCCAGGCGGCTACCATTGCGTTTCTCGTCCGCTGAACGATCATCGGGGGTCCCTCCGTCCCGACGCTGGTGCACGGCGAATCCGCCATGGAAACGGATAAAACCGGCGCCCGGGTTCACCGGAACGGTACCGCTTTCCGGCCAGGACGCCGGCGGCACGGCTCCGCCCACAACGGGGCATGCCGGTTATCCACAGCATCATCCGGGGAGACGCAAGAGTATGCGATGCCTCGTCCACAGAATCATGGGACTTACCCACAGGATCAACCTGGTGTGGTAACCGTCATAGTGACGTCTCCCCGTGATTCCGGCGTTGCGGGGCAAGCCGGGACGGAGGGTGCCCGCCATGGAGCCGCTGGACGGTCAGGCCGGCCCGTTGACCGATGTGGGCGCGCTGGCGCGGGCGCTGGCCGGGCCGGCCCCGCCGGTGCTGCTTGACGTCCGCTGGCGGCTCGGCGGCCCGCCGGGCATCGAGGCCTACCGGGCTGGGCACCTGCCGCGCTCGGTGTTCGTGGACCTGGACGCCGACCTTGCCGCGGAGCCGGGCCCGGCGGGCCGGCATCCGCTGCCCCGGCCGGCCGGTTCCAGGCGGCGATGCGCCGGGCCGGGGTCCGCACCGGCAGCACGGTGGTCGTCTACGACGAGGCGGACGGCACGGTGGCGGCGCGGGCCTGGTGGCTGCTGCGCTACTTCGGGCATCGCGACTGCCATGTCCTTGACGGCGGGTTCCGGGCCTGGATGGCGGCGGGCGGGCAGGTCGCCACCGGGGACGGCGCGGTACCGGGCGGCGGGGACTTCACCGCACGGCCCGGGCAGATGCCGGTGCTCGACGCCGGCGCCGCGGCCAGCCTGGCCCGCGAGGGCCACCTGCTGGACGCGCGCGCCCGGGAGCGCTACCGGGGCGAGCGGGAACCGGTCGACCCGGTAGCCGGGCACATCCCCGGCGCGGTGAGCGCGCCGACCACCGCGAACGTCAGCGCGGACGGCCGGTTCCTGCCTGCGGCGGGGCTGCGCGCCAGGTTCGCGACCCTGGGGGCGGCCGGTGCCGGAATGGTGGGGGTCTACTGCGGCTCCGGGGTCACCGCGGCCCACGAGGTACTGGCGCTCGAGCTGGCCGGCATCCGCGCGTCGCTCTACGTCGGCTCCTGGTCCAACTGGGTGGCCGACCCGGCGCGCCCGGTGGCGACCGGCCCGGAACGGGGCTGACCGCCCGTTCGTGGTCATGACTTCCGTGGGCCCGTAGGCCCAGCTAAGTCATGACCACGATGATGGTGGGTGCGGGAGTGATCATGATTGCCATGATCAGGTGAAGGAGAGCCGGGCTGGACGGAACCAGACGGTGCCGTGGCCCGTCCAAATGTGTGCGGGTGGGTTTGGGGCAGCCAGGCCGGCCCGCACCAACCGAAACGGCGGGCGTGGGCGCACCTGGCCCGGCCCGCCCCGACACCGCGGGGCCGGCTCCTGGCGGCCAGGCCGGCCCCGCGGATCCGACAGCGGGGCGCGGCCCGGTAGCGCCCCGGCCCGGAAGGGAGTCGCGATGAGAACGCTGGGCAAGCCGGCGGGTGCGGCCAGGCGCGCGGCGCTGGGCGTGATCACCGCCGGACTCATGACCGGGCTAGCCGCCTGCGGCACCACCGTGGCCGGAACCGGAGCCGCGGCATCCGGCCCCGCGTCGCGCGCACCGGCCGCCCAGCCGTCGGTGAGCGGGGTGAACCCGGGCGGCGTGATGGTCGGTGCCGCGCCGGCTAAGGACACGGCACTGTGCCGGGCGATTCCAAAGCTCACCCGGATGACGTTCATGCGGTCCACCCGGCCGCCGAGCCAGCACCTGCGCGAGGTGCTGCCTGCCGGGTTCACCATCAAGGACCCGGGCACCGTACGGCAACTGGCCACGCTGCTGTGCGCGCTGCCCGCGGTGCCGCCGGGCGAGATGACGTGCCCGAACGACATGGGTGCCAGTTACCGCATGTTCTTCGCGGCCGGCGGCCGCGGATTCGGCGAGGTCACCGTCGACCTGTCCGGCTGCCGCGTGGTCACCGGGCTGGGGCCGCCGCGGTCCTGGTCCACGTCCACGGCCTTGGAGCAGGCACTGAGCCAGCACTTCGGCATCCACTTCCCGCTGGGACCCTAGCCCGCCGTGATCCGGTCATCCCGGCGGGGCCAGGTCGTGGCGGGCGGTCACGGCCAGCCAGGTCACTGCCCCGGTGATAAGAGCAGGCGTGGCCGGCCGTGGGCCGGCGACCAGCACCACCGCGATGCTGACGGCCGCTGCGGCGGCGATCCGCAGCGCGAGCCTGGCCGGGCGGCCCCGTCGCACCCGCGACCACCATCGCCCGGCTACTAGGCCGGCGGCTGGCCGCCGTCGCCGTCTCTCCCCATCGGCGGCCGGCCGCCAGCGATGCGGCCCGGGCCCGGCGGCTTCCCGCCGACCGGCCCGGGCCGGACGCTGATGGCGCAGTCCCTGGACCCGGGCCGGGAGCCAGCGGTGCGCTCCTGCGGGCCGGGCCAGATCGGCCAGTGCCTCGGCCCGGCCGAAGCCGGTGCGGATGGCGGTGTAGGCGGCGGCAGCAGCGGCGAACCGGGTGGCGTCCCCGCCGTCGGCCCGGTCCGGGTGGGTCGCCGCGGCGACCCGGCGCCATGCCGCCCGGACCTCGTCGTCCGTCAGCCCGTGCCTGGCCGGCAGCCCTAACACCGTGAACGGGTCCGCCTGCCGCGCTGGCCTCATGGGATGTCCCTGCCGTGTGGTTCCCCGGCCGAGTGTACGAAAGCCAGGGCGGGACCGGAAGGCGCACCCGGGGCGAGGCACGTTGCCGGGCCTGCGGGTTCCCCCCAAGGAACGCGCAGGGAGCGAACCCCCGTGCGCGCTCCCTGCCCGCGCCCGCGCCCGCGGCCCCGGCTGGCCCCGCCTTCCGCGTGAGCGGAAGCCCCTCCTAGCAGGCCATGCCCGTGCCTCGCCCCAGGCTTGCCTGTAGCCAATCGCTCCGGGCCCCCGCCGGCCATCCCCGGATTCCGGGATCTGCCGGGCGCAGTGCCCGGATCTACACTTGCGCTACCACATCCGCGCCCGGACAGGAAGGCGATGGCGCCCCCCCAGCCAAGCAACCCGGCCGCCGCGCGTGTCACCACGCCCTCGGGCCTGGTCGTGGGGATCCCCGAGGGCAGCAGGCTGGTGTTCGGCCGGGGGCCGGACGCGGACCTGACGATCGCCGCCGGGCGGGGACTTTCGCGGCGCGCCGGGGTGATCAGCGCGATGGCCGCGGGCGCGTGGATCGCCAACATCAGCCGCACCCACGCGCTCTACGCCGAAGGGGACGGCTACCGGATCCGGCTGCCCAGGATGGAGGAGAGCGACGAGCCCTCCGGCGGCTGGTTCGTGCGCGCGGGGACGGTGCTCGTCGGATCGCGGGCCATGCTGGACGAAGGGCGTCCGCTGGCGGTGATCGTCTCCGGCGACGACCGCTGGGGCGTGCAGGCGGACGGAGCCCGGGCCCGCGGTGACGCCGAGGCGACGCTGCTCCCCATCTACCTGGATCCGATGACCAAGCTGTTCCTGGTGGCGCTGATGTGGTGCCGCCCCTGGCTGCTCGACCCAGGCGCGGTCACCCCGCTGCCGCGGACCCCGGAGATCGCCAGGGACGCGCTCCAGGTCACCGGTGCCTACCACGAACTGGAGCGGTTCGACAGCGACCCGGCCTTCCGGGACCGGCTGTCCGCGCGGGTGGCCGAGCACATCAAGGTGCTCCGGCACAAGATCACCGACCGGGGCCTGGTCAGCGCGGACACCCGGCTTTCCGACGAGGTGGTGGTGCGGCTGCTCATCGAGCACGGCATCGTCACCGCGGCGGACCTGGGCAAGCTGAACGACCCGGCGTGGTGCTCCCGCCAGGAGGACCTGTGGTGGTCCCGGGACGGCTGACGGCGCTGGCGGGTCAGGGGGTGGGGGCGGGCGCACCCGGCGGGGGCGGTGACTGGACCTGGAAGGACGTGCTGAGCCGGTGCCCGCCCGCTCCGGTAACCACGACGTCGTGACGGCCCACGGGTATCGGCCCGGGGTAGAACACCTGCCCCTGGTCGATCGTGTAATTGAAGGCACCTGCGCCGTCGACCGTCACCGTGATGCTCCGGCCGGCCAGCCGCAGCGTGACCGTGCTCCGCGGCGGCCAGCCGGCGCCGTGCACCACGAAGCCGGTGACCCCGTCGCCAACCGGCTGGAGCATCTCGATCCCCGGACGTGTGCCCGACAGCGGACCGAACGAGCTGGGCGGCGGCCCGGCCGGCGGAACGAACGGCACCGTTGCCGGGTTGCGCGAGGAGGCGGGTGACGGCTCGCCGATCCCGCCGTCCAGCGTCACCGCGATCAGGGCACCGGCCGCCACCAGCGCGGCCGCCGCCCCGGTCCGCCCGGCCAGGCCGAGCACGGTGCCGCGCCGCCGCTTGCGGGCCAGTCCGGCGGGGGAGCCCGGCCGGCGCGGCGCGGCGGCGGGCCTGCCCGGCAGCGCAGCCGCGCGCCCGCGGGTCAGCCAGCGGCGCAGCACCGGCCCGCGCGGTGCGGACAGCGCGGTGCGCGACCCGAAGGTGGCCTCCCCGGCGGCCCCGCCATCGGTCCCGCCCTCGGTCGCGTCGCCCGCCGGGGCAGGGGCCGCGAGCTGCGGGCCTTGCTGGTAGTCGCCGATGAGCGCCATCGCCGGGGCGGTCAGGTAGGCATGGTGCCCGTTCTGCGCCGCGGGCCCGGCGACGAACGGCCCGAGCTGGCTGAGCAGGCCGGCGGAGGTGGGCCGCTTCCTGGGGCTGCGTTCCAGGCAGGAGGTGACCAGATCGGTCAGCTCCCCGGGCAGGCCGGCCAGATCCGGCGGCTCGGTGGCGAGCCGGACCAGCACGTCCATCACGGTCTCGCCCTGGTAGGGGGCGTGCCCGGTGGCCGCGTAGAGCAGGGTCGCGCCAAGCGAGAACATGTCGCTGGCGGCCGACGCCTGGCGGGTGTCGCGTGCCTGTTCCGGTGCCATGTAGGCGGGCGTGCCCACGGCGCCGCGGGTCACCGTGAGCTGGATCCGCTCGGCGGCCCTGGCCACCCCGAAGTCGATCACCCGCGGCCCGTCCGGCGAGACCAGCACGTTGGACGGCTTGAGATCGCGGTGCACCAGCCCGGCGGTATGGATCGACTCCAGCGCCTCGGCACACCCGGCGGCCAGCCACCGGGTGGCCGGCACCGGCAGCGGGCCGCAGGTCCGTACCA
This sequence comes from uncultured Actinomycetes bacterium, assembly GCA_963707905.1. Lineage (GTDB taxonomy): Bacteria > Actinomycetota > Actinomycetes > Streptosporangiales > Streptosporangiaceae > DASXKD01. Next base: position 95,629 of record CAVPSA010000028.1, on the reverse strand, counting down.
GCTCGGTCAGCGAAGGCGCCGGGACGTACGCGGTGGCCAGCCACGGCACGTCGGCATCGGCGTCGGCCGCCACGACGGCGGCGGTGAACACTCCGCTGACGCGGCGCGCCGCAGCCACCTCGTGCGCGAACCGGGCCCGGAACCCGGCCTCCTCGGCGAACTCGATCTTGATCGTCTTCACGGCCACCAGCCGGCCCGCCGTGGACCTGCCCAGGAACACCTGGCCCATGGCCCCGGCACCAAGGCGCCCGAGTAACACATACGGGCCGATGCGCTCCGGATCCCACCGGCGAAGCGGTTCCAGCGCCGGCTGTACAACCATGTCCTCGTCCTCCCGTAAACCTACCGGCCAGTCACTATGATGCCGACCCCGCGGGAGCCGTGCCCGGTTTCTGCTGGTGTGCCACCGGTCATACCAGTCCGGCCAGTGCAGTCCCGACAGTCTGCGCCGGGTGGCCGCCGGCCCGCCACCAGGGTGCGGCCTGGGGTTCAGCCCGGTTCCGGGCCGAACGCCTCGTCAAGCAGCGCCGTGACCTCGGCAGCCGCCGCGGGCAGGACGGGCGGGCCTGCCGCATCCGGCGGCTGCGGTCCGGCTGCCTGGCCGGCCGGCCAGGGCGCGCGCAGCGGCGCTGCTCTGGGAGCCACCTCGGCCGGGGGCGGCGCCCGGTCGGCCAGCAGCGGGCCCGCCAGCGCGGCCGGTGCCGCGATCAGCCGTTTGATCTGCACGAAGGTGACACCGCCCCGGTAGATGTAGGCGGCCTGGCCGACGTCGAGGCGGCGGACGAGCGCCGGGTCGGCCACCGGCGTCTCGCGGACCCGTGAGGAGCCCTCACGTCCCCACCGGGGGACGCCGAGCAGACGCCGGCTGGTGTCCAGCACCGGCTGTTCCCCGGCCAGCGCGGTGACCGGCTCGGGGTAGGGGGTGCGCAGCAGCCAGATGCCCCCGTCCGCGGTCGCGGCGAGCCGGTACCTGTCGTCATCGTCGGGAGCCAGCCCCTGCCAGGACTGCGCCGACACCTGCACCGCCAGGCCCAGCGAACGGGCCCGCTCGTACAGTTGCCAGATCGGCAGCCGCCGGGACACGGCGCTGAACTCGTCCACCGCGAGCAGGATCTCCCGGCCGGCGCCCGGGCCGTGCGCGGCGTAGTGGGCAAGCAGGTCCACCAGGGCGCGGGCCTGCGACTCGGCGACCGCCACTTCGGCGGTTCCCTCCAGGATGCAGTACCAGGCGTCGGCGTCACCGTAGCTGCCCGGCCCGTCCAGCCCGGGCCCCAGCCGCCGGAACAGGGTGCGGAAGCGCAGCGCGATGTCGGTGACGTGCCGGGAGGCCGAGGAGAGCAGCGCCGCCTCGTCGCCATGGCCGGGCCCGGCGTAGGCGAGGCCGAGCCAGCCAGCGTCCAGCCTGGCGAGGAAGTCCGCCGCGCTGGCCGGCGGTCCGCCGGGCGCCGCCACCGCGAGGGCGACGATCGCCTCCATCACGTCGGCGTAGTAGGCCGCGCTCCCGGTGCCGTGCTCGATCATGTCCAGCAGCGTGGTGGTCAGCTCGGCCGGTGGCAGCTCCCACAGCGACAGGCTGGCCTCGTCGGGCCAGACGGCGGTGAACCGCGCGCCCGCGCCGCGCAGCACCCGGCGGACCCGGTCGGCGACCCGCCGCGAGTCGGCGCCGCCCTTGCAGTCGAGCACGACGAGCAGCGGACGCCGCCCGGCGCCCGCCGCGTGCAGTTGCAGTCCGCGGGTCAGGAACCCGGCCCACAACCTGAGCAGCAGGGTGGTCTTTCCTGTCCCCGTAGTTCCGATGACCACCTGATGCGAGCGCAGCCGCTGGTAAGGGATCATCGCCAGGTCCGCGGCACGGTGCCCGGACGCGCGGATGACCGCGCCCGCCACGATGGCGCCGCGCCGGGAGACCAGCGGCACCGAGCCGGGTGCGGCGGTCCGCGCTCGCGCCGAGCGCACCTGGTGCCGCCACTGGCGCGCCTGGAAGGCGGCCGGGGAGGTGGGGAAGATCCCGCCGGTCCCGGTTTCCATCGCGTAGATACGCCGCGACCAGGCCAGCCCGCCGATGGCCAGGCCGAGCGGGATCGCCGCCGGGGCGATGGTCGTCGCGGCCAGCGCGGCCGATCCCGCTGCCACCTGGTGCCAGGAGGACAGCCAGGCATGGTACGGCGCCGCAGCGGCCTGCCACGCCGACCGGCTGGTGACGGTGACCGCCGCCAGCCAGACCGCCAGCATGGGCAGGCAGGCCAGCGCCGCCCGGTACAGCCGCCGCGGCGGCCAGCCGCCCCGCCAGGCCAGCGTCACCGCCAGCGCGGCCACCAGTGAGACCGGTGCGGCCGCGACGACCAGAGCCGCGGCCAGGCCGATCCGGGCCAGCCTGCCCGCCGTACGGAGCACCGCCAGCAGCACCATCAGGCCCAGGTACCGCCGGATCACCGGGCCCGCCCCCCGCCGCGGCCCGGCGGCCCGCCCAGGTCCGCCCCCGGCGGCAGGCCGCGGATCTCGACCCGGCCCGCGGCACCGGCCAGCGCGGCCCTGGCCCTGGCCACCGTCGGCCGGGCGGCGGCGGCGCACAGGTACACCACCCGGGCGTGCCGCGGGGGCGCTCCCGGCACCCGGGCCTGCCCGGCCGGGCAGCCGTAATCCCCGGTCCTGGCAAGGATCTCGTGCATGATGGCAGCGGTCCTGGCGACCGTCTTCGGTGTCAGCTCGGCCTCGATCGCCCAGCACTCCCCGGCGAAGCCGGCCGGGGCGCCGTCCGGCCAGTGCACCTCGGCGTCCGGGATGTGCTCGCGTAAGCCGACCCGGCCCCCGGTCCTGGCGCGCAGACGGCGCTCAGCGCGCCAGAACGCGCCCGCGGCGGCATACCCGGGCGTGGCCTCGAGCGCCAGCCGCACCGCGGTGACCGCGCGCAGGTGCGCGAGCCGCGATAACGCGGGCGAGGCAGCCCGGTAGGGCAGCCCGCACGCGGCCAGCCCGGACCTGGTCAGCCAGAACCAGGGCAGGCCGGGCCCGATCCTGGCCGATTCGGCGTAGCCGGCCCGCCGCCAGCCCAGGGCGACGGCGCGGGCCCGCGCCTGCGTGACCCCGAGGACGCCGGCGAGCTGGTCGAGCTGCACGGCGTACATGTCGGCGACGAACAGCAGGGCGGCGATGTCGCGCTCGGTGAGGCGCCCGGAGGCGGTGGTGGCGTCTGTCGTGCCCGCGCTGGCATCCACGATGTCCACTACACCACGGCGACGCGACAGGCGGTAAGTGGCAGGCGACAGACGGCAAGAAGTGGTGCGGCACGGGGCCCGGAACCGGGTGACACGAGGCAAGTGGGTAGCGCCGGACGCCGGTCGTGAGGCACAATCCGAAGAGGAGTGCTAGCGGCAGCATGTCGCGAGAGCCGGGCATCTGGGCCGGCCGGCGGCGGAGCCGAGGTCGTTGGGGAAGACGCACCTCATCCGCACGCAGGGAGGCCAGGGTGACCGTTCGCGGCGTTCTGCACGTACATTCCGCGCCCCCGGCGCTCAGTCCCCATGTGGAGTGGGCGGTGGCCGGGGTTCTTGGTGTGCCTGTCAGCATGCCATGGGTAGACCAGCCTGCCGCGCCCGGCATGCTCCGGGCCGAGCTTGACTGGCAGGGCCAGCCCGGCATGGCTGGGGAGATCACCTCCGCGCTGGCCGGCTGGAACCGGCTGCGTTTCGAGATCACCGAGGACGCCAGTCCGGGCTGCGACGCCATGCGGTTCAGCTACACGCCCGCGCTCGGTGTGTTCTCGGCCGTCACCATGGCGAACGGCGACATCCTGGTACCCGAGAACCGGCTACGGGCGGCGCTGACGGTGGCGGCCGCCCCGGCCGGCGCCGCGCGGCTGGCTCATGGCGGTGCCGAGAGCTGGGACGCGCCGAGCGCGCTGGAAGAGGAGCTTTCCCGGCTGCTCGGCGAACCATGGGACTTCGAGCTGGAACCGTTCCGGTGTGCCGCGGACGGCGCGCCGGTCCGCTGGCTGAACGCCACCGGCTGACCGGCGCCCGGCACCGCCATCCCGGCGATCAGGTCCGCGATCGCGGCCGCGGCGCCGGGCCCGCGCGGGTATGGGTCAATGGGCGTCCCCCTCGATCAGCGCCCACCCGGGTTTCCACGAGGCTGGCGCCTGCGATGTGATGGAAAGCACCGATAGAATTACCCCTGACCGGCCGGTATTTCCCGCGCCGAGGCGGCGCGGGTTCGGCCGGCAGCCGCGCCCCGCTGGCCGGCCTGGAGGAGACATGACCATCGAGATCTCCGTCCCCGACGAATGGACACCAGGGCAGGCGGTCGCCGTCCGGGCATTGCTGCAGCATGCGATGCGCAGCGGGCAGCCGCTCATCGCGGCGATCCGGGCGGACGCTACTGCTGACCAGATGAGCGACATCTACCTGCAGGTCGGGGCGCTGCTCCGCGAGGCTGGCATGGCCGTGTGAGCGCGCCGCCACCGGCTGAGGCGTCGCCACGGAAGGTAATACTCGACTGCGACCCGGGGATCGACGACGCGTTCGCGATCGCCTTCGGCTGCGGGCACCCGGGCCTGGAGCTTTGCGGCGTCACCACGGTGGCGGGCAACGTCGGCCTGGACCGGACCACCAGTAACGCGCTGGCCGTGCTGGAGTTCCTCGGCCGGGCAGACGTGCCCGTCGCCGCGGGCAGCCCGGCACCGTTGCTGCGCCGCTTCAGCCACGCTCACGACGTGCACGGCGAAACCGGCCTTGGTGCCGCTACGCTGCCCCCGCCGCAAGGACGGGCCGTGACCGCCCACGCGGTCGACTTCCTCATCGAGCGGATCGCTGCCGCGCCGGGCGAGGTTACCCTGGTCGCGACCGGCCCGCTGACCAACATCGCACTGGCGGTCCGCCGTCATCCGCCGCTGGTCACCCAGGTCGCGGACTTCCTCATCATGGGCGGCGCAGCGGGCCGCGGCAACGTCACCCCGGCGGCGGAGTTCAACATCTGGGCCGATCCCGAGGCCGCGGCGATCGTGTTCGCCGCGGGCTGGCGGGTGACCATGGCCGGGCTCGACGTGACCCACCAGGCACTGGCCACCGCCGAGGTGCGGGACCGGATGCGCGAGCTGGGCAGGCTGGGCGATGAGCTGCTGCTGCCGGGGCTGCGTGGCTACCAGAGCCTGGCCGACGCGGCCGGCCAGCCCGTGCACGACGTCTGCGCGCTCGCCCTGGTCGCGGCACCCGGCCTGTTCGGCTGCCAGCCGGCCCGGGTCGAGGTGGAAACGCACGGCCGGTGGACATCTGGCATGACCGTGACCGACTTCGCCGCCGACGGCGGTGCGCACAACGCGCTGGTGGCGATGTCCGTCGACGCCGCGGGGTTCTGGGATCTCGTGCTTGGTGCCCTGCACCGGACCGCCGCCGCCATGGACGCCGGCTGAGCACAGGCGCAGCACGGCAGCGCCGCCCGGCCCGGGCGCGCCGCCCGGCGGGGCCTGGGTGGTCAGTGGCGCGACGTGCGGGCCACGACGAACGCCTCGGCGCGCTTGCGTGCCGACTGGGCGGCCGCCATGGCCGGGGACAGCGGTATCCGCTCGTGGTAGTACTCGGCCAGCGGGACGGCACGGCCGCCGTAGCGTGTCTTGATGCCCGCCAGGTCCTCCTTGCCGCCGGATTCCCCCATTTCGAGGTACTGGCAGCCGGCCTCGCATGCGTGGCGCAGGCTTTCCGCGATCAGGACCTCGGCCAGCCGGTAGCGGGCGGGGAGCGACCTGTCGGCGTACAGCCGCCAGCCGACCGCGCTGCCGGCGGTGTGCAGGGAGATCGCCGCGCCGACGGCCCGGCCGTCCTGCCATGCGACCTGAACGAGGCAATCGCCGCCCAGCTTGCCGGCCACGGTCGCGAACTTCGCGAACGGCTCCGCGTGCCGGGCCTGCCACCTGGCCAGGGCGAGTGGGACCTTCCGCTGCCTGGCCCGCCAGCCGATCCAGTTCAGGTAGGTGCCGTAGAAGGCCCGCACCAGATCCGGGGTGTTGCCGGCGGTGATGGTGATCCCGGCCTGTTCCAGGTGCCGCTGGGCGCGGCGGATGTTGCTGCGTACCTTCGCCGGCACCGCATGCGCCCAGTGGACCTCGAACGGCTTCTCCAGGTAGGCGACGTGCACCTCGCGGGTTATCGCGGAGGTACCGTGCCGCGCCTGTGACCAGGCCGGTGCCGCGCCGAAGGCGGGCCGCACGGTCGCGCTGAGGACACGGTGGGCAGCGATGTCGGCGCACACCAGGTCCACCTCGTCCGGGCGTACCCCGCCGGGTGCCAGTACGCCACCGGTGCCCCAGCCATGCGGCCAGGACGCCTCGACCGCGGGCAGCCCCGGGATGCTCCTGCGGGCGGCCATCAGGACAAGCTGCCGCCCGTCGGGGAGCTCGTACAGCCTGCTGGCGTCGCGCCACTGGCTGCCCGCGCAGACACAGTCCCGCCAGATGGGCGTCTGAAAGGGCATCGTTGAAGGGTCCGCGGTGGCCACGGACTGCCAGACCGCGGCGGGCACCGGGGTCGACACCCGTACCGGGCGCCCCTGCCACCGCATGTCCCAGGCGCGCGCACCCGCCTGCGTAGTCCCGCCCCAGCGCGCACCGTTGCGCGTAACCGTCATCGTGCCGAAAACCCCCCCGGGTTCTTCCTGCCGTGACGCCGTGTCTGAAATCAGTGTGAAACTTGCTGATTAGCAAATAAAAGACGCACTCTGTCCGCGTGAAGCTTACGCGGGCAGGACGGCAAATCTGCGTAGTAGCAAAAATGCCGCATATTTTGCGTTACGCACCCCGCTGCTAACGATTGCGCGCGAGAAAACCGTCCGCGGGGAGGCTGTTGAGTATCCGCTCCGGGGGGATGCCCATGCCCTCGGCGCGGGCGCAGCCGTAGCCGAGCCAGTCGAGCTGGCCCGGCGCGTGCGCGTCACTGTCGATGGTGAACAGGCAGCCCATCTCGACGGCCAGGCGCAGCAACCGGCTGGGTGGGTCGCGGCGTTCCGGCCGGCTGTTGATCTCCACCGCGACCCCGTGGTCGCGGCAGGCGGCGAACACCTGCTCCGGGTCGAACGCCGACTCGGGCCTGCCGCGCCCGCCGCGGCCGCCGAGCAGGCGGCCGGTGCAGTGGCCGAGCACGTCCACGTGCGGGTTGGACACCGCGGCGACCATCCGGGCGGTCATCGGCCCGGCGGGCATCCGGAGCTGGGAATGCAGGCTGGCCACCACCACGTCGAGCCGGCCGAGCAGGTCATCCGACTGGTCGAGGGAGCCGTCGTCGAGGATGTCCACCTCGATCCCGGTCAGGATGCGGAACGGGGCCAGCTCGGTGTTGAGCCGGGCGACCAGTTCCAGCTGCTCTTCCAGTCGCTCCGCGGACAGCCCGCTGGCCACGGTCAGCCGGGGCGAGTGGTCGGTCAGCGCGATCCACTCGTGCCCCAGGTCGCGGGCCGCCTCGGCCATCTCGTCCGGCGGGCTGCCGCCGTCGGACCAGTCCGAATGGCTGTGGCAGTCACCGCGCAGCGCGGCCCGCAGGGCACTGTGCTCCGTGGCCGGTGCCTCGGCGAGCACCCTGGCCAGGTACCCGGGCTGCTGGCCGGCCGCTGCCTGGGTGATGACCTCGGCGGTGGTCTTGCCGATCCCGGGGAGCGCTTCGAGCGTGCCCTCGCGGACGCGCCGCTCCAGCTGGCCTGCGTCCAGGGCGGCGATCACCTGAGCGGCCCGGCGGAACGCCCGCACCCGGTAGGTCGGCGCGCCCGCGCGCTCAAGCTGGAACGCGATCTGCCGCAACGCCTGGACTGGTTCCACACCACAACAGATACCAGGCCGCGTGGCAGCGCCCGTGGGAAGGCCGTCCAGTGGGTGACCCTGGCCGCGGACAGAACTCCGCGGCCAGGGTCACCCACCGTCCGGCCCGCTGCGGTGAAGCTTGGCGACCGGGCTCACGTCGCCGGCCGGATGTCCGACCCTCGCCGTACGGTGCAGGGTATGGACTGGAAGATCGAGCTTGTGGCTATACCGGTGAGCGATGTGGACCGGGCGAAGGCGTTCTATGTGGATCAGGTGGGCTTTCATGCCGACCACGATCACCAGGTCAACGAGAACCTGCGGTTCGTGCAGCTCACCCCGCCGGGGTCGGCCTGCTCGGTGGTGCATGGGCACCGGCATCACCGAGATGCCGCCCGGATCGCAGAAGGGCATCCAGATCGTGGTGGACGATGCCGCCGCCGCGCGCAAGCACCTGATCGACCATGGCGTCGAGGCCACCGAGATCGACGAGCAGCCGTGGGGCCGGTTCGTCTTCTTCAGCCGACCCCGACGGCAACGGCTGGTCCCTCCAAGAGCTGCCGCAGCGGAGCTAGGGCCGAAGCCTGCTCATTGGCCTGCGGCCAATTTCGCCGAGTCCTAGCTCCACGCTGCTAACCCGGGGGCCGAGCCCCCGGAACCCCGCGATTGATGGCGCAGGCTAGCGGGCCCGTGCTCACCGTGGCGGGGTCCAGACGTAGGGGGTTGTGGTGGTCAGGGGCTGGAAACCCAGGCGCCGCAGGATCGGGGCGCTGTCGCTGGACGCGTCTACCTGGAGGTAGCGGACGCCGCGGGCGGCGGCTAGCTGGGCCCGCCGGGCGACCAGGGCGCGGTAGATGCCCCGGCCGCGCCACTTGGCCAGGGTCGCGCCGCCCCACAGGCCGGCGAACTGGGAGCCGGGCCGGAACTCGACCCAGCCGGCCGCGACCACCTGCCCGGCGCCCTCGGCGGTCAGCACGATGTAGTCGTCGGGCGTGGCCGCGACCTGGCGGATCAGATGCTCACCGGTCCAGCCCCGGTCGAGGTGCCACACTTCCGACTCCATGGCGGCGATCCGGCGCATGTCCGCGTCGGCGGTGACCTGCCGCAGCACCACGCCGTCAGGCAGCACGGGCGCGGCCGCGATCGCCGTGCTGAGCGCGACGACCACCGTCTCGGGGTCCTCAGGCACGAAGCCCGCGGCACGGAGCCGGTCGGGCAGGTCGGCAGGTTCGTCGTAGTCGTAGGTCTTCCATTCGACCGGCTCCCCGCGGGCGGCGAAGTAGTCGCGCTGCCGGGCGATCAGCCGGTCGAGGCCGGCGCCCCGGGCCCCGGTGTCTCGCGGCGCGCTGATGAACCCGCGCACCTGGCCGACGACACGCAGCAACGGGCCATCGGCTTCGTGCCACACGCCGGCGGGCGGGTCCGGCGGCTCGGCCCGGGCCTGCGCTTCGAACGCGGCGAGCAGGGCGTCGGTGTTCTCCACGCCGCCGACTCTACGGCCCACCGCAACCGGTTTTCCTGACCGGCCGGGCCGGCCTGCCGGCGCCGGTCCGCCCGTTGCACCCTGGCAAGCTCACGAGCTGGTCAGGTCACCATCCAGCCAGGCCGAGAACAGGGCGTGGGCGTGGGCTGCGGCCCGGTCCCAGGCCCCGTCCGGGTCGCGGAACAGCGGGCCGGTGATCTCCTCGCCCGGTGGCGGCACGGCGAACCGCAGCCACGACGCGGCAATCGGCTGGGTCGCCTCCGGGTGGAACTGCAGCGCGGCATGCGGGCCGTAGGAGAAACCCTGCACGCACACCGCGTTCGCGGCGATCTGGGCCGCGCCCGCGGGCAGTTCGAAGGCGTCGCGGTGCCAGGACAGCCACGGCCCGTCCGCCAGCCGGGGATGGCCGCTCGTCACCTGGGCCCAGCCGATCTCCGGCACCGGCAGCCGGTACAGCCGGGCGCCGAGCACCCGGGCCAGCGCCTGGCCACCGAAGCAGATGCCGAGCACCGGCACGGACGCGGCCAGCATCCGCTCGATGAGCGCAAGCTCACCGGCCAGCCACGGCAGCGTGTCGTCGTAGGCGGTCAGTTCGGAACCGAGGATGGCCACGGCAGCACAGTCCGGCGCCGCGGGCAGCGGCTCGCCAGCGTGCAGCGCGACGGTCCGGATGCGCAGCGACCGGCTTGCCGCCCAGTCCGCGAGCAGCCCGGCCGGGGCATGGCTGCCGTGCTCGACCACCAGCAGCCGGCCCGCGCCCGGCCGCTCGTCAGCCCTCCTCACCGCAGCCCCCGCACGGCAGGGCGCCGTGCCTCAGCCACCGGCCGGGACCGTCACAGCGGGATGTTGCCGTGACCGCCGCGGCACTGCGGTGCCTCCGCGATGGCCCGGATGACCGCTTCCCTGGTCCGGGACGGCTCGATGATCTCATCGACCACGCCCAGGGCCTGGGCCCGTTCCAGGCCACCCGCCTCACGCTCGTGCTCCGCGGCGAGGCCCGTCTCGACCTCGTGCAGCTTGTCCGGTGGCACGTCGGCGAGGGTGCGGCGGTGCAGGATGCGGATCGCCGCCACCGGGCCCATCACCGCGATCTCCGCACCGGGCCAGGCGAAGACCTTGGTGGCGCCCAGGGCACGGGAGTTCATGGCGATATAAGCGCCGCCGTAGGACTTCCGCATGACCAGGGTGATCCTGGGCACCGTGGCCTCGGCGAAGGCGTGCAGCAGCTTCGCGCCGCGGCGCACCACCCCGTCCCACTCCTGGCCGACGCCGGGCAGGTAGCCGGGCACGTCCACCAGCACCACCAGCGGCACGCCGAACGCGTCGCACATGCGCACGAACCTCGCCGCCTTCTCCGCCGAGGTGGCGTCCAGGCAGCCGCCGAGCCGCAGCGGGTTGTTGGCGATCACGCCGACGGTCCGGCCGGACAGCCGCCCCAGATGAGTGACCACGTTCGGCGCCCACCTGGGGTGCAGTTCGATGCCGGGGCCGTCGAGCAGGGCGGCGATCATCGGCTTGACGTCGTAGGCGCGGCGGGGCGAGTCGGGCAGGAAGCTGCCCAGGTCGGGTGCGCCGTCCGGGGCCGCGGCGCTCAGGTCGATCTGGCCCTGGTCGCCGAGCAGCAGCGCCAGTTCCCTGGCCCGCTCGATCGCGTCGGCATCCGACGGTGCGACCACGTGGACCACGCCGGACCTGCGGGAGTGTGGCTCAGGGCCGCCGAGCCGGGCCATGTCCACGTCCTCGCCGGTGACGCTGCGCACCACGTCGGGGCCGGTGACGAAGATCCGGCCCTGCTCGGAGAGGATCACCACATCGGTCAGTGCGGGCCCGTAGGCGGCACCGCCCGCCGCGGCGCCGAGGACCACCGAGATCTGCGGCACCACGCCCGAGGCCCTGGTCATGGCGGCGAACACGGTGCCGACCGCGTGCAGGCTCTCGACGCCCTCGCGCAGCCGGGCACCGCCCGAGTGCCACAGGCCGATCACCGGCGCGCCCTGCGCAATGGCCTCCTCATGGGCGGCCACGATCGCGGCACAGCCCACGGCGCTCATGGCGCCGCCCTGCACCCTGGGGTCGCTGGCGAACGCGACCGCCAGCATGCCGTCGATCTGGCCGCAGGCGGCCACCGCGCCGCTGTCGTCGTGCGGGGTCAGCAGCCGGACGGTCCCCGGATCGAACAGGGCCGCCAGGCGGTCCTCCGGGTTCCGGCTCATCGTCGCCGGCGGCGGCTGCGCTTCGGTGCCTGCCGGGCGTGGTCCAGCCTCGGGCTGGATACGGCTGTCTAGTACGGTCACCGAAGCCTCCTTGCGGTGCGCGGAGCGGGTCAGGCGGCGGTGAAGGCGAGCGCCACGTTGTGCCCGCCGAAACCGAACGAGTTGTTCAGCGCTGCCATGGGCGCGCTGCCGTGCGGGGCGAGTTCCCGCGGCTTGGTGGCGATGTCGACCCGGGCCTCTTCGTCCGGGTCGTCCAGGTTGATGGTCGGCGGTGCCACCCGGTCGCGCAGGGCGAGGATGGTGGCGACCGCCTCCACGGCGCCGGCGCCACCGAGCAGGTGACCGGTCATCGACTTGGTGGCGGACACCACCACCCCGTCGGCCGCCGGGCCGAGCGCGGCCACGATGGCCTGGCCCTCCACGGCGTCGCCGGCCGGGGTGGAGGTGGCGTGCGCGTTCACGTGAACCACCTGATCCGGATCCAGCCCGGCGTCGGCGAGGACCGCCTTGATGGCGGCCACGATGCCGTGCCCGCTCGGCTCCGGCTGGGCGATGTGGTGCGCGTCGGCCGAATAACCTGAGCCGGCCGCCACGGCGAGCACCTGGGCGCCGCGCCGCCGCGCGTGCTCCTCGGACTCGAGTACCACCATGCCCGCGCCCTCGCCGAGCACGAACCCGTCCCGGCCCTTGTCGAACGGGCGCGAGGCACGCTCGGGCTCGTCGTTGCGGGTGGACAGCGCCCGCATGGCGGCGAACGCGGCGATGTTCAGCGGGACGATCGCCGCCTCGGTCCCGCCGGCCAGCACCACGTCGGCCCGGCCCATCCGGATCATGTCCATCGCGTAGCCGATGGCTTCGGCGCCCGACGCGCAGGCGCTGACCGTGGTGTGCACCCCGGCGCGCGCGCCGAGTTCGATGCCGATCCACCCCGCCGATCCGTTCGGCATGAGCATCGGCACCGTGAACGGAGACATGCGCTGCCAGCCGCGCTCGCGCAGCGTGTCGTATCCATTGAGGATGGTGGAGATCCCGCCGATGCCGCTGGACACGACCACGCCGAGCCGCTCCGGCGGCACCTCCGGCGTCCCCGCGTCCGCCCACGCCTCCCTGGCCGCGACTATCGCGAACTGCTCGCACCGGTCGAGCCGCCGCGCCTGGACGCGGTCGAGCACCGTGGCCGGGTCGACAGCGGCCCGCGCGGCGATCCGGGCCGGCAGGCTGGCGTACTCCTCGTCGGTCAGCACGGCGGCGCCACTGCGCCCGGCCAGCATGCCCTCCCAGGTACTCGGTACGTCGCCGCCGAGCGGCGTGGTCGCGCCGAGGCCGGTGACCACGACACGTGGCTGGTCTGCCCGCACTCCTCATCAGCTCCTTCGCTGCGGTGCCGTCGCGGATGCCACGGCGCCGCGGCCAGCGGTCCCGGCGATCAGGCCGAGACCTCCGCGCGGCGGACGTAGTCGATGACGTCCTGCACGGTCTTGAGGTTCTTCAGCTCGTCGTCGGGGATCTCCACGCCGAACTTGTCCTGGGCGGCCACCGCGATCTCGACCATCGACAGCGAGTCGATGTCCAGGTCGTCGACGAAGCTCTTGTCCGGGGTGACCTCGTCCGCGGGGACGCCCGCGACTTCGTCGATGATCTCCCCGAGGCCGGTCTGGATTTCCTGTTCGGTCATAGCCATGGGATGCGTCTTCTCCTTCGTTATCTTCGGTTGTGGCCTGTGCCGGGCCGGGTGCCCGGCGCCTGGGCCAGTCAGGGTACCTTGATCACTTGCGCGGCGTAGCTGATGCCTGCCCCGAAGCCGAGCAGCAGGACCGCGTCGCCCGAGGACAGCTCCCCCCGCTCGATCATGCGGGACAGTGCGAGCGGTATCGACGCCGACGAGGTGTTCCCCGCGTGCACGATGTCGTCGGCGACCAGCGCCTGCGGGGCGCCGAGCTTGCGCGCGATCGCCTCGATGATGCGCAGGTTCGCCTGGTGCGGTACGAACGCGGCCAGGCTGGCCGGATCCACCCCCGCCTTCTCGCAGGCCTTCAGCGCCACCGGGTGCAGCGCGGTGGTGGCCCACCGGAACACCGCCTGTCCCTCCTGGTGGATGAACGAGTACCGGTCGGCGATGTAGATCTTGTCGGCCATGCCGCCGTCGCTGCCCCACACCACCGGCCCGATGCCGGGGGCGGCGTCCGGGTCTGTCACCGGGCTCACCACCGCGGCACCGGCACCGTCGGCGAAGATGATGCAGGTCGAGCGGTCGGTCCAGTCGACCCACTGGGACAGCTTCTCGGCCCCGATCACCAGCACGTTGCGTGAACTGCCCGCCCGCACCGCGTCGCTGGCGGTGCCGAGCGCGTAACAGAAGCCCGCGCAGGCCGCGTTCAGGTCGTAGGCGCCGGGCGCGATGATGCCGAGCCGGGTCGCCACGGTGGCCGCGGTGTTGGGAATCGGGGCGTCCGCGGTGCAGGTGGCCACGATCACCAGGTCGATGTCGGCGGCGGACAGCCCGCTGGCGGCCAGCGCCTTGCCGCCCGCGGCCACGGCCATGTCCGCGACGGTCTCGTCCGGGCTGGCCAGCCGCCGGCTCTCGATGCCGACCCGGCTGCGGATCCACTCGTCGCTGGTGTCGACGGTGCCCGCCAGGGTCTCGTTGGTGAGCACGTTCGCCGGCTGATACCCGCCGAACGCGAGAATCCGCGAGCCACGGGAACCTTCAGGCAGCTGCATCGTGTTCACCTCTCCCTGCTGGCGCGGCGGGCCTCATGCCGCCTCCGGTTGCAGCCGGACCAGCGGCTGGCCCGCGGCCACCGGATCGCCGTCTTCGACCAGCCACTCCAGGACGACGCCGGCGAAATCCGGGGTGACCGGCTGCTGCCCGCTGCGGGCGGCCACGTGCCCCAGCAGCACGCCGGGACGGACATGTGCGCCGGGCGTGGCGTCCTGGCCCTCGGTGCCGGCCCGGAACGTGCCGGCCGCCGTGGCGACCAGCAGCCGCCATTCTGGGGTGTTGCCGGCGTAGTGGTGTTCCGGCGTGCCGTGCTCGGCCAGCAGGTCGCGCGCCGCCGGCAGGTCGTCGGGGGTTTTCAGGGCGACCCGGTCAACCTGGGGCAGGGCCCGCCGGGCCAGCCCGGCCAGCGTGCCGCCGGGCGGCAGTTCGATGAGCGCGTTCGCGCCCAGGCCGGACATCGTGTGCATGCACTCGTCCCACCGCACCGGGGCGCTGACCTGGGTGACGATCCGCTCCAGCCAGTCGCGGCCGGACGCGACCACCGCACCGTCGGCGTTGGAGAGCAGCATGATGCCTGGGTCGTGCACGGTGATCGAGGCCGCCGCCTCGCGCAGCGCGTCGACGGCGGGCGCCATATGTTCCGTGTGGAACGCGCCGGCCACGCTCAGCGGGCGCAGCCGGGCGCCGGGCGGCGGGGCGGCGGCCAGCGCATCGAGTTGCGCCATGGTCCCGGCCGCCACGATCTGGCCCGCGCCGTTCACATTCGCCGGGGTGAGCCCGTGCCCGGCGAGGGCGGCGAGCACCTCGTCCTGGTCGCCGCCGAGCACTGCGGTCATGCCGGTCGCCTCGGTGGCCGCCGCCTTGGCCATGGCCCGGCCGCGCACGCCGACCAGGCGCATCGCGTCCTCGGCGGACAGCACACCGGCGATCGCCCCGGCGGCGAGTTCCCCGACGCTGTGCCCGGCCG
Organism: uncultured Actinomycetes bacterium; assembly: GCA_963707905.1. Classification (GTDB taxonomy): domain Bacteria; phylum Actinomycetota; class Actinomycetes; order Streptosporangiales; family Streptosporangiaceae; genus DASXKD01. The sequence continues at coordinate 80,467 of CAVPSA010000028.1, read as the reverse complement.
CGATAACCGCCTGACGGCGGATCTGGTCCATGCCCCCGCCGCGCTCGTTGGCTGCGGGTTCGCCGCAAAGTGCTTCCGCGACCGCGATCGCGGCGGCGACAAGCAGCGGCTGGGCGATCGCGGTGTCGGTGATCTCCTCCGCGCCCGCCGTCGTGCCGCAGCAGATCAGGTCGCACCCGGCGAGGTCGGACCAGGCGGCCAGCCGGCCGGCGACGCCTGGCAGGTCCAGCCAGGGCGTCAGGAAACCGGGGGTCTGGGCGCCCTGACCCGGGGCTGCGATAACAAGCATCCCTCTACCCTGCACTGTAGAAGTCCGCCAGGGGGGATGAGGAAGATGACGAACTTGCGCCGGGAGTCTTTGTAGGTTTTCGACAGTTCACGTTCGCTTGTGAACGAGCCGCCCGAGGATGATGGCCACCCACAAGGTGAATCCGCTCCGCCCGGTGGCGGCGGTGAGCCCGGTCAGCTCACTCACCCGGCGCAGCCGGTAACGGACAGTGTTGGGATGTACGAACAGCAGCCGCGCCGCCGCCTCCAGTGAGAACCCCTGCTCCAGATAGGTGGTGACCGTCTCGACCAGCGCCGCGCCGCCGCTCAGCATGGGCTCGTACACGTCGGCGAGCAGTTCGGCGCGGGCCGCCTCGTCGCCGTCCAGGGCGCGCTCCGGTAGCAGGTCGGCGGCCAGCACCGGCCGCGGCGCGTCCGGCCAGGCCGGTGCGGCCCGCAGCCCGGCCAGGGCGGCAGCCACGGACGGGGCGGCGGTGTGCAGGTCGGGGACCGCGTGGCCGACCACCACGGGCCCGGGCCCGAACCGGCCAGCGAGCTGCTGTGCCGCGGCAAACGGGTCGGCGCTGCCGCCGAGCACGACCACCAGCCTGCTGCCCTGGACCCCGGCCAGCAGGTCCAGCCTGGACCGGCGGGCGATCGCCCGCAGATCCTCGATGATCCCCTCCGACTCGCCGTCGTCGGCGGTGCCCGCGATCACCGCGACCGGGGAGGAAGACCAGTTCAGCGCCGCCGCCCAGGAGTGCATCCCGTCCCCGGCCTCGCCGCGGACCAGGGAGTCGACCACCAGGGCCTCCAGCCGGGCGTCCCAGGCGCCGCGTGCCTCGGCGGTGCGGGCGTAGACCTGCGCGGCCCCGAACGCGACCTCCCGGGTGTAGCGGAGCACCGCCTCACGCAGTTCCGCCTCGCCGCCGGGCGCGGCAAGCTCGTCGACCTGGGCCTCGACCACATCGATGGTGATGCGCACCATCTCCACGGTCTGCTGCAGGCTCACCGCCCTGGCCAGCTCGCGGGGCGCCGTGCCGAACACCTCACCGGCCACCGCCGGGCGCCGCTGCGGGTGCTTCACCCAGTCCACGAAGGCGGCGATGCCTGCCTGGGCGACCAGGCCGATCCAGGAGCGGTTCTCCGCGGGCAGGGCGCGGAACCACGGCAGCCGCTGCTCCATCGAGGCCATGGCCGCGGTGCCGAGCGCGCCCATGGCCTGCTCCAGCCGCCGGACCGTCTCGGCCCGGACCGTCTGGGTGCGGACCGGCCCGGCCCGCACCCCGGCCGCGCCCGCCGGTGCGGGCACGCCCGGCTCGGGCACCTGCGCGGACGCTGTCACCGCTCCAGCCTGTCACGTGACCTGCCCGATTGCCGAGCCTGCCCTGAGCCGGCAAGGACAAGGCCCCCGCGACGGAGTCGCAGGGGCCGCAGGCCAGCGGGGGGTTCCGGGGGGTCGTCCCCCCGGGCTGGCGCTGGCTAGGCCCTGCTGTGCAGGGCGACCTGGCACAGTTCCGGCAGCGCCGGCTCGGCCAGCCGGGCGGCGATCCGCACGCCGGCCCAAGCCAGGGCGAGGCCGTAGCAGGCGGCGCAGGCCAGCAGCACCGGCATCCGCACCGCCGCCGGGTCCGTGCTGGTAAGCACCTCCGCGGCCGCCACCGGGCTGACCGCCACCGCGGTGCCGAGCAGGCTGCCGAGAGTGGCCCAGAGGGCCCGGGCGGCGTTCCCCTCGGCGGCACCGCGCACCGGGCTGCCTTCCCGTTTCTCCGTCGGGTAGGGCAGCCGCGCCGTGAAGATGTTGCTCAGTGCCATGCTCGCGCCGATGCCGGCGAAATCCACTGCCACGGCGATGAACCCGGCGGCCGGGTGCCCGGCCACGGCGGCCAGGCTGAAACTGATGACGCTGAGCAACGGCACCGCGATGAGGCAGAGGGCGAGGTTCTGGCCGGAGAAGTAGCAGCGCAGCGCGCGGCGGCTGGTCATCGCCATCGCCTCGTAGACGAAGGCGGGCCCGGTCATTCCGGCCGAGTTGGAGTGGAAGATGGCGAGCAGCGCCGCCCCGATGCCCGCGCTGGACAGCAGCGCGCCACGGTAGGACGGCGTCAGCAGGCTGCTCACCGACGAGGCGATCATGACCACCCCGACGATGCCCCAGTAGATCAGCGAGCTTGGCTCGCGGCGCTGGTAGATCCAGAACCGGGCGGCCACCGTGCCGCGCAGCCCGAACCGGGCGAACGGCAGCGCGCCCTGGCGCACGGCCGAGGACTGGGTGCTGGTGTCGACCGTGACCAGGGCACGGCGCAGGATGCCGATCCAGAGCCAGCCGAGCGCCACGATGATGGCGGCAAGCAGCAGCAGGCACAGCAGCGCCGCGCCGGTGCGGCCGGCCGAGGCGAACTGCACGGCGTGCGCGGCCAGGCCTGGCGGCAGCCAGCGCAGCCAGCGGTCCAGGCCGGCGAAGCTGAGCGGCCGCAGCCTGCCCTCGAAGGCCATCCTCGGCACCACCTGGGTGATCACCTGATAGAGGGCGAAGACCGGCAGCAGCAGGAAGGCGGCCAGGTCCTTGCCGCGGCGCGAGCGCAGCAGCCGGGCCAGGCTGGTGGTCACGAACCGGGCCAGGGTGATGCAGAACAGCACCTGCAGCAGCACCGCGGCGGCCGCGACGAGCAGGCCGGCCCCGCGGGCCAGCCCGACGGTCACCCCGAGCAGGCCGAGCACGTTGGCCAGCGGCCAGACGCCCGCGGCCGAGGCGGCCAGCAGGCCGACGGCGAGCGGGCGGGCCCGCAGCGGATACGGGGCCAGCGCGGCGGGATCCAGGGTTGCGTCCAGGCCGAAGGAGAAGATCGGCAGGACCAGCCAGCCGAACGCGAACATGGTGAAGACGGCCGTGGTCTCGTCCACCGCCCCGGCCCGGCCGCGCAGCCCGGCCAGGCTGGTGAACACGGCGGCCGCGACCACCGCGGCCAGGGTTGAGCTGAGGATGAAGGCGATCCTGGCCCGCCGCGTGTGGTGCAGCGAGTTGCCCAGCGAGCGCAGCTTCAGCTGGACGAGGAGCCAAGCCACGACAGGCCATCCTCGGCGCCCGCACGCGCGCCGACCAGGTCCATGAACGCCTGCTGCAATGTCTTGCCGTGCTGCACCTGCCGGAGCGGGCCGCTGGCCACGATCCGGCCCTTGTCGATGATCGACACGTGGTCACAGACCTGCTCCACCAGTTCCATCACGTGGCTGGAGAACAGCACGGTCGAGCCGGAGGCGGCCAGCCGGGCGAGCAGCCGGCGGATCACGTCGGCGGACACCGGGTCCACGCCCTCCAGCGGCTCGTCCAGGAACAGCACGGGCGGGTTGTGGATCAGGGCACAGCCGAGCGCGGCCTTCTTCCGCATCCCGGTGGAGTAGTCGGCGACCAGCCGTCCGGCGTCCGCGGTCAGGTCAAGCACGCCGAGCAGTTGCCCAGCCCGCTCGCGGGCCTCGGCGGCGGGCAGGCCGCGCAGCCGGCCCGCGTACTCCAGCAGTTCCACGCCGCTGAGCCGGTCGAACAGCCGGCCCCGGCAGGCACCACGCCGATGGCCGCCTTGGCCGCGCAGGGATCGGACCACACGTCCAGCCCGTTGATCAGCACCTGGCCGCCGTCCGGCCGCAGCAGGCCGGTCATCATCGACAGGGACGTGGTCTTCCCCGCGCCGTTCGGGCCGACCAGCCCCGCACACGACCCGGCCGCGACGTTCAGGTCGATCCCCGCGACCGCCTCCTGCGCGCCGAACCGCTTGCGCAGCCCGCGCACCACGATTGCCCCCTCGACCATGCCCCCTCCTGCGCGCCCCCGTGCGGAGGTACCTGCCCACTAGGCCGCTACCTCATGCCCTGACCTGCAGGGATACCCGGCACTCACGGCTTGGGGGGAAGGGCTCCTGGTGGTCAGGGCGCACGGAGGGCTTGCGCCGGGGACAGCCGGGCCGCACGCAGCGCGGGGTACACCCCGGCCACCGCACCGACCGCGAGGGCGGCGGCCACCGCGGCGGCCAGCGCACCGCCGGGGACCACGGCACTCCAGTGCCTGGCCTGCGCGCAGGCGGTGGTGGCGAAGCCACCGAGCAGCGCCCCGGCGACACCGCCGAGCAGCGCCAGCAGCGCCGACTCGGCGATGAACTGGGCGGCGATGTGCACCCGGGTCGCACCGAGCGCGCGGCGCAGGCCGATCTCGCCGCGCCGTTCCAGCACGGCGATGACCATCACGTTGGCGATCCCGACCCCGCCGACGACCAGGGCAACCGCGCCCAGCGCGAGGAACAGGCCCTGGAAGGCCGCGCTGGCGTCGGCCCGGGCGATCAGCGCGTCGGCCGGGTTGGTGACGACGGCGTCCTGCGGTGCCGCCGGGTCGGCAGTCGCCGGGAGCACGCCCGCCACCGCGGTGACGCTGTCCGGGGCGGCCCGCACGTAGATCTCGGCCGGGCTGGCGCGGGCGTGCAGCAGGCTGCGTGCGACCGGCAGGCCGATCAGCACGGCGCGGTCCAGTTCCGGGGCAAGCGGTACCGGTGCGAGGATCCCGGCCACCGCGAACCAGTGCCCGCCGAGCCAGACCTGGGCCTGCCCGCCGGCCCGGTCGATGCCCAGCGCGCCCGCGGCGCTGGCGCCGAGCACGGCGGCGGGGAACCGGGCCGTCGCCGGGTTCAGGAAGGTGCCCCTGGCCAGCCGCCCCTGCACGGTCCGCAGCAGGTCGGTGGTGGCCGAGTAGACGGCGATCGCGTCGGTGTTGGCCGCCGGGATCCGGTCGCTGCGGTACACGTTCGCGGCCACATCCCCGATGGCCGCCGCGGCCTGGACCGGGCCGATCCGGGCCACCATGGCCGGTGCCGCGGCAGGCAGGCTCGCCGTGCCGCCGGTCAGCGACTGGCCGGGGGTCACCGTGAGCATGTTGGTGCCCAGCGTGTCGATCTCGGCGATGAGCTGGGCGCGGCTGGAGCTGGAGATGCCGGTGACCGCGACCAGCGTGCCGACCCCGAGGGCGATCCCGAGGGCGGACAGCAGGGCGCGCAGCGGCCGCCCGGTCAGGCCGAGGCGGGCCAGGTGCCAGACGTCCGCCGCGCGCAGCCGGCTGCGGGGCCCGGTCATGCCGCCCGCCCGGTATCGGACTCGACCGTGCCGTCGCGGAGCCCGATGGTGCGGGGCACGGCCTGGGCGATCTCCGGGTTGTGCGTGGCGACCAGGATCGTGGCCCCCGCCGCGTTCAGCTCGGTGAGCAGGCCGAGGATGCCCAGCCCGGTGGCCGTGTCCAGGCTGCCGGTGGGCTCGTCGGCCAGGATGATCGCGGGCCTGCCGACGAGTGCGCGGGCGATCGCGGTCCGCTGGCACTCGCCGCCGGACAGCTCACCGGGCCGGTGCGACATCCGGTGCGCGAGGCCCACGGTGGCCAGCGCGCCGGCCGCCGCCTCGCGCCGCCGCGCGGCCGGGATCCCCCGGTACAGCAGGCCGCTGGCCACGTTGTCCAGCGCGGTCAGCGTAGGCACCAGGAAGAACTGCTGGAACACGAAGCCGATGCGGTGTGCACGGACGGCCGCGAGCTCGTGGTCCGCGAGGTGGCCGACTGCGGTGCCGCCGATGCGCACCTCACCGGAGCTGGGGCGCTCCAGCGTGCCGGCCAGGGCGAGCAGCGTGGACTTGCCCGATCCGGACGGCCCGACCACGGCGGCGAACTCGCCGTCCGCGATCGCCAGCGTCACCGACCGCAGTGCGGTGACCGGCGGCGAGCCCGGGTGCTGCTTGCCCGCCGCGGCCAGTTCCAGCGCGGTCATTGGGCCACCACCACGGTGGTTCCTGCCGCGATCTGCGGCCCGGAGACCTGCACAAGCGACCCGGCGAAGACCCCGGTGCGCACGCCGACCAGCCGGTGCGCACCGGACGGCTGCACCACGTCCAGGCCGTAGCCGCCGCCGGACAGCGCGAGCAGGGCCGAGACCGGCACGGCGAGCACCCCGGACGCCACATGGGTGGTCAGCGAGACCTGCACGGGGACGCCCGAGGCGGTCCCGGTGCGCCGCGGCTGTGCCGGGGTGACCGTGAGCACGGTGGTGGCCGCTGGCCCGGAGCCACCGGGGGAAGACCCCGGTGTGCCCCCAGCCCCGCTGCCCGAGGGGGCGGGTGGCCCGATGGCGGTGACCCTGGCACGGGCCGATACGCCGGAGGGCAGGATGACAGCGACCTGCTCGCCGCGGGTGACCCGGGGTGTGCTGACCGGGTTGAGCGGGACCGTGACCACCCGGTGTTCCGTGGTCACCTGGTAGGGCGCCTGCCCGGGTGATGCCGGGTCACCGGCGGCGACGGCGGCCGCGCCGGTGCGCACCGGACCGGGCAGGAACAGCACCCGGCCGAGGTCGACCTGCCCGGTGACCGGGCAGCCCGGCCGCCTGCTGCCAGCGCTCCACCGCTGCCGTGGTCGCCGCCGTCCACACATCGCCGGGGCTGGTGAGCAGCCCGCTGGCATGGCCAAGCGCGATCAGGTTGCGTTCCAGTTCGGTCACGTCCGGGCCGTCGCTGATGCCGGGGGCCATCGCCCGCCACGCCGGGATACGGCCGGTCATCAGCACCACGGGCAGGTCGTCGACCGCGTACAGGGTGCCGCCTGCGCCGATGCGCCGGCCCGGGCTGGGGATCTGCGTGTAGGTACCGGTGAGCTGGTTCACCACCGGCCGGGTGGCGGCGTAGCCGAGGGTGCCCTCGGTGAGCACGGTCGTGACCAGGTTGGTACGGGTGACCCGGGCGGTGGTCACCGGGGGCGCTGCGGGGGCGGCCGGGGCCTGGGAGCCGCCGGTGACCGCCACCATCGCCACCGCGCCCGCGGCCGCCGCGCCGGCCAGCCCGCCGGAGGTGGCCAGCCAGCCGCGCCGCCGGGCCGGTGCCTGGATCATGGCCCGGTCCCATTGTCGCGGACCCCCGCGGGGAGCAGGTGGCGGCAGGCGGTGTCGGCGGCCCGGAACTGCGGCGAGTAGCGGCCGAAGTCGCTGGAGACACCCGGCGGGCTGCCCAGGTTCAGGTCCCCGAAGCGGTCCGGGTCGAGCATGGGGATGTCGTGCGCCCGCATGCACCGGGCATAGCCGGTCAGCTTCGCGAGCCGCGCCGGTGACATCGCCGCTGCCGCGCCGGCCTGCTTGGCCTGGATTATCGGGCCGATGAAGTGCTGGCAGGCGGTGTTGGCGGCGCGCATGCCGGGCCCCGGGGTGGCGGTGGGGAACTGCAGGGTCAGGCCCGCATGGCCGGGCACGTGCACCGGGTCGGGCATGGCCACGCCGTGTGCGCGCATGCACCGGGCGAACGCCACCAGGTCCCGGTCGGACTGGGCCTGGGTGAGCTGCTGCCCGGCCGCGCTGCCGCCGTGGTGCCCGCCCAGGCTCGCCACCTGCCGCCCCGACGCGGGTGACGAGCAGGCCACGGCCAGCACGGCGGTCACTGCCAGGGCGGCGACTGTGCCCCAGGCGCGGCAAGGGTGCGGTAGCGCGCCAGACCTACGGCGTTTCATCGTGGGCCTCCAGAGGTCGTTGGTGTGCCTTCCACGGGCAGGCTTACCGGGCGCGGGGTTACACGGGCCGAACACGATCCGCCGAATTTCCGGGCCCCGGACCGTCGCGGGCCGTGTCCGCGCAGACCCCGGTACGGGATCTGCGCCCTTTACTGGTGGCACGTCTGTGGTCGTTGGCGCCAGCGCCACAAAAGAATGTGGTCGTTGGCGTAATCGCCCACAATCGCGGGCGGACGCCGCCGGCCTGCCCGGGCTTGGCAGCGGTGGGCGTGTAATGCGGATGTGACCCGGGGCAGGCCAGGATGAGGGGGTGCGAGTGCTGATCGTGGAGGACCAGCCCACGCTGGCCGACGACATCGCCGACGGCCTGCGCGACCAGGGCATGGCGGCCGACGTCGCCTACGACGGCGCCACCGGCCTGGACAAGGCGCTGATGAACCACTACGACGTGGTGATCGTGGACCGGGACCTGCCCAGGATCCACGGCGACGCGGTCTGCGCCGCGCTGGTCGGCGCCGCCACGCAGGCCCGCATCCTGATGCTGACCGCGGCGGGCACGATCGCCGACCGGGTCGACGGCCTGAACCTGGGCGCCGACGACTACCTGACCAAGCCGTTCGCATTCGCCGAACTGGTCGCCCGGCTGCGGGCGCTGGCCCGGCGGAGCCCGGCCAGCCCGCCGGTGGCGGTCAAGGGAGATCTCGTGTTCGACCGGGCGCGGCGCCGGGTGAGCAGGGCCGGCGCCGGTTCCCTTGACCCGCAAGGAGATGGGCATCCTGGAGGTGCTGCTGGCCGCCGACGGGGCCGTGGTCAGCGCCGAGGAACTGCTCGAACGGGTGTGGGACGAGAACGCCGACCCGTTCACCCACACCGTCACGGTCACCGTGGCCAGGCTGCGCCGCAAGCTGGGCAGCCCGGACCTGGTCGAGACCGTGATCGGATCCGGGTACCGGCTGCCGTGAGCCTGCCCCGGGCCCGCCGCGGGCCGCGGCGGTGGCTGCCGCAGACCATCCGGGTGCGGCTCACGCTGCTGTTCGCCGCGCTGTTCCTGGCGGCCGGCGCCGCGCTGCTCGCCGTCACCTACGCCCTGGTGGCCGGCCTGCCGGTCAAGGCGCCGCGGCCCACCCCGGCCCAGGCGAAGCTCGCCTATGCCTGCAAGGTGGGCAAGGCGGGGACGGTGCCGTTCAGCGCGTGCCGGCAGGCGCTCACCGCCGTGGGCGGCCAGAAGGCTGCCGAGGAACTGCGGGACCAGACGCTGCAGCGCCTGCTGGCCTACTCCCTGGTTGCCCTGGGCGCGATGACCGTGGTGTCCGGCGGCCTGGGCTGGGTGATGGCCGGGCGGGTGCTGCGGCCGGTCAGCTCGATCACCGCGGCGGCCCGCCATGCCTCCGAACGGCACCTGGGGGAGCGGCTGGCGCTGACCGGGCCCAAGGACGAGCTGAAGGAACTCGCGGACACCTTTGACCAGATGCTGGAACGGCTGGACGCCGCGTTCGCCGTCCAGCGCCGGTTCGTCGCCGATGCGTCGCACGAGCTGCGCACCCCGCTGACCGTGATGCGGACCGCGATCGAGGTGACCATGGCCAAGCCGGCCCGCACGCCGGAGCAGCTTGAGGTCATGGCGGCCAAGGTCGCCAGGTCCGCGGCCCGGGCCGAAGGGCTGATCGAGGCGCTGCTCACGCTGGCCGCCAGCGAGCAGGTGCCGGCCAGCCCGGAGTTGGTGGACCTGGCCGCCGCGGCGGAGGACGCCGTCGATTCGGCGGCGGGCCAGGCCCGGCAGCTCGGCCTGCACATCGACACCGGCCTGGCGGCCGCCCCGGCCTGCGGGAACCGGCTGTTGCTTGAACGTCTGGTCGGCAACCTGGTGGACAACGCCGTGCGGCACAACATTCGCGGTGGCTGGGTATCCATCCGCACCGGCGCCGGCGACGGCCGGGCCCGGTTCGAGATCGCCAACAGCGGGCCGGTGATCCCCGGGGAACTGGTGCCCGCGCTGTTCGAGCCGTTCCGCCGGGTGGAGGAACGGACCAGCGTGCGCGACGGCGCCGGGCTGGGCCTGGCCATCGTCCGCTCCATCGGCACCGCGCACGGTGCCTCGGTCGAGGCGCACAGCCTCCCGGCCGGCGGGCTGCGGATCGTGGTCGCGCTGCCGCTGGCCGGCGGGGATGGCGGTTAGCTGACGGTCACCGACCAGCGGGTGCCGTTCCAGTGCTCGATCAGGCTGCGGCCAGCCGATCCGCTGGAGTAGCTGCCGGCCCCCCAGCAGTCCGCTGCGCTGACACAGGCCACCCCGACCAGGGACGCGGCAACGGCCCCCCGCGGCGACTGCGCGGGGACCGCCCGCCACCGCGAGCCGGACCAGCGCTCGCCGAACACCTGGCCGTTGCCCCCCCTGGTGCCGCCGACGGCCATGCAGTCCTGCGGGCTCACGCAGGCGACCCCGTAGAGGACCGCCGCCGCAGTTCCGGTCGGGGTGACGGCCCAGGCGGAATCCGTTCCAGCGCTGTGCCAGCGGGCGGGCGTTCCCGCGGCTGCCCACTGCCATGCAGGCGGTGGGCTGGCAGGAGATGCCTAGCAGCCCGTCGGCGGGAACATGCGACGTCGGCGTCGGCACGGCCGTCCAGGCTTTGCCGGTCCAGTGCCCGATGAGCGTGCCGCCGGTGGAGCCGTTCCCGTGCATCCCGCTCACCCAGCAGTCGGTCGCGCTTATGCAGGCCACCCGCTCGGGATTGGCTTCGCTGCCGAGTCCGGGGCTGGGCACGGCGGCCCAGGCATGCCCGTTCCAGCGCTCCATGAACGTGGCCGGTATCCCTGATCCCACGGCCCAGCAACTGGCGGTGCTGGCACAGGAGACCGAGATCAGCACGCTGACGGTGCTCCCGGAAGGGGCCGGCGCGGCCACCGGCGACCAGGCCGTGCCGTTCCAGTGCTCCGCGTAGGCCAGGAGCCTGGCGGCCGCCTGGTACTGGCCCACGGCCCAGCAGTCGGTCGCGCTGACGCAGGAGACCGACGGCAGGTAGGTCGATACCGCGCCCGGCGGGCTGGCAACGCCGACCTGCCCCCAGGCGGAATCCGTTCCAGTGCTCGGCGACGGCGTGCTGTGCGCTGTTCTGGCCGAACGCCCAGCAGTCGGCCGCGGCCAGGCAGGTGACGTCGTTGAGGAAGCCGCCGAACGAACTCCCGGCCGCGGCGGCGTGCACCGACGCGGCTGCCGGGGCGGCCGCCATCAGGCTGCCCGCCAGGGCCGCCGCCAATGCCGCGGCGAGGCGGCGGCCCAGGTGCACCGGCCGGCCGCGCCGCGCCGTGCCCAAGCTGTTGATCACTCGGCATCACCCCTTGAGTCCGCCGTTAGACGTTGCGCAGTCGCCGGCGGTTCCGGCCCGGATAGGACACGGGCCCTTGGGGGCTAGCTCACCGGCCGGCCGTCAGGGCGCTGACCGGCTGATCGAGCTGGTACTTCCCGATCGCCTGGGACAGCGTCTCGTGCTTGACCTCGCCGCGCCGGGCGAGCTGGCTGAGTACGGCCAGCGTCACCGACTCCCCGTCCACGTGGAAGAACCGGCGGGCGGCCGGCCGGGTGTCGGAGAAGCCGAACCCGTCGGTGCCCAGTGAGGTGAACGGCGCGGGCACCCAGCGGGCGATCTGGTCGGGCACCGCCCGGATCCAGTCGCTCACCGCGACCACCGGGCCCTGCTGGCCCTCCAGCACCTGGGTCACGTAGGGCACCCGGGCCTGCGCGTCGGGGTTGAGCAGGTTCCACTCCTCGCAGGCGAGGGCCTCGCGGCGCAGCTCGGTCCAGGACGTCGCCGACCACACGTCCGCGGCCACGCCCCAGTCCTCGGCGAGCAGCCGCTGCGCCTCCAGCGCCCAGCGGACCCCCACCCCGGAGGCGAGGATCTGCGCCCGCGGGCGTTCGGTGTCCGGCTCGGCGGCCGCGGGCGCGTACCGGTAGAGGCCGCGCAGGATCGCCTGCTCAAGCTCGGCCCGGGCGTCAGGCGAGTCCGCGGGCATCGGCGGTTGCTGGTACGGCTCGTTGTAGACCGTGAGGTAGTAGAAGATGTCCTCGCCGTGCGGGTGCTCCGGGCTCTCCCCGTACATCCGGCGCAGGCCGTCGGCGACGATGACCGACACCTCGTAGGCCCATGCCGGGTCGTAGGCCACGCAGGCCGGGCTGACCGAGGCAAGAAGCTGCGAGTGGCCGTCGTTGTGCTGCAGGCCCTCACCGGTGAGCGTGGTGCGGCCCGCCGTCGCGCCGAGCAGGAAGCCGCGGCCGAGCTGGTCGCCGAACGCCCACATCTGGTCGCCGGTCCGCTGCCAGCCGAACATCGAGTAGAACACGTACACCGGGATCATCGGCGCCGCGTGCGTCGCGTACGAGGTGCCCGCCGCGATCACCGAGCCCATCGCGCCCGCCTCGCTGATCCCCTCGTGCAGGATCTGGCCGGTCTCGGACTCCTTGTAGGACAGCAGCAGCGCCCGGTCCACCGCCTCGTAAGTCTGCCCGTGCGGCGAGTAGATCTTGGCGCTGGGGAACAGCGAGTCCATGCCGAACGTGCGCGCCTCGTCCGGGATGATCGGCACGAACCTGTTGCCGATGCCCTGGTCCTTCATCAGGTCCTTGAGCAGCCGCACGAACGCCATCGTGGTGGCGACCGCCTGCTTGCCCGAGCCCTGCTTGAGCTCGTCGTAAATCGCATCGCCGGGCAGCGTGAGCGGCTTGCCGCGGACCACCCGCTTGGGCAGGTAACCGCCGAGCGCCGCGCGCCGCTCCCGCATGTACTCGATCTCGTCGGAGCTCTCGCCCGGGTGGTAGTACGGCGGCAGTTCCGCCTCCAGCGCGGCGTCAGGGATGGGCAGGTACAGCCGGTCCCTGAACTCCTTCAGCTCGGCGACGGTGAGCTTCTTCATCTGGTGGGTGGCGTTGCGGGCCTCGAAGTCAGGGCCGAGCGTCCAGCCCTTGATGGTGTGGGCCAGGATCACCGTCGGCTGGCCGACGTGCTCGGTCGCCGCCTTGAACGCGGCGTAGACCTTTCGGTAGTCGTGCCCGCCGCGGGACAGGTTGCGGAGCTGGTCGTCGCTCAGGTGGGCGACCATGGCGCGCAGCCGCGGGTCGCTGCCGAAGAAGTTCTCCCTGATGTACTCGCCTGTCTCCACCGCGTAGGTCTGGAACTGCCCGTCGGGCGTGGTGTTCATCTTGTTGACCAGCACACCGTCGGTGTCCTGGGCGAGCAGCGGATCCCAGTCCCGGCCCCAGATGACCTTGATCACGTTCCAGCCGGCGCCGCGGAACACCGCCTCAAGCTCCTGGATGATCTTGCCGTTGCCGCGCACGGGACCGTCAAGCCGCTGCAGGTTGCAGTTGATCACGAAGGTGAGGTTGTCCAGTTCCTCGCGGGCCGCCAGGCCGATGGCGCCGAGCGCCTCCGGCTCGTCCACCTCGCCGTCACCGAGGAACCCCCACACGTGCGACCTGCTGGTGTCGGCGATCTCCCGGGCGAGCAGGTACCGGTTGAACCGCGCCTGGTAGATCGCGTTCAGCGGGCCGAGGCCCATGGACACCGTGGGGAACTCCCAGAAGTCGGGCATCAGCCGCGGGTGCGGATACGAAGGAAGCCCGCCACCCGGCGTTGACAGCTCCTGCCTGAAGCCGTTGAGCTGCTGCTCGGACAGGCGGCCTTCGAGGAACGCCCGGGCGTAGATGCCGGGCGCGGCGTGCCCCTGGATGAACACCTGGTCACCGGACTCGCCGTGGTCCTTGCCGCGGAAGAAGTGGTTGAAGCCCACCTCGTACAGGCTGGCCGCCGAGGCGTAGGTGGCGATGTGCCCGCCGACGCCGAGGCCCGCGCGGTTGGCGCGGGACACCATGACGGCGGCGTTCCACCGGATGTAGGCGCGGATCCGGCGCTCCACGTACTCGTCACCGGGGAACCACGGCTCACGCTCGGGCGGGATGGTGTTGATGTAGTCGGTGCTGCGCAGGCCGGGCACCCCCACCTGCTGCTCACGGGCCCGTTCCAGCAGGCGCAGCATCACGTACCTGGCCCGGGCCCGGCCTCGGGTGCGGACCACGCTGTCGAACGAGTCCACCCACTCCCTGGTCTCATCCGGGTCGATGTCCGGCAACTGGGTGGGCAGTCCGTCGCTGATGATGGAGAAGCGCTGACGACCGGCAGCCACGGGCTTTCCCGCCTTCCGCATGGGTGGGCGGCTGGTCACCGCCACTTCGGTGCAGCACATGCGGGTGGTGGCCGCCTGCGCATAGGAGGTTGTCCAGACCAATTCTCATACGTGCGCGGTCTAAACGCATACCCGGCCGGGCGTGCCTGGGCCCCTGTCTGCCCCGGGACCCGGCAAGATGTGCGGATTGCGGGCAGGAGGGAAGATCGTTCGGCATGGAAAGTGAACTTTTTGCGGCCGCAACCGGGCGCCGTGAGCGCGTCGCCGACATCACCGGAGAATGCGCGCGGTTCGCCGCGCGCGCATCCGGCGGCGGGGACGGGCTGCTGCACGTGTTCGTCCCGCATGCGACCGCCGGGCTCGTGCTCATGGAACTGGGCGCGCGCAGCGACGAGGACCTGCTGGCGGTGCTGGCCGAACTGCTGCCGGCCGACGACAGGTGGCGGCATGCGCACGGGTCCCGCGGGCACGGCCGGTCGCACGTGCTGCCGGCGTTCCTGGCGCCGTTCCTGGTGATCCCGGTCCTGGGTGGCACGATGTCGCTGGGGACGTGGCAATCGGTCGCGCTGGTAGACCTGAATGTGGATAATCCGGACAGGCAGGTACGAATGTCTTTCCTCGGGTAGGCCCCGGGTGAAGTGGGAACGCTCCGCGTGTGACCAAATTTCGTGTCTGAGCCTCTTGACACTTGCGCGGGGGGCTCACCCAGTGTGGACTGTGCGGGCAAGAAGTGCCGACGCGGACGTAGCGCGCCTGGTGCCAGCATCCCGGACAGGTGGCCGGGATCGGAGGCCAGTGCGGGACTGGCGCCGTGGGAAAGGGCTTGAGGAGGGGTTAGTGAGCGCGACCGCGCGCCAGGCTCAGGACCAACCTGGCCTGGCCGAGCGACTCGGCATCAAGCCGGGCCAGGTGGTGCAGGAGATCGGCTACGCAGACGACTGTGACGAGGCGCTGCGGCAGGCGATCACCCAGCAAAAGGACGTGGAACTTGTCGACGAGGACTACGACGACGTGGTCGATGTGGTCCTGCTCTGGTGGCGTGACGGGGACGGTGACCTCTTCGACGCCCTGGCGGATGCGCTGACGCCGCTTGCGGACGGCGGGCACATCTGGCTCCTGACCCCCAAGCCGGGCCGGGAGAACTACGTCGAGCCGAGCGAGATCGGGGAAGCGGCACCGACCGCGGGGCTGTCCCAGACGTCGAGCCTGTCTGCCGGGCGCGACTGGCTGGGCACCCGTCTGGTCGCGCCCAAGGCGCGGCGCTGACGGCTGGGGGGCACGGCGGCGCGCCCGCCGTGGCATGTGCCTGGCGTGGGTGCCGGGCGGCCTGATACCGGTGCGGTGACGCGCGGGCTGCGGTCGCATCACGATCCACCCAGGGAATGGCGCGGAAGAGCCGGCCGTGGTGGCACACTGGGCACGTTGACGAGCGCGTCATGCCCGGCAGGCCCCCGCGGGCGGGCTGCCGCGGCGGAAGGGACCGGGGAATGGCGGTTGAGGTGGGCCAGGAGGCCCCCGACTTCGAGCTGAAGGACCAGCACGGGCAGCCGGTCAAGCTGTCCGGCTTCCGCGGCCGGAAGAACGTGGTGCTGGTGTTCTACCCGCTCGCGTTCAGCGGCGTGTGCAGCGGTGAGCTGTGTGCCATGCGGGACGACTTCCCCGAGGCCGGCCGGGATGACGTGGAACTGCTGACCGTGTCGGTGGACTCGACCTGGGTGCACCGGGTCTGGGCGGACCAGCAGGGCTTCGAGTTCGGCCTGCTGTCGGACTTCTGGCCGCACGGCGGCGTGGCGCAGGCTTACGGCGTATTCGACGAGGACCGCGGCCTGGCGGTGCGCGGCACCTTCATCATCGACACCGGCGGCGTGGTCCGCTGGATGGTGGTCCACCCGATCCCACAGGCGCGCGACATCACCGACTACCAGAAAGCGCTGGCCGCTCTGGGTTGACCCCGCCAAGGGGCACGCCCAGCCTGGCGAGGAAGCGGAATCAGATGCCCTGCTATCGCTGCGGTGCGCGGCAGGTCGACCCGGTGCGCGGGCACAGTCCGTGGCGCCGCGGGGTCAAGGGCGACGAACAGGTCCTGGTGTGCCCCGGCTGCCAGTCGTCCGCCGACTGGACCGCCGACATGGACAAGTGCCGCCAGTGCGGCAGCGTGCACCTGGTACGCCGGCTCGGCGAGGTGGAATGCCGCGATTGCGGGATGACCGTTCTCCCGGACAGCGCGCCCAGCTTGCTGGCAGCCGAGTCGGTGGGGCCCGGCGCGGTCCGGGCGCCCGGGCTGTCCGAGGAGGTCGCACTGGCGCTCGAGCGCGTCCTTGGCCGCGGTGCCGTCAGGTGATGGCCGGACCGTGACCGATGCCGCCGTGGTCGGCCGGATTCTGCGCGAGTACCGGCTCGGCCCGGCGTCCGTGCGGCGCTACCACGGTTCCGTGTCCGGCACCGAGGTCGGTTACCGGCTGCGGCAGCCTGACGGCAACACGGTGCTGGTCCGCGCCTACCGCGCCGACGTGCTGCTGGCCCCGCACCTGCGTGGCTGCGGCACCGCGTCGGTCACCGACTGGCTGCAGGGCCGCGCCGCCACGCTGGACTGGCTGGCCGCGCAGGGCTATCCGGCGCCGCGCGTGGTCGCGACCAGGACCGGTGACCTCATCGGCGTGGCGGGTGCCTGGCTGACCTGGGCGACCAGCTACGTCCCCGGCCGGGCCCTGGCGCCCGGCAGCGGCCAGGCCGGCCTGCTGGGCGCCGCGCTTGGCCGGCTGCACGCGCTCGGCGCGGCGCCCGGCCTGGGGCTCGCGTCGTGGCATCCCGCGGCGGCGGTCCCGGCCGCGCTTGCCCGGCTCGACGCGGTCGCGCCGCTGCTGCCGGGGGAGTGGCGCCCGCTGCACGCGCAGTTCCGCTCGGCCCTCCTGGCGATGCGGGCCGCGGCCCCGGCTCTGCCGGTGGCGGTGGTGCACGGTGACGCCTGGCCGGGCAACGCGGTCGTCGATGGGGCGGGCGAGGCCGTGCTCATCGACTGGGAGAACGGCGGGGCCGGGCTGCCGGTCCTGGACATCGGCTACTGCCTGCTCGAATGCCACCTTGATGTGGGCCTGGCGGCCGGGCGGCCCGAGGCGTGGCATATTGAGCCGGATCCGGGGCGGATCGCCGCCGTTCTGGATGGCTATGCCCGCTGGCGGCGTCTTGACGGTGCGGAACGGGCGGCCCTCGCTGAGGGGATCCGGTTCGCCGCGGCGTACGCCGGCGCGATCCACTTCGAGCAGGCGCTCATCGGCGGGGTGCACGGCCCGGCCATGGACGCCAGGCTGGATGGCCTGCGCAACCGGATCGCGGTGAGCCAGGCCGTCGCGGACCTTGCCGCGGGCCACCTCGGCGCCCGCTGAGCCGGTACGCTGATGCCGGCCGTTCCGGCGGCACGGGCGCATAGCTCAGGGGTAGAGCACCCGCCTTACAAGCGGGAAGCCGGTGGTTCGAACCCACCTGCGCCCACCACGTTCCCGTAGGTCAAGGGTTTGGCTTAGCCGGTGCCTGTCCCAACCAAGGTCAGGGTCCGGTAACTGGGATGGTGGCTGTAGAAGAAACCCGCGGCCATGCAGGTCAGGCGAGTCCGACACGCCGCTAGGCCGCCACGGCGGTTACACGCCAGCGGTGCTCGACCGATACGGTGCTCACGCGGTCGTTGGGAGCAATCCCAATATTTCACTATTTGTCTGATGAAAAGCTTCACACGGGTGGGTGCTGGGTAGGCATTCGAGGTGACCCGCTGATGGGCTGGAGCTGGACGAGGGACGCGACCCGGGCAGCCGGAGGCCGGAACCGGGGTGCGGGCCGGGATGGGGCACGATGACCGCTGCACGGGATCATTCCACGATGGCTGGCCGGCCACGCAGCGGAGCCTGGTTCGCCGCCGAGGGCCGGGCCGGGATGATCTACCGGTCGTGGCTGCGGTCCGAGGGGATGACACCGGAGGTGTTCGATGGCCGGCCGGTCATCGGCATCGCCAATAGCTGGTCCGAGCTCACCCCCTGCAACGCGCACCTGCGCTCGGTGGCGGACGCCGTCAAGCGCGGCGTCTGGCAGTCCGGCGGGTTCCCGCTGGAGTTCCCGACCATGTCGCTCGGCGAGACCCTGATGCGGCCCACCGCCATGCTGTTCCGCAACCTCATGGCCATGGAGGTCGAGGAACTGCTGCGGGCCAACCCGCTGGACGGGGTGGTGCTGCTGTCCGGCTGCGACAAGACCACCCCGGCGATGCTCATGGCAGCGGCGAGCGCCGATCTCCCGGCGATCATGGTCACCGGCGGCCCGATGCTGAACGGCAAGTTCCGGGGCGCCGACGTGGGTTCTGGCACCCAGGTGTGGCGGTTCGAGCAGGACCTCGTCGCGGGGCGGATGACCCAGGAGGAGTGCGTCGCCGCGGAGAGCGGCATGGCCCGGTCCTGCGGCCATTGCATGACGATGGGCACGGCCTCCACGATGGCGTGCCTGGCCGAGGCGCTGGGCATGCAGCTTCCCGGGTCCGCGGCGTGGCCGGCCGCCGATTCGCGCCGCTACGTCACGGCGCAGTCCGCGGGCCAGCGCATCGTCCAGCTTGTCACCGAAGACCTGCGCCCGTCGCAGATCATGACGCGGCAGGCGTTCGAGAACGCGATCCGCGTCAACGCGGCGATCGGCGGGTCCACCAACGCGGTCATCCACCTGCTCGCCATCGCCGGGCGGCTTGGCGTCCCGCTCCGCCTCGACGACTTCGACGAGCTTGCCAGGCCGGTGCCGACGCTGGTCAACCTGATGCCCTCCGGGCGCTACCTGATGGAGGACTTCTGTTACGCCGGCGGGCTTATGGCGGTCATGCGGGAACTGCAGGACTTTCTGCATAACGATCACGTCGGGGTAACCGGGCGCACCCTCGCCGAGACCGTGGCAGACGCCGAATGCTGGAACAGGGACGTCATCGCCAGCCTGGACGCCCCGCTCCAGCCGCCGGGCAGCGGGACCGCCGTGCTGCGCGGCAACCTGTGCCCAGGCGGCGCGGTGATCAAGCAGTCGGCCGCATCCCCGCACCTGCTCAAGCACCGGGGCCGGGCCCTGGTGTTCGACTCGATCGAGGAGTACCACGAGGTGGCCGGGCGGGAGGACCTGCCGGTCGACGCGTCCACCGTGCTGATCGTCCGCGGCGCCGGCCCGAAGGGGTACCCCGGCATGCCGGAGATCGGGAACTTCGTGCTGCCGCGCAAGCTGCTCGAACGCGGCATCACCGACATGGTCCGCATCTCCGATGCCCGGATGAGCGGTACCGGTTTCGGCACCGTGGTACTGCATGTCGCGCCGGAGTCCGCGGTGGGCGGCCCGCTGGCGTTCGTCCGCAGCGGCGACTGGATCGAGCTGGACACGCCCGGCCGGACGCTGACGCTCGACGTGAGCGACGACGAGGTTGGCCGCCGCCGGGCCGGCTGGACGCCGCCCCAGCCGCCGTGGCCCCGGGGCTACGCGCGGCTGTACCACGAGCACGTCCTGCAGGCAGATCAGGGCGCTGACCTGGACTTCCTGGTCGGGGCAAGCGGCGCCGAGGTGCCGCGGCACAACCACTAGCCGCAGCCCTCGCGGGGCGGCGGAAGAGGCCACCCGGGGGGCGCGCAGCAGCCGCCCCTCGCGGGGCGGCGGGGAAGGAGAAGCGGATGGCGCTGTGGCAGCTGGCCGTCGGCGGCGAACGCAGGCTTGCCCGGGGCCCGGCCGGCGAGGGCCCCCAGGAGCTGCTGGCAGCCTCGCTCACCGTCGACGCGCTGCTCGCTGTGCCGGATGCGCTCGCCACCGAGCTGCGCGGGCCGTCGGCAGGACCCGTCCCCGCGGGCGCACGCATCGTCGCGCCGATCGGCGGCCAGGAGGTCTGGGCCGCCGGAGTGACCTATACCCGCAGCCGCGACGCCCGCGTGCTGGAGTCGGGGACACCGGATCCGTACGAGCGGGTCTACCTGGCGGAGCGGCCGGAACTCTTCCTCAAGGCAACGCCCGGCCGGGTGCGGGGGCCCGGAGAGCCGGTGGGCATCCGCGGCGATTCCGGCTGGGACGTGCCAGAACCTGAGCTGGCTGTGGTCGCCGACTCCGGCGGCCACATCGTCGGCTACCTGAACGGCAACGACATGTCCTCACGGAGCATCGAAGGTGAAAACCCGCTGTACCTGCCGCAGGCCAAGGTCTACACGGGAAGCTGTGCCGTCGGGCCCTGCCTGGCCACGACCGACGAGGTCCCCGGCCTGGCGTCGCTGCTGATCAGCCTGCTGGTGGTCCGGGACGGCAGCACGGTGGTCAGCGACACGGTCAAGGTGGCCGACCTGCACCGCAGCCCTGACGACCTGGTGCGGTGGCTGTTCCGTGCGCTCGACTTCCCGGTGGGCGTGGTACTGCTCACCGGGACCGCGATCGTCCCGCCGCCGGACTTCACCCTGCGGGCCGGGGACGAAGTGATCATCGCGACGACCGGTCTTGGCGAGCTGCGTAACGTGGTCGAAGTCGTCCGGCCGCCGGCGGAAGGAAGCTGACGTGCGGGCGGTGCGCTGGCACGCCCGCGGCGACGTGCGGGTCGACGAGGTGCCGCCGCCCCCGCCGCCGGGCCCCGGCGAGATCCAGCTCCGGGTGAGCTGGTGCGGCATCTGCGGCACCGATCTTGAGGAGTGGCAGAGCGGGCCGTTGTTCATCCCGGTCGGCGCGCCGCACCCGCTGACCGGAGCCCGGGCGCCGCTGGTGCTCGGGCACGAGTTCGCCGGCGTGGTCACCGCGGTCGGCGAGGGCGTCACCGAGCCGGCGCCGGGCCAGCGGGCCGCCGTCGACACGATCTTCTACTGCGGCACCTGCCATTGGTGCCGGCGCGGCGAAGTGATCCGGTGCCCGCTGCTGGGGTCGCTCGGCCTGCACGCCGACGGCGGGCTCGCGGAACTGTGCAACGCGCCCGCGCGCATGTGCCTGCCGGTGCCGGACTCCGTCGCCGACGACGAGGCGGCGCTGGCGGAACCGCTCGCCGTGGCGGTGCGGGCGCTGCGCCGCGGCGGGCTCCGGCCCGGTGAACGGGTCGCGGTCGTGGGCCTGGGGGCTGTCGGGCTGATGGCAGTGCAGGCGGCGATCGCGTTCGGTGCGGAGAGCGTGGCGGTGATCGAACCCCTGCCGGAGCGCCGGGCCCTGGCCATGCGCCTCGGGGCGGATCGCCATGTGCCGGCCGGCGATGCCGCCGCGGTGGCGGCCGACGTCGCCGTCGAATGCGCGGGCAACCCGGTGGCCATCGAGACCGCGGTCCGGGCGCTGCGCGCTGGCGGCCGGGCCGTCGTGCTCGGCATCAGCACCCATCCCGCGACGGTGCCACCGCTGGACCTCGTCGTGGGCGAGAAGTCCATCATCGGCTCGCTCTCGCACGTCTGGGACGAGGACTTCCGCATCGCGCTCGGGCTGCTGGGCCGGGGTGCCGTGCGGGCCGCGCCGCTCATCAGCGACCGGATCCAGCTCAGCGCCGCGGTGAGCGGCGGCCTCGCACTGCTGCGGGACGAGCCCGCGAAACACGTGAAGATACTTGCCCAGCCGGAGGAGCCAGCATGAGCACAGACCGCAGCGCGCTGCCCGGCCTCGCCGCGGAGCGGCTGTCCTCGGCCGTGGTGTCGGACATCCTTGACGATCTAGGTCACCGTGACCACGTCCTCGACCCCGCTATCCGGCCGCTCGGCGACGGTGCGGTGATCGCTGGCTGGGCGAACCCTTTCCGCGTCGCCGAGGTGGACGAGATCCCGGCCGTGCCGTACACCGGCGAGATTGCCGCGCTGGACGACATCGCACCGGACGACGTGGTCCTTATCGGGGCGGGTGGCTCGGCCCGGGCCGCCGTCTGGGGGGAACTGTTCTCCACCGCGGCGCGGGTCCGGGGCGCCCGGGGCACCCTGATCGACGGGTACTGCCGCGACGCTCAGGTGATCGCCGCCATCGGCTACCCGGTGTGGTGCCGCGGGATGCTGCCGCTCGACGTCAAGGGCCGGCTGGCACTGACCGCATGGCGGCAGCCGGCCGTCGTCGGCGGCCTGCCGGTCCAGCCAGGGGATCTGGTAGTTGCCGATGCCGACGGCGTGGTCGTCGTCCCGGCCGGGCTCGCCAGCGAGACGCTCGGCCGCGCGCTGGCGAAAGTGGCCAAGGAAGACGGCGTCAGGGACGCGCTTGCGGCGGGGAGCACCCTGCGCGGCGCCTACGACCGGTTCGGCGTCCTGTGAGCGATCGCCCGCACGAGAGGAGCCACGATGCCAGCCAGCCCGCGGCCTGACATAGCCTTCGACGGCCGTGCCACTCTCGGCGAGGGGCCGGTGTGGGACGAGAAGCAGCAGCGGCTGGTGTGGCTGGACATCCTGCCCGGGCTCGTGCACCGGTTCGACCCGGCCACCGGCGGTGACCACGTGTTCCGGGTGGGCAAGCCGGCCGGGTCGGCCGGCCTGCGCCACGGCGGCGGTCTCATCCTCGCTGTCGAGGACGGCTTCGCGCTGCTCGACCCGCAGTGGCAGCGGCTCGACCAGGTCGCCGTCGTCGAGCACCCCGGGCCGCCGGCCAGGTTCAACGAGGGCAAGTGTGATCCGGCTGGCCGGTTCCTGGCCGGCACCATGGCCTATGACCTGACCCCAGGGGCCGGCTCGGTGTACCGGCTGGGACCGGACCTCGCGGTAACGAGACTGCTGGATGGCGTGACGATTTCGAACGGGCTGGCCTGGACCCCCGACGGGGCCACCTTGTACTACATCGACTCGCCCACGCAGGGCGTGGACGCCTTCGACTACGACACCGGGACCGGGCGGCTGGCAAACAGGCGGCGGGTGGTGGACATCCCGGCCGCCGCCGGGCTGCCGGATGGCATGACCCTCGATACCGACGGCTGCCTGTGGGTCGCGCTGTACGGCGGGTCGGCCGTGCATCGTTACACTCCGGACGGCCGGCTCGACACCGTGCTGTCCTTCCCGGCCAGCAACATCACCTGCCCGGTCTTCGGCGGCCCGGGGCTCGGCGTGCTCTATGTCACCAGCGCGCGCGACGGCCTCGGCGAGCGGCAACTGGCGGCTCAGCCGCACGCCGGCGCGGTCTTCGCCGCCGACGTCGGTGCCCGCGGGCTGCCCGCGCTGAGGTTCGCTGGCTGATGCTGCCGACCGGACAGGACGGAGAGGCGGATGAGCGGACAGCTCGGACGGGTCGTGCACACGCTGGGCACCCGGATCGCGGGCGGCGATCTCGCGCCCGGCGAGCCGCTGCCGACGGAGGAAGAACTCGTCGGAGAACTGGGCGTCGGCCGGTCGTCGCTGCGTGAGGCGATGAAGGTGCTCGGCGGCAAGGGCCTGGTGGAGTCGCGGACCCGGGCCGGCACGCGGGTCCGGCCCCGCGAGGCCTGGCACCTGATGGATCCTGACGTGCTCGGCTGGCGTTATCAGACCGCACCCACCCACTATGCCACCTCCGTCGGCCAGCATGAGCGGGTAGCCACGGCGATCAGGCGGCACCACGCGCGGCGGGCGGAGGAGTCGATGCGGCAGCTCGCGGAGGGGGCGCGCGGCGACTTGCGCTTCTACGCGGGCACACCGGAGAGCTGAGACGAGGGTTACCGCCTGAGGGCGCCGATGGCTGGCACGGGGCGGCATCAATGTCCAGTCCCGGCGGCTCTGAGCAGCCCTGCCGAGCCCAGAGAGGAAGCGGGTTACCCGGGCATCTCCGCGACGCCTTGGGCGACGGCGCAGGGCGCGCACAGCGCCACATCCATCCCGCCGGCCCTGTCGGCATGGACCCTGCGGGTGATGACCGCGCGGTGGTCGCATACTCCGACGTCGTCGGGGTGCGCGACGGCGCACGGGCATTCGCAGTCGCGCTGCGGCCAGACAACCGCGACGCGCCAGGTTTCCATCACCGCCCGGATGGCCGGGTCGCTGGTGAGCTTGTGGAACGCCTCGGCGGTCACCGCCGCGGTGCGTTCGGCCCACTCCGCCGCCACGGCCGCCGCGGCCTGCCAGGCAGCGGCGAGTTGCCGCAGCGGGCTGTCTTCAGGGGTGCCCACCAGCCCATCGTCTCACGCCTTTGCCCGGCTGAGCAGAGCGAGGCGAGCCAGCGGCGCTACCTGCAGCCGGCCGGCAAGCTCAGTCCTTGAAGTGGATGAGCTTCTTGACCCCGGTGCGCAAGGCGTGATCGACAGCGGTGACGGGGAGGCGCTCGAGGTAGTACTCCTCGTAGGAATAGGCCTCGCCGCCGACCCGCCGCTTGAAGTCGGCGATGCCCTTCGAGGTCCCGGATTCGCCCTGGTGGAAGTAGCGGCATCCGGCCTTGCAGGCGTCCTCGATCGCGCACTTCATCATCAGGTCGGGAGCACCGCTCTTACCGACCCGCTCCCGGTCCAGGACGACCCGGGCGGCGTTCGCGTTGTGGTAGCTGAGGATGAGGCAGGCCGCCGCTGGCTGGCCGCCCACGTAGGCGACGTAGATCCGGCAGGCGCTCTGGAGAGTCCGCGCGATCGTGGCGAACTTCTGCTCCGGGTCCCGCCGGTAGCCGCGCAGCCGGGCCAGCAGCAGCGGCTCATGCTGCTGCGCTGCCCAGCGCCGGGTCGCCTCGCGGAACAGTTCGTAGTACGCCGGGACCAGCCGGCCCTGGTCGTCGCACTCGACGACCACGCCCGCCTGCTCAGCCCTGGTCACGTA
This sequence comes from uncultured Actinomycetes bacterium, assembly GCA_963707905.1. Lineage (GTDB taxonomy): Bacteria > Actinomycetota > Actinomycetes > Streptosporangiales > Streptosporangiaceae > DASXKD01. The sequence goes on along the minus strand of CAVPSA010000028.1, from coordinate 55,819 downwards.
CTTGCGGGTGGAGGAGGAGAACCGCTTGTGCCAGACGGCGTCGAACCCGCCGTCAAGGTCGATGGCGTGCGACAGCCGGTCGACCCTGCGGGCCCCTGCGGGCATGGCCGCTTTCCAGACCTCGCCGGCCCGGGGATTCGGGCGGATGCTCAACCGCAGATACGGTGCGCGGGTGGTCAGGTCGCTGACGACCGCACGGATGTGCTCCGCCTGTACCGGGGACGTGCTCACCAGGCCGCCGATGCCACAGCCCCACGGCATCGAACCCGCCATGTCCATGAAGGCGGGAAGCCGGGGGTGCGCGATCAGCGGCAGGACCATCTGGGTACCGTCGCTGAACGTGTAGAGCCTGCTGCCGTCCTGGCGATGCGCGCTGCGGCACAGCGCGTCCGTCCATTGCGGTGACTGGTACGGGACCGCCTCGGCATCCTGGTCGAAGACCGCCTGCCAGGCGCTGCGCGGCGCCGGACTGACCACGCTCCGCAGAGCAACAACCGCGGTCACCATCATTCCCCCTCGGATGTGTGGGCACATCGCAGCCAGCCGGTGACGTGCCGCCGCTACGCCAGAAGGCGACCGCTGCCTTTCCAGCGCCCCTGCACCACCGTCACTCTAGAGCCTTGGGTCGGTGTTTACGGAATTTTGGGGCTAAATGGAGGGAGTGTGCACCCTTGGCCAGAACGTTCCGACTGCCGCTATTGGCTGGTGAGGCCCGCGTCGTGCGCCAGCAGGCCGGCCTGGGTGCGGTTTTCCAGGCCGAGCTTGTCCAGCATCCGGGACACATAACCCTTGACCGTTGCCTCGGAGAGGAACAGCCGCGCCGCTATCTGGGCGTTGGACAGCCCTTCGCCCAGGCAGGTGAGCACCTCCACCTCACGCTCGGTCAGCGAGCCGGCCAGCTTGCGGGCCCGGTCCCGCGCGGGCTGGCTGTCGGCGGAAGCGGCGATCAGCCGCCGGGCGGCGGCGGGGGAGAGCACCGTGTGCCCCTCGGCAGCCACCCGCACCAGCCCGATCAGGTCCTCCGGCGGCGTGGACTTGACCAGGAACCCGGCCGCCCCGGCCCGCAGCGCGCGCAGCACGTACTGGTCGGCGTCGAAGGTGGTGAGCACCACCACGACCGGCGGGTCGCCCAGCTTGACGATCCGCTCGATCGCGGCGATCCCGTCCAGCACCGGCATGCGCAGGTCCATGAGCACGACATCGGGCCGGCTGCGGGTCACGGCTGCCACGCCCGCCGCACCGTCGTGCGCCTCATCCACGACCTCGATGTCGGCCGCGGAGCCGAGGATCGTCCGCAGGTGCGCGCACACCATCGGCTCGTCGTCGACGACGACCACCCTGACCATGCTGCTCACACCGCCGGCTCTGCCGTCGGCACGTACGACGGCATGGTCGCCTCCAGGCAGAACCCGCCGTCCGGCGTGCCGGCCGCGCGCAGCGTGCCGTGCACCAGTTCGATGCGCTGCCGGAGGCTGGCCAGGCCGAGACCGGAGCCGGTCGCGGCCAGGCCGCGGTCCGGCGGCGCGGCGATCGCGGTGTTGCGGACGCTCAGCCGGACCTGCGACTCGTCATAGCTGACCCGGACGACCACGTGCGCGCCCGGCGCGTGCTTGCGCACGTTCGTCAGCGCCTCGCGCACGATCCGGTAGGCGGTCCGCCCGACCACGGGGGAGGCAAGCGCGGGGTCACCCTGCTCGACCAGTTCGGCGGGCGTGCCGACGGCGGTCGATTCGGCGACCAGCTCGGCGAGCCCCGAGGTGGCAGGTGCCCGGTCGTCCTCGGGTTCCGTGCGCAGGATGCCGACCAGGTCGCGCAGCTCATCCAGGGCCTGAACGCCCGCGGCGCGGAGTTCTTCGGCTGCCTGCCGGGTCGCCGCATCGGTCGCGGTGATGCCGAGCGCTCCCGCTTGCAGCACCATCAGGCTTACCCGGTGGGTCACGACGTCGTGCATCTCGCCCGCCAGCCGGGCGCGTTCCTCGGCCCTGGCCTGCTCGGCGAGCAGATACCGCTCCCGCTCGGCACGCTCGGCCCGGTCGCGCAGCCCCTGCAGCACCTCGCGCCGCGCACTGAAGTAGAGCGCAAGCAACGGCCCGGCCGCTGTCCGCAGCACGGCTGTCGTGATCACGCCCACCGACGGATCCCAGACCCGGGCCACGATGAGGGTCATCATGCCCACGGCAGCGAACGCCGCGCGCCGGTCCTTGCGGTAGTAGAACGGCCCGTACGCGGCGAGGACGGTCCCGTAGGGCGCCCACACGTTCCCGGCATGCGCCGGTGTCAGCGCTCCGGCCGGGGAGATGAGCAGCGAGATCAGCAGCGTGAACCCGGTCAGGATGGCGATGACGAGCATCGGCGCCCGCCGCCGGGCCACCAGCGAGGCGTCCGCGAGGGCCTGCAGCGCCAGCATGGCCCAGGCGAGCTTGCCCGGGTGGGCCGGCCACCACGAGGCGCCCGCCAGCGTGACGGTGGTGTCGAGCAGCACGAAGAAGCCTGCGAGCGCGGCGTCCAGCGCCACGGGGTTCCGCAGGGCGCATGATCGGGTGCTCATGCTGCTCACGCTATGACATCGCACCCCCGCCACCCAGGGCCGCGATACCTTCGGCCGGCCAGGGAACCTACTAAAGTCGCATGCCGCCCCGGCGCGGCATTCTTTCGTCGCGGCAGGACCCGACCGGCGGCCCTGCCCCGGCGTACGGCTACCGGGCTGCACTGGGGAACATGCAAACCGAACCAGCGGTCATCGCGACCACACCCCAGCCAGGCCACTACGACATCGACCCGGACCGCTCCCGCGTCACGTTCGCCACCCGCCACCTGTTCGGGCTCGGGCGGGTCAAGGGCAGCTTCGCCATCCGCACCGGCACCGCCGACGTCGCCGACCCGATCACGGCGTCCGCCATCTGCGCGGAGATCGAGACCGCGAGCTTCCGCACCAAGAACCGCCAGCGTGATCACAGCGTGCTGGCGCCGCGGTTCCTGGACCCGGCCGGCCACCCGGTGATGACCTTCCGGTCGGACCGGATCGAGCCAGGGGACCACGCTGTCACCGGAACCCTGACGGTGCGCGGCACGACCGCACCGGTCACGATCACGGTCACCCGGTGTGAGGTGTCCCGCGGCTCCTTCACCGCCCGCGCCACGGCCCGCATCGACCGGACCGAGTTCGGCATCACCGCCGCACGCGGCCTGGCCGCCCGCTACCTCGACCTGACCATGGAGGTCCAGTGCACCCGGAACTGACCGAGCTGGCGGCACCGGCCGCCGCAGCCATCGCCCCGGGCAAATCGGCTGCCATCACGGTGACCGGGCTGCGCAAGAGCTACGGCTCCGTGCAGGCGGTGCGGGACGTCAGCTTCTGTGTCCGCAGCGGGGAGATCGTCGCCCTGCTCGGGCCGAACGGAGCGGGCAAGACCACCACCCTGGAGATACTGGAGGGATTCCGGGCCCGCGATAGCGGCGCTATCACGGTGCTCGGCCTCGATCCGGGCGACAAGGCGGCCGCGCGTGAGCTGCGCGAACGGACCGGGCTGGTGCTGCAGGACATCGCCGTCGAGCCCTACCTGACGGTGCGCGAGACCATCGCCCGCCAGGCCGGCGACTACCAGGCTGCCAGGCCCGTGCCCGAGGTCATCAGCCTCGTGGGCCTCGCCGGGCTGGAGCGGCGCAAGGTCAGGTCGCTGTCCGGTGGCCAGAAACGCCGTCTGGACCTGGCCCTCGGCCTGATCGGCAACCCGGAACTGCTGTACCTGGACGAGCCGACAACGGGGTTCGACCCTGCTGCGCGCCGCGGCGCCTGGGACCTGGTCCGGGCGCTGCGCGCGGCCGGGACCACGATCCTGCTGACCACACACGACATGGCCGAGGCACAGGCGCTCGCCGACCGGGTGGTGCTGCTCAGCAACGGTGCCGTGGTGGCCGAGGGACCGCCGGCCGGCCTCGGCGGGCGCGACAGGGAACGGGCACGCATCAGCTTCACGCTGCCGCCCGGCATTGCGGCCGCGAGCCTTCCGGTACCCGCCGGCATACAAAACGGTGCGGTGGTGATCGAGTCCGCCGAGCCGACCGAGGAACTGCACCGGCTGACCGGATGGGCCCTGGCCAGTGGCGTGACCCTGACCGCGCTCACCGTGGACCGGCCCAGCCTGGAGGACATCTACCTGCGACTGACCCGTGACGGCGCGCCAAGCGGCGCGCCGGAGAGGAGCACCCGATGAGCACCGCCGCCGTGGCCACCCGGCCGCCGCGCCGCCGCGGCAACCTGGGCCTGCTGGCCCACCAGGTCGCCTACGAACAGCTGTCGTTCTGGCGCAACCCGCAGAGCGCCGTGTTCACGTTCGCCTTCCCCGTGCTGTTCGTGACCATCATCGGCGCGCTGCTCGGCAGTGCGGGGAGAAGCTCGTACTTCGGCGGGCTGTCGCCGCTGCAGTACTACATCTCGACTATCGGCGCGGTGTCGGTGCTCGGCTCGTGTTACGGGCAGCTCGCGGTCGCGCTGGCGGCGCGGCGGCAGAACGGGATCCTCAAGCGGGTCCGGGCCACGCCGCTCCCGGCCTGGGCGTACTTCGGCGGCCTGCTCGCGCACTGCATCCTGGTGAGCATCGTCGACCTGGTGCTGATCGTCGGAGTGGGACGGATCTACGGCGTGCCGTTCCCGGCGCAGTGGGCTGCGATCACGCTGACGCTGGTGCTCGGCGCGGCCAGCTTCTGCGCGCTGGGGGTCGCGGTCGCGTCGCTGATCTCCAACGCCGACGCCGCGCCTGCCGTGGCGCAGTTCGTGCTGTTCCCGCTGCTGTTCCTGTCCGGCACGTATATGCCGATCCAGTCGCCGCTGCTCAACCGGATCACCGGCTGGCTGCCGGTACGCCCGTTCAACGAGGCGCTGACCGGGCCGCTGTCCCGGCACACCGGTGCCGACTGGCGGCAGCTGGCCATCCTGGCCGCCTGGGGTGCGGCCGGCGCGTTCGTCGCGGTCCGGCGGTTCCGCTGGGACCCGCGGCCGGAGTGAGCCGGCGGCGGGCCGGGCCAGGGCCGGCCGCGGTGGCGGCGGCCCGGCCCGGCCAGCAGCGCCGTGCTTGACCGCCGGGCTGGCAGCGGGTTCTGATGGGCGGGCTACGCCATTTCCCCGGCGCAGGTCATCACCAGTCCATAATCCCGGGTGGTGCCTAGCGGCATCGCCAACCGGCAGGAGGTTCAGGCCGTGGATTCGTTCGACGGCAAGCTCGCGGTGGTGACCGGCGGCGGCTCGGGCATGGGCCGTGAGCTCGTCCGCCAGCTGGCGGCGCAGGGCTGCTCGGTCGCGGCGTGCGACCTGAACGCGGACTCGGTCGCGGCCGCCGCGGCCATCGCCCGGCCGGACGCCCCGCCCGGCACCCGGGTCACCGCGCACGCCTGTGACGTCGCCGACGAGGCCCAGGTCCTGCGGTTCCGCGATGAACTACTGGAGGGGCATGCCAGCGATCACGTCGACCTGGTTTTCAGCAACGCGGGCATCGGCGGCGCAGGCAGCTTCGTCAGGGACAGCCGGGAAGACTGGGAGCGCACGTTCGCCGTCGACTGGTGGGGCGTGTACTACTGCGCTCGCGCGTTCCTGCCCCTGCTCATCGCGAGCGGAGATGGCGTCCTGGTCAACACAAGCAGCGTGAACGGCTTCTGGGCGACGCTGGGGCCCGGCATGCCCAACAGTGCTTACAGCACCGCCAAGTTCGCCGTGAAGGGGTTCTCCGAGGCCCTCATCGAGGATCTGCGCAGCAACGCGCCGCAGGTCCGGGTCGCAGTGGTGCTGCCCGGGCACGTGGGCACGGACATCATCACGAACACCCTCCGCGCGCACGGCCTGCCGGAGCCGGAGCGGATGAGCGACGACCAGGTGACCGGGCTGATCCCGGCCGAAGTGGCGCCGGCCGGAGCATCACCCGATGACCTGCGCCGGTTGCTGGCGCAGGCGAACGCCGATTTCCGGGACAAGGCACCGGTCAGCGCTGCCGAGGCGGCGGCCATCATCCTGGACGGGGTGCGTTCCGGGGCCTGGCGGATCCTGGTCGGCGAGGACGCCGGGAAGCTGGACGCGGCGGTGCGTGCCAAGCCCGAGGCTGCCTACGACTACACCCAGCTGGGCAGCACGCTGGGGGCCGCGGCGCCGGAACGCTGACGAGGCATGTGACGGTCAGCCGTGGCCTTGCAGCGCCACGCTGTGGACGCTGGCCTGGAAGGTGCCGGACGAGTCGGTGGGCAGCCGGGTGAACCAGACGAGCACGTAGCGGCCGCGGGCCGGGCTCGCGAGGCTGAGCCGTACCACCCCGCCCGCACCGGACGCGTGCGCGGCCGGCCGCAGCCCCGCCATGGTGGGTGTGTCGCCGACGCGCAACTGGAAACTGGCGCCGGAGGCGCTGCCAAGGTCGATGCTGGCGCCGGTGATCGTGACCGTCCGGCCCATCTTCAGCAGGAGGCCCGTGCCCGGGTACAGGTTCCCGAACCGTGCCGTGTTGTACCAGTCGGTGTGCCAGCCGGCCGAGTGGCCGCTGCCCAGAGCCAGGTGGGCCAGCTGGGGGTTGTCGCCGCCGTTCGGGCCGAACGCCGTCGCCTGAACCGGGGTGAGCGGCTGCGCGGGCGGTGACTGCGCCGGAGACGGTGCCGCCGTATGGCTGGCCTTCGGTGCCGGGGAAGACGCCGCACGGTGGCTGGCCTTCGCGGCGGGCCCCGGCTGGCCATGGCCGGCGTTATGACTGCTCACAGCATGCTTCCCCGCTGCCGACGGGGCGGCCGCGGGCGGTCCGCCGGCCAGCACGTGCAGCGCCACGAAGCCGAGCGCCACCACTATGAGCGCCAGGCAGACAAAAACGGCCCAGCGCGCCGAGCGCGGCCCCGGCCGCTGCCCGGATGCCACCCGGCCGCGGACCGCACCCGCGCCCGCGCCGGCCTTGCGCGCCGCCGGCGCACCGGCGGCGGTCACCCGCGCCCATGCCGCGGGCAGGTCCGGCCGGTGCCGCTGCGGGGCCGAGGTGGCCAGCAGCTCGTCCAGGCTGACCGTGGCCATCGGGCCCGTCGCGCGGTGGTCTGTGTCGTAGTCCTCGATCAGCGGCTCGGGGTCGGTCCCGACGGCCTTGGCGATAGCGCGGATGTGACCACGGGCGTAGAAGTCGCCGCCACACTCGGAATAGTCGTCCGCCTCGATCTTCCTGATGATCGTTTCCCGGATCCTGGTTCGCTTGCTGACCTGGGCCAGGGTCAGGTCTGCCTGGTGCCTCGCTCGCGCCAGGGTCTCGCCGATGGGCACGCCACGCCTCCACTGCTCTGCTGCTGCACCCATCACCCCGCCGGGGGGCGCGGGTGGTCCCGCTACTTCCCTGCCCCCAAGTCCGCCGTGGAACCGGCCTGTCCGCCCTGGATCTCTGCGGATCCCTTACCCTCTCTGCACGGCAGGGGCGCCTGCTTCCAGATCACGCTGGCTTGATACTGCCCAGGGCGGCCAGGGTGGCGGTGACGTACCCGGCCGCGCTGGCCTTGTCGATGCCGAGGCCGGTGAGCACGCCTCCGCCGTCCTCAAGCTCCAGCAGGGCGAGCAGGATGTGCTCGGTCCCGATGTAGTTATGGCCCATCCGCAGCGCCTCGCGGAACGTGAGTTCCAGCGCCTTGCGTGCCTGCGGGTCGAACGGGATCACAGCGGGCACCTCGGCAGCCGGTGGTGGCAGCACGGCGGTGACGGCCCCACGGACCGAGTCCAGTGCCACATCCTGCGCGACTATCGCCGCTGCCCCGACCCCTTCTGGCTCGCTGAGCAGTCCGAGCACCAGATGTTCCGGCATGATCTGGGCGTGGCCCGCGGCGCGGGCCTCGTTCTGTGCCGCCATCACGGTGTTCCTGGCCCGCTGGGTGAACCTGGTGAAGCCCTGGCTGGCGTCAAGATCGGGCACCTGGCCGGGGTCCTTGGGCACGAAGCGCTTCTGCGCGGCCTGTTTGGTGACCCCCATGCTCCTGCCGATCTCGGTCCACGAGGCACCGGAGCGCCGCGCCTGGTCGACGAAGTGGCCGATCAGGTGGTCGGCCACGTCGTCGAGGTGGTCGGCGGCGAGAACGGCGTCGGTGAGCTGTTCGAGCGGCTCGGCATGCGCCTTCTTGATGGCCTCGATGAGGTCGTCGAGCCGTACCTGGCCGGTCATGGGGGCTGGCTGCGTCATGGGTCAACCCTAGGTTGACGGCTGTTGCTTGGTCAACTCCGCGTTGACGATTACCCGGCGAAGATGCCGCTCGCATGCCGGGAGGGCCACGGGGGGGGCCGCGGCGGTAGCCTTCGGGGTATCCGGGCCGGCCATGGCGGCCGGGCACCGGCCCATCGGCCGGCACGGCGGCGGAACCGGGGCGGCTCCGCCTTCCATGACGAGGAGCACATCGGCATGAGCCTCTTCCAGCGGGCGCACGAGATACTGCAGGCCAAGGCCAACAAGGCGCTCGACGCCGCCGAGAAGCCTGACGAGATGCTCGACCTGTCCTATGAGCAGATGCTCGACCAGATCAACCAGGTCAAGCGCGGACTGGTGTCGATCACCGCGTCCCGCAAGCAGCTTGAACTGCAGGAGCAGCAGCTCCAGCACACGGTGGACCACCTCCAGGACCAGGCCAAGGCGGCGCTCGCGCAGGGCAAGGAGGACCTGGCCAGGGAGGCCCTGTCCCGCAAGGCTGCCGCGCAGGCCCAGATCGACGGCATGGAGCCGCAGCGCCAGCAGCTGTCCGAGGAGCAGGAGAAGCTCGAACACACCCTGGCGGCACTGCAGCAGCGGGTGAACAACTTCCGCACCCAGAAGGAGGTGCTGAAGGCGCAGTACAGCGCGGCGAAGGCGGAAAGCTCGATCGGCGAGACCGCCGCGGGCATCTCCACGTCGTTCGGCGACACCGGCGCGGACATCCAGCGGGCCCAGGACAAGATCGCCAACATGCAGGCCCATGCCGAGGCCGTGGACGAGCTACTGCAGTCCGGCGTGCTCGAAGACGTCGGCGGGGACACCGACGAGATCCAGAAGGAACTCGACGAGGCCGGGACCAACGCACAGGTGGACTCCCAGCTCGCCGCGCTCAAGGCGGAGATCGCGGGTTCGGCGCCGCCCCCGGAGATCACCGCGGGCTGAGCGGCCGGGCCGGCGCCGCACAGCCCAGGGGAGAGCGAGGTAGCAGGGTGAGTGACGCGGCGGCGATCCGGATCAGGGACGCGGTGCCGGAGGACTGGCCGGCGATGTGGCCGTTCATGCGGGACATCGTGGTGGCGGGCGAGACCTTCTCGTGGGACACAGAGACCAGCGAGGAGGACGCCCGGGCAGGCTGGTTCCGGCACGGCCAGGGATCCGGCTTCACCGTCGTCGCCACCGACGCGAGCGGAACGGTGCTCGGCACCGCCGAGTGCGGCCCGAACCACGGTGGGCCGGGGGCGCACGTGGCGAGCGCGAGCTTCATGGTCGACGCGCGGCATGCCGGACGCGGGGTGGGCCGGGCACTGGGGGAGTACGTGCTGGACCGGGCGCGCGCCGAGGGCTTCCGTGCCATGCAGTTCAACGCGGTGGCGCAGAGCAACGTCCGGGCGGTACGGCTGTGGCAGTCGCTGGGCATGAAGATCGTGGCGACGATCCCCGAAGGCTTCCGCCATCCGGCCGACGGCTATGTGGGGCTGCACATCATGTACCAGCGCCTCGCGCCGGCGTAGCGGCCGCCGGTTAGACTCCGCCCGTGTCCACGCATCCCGCCCGCCGCCTGTGGGCGACCCTGGAAACGCTGCACGACGTCACCTACTTCGCCCCGGAGGTCCGGTCGACGGGGATAGCGCAGGGCCTCAAGGGCTTCTGGATGACCTACTTCGCCTGGCGCGCCGCACCACTCGGGCCGGTCCCCGCTGCCCCGGTCGTGGCCATGTTCGCCGGGTTCCACCCGGGCACGGTCGCCCGGGCACTGCCGGATGCGTGGTCGCGCACCACGCCACAGGCATGCCTGGAAGCGCGCACCGCGGTCAGCACCGCCGCGCTGCGCGCCGCGGGAGCCGACCCGGAAGCTTGCGGGCGGGCGGCCGCGGTGCTGGCCCCGGTGGCCGCCGCCGCGGATCCGACCGGCCGGCCACTGGGCGCGGCCAACGCTGCCCTGGAACTGCCCGGCGACCCACTGGGCCGGCTCTGGCAACTGGCCACCACGCTGCGCGAGCACCGCGGCGACGGGCACGTCGCGGCCCTGGTCAACGAGGGCATCACCGGGCTGCAGGCACACCTGCTGCAGTCCGCGTCCGGCCACATCCCGCGGGCCGTGCTCCAGCGGGCGCGCAGCGGCTGGACCGACGAGGACTGGGCAGGCGCAGCGGATGCGCTGCGTGCCCGCGGGCTGCTCACCGCCGGGCCCGAACTCGCGCTCACCCCGGCCGGCCGGACCGTGCTGGACTCAGTCGAGGCGCGCACCGACGAGCGGGCCTGGAGCGGCGCGCTGGCGGCGCTCGGTGACGACGGCGTGGCGGAGGTGCTCACCCTGCTCCGGCCCTCGGTGCGCGCGGTGGCCGCCTCCGGGATGCTGCCCGAGATCAGCCCGACCGGCCTGTCCGTCCGCGGTTAGCCCGCGCCCGCCGGGCCGCCCCCATCAGGCGGTGGTGTCCCGCACGGACTCACGGACCGGGCGCACCGTGATCAGCACCAGCCCGGCGACGAAGACCAGATAGGCGCAGATCGCCCCGCCGCGGTCCAGCGGCGGCCGGGCCGGCCAGACCCACGGCGTGGTCAGCCCCGCGGCCAGCGCGGACTCAGTGAGCACCAGGTAGGCCATGGGGCCGGTCCAGGCCAGCATCCCGCCGAACAGGGCCGCGCACAGCAGGCCGGTCCCGGTGATCCCGGCGACGTTGCGGGCCATGGCGGCGAACCCGCCGGGCAGATCACCCCCGGTGGATCCGAGGGCCAGCAAGCCGATCGCCGCCGCGGTCAGCGCTATGGTCGCGCCCAGCCTGAGGTACGGCAGCCACCGGCCGGTGGCCCGCTCCGGCTCGCCGAACGGGCCGTAGGTGGTCACCGCGATGACCGCGGCCGCCCCCGCCTCCGTCACCAGCGGGATCACCATGCGCGCGGCGGCCCCGCCGGCCACGTTCCAGTGCCAGTGCAGCGCCACCCAGAGCAGCGCACCGAACCCGGCCAGCAGCGCCAGCGCGCCCGGGACCCGGCGGCTGACCAGGTACAGCCACGCTAGCCGCAGCCAGGCCTGGCCCGGGCGGGCCGCTGGTGCAGGCACGGCTCCCGGTGCGGCCTGGTGTACCCCGGCGGCCGTCATGGCAGCTGTGCCAGGGTGAGGTGGCCGGCCCGCAGCGCGGCCAGGTGGCTGGCGAGCCAGGCGCGCCGGGCGCTGGCCGGCAGTGCGGCGAGCCGCTGGGCCGCGGCAGCCACCGGCGCGGGGTAGTGGGCCGTCGCTTGCGGTCCTCCGCCGGGAAGCGGCCAGGGCGAGTTGCCCAGCGCGCGGGGCTGAGCGGCCAGCGGAATCCCGGCGTGCTCGAGCAAGGCCGCCTCGACGGCCACCTGGGCCGGGCTGCCGAAGGCGCTCCCTGGAATCGCGAACGCGTGCACGACCTCGACCTTTATCTGGTCGACGAACGCGGCTTGGAGCGACCCGAAGGAGCCCGGCAGGGCGATCGCGCCGGTGGGCATGGACAGCACCGGCGGGCTGCCGCCGAGCGTCACGATCTGGCCCACCCAGCCCTGGGCCGGATGCTGCTGACCGGCCGCGAACAGCGCGGCGGTCTGGGTGGCGCGGACCGGCGCGCCGGGCAGCCCGGCGACCTCGCTGGCCACCGGCCCGACCGCGGCGGTCAGGTCCCCCAGGTAAGGCCGGTAGGCCGGCTGCACGCAGACCGGGATCGTGGCATCGCGGCAGACCGGCGTGTACGAGATCGGCTTGTCGCTGGCCGCATCGTGCAGCGCCGGGATGACCGTGCCGTACGGCCCTACGTGAGCGGTCACGGCCAGGACAACCGCGGCCACGGCGGCCGCGGCCCCGGTCCCGGTGACCACTGCGGCCGTGCGCCGCAGCCGCAGCCCCCCGGCGGTCGCCGGCAAGCCGAGCAGGCCGGCCGCCGCCACTGCGATCCCGGCCAGGAAGATCACCCGGGCGATCGGGAGGTCCGGCAGGAACTGGTAGAAGATCCCGGCGTCCTGCCCGAAGTTCCCGTTCGACATGGTCGGCAGGATCAGCGCCCAGCCGCCGGAGGCGCCGAACCCGGTCTGCGACGACGTCCCCATGGCGAAAAGCCCGGCGAACGCGGCTATGGGCGCGATGAACCGGCCGGGGAAACAGGCGCCGAGAGCGAACCCCACGGAGGCGAACGCGGCCACGCCCACGGCGCCGACCGCCACCGGCCACCAGGGCAGGCCGCCCCAGGCGACGGAGCGGCCGAGGAGATAGAGCGTCACCGCCATGAACACCAGGTAGGACCCCGCCGCCCAGATGACGGTCGCGGCCCAGTTGGCGAGCTGGACCTCCCAGTGCGGCCGGACCGTGGCCGTCACCAGGTCGCCCGTGCCGCGCCGCCCGTCCCGCGAGCCCATCCAGGCGGCCACCCCGGCCACCAACGGGGCGAAGTCGATCAGGGCATGGCCCTGCCCCAGGATGTAGAACATGCGCCAGACCCACAGCGGCGGAAGGGTCGCGGCGATGCGGTAGGAGTCGAACCAGAACAGCACGGCGATCAGCGGCAGGACCAGCGGCATCGCGTTGTGCCGCAGTTCCACCCAGAGCAGCCGCGCCAGGTTCCGCGGCGCTGCCTGGGGTGCTTGGCGTGGCGTGGACCGAACCGGGGCGCTGGTAACGGTCATGACCGCGCCGCCGCCAGCACTGCGCTGTACCCACGCTCCAGCGGCGCGTCCCCGACCCCGTGCCCCACGCCCCGGGCGATCAGCTCGCCCGGCGTGCCGTGGAACACGATCCGCCCCGTGTCCATCAGCGTCACCTCCGAGCACGCTGCGGCGACGTCCTCGACCAGGTGCGTGCTGACGATCACCGTGGCGCGCTGGCCGAACTCGCGCAGCAGCGAACGGAACGCCACCCGCTGCTCGGGGTCGAGACCGGCGGTCGGCTCGTCGAGCAGCAGCAGTTCCGGCTGGTTCACGATCGCCTGGGCGATCCCCACCCGGCGCAGCATCCCGCCGGACAGGGTGCGCAGCTTGGCCCGGGCCCGGTCGCCCAGGCCCACCTGCTCGATGGCGGTCGCCACGGCGAGTGGCACCTGCCTGGGCGGCATGTCCTTGAGCAGCGCGAAGTACTCCACGAAGTCGGTCACGGTGAAGCCCGGGTAGTAGCCGAGGGTCTGCGGCAGGTACCCAAGCCGGCGCCGGATCTCGCGCCGCGGGCCGTAGCCACCGGGATCGCGGCCGAGCAGGCGCAGCGTGCCTGAGGTCGGCGGCAGCACGGTGGCCATCATCCGCAGCAGCGAGGTCTTGCCCGCCCCGTTCGGGCCCAGCAGCCCGAACACGCCGGGCCCTGCCTCCAGGGTCACGCCCGCAACGGCCCGGGTGTGGCCGAACTTTCGGGTCAGCTCGGTGAGCTCGACGTTCATGAGGTTCCTCTCGGGATCCGGGTCGCGAACAGGACGACCACGCCGCAGCAGGCCGCGAACGCCAGGTAGGGCAGGATCGAAGAAGGGTCGGTGATGGCGGCGGTGAACCGCCCTTCGGCGGCCTGGCCGGCCAGGATCGCGATCACCCAGCCCGCCGAGCCTGCCGCGACGCCGACGTTCGGTGACCGGGTGACCGTCGCCGCGGCCAGCGCCAGCGCGCACATCGCGGTCATCGGGACCAGCCAGCCGAACGTGACCGCGGCCGCGGCCCCCGACGCGGCCGAGGCGGCGAGCCCGAGAGCCGCGTTCAGGCCGAACACCGCCAGCGCGCGGACCAGCAGCACCATCCGGTCGCTGACCGCCATGCTCTGGGACAGCTCCCAGGCGGGGTCGATGCCGGGCCCGTAGGCGTAGGCGATGCCCGCGGCCGCGACCGCGGGCGCGAGCAGGGCCACCCACGGTGTCCCTGTGCCCAGCGTGAACCCGATCCCGGCGGCCAGGATCACCACCGTGGCGATCACCCAGCCGAGCAGCAGCGACGGGGTGGTCACCAGTGCCCGGGCCAGGCCGGGGGAGCGCAGCAGCCGCCCCGCCACCCGCTCGGCCGGCCCGGGCTGGCGGCGCCACACCTGCGCGGCCACGCCCAGCCACACCCGGTCCAGATCGACGTCACCGGGGGCCGGGCCCGCGTCCCGGTACCCGCCGGTCAGGTCGTCGCCGCCGGTCATCGCCCGCCTCCCTCGCGCACCGGTTCGTGGTGCCGCAGGGCCGCGCGCATGAGCCGCCGGGCCCGGTGCGCCCGGCTCTTCACCGTGCCCGCCGGCACGCCCATCAGCTCCGCCACCTCGGCCACGCTCTTGTCTTCGACGTACATCAGCCGCCAGGTCTCACGCGCCGGGCCGCCCTCCGGGCCCAGGGCGCTGACCGCCTCGGCCAGCTCGGCCCTGGACAGGGCCGCTTCCGCCGGGTCGCCCGGATGCCGGCCGTCGCCGGCGAGCACGGCGGGCAGCAGCAGTGCGGCGGGCCCGCGGCGGCGCAGCCACATCGCCGCCTGGCGGCGGGCGATGCCCCAGAGCCAGCCGCCCGCCGAGCCCGCTGGCCGGTAACCAGCCGCGCCGCGCCAGACCGCGAGGAAGGTCTCCTGCAGCACGTCCTCGACCTCGGCGGCGGGCAGCACGGCACGCAGCCGGGCGGCCAGCCACGGCGCATGCCGGGAAAACAGCTCGCGCAGCGCGGTGTCGTCATGCCGAGCCACGGCAGCGATCAGCGCATCGTCGTCCATCGCTTCTCTATTGCGTTCTGGCGGCAACCGGTTCGCGCCAGTGGCGAGAATTCTTTTTGGGCGGGGTGGTGGGGCCGGCTGGTTTGGGCGGGGTGGTGGGGCCGGTTTGGGCGGGGTGGTGGGGCCGGCTAGTACTGCCCGCCACTGTCACGGTAAACGACCGGCGCTCAGCGCTGCCGTGCCCGCGCCGGCCGTGCCGTGCGGGGCCCGGGCAGCCGGTCGCACCCGGTCGATGAGGAGCGCGGTCAGCAGCACCGTCCCGGTGCCGACGGCCATCCCGGCCACGATGTCGGTGAAGTAGTGGAAGCCCAGCGCCACCATGCCGACGGCCACCACGGCCGCGACGAGCACGGCGCCGGCCACAAGCAGCAGCCGCCCGGCGCGGGACAGCCGCGGGCGCGGCGGGTTGGCGAGCAGCACCGCGCAGGTGGCGGCGAGCGCGAACATGGCGGTGGCATGCCCGCTGGGGAAGCTGGGGTAGCCGCGGATGCTCCGCCCGACGAGGGGCTTGAGCACGAACTCGGTCAGCGCCACCGCCGCGGGCACGGCCACGCCCGCCAGCGCGGCTCCGCGCCACCAGCGCGTCACCAGGCAGGCCAGCACCAGCGCAGCCGTCAGCGCGGCCACCGAGAGCAGGCCGCCCAGCAGGGTGAGCAGGTGCAGCGCCCCCTGGTAGCTGCCCAGAGCACCCTTGATGCGGGCGTCCACGGCCGCGTCCAGCCGGTCGGCGCGTGCCTGGTGGCCGAACGCCAGCGCGAGACAGGTCGTCACCACCACGCACCCGGCCACCAGCAGGGCAGCCGGGCGGTGCGTGCCCGGGGGCAGCAGCGAGCGCGCGGCCGGCCGGCGCTGTGGCTCGATCCCCCAAGGCATCTGCCCAGCTTATGAGGGCACCATGACTGCCCGGGGGCCGGCTACAGGCCGCTCGGCCAGGTGATCGACTCCGGGGCGATCAGCGGGGTGCCCACCTCGAGCTGGATCTGGGCGTGCGCGTTGAGCGGGATGTCGCGCGGGTTGCCCCGGTACACCTTGCCGTTGTAGAGCACCGTGACGTGGCCCTTTTCCGGTCCGACCTGGTCCGGGCCGAGCGGCTGGCCCCACTCGTCGAAGAAGTTCCCCAGCGTGTAGGTGCGATGCACCGGCGACTCGATGTGCACGATGCCGTCGGCGGCGTGGGTGTGCAGCCAGTAGAAGCATTTCCCGTTGCTGATGAACTCGCCCTGCGGAGTGTTCTGGCTGGTCGCGCCAGGTATCCCGATGCCGGCCGGGACCTGGCGGGGCGAGCCGTTCACGAACAGGGTCAGGTGCGCGTGGATGTGGAAAATGGTCTGCTCGCTGGTGTTGCAGCCGATACCGTCCACGTTCTGGCCGGTGGCCTTGGTGGCGGTGCCGGTCAGCGGGGGAGCGCTGGGGATGGGCACGCCCTCTGGCCCGGTCGGGCCCGAAGGCGGCGCTGGCTTGAGCGTGCTGCCCAGCGTGCTCAGCGCGGCGAGCTTCAGCGCGGGCGTGCTGCCGGTCCCGGTGCTGCTGCTGGAGGAGCCGCCCGAGGTGACCGCGATCGTGATGCCGACGGCGGCGGCGACCACAATCACCGCCCCGCCGGCAATGGCCAGCCAGCGCTGTTTCCGCTTGCGCTGAGCTTCGGCGGCCCTGGCCTGCGCGATCTTCTCGCGGGCCTGCTGCTGGCTGTTCCTGCTGCCCTTGGACACGGCACCGTTCCCCAGGTCGGGCCACCGGCTGGTGGCTGGGCACCGCGCGGCCGCGTGCACGGAAGCCCCGCTATCTACTGTCTACGTACGTAGACAGTAGCATGGTGCCAAGAGTGCCTAGCGCGGTCGCCTAGGCTGGCAGCCGCGGCGCGGGAGGCAGTATGCGCGGGTTTGGCGACCTGGAGTCGGTGATCATGCACATGGTGTGGGATCACGGCAGCCCGGTGACCGTGCGCGAACTGTACGACGAACTGCGGCACGAGCGGCCGATCGCGTACACCACGGTGATGAGCACCATGGACAACCTGCACCGTAAGGGCTGGCTCGCCCGGGAGAAGGACGGCAAGGCCTACCGGTACACCGCCACCGCGAGCCGCGAGCAGTACAGCGCCCGGCTGATGCGTGAGGCGCTCGACGGCGGCGGCGACACCGAGGCGGTGCTCAGCCACTTCGTCGCCCAGATGGGCGGCGCCGAGTCCGAGGTGCTGCGCACCGTGGTGGGCCGGCTGACCGGCGGGCGCTCCAGTTGACCGGGGCCCTGCTGGTCTTCGGCTACACGCTGGCCGTGGCGTGGTCGGTGCCGGTGCTGCTGTCCCGGCTCACCAGGCACGGGATCAGCGCCCGGCTCGGGCTGGGCGCCTGGCTGACCGCGATGGCCAGCGTGCTGGCCAGCGCCGGGGCGGCGGTGGCGCTGCTGGCCGGTGCGGCTATCGCGGGCTGGCCCCGGCTTGCCGAGGCGGTCTGCCGCTCGGTCGCTGGCCGGGCGTGCACCCCGGTGGTGTACCGCGGCGCGGTCTTCGAGGTGCCGCTGGGCGCCGCGGCGGCCGCGGCCACACTGACCGCCGGCATGCTGGCATGGCGGTACGGCCGCGCCATGCGAAGGGCCGGGCAGCGCACCCGGGCACACGCAGAGGCGGCCAGGATCACCGGCCGGCGGCTGCCAGTGAAGGGGGACAGCGCAGGAGCCACGGTGGTGCTCGATGCCCCGCGGCCGGCCGCCTACTGTGTGCCCGGCCGGCCCGCGGCCATCGTGCTCACCAGCGGTGCCCTCGCCGTGCTCGACCGCGCCCAGCTCGGCGCCGTTCTCGCGCACGAGCGGGCGCACCTGGCCGGGCGGCATCATCTGCTCATCTCGCTGAGCCGGGGCCTGGCCGCCAGCTTCCCCGGCGTGCCGGTGTTCACCCGCGGGCCCGCCGAGGTGGCCCGGCATGCCGAACTGTGCGCCGATGACGCCGCCGCCCGCCGGTCCGGCCGGCCCGCCCTCGTCGCGGCCCTGCTGGCGATGGGCACCGGCGCGGCCGTCCCGGCTTCCGCGCTCGCGATCACGTCCGGCGCGGTCACCGCGCGGGTGCACCGGCTGCTCGACCCGCCCCGGCGCGGCCGTCATGCCCGCTACGGCGTGGCGCTGGCCCTCGTGACGTTCCTGCTGGCTGCGGTGCCCGGGCTGGTCATCGCGTTCGCCGGGCCGCTGGCTACGGCGCTCGGCTGACCGGGTCAGGCATCACAGTCCCAGGGCTGGCGCGAGCCGGGCGTAACCAGGCAGCGGGTCGGCGCCATCTTCGGTGATGAGCTGGAGGCAGACGTGGTCCGCGCCGGCGTCGAGGTGGCGGGCGAGTTGCGCGGCGACCTCGGCCGGGCTGCCGTGCGCGACCAGCGCGTCGATCAGTGCATCGCTGCCGCCGCCGCTCAGGTCTTCCTCGGCCCAGCCCAGGCGGCGCAGGTTGGCCGTGTAGTTGACCAGCCCGAGATAAGGGGTGCGCACCCGGCTCCGGCCGAGCGCCCTGGCCCGGGCCGGGTCGGTGTCCAGCACCACCTTGTGCTCCGGCGCTAGCAGCGGCCCGGGGCCGAGCAGGGCACGTGCCTGGGCGGTGTGCTCGGGCGGCACCAGGTAGGGGATCGCGCCGGCGGTCCGGTCCCCGGCGAGGCGGAGCACGCGCGGGCCCAGGGCGGCCAGCACCACGCCATCCCGCGGGACGCCGCCGGCCGCGAGTTCCGCCACATAGCGGGCCAGGGTTTCGTACGGCCTGGCGTATTGCTGCGTTGCCTCGCGGTGGCCCGCGCCCACGCCCAGCAGGAACCGGCCGGGGTGGCGCTGCTGCACCCGGGCGTACGACCGCGCCACCAGCCCGGCCGGGTCCTTCCACATGTTCACGATGCTGGTCGCCAGCGTCAGCGTGGTAGTCGCATCCAGCAGGGCTTCGGCCTGGGCCAGGTCCCCGTCAGGTGAGCTGCCGAGCCACAGCACGCCGAAGCCGAGCCGCTCCACGCCGACGGCGATCTGCGGCGTCACCAGGCTCGCGCTGCGCCAGATCCCGAACCGCCCGATCTCCGCGCGTCCCGTCATACGCCAATGCTAGCGACGGTGCGCCGCGCGGTGATGGTGCGGCGGGGTCACCGAGCCCGGCGGCGGGATGGTGCCTGGCCCGGAGGTGTTGCAGGCAAGCGCGCCCGGGTCGGTGTCGAGCAGCGGCTGGGCGAGCGCCGGTGGGGCCAGGAACGCCGGGTGCCGCAGGTCCAGCATGTCCAGCATGTTGTTGGCGTTGGCATCCCGGTAGGTCAGGGCCGGCAGGTTCCACTTCGCCGCCACCAGCGCGCAGATGCTGGTGTGGTCGAACACCCGGTGGGACACGTAATGCGGGCGGGACCAGGGTGAGACCACCGCACACGGCACCCGGAAGCCGTACTGCCTGAACCCGTTGTAGACGGACTGGCCGGCCGGCACGGCGGGCGGAATGTTGTCGGGCGCGATCGCGGGCGGCGGCGGCACGTGGTCGTAGTAGCCGCCGTGCTCGTCGTAGTTCCAGATCAGCAGCGTCTTCGGCCAGCCGGGGCCGGATATCACCGCGTTGACAACCTGCGCGGCGAACTGCTCCCCGGCCGCGATGTTCTGCGGGTTCTCCTCGGACTGATTCCCGTAGTCCGGTTCGACCAGGCAGAACCCGGGCAGCGTGCCCGCCGCGGCGTCGGTGAAGAACTGCGCGATCGGGATGACCTTGGTGCCGTGGTTCTTGACGTAAAGCTGCGGGTACAGCAGGGTCGTCGGCAGCGTGGTGTAGTAGTCCCGCCAGGTGATGCCTTGCGCATCGAGCTTGTCGAAGATGGTCCCGTTCGCCGGGTAGTCGCTCTCCTTCGGAAATGTGTCATCCACCTGCCCGATGGACGTCGCGCCCATCAGGTAGCGCCGGTTGGGGTAGGTCTGGCCGAGCACCGAGCAGAAGTAGCGGTCGGCGATCGGGAACGCCTGCGCCAGTGAGTCGTAGAACGGCTGGTCGGCCTGCTCCCAGTAGCCCATCGAGACCGGGCCGCTGCCCGATTCCACGAAGCCGTCATTGCGGCCGTGGTCGAACTGCAGGTGGCTGTTCAGCCAGTCCTGGGCGGGCTCGCCGTTGACCTGGCAGGTGGTCGGCATGCGGAAGGCGTGCTGCAGGTCACCGTTGGCGTAAGGGTTCGTGGCGGTGGGCAGGCCGTCATGGCCGAGCCGGAAACCGTCGGCGCCGTGGCGGTTCAGCATGCCGAGCCGGTTGTCGTAGGAGTGGTTCTCCATCATCAGCACGACGATGTGCTCGATCTGCGGGATCGTGTCGGTGCCCGCGGGCAGGTGCGGGTACGGCCGTGAGTTCGGCTTGCGCAGGTGATGATGGCGCCCACGGTTTCCAGGTGCCGGGCGCCACCCGCCTGCCCCGGCCACCGCACCGGCAACGAGCCCCGCCTTGAGCAGCCCCCGCCTGCTCGGCCCGCCCCGGCCCGGGCCAGCGTCGTCGTGGTCCGGATCGCGGCTGCCGTCTGGGGTGATCTGCTCGTCGCTCACGGTGCCCTCCCGGCCCGGGGACAGTGCCATCTCCCGCAGCGTGCCAGACCGCGAGGGCGGGGGAAAGACCGGGAGATGAACGACGGCTCACACGCGGGGAATCCGAGCGGGAACCCGGGGCCACGCGCCAGGAGGCCCGGGGCCGGAAATCCCCAGAAGGCCGGGAATTCCCGGCGGGCAGGCAACGCAGCACCGCCCCGGGGCGTCTTCGGTGTTGCCCGCGCGCACCGGGCGCGCGGGCGCCTGGAGGCCACATGCGACATCCGCGATGGAAGCAACAGCGATGCGTTCTGGCGGTGGCGGGCCTCGCCGTCGCCGTACTCGCCGTGCCCGGCCTGCCTGGACCCGGAGCCGCCGGGGCCGCAGCGCCGGCCGGCCCGCAACTCCGGCTGATCGCCGCCCAGCGCAGTATCACCCTGGACAGTTACGGTGGCCAGGTCTACCTCGACCCGGGCATGTGGGTGACGGTGTCCGGGTCGCCGCTGCGGTTCGACGTGCAGCGGGCCAGTTACACCAAGCCGGTCACGATCACGCAGATCATCTACCCGCCCTCGGGCGGCACCTTAAGGCGGCCGCTGCCCGCGAGCACGATCAACGGCTTCAACTACGGCCTGACCAAGTTCCTCAAGCTGACCGTGCGGAACTCCGCGGGCAAGGTGGCCGCGGCGGACACGATCCCGTTCTGCCCCGACACCTACGACCCGGAACGGGCCGGCCCGGGCAGCCCGCAGACCAGCCCGTACCCGCAGCAGTGCCCCACCGACCCGTTTCCGCTGAGCATGGTGTGGGGGGTGCAGAAGGGCTGGGCCGCCGACCCGGCCGAGTCCAACTTCCTCGGTCACCAGACCAAGCTCCCGCTGGGCGTGTACCAGGTCACCGGCACCATCACCCCGGAATACACCAAGCTGTTCCACATCCCGGCCCGCGACGCCACGACCACGGTCAAGGTAACCGTGGTCAAGGGCCCGCGATGCTGCCCGATCCCGGGCTGCTGTATCCCGGGCCAGCCGAACGGCCCGCGCGGGCACGCACTACCGCGGCCCCCGGCCGGCGTCCCGGCACTGCAGAACCCGCCGCCGTCGGCGCTGCCTGACCTGGTGGCGCTGCCGGCCTGGTCGATCAATGTGAGCCATCCGCGCAAGCAGACCCATGACTTCCTGGACTTCGGGGCCACGGTGTGGGTCGGCGGCAACGGCCCGCTCGACGTCGAAGGGTTCCGGTCGCACGCCACGCCGGTCATGAAGGCGTACCAGTACTTCTGGAGCGGCGGCAAGGTCATCGGCCGGGTCCGGGCCGGGACGATGGGGTTCGACAGCAAGAAGGGCCACAACCACTGGCACTTCGAGCAGTTCGCGAAGTACGAACTGCTCACCTCGGCCAAGTCGGTCGCGGTGCGCAGCCACAAGGTGGGGTTCTGCATCGCCCCCTCGGACGCGGTGGACCTGCTGCTTCCGCACGCGGTCTGGCAGCCGTACTCGGTGGGCCTGCAGGGAGCATGCGGCAGCCCGACGGCGCTGTGGGTGGCCGAGCAGATGCCCGTCGGCTGGGGCGACACCTACATCCAGTCGATCGCGGGCCAGAACTTCGACATCACCAACGTGCCGAACGGCACCTACTACATCGAGGTGATCGCCAACCCGGAGAAGGTCCTGCACGAGACGACCACCAGTAACGACATCTCACTTCGCAAGATCATCCTCGGTGGCACCCCCGGCCACCGCACGGTGAAGGTGCCGGCTTGGCACGGGATAGATCCGGAGCCTTAAAGCGTGTCCCGCAGAGCTGTGCAGCAGGCTGAATGATCTATGGGCATGCCCCGGCAGGGCAGGTGCCAGGCGGCGGGCGGCGGCAACGCTGCCTGCCGCCTGGCCGCACGGCCGCGGTGCGCAGCGGGCCCGGCGGCCGCCGCCGGTCGGGTAAGGTGTGCGCCACTACCAGAGGGGGTGCAGGTGACCGGCCCGGCGCAGGAGCGGCTCCGGCTCGATGCATGGCGAGAAGATGCCGGGCATGACCATGATGGACGCGCTGGATCCTGATCCCCCCGCCGGCGGCGGCCGCGTCAGCCGGTGGCAGGCCGTCACGGCCACCGAGCGCGGCGCGGCACATCGTGCGGCGGGCCTCCCCAACCAGGACGCGGCCGAGGTCCGCCCGCTCGGCGGCGGTATGGTTGCCGCGGTCGCGGACGGCCATGGGCACGCCAGGCACTTCCGCAGCGCCCGCGGTGCGCAGCTGGCCGTGTCCATCGCCTGCCAGGCCGCCGCCGATCTCGCAGCCCGGCCGGGCGGGCTGCCTGCGGGACCGGAGGAACTGCGGCACCTCCTGGTACCGGACATCGTCACGCAGTGGCGTGACGCGGTACTCCGCGATGTGGCCGCCGAGCCGTTCACCGGCGCCGAGGACGCGTTCCGCCGCGGCGACGACGCCACCGTTCCCTACGGGACGACGCTGCTGGTGGCCATCGGGATGGGGGAGCGGCTGCTGCTGGCGCAGATCGGAGACGGCGACATCGTGTGCATCCGCCCGGACGGTACGGCGCTGCTGGTGGTGCCCGGTGACCCGCTGCTCGACGGCCGGCACACCACGAGCCTGTGCTCGCGCGGCGCCGGCGATTCGTTCCGCGTCGCCGCGGTCGACCTGACGGGCACGGCCGTGCTCGGGGCACTGCTGGCCACGGACGGGTACAGCAACGCCCAGGTGGCGCAGGTGTGGGAAAGCGTGGTGAGCGCCGAACTGGCCGGGCTCATCACGGCCCGGCCGGTGTCCTTGGTAGCCAGCCAGTTGCAGCTGCAGGCGGGCCAGTGCGCCTCGGTGGACGGCAGTGCCGACGACACCACTCTCGCGCTGCTGCTCGCTCCCACCGCCGCACCGGACGGGCCGGCCGCTCCGGTTCCGGCGGCGGGCGGATGATCTGGCGGTCAGCGGCGGGCGCCGCACGGCAGTGCGGCCGCCCGGGAAGGCACCAACGGTGAACGAGCTTCAGGTGAGCTGGGACGGCCAGCGATTCAGCTTCGAGCAGGGCCAGACCGTCAGGATCGGGCGCAGCACCGACAACGACGTCGTCGTCAGCGATCCGACCGTGTCCAGGCAGCACGCCCGGCTGGCCTGGGGGCCGGACGGCTGGGTGTTCGAGGGCCTGGGCCGGGCCGGCACCTTCCTGCGCGGCGGCTCGGTCACCAGGCTGCTTGTGGCCGAGCCGGTGGAACTGTCGCTCGCCTCACCACACGGCCCGGTGGTCCGGCTCGAGCCGTCCCAGCCAGCGGACGGAGCGGCAGCCCTGGGCCCAGTCACCTCGGCAGAGCCCAGGCCGCGTGGCGAAGGAACGCGGCCTGAGACCGCCGGGGGGTTCCAGGGGGGCCGCCCCCCCAGGCCAGCACCGCCCGCCGATCCCGCCGCGCCGGTGCCGCCGGTGGACCCCGCAGCACCGGCCGCGCCGTCCCCTCCGGCGGGCTGGGGCGCCGGCGCGCCGCCGCCGGGACCGGGCATGCACCCGGGCCAGGCCACCCCGTCCGCCACCGCGGCGATGCCGCGCATCCCGGCCCCCGTGCGGCTCGGCGCGGCGGCCGAGGCCAGGGATGAACTGGCCTCCGCGGTCCAGATCCTGGTCCCGGTCCGTAGCTGGCTGACCGACCCAGGCTGGCGCCAGGGTCTGCGGCTGCTGGTCATCGCCTACGCGCTGCTCCCGCTGGTCTTCCTGGCGCTGTTCGCCTCGTCGGGGAACCTGACCACGCCCGGCTGGGCGTACAGCCTGTACGTCGCGCCGCTGTGGGGAGTCGCGTTCTGGCTGCTGATCCGGCCACCGGAGCCGTACGGCAAGCAGGAACTGCTGATCGGGCTGGGCATCGTGATCTGGGTGATGATCTGGATGAGCGTCATCACGATCAGCGTCAACTCGGCGCTCAACCCCAAGAGCCTGGCCGGCGCGCTGCTGGTCGGGTTCAACGAGGAGATCACCAAGGCACTGCCGATCCTGGTGGCCGCGCTGGGGCTGCTGAAGCTGCGCTCGGTGAAGCTGGACGTCCGGATGTGGATGTTCCTCGGCACCATCGCCGGGCTGACCTTTGGTGTCCGGGAGGCGTCGCAGTACACCACCATCGCGATCGAGCACATCGCCGCGGCGGCCGTGCACCATTCCGCCAACGCTGCGGTCATCGGCGCACTGAGCTTCGCCTACCGGGTGTTCGTCGACGGGTTCCAGCACGCCATCTGGGCCGGGGTCGCCGCGTTCTTCATCGGTATCGCGGTCAACTACCCGCGGCGCCGGATACCGCTGATCCTCTTCGGTGTGACCATCGCCGCGGTGCTGCACGCGCTCAACGACTGGTACCTGTCCAACTTCTCCTCGCCCTGGCCGTGGATCGTGCTCCAGGCGTTCTCGCTCCTGCTGTTCCTCGGGTACACCATGTCGGCCGCCTCGATCGAGCGGCGAGTACGGCGCACGCCGCTGTTCCGTGGCGAGTCCATGATCATGGATAGGTTCACCGAGACCGGGGAGCAGCCGCGCTCCTGACGCACCGGCCAGCAGCCGCTGGCGTCATCGCCGTATCCCATTCCATGGGAAATGAATTACCAGAGCTTTACTTTTTTCTGACCCACCGATTACTCTCACCCGTCATACGGTCGCGCAGACCCCCGCAGCCACGGCCGAAGGGTGATAGCCGGCTCATTCCGCCGTGACTGCCTGCCCGCACTCACGAAGGAGCCCGAATGCTACGCAGATGGTGCATCCCCCTGGCTGGGCTGGCCCTGGCCGGCGGCGCGCTTGCCGCGTCCGCCCCCGCAGCCGCCAGCAGCCACCCCGCCGGGCCCACCATCCACCTGATCCGGCCCGCCATGCACGGCACCGCCCCGATGGTTGCTCGCGGCCGGCCCAGTCACGCCGTGGAATCCCAGAACTGGTCCGGCTACGCGGCCCACGGCAAGACCTACAAGAAAGTCTCGGCGAGCTGGGTCGAGCCCACCGGGCACTGCACGAGCAGCCGCACGTTCTCCAGCTTCTGGGTCGGCCTCGACGGCTTCGGCAGCCAGACCGTGGAGCAGACCGGCAGCGAGGTGGACTGCGTCGGCGGGCACGCCCAGTACTTCGGCTGGTATGAGATGTTCCCCGCGTTCCCGGTTAACTTCGCCAGCCCGGTGCGGCCGGGCGACCACTTCACCGGGTCGGTCACCTTCACCGGCGGCGGCCACTACACCCTGGTGCTGAAGGACACCAGCAGTGGCTGGTCCCACACGATCCACAAGACCCTCAACAGCGCGAAGAACGCCTCCGCGGAGGTCATCGCCGAGGCGCCCTCCTCGTCAGGCGGCATCCTGCCGCTGACCAACTTCGGCACCGTTCAGTTCAGCAACGCGGCGGTGGACGGGGCGGCGATAAGCAAGGCTCACGCCGTCAAGATCACCATGGTGAACGGCAGCGGCCGCGCGAAGGACTCGGTGTCCGCGCTCAGCAGCGGCAAGAACTTCAGCGTGAAGTGGCTGCACAGCACCTGACAGTGCTGGCCTGGGGGAGCGACCCCCCTGGAACCCCCCGGGGCGCCGATGACGCCTGGCCGGCAAGCCGGCAGGCCTCATCGCGCGTGCTGGCCTGGGGGAGCGACCCCCCTGGAACCCCCCGGGGCGCCGATGACGCCTGGCCGGCAAGCCGGCAGGCCTCATCGCGCGTGCTGGCCTGGGAGGCGACCCCCGGGAACCCCCGCTGGCCGAGCGGCTCCCGCGACTGGAGTCGCGGGAGCCGCTCGGCCGTGTTGGCTAGAGCCTCGGGCACCGGTGGCCTTGCTCCGTGCAGTACGGCCCGGGAGGCCACCCATATAGTCCAGGTATGACCGCGGAGCAGGTAACCGTCCGGGCCGCCGCGGGGCGGCAACTCGAAGCGCTGGTCAGCGGCCCGCCGGGCGGGCTCCCTGTCGTGCTGCACAACGGGACTCCCGCCGGGCTGATGGCCGCCCCGGCCATCGCCGCGGCGGTTGCCGAGCGCGGCCTGCGCCTGGTTCTCTACGCCCGGCCCGGGTACGAAGGCTCCGCGCCGGACCCGGGCCGGCAGGTCTGCGCTGCCGCCGCCGACCTCGCGGCGGTTCTTGACGCCCTGGGCGCAGGCGAGTTCGTGACCGTCGGCTGGTCGGGGGGCGGCCCGCACGCGCTGGCCTGCGCCGCCCTGCTGCCTGGCCGGTGCCTGGCCGCCGCCACCATGGCCGGAGCGGCCCCGTACCAGGCAGAGGGCCTGGACTGGTGGCACGGGATGGGAGCGGAGAACCTGGCGGAGTTCCAGGCGGCCCTGGCCGGGCCGGAGGCGCTGACCAGCTTCCTGGAGCCAGCCGCGCGGGAGATGGCCTCGATAACCGGCGCCGACGTGGCGGCGGGCCTGGGGGACCTGGTGTCGGCGGCCGACAAGGCGGCCGTGACCGGGGAATTCGCCGACTACCTGGCGGCCTCGTTCCGTGCCGCGGTGGCGGGCGGGGTGGCCGGCTGGCGCGACGATGATCTCGCCTTCATCACCGACTGGGGCTTCACGATGGCAGCTGCGGGCACGGGTGCTCCGGTCGCGGTCTGGCAGGGCGATCAGGACATGATGGTGCCCTGGCCGCACGGCCAGTGGCTGGCCGCGCACATCCCTGGTGCCCGGGCTCACCTGCTGCCCGGCGAGGGCCACCTGACCCTGGTCGATACCTTCGGTGCCATCCTCGACGACCTTCTGGACCTGGCCGGCCGCCGAGGGTGATCACGGACGGGCGTGTCGAAACGTAGGCACAGGGTAATCCCTAGACTATAAGTAGCCGTGTGATGACTAGCGGTAGTTATACGGGCCGCTGAGAAACAGTCACACATCGGGGGAACCAATGGCATGGCGAGCTGGCCTGAGCCGGCGGGTAACCGCGGCGGCGGCATGCGCACTGATCGTCACGGCGGCGGTACTGGCCATCGCACTCGCCGCGCCGCGGCCGCGCCGGCCCCGGCGGCCGGAGACCAGCGGGAAACGGCGAAATCGTGCTCAGCTGGCGAGCACGGAAAGCCTCGCGCCATCGCGCACAGGATTCTGACACGGCCGGCGCTTCGGACACGGCGCTGGCCGCGCTCCCGGCGCTGACCGCTCAGGCTGGCTACGGGTGCAGGACCAGGCCGCGGCAGACCTTGTCCACGGCGTTGCGCGGGCCGTAGACGGCGATCCCGGCCAGCATCATGTCTCCGGCGGCGACGGCCTGCACGGCGGCCCGGTTGGCATCGTCATCTCCGGTGGCGAACATTTCCTCGGTGTAGACGGCGGCAGGCATGCCCCGCGTGACGGCCCGCTCCCTGACCGCGGCCAGCGCCTCGGCCTGCCCGGTGTAAACGAGCACGGGCTGGCGGAACATCTCCAGGTAGCGGTTGCCCGAGCCGTCCTCGTAGGGCTTGCCCGCGACCTCGTCGATCCCCGCCGCGATCCCGCTGGCGAGGAAGGCCGTCACGTTCAGTTTCTGCCAGACCGCGAGGTCGGACCGCACCGCTATCGCGATCTTCGTGTCGAAACGCATGCACCCAGGATCCCCGGGCACGTGGGCCGGTGTCTTGAACGCTGGAGCGCCGGCATACTGGCTGGGTGGGACAGGCACCGGGTGAGGACTGGGCGCGGTACTGGCGGTCGGCGGACGGGCAGGTTGAGGCGATGCACGCCCGGTTCCGCGGTCACGTCTACCACCGGCACAGCCACGACACCTACTCGCTCGGCCTGACCGAGTCCGGGGCGCAGGCGTTCACCTGCCGCGGCGCGGGGCACGTCAGCACGGCCGGCCTGGTGATGGCCTTCAACCCCGACGATCCGCATGACGGTCACGCCGCCACCGGAACCGGCTTCAGCTACCGGATGATCCACCTGGCCCCCGCCCTGCTGACCGGCCTGCTCACCGACCTCACCGGGGCCGCGACTGGCATGCCGCTGTTCGCCGCGCCGGTGCTCACCGACCCGGCGCTCGCGGCGGCGCTGCGGCGGCTGCACCGGTCGCTCACCGAGCCGGCCAGCCCACTGGAGCAGTCCGAACGGCTCGCCGCCGTGGCCGCGCTCGCCGCCCGGCACGTGAGTGGCCCGCGCCAGGACCTGCCCCGGGCGGGACCCGCCACCGGGCTGACCGCCTGGGATCAGGCGGCCGCCGCCGACCGGATCCGCGCGTTCCTGCACGATGGCGGTGCCGCGGCGGCCACGCTCGCCGACCTGGCCGCGGTGGCGGGCTGCAGCCGGTTCGTGGCCTACCGTGCCTTCCGCAGCCGCTACGGCCTGCCCCCCAGCGAATACCAGCGTCTGCTGCGGCTGCGCGCGGCCCGCCGGGCCCTGGCCGACGGCGTGGCCGTTGCCGATGCCGCCGCAGCGAGCGGGTTCGCCGACCAGGCGCACCTCACCCGCTGGTTCCGGCGCTGCTACGGGATCACCCCGGGCGCCTACCGGGCGGCCTGCGCCCGGGCCTAGCCATGCGCCGGCGGCGCGGCCAGGTCGTGCCGCTGAAACGGCTTGAGCTGGGGAAACGTAACTAGATACGACAGCTTTGCCCTGAGATTGCCAATGGATGACCCAGGCAATCGTACGGTCGCGGTGACCCAATGCAGGCACGGCGTTACGGGGCCGCGCATCGGGCCGTTCCGCCGTGACTGTCCCCGCTACTCACGAAGGAGCGCGAATGGTACGCAGATGGTGCATTCCTCTTGCCGGGGCCGCCCTGGTCATCGGCTCGCTGGCCGCCAGCGCCCCCGCGGCGGCGGCCGGGAGGGCACCGCACGCCCCCGCTGCCGCGCAGCACATCCGGCCGGGTGGCCGCATGATCCGGCCGGGCAGCCCGCTGGCCAGGCACGGTTTCCCGCGTAACCAGTCCCAGTCCACGAACTGGTCCGGGTATGCGGCCACGGGGAGTTTCACCAGCGTGTCGGCGAACTGGACGGAGCCGACCGGGCACTGCACCAGTGCCACGAGGTATTCCAGCTTCTGGGTCGGCCTGGACGGCTTCAACAGCAGCACCGTGGAGCAGACCGGCAGCGAGGTGGACTGCTCCGGCGGCAGCCCCGTGTACTACTCCTGGTATGAGATGTACCCGGCGTTCCCGGTGAACTTCAGCAACACCGTGCGGCCCGGCGACAAGTTCTTCGGGTCGGTGACGTTCAACGGCGGCAGCAGCTACACCCTGGTGCTGCAGGACATCACGCAGGGCTGGAAGCACACCGTCAACAAGTCGCTCAGCGGCGCGGCGAACTCCTCGGCCGAGGTCATCGCCGAGGCGCCCTGCTGCACCGCCAGCGGCGGGATCCTGCCGCTGGCCAACTTCGGCACGGTGAACTTCAGCAACTCCACGGCGAACGGCTCGCCGATTGGCGGCTTCGGCCCGACGCAGATCGACATGGTGGACAACAGCGGGCGGTTGAAGGACCAGACGTCCTCGCTGTCCGGTGGCGGCAGTTTCAGCGACACCTGGCTGCGCGCCAACTAACCGGTCACGGCCCGGCCCCGGCACCTCACGGTGCCCGGGGCCGGGCCGCGCCCGTTGCTCAGCGGGCCCTGGTCAGGTCGTACGGCGAGCGGGGCGGCTCAGGCGCGCGCGGCGACCGAGGTCAGCCGGGGCAGGGTGATCACGAAACTGGTGCACCCGGGGCGGCTGGCGACGCTCACGCTGCCGCCGTGCGCGGTCGTGACCGCCTGCACGATGGCCAGGCCGAGACCGGTACTTGTGCCAGCGTTGGAGCGGGCGGAGTCGCCGCGGACGAACCGCTCGAACAGGGCAGGCTGCAGTTCCGCCGGGATACCGGGGCCGCTGTCGGTGACGCTCATCCGCACGGCCGGCGGGTTCTCGCTCGTGGTGAGCGAGACCGTGACGGTGGTCCCCTCCGGGGTGTGCTTCGCCGCGTTGCTCATCAGGTTGGCGAGCACCTGGTGCAGGCGGTGCTCGTCGCCTTCCACCAGTACCGGCTCGTCCGGCAGCTCAAGCACCCAGCGGTGGTCCTGGCTGGCCGCCCGGGCGTCGCTGGCGGCGTCGATGGCCAGCCGGGTCAGGTCCACCGGCTCCTTGGCCAGCGGGCGGCCCGCGTCGAGCTGGGCGAGCAGCAGCAGCTCGTCGACCAGCACGCTCATCCGCGCCGACTCCGACTCCACCCGGCCCAGCGCGTGGGCGATGTCACCGGGCACCGGGCCGGGATGCCGGCGGGCGAGTTCGGCGTAGCCGCGGATGGCCGCCAGCGGGGTGCGCAGCTCGTGGCTGGCGTCGGCGGCGAACCGGCGCAGCCGTGCCTCGCTGGCCGCGCGGCGGGCCAGTGCCGCCTCGACGTGGCCGAGCATCCGGTTGAACGCGGAGCCGACCTGGCCGACCTCGGTACGCGGATCGGCGTCGGGCACCCGCTCGGGCAGGGTGACCTCACCGCTGGCCAGCGGCCGCTCGGCCACCCGGGTCGCGGTGGCCGCCACCCGGCGCAGCGGCCGCAGCGACAGCCGCACAAACCCGGTGCCCAGCACTCCGGTGAGCAGCAAGGCGGCGGCGAACACCACGATCTCGACGACCGCGACCTGGCGCAGGGTGGAGTTCACCTGGGTCATCGGCAAGCCGGTGAGGTAGGTGACGCCGGATCCGGGGTCGTGTACCGCCAGCAGCCGGTAGTCGCCGAGTGTGGACAGCTCGCTGGTGAACGGCTGGGCGCCGGCCGGATACGCGGTGAGCACCGCCTTGTCCGCGTGCGACAGCGTGCAGTTGCCGTAGGAGACGTGGGTGTTGGTGAGTACGCCGTTCCTGACCTGGGCGCTGAACGTCTGCTGCTCCTGCTGCTGCGCGCAGTCGGACGCCGAGTTGTGCGGTGCCCCGGGCTCGTTGTCACCGTCGTGGCCTGGCGGCGGGAGGCCCAGGCAGGCCTGGTACCGCTCGCTCGCCTGCATGAGCTGCTGGTCGAGCTGGCCCAGCAGATAGCCGTGCAGCGACACGTAGGTGACGGCGCCGACGGCGGCGCAGGCCACCGCCAGCAGGGCAAGCAGCCCCGCGATCAGCCGCCCGCGCAACGTCCGGCGGGCGAGCCAGTGGCGGCGGCCATCAGCCCGCCCACTGCCCGCGGCAGCGCCCGCCGTGCTCATCGGTCAGCTCGCCGGCTTGAGGACGTAGCCGACACCGCGGACCGTGTGGATCAGCGGCTCGCGGCCGGAGTCGATCTTCTTGCGCAGGTAGCTGATGTACAGCTCGACCACGTGCGCCTGGCCGCCGAAGTCGTAGTTCCACACCCGGTCCAGGATCTGCGCCTTGGACAGCACCCGGCGCGGGTTGCGCATGAGGAACCGGAGCAGCTCGAACTCGGTCGCGGTGAGCTCGATCAGCTCGCCGCCGCGGCGCACCTCCCTGGCATCCTCGTCCATGGCCAGGTCGCCGACCACAAGCCCGGTGTCGCCGCGTGCCCGGGTGATGCCGGCCCGCCGGAGCAGCCCGCGCAGCCGGGCAAGCACCTCCTCCAGGCTGAACGGCTTGGTCACGTAGTCGTCCCCGCCCGCGGTGATGCCGGCCACCCGGTCCTCGACCGCGTCGCGCGCGGTCAGGAACAGCACGCACACGTGCGGCAGCTCGGCCCGGACCCGGCGGAGCACCTCCAGGCCGTCGAAGTCGGGCAGCATGATGTCCAGCACCACCGCGTCCGGCCGGAAGTCGCGGGCGGTCCGCACCGCGCTGCTGCCGTCGCTGGCGGTCTGGATCTCCCAGCCCTCGTACCGGAGCACGCTGGCGAGCAGCTCCGCCAGGCTGGGCTCGTCATCCACGACCAGCACCCGGATGGGCGTGCCGTCGGCGCGCTGCAGGACCGGGGCCTGGGCCTGT
Source organism: uncultured Actinomycetes bacterium (assembly GCA_963707905.1). Classification (GTDB taxonomy): domain Bacteria; phylum Actinomycetota; class Actinomycetes; order Streptosporangiales; family Streptosporangiaceae; genus DASXKD01. The sequence continues at coordinate 23,682 of CAVPSA010000028.1, read as the reverse complement.
GCCCCGGACGCCGCAACTCCCGGCTCTCGCCCGGTCATCTCGGTCACCTCAGCAGTCCCTATCAGCTCCGCGGCCATCGCTGCCCCCTCACGCTACCCGGGTGAGGGCCAGCGCCAGCGCCGGGCAGCCGGCCACGGCGCGGCGCGCCGCACGCTGCAGCCCGCGCGGCACCGGCCGGTCCGCCACTACCGGATAACCCCATTCGTCCTGGGTGATGAGCTCCGGCAGGAGCTCCGCACAGGCCCCGTGCCCGGCACAGGCCACGGGATCCACTCGCAACCGCTTCGCCATGTCAGCTCCAGTCCGCCTCGGTGGCGGGCGAGCCGGACGGCACCGGCAGGAACGGGCGCCGGTCCGTGCCGCTGCACCGCCCCTGCTCGTGCAGCCGGGCCTCGGCCGCGAAGACGCGCAGCGCGCTGCGGATGAACCGCACGCTGCCGTCCGGGTGGTGGCAGGCGCCACGGCCGGTGACCATTCCGGCCCAGCGCTCGAGATCGGCCCGCGCCCGGCGGTCTGGGCGCGGCCCGGCGAGGTGCTCCATGGCGGCGGCAATGCGTGGCAGGCCGTTGAAGCACGGGCCGCACTGGCCGGCCGATTCCAGGGCCAGGTACCGGGCCACCCGCGCGGTCTCGGCGAGGCCGCACCGGTCCGCGGGCAGGGCAGCAAGCACCCCGGCGCCGACCGCCGCGCCCAGCGGCTGCAGCGCCGCGTTGGCCAGCGGCAGGCCCGCGGCCTCCGCGGCGGACAGCCATGCACCGTGGTAGCCGCCGACGAGCACGGCCTGGACAGGGCCGAAGGCGCTGGGCACGCTCGGCCGGCCGGGCCAGCGCCGGCCGGGCGGCCGGGCCCCGCGTCCAGGCCGAGCAGGCCGGCCAGGCCGGTGCCGAGCGGCACCTCGGTCACGCTGGCCCGGCCGTCGGCCAGGTGCAGGGTGGCCAGCATCGTGCCCGGCTCCGCCTCGGTTCCGGCCGTGCGGAACCAGGCCGCGCCGTAGCGCACGATCAGTGCCAGGTGCGCCAGGGTCTCCACGTTCTGCACCAGCGCTGGCCGGCCGGGCGCCAGCCGCGGCAGCCCGCGAGCGGGCCGGTAGGCGGGCCGGGCAGGCCGGCCCGCCAGGCGGCTCACCAGGGCGGACTCCTCCCCGGCGAGGAACCTGTCCGGGGCCGTCACCAGCTCTACGCTGGCGGCGTCGATCCCGGCGGCGGCCCGGTCCGCGATGGCCCCGGTCAGCCGGCCGTACAGTCGCTCGCTGCGCGGCACATAGAGCACGGCCGCAGCCGACCTGGCCGCCCAGGCGGCGAGTTGCAGCCCGTCAAGCACCAGATGGGGGGAGATCCACAGCAGGGACCGGTCCTTGCTGCTGGCCGGCTCGCCTTCGGCGCCGTTGCCGGCCACGACGGGGGCTGGCCGGGCCTCGGCCGCCGCGGCGAGCTTGCGGGCGACGGGAAAGGCGGCGCCGCCCCGGCCGGTCAGCCCGGCGGCCGCCACCTCGCGCAGCAGGCCGTTCCGGCCGCCCGCCGGGTGGAGCGGACCATGCTCGGCGAGGTGCGCGCGCAGGTCCACCGGCACGGTGCCAGAGCCGGGCAGCAGCCGCGGCAGGCCCGGGCCCGGCAGGCCGGACGGCGCGGCACCGGCCGCCATCGGGAGATGCGGGAGGGTCAGGCTGTCGGTCATCAAAGGCCGGCCTTCCTTGCGGTCATGCGGTCGAGGGCGGCGGCGGCGCGCTGGGCCCGGGGAACCTCGTGGGCGGTATGCGACAGCCGCCAGGCCAGCGCGGTGACGGTGGCCAGCACGCAGGCGACCAGCACCCCGAGCACCAGGCCGCTTCGCGTGTCGGCGCTGCTGCCGATGCTGTGCAGGACCGCGATCGGCCAGGCGGCGTAGCCGAGCCAGTGGATGCCCCGCCAAGCGCGCCTGCCGATCCTGCCGCGGGCCAGGCTGGTCAGGATCAGCGCGGCGACCAGGTCCAGGGAGATGGCCCCCAGGCCCAGCCAGAACGGCTTGTAGGCGGAGGCGAACGGGAGGACGACCGCGGCCAGGCCGATCGTGACATAGGGGTCCGCGATCGCGGTCACCACATGGATCGCCAGGAACGCCACGGCCAGCAGTGAGACGTTCCGGTGCAGGCCGGTGACCGCGAAGCCGGGCAGGCCGGGAAGCCGGCCCTGCCGGTTGACCAGGATGCCGAGCAGCACCACGGCGGTCAGCAGCAGCAGTGTCACCACTCCGGTCGCCCTGCTGGCGTACCACAGCGCGGTGCTGCCGGCGCTCCCGGTCATGGCCGGCCGCCTGGTCGCTGGAAGTTCATGCCCTCAGCTTCACCGGCCGGGTGCAATGCTCCCTCTTGGCCGCCTCTGAATTACCTCTGAACGCGATGGCCGCGGCCTGGTGACGAAGGAACCGGGCCGTAGGCCAGCGGGGGGTTCCGGGGGGTCGCCCACCCGGGCCAGCATGGCCTGGCAGAATGCGCGCGTCGGCGCGGTCAAGCACGGAGGTTCCCATGTCTGCCCACAGCGGGCGCGTCCGGCGCGCCGTGGGCAGGGCGTTCGTGGACGTCTCACCGCTGCGCCGGCACGCCGGCTTCCGGCGGCTGTGGACCGGTCAGCTCATCGCGTCGGTGGGCAGCCAGCTCACCGTGGTGGCCGTGGGCTACCAGACCTACCGGCTCACCGGATCCACCGCGATGGTGGGCCTGGTCAGCCTGGGGCAGCTCCTCCCGCTGCTGGCGGGCTCGCTGCTCGGCGGCCCGCTGGTCGACGCGTGGGACCGGCGCAAGGTCATGATGGCCACCCAGTTGCTGCTGGCCGTCGGTGTCACCGGGCTGGCGGTGAACTCGATGCTGCCGCACCCGCTGCTGTGGCCGCTGTTCGCCTGTACCGCCGAGTCGGCGGCGTTCCAGGGGGTGGACTGGGCTGCCCGCCGCGCGTCGCTGCGGCGCCTGGTGCCCCCGGACGATCTGGCCGCCGCGCTTTCCGTGCAGTCCGCGGCGTTCCAGATGACGCTGGTGGTGGGCCCGGCCGCGGCGGGCCTGCTGATCGCGCACGCCGGGTTCAGCCTGGTGTACTGGCTCAACGTGGTCGCGTTCGCGCTGGCGTTCCTCACCGTGGCCCGGCTGCCGTCGCTGCGCCCGGCCGACGGGGGGCAGCCTGTCGGCGCCGCCTCGCTGATCGGCGGAGTCCGCTACCTGAGGTCGAGCCCGCCGCTCGCCGGGGCTTTCCTTATCGACCTGGGCGCGATGGTCTTCGGTATGCCCAGGGCGCTTTTCCCGGCACTGGCGACGAACGTGTTCGGCGGGGGAGCGGCCACGGTGGGCTACCTGAATGCCGCGGCGGGGCTGGGCGCGCTGGCGGGATCGCTGCTGACCGGCCATATCGGGCGGGTGCGGCGGGCCGGGCGGGCGGTGGCGGTCTGCGTCGTGATCTGGGGCCTGGCCATCATGGGATTCGGGTTCGTGCCGTGGCTGCCCGCGGCACTGGCCCTGCTCGTGGTGGCGGGCGCCGCCGACGTGATCTCCTCGGTGTTCCGGATGATGATCGTGCAGCACGTCACCCCGGACGCCATCCAGGGCCGGGTCAACAGCCTGATGTTCGTCGGTCTTCAGGGCGGCCCACGGCTCGGCGACGCGGAGGCCGGAGCCGCGGCGGCGCTGGGCGGCCCGCAGTTCGCCGCCTGGTCCGGCGGCCTGCTCAGCGTGGTCGCCGCGGTGGTGACCTGCTGGGCGATTCCGGAGTTCTGGCGGTACCGCACCAAGGCCGGCTTGGCGCACGGCGCGGGGGAGGGGCCGGCCGGGGCACCAGGCCCGGCCCCGGCCGGAGAGCCAGCCGGCCGGGCCGCAAGCCCCGGAGAGGCCGGGCCGGAGCAGGGCCCAGCCGGCTGACGCCAGGTCGGCCACGGCCCGGTGACGGAGGAACCGGGCCGCAGGCCAGCGGGGTCCCCCCGGGCCGGCCGGGCCACGGCCCGGTGACGGAGGAACCGGGCCGCAGGCCAGCGGGGTTCCGGGGGTCGCCCTCCGGGCTGGCAGCGCTCAGGCGGCGGAGGGCTGTTCCGGCGGCCAGCCGCCGAGGGTGACCACGGCACCGGACTCGGCCACCAGCCGGGCCGGGAGCCGCAGGCCGGTCAGCCAGGCCAGTGCGGCCTCACCGCGGATGATCGCGGCGGTGCTCGCGGCGTTCGCGTCGGCGCAGGTGGCTGCCGCGACGGAAGCGGTCCGCCACACCGGCGCGGCGGGCAGCCCGGAGCGGGGGTCAAGGATGTGGTGCAGCACATCGCCGCCCCGGCGCCAGCGCCGCGCGGCCGTGCTTGAGGTGGCCAGGCCACCGGAGTGGATCGCGATCACCGCGGACGGGCCGGCCGGCGGGTCCTCGGGCTGCCCGGTGACGTCCTGGACCCGGATCCGCCACCCGCCGGGCGGGGTCACCCCGGCTACCGCGATGTCCCCGCCCAGGTTGACCAGGACGCCGCAGCCGAGTTCCGCGCCGATCCGCGCCGCGGCCCGGTCCGCCGCCCAGGCCTTCGCGGTGGCGCCCAGGTCCAGTTGCACCCCACTGGGCAGGGTCACCAGCCCGGCCGCCTCGTCGAGTTCGACCTCACGCCAGCCGGGGACGCTGCGGACGGTCAGCCGCACCGGCGGGCCGTCCGGGCGGACCAGCGCGAAGTCGCGGTCGTAGCCGGCCGCGTTCAGCGCGCCGCCCACGGTCGGGTCCACGTCCCCGTCGGTGAGCCGGGCCGCCCGCAGTGCGACGGCCAGCGCTCCGGCCAGCAGCGGGCTGATCCGCACCGGGCCGATGCGGCCACGCCCATCGGCCGGCGCGCCATCCAGCGCCACGATCTCGGAGTCCGTGCGGAACCTGCTGCATGCGGCATCCAGGGCGGCGAGGTCCTCGGTGAGCATGCGCCGCGCCGACGGCAGTGCCTGCGGGTCGGTGACGAGCAGGTGCACGCTGGTGCCGAGCGCCTGCCAGGCCGCCGCCCCCTCCCGGCCATCGGGCTCGGCGGCCGCGGCTGGCATCAGGAGCCCCCGGACGTGGTCTGGCCGCCGGAACCCTGCGCGGAGGAGATCCCGGAGCCGCCGGACAATCCCGAGCTGGCCGGCCCTGAGGAGCCGGAACTGGCGGAGGAGCCCGAGCCGCTGGCGGACCCGCCGGAACTGGACGAGCCGGACGAGGCGCCGGAGCCGCTGGACGCCGCCGCGCTGCCCGAGGAGCTGCTGGTCGTGCTCGCGTGCGACGACCCGGGCAATGCGTAGGCGACGACACCCGCCACGGCCAGGCCCGCGGCGCCGACGCCAGCCGTGACGGCACGCAACCGTGCGCGTCCCCGCTCCCGGGCAGCGGCCGCTGCCACCGGGTTCGGCTGTTGCGAGTTCATGGGCTTCCCTTCGTCGTTCTCCCCGCAGTCTGCGGGCCCTGAGTCGGGGAACCCTCGGAACTGCCTCTGACTGTCCTCTGAGTGTGCGCCCGCGACCGGCCTGGTATCCGGGCGTGCGGGCTTTCTTAACCCCGGCACGGTGCGGGCTTAGCGCCTTGCCTCAGGCACGCTGCGGGCAAGGCCGCCGGGGCCGCTAGTCACCCAGGGTGCCCATGGACAGGTTGACGGTGGTTCCCGTCATACCGCTCGCCTTGTCTGAGGCCATGAAGGCCGCCACGTTCGCCACCTCCTGCAGCCTCATGACCCGTCGTGTGTGGGTCGTGCTTGCGAGGTACCCGGTGAACTGTTCCCAGGTCATGCCGGATGACCCGGCGCGGATCCCGGCGAGTTCCTGCATCGTGCCGGTCTCCGGTATGCCGTGTGGCCGCAGGCCGACGACGCGGATGCCGTGCGGTGCGAGCTCGGCGGACAGATCGCGGGTGAGTGCCTCCTTGGCGGCCATCGCCGGGCCGTAGCCGCCGTTCATCCGGGTGCCCATCCGCGCGGGGAGTGCGGTGACGGTCATGATCACTCCCGATTTCTTCGGGATCATGTGCGCCGCGGCCAGGTGCGCGGTCAGGAAGTACGACCTCGTGTAGGCCGCGATCGGCAGGGAGAACGTCTCGGTATCCAGCTCGGCCAGGGGGACGCCCAGAATCTTCGTGTCCGGGATGCCGATCGCGTTGAACGAGATGTCGACGCGGCCTGCCCTGTCCAGCACCGATAGCAGGTGCCTGTCCACGGCCGGTTCGTCGACCGCGTCGACCTCGGCCGCCTCGGCGGAGCCGCCGGCGGACACGATGTCGTTGGCGACCACGTCGACGGGTGCCTGGAGGCGGCCGGTGAGGAAGACCCTGGCCCCCTCGGCCGCGAAGGCGTGGGCGACGGCGCCACCGATCGCGCCCCCGGCTCCGTAGATCACCGCAACCTTGTCCTGCAGTAGCATCGCTGGTTCCTTTCTGTGCTGTCGACTGTGTGGACACCGCGACGCTGGCCGGACTGGGCGCCCGCCGGCCGCCCAGTTCGCTCCCTGGCCGGTGTCGGTACCGGGTGGACGTGCGGCAAGATGCGGGAGGAAGGTGGGGCGAGGATGGCGCAGTTGGCAGCCGACCTGATCTCAAGGGCGCGGGCCGGGGACGGCGACGCGTTCCGTGAGCTGACCGAGCCACACCGCCGGGAACTGCAGGTGCACTGCTACCGGATGCTCGGCTCCTTCCAGGACGCCGAGGACGCCCTGCAGGACACGCTGCTGGCCGCCTGGCAGGGCTTCGCAGGTTTCGAGGGACGCGCCTCGCTGCGCACCTGGCTCTACCGGATCGCGACCAACCGGTGCCTCAACGCCCGCCGGTCGGCCAGCCGGCGATCCGCGAAGGAGTGGAACATCCCCAAGGTTGAACCGCCCGAGCCGACCCGGCACGGCGAGGTCGTGTGGCTCGAGCCATATCCCGGCACCCTCCTTGAGGGCGCGGTCGACGTGCCGCCCGGCCCGGAGGCCCGGTACGAGCAAACCGAATCCATCTCGCTGGCCTTCGTGACCGCCCTTCAGGTGCTGCCGCCCCGCCAGCTGGCCGTGCTCATCCTGCGCGACGTCCTGGGATTCCACGCCAGCGAGGTGGCAGAAATGCTGGACTCGACCGTCGACTCTGTCAACAGCGCCCTCAAACGGGCGCGGGGCAGCCTGCAGCGCCGGCCGCCGACGGCCGCGGGCCACGAACGGCCGCCCGCCTCCGGCTCACCGGCCGAGGATGCGATCGTGGCGAGGTTCGTCAGCGCCTACGAGTCGGCCGATCTCGACGCGCTGGTGGCCCTGCTGACCGACGACGTCTTCGTCTCGATGCCGCCGATGCCCTTCGAATACGAGGGCCGCGACATCGTGGCCCGCTTCTGCGCCGGCCTGTTCGGCGCGGGCCGGAGGTTCGACCTCGTGCCGGCGCGGGCCAACGGTCAGCCGGCGTTCGGCGCCTACCTGCGCACCCCGGCCGGCCTCCGGCACGGCACCGGCCTCATCGTCCTCACCCTCGCCGGCGACCGGATCTGCGCCATGACCCGCTTCGAAAACAGCGTGCTGCCATGGTTCGGGCTGCCGCGATCGCTCCCGGGCCGATAGGCAGCACACCCGCTCAGGCTTGCGGGCCCTGCGGGCGCACGGAGTCCAGCAGCAGGCGGAGCTTGGAGGCGGCGGGGGAGGGCCGGGCACCGGCCTCAAGCAGGAGCCGCCCGGCCTCATCGAGGAGCCCGGCGGGCCCGCGGGCCAGTTCGATCTCCACCTCCCGCCACGCCGTCGCGGTGCGCCAGGATGCCGGGTCTGGCGGGTCGTGCGTATCGCATCCATCTTGATCAGGGAGCGAGCCCGTCACCTCGTCGTCGGCGACCTCGGCCAGCACCTGGCCGCCGGCATCGGTGAGCCGGCGCACCGTACGGGTGGTCTGCAGCCGGGCGATCGGGCGCAGCGGCTGGCCCTGGGTCCATTCGGCCACCAGGCCCGCCAGTTCGCCCGGCACCGGCTCGCCGCCGGGGCCGAGTGGGGCGTGCACCTCGCGCCGGGTCTCGGCCCCCGCCGGAAGCTTCAGGTGCCAGCCGGCGTCGGTCCCGCCGGTGCGCCGCCGCAGCGTGATGTGCGCCGCCGCCAGGTCCAGCCCGGGAGTGTCCAGGTAGACGGCGGTCAGGTGGTAGGTGTCGGGCCCGGTGACCGCCGCCACGCCGGGTACCGCGGACAGGTCAGGCAGCACGAACCCGGCGCCGACCGCGTACTTGCGCTCGATCTCGAGGAAGCTGCCGGGTGTGCTCATACATGCGACCCTACGGCGTGGCCGGCGAAATCGCTCAGCGTGTTCTCCGGGCCCAGATCCGGTTACGATGCCACACTGCCTAATAACGCTCCGTGTCCGGCATGGCTGATCGCTGCTGCCCGGCACGGGCGGTACCGGGGGACTCGCGGGACAGGACAGACGGGGTCCTGCCCCGCGCCGGCCGGGACAAGGGGTCATGGGTCAGGTCATGGAAAACGCCGAGACGATCGAGGGTTACGAGGCGGTGCCGCTGGCGCTGCCGGAGCAAGCGTGCCTGCAGGGCAGCGGCGCGGCGGTGCTGCGGCGGCGCAGCGCCCGGCCCGGCAGGCGTGCGGTCATGTACGTGCACTGCCGGGGGGACTCGTTCGCGCCAGAAGACATCGTCGGCTGGTACACCGACCGCGGGTTTCACTTCTACGTGGCCGACCTGCGGGAGGTCGGCAGCGACGAGCGCCCCGGCGGCGATGGCAACCAGGCGGCGCAGGACCTTGGGGACTGCTTCACCTGCCTGGACGCCGCCACCGCCCATGTCCGCGAGGTCGACGCGATCGACACCATGATCGTGTCCGCGCACGGCGCCGGTGCGGTCATCGCCGCGCTGTGGTGCCATGCGCGGCGCGGCAGCCAGCCCGCCGACGCGCTGGTGCTGGCCAGCCCGAGCTGGGCCACCGCGCCGGCGTGGCCGGAATGGGCCAGGCACGGCGCGGCCAGGCGGTCACCGGCGCGCCCCCCGCCGCTGCTGGTCGGCGCCCGCCGCAGGCTCCGGCGCGGCCTGGACATCGCCTGCCCGGTCCTGGTGATGTGCCCGGCGACCGGCTGGAACGCACCCGGCGGCGCCGGGGGCCTGCTGGTGCCACGGGCACTGACCCTGCGGCGCGCGACCATGCGGCTGGGCGAGCACGTGACCTGGCTGAAACTGGCCGGCGGGCTGCCCGGCCAGGCCATGCCGGAAGGCGCCGGGCGGCGGCATGTCTTCGACGAGCTGGGCCGCTGGCTCAGTGCCTACCTGTCCGGGCAGATCCGCGATCAGCTACTTTGACCTGCCCGCGCTCCACGGCGGGGAGCGCGGGCAGGGGCTACTGCACCATCACGTTGACTGTCGGGTACCCGGTGGCCCCGTTGGGCGGGGGCGGCGCCAGGGCTGAGGTCTGGGTGTAGCCGGTCTTATCCGTGGCCCGGGCCTCGATGACGTGGTCGCCGCGGGTCGCGTCCCACTCCCACACCCACTGCCGCCAGGTGTCGATGCCCGGCACCGCGGCCAGCCGGGCCTGGTGCCAGTCACCGCCGTCCACCCGCACCTCGACCGCCTCGATGCCCTTGTGCTGCGCCCAGGCGACGCCCGCGACGGACGTCCGGCCTGCGCGCACCGTGGCGGAGCCGTTCGGCACGTCGATCCGCGACTCGGTCTTGATCGGCGCCTGCTGCGACCAGCCGCGCGTTGTCCAGTAGCCGTGCTCGGCAGCCCACGTGGTCACCTTGATGTCGGTGACCCACTTGCACGCCGACACGTAGCCGTACAGGCCAGGGACCACCAGGCGGGCCGGGAACCCGTGCGCGACCGGCAGCGGTGTCCCGTTCATCGCGACGGCGAGCATGGCGTCGCGCCCGTCCATGACCGTCTGCACCGGGGTGCCCGAGGTGAAGCCGTCCACCGACGTGCACAGCAACTGCTCGGCCCCGGCGCGGATCCCGGCGGCGCGCAGCAGCTTGGACAGGCTCGCGCCCAGCCACAGCGCGTTGCCGACGTACGGGCCGCCCACCGGGTTGGACACGCAGCACAGCGTGATCCAGTCCTCGAACAGCGGGAGCTTGAGCAGGTCGTCGAACGTAAGCGTCATCTCATGGGCGACCATGCCGTGGATCCGCAGCTGCCAGCTCGACGGCGCCACCTGCGGCAGCACCAGCGCGGTGTCCACCCGGTAGAACGAATTGCTGGGTGTCACGAACGCGCTGAGGCCGGGGATGTGCAGGTCGGTTCCACTGGGCAGCGCCGGGGCGCGCTGGACCGGGGGCGGCAGCTTGATCGCCGCCCGGGCCTGCGACACGCTGCTGCGCTCCGCCAGGACGCGCCCGACCAGGCCACTCGCCCCGGCCGCCGCCACCGCCACCGAGCTGGTGACCAGGAACTGCCGCCGCCCTGCGGGAGACACGCCGGAGCCGGCCGGGGGTGCCCGGTGCACACCACCGGGTGGTGTGCCCGGTGCGGCGGGGCGCCGCGGCACCCAGGATGTGCCCGGGTCGCCCAGTTCACCCGCGCCGGGCTGGGCCAGGGCCGGTGGGCCGCCGAGCTCATCTTGAGTACCGGCGGGCCCGGCGAGAGCAGCCCGGTCGCCGGCCGCCTCGTGTGCCGCCTGGACGAGCCGCCACATGGCGAAAAGCCCGGCCGCGCCGCCCACCAGGGAGGGCAGCACGTCGGCCGCGCCCGCGGTGGGGCGGGACAGCGCGGCGGCCAGGCCGATCGCGGTGAACACGGCCAGGCCTGCCACGCCGTACCGGAACCGCCGCACCGCCGCGACGCCGATCACCGCGGCGAACACGGCGAGCAGCACCAGGATCCCGGTGACCAGGGCGGCCTTGTCGTTGGAGCCGAACGTCGAGATCGCGAAGTCCTTCACCGGCGGCGGGGTGAGGTCGATGCTGGCCTCGCCGACGGCGACCACGGGAGAACCCACAGAACCGGTGAGACCCGCCACCAGCTGGCCCACGCCCAGCGCGACGGCGGCGGTGATCAGGCCCGTGAAAAGGCCGGTAACGACGCCAGGCCGGGTTCGGGGCCGGCCTGGCGTGGGAAGTTGCGGATCGGAGGACACTGTCACATCTTCTATTCGTTGTAGTCACCGGCAAGGATTGGCCCCAGACGGCAGAAGGCCAATCCGATCCGCCGCCGGCCACGAATCATAAGGAAGAGCGCCTGCACTGCGAGGTGCTATGGCTGAGCCCGCCCAGCCGCCGGGCGGGATATGTCCATGATGTGCCTGATGTGAGGATGAGGACGCGCCGATGACCGCGGAGCTGCCGGGCGAGCGCCCGGGCGCGGCACCCGCCAGCGATCTGGCCGGGCTGCTCGCCAAGGTCGCGCGCGGTGACGAGGCGGCCTTCGCCGGGGTGTACGACCGGTTCGGGGCGGTCGTCTACGGCGTCGTCCGCCGCATCGTCCGGGACCCGGCGCAGTCCGAAGAGGTCACGCAGGAGGTGCTGCTTGACGTCTGGCGCACCGCGTCCCGCTTCGACCCCGGTGAGGGAAGCGCGCGCGGCTGGCTGATGACGCTCGCCCACCGCCGCGCGGTCGACCGCGTGCGCTCGGCACAAGCCTCAGCAGAACGAGAGGCCCGCGCGGCCGTGGCAGCGACGGATTACGACGTCGTGGTCGAGGAGGTGGAGACGCGCCTGGACGCGCAGCGGGTGCGCCGGTGCCTGGATTCGCTCACCGAGCTGCAGCGCGAGTCGGTCACCCTCGCCTACTACGGCGGATACACCTACCGTGAGGTGGCGGCGCTGCTCGGCGTGGCCGTCGGGACGGTGAAGACCCGGATGCGGGACGGGCTGATCCGGCTGCGGGACTGCCTCGGGGCGGAGTCATGAGGCTGCGCCGGACCGACCCGCACACGCTGGCGGGTGCCTACGCTCTGGACGCGCTCGGCGACGCAGACCGGGAGAAGTTCGAGCACCATCTCGGCGTCTGCGAAGCGTGCCGGGCCGAGGCCGCCAGCCTGCGCGATGCGGCCGGCCAGCTGGCGGAGGCCGCCGCCGCGGTGCCGCCGCCGCGGCTGCGCGGGCAGGTACTGGCCGAGGCTTCCCGCACCCGGCAGCAGCCGCCGCCGGTCCGGGTCGCGGAACGGGTGCGCAGGTCCTGGCACGGCGTGGGCTGGCCGGCCGCGCCGCGGATGGCGGTCGCGATCGCCGGGGCCGGCATCCTGGTGGCCCTGGCACTGGGCACGCTGCTGATCAACGACCAGCACCGGCTGCACATGGATGCGGCACAGCGCGGCCAGATCGCGGCCATTCTGAACGCGCCGGATGCGGACATCATGACGGTGCACGCGCGGCCCCACGGCTCGGCCACCGTGGTCATGTCGCACGCCGACCACGCCCTGGTGCTGACCACGGCACGGCTCCCGGCGCTGCCCTCGAGCGAGTGCTACCAGGTATGGGTGATGGGCGCGCACCGGATGCACTCCGCCGGGCGGCTGCCCTCGCCGAAGCTCGGCATGACCGCCCCGATGATCGTCGCCGGGATCGCGCCCGGCGACCGGATGGGGGTCACCGTCGAGCCGGCCGGTGGCTCGCGGCAACCGACCTCCCCACCGGTGCTGATGCTGGCACTGCCCGCCGACTGAACCAGCGCCCCTGCCCTTCGGCTGCGCCGGCGGCCCCTGCCCTCGCGGGGCAACGGGCCGGCCCGTTCCTTTGCCCTGTGCAGCCCCCGGGCCGGCCGGTGGGCGACAGCCGAACGTGGCCAGTGCACTAACGTGTGGACTCGTGAAAGCATCTCCGCAGGCGCAACTGAAGCTCCTCGAACTGGCCGAGCTGGACGCCGAGCTGAGCCGCCTGGATCATCGCCGACGCACCCTGCCGGAGAATGCCGAGTACGAGGCGGCACAGCAGCGGGATGCCGAGCTGCGAGACGAGCTCGCCACGCTGGAAGCGACCGGCAGCGACCTGGCCCGGGACCAGGCCAAGGCCGAACGTGACGTGGACCAGGTCCGGACCAGGATCGAGCGGGACCGGGCCCGGCTGGACGCTGGCCAGGTCTCCTCGCCCAAGGAGCTGGAGAACCTCCAGTCGGAGATCGTTTCGCTGGAACGGCGGCAGGGCGACCTGGAAGAGGTCGTGCTCGAGGTGATGGAAAAGCTGGAGGACGTCGGCCGCCGCCGCGCCGCGCTCAGTGCCGAGCAGACGGCGCTCGCCGGCCGGCTGGCGGAGGTCGCGGGCCGGCGTGACGCGGCCTTCGCCGAGATCGACGAGCAGGCCGGGAAGTCCCGGGACCGCCGCGCCGGCATCGCCGCGGACCTGCCCGATGACCTGCTCGGCCTGTACGACCAGCTGCGCGCCCAGCGCACGGTGGGCGCCGCCGTACTGCGGAACGGCCGGTGCGAGGGCTGCCACCTGTCGCTCAACAAGGTTGACCTGGGGCGCATCCGCGATGCGCCACCCGACGAGGTGCTCAGGTGCGAGGAATGCCGCCGCATCCTGGTCCGCGCCGAGCTGGGCGCATGACCGCCCGCAAGCTCCTGATCCAGGCCGACGGCGGCTCCAGGGGGAACCCTGGCACGGCCGGATACGGTGCCGTCGTGCTGGACGCCGTCACCGGTGAGGTGCTCGCCGAGGTGAGCGAGGCGATCGGCCATGCCACCAACAACGTGGCCGAGTACTCGGGACTGGTGGCAGGCCTGCGCGCGGCCGGGAAGCTCGCGCCCGGCGCCGCCGCCGAGGTCCGGATGGATTCCAAGCTCGTTGTCGAGCAGATGTCCGGCCGCTGGCAGATCAAGCATCCCGACCTGCGGCCGCTCGCGGCGGCGGCCAGGCAGGCGGCCAGGGAGCTCGGCCGGGTGACCTACACCTGGGTGCCGCGGGAGCGGAACACCCACGCCGACCGCCTGGCCAACCAGGCCATGGACGCGGTCAGCGGGCGGGCCAAGGCGCCGGGTGGCAACGGGGCCGGCCGTGGCTCCGGTGCCGGGAGCGGCGCACAGCGGCGCTCCGGTCCGGCCGGCCTGTGGTGACGCCCGTCGTCGCGTGGTGGCCAGCGGACCGTTGCCGGCCCGGTGGCCGGGAGTTCGTTACCCGTGGGGCGCAAGCGCCTATCCTTGGTGGGAAGGGCGAGCCGGCCGGGCGGTCGCGCCGGGCCATGCGTGCATGACCCGGCGAGGAAGGTCCGGGCTCCACAGGGCAGGGTGGTCGGTAACACCGACCCGGGGTGACCCGCGGGACAGTGCCACAGAGAACAGACCGCCCCGGGCCAGGTTTCGGCCGGGCCCGGGGTAAGGGTGAAACGGTGGTGTAAGAGACCACCAGCGCCCGGAGCGATCCGGGCGGCTCGGTAAACCCCACCCGGAGCAAGGTCACAAGGGCCCATGCGCCTTCCGGGGCGCGGGGCCTGCGCGAGCGGTTGAGGGCGGCCCGCCCGATGCTCGCGGGTAGACCGCACGAGGCTGCCGGCAACGGCAGTCCCAGATGGATGGCCGCCGGCCCGCGTTCGCGCGGGTGCACAGAACCCGGCCTACAGGCCGGCTCGCCCCTCACCCAGGCCCTGGCCTGCGGCTGCACGTTCATGATCGTTCCCTGGCGCACATTGGGCGCACGCCAGCCGGGGCGAACATGGCATCGAGCGCGCCGCGGCCGTGCTCGCTGGCATCGGGGAACAGGTGCCCGTAGGTGTCCATCGTCTCGGAACGATGCGCTAACGGGCATGAGTGGGCGCCCGGCCGGGTCCTGGTGAGTTGGGAGCGCTGCCACTGCGCCCCGGCCCGGGCGGCGCACCCCGACCGCGCCGCGTGGGGGCACCTGACGGTGGCGTGCCGGGCGCCGGGGTGCCGGTCGGTGTGGTACTCGCCGCGGCACGAGCCGGGCAGGCAGCAGTGAAACGGCCCGGGACCGCGGCGGCCGACCAGACGGTCCCGGGCCGGCCGAGGCCCGCGGCCTGAGAGGGGGACCGTCAGGCGGGGGCCCGTCCGGAAGCGACGGAGGCCGCTGCCGCGTTACATCACGACCATGGCCCGGCCCGGGGCAGGGCCCCGCTGCCACCCCCCGAGCCGGGCTAGCACGCGCTACCCGATACGCCCGGGATTATGCGGAGCCCGGCCGCCCGGGTGCCGGTCGGTGTGGTACTCGCCCCGGCACGCGGCGGGGGCGCCTTAGTTGGACAGGTCGGCTATCAGCAGGCGCGCGGGGGAACAGGGCCGCGTGTCAATCGCGGGTGCGGCTGTCGATCTCCGCCAGCGTGGCCGCTAACGACGCGGGGCTGTCGGCGTAGACGGTGGCACGGGTTTCCCGGTGCTTGGCGGTCCAGCCCTTCCCGGAGCGGACCTCACGGACCGACCACGCCGGGTGGGCAGTCTTGATGCGGGCGATGGCAGCGGCCGGGGCAGTGCTCACCGTTCCGCCTGCTCTGCCAGGGCCTCGGCCAAGTGCTCCGCGCTGTCCTCGTTGAGAACTGGCTGGCCGGGCTGCCAGTCCCAACCCTTCGCGCACCACACCGGCCCGCCGTGGGTGCGGTTCACCACCCAGACTTGATAGTTCGGCCAGTCGCGCTCTAGGGCGGCAACGATCGCGTCAGTAGGGTTTGGCATAGCCGGACCTCGGTTCCGGTCAGCCCCCGGTTTGGCGTTCAAGGCGCCGGCCGGGGCCGCTTTACGTGCTGGACCTGCCACACTACGCGCACCGTAGCGACCCGTATAGACACGTAGCTCTATTCAGCGCATCGATGCTGGCCAGCTACCTTGATCGTTGTGGATGCGCCCGAGATCGACTACCGCGCCGAGCTGCCGCCGCACCGGCAGATCGCGGCGTGGATACTCGCGCGCATCGAGTCCGGGGACCTGCGGCCGGGGCAGCCGGTGCCCTCGGAGAAGGATCTCGTGGACACGTTCGGGGTGGCGCGGACCACGGCAAGGCGGGCTATCGCCTACCTGCGCGAGACTGGCGCCGTGCGCACCGTGGCAGGCCGCGGTTCCTATGTGCCGACCGCGGCTGAATCTCGCCCTGGCGCACATCTGGCGCACATGAGGTCCCGAACCGGGCCGTATCGCTCCGTAGACTCACGTAACGTCTGCGCAGGCCAGCGGGGATGCCGGGGGAGTAGGGGCAGGTCAGGAACCCGGGGGTGACAGAACCCGGCCTACAGGCCGGCTCGCCCCTCACCCCATCCACCTGACCTGCACTGGCGCCCAGCCAGGGAGCAGACAGGGCACATTCCGGGCACATTCGTGACGGCCAGCACCATGCCGCTAGGTGCTCTTCTGCCAGACGGAGACGTGTGTGGTGCTGTCGCTGGTGAACGGCTCGTGCTTCCAGCCGCTATGGCGTTCGCGCAGGGTCATCCCGGCCAGTTTCGCCATCAGGTCGAGCTCGGAAGGCCAGACGTAGCGGAACGGTGCTGACATGACTTCGAGCTTGGCGCCTTCTGCCCAGTAGTGGTGGGAGACGAGGCCCTGGGTGGCGGTGTCGTACTCGTCGAAGCCCAGATGGGTGGGGGTGACGGTGAACGCCCGGATGGTCTCACCGGGTGGCAGCCGCTGCAGCGCGGGAACTTCCACCTCGATGACGAAGCACCCGCCGGGTTCCAGCTGGGCGGCGGCGTTGCGGAAGCACGCCACCTGGTCGTCTTGGGTGGTCAGGTTCTCGATGGTGTTGCGCAGCAGGTAGGCGAGCGTGAATGTCCGGTCCACCGTGATGGTGGCGAAGTCGCCGATGGTGACGCCGATGTCGCCGCCGCCGGGCTTGGCCCGCAGCTGCGCGATCATGGCCTCGGATAGGTCAATCCCGTGCACCGGGATCCCTCGCTGGCTGAGCGGCAGTGCGATGCGGCCGGTGCCGATGCCGAGTTCCAGGACGGGGCCTGATCCTGCCAGGTCGGCGAGGAAGCTCACCACTGGGTCAACGGCTGCGGGCTCGAACAGGTGCGGCCACTTGGCCTCGTAGCTTTCGGCGATCCGCTTGTCGAAGTAGTTCTTCCGCATGGGCCACACGGTGTCAGGGGCCACTGGCGAGCCGCTACCTGTTTTACCCTGGCCAGCGGAAAGCGGAATGGGACATGGCCGCGCGGGCCTGACCAAGGTTCACACCCCGGCAGCCTGGTGGGCCACCAGCACGGCACCGCCTGCGTGAAGACGCGGTCAGGCGGGCTGCCACAGCTCGACCCGATTGCCCTCGGGATCGGTGACCCAGCCGAACCGGCCGACACCCTCCATGTCCTGCGTCTCTGTAGCCACGTCCGCTCCCTTGGCGCGCAATTGCGCGAGCATCGCATCCAGGTCGCGGACCCGGAAGTTGAGCATGGTCTGCTGGGCGCGGGACCCGAAGTAGTCGGTCTCGGACTCGAACGTCGCGAACACCGTCAGCCCGGCTTCCTGACGCCACAGGCCGTTCTCATCGGCGTCCAGGCCCAGGCAATCGCGATACCACGCGCCCAGGGCCGCCGGGTCGGCGGCCCGCATGAAGTATCCACCGATTCCAAGCACACGTTCCATGCCGCAATCTTGCCAGGACGGCGATCGGGCGGACTGGCACTACCTGATCGGGCGCCCGGGCGGCGTAGCCTCGGAGCGTGCTCTTCAGTCAGGAGCTGCGCGACGACGTGCTGGCCGGAGACATCACCGTGTCGTTCCGGCTGTGGAAGCGGCCCAAGGTCAAGACTGGCGGCCGGTATCCGGTGGGCCCCGGCCCGGGCCAGATCGAGGTGGACTCCATCGAGCTGATCCCGTTCGCCGACATCACCGACGCCGACGTGCGGCGCGCCGGGGAACCGGACCGGGAGACGCTGCGGCGCCGCGCCGCGCACGCGGGCCCGATCGGCAGCGGCACGCTGCTGTACCGGGTGGAGTTCCACCTGGTCAGCGGTCAAACAGGCGGAGCGCGATGAAGTCTGGAGGCTGGTCTCGATCATCGCCGCGCCGAGCTGTAGAAGACCAGTTCCGGATCACCTTCATCCAGGCCGTCGAGTTCGCCGCTGAATGACCAGCCCTCAGCCTGAAGGAGCGATCGCATGGGCTGGTTGGAGGCATTGGTGGACGTGAAGACCTGCTCGGTCCCGGCGGCTGCCAAGGCCGCCCGGAGCAGGTTCCGGCCGATGCCGCAGCGGCGGCGGGCAGGATCCACCATGAGAAGGTCGATGAAGTCGCGGCCGAAGAAGTGAGCCGGCCTGACGACGGCGAACCCGGCGACCGCGCCGTGGTCGAGGTAGATCAGGCACTCGCCGAGATCCAGGCAGCGCTTGAGGAAGTCAGCCCGGCCTCGGTCGCCTGGGGTGGCACCATGATCGGCACGCAGAATGCCGTCAATGTCATTGGCAACCGCGCGGCGGATCTCGGCCTGCCCCTGTGGCACCGGCCCAGCCTGGCATATGAGCCCCGGACACGCTCAAACTCTGGCCCTTGCTGCGGAGGGCTGGTCGCCTAGCCTGGAGCGGTGACCGTCCACGAGCTTTCGCGCGCCGATGCCCGGCGCATCGCGGTGCGCGCGCAACTGCTGGACGGTGAGCGGCCGGCGTGCTCCGGGTCAACGCGGTCCACCAGGATGTGACATTCGACATGACCATGACCGCCGCCGTAGATCACGAGATCGAGGACCTGGCCCACTGGCTCGGACTGAAGCTCATGCCGCGGTGAAGCAGTCGGTGCTGCCCCGGCTGGCCCTGCTGGCACTCATCTGGGGTTCTTCGTTCCTCTGGATCAAGCTGGCGGACCGTGGCTTCCCTCCGGTCGAGGTGACCTTCGCCCGGCTGGCGCTTGGCGCGGCCGTGTTGCTCCCCGTCGTCCTGGCCAGGCGGGAGGAGGTACCGCGCTCGGCACGCGTCTGGGGGTTGATCGTCGTAGCGGCGCTGTTCGCCAACGCGATCCCTTACTTGCTGTTCGCGGTGGCCGAGCAGTCCGTCGATTCGTCCACCGCCGGGATCATCAATGCGACCACGCCGCTATGGACCGTGCTCCTGGCCCTGGCCGTCAGGCATCAGAGGTCGGTGACCGGCTGGCAGGGAGCCGGGCTGATCGTCGGTTTCGGCGGCGCCCTGCTGATCTTCTCGCCGTGGCGTTCCGTGACCGGCGTGGCCTCCGCGGGCGGGCTGGAATGCCTGGGCGCGTCGGTCAGCTACGCGATCAGCTACATCTACATGGACAAGTTCCTGGCCCGGCGTGGCCTGAGCCCGATCGCGCTCTCGGCGTGCCAGCTTCTGGCGGCGGCGCTGCTGCTTGCCCTCGCGCTGCCGGTTTCCGGGGCCCGCGCTCCGCACATCGGCGCCGCCAGCCTGGCGGGACTGGCCATCCTCGGCGTGCTCGGCACCGGCATCGCGTACGTGCTGAACTATCAGATCATCGCCAGCGAAGGCGCGACCGTCGCCTCGACGGTGACCTACCTGCTGCCGGTGGTCGCGATCGTGCTCGGCGTCCTGGTTCTCGGCGAGACCGTGACTGCCGCGGCGCTCGCGGGCATCGCGCTGGTGCTGGCCGGTGTGGCGCTGACCCGCCGCCGGGAGAAGGTGGCCGTCGGTGAGCAGGCTCAGTGAACCGGCCCGGCGGCGATGAACAAGCTCCCATTCGCACGTCGACATAGCATGGAGCATCGGCAGGCCGAGGCCGTTACCGGGCGGCGAGGGCCGCGAGCATGGAGGAGCACGATGACAGCGGATGAGTACCAGCCCGTCAGGGTTTCCCGGCGTATCGAGGCGTCGGCGGCAGACATCTTCCGGGTGCTGACCGACCCGCGGCGGCACCTGGAGATAGACGGGTCAGGGATGCTGCGCGGTGCTGTGTCCGACGCGGTGGTCACGGGCGTCGGCGACGTCTTCACGATGCGGATGTACTACTCCGAGCACGGCGACTACGAGATGGACAACCATGTCGTCGATTTCGAGCAGGACCGGCGCATCGGCTGGGAACCGTGGGCGGGCCGCGGGCACCCGGACACCGCTCTGGACCCGGCCGAGGCCCGGTGGGGGCACGTGTGGAGCTACGAACTGACTCCCGACGGCCCGGATGCGACCATCGTCACCGAGATCTACGACTGCTCCCGCGCGCCCGAAGAGGAGCGAGTGGGCATGGACAACGGCAAGATCTGGGCCAAGAGCATGGCCGAAACGCTGGAGCGGCTCGACCGGGCCTGCACCGGGCAGTAGTTCCGGGTGCTGGCTTACCTGAGTGCCGGGCGGGCGGCCAGCGCGGGCCCAGCAGCGCGGACGGGCCGCGGGCGGCAGCGCGGGCAGTAGCGCGTATCCGGCACCGCGGCCAGCAAGCGCTCCGGAATGGTGGCCGCGCATCCTTCGCACAGGCCGTACTGACCGCTGGCTCAGCCGGCTGAGCGCCTCTTCGGTGTCCGCCAATGCTCGCCGGGCCGTGACCGTCCGGCGCAGCAGCTTGCGTACCTGCCGCTCGCCGGGCCCACCAGCCGGTGCCGTGCCAGCCGGTGCCACGCGGGCGGCCGAGGCCGCCTCGTGGTAGGCCAGCGACAGCTCGGTGACCTCCTGTACCCGGTCCCGCCACTGCGCCTCAAGCAGTGCGCGCCAGGCCGGCCCCGGGCGGGGCCGGCCTGGGCTGGGCCCGGAGCGCGGCTGTCCCCGGCCGGGTCCTGGGCAGGGCCGGCCTGGGCCGGTTCCGGGGCGAGGCCGACCCAGGCCGGGTCCTTGGCAGGGCCAGGCCACGCTGGCGCCTGGCCGGCCCGCGTCGCGCGCCGTTCCTTCGTGGCCATCGGCTCAGGTACCCGGCGGCGGCCCAGCGTGACCGTGACGGTCCGCTCCTGGCCCGCGCGGGTGAATGTGACCTCGACCTGCTGCCCGGGGTGCGCGGCGGGAGCGGCCGGCGGGTCCGGGCGGGCGGCGGGCGCTCCAGCCGCGGTGGCGCAGGCGGCGATCCCGCCACCACCGATGAAGACGGCCATCGCTGCGACGGCCCCCGCGCGCCGCAGCCGGTCTGTCACTCTCATCTGGGCTCCTTGAGCTGGCTAAAGCCTGCCGCCAGCGACTGGCTGGCTGGGCTCAGGCAACCCGGTGACTGTGGACCCGCGGTGCTGCCGCTGTGGTGACCGTGTGAAGGAACGCGCCCGGGGCGACCGCGGTCAGGCGCGCGGCAGGGTGAGGGTGAGCCGCGCGCCGTGGCCCGGCTCGCTGTGCGCGTCCAGCCTGCCCCCGTGGGCGCGGGCCAGTTCGGCGGCCACCGCCAGCCCGATCCCGCTGCCCGATACGTGCCCGGCCCCCCGGCCACGCCAGAACCGGTCGAAGATCCTGGGCAGCTCGTCGGCGGGGATGCCCGGCCCGGTGTCGGTGACCTCAAGCACGGCGCACGGGCCGGCTCGGCCGGGCCGGCCGGCACGGTAACCCGGCCGCCTGACGGGGTGAACTTCAGCGCGTTGGTGAGCAGGTTGGTGATGACCTGGTGCAGCCGGCCGCGATCGGCCAGCACGTCGACCGGCGTGAGCTGCCGCTCCAGGGCGACACCCGCGGTCTCGAACCGTCCGGCCAGGCTGTCCGCGGCCACGGCGGCGATGTCGGCCAGGTCGTGCGCGGCTCAGCGTGAGCCGCAAGGCGGCGGCGTCGGCGGCGGCCAGGGTCTGCAGGTCGCCGACCATCCGGGCCAGCCGCAGCACCTCGTCCCGCAGCGACGCCAGCTGCTCCTGGGTCGGCTCGGTCACGCCGTCCAGCAGCGCCTCGTGGCCGGCCTGCAGGACCGCGATGGGCGTGCGCAGCTCGTGCGCGACGTCGGCGACCAGGTCGCGGCGGAGCTGTTCCTGCCGGTCCAGGGTGTTGGCCATCAGGTCGAAGGCGGTCGCCAGCTCGCCGATCTCCCCGGGCGCGGCGATAGGCCCGACCCTGGCCGTGCGGTCCCCCCGGCCCATCGCCCGGGTTACGGTGATCAGCCGTTCCACCGGCCGGGTGATGCGCCGGGCCACCACCAGCCCGGTGACCAGGGCGAGCAGCGCGGCCAGCCCGGCCGCCCCGGCGATGGCGCGCCACAGCGCGGTGCGCAGCGCCTGGTCGGCCGCACCAAGGCCGCTGTCAGGGAAGCGGGCGACGGCCCGGCCGACCTGCTGGCCGCGGACCATGATGGGGCGGCTGACCTGCGGGCTCGACGGGTGCCTGCGGAAAGCCGGGGACACGGCGGCGGGCTGACCGGCCTGATCGGTGATCTCCACGTCGGCACCGGTGCGGGTGGCCAGGTCGACCACCGGGGCCAGGTTCGCTCCCGCCCAGCTGTCTGTGCGGTCCCATGCCGCGCCCGCGGCTACCGCGATCGCGCTGGTCATGTCGGATCGCTGCCGGCTCGCCAGGTTCGCGACGTCGGCGGCGGCAAAGGCTGCGGCCAGCACGGCGAGCAGCGCCACCGCGGCCAGAGCGACGCCGAGAAAGGCCAGCGCCAGCCGCAGGCCGATCGGGTCGCCGCGGGAACCCGCTTGCTTCGCCCCAGGCCCGGCCAACGGCTCGGCCCCGGAACCTGGCATGGTCCCCGGCTCAGCCCCGAAGTCGGTCACCGCCCCGGACTCAGCCATCGCGGGCCAGGCCAAGGCGGTAACCGCCACCCAGGACCGTCTGCACGATCCGCGGGTTGCCGGGATCGGCCTCGATCTTGCGGCGCAGGTTCTTCACATGCGAGTCCACGGTCCGCTCATACCCCTCGAACTCGTACCCGCGGACCCGGTTGATCAGCTCGAACCTTGAATACACCCGGCCAGGCACGGTGGCCAGCGCCAGCAGCAGGCCCCATTCGGTCGGGGTGAGGTCGACGGCCGCACCGCGCACCACGACGGTCCGCCGTGGCTCGTCGATGACCAGTTCGTCGGCGCCGTAGCTGGTGGCACCCTGCTCGGCGGCCGGGCCGATGCGGCCGCGCCGCAGGATCGCCTGCACCCGGAGCACCAGTTCCCGTGGGCTGAACGGCTTGGTGACGTAGTCGTCGGCACCAAGTTCCAGCCCGCGGATCCGGTCCTCCTCGCTGCTCTTGGCGGTGAGCATGAGCACGGGGACGCCACCCGCGGCCCGCAGTTCCCTGGCCACCGTCTCGCCGGGGATGTCGGGCAGGCCGAGGTCGAGGATCACCAGGTCGGGCGAGCCTGATGTGGCAAGCGTGAGTGCCTCGGCCCCAGAGCCGGTGGACAGCACCGTGAACCCGGCCCGCTCAAGGTAGGAGCGCACCAGGTCGCGGAGCTTGCGCTCGTCCTCCACCAGCAGCACCGTCGCTGCCATGACGCTCACTCTCCCTCTCCGCCGGGTCCGGTCCGGTGTCTTCACACCATCACCACGACAGTTTCACCCGCCCGGCATGGCGATGCCATTCAGTGAAGGCCAGCAGCAGGAAGAAAGGGCGGCGGCAGTGACCGGAAGTGACCTGATCGTGCTGGCCCCGTGGGTCGTGTTCGGCGCCGCGCTCGGCGCCATCTGCGCCCGGCTGTACGTGGCCCGGTCCCGCGCCCGGCGTCGCCGCGCCCTGCGGCGGCCGGAACGCGACCGGCCCGGGGCCGCCGCATGACAGCCGCCACAGGGACCGCGATCGTGCTGCTCGGCCGGTAGCGGGAGCCGGCCGGGGCTCGTACCGCAGCGAAACAAGCTGGCGCCATGACGGGCCCGCCGGGCCGTTCCGCGGAAGTGGGGGCGGCCGGGGACCTGGTGCTGTCCGCGGAGGCGGCGCCCCGGTGACCGGGCCCGCAGGCCGTTCCGCGGGAAGCGGTGGCGCCCCGGTTACTGGACTCCGCACCTGGGTGTGTCGTCCTTGCTGTCCTACGTCATCGCCGTCCTGCTGCCGGCGCTCGACGCGCTGATCCCGGTGCTGCCAAGCGAGACCGCGGTGAT
>CAVPSA010000027.1:0-131578 GCA_963707905.1 uncultured Actinomycetes bacterium | reverse complement strand
TCCATGCCGAATAGGTGCGATTGGCCGATGGCCGGGAGTCCGGTGAAGCCGATGTGCCGGTAGAAGCTGGCAGCTCGCTCATTGCCGGGGGACACGTGCAAGTGCACGCCCCTGGAACCCTGGCCGCGCAGGGCCGCGATCAGTGTCTGGGTCAGCTGGCGGCCGTATCCACTGCCCTGCAGGCGTGGCAGCAGGTTGATGTGCAGTTGTGACGGGTAGCGCGCTGCCAGCACGTCCTGGGTGCGAAAGGGATGGTGGATGATGTGCGCCAGGTGCTGGTCGGGCGTCCACTGCTCCGAAACAAGGCCGGGCGGGGGTTCGGGATAGCGGGTGCGCAGGTGCGGCCACCAGTCGCTGTCCAGCCGTTCTTCGAAGGCTTGGCTGTCAAGCGCGCCGACGATGTAGCCGGCCACGCCTGAGGTGTCTTCCGCCACGAAGGCCAGGGATGGCTCGAACAACCCGTAGGGGGCTGCAAAGCAGTGCCCGGGCAGCTTGGGGTCGTGGTAACGCGAGGTCGCGTCCCGGCCGCCGTCGCCGGTCATGAGGCAGATCTGATACAGAGCGCCGAGGTCGGCAGGGCGGTACGCGCGGATGTGGGCCTGGGCGCGAACCATGAGGCTTCCTCTCCCCGCGGTGCCCTGGCCAGGCTGCATGTGCTGTGCTCCTGGCCGCCGGGTAGGTGCCGTCAACGCCGGTGCTGCGCAAGGCACGCGTGCCGCGGCCCAGCCAACGGGACAGCCGTACCAAAGGCCGTTACTTTTGTCCCGGCATTAACGAGATCGCACTGGAACCCTGACATTATCAGCAGCTTGTCATTGTCCACTGACTCACCAGAGCTGCCAGCCGCACCGGCTTGCTTACATCACACGCCACTTGGGCCACTTAAATCCCAGACATAGGCCTGATTGCCCGCGACGGACGGTGATCAGGCGGTGCCGCAACATGACTCTTACCTTCCTGACCAGGAACAGACAGCCCAGCCGGACCGTATCGTCGCAGACGGGCACGGAGGTATTGTCTGGAGAAGAACCGGGGAAAATGATCACTCGCGCCACTTGTCCAAGGCCGCCTGGAGAATTGCCTGTTGCCTCGAAGTACTTGCCGGAAATCAACACGGAGACGCAGTGACCCAGTCCCGTTCTGCTGATGCCGTCCCTTCTGGGGCCTTGGCCACTCAGCGCACCACCGGCCCGGCGCTGGCTCTGCGGAACTGGCGGGTGGCCCGCCAGCTGATCGTCCTGGTCGCCATTCCAGCGGTGCTGATCCTGGCCCTGACCGGGCTGCGGGTCACCGATGCGGCACGCAGCGCCGAGACATACGGCCAGGTCGCACGACTCGCGGCGCTGGGCCAGCGGGTCGTCGGCTTGGCACAGGCAATGACGGACGAGCGGTCCGGCACGGCCGTGTTCATCTCCGCCGGGCGACCGGCCGCAGGTCTCCCGGCCCTGCACCGGCAGTATGCGATCACCGATGGCCGGGCGGCCAGCGTTCGACGGCTGGTTGCCCAGCTTGGCCACGGGTACCCGGCCCAGACGCGGGCCGGCGCGGCCCAGCTCCTGGCCAGCATGGCCAAGCTGCCTGGCCTGCGCAGACAGGCGGCGCAGAGCCAGACCTCCGCCCTGGCCGTGCTAACCGGGTACTCCGCGGCGATTTCTGGCCTGTTCCCCTTCAACGACGGCATCGCTGACCTGAGCGGCGACGCCACGCTCATCACCAGCGTGCGGGCGCTCGGCTCGCTGTCCAGGACGATCGACCATGCCTCGGAGCAGCAAGCCATCCTCGGCGTGGCGCTTGCCGGGGGCCGCTTCGGGCCGGGGGCGCTCATCGCGCTGACCACCGCGCAGGCCCAGCAGGACAGCGACCTCGCCTCGTTCCGCAACTCAGCGACCGCCGAGGAGAGCCAGGCTCTGACCGAGATACTGGCTAGCCCGCTGGCCCGGCACGCGCAGGCGGTCGAGCAGCGTGCCACCGTGGCCGGCAATGGCGTGCTGGCCCTCGGCCCCCAGGCCAGCCAGCAGTGGTCGGCCGGGATGTCCTACACGGTCGGCTGGATGGGCCATGCCGAGCAGCAACTGGCGGGATGGACCACAGCCGACGCCCGGGCGCTGCAGCGGAGCGCGATGCGGTCCGCGCTGATCGCCGGCGGCGCAGGGCTTGGCGCCCTGGCTCTTGTCCTGCTGGGCACCGTCTTTGCTGCCAGGTCTATGGTGCGCCGGCTGAGACGGCTTGAAGCTGCCGCCCCGGAAGGCGCCGGGGCACGCCTTCCGATCAGCGCCAGCGCTGCATCGACCGGTTTCTTCTGGCGCAACCATGCGCTGCTCGAACGGCTGCTCGGACTGATCGACAGCATGGAGCTCAACGAGGATGACCCGGAACGGCTGGCCAACCTGTTCGAGATGGACCACCTGGCCACCCGGATCTGGCGCAACTCAGACAGCGCGCTCCTCCTCGCCGGCCATGAGCCCGCGCGCCCGGGCGGGCCGCTCGCCCTGGTGGACGTGCTTCGGGCCGCAGCGTCCGAGATAGAGGAGTACGACAGGGTCATTCTGGACGTCCAGCAAGGTGTATGTGTCAGCGGAAGCGCTGCGACCGACACCGTTCACCTGCTCGCCGAACTGCTGGAGAACGCCACCACGTTTTCTCCTGAGACAGCCCGGGTCATGGTGTCCGGGCACGCAGTGGTTGGTGGCGGCTCGCTCATCACCATCACCGACGGCGGAGCGGGCATGTCCGAGGATGAACTGGCACTGTTCAACTGGCAGCTGGACAACCCCGCCTCCGCGGACATGGCGGTCGCCCGGCGCATGGGCTTGTTCGCCGTCGCGCTCCTGGCGGCACGGCACGCCATCACGGTGACGCTGAGCAAGCCGCAGGACGGCGGTACCACCGCCGAGGTGTACCTTCCCGCCGCGCTGATCTCGCTGGACGCCAAGCCCGGGGGCTGGCGGGGACGGACCGGCGAACCCTCCTTGGCCGGGACCAGCGAGGAAGCCGGCACCAGCCTGGCGGGCCTGCCTTTCCCGGCTCTCCGGATCGCCTCCGGGCCAGAGCCTCCCCTCGGCCAGGAGACCGACGAGCCCGAGGCCGTCCCGCTGTTGCTGAGCGCGCCGGTGCCATCACCGGCCCCAGGAACCGCCACCGCCGTGACCGGACCCGAGCCGGTGGACGCGGAACCGGGCGACGGGCCGCCCATCTTCGAGTCCGTCCGATCCGGCTACCTCCATGCCTTCGGCCGGGACCTGCCCCGGCTCGGCGAGCAACAAGCCAGCCAATCCCCGGCGGGACAGCCTGCCATGCCGCCGGCATCCTGGGGCGACGGCAGCCGTCGCGCCGCGGCCGGGCCGCCGACGGCCAGCAGCCCAGCCTCCCCCTGGCCCCCGACGGCAGCCAGCCCGGCCTCCCCCGGGCCCCGGACAGCAGCCAGCCCAGCCTCCCCCTGGGCCCCCACGGCAGGCAGCCCGGCCTCCGCGGGGCTGCCGCAGCGCATTCCGCAGCCCGGCCAGGTTCGCAGCCCAGCGGTTGACCGGGAGACCCGGCAGGCCTCGGCGGTCGAGCCGGTCGAGCCGGTGGAGTCGGCGGAGACCACGCGGAGCAAGCTGGCAAGCTTCCAGCGCGGCTCCCGCCGGGCGCGGACGGCGGCCCAGATGAACCGCAGCGCGAAGCAGCCGGGACAGGATGGCTGAGGGGGAAGCACGCGACCCGGCCCCCGATCCGCAGGACTCCGACCGGCTCATAACTGATTTCGCCGAGCGTGTTCCGGACGTTCTGCGAGCCGCCGTGGTGGCCTCGGACGGTGTCCTGGTGGCGGTGTCCGACCGGACACAGCCCGGCCAGCTCGAGCAACTCGCCGCGATAACCGCGGGCTTGATCAGCCTCGCCGGTGCGGCGGCCCGGATATCCGACGGCGGCGCCGTCACCCAGGCCCTGGTGACCATGGCACGGGGCACGCTCGTGATCATGGCGATGGATCAAGGATCAAGCCTCGCGGTGCTCACCACCGCCACTGCCGACCTCGACACGGTCGCGTACGAGATGACGATGCTGGTGGAGGAGGCTGGCAGCAGCTTCACCCCGCCCACTCGCTAGGCCCGGCCGCGGCCACGGATGTCAGCGGTTCCGCGTGACCCTTCTCCGGTAGGCGATGCCCCCGGTACCGGCCAGGATCGCCAGCACGCCGAGGCAGAGCAGCAGGACGTGCTGGAACCCGGCTGTCCCACCGCCGCCGGTGCCCGGCGCCGCAGGGGGGAACGAGTCGGCCGGCGGGCTCGGCGGCGGCTGGCTCGCACTGGAGGTGGAGGCACTGGACGCAGGGGCACTGGACGCGGGCGCGCTCGGCGTAGGCGCGCTCGGCGTAGCGGCGCTGGGCGTGCTGCTAGAGGTGGTGGCACTAGGCGTGCCGCTGGCAGAGACGGTTGGCGTTGCCGGACGGCTTGCGCCCGCCGAGAAGGAAGGCGGTGTCGTCGGCGTCGAGCCTGATGAGCAGGCCGACACCGACACGGGAGCGAGCACGGCCAAGGCGGCGCAGCCGAGCACAGTTCCAAGAAGGCGCCGCCGGCCATAGAAGTGAGACCAGCGGGCACTACAGACACGTAATGGCTTGTTCATCACTGTGATTTCAGGCTACGCGGGTAGAACACCATGGGGAAGGCAAGGAGACCGCATTGGGCGACGCGGA
Source organism: uncultured Actinomycetes bacterium (assembly GCA_963707905.1). Taxonomy (GTDB): domain Bacteria; phylum Actinomycetota; class Actinomycetes; order Streptosporangiales; family Streptosporangiaceae; genus DASXKD01. The sequence goes on along the minus strand of CAVPSA010000027.1, from coordinate 126,903 downwards.
GCGGCGGCGCATAGCCGGGTTCCGTGTGGTCATGTCCTGGCCCGAAGGCGGGTTCGCGGCCCGCCCCAGCAAACCCCCTGGGCCAGGGGGCCTGCGTGCCCGCGTTGCCGGAGTGGCCGGTGCCCTTCTCATCGCGGGCGGGGCCGTGGCGGTCGGCGTCGCGGTCGCTGCCCAGCAGCATGCGCCGCAGCCCTCCCTGGCGGCGGCGGGCACCACCGGGCCGTCCGGGGGCAAGGCGTGGTGGCTGTCGCTGCGGCACTCGGTGCCGGTCTCCATCGATATTCCGGCCATAGGCGTGCACTCGGTGCTCCTGCACCTTGGCGTCAAGCCCGACGGCACCATGCAGGTGCCGCCGCTGCACCGAACCCCCAGCGCGGCGGCCTGGTACAAGTACTCGGTGACCCCCGGCCAGATCGGGACGTCGGTTATCGAAGGTCACGTCGACAGCAAACAGGGGCCTGCCGTCTTCTTCCGCCTGGGGGCACTGCACCCCGGAGACCTCATCAACGTGCGCCTCGCCGACGGGATCACCGCTGTCTTCCGTGTCACCGGTGTACGCCAGTACCTGAAATCCACGTTCCCGGCAAGAACCGTGTACCGCGACGCGACCCGCTTCGCGGCCTTGCGCCTGATAACGTGCGGCGGCGCCTTCGACTACGCCACCAGCCAGTACCTCAGCTCCACCGTCGTATTCGCGTTCCTCGTCACATCACACCCCGCCGGCCACGGCAAGGCCGTCACCTGACGGCCGCGATCTCGCAGAATTCTGTCGGGGACATTGTTGAGGCCTTAACCGGCGCTGGTGTCCTCACCCGCGGTGACAGGAGCACTCTCAAGGTCGCTGTCTTCCCGGTAATCGCTGACGATCTCGCCCGCGACGGTCTGCGGGCGGAAGGCTGGATCGAGCCGTACCAGATCCCACTCGTTGATCCAGGCGCGCACGTACTGGCGCATCCGGGTGGCTCCCAGCCGCTCCAGGCCGGCCACATCCGGTGGAGTCCACCCGAACGCGTCGGCGTGCAGTTGTTTCAGCGCGGAGTAGGCACGGTTGAGCTCCTCGTCATCGGGCGGCTCAAGGAGGAGCATGTCATCGGCGATGTGGCGCATCCCAGCCTCGGCGAGCGCCGCGGTCTCGTCCCATTCGGGTGACTGCTTCGCGCGGAGCTTCGCGGGTAGCTGGGCGCGATCGTCCTTGCCATCGAGGACCGCAGCCTCGAAGTCATCCGTCATCGCGAAAACCGCCATCGGCGCTGTCCCGGGACCTCCATCCTGGGCGCCCAGCCACCGGGCTAGCTCAGCGTAGGAACGGCCGCGCTGTAGCAGCGAATACCGGCCGATCAGTTCGACCTCGTCGAAGAAGATCACCCAGCCGGCGTGGCCTGCCGCTCGCAGCAGCCGGGCGGCGAACCGAAACCGCTGGCGCGCCAGCTCCCGGGCGGCGACCGGCGTGAAGGTGAAGACGCCAGCGGCACCGACGGATTTCAGGGCACGGCGCAGTTCGGGGATACGCAGCGGCCCACCGCCCCAGAAACGCACAAACGCGTCGACGGTCTCATCGCTACCCGGGACTTCTCCGCCGCGGAGCCGTTCATGACAGAGCAGAGTTGCCGCGAACCGCTCGTCGAGGCCGCTGGCAGGTGAGTTGACCCAGCGGCTCAGCTCCGCGTACCGGGGCGTGTCGGGGTCGAGGGCGGCGGCCGAGTCGGCAAGCACGCCAGGGGCCCGCCCAGGATCGAGGGCCGCGTCAATGGCTGCCCGGAAAGTCTTGACCGGATCGTACAGCGGCGTCTCTTTGCTGATCACGACCGTGCTCACAGCGAATCCCGACGACATGGCGAGATGAGCGAGATGAGTGAGCAGGTGACTCTTACCCGTGCCGAAGCCGCCACCCAGCAGCAGGCCAGCCGGCTCGGCCGTGGTTCTCGGCCGATCCGGCTGGTCGAGCATCGCGGTGAACCGGTCTTCGGCGTCTGGCTGACCTGATCCGAGCACGGCGACCGCGTCCCAGCTGGGCACGCCCGAACGCAGCGCTTCGACCGCTCGGCGCCGGGTGATCAGCTCCTCACTCAATGTGGCGGTCATGCCACCGCCTCCATCCGGACTTCGAGGCGGACCAGCGCCGCGAACGGGTTGGCCCGGCGCCGGTCCCGGACCTCATCGGCCACCCGGAGTTGCAGCGCCGTGTAGGCGGGCAGCCCGCGCGCGTCATCGGTCATGAGCACGGGCGGCATGACCGCGATCACCAGGACGCCGCGGAGTTCGTCCGTGGCGTCGATGAACTGGCGAAGCACCTCATAGGAGTCCAGAACGGCGGCCTTCGAGTAGTAGTGGCCCGACCGCGCCTCCGCAGGCGGCCGCCGGCCCTGGGCCAGCCGGCCGTAATCGATATGCACGATCAAGCCGCCATGGCCCGCAGCAAGCAGCAGCGCAGCAGTCGAGACGATCATCGATCGCGCGTTGTGCCTGCCGATCCTGGTGTAGATGAGCGCTGGCCGCAGCGCCATGAGCGACCGCAGTTCACCGCGCAGCCAGGCGAGAACCGCATCATGCTCGGCCGCATCGACGTCCCCAGCCCCGAGCTGCGTCTGGGCCAGGCGAAGCATCGCGCGGCCCATCTCCGTAGTGACCAGCGGATTACCCAGCAGGCTGCGTTCGAGCAGTCGGCGGACGCTGCGGTAAAGCTCACGGCTGTCCATGTCGTGGTGGCGGGCCACCTCGGTCACCGTGAGGCCGACTCCCTCCGGCACGGGAAACGCTGCATCGTGATAGGCAGCCCGCACGTGGGCTGCCGCGAGCCCCTCCCAGTCGACCGCCTGGGAGATCGCGAAAAAGATCTGGTCGACCATATGCACCCGGGTAGTCTCCGCCGAAACGCTCACACCCACGGCACCATGCTCGGCCGCGGCCGCCGCCAGCGCCGATTCCAGCCGGTCCGCCGCCCCGCCGTCTCCCACCACGGCGACTTTGACCGCCGCCCCACCGCCTGGCAGGTAAGCGGCCAGGTACTCGCGGGCGAGGAAATCCGCGTAGTCGTCGGCTTTCAGGACGCCACCGCCCAGCACACCGCTCGGCACCAGCGCCTGACCGCCGCTCATCACGCTGCCCCTGCGCTGAACGACACGCCCCAGTACCGCTGCTGCTGCCCAGTTCGAGCCACCGTCGTGAGCACCCCGGCCGACCGGGTGCCGCTGCTGGCGTGCCAGCGCAGCATCCTCCCGTCCTTGGTCTGCCGGATGCCGCTCTGGTCAAGCAGGTACAGGTCACGGGCGAACTCAGGGCGGGTGTACTCCTTCGCCTGGCCCGGCAGCAAAGTCAGCACCGACCAGACATCCGTCAAACGCACGACCGCGTCTGGTTTCGCACCGGCCCGGGCGACGACAAGCTGATAGCCGCCGCCCAGGCTCTCCAGGAATGTGTCCGCCCGGAACCGGGGGGGCCGTTGCTGCGCGGCGGCCAGCAGCCCGAGCAGCACCGACGGCCGCAGCCGCCGCTCCCGCCGCCGGTCGATCTCAAGGACCGAGTCACCCGGCACCACCCGCACGATCGAGGGATAGCACAGCAGCCGCTCGTCTTCTTCGAACATCGCCACGCCGCGCTCTTCCGCCATCGCCAGCAGTTCCTTCGCGTACTCGCCCGAGGCCATATATGTGGTCTCGTCGAGATCAAAGGACGCCCGCACTTCCTTCACCGCCTCGGCAAGCTCACTGGCGACTCCCGCGGCGGCATCCAGCGCACGGCGGATTTCGCGCACTTGGCCACTGGCCGCCGCCGCCTTCGCCTTGCGCAATTCACGCGTCAGGCTGCCCGCTGACTTGAGCGCCACTTCCGCGCCGCCCTGCGCCGCGCTGAGCGCGGACTCGAACCTGGTCCCAGACTCCACCGGCACTCCTCCAGACGCTTTCGATAGCGGACCCTAACGCAAGCCGCCGACAACCACGAGCCACTCACCGGCACCGCCATGAGCCGAAGCTCTGCCCGCATCAACGGTAGGGCCGCTGCTGTGCACGCGGAGCAACGATTGCCACACGGGCGGGCATGTCATGATCGGGCTAGGCGAAGGGAGCGCCGTGAAATATGAGATCGTCGCCGAGGCATACCGCGACCTGGAGCAAACCAGCGCCCGGCTGGCGCTGATCGACCGTCTCGCCGCGCTCCTGACGGCGACCCCGGCAGAGCTGCTGCCCACGGTCTGTTACCTGTGCGAGGGCCTGATCGCGCCTCAATTCGCCGGGATAGACCTTGGCCTGGCCGAGAAGCTCGCCATCCGCGCGGTCGCCACCGCGACTGGCACAGACCCCCAGCAGGCGGCGGCCGCGGTGCGCACGGCGGGCGACCTTGGCATGGCGGCCGAGCAACTGCTGACCGTCACCGCCGCCGGCCGGGTGCCCAGCCTGCTGGTTACCACCGTGGTGGATACCTTGCACCAGATCGCGGCGGCGGCGGGGCAGGGATCACAAGGCCGCAAGCTGGACCTGCTGGCGGGCCTGCTCGCCCAGGCCACCCCGCTGGAGGCCCGCTACCTGCTGCGGCTGGTCACCGGGAACCTGCGGCTCGGAATCGGCACGCCCACCATCCTCGACGCGCTCGCGCAGGTGTACATCGGCAACCGGGCGGCCCGGCCGGTCCTGGAGCGCGCCTACAACATCTGCTGCGACCTGGGAAAGGTCGCCGGTGCGCTGGCCGGTGGCGGGGTGGCGGCGGTGGAGCAGATCCAGGTCCAGCCGGGGAACCCGGTACGGGCCATGCTCGCCCAGCGGCTGTCCGACGCTACGGAGATTCTTGCCAAGCTGGGCGGCCAGGCCGCGGCCGAGTACAAGTACGACGGCGTCCGGGTGCAGGCACACCGGACCGCCGACGGCGCGATCGAGCTGTTCACCCGGCGCCTGGAGCGGATCAGCGCCCAGTTCCCCGACGTCGTCGAGCTCCTCGCCAAGGGGCTGGGCCCGGCTGAGGCGATCATCGAGGGCGAGGTCGTCGCCTACGACGCGGCCGCAGCAGAACTGCGCCCGTTCGGCGAGGTCATGACCCGGCGGCGCAAGTACGGCATCGCCGAGGCGGTGCAGGACGTTCCGGTCGGCCTGTTCTGCTTCGAGCTGCTGTTCGCCGACGGCGAGGACCTCACCCGGCTGCCCTACCCGCAGCGGCGCGCCAGGCTCGCCGAGGCGATCACCCTCTCGCCCCAGCTGCGGCTTACCACCGCCACAGAGGTCACCACGCCGGCCGCCCTGGACGCGGCGTTCGAGCAGGCGGTCACGGACGGCTGCGAGGGACTGATGTGCAAGTCGGTCAGCCCGGATGCGATCTACCAGGCCGGCGCCCGCGGCTGGCTGTGGATCAAGCTCAAGCGGGATTACCGCACCGAACTGGCCGACACCGTCGACCTGGCCGTCGTCGGCGCGTTCGCCGGGCGCGGCCGCCGGGCCGGCGTCTACGGGGCGCTGCTGCTGGCCGCCTACGACGCCGACGCCGACGTCTTCCGCGCGGTGACCAAGTGCGGCGCCGGGTTCTCCGACGCCGAACTGGCCGAGCTGCCCGCCCGGCTGGCACCGCTGGCCCACCCGGACCGGCCCGCCCGGGTCGACGCACGCCAGCAGCCCGACGTGTGGTTCGAGCCCGGGCTGGTGCTGGAGATCCTCAGCGCCGAACTGACCCTCTCCCCCACGTACACCGCTGGCTGGGGGCAGATCAAGGAAGACGCCGGGCTTGCGATGCGATTCCCCCGGTTCACCGGCCGGTGGCGCGATGACAAGTCCGCCGAGGACGCCACCACTACCAGCGAACTGATCGACCTCTACCGCGCCGCACAGCGAAAACCAGCAAGCACCTGAGCTGGTTCCCGGCCGGCGAAGCGGGGCCTGATCGCCGGGGAATGGGCCCGGCGGGCCGCTGAGGCGCCCTGGCTGAGTGATTTCATGTCGAGAAGCTCTGACCTGCTCCGCTCACCAGGTGAGGGGCCACGAAAGGCGCGGCCCACGACATCAGGAGACCACGATGCCGAAGTACCTGCTGCTCAAGCACTACCGCGGCGGCCCGGAGCCGCACCGCCCCTTCCCCCCGATGGACCAGTGGGCCCCCGAGGACGTGGAGGCGCATATGGCTTTCCTCAGCCACGTCAGTGAGCTGCTCGAGGAGAACGGCGAGTTCGTCGGTGCGCAGGCGCTCACGCCGGCGCGCACCTGGGTGCGTTACGGCGGCCCGGACGCCGCGCCCGTCACCACCGACGGCCCGCTGCCCGAGACCAGCGACCTGGTCGCGGGCTGGTACATGATCGACGTCGAGTCGCACGAGCGCGCGGTCGAGCTTGCGGCCTACGTCTCCTCCGAGCCCGGCCCGGGCGGGGAGCCGCTGTATGAGTGGATCGACGTCCGGGAGGTCATGTCCGAGGCGTCCCCGGACGACTGACCCGCCGTGATCGACGAGCCCACCCGACGGCTGGACGTGGGCGCGCTGCGCGCCCTCGTCCCGCGGGTGCTTGCCGGGCTGGTCCGGCGGGGCGAGGACTTCGACGCCGCCGAGGACGCGCTGCAGGAGGCGCTGCTGGAGGCGCTGCGGGCCTGGCCCGGGCATCCGCCGCGCGACCCGCGCGCGTGGCTGACCACGGTGGCGACCCGGCGGCTCGTCGACGCCCGCCGCAGCGAAGCCGCCCGGTACCGCCGCGAGGAGCAGACGGACGCGGAGCCGCGGCCCGCCGCCACGGAGGAGGGCGACGACACCCTCTTCCTGCTCTTCTGCTGCTGCCACCCCGACCTCGCGCCCGCCTCCCAGGTGGCATTGACCCTGCGCGCGGTCGGTGGCCTCACCACTCGCGAGATCGCCGACGCCTTCTATGTCCCGGAGGCGACGATGGCGCAGCGGATCAGCCGGGCCAAGCGGACCCTGCGCGGACGCCGCCTGGACCAGCCCGGCGACCTCGCCGTCGTGCTGCGCGTGCTCTACCTCGTCTACACCGCCGGCCACGCGGGCCGGGCCGGCCTGGCCGAAGAGGCGATCCGGCTCGCCCGCCAGCTCACCCTCGCCACCGGGGAACCGGAGGCGCGCGGGCTGCTCGCGCTGATGCTGCTGAACCACGCGCGCCTGCCGGCGCGGGCCGATCCCGAGGGCCGGATCGTCACCCTCGACCGGCAGGACCGCGGGCTGTGGGACACGCGCGAGATCGCCGAGGGCGTGCGCGTCCTGCAGTCGGCGCTCGCCATGCAGACGAAGCAACAGCGCCCCGGCCGCTACCAGATCGAGGCCGCCATCGCCGCCCTGCACGACGACGCGGCAACCGCCGAGGAGACCGACTGGCCGCAGATCCTCGCCTGGTACGACGACCTCGTCGCGCTGACCGGCGACCCGGTACACCTGGACCCCGCCGCGGTGCTCGGCCGCGCGGTCGCGGCCGGCCACGTCCTCGGCGCCGCCGCCGGGCTGCGCGAGACCGACCGGCTGCGCGGCGTGATCGGCGAGCGGCACCGCTGGCACGCCGTCCGCGGCCACCTGCACGAACTCGGCGGCGACCTGCCCGCCGCCGCTGAGGCGTACGCCGAGGCCGCCCGCCGGGCCACGAACGTCGCCGAGCGCGACCACCTGATCCGCCAGGCCGCCCGCACCCGCCGCCGGGCTAGCTCATAGAGATCGCGCGGCGCGTCTCCCGTTCCCAGTACCTTGGCCACGCACGCATCGAGCTTCTTGCGGGAAAGCTTGCGGTCCAGGTGCGCAGCGACAGCGGCGAGGAACGAACGAACCTGGGCCTCGTCGATCTGTGGGATCTGTTCGACCGGGACCTTGTAGCCGATGGTGGGTCCCAGGTTGTCGAGGCCGGTGACGATCAGCCGGGTCTGCGGCAGCTCGCCCTCCGCAACCAGCGCAACCAGCCGTTTCGCCACGTCGCGGGCCGAATCCTGCACCATGGGCAGGTCCAGGCCATCGAGGATGATCCACCGGGTGACACCGTCGCCCTGCGGGTAACGCCCCACGACCATGTCCAGGAACTTGCGGGCCCTGGCGTCCGGAAGTTCGCCGCTCGGGGTCAACGGGACGGTCAGGCCGAGTTTGTCGGCTATGGAGCTGACCAGGTCCTCACCCGTGACCATGTCAGCCATGTCGTGTGCGGTCACGCGGACAAAGCGGTGCTCGCCCAGCAGCCTTCCCGCATCTCGCAGATGGGTGATGAGGACCCAGGTATGCGATTTTCCGGTCCGCTTCTTACCCGAGACCAGGAGGATCCGGTACTGGTCGGTCGCGAGATCGTGCAGTCCCTTACGCAATGTGTCCCGGTCGATGACGGCACGCGAGGCGCCGGGCCCCACGAAGCCGGACGCGTACGGATCATCGTGGTGGTACCAGGTGCGCTGGGTGCGTAGGACCTGCAGACGGTCCTCGAGCGCCTTGCCGAAGGCGGGGATCGCCACGACGATGCAGGCGATGAGCTCGCTGAGTTCCCCCCGTTTCGCGGCGTCCGGCACTGCCGCCGCCCACGTCAGCTTGGCTATCCCCAGTGGATAATCCCCTGGGCTCAGCCCGGCAGCCTGCAGGAGGGCGATAATCTTGGGGGCTTCGAATACGATCTCGCTGAGCATGCCGACAATGAGCCTCGTCCTGGGATCGTTGGGGGACGCCAGAGACGGGTCGTCTAGCCCGCGCATCGTCTATTTCACCTCCTGCCCATGACGCTCGTGTCCTGAGAAGGGATGTCGCTGGACACTTCCCCGGCACCTGCGAACCTACGGAAACAATCGCCTGGCCAGTTCCGCATGCTGACGAAGAACGAAGGCGGCCTGCGCGCCCCCGGCCGGGTCGAGCGCCTCGAACCCTTCCTCGCCAGCCACCGGGGCCCCCGCGTCGCCGGTCTTGATCGCTTCCGCGAGCGTCCTGCCTGCGGCGGCCTCCTGCTCGCGGGAGTCCGCCCTGTGTTCTGCGCGTTCCTTTCCAGCCGCGCCCGCCGCGTGGCCGGCCACGAGCCCGGCGAGGGTCCCGATAGCGGCGGTGATCGCGCCAAGCACGGCAGGGATCAGCTCACCAGGCTGCTTGGAGTTCTTGAATATAAGAACGGCAGCGAAGAAAGCGATCATTACTGAAGCAATTCCAACGACCGCGATGCCAAATGTAAGCCATAGCCGGAGGCGGTCGGCGCTGTCGTCCACATGCTCCCCCTTTCGTCGCCGATGCGACATTACCGTTACCAATGTGCGGGTCCATCCACGCAATATGTCTCACCGGGATGATGGATTCAGCCATGACCTCGCTTAAGGGCCCGGTAGCAGATGGCACGTGGGAAAGGAGTTTCCATGCTGCCCCGATCGCTACGATGTCAATTCCGGGCCGGGCTGCTGGCGGACCTCGGCGGCTTCCCGGTCGCGGCCGGTGCGGTCCAGTGCCTTGGCCAAGGTGGCGGTCGCGCCCTGCAACTCCGCGTCGAAGGCGTGCGGCACGCGCTGCTGCCATCGCTGGTAGAGCGTCACCGACTCGCTCGCCGCAGCAAGTCCAGCATCTGGATCAGCGGACTCGTCGGCGCCCTGCTCACCGATGACCGCCAACGTCCACAGGCTCTTGGCCAGGTGCGGTTCGAACGCATCGGGGCGGGCCTCGGCCAGCTGACGGTAGATGCGCACAGCCTCCCCGGCGGCGGCGATGCTTTCGGCGGGCCGGCCGGCTCCGGCCAGCATGACAGCCAAGTGGTTCAGGGACATCGCGAGCACCGGCCGATACGTGTCCGGCCGCTCTCCCGCGAGCCGAACCCAGACGGCCACGCCGCGCTGGGCCGCGGCAACGCTGTCCGCCTGCCGTCCGGACTCGGCGAGCCGGGCCGAGAGATCCCGCATCGACAGGCCCAGGGCTGGCTGGTATGCCTCCGGGCGCTTCGCCGCCAGCCGCTCCCAGATGCTGGCCGCCCGCTCGGCCGCAGCCACGGCCTCGTCGGCCCGCTCATTCTCGGCCATTCGCCGGGACCAGTTGCCAAGCGCCATGGCCAGGTCCGGCTCATAGATCTCTGGGCTTGCTTCCGCCAGGCGCTCAGCTATGGTGACCGCCCGCTCGGCCACAGCCAGCGCCTCCGCGGACCGCCCGGTCTCAGCCATCAGGCTCGACACGTTGCGCAGCGACATCGCCAAGGCTGGCAGGTAGGCCTCCCCGCTCGCCGCGGCCAGGCGCTCCCGAATGGCCGCCGCCCGCTCGGCCACAGCCAGGGCCTCGGCCGGCTGGCCTGCCTCGGCGATCCGGTTCGACAGGGAGCTCAGCGCCATCGCCAGGTCCGGCAGGTAGGCCTCCTGGCTTGCCGCAGCCAGGTGTTCCCACATCTGTGCTGCCTGCTTGGCCACGGCCATGGCATCTGCCTGCCGGCCTACCTCGGCCTGCCGCACCGACAGGCTGCTCAGCGACCGGGCCAGATCCGGCAGATATGCATCGGGGTTCGCCGCAGCCAGCCCCTGCCGGATGTCGACTGCGCGCTGGGCGGCAGCCAGAGCCTCCGGCTGCCGCCCCAGCTCGGCCAGGCTGACCATCATGCTGTTCAACGACAGGGCCAGATCCGGCAGATATGCATCGGGGTTCGCCGCAGCCAGGCGTTCCTGGATGTGGGCCGCCCGCTCGGCCGCGGCCAGGGCCTCGGCCGCCCGGCCCGCCTCGGCCAGCCGGCCGGACAGATTGCTCAACGATCTCGCCAGGGCTGGACCGTAGGCATCATGGTTCGCCGCGGCCAGCTGATCCAGGATGCCGGCCGCCTCCTCGGCCGCGGCCAGGCTGTCCGAGCGCCGTCCCACCCCGGCCAGGCCCAGCGACATGTTGTGCAGCGCCATTGCCAGGGCCAACCGGTAGGCATCAGGGCTGCGCACAGCCAAATTACGGTAGATCGCGGCGGACTCTTCAACGGCTGCCAGCCCTTCGGCATGCCGGCCTGCCTCACCGTAACGCACGGACAAGTTGTTCAGCGCGCGGGCCAGGTCGGCCTGGTAGGCATCCACGTCGGTCCCGGCGAGCCGCCGGTACATGGCGGCGGCCTCCTCGACCGCAGCCAGGCCTTCGTCACGCCTGCCGACGTCACCGAGGCGCACGGACAGGTTGTTCAGCGCGGCGGCAAGATCGGGCAGGTAGGCATCCGGGTCGACGGCCGCGAGATGCCGGCGGATGCCCACCGCCTCCTCAACAGCCGCCAGGGCCTTCTCCCGGCGGCCCAGCTCGGCCAGCAGCGTACCGAGGTTGTTCAGCGCGGAGGCAAGATCGGGCAGGTATGCATCCGGGTCGACGGCCGCGAGATGCCGGCGGATGCCCGCCGCCTCCTCAACAGCCGCCAGGGCCTTCTCCTGGTGGCCTTGCTCGGCCTGCAGTGCACCGAGGTTGTTCAGCGCGGAGGCAAGATCGGGCAGGTATGCATCCGGGTCGGCGGCCGCGGTGTCCGCGAGATGCCGGTAGATCTGGACCGCTTCCTCCGTTGACCCCAAGGCTTTGTCCCGGCGGCCAAGCTGGGCCAGCACGGCGCCATGAAGGCGCAGCGCTGAGGCAAGCTCGGCCTCGTAAGCCCCTGGATCGGACTGCTGGAGCCTGCGGGAGATCTGCACCCCCTCCTGGGCCGAGGCCAGTGCCTGCTCCACGCGGCCTAGCTCGGCCAGGACGGCGCTGAGGTTGCCCAGCGCGGCAGCGAGCACAGGCAGCTGAGCTTTCGGGTCCTTTTTCGCGAGCTGCCGGCTGACGCGCACGGCCTCCTCAGCCGGCGCCAATGAGCTCTGGCGCCTGCTGGTCCCGGATAGCAGCCCCTGGTCGATCTCCTCCCGGTACAGCTCGGTCAGGCAGGTCAGGACCTCCCTGGCCGGGGGGTAGAACTCCTCAAGCAAGCGGGCGAGCTGCCTGGACAGCTGCCCGGTCTGCTGGTCCTCCAGCCACCCCTGCCACGCCTGCAGCGGCGAGGCCCCGGACGGCAGGCGGGCCATGGCGCGCAACGTACCTGAGGTGTTCCCACCTTCGATGCTCAGCTTCTGGTCCCATTCGACGAGCGCACCAGCCAGCCGGGTCGCCCGCCACGAGCTCATATCAAGATCAACGCCGATCTCCCGGACCGTGACAGTGAGTAGTTCGGGGTAGACGATGCCGATCTCGGCGGCCAGCTCACGCAACAGCGCCGGTTCGCGTCCCAGTTCGTAGAGGCCGACCGAGCGGGCGAGGGCAGCCGTCCCCTCCACCAGGTCGTCCGAGACGGTTACCCCGGTGGTACGGCCCAGTCGCAAAAGCCCGACATCCACCCGCAGGATATCCAGGTTACGGCGGGAGCTGTGCACCACATTATGCGCTTGCTGGAGGACATCCTTTGCCTCATTTAGGTTGTTGGCGCGCTCGGCGATGCGGGCCACATCCAAGGACGCCCCGACAAACTCCCCTACGCCGCCTGCATCAATAGTGGCGCCGAGCCAGCGCCTGCCATGCTCCAGGGCGAACCCGAGCCGGCCTTGGAGCTCCAGGACCTCCAGCTCGAGTTCTGGCAGCAGGCTCTCGCCATGCTGCCCGCGCCGCTCCTGGAGAATGGAGAGCGCCTCATCGAGCCTGCCCACCCTGCTGAGCCGCTCGACTTCCTGCTCCGCGTACAGCGCCCAGCTGTCCGCGTCCGCCTCCTTCCGCACTTCTGCATCGATTTCGATCCCCAGCTTGGACGCCAGGAATACCTGGGCGGGTTTGGGAAGCTCGTCGAAACTAATGCGCAGGAAGCGGCCGGCCTCATCCTGCCAGCGCGCGGAGAGCGTTTTGCTGGTATCGCCGCGCATCATCCGGTGATACAGCTCTTCCGCCCGCTCGAGAGGGCCCTCGAGCCGAGAATAGTAAGCCACGGCATCGCGATCTATCGCAGCCACCGTATCGTGCATCGACTGGCGCAGGTACGGCAGCATCATCTTCCGGACGTCCAAGCGGTGATAGAGGGCGCCGGGATCTTCTGAACGACGCTCGACCAGCGTCGCCTCGGCTTCGAGCCGGTCGAACAATTCCGCGGCCCTGGCGGCATCGATCTCCCCCAGCCCACAATTCGCGGCCAGTACCTTATCGATGATGTCCGGTGTAATCCGGCGGAGGACGAGCCCTGGATGAGCCATGCAGCGGACCGCTGGGTCGCCAATATGGCCGAGAATGCGGTCGTAGAGAACCGCCTCCGCCTCCGCCTGGTCGAGGCGCAGGAAGGCAAGGGAGCGATCCTCCTCCGGGTCGCTGAGGATGCGGGCCGCGAGGCGGAGCTTGAGGGGGTTTCCCTTGACCTTCCGTACCGCCCGCCGCAGGTCGCGGCTGCTCAGGTCAGGCACCCGCGCCTCCAGGTACGCGCGCGCCGCCTTCTCCTCCAGGTCGTGCAGCGCCAGGTCGCGGGTATCGTACTGGTCTATCTTCGCCCGGCTGGCCAGGACGACGCGAAGCATCGGGAACTGCTCCTGCAAGGTCTCCAGCAGGTCCCACACGCTGGCCAGGGCCGACGTCCCCTGCCGCCGGACCTCCTCGAACGTGTCAAGGACAAGCAGCAACGGGCGGTCCGGGCCCGCGGCGCCCCGTACCAGGCGGCCCAGCTCGGCGGCTGCCGACTGCCGGTCCTCGGTGCGAGCCTCGCCGAGCCGCTGGCTTCCCGCGACCTGGCTGCGGCTCTCGTAATAGCGCGAGGCCTCGCCGATCAGCTCGGCCGATTCCGCAGCCTCCCGCGCCAGCCGCGGATACTGGAGGCCCAGTTGGCGGACCACCTCGACGATCAATGAGGCCGGCCGGAACGGGTCGAGCGCAGCCCGGTCAAAGTTCAGGTACGCGAACGGGAACCTGTCCGCCGGGTCGAGGCTGTCGAAGTGCTCGAGCACGAATTTGGCGACAAGCGTTGACTTACCGATCCCGCCTGCCCCCCAGATGAGCAGCGGCGGCTGGTCCCGCAGACTTCTCACCCTGGCTAGAAAACGTCGGCGCAGCGACCCGGGTGGCAGGACGCCCACGTACCCGCGCAGCCGGTCAAGCTCCTTGTGGCGGCCTTCGAAGCCGTTGCGGAGCAGTTCACGAAGCGGATCGAGGAACTCGGAGAGATCCAGCCGCGCGCGGATCTCCCCGGTCGACGCAACCGGGCCTCCCTGCTCCTCGCCCAGCCACTCGGCCACCTGCAGCCGGGCGCGCAACGATTCCGGCGGGTCATCGTCCGATGCGGAGGAGTTGCCGGCGATGGCGTCGTCGATTGCCCGCTGCACCGGGTTATCCGGCCGGCTTGGGACGCTCTCCAGCGTGGACCTCAGTTCGCCTGCCTTCTTCAGCTCGGCCAGCGCCGCCCGGCGGAGCGGATCCTTGATGGCCCAGTGGCGCGTACCATCCGGCAGGGCGATACGGCTGCAATCCTCGGAAAGAAACACCGTGAACTCACGGTCCGGTGGCCCGGGCTCCATCCGGCCGATCAGCTGATCCTCGTCGAACCAGGCAAGCACGGCCGCTCTCTGCCGGTACCTGGTTCGCTGCCGGCTCGGCTGCTCAGGTGCCTCGGCCTGGAAGGAGTCAAGCCTTGCCCAGAGCTCGGCCGACGTGGAGTCGCTCATGGCCCTTCCTGCCCAAACACCGAAATCGCCAGGTCAGCCGCTTTGATCCCGAGCATGCCTAGGTCGGGCGTCGTCCCCAGGCCGGTGTAGAGCTTGTGCATGAGCGAGGCGAGGAAGTCTGCCTCGACCTGCGTGCCATAGTCGTGACCGACGTCTTTGAAGAACCGCTCGACCTCGGGCCGTTCAATTGCCTGGATACGCTCCACCCCGGTGCCGGCCGGGGGAGTCGCGATGAGCGCGCCGTTGTAGCCCGTGACGATGAGCTGAAGGTTGCTGAGCCGGCCTTTCTCAGCCGCGCTCACCAGCGATTCCACCAGGCCGATCGCATCCGGGGTGACATTCGCGCGATCGATGCCGTCGATCACGATCCAGCGCCTCCGGCCGTCGCCGGGCAGCGAGGGCAGCCTGCCGATCAGCCTCCCGACAAGAAACCTTGGCCAGGTATCAGGCTGTACCTGATCGCTGGCCCGGAGGTCCACGGTGATCCCAAGCTGGTCTGCGATGGCTCCCATAAGCTCAGCCGCGGTGCACTGGGCGGAACCCCACGTGTCAGCTATGTCGACCAGGACGGCCAGATGACCCTCGGCATCGGCAATGTGCTGGACATAATACCAAGAATGACTCTTGCCCGAGAGATGGTCGCCGACAATGAACAACGCTGGCATTCCGTCGGTCATTTTCGCACAATTCGACCGCAGGTCGAACCGGTTGAACACAGCACGCTGGGTGAACTGCCCGACGAGGCGGGCGCGGTACGGATCCACCGAATGGTAGGAGCCAGTCGGCAGCATCGGGTTCTGTATAAGATTCGCGAGCTTGTCAAGCTCCTCATGATCACCCTTCTGGCCGAACTTCGAAATAATACTCTCGTGCAGGTCCGTGAAGCTCCCTTGCCTGCGGGCGACCCTAAGGATGTCGCTCCAGATGGAAAAGGCCGGCTGGCCCCAGGCTATCCCGGCGTTTGCTATCCCAGCAGCGTCCGCGATCTCCTGGGCTTCGTTGGCTCTCCAGAACAGCTCGGCTACGATGCCGACATACCGTGAGGCTGGCGTGCTCACAGCCCGGGCCCTACCCCGAGGGCGCGCATTCGCTCCAGCACCCGGGTCATGCGCCGCCCCTGGTTACGGTACTCGAGCCTGCCACCGACCTCGCGCTTGACCCAGCGATGATGAAGGCCGACGAGGCGCCACTTTTCATCAAAGACCGGGGAGCCCGAGGAGCCATTTTTCGTATCCGTCCAGTACTGCAGCAGGTCGGCATCCACATATCGCACCACGTTATGCTGCATGCCCACCATTTTCGGCAAGCCATCTGGATGCTGGATGATGTAGACACGATCGTCAACATTGACCTCGCCAATTCCGGCGAGATCGACCGGTGGATACTGGTCGGGAATGGGGGATTTAACTCGTATCACTGACCAGTCATGCTCTTTTTCACCCACGACAGAGGCGGGATCACATTCAACCGGAAGATGGGTCAGCTCATGCCGGTCCCAGTCCAGCTCGTAGTTGAACCATGCCTCCACCGCGGTGGCCGGCTCGTCGTCGCGCCTCATGTTGTGCAGCACATGATGGTTGGTAAGAATCAGGTCGTCAGCTACCCGGAACCCGGAACCATAGAAGTCAGACTTGCCAAAGGCAGCCCGGATTCTGCACACCGACCGGGCGACCTGCAGCCCTCGATGAAGGAAGGCGATTCCCAGCAGGGTGTCATCGTTCTCCACGATGAGCTTCTCGTCTGCACCGTCATCGCTGAAGTTCTTCCAGGCCGGGCCCTGATCGCCGGTTTCCACGGGAGCCGCCACAATCGGCTGCGCGCGGAGGAGCTCGTCGATCCGGATGCCCACCTGCGGCGCGATGATCTTGACCCGCCCGAGCAATTCGGTTTGCGTGCCCTGGAAGCGAGCCTGGGTAAGCACGTCGCGCCAGATGAAGCGGGCGGGCTGATCCCACATGATCATACCGGGATCGAGGTCCGCCGTTAACGTGACGTCGACGATCTTGTTGCGCTCCCAGAGCGTGCGATAAAGGATCTCATGCAGCTCCTGGAGGGCTGGATCCGCCCAGTCAAGCGGCAATTCGTCTAGAAAGGTCATTACCGAACCCCCCTGCAGCGTATAAGAGCTTGCCCCGGGCACCGCTGCGTGTGGCAGTATACGCCGGTCTGAACCGTTGCGGTATACGTATGCGGTAAGGCGATCTTGGGGCGCGAGCGGCTGGCACTAAAGCGTGGCCAGAACCGTCCTTGAGATGAGCGCCGCAGGGTGTGGGCGGCAGGCGCGCGAGCGTCCCGGGGGGCGCACCGAGTGCACGATGTCGGTGCTGCCACCGACCGGGAAGTCGGCTGGGCGACGACGGCGGGCTACCGTTCCGCGGGCCGCGGGCACTGACGGCCGCACCAGGGGGCGGCGCGCAGGGACAAGACCTATTGACAGGTTTGTTTGGAAAGGTTACGAACTAATTGACTGTTCAAGCCGGGCCGGCCGCTGTTCGTGGTAACTGCTGCGTGACAGGAGTGGCCAGCTATGCGACGGATGCTTCGTGCTCGTTCAGTCCGCCGGACCCTAGGGCCCCGGACCCCCATTCCCTGGGCCGCTGCTGCGATAGCGGCAACGACACTCGCCTGGCTGGTGCCGAGCGCTCCGGCGACCGCCTCGCCGCACTCCCGGCCGGCCGCCCGGTCCCCCGGCCGGGCGGCGGTACCGCGAAACCACGCCGCCATCGGCCAGAGCCCGTCAGACACCGGGGCCAGCGACATCGCCAACCTCGGTACCGGCGGCTGGTCCGTGCAGAGCAGCGCCAAGGCCACCCAGACCGGCGCGCAGATCTCCACCCCCGGCTTCAACACCTCCACCTGGCTGCCCGTCACCAACGATGACGCCGGCGCGCCGGGCACCGAGATCGAGGCCCTGGCGCAGAACGGCCAGTGCCCTGGCGACACCGCGCTGCAGCCGGTGAACCAGAGCACCAGCAGCCCGGACAGCGTCTTCTTCTCGAACAACATGCAGCTGTGCTACGGCAGCATGACCAAGATCGGCCCGGACTCGGTCGCCGCGTTCGACGTCCCCTGGTGGTGGCGCGCCGACTTCACGCCAAACCTGGCAGCGGGCCAGGCCGCCACCCTGATCGTCAACGGCGTCGTCGGCTCGGCCAACGTCTGGGTGAACGGCACCGAGGTGGCCACGTCCGCCACCGTCACCGGCGCCTACACCAGGTTGACCTTCAACATCACCAGCCTGATTCGCTCGGGCACCAACTCAATGGCGATCGAGGTCAACCCGAACGACCCGACCAGCATGTTCACGCTGGACAACGTCGACTGGACCCAGATACCGCCGGACAACAACACCGGCATCCAGTTCCCGGTCCAGCTCCAGGTCGACGGCGCGCTCGCGGTCGGCAACTCGCACGTCAACCAGGCCGACGCCGCCGGCCTGGCCAGCGCAGCCCTGACCGTCAAGACCGACGTCACCAACTACACGGCCACCGCCCAGGCCGCGACGGTGACCGCGACCATCACCCCGCCGAACAGCGGCACGCCGGTCGTCGTCACCCAGAACGTCACGGTCCCGGCCAGCACCACGCAGACCGTCCAGTTCACCCCGGGCAGCTTCCCGGCGCTGAGCATCACCAGCCCCCAGGTCTGGTGGCCCTACCAGCTCGGCGCGCAGCCCCTCTACACGCTCGGCGTCACCGTCGCCCAGGGCACCACCCAATACAACACGACCACGGAAACCTTCGGCATCAGGACCGTCACGTCCTACCTGACCGGCTCGAACGCCATCGAGCCGAATGGCGCGAGAGCCTTCAAGATCAACGGCGTGCCGATCGTCATCAGGGGCGGCGGCTACGACCCGAACCTGTTCCTGCACTACTCCGCCGCCGACACGGCGAAGCAGATCGCCCTGATGAAGAACATGGGCGTCAACACGATCAGGCTCGAAGGCCACATCATGCCGGGCGACTGGTTCCAGCAGATGGACCAGGCCGGCATCCTGGTCAACGGCGGGTTCCAGTGCTGCGACGCCTGGGAGGTCGGCGGCAGCCTCACCACGGCGCAGCAGAACGTGCTGCAGAACTCGGCCCAGACCATAGGCACGAACCTGCGCAACCACCCGAGCGTGTTCAGCTTCCAGTGGTCCGACAACCAGCCGAGCAGCCAGCAGGAATCGGTCTCGATCACGGGGTTCACCAACGCGGACTTCTACCCGCAGACCCCGCTGATCGCCTCGGCCGAGTACAAGAGCACGACGACGCTCGGCCCATCCGGCGAAAAGGAGGGCCCCTACGACTGGGTCCCGCCGGACTACTGGTACGACACGACCCACCTCGGCACCGACTCAACCGTGACCAACGCCGGCGCCGCCTGGGGTTACGACAGCGAGGAGAGCGCGGGCAACACCATCCCGACCATGGACTCGCTGAACCGGTTCATGTCCGCCAGCGACCTCAGCAACCTCTGGCAGAACACGAAGGCGAACCAGTACCACGCCAACTACGAGCCACGCTGCAAGTCCGGCTACTCGTTCGGCACGCTGTGCCACTTCGACACCGCCCTGTCCAGCAGATACGGCCAGTGGTCGAGCCTGGCCCAGTACGTGGAGGAAGCGCAGGCCCAGGACTACGAGAACACCAGGGCCCAGTTCGAGTCGTTCATCGACCACGCGAACAACACGCCGCTCCCCGCCACCGGGACCATCTACTGGCAGATGAACAAGGGCTGGCCGAGCCTGCTGTGGAACCTGTACAACAACGACGGCGACCAGGCGGGCAGCTACTTCGGCGCGCAGGAGGCGAACCGCGGCCTGCACGCGATCTATGCCCTCGACACCGGCACGGTGACCCTGGACAACCTCGGCAACACCACCCAGGCCGGCCTGTCGGTCGAAGCGAAGGTGTACAACCTCGCCGGGACCGTGCTCGACGACCAGACCGCCAGCAACATCAGCCTGACCAGCCAGCAGGTGCTCACCGGCGTGCTCACGCCGAAGGTCCCCACCAGCCCGGTCCAGACCTACTTCGTCGAACTCCAGCTCAAGCAGAACGGCACCCTGATCGACCGCAACGTCTACTGGCTGTCCACCCAGCCGGACGTGGTGAGCTGGTCCAAGACGCTCGGCCAGCCGCAGGGAACCGTCTCCCAGTACGCGAACCTCACCGGCCTGCAAACCCTGCCGCAATCCTCGGTCACGGCCACCGCCAGCACGGTGAACCAGGCCGGGCCCGACGGCGCGGACCGCGCCACCACGGTCACGATCACCAACACCTCAAGCCTCGACGGTCGCGTTCCTGCTGCGCGCCGACGTGCGCCGCGGCACCGCCGGCGGCCAGGAACTGCCCGGCGACAACGAGCTGCAGTCCTCGCTCTGGCAGAACAACGACATCACGCTGTTCCCCGGCGAGTCGCAGACGCTCACCGTTACCTGGAACTCCGCGGACCTGCAGGGCGCCACCGCTGTAGTCAGCGTGTCCGGCTGGAACGTCACCAAGATCGACATTTTGGCCTAACGACGGCCCGGGGCCGGCCTGCGGGCCCCGGGCAATGCCATGCCCCGATCCCAAGAACAGCCGATGGGAGACCTCATGAGACTCCGTCACCGCACCGCGATCGGCCTGACCATCACCGCCGCCTTGCTCTGGCCCGCCGCGCTCTGGCCCGCGGCCGGAACTGTCACCGCCGCAGCGGCCACCACGTACACGCCGCTGCCCGCCCATGTGTACGCGCCGTACTACGAGACCTACCTCGCACCGAACACCCCGAGCCTTTCCGCCACGTCCCAGGCGTCCGGCGTCAAGTACTTCACGCTGGCGTTCCTCCAGTCCACCGGCAAGAACTCCTGCTCGCTGGACTGGAACGGCAACTCGGCCCAGCCGCTGAACTACTACGCCTCGGACATCGCGGCGCTGCGCGCCGCGGGCGGTGACGTGATCCCGTCGTTCGGCGGGTACAGCGCCGACCACGGCGGCACCGAGATCGCCGACTCGTGCACGAACGTGGGCTCGATCGCGGCCGACTACGAGCAGGTGATCACCACGCTCGGGGTCACCAGGCTCGACATGGACGTCGAGTCCAGTTCGCTGAACAACACCGCCGGGATCACCCGCCGCAACCAGGCGATCGCGCTGACCGAGCAGTGGGCCGCGGCCAACGGAATCCCGCTGCAGATCCAGTACACGATCCCGGTCGAGCAGTACGGCCTGGACCCGAACGGCGAGGCCGTGCTGCAGAGCGCCGTGGCCAGCGGCGCCACCGTGACCTCGGTCAACATCATGGTCTTCGACTACTACATCGCCAAAGAGGGCGTGGTGGAGATGGGCACCGCGGCGGAAAACGCGGCCACCAGCACCCACACCCAGCTCGCAATCCATCTTCCCTGGCCTGACCTCGGCCCAGCTCTGGAACATGGAGGGCATGACGCTGCTGCCCGGCATCGACGACCTGCGGAAGAAGACCGAGGTCACCTAGCGAACCGACGCCACGACCATGCTCAACTTCGCCCAGGCCAACAACATGAACTTCCTGTCGATCTGGGCGATCCAGCGCGACAACGGCGGCTGCCCCGGCACCGTCGACAGCAACACCTGCTCCGGCATCACCCAGAACACCTGGGACTTCAGCCACATCCTCGAGCCATTCACAACCTGACCAAGGCGGCGGCCATCAACCCGGTAGCCCCGCTCGATGGTCTAATCACAAATGGCAAGTTCTGTTGCGTGCGGCGGTTGCGGCTGAGTTTGAGCTGGTGGCACCGGCCGCTGCGATTGCGGGCATCTACTCTCCAAGACCGATGTTGCTTTGGTAGGAGTGCCCGATGAACCGGACGTGGACCGTCTGCCGCCAGTTCAGCCCGTGCCGCGACGGCGAGCGCCGGTGGGATCAGGCCTACCAGTTGCTGGTGCGCTGGGCCGGGCAGGGCGATCTGCCGGGGCTGGCGCTGATCGCCGGGGAGGTGCCTGATGCGCGCAGCGGTGTATGCGCGGGTGTCGACCACCCGCCAGGCCCAGGCGCAGACGATCGAGCAGCAGCTTGACCGGCTGCGCGCAGCGGTGGCCGAACGCGGCTGGGAGCTGGATGAGCAGCACGTTTACCGCGATGACGGTTATAGCGGTGCCCGGCTTGGCCGGCCGGGGCTGGACCGGCTGCGTGATCATGCGGCGCTGGCCGATCTTGACGTGGTGGTGGTGACCGCGCCGGACCGGCTGGCCCGCAACTACGTTCATCAGGTGCTGCTGATCGAGGAACTGGCCGGGCATGGCTGCCGGGTGGAGTTCTTGGACCGGCCGATGAGCTCTGACCCGCACGACCAGTTGCTGCTGCAGATCCGCGGCGCGGTGGCCGAGTATGAGCGGACGCTGATCACCGAGCGGATGCGGCGTGGCCGGCAGGCCAAGCTGCGGGCGGGCACGCTGCTGCCGTGGACCACGCCGCCGTTTGGCTACCGGCTGGACCCCGAGCGGCCCCGGGATGCGGCCGCGGTCCGGGTCGAGCCCGGCGAGGCGGTGCTGGTCGCGCAGCTGTTCGACTGGTATCTGGAGCCGGGGGCGACCGTATACCGGCTGGCCCGGCGGCTGACCGAGCTGGGAGTGGCCACCCGCAGGGGCCAGCCGCGCTGGAACGCGGCCAGCGTCCGCTGGATGCTGCGGAACCCGGCGTATGCGGGCCGGGCGCTGACCAACCGAACCCGGGTGGCACCGGCCCGGCAGCGCAAGTCGGCGATGCTGCCAGCCGGGCCGGGGATCAGCCATGCCCCCCGGCCGCCGGAGGACTGGATCGAGGTGCCAGTCCCGCCGATCGTGCCGGAGGACACCTTCGCCCAGGTCCAGGCCAAGCTGGATGCCAACCAGCAAAGCGCGGCCCGGAACACCCGCCATGAGTATTTACTGCGCGCCCTGGTCAGCTGCGGCACCTGCCGGCTGTCGTGCGGCGCCCGCCAAAGCGCGGCCGGCTATCGCTACTACCTGTGCCATGGGCGCACCGACGCGCTGCGCGCGGCGCAGGGGCAGCGCTGCCATTCCCGCTACATTCCAGCGGGGCAGCTGGACGAACTGGGTGGGCGGACCTGTGCGCGCTGCCGGGGCTACCGGGGCCTGTAGTGCGACGGCTCCGGCATCGGGATGTTTCGCCGCTGGGAGATCCAGTAACCGCGCTCGCGGAGCGGGCGGATGGCGATCTGGAACCAGTCGCTGCCCGGCATCCCCGCGCTCAGCTGCCAGGTACCGTCCGAGTCGTCAGCCGGCTGAATGGGCCATGCGGCAAGTGCCAAGGGCCAGGTATCCACGACGCCTTCGTCCCTGTCGTCCCCTGCTATGACAGCGCCTTCCACGACATTGGGGAGAGGGTTTCCGGCTTGATGTGACGCCCAGTTCTCCGCCCATTGGCTCAAGGTGAAGGTGGCCGTCAGGAAGTAGGACAGCTTCGCGGCAGGAACGAGCAGGACCTCTACGTCGGCGCGCATCGCGCCGTCTTGCAGGCCGTGCACCTTGAGGTGAATGGTCCTGTCGTTCATGAGATTGACGACCCGTGACCTGCGCCTGCACCCGTATCAATCGAGCAGCATCCGCCTCCAGGCGCCACTGCGCCCCGGACGTTTCCCCGGGGACCGACACCTGCTCCACGTACACGTCGATGCGGGGCGCGTCCTGGTCCAGGCGGCTGCGGGCGGCGTCGATGGCAAGGGAGTTAGAGACCTCAAGTGTCCGCTGGCTCAGCGTGGTCGTGCGGTGCGTCTCCAGCGCCTGCCACGCCACGATGACGGAGCCGACAATGGCCACGACCACCGCCGCGACGGTCCATATCTGCGGGGATCCCGCCTGGGCATGACGGGCCGCACGGACGGCAAGCTCAGCCAGCTGCGGCCACCGCATCCCGTCGCCTGGCTGCGTCATCATCGTCAAAGCCTACGCAGCACGCGGGCATAGCTCCCTGGTCGCGCACAAGGTAATGTCAAACTTGAGCACTCACCAATGACCGACCGATCAGGGGCCTGGAGTTGCGGTGTGCCACGGGGCGGCCGGAGGGGTCGTGGCCACGAGTCTTAACCTAAGGACTGGCGCGAGGTACGAAGTCACCCTGATGGGCTCCCAGCGCTGGGTGCGGGCAGCGCGAATCCTGAAGGTCCTGCCGGATGTGGTGGTGCTCCAACTCGATGACGGCCAGCAGCTGACCGTTCCGGTAACGGCCGTTCTCTCCGCCCGTCCCCTGGCCGGCCAGGGTCCTTCCGGCAACCCGCAAGCTTCGGCGCGGGCGAATGCCCATCCCGCCGGCTCGCGCGGCGACCGCCAGCCCGCCGGCAAACCCCGAGTCGTTCTATTTCACCTATATCAACGAGAAGGGCAGCGACGTTTCCGCCGCCTGGCTGCTCGATCTGCGCGCAAGGCTCCTCAAGGAGACCAGCGCCAGCAAGGCATCCGCTCAGATCAAGAGCTCCATAGCCGAAGCGCTCGACGCCGCGGCCAGGCAGCTGCTGGAAAACGAATACGAGCGCCACGTGTCCGCGTGGGAGCAGGCCAGCCAGAACATCACCGTGGCGACCGCGGCGCTGGATGCCGCGATCGGTGCGGGCCAGCGGCCGCCACCGTACTTTCGCACTCTGCTGCGGCAGCTTACTTATGTGGTGGACACCGAGCATTCCCGGTACCTCCGCAGCGCGGTGTCGTCTCCTGACTTCGTCAGCCTGGCCTCCAGGGAGCGCTTCTATGTCGGAGACGACCAGACCTTCCTGCTGACCGTGTCGATCGGCCTCCCGGCCGGGGATGCCCCCGTGGAGAGCGTTCAGCTCGTGCTTGCCCACACGCCCGACCTGCGCACGCATGGGCAGACGGGATTCCTGCAGACGTTGCGGCCGGGTGAGACGCGGGAACTCGTCCAGCGGCTCAAGGTCTCCGACCTGGCGCTCGGCGTGGGCGAGGCCACGCTGTCCCTCAGCCTCAGGTTCCGGCGCGCCTCCGGCCAGTTCGCCGAGAGTCCCGCCAGGACCGTGGTGGCCACACTTCGCCGGCCCGCAGGTTTGTCAGCGTCGCCAATCCGTACAGCAGGTACTCGGGCGGTACCCCGGTCGAGGAACAGAAGATGTTCTTCGGCCGTCAGGAACTCCTGGAGCGCGTTTACAGCGACGTCACCAGCGGGCCACTCGGCCAGTGCTTCGTGCTCTACGGGCAGAAGCGATCCGGGAAGTCCTCGGTACTGCGGCAACTGGCCAAACGGCTGCGCCCGCCGAACCTGGCCATCTACCTCAGCCTGGGCACCATTGACACCGCCAAGGCGGAACGCAGCTTCGTGCAGGCGTGCATCGACTCACTGTACGAGCGCCTCGTGCATGACTTCGATATGACAGACATCATGGAGCAGCACTGGCCGCGGGAATTTCAGGTTGAATCCTCGCCCATTGAAAGCTTCCGGCGCAGCGTGCGGGCTTCGACGCGGCTGCTGGAGGCGCGGAAGGGCTGGCGCGAGGTCCGGCCCATTTTCCTCATCGACGAATTCACCTACGTGTACGAGTACATACGCGAAGGACTGCTCACGCCTGCCTTCATGCGCCAGTGGAAGTCACTTCTCGAAAGCCGGACGTTCGATGCCGTGCTGGTCGGGCAGGACACCATGCCCCGGTTCAAGGAGGCATACCCGAACGAGTTCGGCGTCACCCACGACGAGCGGATCAGCTACCTCAGCGAGGAGGAGGCACGCGCACTCGCCGAGGATCCCATCATGATGGGCAGCGAGTCACGGTATAAGGGCGCATCCCTGGACCGGCTGATCGGCCTGACCGCCGGGAGCGCGTTTTACCTCCAGATCTTCTGCGACCGCCTGGTCCAGCATCTCAACCGGAACCGGCTCGCCTTCATCACCGAATCCGTGGTCGGCGACGTCCTGGGGCAGCTGACGATAGGGCCCGCGGCGCTGCCCATGGACAAGTTCGACCCGCTCGTCACGGCCGCCGGAGAATCGGTGGCGCTGGCGCCCAAGGAGAGGTACCTCGCGCTGCTGACCCGTGTCGCACTGAATCCGTCGATCACCTCACAGGATGTCGAGGCCGAGGACGCCGAGGTGGTGCGCGATCTGTTCGCGCGCGAGGTGCTCGACCGGGACGCCAGCGGACGGCTGCGTATCCGGGTGGGACTGTTTGCCGAGTGGCTGCGAGCCAACAGCGTCGGGAATGTGGCATGACGGCAGCTAACCCCTTTGTCGGCTACGGGACCATCGCGTCCGATGACCGGTTTGTCGGCCGTGACCTGGAGCGGGGCGCGCTCCGGAGGCGCCTGTACGAAGCCCGCAGCAGCGCGGCGCTGATCGGCCTGACCCGCATGGGGAAGTCTTCGCTGGCCAACCAGATCCTCCGGGAAACACCCGACGAGAAGACCCTGACCGGCTGGATCAACATTGCCACCGTCCGCTCCGGCGCGGAGGTGCTGCAGGACATCCTGGCGCTGTGCCCGGCCGAGACTGTCCTTGCGACCTTCACGACCGCGGGCGGCGCACCGGCCACCGGCGGCGGACACGACGCCCGCGAGGTCCCGATTCACGACCTCTACCGCCTGATCCGCGAGGCGCTGCTGCGGCTGGGCAGATCGGGCGGCCATCTGGTGGTGGTCCTTGACGAGTTCGACTCGATCAAGCTCTTCCCGGACGCCCGTGATTTCCTCAACCTGCTCCGGGAACTCGTTTACTATCCGGACCGGATCCCCATGGCAGCCCTGGCGGTCGCCCGCCGCCCGATCGATCGCATCGAGGTCGACGCCGCGGACGTATCCAGCTTCGCCGGCGTCTGCGACTCGATATACCTGCGCCCGATGGATTACGAACAGGTCAGGGTGATGGCTGGCCGCTCCGGGGAACTTTCGGACGACGCACCCGATGTGGCGTGGAAGTATGCGGCCGGGCACCCCTTCCTCTCTGAGGTCGCGTTCTGCCGCATGATGGAGCACGGCATGACCGACATCGGGCGAATCCTCCAGTCCGACCTGTCGTCTTACTACAAGAAGCTCGAAGACTTCATGCGGAAAGAGGAGCTCTGGGACCCGCTTCTCAAGCTGGCTTCCGGCCGGGGAATCGAGGTGGACGTCGAGCAGGGAGCGCTGGTGCGGCGCTATGGCCTGATCGACGAGAATGGCGAGGTCTGGTCCCCGGACTTCACTGCCTACCTGCGATCACGCTGACCGGCTCGGCACCCGCCGCTCATCGGATCGTGGCCAGCCCATGCCCTGGCTCCGCCGAGACTGGCGATGGTCCCGCCGAGGGCGAAGATGACCAGTTTCGGAAGCCCCATCGTGACCCCCGCATTGGGGTCATGACTGTTCGGCACGGCGCACCTAGGCTTCCGGGGGATCGAGCGTCGAGGACGGGTATCTCCTGTCGCCCCTGCCCGGAGGGGGGGATTCCGTAGCTAGGGCGGTGAAGGGAGATGCCCGTCCTCAACGGCTCGATGGTACAGGTCCACTTTGGTCGGCGCTGCACGGTTTGCCTGTGCGTACTTTTCGCGAACTCTGCGTACATACTGCTTCGCAGTCTCGTCCGCGATGCCCAGCCGCCGGGCCACCGACTTGATCGGCAGGCCGGTCGCATAGAGCCGCAGCGTCCGCGTCTCCTGTGCGCTCAGCGCCGGCCGGTCCAGGGCGTCGTCCGTGGCGAAGATGTAGGCGAGCCTTGGCGAAACCCAGTCCTCGCCGGCCGCCACCGCCTGGATCGCGGCCCGCAGTTCGGCCAGCCTCCTCCTGCTTCAGCACGTAGCCGCGCGCGCCCGCGCGGATCGCGTCCCGGACCGCGGCTGGCCGGTCCGAGGCGGACAGCACCAGCACCGCAGGCCCCGCGGCACTGATCGCCGCCACGTTCTGCGCAACGGTCGGCCCGTCACCGAGATCCAGATCGAGCAGGACCACATCCGCGCGCCGGCCCGGCCCGGCGAGGACGGCGTCCACCGTGGTCGCGGTGGCGACGACCCTGAGGCCGCTTTCCGGCACGGCGACCCAGCCGGTGATGCCGTCCCTGATGATCGGATGATCGTCCACGACGGCGACATCGATCCACCCGGCATCCCCCGTCACGCTGGCACCGCCGTCCGCCAGCGGACCTCCAGGCATCCGGGCCCGCCTTCGCCGGCTTCCAGCGTCGCCCGCCACGCCGCCTCGGCAGGCACCGCGTCCCCGAGCCCGGCCACGTCACACCCGGCAACGGGCGGCCTGTCGAAGGTCAGGTACATCTCGGCCCCGTCCCCGGGCCCGGACCCGAGGACGGTGAGGATCACCGGTTGCGGCGGCAGTGCCCGCAGCACCCGGCGCACCGCGGCCACGGTCGCCCGCACCACGTCCTGTCCCGGGTCGCCGGGGTCACCTATCACCTGGACCTCGACGGGCACGTTCCGCTCCCGGGCGGCGCCGAGCACGCCCGCCAAGCCGGCCAGCAGGCCGGACGGCGGAGACGTCCGGTCGGCCAGGGCACGCCGCAGGGTCGCGGCATGCTCGGCGCACCGCCTGCGGACCGCGCCGTCGGAAGGATCGAGGGTTCCGTCGGCGATTCCGCGCAGCAACGGAAGTGCCTCCATCTCCAGCAGGTCCAGCCGGTCGCGCCGGACCGCGCCGATCGCGGCCGCCGCGGCGCGTTCGGCCGCGGACCGGCTGGCCAGCGCGGCGCGGTGGACCGCCATCTCGGCGTGCGTGCGCAGGGCCGGCCGCAGCGCGGCGAACACGGCCAGGATGCTCACCACCGCATAGGTATTCGCGGCCAGGCGGGTAAGTCCCAGCGGGCTGAACCCCAGCGCCTGCACAACGAAGACCGAATGAATGACCGTGACCAGGGCCCCCCCGGGGACCCACAGCCACGCCGGGCTGGTCAACGCGAGCAGGGCGAGCAGCCAGACCACACCGAGGATCGTCCAGTCCACGCTCATGGCAGCGCCGGCCACCCGGCGGTCCAGGCCGGTCGCGGTCACCGCTGCCACCGCCACCGCGATCGCGGCCGCCGCGTGGGCGCTGCTCAGGTCCCCCGCGCCTGCCCGGGGGATCAGCCACGCCGCGGCCGCGAGCATGCCGAGCCACACCACGACCGGGACCACCGGATGACGGTAGCTGGCGTGATCGACCAGAGCCTGCACCAGCAGGCCGGGCAGCGCGACCGCGGCCGCGCCCACGAACCGCGGCGCCGCCGATTCTGCCGCCGCCGCCACCGCTCCCTGCGGAGTCTCCGCACTCCCCCGGTGCGCCCTCTTTTCCTGCATGACGCCGCTGCGCAGCAATGCCCGGCTCACCACTGGGCTGGCTCCCCCCGGCGGGCTGCGCCGGCCGCCTGGAGCCCGGCCGGTCCCGCGCCGGAATCGTCCGCGGGCCAGCACAGGGACACCGTGGTGCCCGCACCGGGAGCGGACTGCACCCACGCCGAGCCGCCCCAGTCCTCGACCCGCTCGGTGATGGACCGCCGGACACCGAGCCGGGCCGGGCCCACGCTGCCCGGGTCAAAGCCGGCCCCCTCATCCCGGACGGTCACCTGGACCTGCGCAACCGTCCCGGCTGCGCTGGCTGGTGTCATGCTGACCGTCACCCGGGCATGGCCGGTACCGGCGTGCGCGGCCACGTTGGCCAGCGCCTCCCTGGTCGCGTGCGCGATCGCGGTCAGCGCCGGCCCCGGAACGACGCCGGGCTCCGGGATGCCCTGCGCCGCGGCACCGCCGGTGATCTCCAGGTCCACGGCCAGGCCCCGGGCGCGCATCTCGCCGACGACCGTTTCGATGGCGCCAACCGGGCCGGGGCCAGCCCGGCCCCGGTCGTGCGTAGTGCCTGAATCACTCAGCGCGCTCTGCAGCAGGCCGATGTCCTGACGGCACTGGCTGATCGCGGCCGGAGTGCCGCCGGAACGCGCGATGGCGGTCAGCGTGTTCAGGATCGTGTCGTGCATCAGCCGGTCCTGCTCGCGCCGCTCGATGTTCCCGGACAGGATCACGTACTGGTCCCGCGCTTCGGTGTCCGCCGCGGCGAGCCCGGCGTCCGCCCGGGTGGCCCGGCCGCAGAGCATCTGCCGGATCAGCCAGTGCGTCGCCACCACGACGAACAGCAGCGCCAGCGCCGCCCGCCGCGGGCTCGCGGTGACCAGGCCGGTTGCCGGTGCCAGCGCGGTACCGGCACCGAAAGCAATCCCCGGCATGATCGCGAGCGGTACCGACAATGCCCGCGGCGCGAACCAGACCGGTGCGATGGCCTGGGTGGTCACCAGGATGAACAGCCAGCTTCCTGCCTCGCCGCGGATGGCCGTGGGCACGCACCAGGCAGCGCAGAGCGCGAGCCCGGCGAACACCACGGTGTCCACGCAGGCGGGCCGCCCGCCTGGCCGGTGCCGCCGCAGGTATGCCATCGTGGTGCTGCCCCAGGCGAGCGCGGCGGCGGGTCCCCAGAGCAGCCACGGGCTCGCCAGGTAGAACGAACGCCAGATGATCACCTGCACGACGATCTCGGTCAGGGCGATACCGCGCACGATGACCACGACACGGGCGATGACCGTGCCAAGCACGGTCATCGCGGGCCCGGATGACGGCGCACCAAGATCCCAAGCCGCAGGTCGCAGCGCTAATGGGAGGGGCGACGGCATCGTCCGATGATAGAACCCGCCCTGGGCGGAACCAGGCCAGTTTGCGATGGCGTGGTGGTGAGCGATGCATAACACCAGGTAACTTCCTGGTTTGCCGCCGAGCCCGCCGTCGCGGCCGCCCTGGACCGGGCGGGTGCGCGGGACGTCATCGAGACCCTGCCGGCGGGCCTGGCCACCCAGCTCGGGCCGACCTGGCACGACGGCGTGGACATCTCCTACGGCCAGTGGCAGAAGCTCGCCCTGGCCCGCGGGTTCATGCGCGACGAGCCGCTGGTCACCGCGCTGGACGAGCCGACCGCCGCGCTGGACGCCGAGACCGAGCATCAGCTGTTCGAGCGGTACGCCAGCAGGGCGCGGCAAGCCCGGCGCAGCGGGAGCATGACCATCCTGGTGTCGCACCGGTTCAGCACCGTGCGCATGGCCGACCTCATCGTGGTACTCGACGGCGCGCGGGTGGCCGAGGTCGGCAGCCACGACGAGCTGATCGCCCGCGGTGGCCGGTATGCCGAGCTGTACCGGATCCAGGCGAAGGCGTATCAGTGAGTCAGCGGCGCCGGGGAGCCGGCCCGCTCACGGCACGACGGTAACCGCGATCACCGGGCAACTGCCGGGGATCTCCTTGACCTCCCGGTGGCGGAGGGCGAGGCAGGCTTTCGCGTCGGAGATCAGCACCGCGTGCCCGGGGCGGGCCGCACGGTAGGTCTGCGTGGCCCGGTCCCGGCTCACCGCCCCGGGCGCCAGCACGGACGGGCGTGAGCTATGCGGCACGGCGCCTTCGAACATGTGCACGTCGATCCGCTGGCCGACAATCAGCGTCGCCTTCTGCGGCGGCTTGGAAAGCCCCTGGCCGCAAGTGCCCACGCCCATCACATGCCCGGCGGCGCGCACCAGGGCGGGCGGCCCACACGGTGTGATTACGCCTTGCGACGACCACCACGGCCCGCGGCTGATCTGCAGCCGGGCACCGGCCGTGGCCCGGGCGTGGGCAGCAGCCTGGGCGCCGGCCGGGCGGGTGCCGCCCTGGGACTGGGCACCGGCCCGGGACTGGGTACCGGGCCGCACGTGGGCCACGGAGCAGGCGGCGAGCAGGCCCGCCACCACGAGCAAACCGGTGGCCGCGAACCGCATCCCGCCTGTACTCATGACCCTTGGACGCCGCACGGCAGATCCCGGTTCCACTCCAGCCGGAGCCGGGCCGGCCACGCCAGGGCTTGCCAGGGCGAGGCGGGCCCCAGCCTCCCCTCCCGTGTTGACGTGCAGCCCTGTGTCATGGCCGGCCAGCGCCGGGAACTTCGACGGGCAGGGTCAGGATCTCCCCGGTACGCGGGCCGTTCGCCAGCCGGTCGAGGTTGACGACGTGATCGTCGGCCAGCCGCCACTCGGCGGTCAGGATGAACAGCGTCCGCCGGTCCGGGCCGCCGAGCATCAGCGCGAACGGCGCCCGGTCCTCCGGCAGGTCCACGCGTTGCAGTGTCTGGCCGCCCTCGGCGACGCGGGAAACTGAGAATCCGGTCTGCACCCAGACCGCGCCCTCGGCGTCCATGGTGATCCCGTCCGGCGCCACGTCCTCGGCGAACACGCGCCGGCTGGACAGCCCGCCGCCGGGATCGATGTCGAACGCGGTGAGCCGTCTGGCGAACGACTCGGAGATGATCAGCGTCCGGTTGTCCGGGGTGATGACCATGCCGTTCGGGAAGGCGATGTCGTCGGCCACCTGGCGCAACTGCCCGTCGGGCGTGATGAGCTTGATGTAGCCGGGCGTGGGCGCTGCCCCGCCGACGAAGTCGAAGTCCGCGCCGTTGATGTAGATGTTGCCGCGCCCGTCCACGACGATCTCGTTCGCGTGCTGTTCCGCGACCGTGACCAGGGACCCGTCGCGCTCGTGCCGCCGCACCATGTCCCCGGTGGTCAGCAGCCTGCCATCGGGCAGCCAGTCGATCGAGTAACCCATCGGATGGCTGTCCGGGTCCCGCACCACCATGACCTCCGACTTGCCGTCCATGTCCACCGCCACGACCTGCCGGTCGATCCAGTTGCAGAACCACAGCCGGCCCTCGTGCCAGCGCGGCGACTCCGGAATCCCCAGGCCAGTCAGCAACACCGTCGGCTCAGCCATGACACCCTCCTCACGTCGCCGGGCCGCGCCAGGTACCGGCCGGCCCCTTCACCCCCTACACGAACGGCCCGCCTGCCGATCGACACGGCGCCGAAGCCGGGTGCGGACCTTTCTGATGAGCGCGACGGCGTGATAGGCGACGACCACGGCGATCGCCAGCGCGACGGCGGGGTCCAGCCAGTACCAGCCGCCGGTGGCCAGGATGACCGCACCGACGGCGGCGACGCCTGCCGCGGCGGCAGCATCCGCGAAAGTGTCGAGCAGGACCGCCGCCACGGACGGGTCCCGCTCCCCGTCTTCCCCGTCCTCTTCGTCCGCGCGCAGGACGAGAGCACCGGCGAGCATCGCCACGGCGGCCACACCGCTCATGACAAGGACCGGGAGACCGTCCACCGGCACTGTGCGCGTGACCAGCCGGTGCAGCGCCGCGCCGGCGACAAGCAATTCCAGTATCAGCAGCCATCCGGCGTTGATCAGCGCCGCAATGCTGGTCGCGTTCGGATAGCCGCCAGGTCGCGTTCGGGTCGCCGGGCGTGCTGCCAGCCGGATGGCCACCAGTGCCACCGCGACGCCAGCGGCATCGAGCAGATAGTCGCCGCCTTCGGCGAGCACGGCGATGGAATGAGCCGTCACGCCCACGGCGACAAGACCGGCCACGAGCCCTACGTTGAGGACCAGGACGATGATCAGTCGCTGTGTCCGTGACATGTGCCGCAGCGTACGGCCAATCAGCCTGGCGCGGCACCTCAGTAAAGGGCCCGCCGGGGTTCATACGCATCCGGTCCGTGGCTTTTCAAAATGCCAGGGATTTGCGGCCGGCCAGGCGCACTCCGCGATCGTCCCATTCCCGAATTAGCCGCGTCGCATCCGGCCCAGAAACGGTCAAACGTCACTTTATGGCACGGGAGTTCACTGGTTACCCCCGAGTATCAGTGATACCAGATTTCCTGAGAATTTCCTGACAATCGCCACGTCGGTGCATATCCGTGCGCCAGAATGCTGCGCGTTTGCCGGGCAACTTAAACCCCGCTGTCGAATCCCAGGAGGAGACGAAGTGCCCCGACACCCCGCAACGCTCTTCGGCCCGCAACGCCTGGCCGCTGTCACTACGGTGTTGGCGGTCGGGATCGTGTTGCCGAGCATGATCAATTCCGGCAGTGGCCACGTGACCGGCGGAGCTAGACCGCCAGCCAGTCATCAGTCCGCCGCGAAAACCGTGTGGGCGGCCACCGCGTCGGGCCGGAAGGTCCGGGTGCCCCCGCCGAAGTTCATCCCGACCCCGATCCATCCGGAGAAGATCACCCATCCGGGCGCCGACACAATGCAGACCGTCACCGCCGCCCACGGTAAGTGGCAGCACTCGGTGCGCATGCGGCCCGCGCTCACCACGATGCAGCTCCCCGGAATAGACATCAGCGCGTATCAGGGGAACATCAGCTGGGGCTCCGTATCGCCCTATATCGATTTCTCCTATGCAAAGGCGTCCGAGGGAACGTACTACACCAACCCTGATTTCTATAACCAGTATGAAGGGCCATACCAACGCGGCACTATACGCGGCGCCTACCACTTCGCCATTCCAGATAACTCCTCCGGGCAGTCGCAGGCCCGGTATTTCATCCACCACGGCGGTGGCTGGTCCGCCGACGGCCTGACCCTGCCCGGCGCCCTCGACATCGAGTACAACCCGTACGGCAGCGAGTGCTACGGGCTCACCGCCTCGCAGATGAAGTCCTGGATCGAGGACTTCGTCATGGAGTACGCCTACAAGGAGGGCGTCTACCCGGTGATCTACAGCACCACCGACTGGTGGACCACGTGTACCGGGAACGCCTCCCGGTTCGGCAAGTGGGACCCGCTGTGGATCGCCAACTACGGGGCAAGCGGTGGTGGCCCATTGCCGCACGGCTGGAGTTTCTACACCTTCTGGCAGTACTCCGACTCCGGCAACATGCCCGGTGACCAGGATGTCTTCAACGGCGACCACAACCGCCTGAGGGCCTTCGCGGCCAAGGGTTAGCGCCAACCGTCAGGCTGAGCCGGCCCGGCGCAACAAGCCCGGCTCCGCCTCCGGCCTACGAGACGGTCACAACCTACTTCGGGGGCCGAAATACGGCTAAGGCAACGGTTAGGATTGTTTCCTACCCAAAGTTTGACTCCTATTAAGTGGTTCCCCAGGGGGAACGGTGTCGCACGGTTCCGCCAGCCGTCCGGTCAAGAGCGTCTTCGTGGGACGCGAGAACGAGATGGCGGCCCTCCGTGCGGCCTGGGAGTCGGTCAGCAACGGTTCAGCCCGCGTCATCGCGGTCGAAGGTGACCCGGGGATCGGGAAGACCGCCCTGATCGAGACGCTGCTCGCCGACGTTCCCGCGCCGGTGGTCCGGGTGGCCGGGGTCAGCGCCGAATCGAAGTACCCGTGGCGGATCCTGGACGAGATCACCCGGCGGCTGGCGAGGATTCACCCAACGGGGCAGCCGGGCAGCATGGATCCCCTGGCCAGTCCAAGTTTCGTCGGGCAGGGCCTTACCGAGGAGCTGCAGGCCGCCGGCGAAGTGGTTTTGCTGGTCGACGATGCGCAGTGGGCGGACCGGGCGTCGATGGCCGCGCTGCAGTATTCGGCCAGGCGTGTGCGTGACGACCCGGTACTGCTGATCCTCGCGTACCGGCGGCACGGCGACGATTCACAGTTGGAGTACCAGACCGTCAGCCCAGGGCTGTCCAAGTCGTGGCGGCAGATCTTCGACGGTGAGCAAGGGCTGCATCTGGCACTGAACGGCCTCCCGCCCGAGGATCTGCTGCGCCTGGCGGCTGCCAACGGCTACCCCGGGCTTTCTCCGCGGGGAGCGGGCCGCCTGCACGAGAGCACCGGCGGGAACCCCGGTCACGTGCTCGAACTGCTCGCGCTGATGCCGATGCACTCGATCGTCACCGGCAGCGGGCCACTCCCGGCGCCGCGCGGCCTAGCTCACACGATCACCGCAAGGCTCGCGTCCTGCTCGCGGCAGACCCGGGAACTGGTCGCCGGCGCGGCGGTTCTCGGCCAGCGGTTCAGCGTGGCCGCGCTGCGCGAGGTCACCGGCCTGGAGACCATGGGCGCGCCGCTCGCCGAGGCGATCGACGTGGGGCTGCTCGCCGAGGTGCCAGGGACCGGCGGACGCGAACTGGCCTTCACCCAGGTCTTCACCCGCGAGGTGATCTACAGCGACCTCAGCCGCAGCGTCCGGGTGCAACTGCATCAGCGCTGCGCCCAGCTCGGCGGCCCAGGCGCGCTGCAGCACCGGATCGCCGCCGCCGACGGCCCCGACGAGCGGCTCGCCGCGGACCTGCAGCGGGCCGCCAGGGAGCGGATGGCCGCCCAGGACATCCCCCGCGCGGCTGCCTACCTGCGCCAGGCACTTGACTGCAGCCCGCCGGGGCCGGCCCGGCTCAGCCTGATGCTGGCAACGGTCGAATCGCTGCTGGTGGCGGGGGATGTTATCGCCGCACGCGAGTACGAGGGCGAACTGGCCGCCGCACCCCGCGGGCCATGGCGCGACTACGTCCTTGGCTATCAGACCCTGCTGAATGGCCACATCGACGAGGCGACCGTTCTGTTCAAGGGCGCTCTCGCCACGCTCGACAACGCCGGTGCCGGTCCCCCGGCGGCGAACCCCTGGCCCGAGGACCTGCGGGCGCGGATCGCCACGCAGCTCGCCATCATCGGGATTCTCACGCTCTCCTACCCGGAAATGGTCGAATACGGCGCGGCCGCGGTGGCGGCCGGATTCCGCCGAACCGTGGGTGAGCGGTTTCGCCTGGTTCGCCAAGACGGTCGGGATGACGCTGGCCGGTCAAGGCCCCGCCGCACTCGGCCTGCTCTCCGACGTTGGCGAACCCGGCGACGAGTCCGGCCTGGAGGGCCTGGTCGCGCGTGGCCTGATCCGGCTGTGGACCGACAACCTGAGCGGTGCCGCCCAGGACCTGCGCACCGCGGTGCACCGGGCCATGCGCGGTGAGGCGCTACGGGTCAGCCAGGCACTGGGGTTCCTCGGCGAGGTCGAGTACCGGCGCGGCATGCTCGGCGAGGCCGTCCTGTTCACCGACCTGGCCGCGGGCAATGCCGAGGAGAACGACCGGTTCTGGGACTTCTCCATACTGCATTCGCTGGCCACCTTCCCGCATGCCGCCCGCGCGGAGTGGGCCGAGGCCGAGCACCATGCCGCCCAGGCCGCGACCTGGGCGCGCACGTTCGGCTCCCCCGTCGGGCTCGCCTTCGCCGCGGGTGCTAAGGCTGCGATCGCCCAGGCCAGAGGAGATGCGCAACGGCTGCTCTCGGCGGCCATCCAGCTCGACACGCACTACGACTCGGCCGAGCCGGGCACGCATCTGTTCGGCCCGGTCCGTGCGGACGCCCTGGCCCAGCTCGGCCGGATCGATGAGGCGGCCGCGGCGCTCGAACGCTTCGCCGCCACCACGGCGCGCGCCAGCCGGAAGTCCGCGCTGATGAGCACGGCCCGGGTCGCGGCGCAGATCGCCATGGCCCGCGGTGACCATGACCGGGCCCAGGCCGAATGCGAATGGGCGAGCAGCCTGGCCCAGATGGTCGGGCTGCCGCTGGAGGCCGGGCGCATCGAGCTGGTCGCCGCCCGGTGCCATCATCAGGCCGGACGGCGTGCCGCGGCGGAACGGGCGCTGCGCGCCGCCCGCAAGCGGTTCATCATGATCGGCGCGAACGCGTACCGTCAGCTCGCCGACGAGTGCGCCCACGAGCTGGGCATCCTCGTGGACGACAGCCCGGACCCGTTCAAGGCCCTGACCCAGCGGGAGCAGGACATCGCGCTGCTGGTGTGCCAGGGCCTGTCGAACAAGCAGATCGCCGAGCGGCTCTACCTGAGCCCGAAAACGGTCGAGACCCACCTCACCCGGGTGTTCGCGAAACTCAACGTCTCCGCGCGCGGCGACCTGAAAGGGCTTCTCGACGCCACGGACTAACGGCGCCTGCGGGATGCATGTGCGCCATATCAGGGGTACCGGGGTGAAATTCAGGGGGTCTGCCCTGACGCGCACCCATACGGGCTCGGCATAGCGTTAGCCGAAGGTTGGCCAGAAGACCTCAATTAGGGGGGGCACGCGGATTGCGTATCGTCCTCGACGTGCAGCAAACCGCTGACGGACGCCTGGCGGGGGACCTCCGCGTGGCGGATTCGCGTGCGACCAGACCGTTCGAGGGTATTATCGAGCTGGTCGGAATAATTGAGGTCTTTCTGGCCAACCCGCCGTCTGCGCCCGGAATGGCCGGCGCCGAAGCCGTGACCCCCAGCACTACCGCCGGATAGCCATATTCCGCACAGCGGCCCGATTCTGCTCCAGCGTGGGTAAATCCTACGGATCTACGCTGCCCTCCGCTGCCGGGAGCGCCCACCGCTGAGGGCCGCCCGTGGCCATGCCTAGGCAGGCATCTTCCCGCCCCGTAGGGTCGTAAGGAGGCCCTGAACTGCTCCTTAACGCAACCCGACGGATGGGGGTCACACGTGAAGCTGCTGAGATGGGTGCTTGTCGCCGTGGTGGTCGCCCTCGGCCTGGCCCTCCTGGTCGGCCAGAGCGACCTTCGCCGTTTCCAGCGCATGCGTCGCATGTGAGGGAAGCCCTTCGCGGCGGGGCAGGCCCGGCGCCGCGTAGAAGCCGCGCGGCAGCGCGGTGCGCGGGAGCAACGGGTTAGCGGACTGAAGCTCGCCGGGCCATACCGGCCGCCACGAAATCGTGGACGTGGCTGCTGGTGGGCGCCGTCTGGCAGCGCCGGGCTTGTGGGCCGGAGAGGGCTTGCTGGTGCGCCACGTCAGGGGTGTTCCGCCTCGGCGGGCGAGCGACTCAAGCGCGAGTTCCCGCGTCATCTTCGGCTGCCGCCGGATGCGCTGGATGTGACGCTGCCATCGGTCCTGGTCCAGGGCCAGTGCCCGCAGGTAGTCCACGCAGAGTTTCGGGGTGATCTGTGCCAGGCGGTCCGACGCGGCCCTCAGCGCCTCGGCCATCCGTGCCCGTTCCGCCGGCTCGATCGCCGGCTTTCCTTCGACCATCGCCAGAACCTGCTCGATGAACCTCTTCCGCTTGGCCAGGAAGTCCTGCCAGTGAGACAGGTCCCCATCAGAAGCCGACCTGCCCTGGTCGAGCAGCCAGAACGTGCCCTCGGCGAGGACATCGCCGAACTCTTCCGCCCGAGCTCGCTCGGCGCGGTACGGATCGTAAGGCTCCTGGAGTACCTCGCCCACGGTGGCAACCGTCTGCAGGCCCTTTCCAGCGTCCAAGACGAAGAACCAGTCTTCGTTGTAGACATTGGGAAAGAACGTGCGATTGCTCTTGACCTCGACGGCAAGCGCCCCGCCGCCGATGAACGTGTCCTGCGAGCCGCCTGCCTCACGGAAGGCGTGGCACACCACCGAGTTGTCGGGAAAGCCGCCGATGCGTAGCCCCACGGCGTTATGGGTGTCCAGCAAGCTGACCGCTTTGCTCAGGTCGTCCGGATCGGGCACCTTGATGTCGTCATCGAGGAATATCACGCGCCTCCACCGGAGCATGTGACTGAGCAGCAGGCCGAGGTTCCGCTTGGTGCTCACATCCGTTCGCCGCTCGAAGATTGTGCCGGCCAGCAGCCGTGAGGTGTCCAGCGCCGGCAGGCGCAGGTGAGCCGACCCGGGCACGTCGATCGCGATCAGATCCACCGCCTGATCAATGTAGTAGCGAGCGGCGAACGCGCTCGTCCCCCCCTTGCTGTGCAAAGTGACCAGCGGGCAGCCAAGCGTGCGCGCGGCATGGGCCGCCTGCCTCAGACAAGGCACGGTGCGAGCGGTGGGCACGATGATCGCATCGACCCTGGCCCGCGGCATTGATTCGTCTACCGACCAGAGCAGCCGACGGTGCGACCCATGATGGTCCGGTGTCCGGGTGCGGTCCATGACTAGGCCCTGGACCATTCGAAGAGCCGGGTCTCTGGGATCGTCCAGTCAGGAGTCAGCGCCATGCCGTTCTCGACGGTCACCCGGCTAAGTATGCAGAACGCGTCGCTGTCGCCGAAGGTTTCCCGGAGATATTCAGTGTTCCGATCACGGAAACGCTCGTCGGTCAGTGCCCGCACGGCACCGTAAGTGCCCCGTCCGTACATGCCATTGCAGATCGTCACGAACCTCTTCCTGTTGTATGGCCTGGCGCGGGCGAAGAGCGCCACGTCCTCCCGGAGGATCCGCTGGCCCCGCAACTCATCCAGCCATGGCCGGTGGATGATCGAGAGGCCTTCCTCATCCGTCACTTCGAAGTAGGCATCTCCAGGCTCGTCCTCGTCGAGCCTGCTGACCTGTCTGACCGGGAGCTGGAGGCGGTCAAGGACCGAACCCGTCGCATCGTTCCAGTCCACTCCGCCCAGCAAGACCAGATGTCCGGTGTAGTCATCGGCCACAAGCTGATTCGCGGCCCGGAACCCGACAGGACTGGTGGGATTGGTGGCACGCAGGTGGCCGAACAGTTCCAGCAGTGCGTCGAGATCTGAGTACCTGTACAGCGCGATGAAATCAGGATCCGACAGGTCCGTGTAGGGCATTCGGTCCCGCATGTGCTGGGGTAGCAGGCCGCAGACGATGGTGATCCTCTCGCCTGGATCGTAGCGATAGAACCCAGAGCCAAGCGATTGGGCGACCTCGTCGACGGCGCTCGAGACAGTTGCTGTCCGTGACGAGGACGCTCCTGCAGCGGCAACCGCCTCGCTGCGCAGTTGGGTAAGTTCCTGCAGGAGCTTGTCCCTGGCCGCCCGCTCGGGCAAGGTCATCTCATCGGGGCTCAGCAGGTGGCCAACCTTGCCGTCGAAGGACCGAGGGCTGGCATAGAACGTGGCGATGTCCGCAATCCTGGACTCCGGCGGTACCTTCGGATCGCTCCGCGTCTCCCAGGACGAGATAAGCGGCACACTGACGGACCGCCTTCCATCCCCACTGAGGGCCTTCGCGAGCTGGTCCTGGTTCACCTTCTTCCCAGGCCAGCACTCTTCCCTGAGAGCGCGCAGACGTCCCGCGAGGGCCTGACGCGAATTCTGGTCATTCACCGGCAGACCTCAGTTCATCTGAAGTTCAGAACTGCACTGTACTGTACCACAGGTTGGGATCAGTTACGCTGCCCCTCTCACACAGACCTCCTCCACGAGCAGGTTTATCATCACACCTGCCACTGCCCGGCCTGAAGAGGGGCTAGTTTTTTCATACCCCGACAGGGTTGATTCTACCCATGTAGGGCATGACACTGAAATGAAGCTACTACACCTGTAGCGATCAAGAAAACTGAAGTTCAGAGTAAAGGTAAAGGAATAGTCAAGTGAGCACACCAAGATTCCACCCGGGCCGCCGCACACGCGGCCCAGCCGAAGCGGGCACCCCCGTTAGCCCCGGGGATGCCCGCCAAGAAAACCCAGCCCCACTCACAGAGCAGGTGTTTTCATGCCCACCTTAGTGGTTTACGTGCAAGAAGTGACCAACGGCGCCCCGGCGCGCCGCCGGTGCCGGATGATCGCGGGCGCCGCTGCCCTCACGGCAGTCCTCCCGCTGTCTGTCCTGCTCGGCGGATACGGGCCCGCCTCCGGAAGCCCGGGGCTGTCTCTGCCTCGCCTGCGGCCGCTCTCACCACGGCCGCCCACGCCGAGGCAGAGACCAGTTCGGGGCAGCGGGATCACGTCACCGCGGGCCGGCAGGTAAGGGGGACCGCCATGACCAGCATCGACTTCATCATCGCCGCAGCGATCTTCATCATGGGGGCAGCGCTCGGGCTCGTCGCCGTCGTCAGCATCGGCATCCGGCAGGAGGAGCGGCTGTTCCGGGAGAACCGCCGTTACCACGAAGAGCAGGGCAGCTGGCCGGGACCGGACGGGCCCGACCAGTTCTTCTCGGCAGTGCCCCCTGGCCCGGTATGTCATGGCGCCCGCGCCCTGACGGGCCTGTGGATCCGTCGTGAAAGAGGTGCCGACCCGCTCGCCATCCCCTGGTACGAGCGGCGGCACTGACAATGCGGCCAGGCCGGCTGAGGTGCTTGGGGCAGCGCCCGGCCGGCCTGGCTCCCGGCCCGCGCCGCACCATTCCGGGGCATGGTGCGGCGCGGTCCGGGCCGGCCCCCTCGGCGTTGCTGTTCCAGGGTGGCCACGCGACGCGGCTCACGGCCGGGGCCCCCGTGATGACAGAAGTTGGACGCAAGCGGGGCGTACTGTCACAATCCGAATGGCGTTAGTTGTCAGCGTCCGGAGGCGAGGGGCATCGGTTCCGTGACCGGCTCACCCACCAGCT
The DNA here is from genome assembly GCA_963707905.1 of uncultured Actinomycetes bacterium. Taxonomy (GTDB): domain Bacteria; phylum Actinomycetota; class Actinomycetes; order Streptosporangiales; family Streptosporangiaceae; genus DASXKD01. The sequence goes on along the minus strand of CAVPSA010000027.1, from coordinate 85,423 downwards.
TCTGGGTGGAAGTGCTCACCGAGAAAGACTGGCCCAGGTTGCGCGACATCCGCCTCTCCGCACTGCGGGACGCCCCCGACGGGTTCCTGGCCAGCCATGACCGAGAGGTGGCCTATGGCGAGGAGGACTGGCGCGAGGAGTTCTCGCGGGGCGAATGGAACATCGTGCTCGCGGACGACCTGGACGTCGGGCTTCTCGGTGTGACCAGGGTCCCTGACATGCCGTCACAGGAGTGCTACCTGGAGTACCTGTGGGTCGCGCCCTGGGTCCGGCGGCGCGGTGTGGCCTCGCTGCTGCTCAGGAGAGTCCTGGACCGTCTCCGGGAGTCGGGTGTGCACACCGTCTGGCTGTACATCCTGGATGGCAACGACCGGGCCAGGCGCCTTTACCAAGGATTTGGCTTCCAGACCACTAATGAGCGGCAACCGCTTCCCGATCACCCCGCGGGCAACGAGGAGAAAATGGGGCTGCGCCTTTTCTAGCCGTCAGTCGTCATGGCGCGCCCAGCCGGCCGGGACCTCGGCGGAGTCGGTCAGCCGGAGCTTGCGCCTGGCCCGCTCGTAGAACGTGGTGCGGCCCAGCCTTACCACGTGGGCGGCCCCGGGACGTGGCCGCAGTTCCACCGAGTCCCCCGGTTCCACGTACGCGGCGACCTGCCCGTCGACCTCCACCGCGAGCCGCCCGCTGGCGGGCAGGATGTCCAGTGCCAGGCTGTCGTCGATGGAGAGGACCAGGCCGCGGTTGTAGGCCGAATGCGGCGCGGCCGGGGTGACAAGCAGGGCCTCGACCGCCGGGCTGACGATGGGCCCGCCAGCGGAGAAGCTGTACGCGGTGGACCCGGTGGGGGTCGCCACCACGACCGCGTCGGCGGCGTAGCTGACGAACGGGTGCCCGGCGGCCCGCACCCCGACCGCCGCGGTTGCCTGCCCGGGGAAGCGGACCAGGGCCACGTCGTTGAACGCGGTGACCACCTGGCCGCCGAGAACGGCGTCCACCGCCAGCCGCGGCTCGACGGTGAACTCCTGGTCATCGATGGCGGACAGCGCACCGGCCAGGTCGGGCACGTCCACCTCGGCCAGGAAACCGAGCTTGCCCAGGTTCACCCCGAGCACCGGGGCGCGCTGCCGGTCGGCCAGCCGCAGCGCCCGCAGCATCGTGCCGTCGCCGCCGAGGCTCACCACCAGGTCCGAGCGCTGGCCGAGTTCGATGGCGGTGACTCCGATGGCGGCGCAGTTCAGCCTGCTGATCTCCGCCTCGATGCCCAGGACCTGGGCGCCGTTGCGCTGCGCCCAGCCCAGCACGGCGGCCACCGCCTCGGCGGAGTCCCTGGCCGGGTGCAGCACCATGCCGACCACATGCATCCGCGCGCAGCCCCTCACCTCTCGCCGTCCGCCAGTGTCCTACCCTCAGCGGAGGATACGCCTATGCCGCTGCAGAACCGGGTGACGCCAACCGGCGAGATCGTCGCGGACTGCAGCCGTGGCCTGATGCTGGGCAACCGCGGCTGCCTGCACGGACAGGGCCGCAGCCTCGGCGTGAGCCGCTGGCGCTCGAAGCTGTGGATCTGCTGCCTGCTGGAGTTCAACGGCGTCCAGCGGGACCCGATGCCGCCGGGCCGGTGGACCGCACTGTTCTTCCTCGACGAGGCGACGGCTCTTTCTGCCGGGCACCGGCCCTGCGGGTACTGCCGCCGCGCCGACTATCTCGCCTTCACGCAGGCGTGGCACACCGCCCGGAATCTGCCCCGGCGCCCGCTGGCCCCGGAGATGGACGCGGCGCTGCACGCCGAGCGCACCGACCGGTCCCGGCGCAAGCTCAGCTACCGCGCGAGACGCCGGGGACCTGCCCGACGGCGTCATGGTCCGGCTGGCCGGCGAGCCCGGCCTGCTGCTGGGCGGCCAGGTGCTCCCGTGGTCGTTCCGCGGCTACCGCGCGCCCGCCCAGGCCGGGCCTGCCGGGATGGTGGAGGTGCTGACGCCGCCGTCGATCGTCGCCGCGATCACGGCCGGCTATCAGCCGCTTGTGCACCACAGCGCCCTGGCCGGCGGCCCGCCGCCCGGGGTGCGAAGCCAGGGAACCAGCTAGCCGCGGCCGGGCACGTCGCCGACCACGCTGGCGTGGACGCGGCACACCTCAGTCAAGGCGTCCTGGTGCTGGCCGCCGCGCACCGAGTCGGCCGGGTAGGCGCAGAGCAGGGAGAACGAGTACTGCGCGGCCAGCTCGTTCCACATCGCCTCGACCTCGATGGCCGCGTTGACCTGCCCGAAGTCCCACAGCAGCGCAACCATCTCGCCGAACACGTGCACGGGTGTCCCGGCCTCGGCCGCGCGGGCGATGATCGGGTTGATCGCCTGCCAGAAGCTGGCCGCGCTCGGCCAGCCCGCGGCCATGAACTGGCCCATCGTCTCGACCGCGTCCAGCGCGACATACAGGCCGGCCGCCTCGCGGGCCGCGACGTCGACCCCGGCGCCCGCCAGCGCCGCGGCGATGGAATCCCGGTGCGCCGGGGTGCCGATCACGACGGTCACGCCGCCCGCGCGGATGGCTTTGAGCAGATACTCGCTCACCCGCACGGCGAGTTCGCCGTCACCGGAGTAGAACAGCACGGCATGCCCGCCCGGACCCCTGCGGAGGTCCTCCGTCCCGGCAGCCACGGCAGCTCCATCATGCGAATGACGATGTCTTGACACACCAGGATAACGCGCTGTCACCAGAGCTCGCGGACCGCTCCCCCGCGGCGCCGCTTGGCGTACTGTCGCGAGGCCGGACTCGTTCATGGCGTTGCTGATACCCACCGGGTGGCTGGCAAACCAGGGCAGGACGGCAGAATGGCCGGACAGCTGCCGGGGTAGCGGAGGCGGAGATGAGCGATTCGAAGATGTCCACTGCCAGCTTCCGCGCGCTCTACGAGCGGCTGCGCGGCCAGGCGCAGTGGGGCGCCGCGGACCGTCGCGGCGCGCTGAACCACATCACCCCCGAGCGGCTGGCCGCCGCAGCGGGCGAGGTCCGCGCCGGGCGGACGGTCACCATGGCCGCCCCGCTGGCCAGCAGCGCGCCGGACAATCCCGAGCCGGGCGCGCGGCACATGAAACGGCTGCCCGCCGAGCCCTCCGACGTGCCGGGCCTGTCGTTCGCCGCCGACCAGATCACCATGAACGTGCACGGCGACGTGGACAGCCATATCGATGCGCTCTGTCACGTGAGCTACGACGGCGCCCTGTACAACGGCGTGCCTGCGGGCGTGGTCAGCTCGCACGGCGCCGCCGAGCTGTCCATCGACGATGCGCGGGACGGCATCGTCGGCCGGGGTGTGCTGCTGGACATTCCCCGGCTCCGGGGCGTCTCCTGGGTCGAGCCGGGCGAGCACGTCGCCGCGGCGGAACTTGCCGCCGCGGAGCAGTCGCAGCAGGTCCGCGTCGGCCCCGGTGACCTGCTGTTCGTCCGGGTCGGCCACCGGCGGCGGCGCGACGAGCTCGGGCCGTGGGAGGTGGCGAGAACCCGCGCCGGGCTGCACCCGGACACGGCCGAGTACCTGGCCGAACGGCAGGTCGCCGCGCTCGGCTGCGACAGCAACAGCGACACCGCGCCCAGCGTCGTGGACGGCGTCGCGTTCCCCGTGCACGTGCTCGCGATCAACGCACTGGGCGTGCACCTGCTCGACTACCTGCAGTTCGATGACCTGGTACCGGCCTGCGAGGCCGCGGGCCGCTGGTCGTTCCTGTGCGTCATCGCCCCGCTGCGGCTGCCCGGCGGCACCGGCTCCCCGGTGAACCCCATCGCCATCCTGTGACGGCCGCGGGTCACAGCAGCGTGAGTTCCGCGGTGACCGGGTCCATCCGGGCGCTGTCGGCCGGGCCGACCGCGCAGCAGGTCACCGTGCCCGGCGCCACCTGGGTGCGGCCGGCGTCCTGGATAAGCTCCACCGGCAGCCCGGCGGCGCGGGCCCGCCGCGCCACGTCAAGCAACTGATCCGCCGAGGCAACCTTGAGGACCACCTTCGGCTGCCCTTCGGCCAGCCACGCCGCGAAGTCCCGGCTGCGGCTGGTGGCCAGGACCGCGGCCACCGCGGCATGCGCCACCTGCGCCGCGATCTTGCCGCGGCCCATGCCCAGGTCGGTCCGGACGACCAGCACCAGCTTCACCGCCATGGTCACCCCGATTCGCCCGCGCAGCCGACCGCCGCGGCGTAACGCTGCGGCGACATCCGGTACAAGCGCACCGCATCCGGGTTGCTCAGCACCAGGTCGAACACCCATCGGTGGCGCACGTAGAACCAGTAGTCGGTGAGCTGCTGCCCGCCGATCTCGTAGTGCACCAGCCACGCCCCGCGTGGGCCCGGGCCCGCGCTCTCGGTCACCGACGCCGGCTGCGGCGGGCCCGGGCACTCGCGGTGCCGCCGGACGTAGGAGGCCTGGCCGATGATGGCCCGGCTGCGGGCGTCCCACCGCGCGTACACCGGCCCGTAGTCGCCGCTGTCGTAGTCGTGGTTGAACGCCGTGGCGATCCGCAGCAGTGCGGCCTGGGTCCGCGGGTCCGGCGGCAGGGGCGCCGGGGATGCCGCAGGCGGCCGGCTGCCGCCGGTACATCCCGCGGTGAGCAGCACGGCGGCGGCGGTCAGCAGGGCGCCCGCAACCCTTCCCCACGTCACCGGTGGCCCAGGCCGGCCGCCCGGCCTCCGCTCGCTGCCCATCGCCTTTTTGTACCCGAACGATGCACCATCCGGGCCGGGATTCCCAGGCTCGGGCGGCTCCGTGGCTCGCAGCAGCCACTCGGACCGACGCTGCGGAAGGCCATCGGGGCAGGCCAGCACCCGATCACGCGACCGGGTCAGCGCGGCCGGACCAGGACCCCGTGGCCGATCAGCGCCGCGACCGTGGCCACCACGGCCACGCCGGTGACCGCCACGGTGATGAGCAGCAGCCTCCGTGACCGCGTCTCCGGCCGGGCCGTCGCGCTGACGTAGCGGCCCAGTGCCCAGATCAGCGGGGTAACCGCGAGCACCAGCAGGCCGGCCACCGGCTCACCGCGCAGCATCGCCAGGCCGACCGCGCCGAAGGCGATCGCGGTCCGCAGCCAGGCGAGCCTGGTCCGTTCCGTGGCGGTCCCCGGGGACAGGACCTCGGGGTCCTCGGGGCAGGCCGCGGCGCCTGGGGAACGGTCTTCGGGCCGGCCGGGCAGCACGCGGCGCCCCTACCGGACAGCCGAGACGAGCAGGACCAGCGCGGACAGGGCAGCGACGCCGGTGATGGTGCCCATCAGGATCCTGGGCAGCACCGACTGCGGCATCGGTTCGCTGCGGCGCAGCGCCGACTGGGTGCGGCGCCATTCCCGGTAAGCGGTCACCGACACGATCGCGCCGAGCACGATCAGCGGGACGCCGAGCGCATGGCGCCCCCACGGGACGTGCGGGAACGGCGGCAGCAACTGGACGATGCCGAGCCCGGCCACCACCAGCGCGAGCGCGGTCCGGTTCCAGGCCAGGAACGTGCGCTCGTTGGCCAGGGTGAACCGGGCGTCCGGCTCGGTGCCGCCCGGCTGGCCGGGCTGGCCCTCCTGGTGCTCGTCGTGGCCGCTCGTGGCTCCTCCCCACACCGCCGGTTGCCTGGCGCACCAATGGTGACAGGTGCGCCCGGCGGCGGCACGGCCGGCGCCGGCTTGCTGGCTGGTGACGTTGACTTCCCGCTCGGCCCTGGGCTGGGGTGACCCCGCCTGCGCTACGGCGGGATCACCCCGCGGATCAGGTTCCGGGTGTGACGTAGGCCGTCAGCGGCACCCACCGGACCGCGGGCATCGTGGCCACCCCGCCCGCCGCCAGCGCCGCGCCAAGCCGTCCGTCCAGGAACGCGGCCTGGTCCGCACGGGAATTCCACACCTCGGTGACGACGAACGTGCCGTCGTCGCCAAGGCCGGCGGCATGCGAAATCAGCCCGGGCGGCCAGTCCCCCTTCCCCGTGTGCATGTCGATGCCGAGGTGCCCGTTGACCGAGGCATACTCGGCTTCCGTCACCCCGCTGAACTCGAGAATCAGCACTTCGGGCATGGCAACTCCATCCTGTGATCGGCCCGAGAGCGAGGGAAGGTGCGAATCCGCCGTGCCGCCCCCCGGTTCCCCCCCGGAGCACCCAACCGGTCCGTCGCGTTCACCGGGGCCAACGGAGCTTGACCCCGGCTTTACTTACGGCGTTGGCCCTGATCATGCCACCCGGCCGGGCCACGCGCACCCCCGCGGGCGCCGCCCGGGTCCGGTTCCCGGGCCCCCGCCGCCGGGTCGCCTAGGGTGAAGATGCCATGACCTACGCCAAGGATCCGCGCGTCGACGCCTACATCGATGGCCTGCCCGGATGGCAGCAGGCCATCTGCCGCCAGGTCCGCGACCTGGTCCACGCCGCGGACGAGGAGGTCACCGAGACCATCAAGCGGACCCGCCAGCCCTACTTCGTGCTGGCGGGCAACATCTGCGCGCTGCTTGCGGCCAAGGACCACGTGAACGTGTTCCTCTATGACGGCGGCATCGTCCCGGACCCGGAGAACATCATCACCGGCGGCCACGGCAACAAGACCGCCCGCACGGTAGCCGTCCACCCGGGCGAGACCATCAACGCGGCCGCCCTCGGCGCGATGTTCCAGCAGATCATCGCGAACAACCGGGCCGGCGGCTGGCGCAAGCTCAAGAACGGCTGAGCCGCGCCCGCCGGACCGCGGTCCTGGGCGCGGAGTGCTCTGCCATCCTGGCTCCATGACCAAGCGAATCTGCGTCACCGGCGCCAGCGGCAAGGCGGGCCGGGTCACGGTGGCCGAACTTCTCGCCCACGGATACGACGTCGTGGCCACCGACCGCGTGCCGCCGCCACACGACCTGGGCACCGGCCTGCTGCTGGCCGACCTGACCGATCACGGCCAGGCGGTGGAGGTGCTGGCGGGCACGGACGCCGTCGTGCACCTGGCCAACATCCCGGCACCGGACATCCACACCCCCGCGACCACGTTCAACGCCAACATGGCCATGAACTTCAACATGTTCCTAGCGGCTGCGCAGGTCCGGATCGAACGTGTCGTCTGGGCGTCCAGCGAGACCACACTGGGCCTGCCGTTCGAGGTGCCACCCAGGTATGCCCCGGTGGACGAGGACCACTATCCGTTCCCGACGACCACCTACGCCTTGTCCAAGGTCGCAAGCGAGACCATCGCCACGCATATCGCCGAATGGTCCGGCATTCCCTTCATCGGGCTGCGGTTCTCCAACATCCTCGGCCCGGCCGACTACGAGCAGTTCCCCTCGTACTGGGCCGATCCTCAGGCCCGGCGGTGGAACCTCTGGGGATACATCGACGAGCGGGACGCGGCGGCGGCCTGCCGGCTGGCCCTGGAGGCACCCGCCGAAGGCAGTGCGAGCTACATCATCGCCGCCGCCGACACGGTGATGATCCGATCCTCGGCCAGCCTGCTCGAGGAGGTATTCCCCGGCGTGCCGCTCACCCGGGACGTGGGCGAGTTCGGGTCACTGCTGGCGACCGGCCGGGCCAGAGAGGCGCTCGGTTTCGTGCCGCAGCACTCCTGGCGGGATCACCTGGCCGCGCCGTAACCGTGCCCGGCCTGCGCGGCGCGGTTACCTGCCAGGCACCTCGCTGGCGGCGCATCTTTCCGGCCATGGGTGTCCTTAGGATGGCGGGCCGCCTCCGGTGAGCAGCCGGAGGTTGTCCCGCTGGTGGGCGCCCTCGTGGTCCACCTGCGGGGTGCGGGCGTAGTGCCCGTGGAAAGCCCGTGCCGCGCTCGCGGCCCGGCCTGGGCTGCTGACGTCCCTGAGGCTGATGATCCGTTCCTCGCGGAAGATCCGCTCCTCGCGGCGGGTCCCGATCGAGACGATCGCGAAGATGCCGGTTGCGATGCCCGCGGCGAGCACGGCGACCGCGATGATTGCGTACATTTCGATCATGACGGCCGCCCTGCCCCTGCGGCGGCCGTCGCGTGCTGGCCCGCGCCGGCGGCTGTCGTGGCCGCCGGGAGGCCCGGGCCGGCCAGGTAGCGGCCGGGCGGACTGCCGCGGCTGGCCGGGACCGCGGCCCAGGCGTTCGCCGCGAAGGCGGCCGGGACAGCCACCGGGCCGGGTGGCCCGCCAAGCCGGTGCGCCGTACCTGCATTGGTGTTCATAGTTGGTCCTTTCTCTGGCCTGCTTGGCCGACCCCGGTCAGCGCGTGATGCTTGTCGTACCCTGCGGTTTCAGCAGCAGCTCCCTGCCTCTGAACCTCACTATCGCCATCACTATACCTGTAAGTCAACATTTCTGACAAGCTGAATAAGCAGCTTTTCTACTGACATCCGCTGTACGGTCCGCTACTCTGCCCGCAGGCGGCCCGATCAGGGGCTGCGCGGGACAGTCCTATAGAGAAGGGAGCTCGATCGTGAGATACCTGCACGGGAGCGGCTGGGACCGGGCGCGCCCCACAACGGCACACCCGTAACGCGGCACGGGCAGTGCCGGGGCTTCGCGGGCCGCCGTCAGAAGCAGGAAGCCGGCCGCACAGCTGACCGAGCCCGGCCGGCCCCGGCCCCAGCAGGCCGGGCCCCTTGTATCTGGCCGGCCATACCGAGAGGAGAGCTATGCCCCGCACAGAAAAGTGGCCTCCCGCCCATTGTGGGCGGGAGGCCACTTGCGTCTGCCTCGCTTGCGCCTGCCTCGCTCCAGCCGGCGCAGCGTGCCGGTCTCAAAGAATCCGGACGAGCTGCGTCTCCCCCGTCTTGCCGTCCCTGATAAGCACGTCACGGCCGGCTCGTATCTGAGCGTCGATGAACTCGTACAGGGTGATCGCGCGGTTGGTGATATCCGTCTTTGACAGGGACGTCCGCTCCTGAAGGCGCTGGAGGTCCGCTCCGGCCTTGGGGATCAGCGCCACGGTGATCCGCTCGGCCGGCTGGGTGATCCGCTCAGTGCGTGGCGGACGGGCAACATCCTTGCCTCTGGGGCTTTTACCCGTGCTGGCAGCCATAGGGTGTTGCACTCCTTCCAGCATTTCCTCTGTGTATTCCAGCGTGACTCCTGTTGCGCCTTTCTCTCTCCTGGCCGAAGGGGACCGAGGTAACCAGTTGTGCGACGAGGCGGTCCACCCTTTGACGCTAGGTGAACCATCCTCATCCGTTGCGACCTGAGCCGCCCCCCGCTGCATCTAACTCTAACTCGGGCTGCCATACAGTGCAAGGCTTTTCGCTGTAGATGCAGCAGACTGAAAGTGCGATCACAGCACGGCCTAGCTGTTAATTCCCTGGAAGCGGAGATGTAACCGAGATCTGACGAGGCACTATTCCCGGCCCGGACATCGGCTCTATGACGGCCTCCACAGCGCCGGGGCCCGTCGCTGACCAGCGATGGGACGACTGGGGCGGTCGCCACATCGAGGCCGCCCGGAGCGGGGCCGCTTAATGCCCCGGCTTTGCATCACCTGCATCGCCGATACCAGTGCCCAGAGCCCGGGCGGCGGCAGCCGGCGCCGCCTGTCATCGTGGGCCTGCGTATCGCATGACTTTCTTTTAGCCGGCCTTTTCGGAATGCCTGCCAATTGTTTGCAGATGGAGCATGATTGCCCCAGGAGCCCCACGCAGCAGCGAGGTTGGGAGGGGACGTGTCGGTCCAGCGTTTTGTCCGGCGCGCGCCGCCACACCCGGCGGCGGCCGCCATCACCAGGCGGGCCGGCCGGTTGCGGCAGCTTGCCTCCGGGTGGTCCGGGCAGGCCCTCACCTGGACCCGCTCGTCGTGGGTGGACATCGCCTGGGTGGCTTTCGTGGCGATCAACCTGGCGGCGATGCGGCTGCTGCCCGCGTGGCAGACCGTCCCGTTCCTCGCGATCTGGGTGAGCCTGACGGTCATCTACGGGTTCCGGCTCTGGCGCATCCAGCCGACCATCCTTACCCTGGCCGCGGTCACCATCGCCACCGGCGGCATCATCGGCGTCCAGGTACTCAAGGGCCAGCAGGACGCCGACTACCTGGCCGAGGTCCCGCTGATCGCGCTGATGTTCCTGGTCATGGTCTGGCATGGCCGCAGGCGGCTGGCCGCCACGGAGGAACGGCTGGCTGCCATGGAGGAGGTGCAGCGGGTCTCGCAGGAGAACCTGCGCCTGCTCAAGCAGCAGCGCCGGTTCCTCCAGGACGCCTCCCACGAGCTCGGCACCCCCATCACGGTGGCGCTGGGCCATGCCGAGCTGATCGAGCGCGCGGTCACCAACCCGGTCGTCGCCGAGGACGCCAGGGTGGTGACGGACGAACTGATGCGGCTGCGCCGGCTGTCCACCCGGATGCTGCTGCTCGCCTCGGCCGAGGGCCCCGACTTCCTGCACCTGACGCCGGTCCCGGTCGAGTCCGTGGTGGTGGACGCGCTGGACCGGTGGGGGCACACGCCACGGCACTGGCGGCTGGGCCCGGTGGCCGAGACCATCGTCCTCGGCGACCGTGACCGGCTCGCGGTCGCGCTCGACGCCCTGCTGGAGAACGCCGTGGCGCACACCTCGCCCGGCGACCGCATCGAGGTCGGCGCACAGGTCGAAGAGGATTCCGTGGTGCTGGCGGTGACGGACTCCGGGTGCGGCATCCAGGACGCGGACCTGCAGCGGATCTTCCAGCGGTTCGCCAGGGCCGCGCCGCACCGCAGCCGGCCGAGCGGCGGGCTCGGGCTCGGCCTGGCGATCGTCCAGGCAATCGCGGATGCCCACGGCGGCTCGGTCCGGGTGCAGAGCACGTTCGGCCATGGCTCGAAATTCGAGGTGCTGCTGCCGCCGGCACCTGCCGCTGCGGCCGCGGGCCGGTTCAGCCCGGCGACCCGATAGCGGAACCGTCGGGCACCGCGTGGGCGAATAGATTGCTGCCCCTGCTGCACACCCGTATCGCCACGGGCAACCAGCATGTTGACCTCGTCCTGATTTGGTCACCCTTCCCAGTCTTCGGTCTGAGCGGCGGCGCCGGAAGGCGCTGGCGATCGACGCCGAGGCGTCGGGCCGGCGCCGTTGCCGGTCCCGGCGGCGGTCTCAGATCCTGCGCAGGAAGGCGTTGGCGATGGGTGCCGAGGCGTCGGCGCCGACGCCGCCGCCCTCGACGAGCACCGCGAAGGCCAGGTTTCCGCGGTAACCGATGAACCAGGCATGGGACGGCGGGTTGCTGCCGGAGCCGTACTCGGCCGTGCCGGTCTTGCCGTAGACCCCGGGCCCGAAGCCCACTCCGGCCGCGGTGCCGCTCGTGACCACCGCCCGCATCATCGGCCGCAGCGAGTTCAGCAGCGCGGAGCTGAGCTTGCGCGGCTGGGCGGACTGCTGCGGGGCCGGGCTGATCACCAGTTGCGGTGGCCGCCAGGAGCCGTTGTCGACGGCCGCCGCCTCCGCCGCTTGGCTGAGCGGGTTGACCAGGTCCGTGCCCTGCCCGAAGGCGTCGGCGGCCATGTCCACCGGCTGATGCGGGGTGCTGAACTTGCCGAGCACGGCGGGGATGCCGAGGGCCGGTTTCTGGTTGAACCCGAACTCCTCGGCCATCGACCGCAGCGCCGGGCCGGTCAGGTGCTGCGAGGCGAGCATGGCGAAGGTCGTGTTGCACGACACCGCGAATGCGTTCAGCAGGCTCGTGGTGCCCAGATGCTCGTTGTCGAAGTTGTGGAACGTCCGGCCGCCGATGTTCACCGTGGGCGGGCACTGCACGGTGGTGGCGGGCCGCAGCCCCTTCTTGGTCAGCGCCGACGCAGTAACGATCTTGAAGGTCGAGCCGGGCGGGAAGATGCCCTGCAGCGCGCGGTCGAACCCGCCGGGGCGCTCGATGACGGCAAGGACCCGGCCGGTGGAGGGCTGGAGCACCACCATGTCGATCTTCTTAGTGGTCGCCGCGGACGAGACGGCGTGCGCGGCGGCGAGCTGGTATCGCATGTCGAGGCTGGTCTGGACGTTGTGGCCGGGGGCGGCGGGGAACCTCATGGCCGTCGAGTCCACCTTCTTTCCCGGGCCCTCGATCCGGATGATCAGTGCGGGCCGGCCCGCCAGCAGGGACTGGTAGGCCTGCTCGATCCCGCCCTGGCCGATCAGGTCGCCCTTCTGGTACGGGGCGCCCAGCGCCTTGGCCTGTGCCGCCGTGGCCGCGACCACGTTGCCGGTGAGCAGCGAGATGGAACCGGACTCGGCGACCGCCGCGGGCGAACTGAGCACCGTGCCGCCGGACCCGAGCACCTGCCCACGGGCTGGCCACACCGCGCTGAGCACGAACCGGTCACCGGCCCGCAGCGCCGGGTAGATCGCGGCCGGGCTCCAGCTCACCCACCAGTGCCGGTTCTGCTTGACCAGGGCGAGCTGGCCCCGGTAGGTCCAGACATGGCCGCTGGCCAGGCCGGCGGTCGCGGTGAACCCCGCCGTCGCGGACCCGCCGTTCTGCGTCACCCGGCCGAGTACCAGGCGCAGGCGGCGGACGCCCAGTTGCGTGGCTGCCAGCCGCAGCGGCCCGGCCAGCCCGCCGGCCGGTTTACCGACGCTGACCTGGTCCATGGCCGGGTAGTCGCCCTTTTGCCAGGCGCCCAGATAGCTGGCAGCCGTCTGCTGCGGGCTGCCCACGGTGCGCAGCAGCAGGTAGCCTGCCCCGCCCGCGGCCAGCGCGAGCACCAGCACGGACACCAGCACGATGATGACGACGCGCCGCCGGCCCCGGTGCGGCCTCTCCCACTGCGCGCCGCGATCGTTGAACGGCACGATGGGATCACTCATAGATCAGCCTTTCGCGCATGAGCCGCCAGCGCCGACCGGGCCTTCACGATAGCGGCGTTTGCCGGTGACCGGCCGCGCTCGGCCGAACTCCCTGGTTGCGCCGTCGCCGGCCGCCCCGCGCTCACGCCCGGCCGCCCCGCGCTCACGCCCGGCGGGACCGGCCGTCCAGGCGGGCGGCTCGGCCAGGTTCGCGGGCGGCTCAGCCAGGTTCGCGGCCGGCGTCAGCCGGCTTCCAGCTCGCGCTTCAGCCGCGCCAGGGTCGTTCGCATGCCCTCGCGGTTCGCCTCGGCCCTGTTGTTGGCAACCTTGCCGGTGAACACCCGGCCGAGCACATGCGCGCCGCGGCCACGCTGGTCCCGCCAGCTCTCGGTGACCTCGGTGCCCCCGCCGGCCGCCGCCAGCCGGTAGCTCCAGCGCGACACCGGCATGCCGAACGTGGTGACGTCGAACGCGAACTCCTCGCCCGGCCGGGCGGTCACCACCTGGCACGTGGTGAACCACACCCAGGGCCCGCGCCGGTTCAGGCCCACGAACCGGGCGGGCAGGCCGTCCTTGCGCGACCACACGAGCACGGCGAAGCACTCGGGGCTCCACCGCGCCATCCGCCGCACGTCGGAGACGGCCTGGTAGGCGTCGGCGGGCGGAACGCCAACGGTGATGCTCTCGGCCACGTCGGCCCTGTCGGCTAGCGGGGAATCAGCCATGCTCATGCCACCCTGGGGACGGTGTCAGCCCGCTGACACCGGAAGGTGCGCCGGCCCGCGGAGGTTGATCCGGCCATTCCACACCACGTCGCCGTCCAGCGCCAGGCCCGGGAACCGGGCGGTGAGGCGCTCGAAGGCAATGCAGGCCTCCAGCCGGGCGAGCGCTGCGCCCAGGCAGTGATGCGGCCCGGCGCCGAACGACACGTGCTGCCGCGCGTTCTCCCGGCGCAGGTTCAGCTCCGCGGCATCCGGGCCCCAGAACCGCTCGTCCCTGTTGGCCGAGCCGAGGCTCGCCATGACGAACGCGCCCGCGGGGATCGTGACGCCGCCCACCGTGACCGGCTCCAGGGTGATCCGCCTGCTCGCCTGCACCGGGCTGTCGTAGCGCAGCAACTCCTCGACGGCGTTGCCCACCAGGGCCGGGTCATCACGCAGCAGCTTCAGCTGGCGGGGGTGGCCCAGCAGCGCCAAGGTGCCGTTGGCGATGAGGTTGACCGTGGTCTCGTGCCCGGCGATGTACAGCAGCAGCGTCTGCGCGACCAGCTCTTCGTCATGGAGCACATCACCGTCGTCCTCGGCGTGAATGAGCGCGGTGAGCAGGTCGTCGGCCGGGTTGGCCCGCTTCCACGCGATCATCTCCGTCGTGATCCGCCTCAGCTCGTCGTCGGCGGCCATGATCGCCGCAGCCAGCTCCGGGTCGGCGACCGGTTCCAGGGAGCGGACCAAGGTGCCAGACAGCTGCCGGATCCGCTCGTGGTCGGCGGGCGGCGAGCCGAGCATCTCGGCGATCACCCGGAACGGCAGCGGGAACGCGAGCGCGTCGATCAGGTCCACCTGTGCCTGCTCGGCCATCGCGTCGAGCATGCCGTCCACCAGTTCGGTAATCCGCGGCCGCAGCGCCTGGATGGCCCGCGGGGTGAACGCCTTGGACACCAGCCTGCGCAGCCTGGTGTGGTCCGGGGGGTCCCGGTCCAGCATGGACAGCGCGGCCCGCGGTGACTCGGCCCCGCCGAACAACTCCGCACGCATCTGCCGCAGCATGCTGTCCGCGGCCAGGTTGTCGTCCTCGACGGACAGGCCGGCCCGGAGCAGCCAGGACACCTCGTCATAGCCGGTGAGCAGCCAGAACCCGAACGGGTGCGCATACACCGGCGCCTTCGCGCGCATCACCGCGTACTGCGGATAAGGATCGTCGGTGAAGCCGGGCGCGAACGGGTCGAACAGGGGCGGGGGCAGGGTTTCGGTCACGATGGGGCTCCTTGCCTGCGTTGGAAGCGCCGCCCGGGTGTCGCCGATCTAGCGGGCCTGCCCCAGCGGCCCTCCAGGCCGGGCTCAGGCGGGAGCTTGAGCCGGGCCCTGCTGCCATTCAACATACTCTGTGACTCTCACATACTCCGTGTATGTCACTATACTCAGCGTATGACCGAGGTCGTCAAGAGCCGCCGCGAGATGTACTCGGAGGCCACCAGGGCGGCGCTGCTCGACGAGGCGACCGCACTGTTCGCCGAGCGCGGGTACGCCGGGACCTCGCTGGAGGACGTGGCATCCGCGAGCCAGGTGACCCGCGGCGCCGTCTACCACCACTTCGCCAGCAAGCAGGCCCTGTTCGAGGCCGTACTGCAACTGCAGGAAGCCCGCGCGACCGGGGTGATCGCCGCCGCCGCGGCTGTGCCGGATCCGTGGGACGCGGCGATCCTCGCACTGGACGCCTACCTGCAGCAGTGCTGCGACCCGGTGTACGGCCGCCTGGTCTGGCTGGAGGGCCCCGCCGCGCTCGGCTGGCGCCGCTGGCGCGAATGCGAGCGGAACTATGCCTACGGGCTGGTCGAGCGCTTCATCCGCGACCTGGTCGATGGCGGGTACCTGGACGGCACAGGCTTCGACACGCTGGTCCAGTTCTCCTTCTGGATGCTCGGCGGCGCCGGTCTCGCCGTGGCGGAGGCACCGCCGCAGGACAAGCCGCGGGTGCGCGACGAATGGGGCCGTCTTATCGGCCAGGCGATTGGTTCACTCCGGATCCGGTGACTTCCTGACAGGCTGGGCATCACGGCACTTTTGCCCGTAAGTTTCCGGGTAGCGGTGGCGCGCAGGACTGTCGGAGGTGGCGCATGATACGGCGCAGGGCGACGTTGCTGCTTGGCGTGGTCGGGCTGGCCCTGCTGGCCGCGGCCGCCGCCCGGGTCATCTACACCAGTTCCGGTGCGGGGATCGTCACCCTTCTGGTCATCGGCGCGGTGCTGCTCGTCAGCCCGTTCGTGATCGCCCGGGTGGAACGGCTGTCGATCAACTCAAGCGGATTCGGGCTTCAGCTCACCCGCGAACTGGCCGATGCGGGCGCGCCGAACACGGCCCGCATCCTGGAGCACGCCGACCTGGGCAGGTTCGCCGAGGCCTATGCGGTGGTCCACACCGAACTGGCGGACCTTCGGTACGAGGGCGCCCGGTCACACCTGCAGGACCTGCTGATCCAGCGGTCCGCCGCCCTGGCGCGCCAGGAGAAGTTCGACCCGGCCGAGGTCAGGACGATCTTCACGAACGCCTCCCCGGCCGCGCGCGCCCTGGCCATGGGGCTGATGAAGGGCGACCCGTCGCTGGCCGATGGCGCCACCATCCTGGCGGCGATCGCCGACCCGCGCTCGCCGAGCGAGCAGTCCCAGGGGCTCGAGCTTGCCAAGCTCTGCTGGCCGCAGCTTTCCAAGTCCTACCGCAGTGCGATCCAGTCGGTCATCGCCGACAACGCCGCCGGTGACGCGGACAGCGACCGCCGCCGCATGGCCGCCGAGGTCCGGGCCCTCCCCGTCACCTGACTGCCCCGGTAGAGTGCCCGCAGCGGCGGGCGGCGGGAGGTCGGATGGACTGGGGCGGTTCACCCGCGGTACGGGCGCTGCGGCAGGCACAGGCGGTGGCCGCGTATGCCCGCCGCACCGGCTGCGGCATCGACGAGGCCGCCGGCACGCTGGCGAACCTGGACCGCGCGGCGGAAGCTCAAGCGGGACCGGCCCCGGACGGCACTGCCCGGACGGGCGGCGGCCAGCCCGGTGACCGCGCCGGCGTATCCCGGCGCACCGTGCTCGGCGGCGCGGCAGCCATCGCCCTTGCCGGGGCCCTCCCCATGGGCCTGGTGCGCCCGCCGCGGGCATCGGCCAGCCGCGACCCGCGCGTGGTGATCATCGGCTCGGGCATCGCCGGGCTCGGCTGCGCCTACCGGCTGTGGACCAGGCACGGCATCCGCAGCGATATCTACGAGTACAACGCGGCCCAGCCTGGCGGGCGCATCTTCACGCTCCGCGGCTTCTACGACGGCGGGCAGTACGCCGAGCAGCACGGGGAGTTCATCTCCACCGAGCACACCGAGGTCCGGTGGCTGGCCGCGAGGTTCGGCCTGCACCTGGACAACGTCGATGCCTACCCGCCGCACACCCACGCGCAGGACTACCGGTTCCGGTTCAGCGGCCGGTTCTGGCCGCAGGCCGCGCTGAACCGCGACTGGCACGAGTGGGGCTGGCGGCTGTTCCACGACGCCGCGGTCCGCAAGGCTCCCTGGCCCACCCTGTACAACAAGCACACGGCCTGGGGGCGCCGCTGGGACCACATGCCAGCCACCGAGTGGATCGACCGGTACATCCCCGGTGGCCTCGAGGGTGACTTCGGTGAGCTGTGCGTTTCGGTCCTGCTGGACGAGTACGGCGGCCCGGTCGCGCAGCAGTCCGCGCTGAACCTGGTCTACCTGCTCGGCCTCTACGACAGCTCGGCCAGCGGCCTGCAGCCGAAGGGCTCGCCGCAGCTGTCCGGCACCGACGAGATGTGGCACATTCGCGGCGGCAACGACCAGCTCATCACGGGGCTGGTCGAGCGCCTCCCGGCTGGCACGGTGCACCTGGGCGAGCGGCTGGTGGCCGTGCGCGCCCGCGGTCACGGCCGGTATGCGGTCACGCTCTCCAACGGCCAGAGCACTTCGGATCAATACGCAGACCACGTGGTACTCGCGCTCCCCTTCACGAAACTGCGCGACGTCGAACTGTACGGAATCGAACTACCGCCGCGGCAGCTCCGGGCCATCAGGACCGAGCCGATGGGGGCGAACGCGAAGATCGGGCTGCAGTTCTCCAGCCGGGTCTGGAACACCGACCACTGGACCGGCAACATGTACACCGACGGCGTGGTCCAGGGCGGCTGGGAGACCACGGTGGACCAGCCGGGCACCCCCGGGATCCTGATCGCACTGCCGGGCGGCGAGGTCGGTGCCACGCTGGGCCCGCGCTACAGCCTGACGTCCTACCAGGGACCCGCGCCGGACCGGATGGTCCGCGACTTCCTCGGCTGTTTCGAGCAGAACTTCCCCGGTGTGACCCGCGCCTACAACGGCAAGGCGTACTACGCCTGGTCGGCCGGGGACCCGCACACCGGCGGCGCCTACTCCTACCTCGGGACCGGCCAGTACACCGGCTTCAACGGCATCCAGGGCCAGCGGCACGGCAATCTGCATTTCGCCGGGGAACACACGTCGGTGAACTTCCAGGGCTACATCGAGGGCGCGCTGCGCAGCGGCTACCGGTGCGCCACCGAGATCACCGGCCGGTAACCGCCGCTCCTTGAGCCACCGCCGGCCTGGCGCGGTACCTCCTGGGCAGCGTTGCGGCCCTGAGGCGCGGCACCTGGCTGCCGGACTGCGCCTGAGCAGAAGCAGTGTGGCTGAATGTAACGGCAGTGGCCACCGTTGCCACTGCGAAAATTCTTGTGCGCGTGTGACAGTCTTCTTTCTCCTTCCGTGACCGCCTTATCCGCCGGGCGGATGCAACGTATTCCCAGCCCAGAGCGCGTGGCAATGCCCGGCGATGTGCGTTCAGGCGCGGCATTTCAGGTTGTAGTGATGCTTTAACCTGACGTTTAACGAGTCCGGCCGCTGCCGGGATTCGGCGATGCACTCCGCGCTTGCCGGATCCAGGCATGTGGGAGGTGGCCAGGCGCGCGGCGTGATTGGACCAGTGGGGCGCGGGGAACGTGGTTGACACGGGCAACGTGACTGCCACGGGCAACGTGGCCTGGAGGCGCGGAACGATGACCTACTCCCCCATCATCAGCGCGGCAGGGACCGTCCCGGATTCGGCCGCCGCCGCCGATCCGGCCGGTGCCGCCCACCCGGCCGGTGCCGCCGACCGGCCGCCGATCCGGCCGCTCCCATGCCCGATCCGGCCGGTGCCCCGGATCCCGGTATCAGCACCGGCCAGCCTGCGGGGCCCGCGACGCAGGCCAGTCACGCCGACTCCGCCACCGGCCTGGCCGATTCCCCTGCCAGCTACGCCGACTCCGCCGCCGGCCAAGCCGATTCCCCTGCCAGCTACGGCGCCCATGGCGGTCACTCCGCCGACCAGGGGGCCCACTCCGCCGATCAGGCCGGCTCCTCCGCTGACCAGGGAGCCTACGCCGCCGATCAGGCCGGCTCCTCCGCTGACCAGGGAGCCTACGCCGCCGATCAGGCCGGCTCCTCCGCTGACCAGGGAGCCTACGCCGCCGATCAGGCCGGCTCCTCCGCTGACCAGGGAGCCTACTCCGCCGATCAGGCCGGCTCCTCCGCTGACCAGGGAGCCTACTCCGCCGATCAGGCCGGCTCCTCCGCTGACCAGGGGGCCTACTCCGCCGAGTATGCCGACAGCGCCACCCACGCTGCCGACTCCGGCCAGGCGGACGAGGCCGGAGCCGCCTGGCCGCACCAGTCTTTCCTGGAACTGGGAGCGCTGCCGACCGCGGCGCCCTGCGCCAGGCTGCACGCCACACTGGTGCTGTTGGAATGGGACCTTGGCACGCTGGTGCGCACGGCCGGACTTGTCGTCTCCGAACTGGTGAGCAACGCGGTCCAGGCCTCCACGGGGCTGACCGGCAGCCGTTTTGCCGGGTACTGGGCGCCCGGGATCCCTCCGGTGCGCATGTGGCTGTCCGCGGACGACCACCGCGTGGTGATCCAGGTCTGGGACGGCAGCGACCGGCCGCCGGTGCCGCAGCCTGTCGAGCCCGAGGCGGACAGCGGCCGCGGACTGCTGCTGGTCGGGGCGCTCAGCGCGGAGTGGGGCTGCTACACGCCGGAGAAGTCAAGCGGCAAGGTCGTGTGGGCGGTGGTCACCGGCTGACCGGGCCGGCTGGTCAGGCTCGGCGCATCGCCAGCCAGCGCACCCTGGGCCGCTCAGGTCTTGCGGCCGACCCCGCCGTAGTTGGCAATGTCGCCATCGGGAACCGGCCCTTCCGGGCCCGGCCGCCACCGGTGCAGCTGGATCAGGCCGGGCTCGACCAGGTCAAGGCCGTCGAAGAAACGGCTGACCTGCTCGTGCGTGCGAAGCGTGACCGGGTCCGCCATCAGCGGGTTGATCCGGCTGGTCGCCGTGCTGACCTGGCTGGCGTGGATGTCGCTGGCCGGGTGTGCGATCACCAGGTAGCTGCCCGGCGGCATGACGTCGATCAGCGCGGTGACGATCCCCGCGGGGTCGTCGGCGTCAGGGATGCAGTGCAGCACCCCGATCAGCAGGATGGCGAGCGGCGACTCGAAATCGAGGATCTCCCCCGCCTGCTCGCAGATCTTGCCGGTGTCCCGCAGGTCGGCGTCGACGTAGTGGGTGGCACCCTCCGGGCTGCTGGTGAGCAGGGCACGGGCGTGCGCGAGCACGATCGGATCGGAGTCCACGTACACCACCCGCGCCTCAGGGGCCGCCCGCTGGGCGACCTCGTGGGTGTTGTCCGCGGACGGCAGCCCGGTGCCGATGTCGAGGAACTGCCGGATGCCCGCCTCGGCAACCAGGTACCGGACGGCCCGGCCGAGGAACGCCCGCTGGGCGCGGACGCTGGCACGGATGGTCGGATACGCGGCGATGACTTCTTCTGCGGCTTCCCGGTCGGCCGCGTAGTTGTCCCGGCCGCCGAGCCAGAAGTTATAGACCCTGGCGATATGCGCCACGCTGGTGTCAAACGTGTCCGGCTCCGTGCCGGAATGGGTTTCTTCGGGGTTGCCGGGCACGACGTATGTCCTCACCGTGGGTCGGGACAAAGGGGGCTGCCGCCCACCCTAACCGTGCGGACCACCAGCCCCCGCCGTGAATGTGAGTCTGGTGTTCAAAGAGGGTGTCGCAGCGAATGGGACAATCCGGCCGCTGAGGACCATGGCCGGCGCCTGGTCATCTGTGGACGGTCTCGCTCTGACCCGCCCTCTGGCTCACTGACCCCTGTCAAGGCCAGCGACAAGGAGAGCACCAGGACCAGCGCGCCGGGTTGCCCGGGATGCTCACCGATGCGCCCGCGCAGCCCGGCGCGCGGAAGCATGCCTGGCCCATGTCACCAGCCCACCCGCCCAAGGCCAGCGCCGCGCCCGTCTCCGCCAGCGGTACCCACCGCAACCAGCCACGCCCAAGCCCGCCGCCGCTGCCGCCGACCCGCGGGATCCCAGGCCGCTGACCCGCCCGGAACCGCGCCCGTTCCTCTTACCGATTCCGGACGCCACTCCATAGTGGTTGGCACTCCGACCACAAAAGAACGCGACACGCCAATACCCGCAACCCTGATCCCGCTGGTCAGAGCCGGCGTTTGACGATTGAGTGGACGGCCCGGCTATGACGCGCCTGCCTGTTTTCTTGAAGCAAACCCTAGGGCCCGGATGATGACTTTGTCCGTGGAGGTGCCGGTCGCGGGGGTGGTGTCGGTCGGGCTGATCGTGGCGGTCGCGTGCAGGGTGCGCCCCGCCGCGGCCTTCACGCGCACCGTGACGGCGATCATCACGCTGCGGCCGGCCCAATCGGGTAGGAGCGGCGGCATGTGGTCTCGTGCCCGCCCTTATGGCACGCCCAGCCAGGGCCCTTGCCGCCCTGGATGATGCTCAGCCCGGCGGGCACGTGCAGCATCGCGGTCGTGGTCTGCTCGGCCGGAGCCCCGCCGTTGTTGGTGACCCAGATGTCGAACTCTCCCGTGCCCCCCTGGTAGAACACGCCATGGTGCCGCAGGCTGACCCGCAGCGACGGGCGCTGGGCGACCGGCACCGACGACGTGTACGTGATCGTCACCGACGCGGCGCTGCTGACCGCCCCGTTGTCTGTCGTGTCCAGGCTGGAACCACCGCCGCCACCGCCGCCACCGGAGGTGGGGCCGATTTCGTCGGTTCCCGCTCCGCCGCCACCGCCGCCGTAGTAGCCGCCGCCGCCCCCGCCGCCCACGATGTTGCCACCGGCCCCGCCGGAGCCACTGGTGCCCGCGCTGGCCGCGGTTCCGCAGCAACCACCCGTGCCCGGGGCGCCGGCGGTGCCGCCGCTGACCCCCGTGCCGGCTCCGCCGCCGCCGCCACCTGTAATGCTGCCGCAGCCGGTCACGGTCGCCGCTGCTGATCCGGCGGCGCCGGCGTTGCCGCCCGCGCCGCCGTTGCCGGTGCAGCCGCTTGACGAGCCTCCTCCGCCGCCGCCGCCCCCGGCGACGACCAGCCGTGACCCCAGTGTGCCGCTGATGGTCCGCACGTCGGAAGCACCGCCGCCGCCGCCGCCGCGAATGCTGTGATAGCTGCTGCCGTTGGCCCCGCCGTTGAATCCGCCGCTGCCACCGATGGAACCCGCGAAACCAACGCCGCCGACCTCGACGTACAGGGTCTCGCCGGGAGACACGCTGGCGATGCCGGTCACGCTCCGGCCCTGACCGCCCGCGCCACCGGAACTAGTCGAGTCCTGCCCGGCGCCGCCCGCCGCGCCGATGGCGGTGATGCTGACGGAGCTTGTGCCCGCTGGGACGGTGAATGTCTGCTCCGCCCCGGTGTAGGTGAAAGTCGCTGTTCCGCCGCCGAAGCGAAGGTGCGGGAGCCGCGCGCCCGCCGCGTCCGCGAGCGGGGCCGTCATCAGCCCGGCCGCCAGCCCCGCCAGGGTGAGGACACCGGTGACCGCCAGCGGCCGCGCGCGGTTGCGCCCGCGGACCTGCTCGCGGGAGGGCCGGCGGCGTGGCTCCTGACGTGCGTCGCCAGTGCTCATTGTGCAACCTTCCGTTAGCCGCTGAAGTGGCGGTGAGCGGGGGCCTGCCCGGCCGTCAGCGCCACCGCGTGACAGCCACGCATGGAGGCTCAGCCTGAGATCCGCGTCCCCTGCCGGGTGGACGCGTGACATCCCCGTATTCCCCTGCCCGCGCTTCACCGCAGGTCCTGTGAGGTTAGCGGATCACGAACGCACTGTCACCAGCCACACGCGTTCCGTGAGGAGTATCCGGGCCAGCGCGATGGGCAGATGGTCGTGGCCGGGCCTGGTTCACGGGCTGGCTGAGTGGTCCATGGTGGGCGGGTTGGGGTGTGCCGCTGCAAGAAGGTGTCACGAAGAAAGGCACAACCCAGCCGCCGCCGGCCAGGGCCGACGTCTGACGGTCGAGTGGACCACCGGTCTGTGATAGCGCCCGGCAGG
Source organism: uncultured Actinomycetes bacterium (assembly GCA_963707905.1). Lineage (GTDB taxonomy): Bacteria > Actinomycetota > Actinomycetes > Streptosporangiales > Streptosporangiaceae > DASXKD01. Next base: position 62,596 of record CAVPSA010000027.1, on the reverse strand, counting down.
CTCGCTCCCCAGCATTCGGATATAGGCAGCGTTCACCAGGTGGCGCCTGAGACGCCTTGTGGATCTTGCTTTTAGGGCTGGGGGGATGACAGCGGCCCGGCTGGCGGGGCGATGCGGCGGGTGAGCCCCCAAGATGCGCGCGCATCCGCGCCATTTAGATCCCGTTGGCGGTGGACTGGAACCGGGCGCGCCATTCTCTGGCGTCGAACTGCGCCGGCTCGGTCTGCTCGAGGAATCGCTCGAGCACCGCGACGAAGCGCCCCGGCGCCTCGAGCTGCGGCAAGTGGCCGACCCCGTCGAAGATCTCCAGGCGGCTGCCGGGGATGGCCTCGTGGGCGTGCTCGCCGTGGTGGACGGGGATGATCGGGTCACGCGCACCCCAGATGATGAGGACAGGCACGCCCTCGGCGAGGTAGAGCCGGTCGCCGGCGTGGACGCGCTGACCGCGTGTGCTGATGACCGAGCGCAGCGTGGCGAGGAAGGCGGCGCGGCGGCCGGGGTCGGCGAGCGACGCGTAGCCGCGAGCGACCTCGGCGACGTCCGCGTTCGGCCGCCGCCCCACAGCCGCCAGGCCGCGTGCGAGCGCGGCTCCCGCGAAGCGCCCCGCCGTGGCGGTGACGGCGATGAACGCACCCGCGCCCGGCAGCGCCGCGGCGCGCAGGACCGGGCTGACCTCCGGGCCCAGGCCACCGCTGGAGACGAGCACCAGACGCTCGGTGATCTCGGGGAACTGGTAGGCGAACTGCATTGCGATCCCGCCGCCGAGCGAATGCCCGACCAGCGTCGCGCGTTCGTGGCCGAGCACGACGAGCAGATCGCGCAGGCCAGCGGCGAGCGCCCCGAGCGAGTAATCGCCAGCACCGGGTGCCGAGGCGCCATGGCCCGGAAGATCGGCCGCGACGACGGTGTGGTGTCGCGCCAGCGGCCCGATCACCTCCTGCCAGTTCCCGATGTTGCCCGCCATCCCATGGATCAGCAGCAGCACCGGGCCGCTGCCCGCCTCGACGTAGGTCACCGGCCGGCCGTGGAGCAACACGCTCCTGGACGTCATCGTGTTCATGCCAGCGCCCCCTCGGTAATCCGCGCCAGTGCGGGCGCGTCCTGCACGCACGCCTCACCCACTCGCTGGGAGATCAAGGTCGAAGGTCTCCGCGACGCCGGGTGCGGCTCGCTCAGCACCTCAGCCGTGCGCCCCATGGACGCCACCGGCGAGCAGAACTGGGTTCCGTTCCCCACAGGCCCCGCGGTGATCTTCTCCACCCGCACCATGCGCGGGTTGCACTGCGGCTCGTTGCCCTGGTCAGTGATGTAGTCAAACACCATATCCACGGGGCGGCCGATGACAATCCCGCCTTCAATCCTGGCCATGCCGTTCTCCCGCTCCGGATCTGCTCCCATCCGATCCGGCCGTGGGCACAACAGGTAGAGGCAAAGGTCCCAGGCCCACCTCGCCCAGACACGCCAGAGCCAAAGGGCACCGGCGTTCAGCGCCATAACCGCCACCTAAACCCGTTTCCGGCATCCAGCAGCCCAGCCAGCCCACAGGCAGCCAGTGCTGTTGCTGTGGAGCGGGACGCCCGGTGCCTTTCAGTGGGCCAGGTCCGTGGCCTGGGCCCACGACCAGGGGCGGGATCAGGTCAGCTTGTTCTTGGTTTCAAGCAGGGCCTTGCGGACCTCTTTGAAGGCATTCTCCAGGCCGGTGCGCACCGTGTCCGCCGCGCTGGACGCTGTCGAGGTCGCGTCCTCGAACTGCCGCCGGGCGTCGGCCCACCGGTTGCGAAGCTGGTCCATCAGCGCGGTCAGCTTGTCGGTCGTCTCCATCGCACCGAGGTGCATTTGGACCTCGAGATCCTCGATGCGCCCCTGCCACTGGTCGATCTGGGCCTTGGTCAACTGCTTGTGCAGCTCGGTCTGCTTGGCCTGGAGCTTTCCGATCTGGGCTTCCAGTTTGGCAATGCGCTCTTCAGTCGTCATGAGCCGAATGTCGCTCCCGAAATGAGGCCCGGCCAGGGGCCAAGGTCCCGGGAGTGCCTGGCGATAGCACCGGGGAGACAACAGCCCACTCCACTGGCCGCGCGAGCGAAGACCCAGACCGCCTCCCACGCAGCCACGCCAGCGAAGAACCGCCGCACCACTGAAGGCGGCCCGCCCGCCCCGCGCCCGCCGCTGTGCAGCCGAGTGAGGCGGCCCGCCCGCCCACCCCCGGGTCTGCGCTGGTCACCGTCAGTCGATCGGCACCTTGGTCCAGTTTGCTGGGTTAGCGCCCAGTAGCCGCAGATGATGCTCGAACAAAGCGATTACGCCGATGCCGGGATGCCTGCCGGCTTCGTCGATGAAGACGGCCAGCCCGTGGGCGTGGGCAGCGCAGAGTTGCTGCAGGCCGGGCCAATGATTGACGACCACCTTGTACCCGGCGATCACCGCGCGGGTGGACTGGCCGTTCGGGTAGAAGTGGCAGGAGCTATGCGAGGTGGCGGGGTCGGTGTCAAGGCCGGGAATGTTGGGGCGGAACTCGCCGCTGCCAGCAGCAAGCGCGACGGCGCCCGCAGTCAGGGAATACTGGCTGGCTCGCAGCACCCCGGCGTCCGGGCGGTAGGCAACGCTGCTGACCTGCCAAGTGCGCGGCACGCCCGTGAGCTGGGCCGCGAACACGATGGACGGCGCGGCGCCCACCCCATACCGGACATGCGCTGCAACTTTTAGCGCACCGTGGCGGCTCGGAAAGCTCAGCAAAGCCCAGCCGCCGCGGGCGTACTGCCAGATCAAAGACCCACCTGCCAGAAGGCGCGATGCCCGCGCACGGCGCGCGGCCGGTGATCGATGCTGTCTGGCCGCCGGAGGCGCTGTAAGTACAGTCCATCTCCTTCTGCGCCGCGCTCAGCTGGCAGCGGCCAGCCGAGTAGAAGGTGAGCGACCACACGGTCTTGCCCGGGTGCGGCCCGGCGTTCACGTACATCTCGGTCCGGCCGGTGCCTCCCGACATGAGCGCCTGTCCCGCCGGCAGCCAGCCAAATGAGGCATACGGGACGAGGGGATTGAACCGGCTAGGCGCTTGTGCCGGTTGAGCTGGCCACGGGCTGCTGCTCGCCGACGGTGTGGTACCGACCCGGGCCGGGATGCCAGGAGCGGCCCCCACGGCAATCTGGCCAAGGCGTACTCGGTGAACTCGGCGTCACGGCTGGCGCTCACCGCAGCGACCCTGCTGCTCTCAGATGCATCACAACCGCCAGAGGCAGCCAGAAGCGCCTTCGGTTGCCCTCCAAGCCAAATTCGCCTGAGTAATCATTTGACCCGGAGGCAGAAGCCGCAAAACCAGCCGGGCAGCATCGCGGGCGCGGCACGCACGACCCGCGACCTGCCCGCAAAGGAGATCACTGCTAGACGGCGCTGCTGCGCACGCCTGGACTGCGGCCACACAGCTACCACACGTGCGTGTGGCCACTGTTCACCCAGAACAACACCAGACTCACATTCATCGTCCCGGTCGCGGCGGAACGCCGGACAGACCAGCGCAGGCCCCCACTTCGCGGGGGCCTGCGCAACCGGGGCAGACGGGCCTGCCTTACCGGACCAGTTCCACCGTGCCCTCCGGAGAGGCTTCCGCCAGCGCGGCCACCGGCTCGGCCTGCGCCACGGCGGGCACGCCCGCTGCGGCGGTGGCGGTGCTGGTCCCCGACGCCTTGCGCAGCCGGGGCAGGAGCAGGGCCAGCGCAGCGGCGACGGCCACCGCAGCGGCACCCACCCAGACCGCCGCGGACATGCCGGAGACGAACGAGGCCCCGCTCGCGTACCCGCCATGCGCCGAGAACACCGCACCGAGCACCGCGATGCCGAACACCCCGCCGAGTTCACGGATCGCGTTGTTGGCACCGGAGGCGATCCCCTCCTCCTCGCGCCGCACCGAACCGAGCACGACGTTGGCGACCGGGGCGAAGAACAGCGACATCCCCACGCCGGAGACCACGAACGCGGGCACCAGGGTGGCGTAGGCCACGGTCGGGCTGCTGACCGCGGCCAGCCAGCCGAGGCCGATCGCCTGCAGGGCCAGCCCGGTCACCAGCAGCGGCCTGCCGCCGATCCGGTCCGACAGAATGCCCGCGATCGGGGCGATGAGCACTGGCATGGCGGTCCACGGAAGCGTGCGGATCCCGGCCTGCAGCGGACTGTAGCCCTGGACGACCTGCAGGAACTGGGCCAGCAGGAAGATCGAGCCGAACATCCCGAAGAACATCAGCAGCGACGCGGCGTTGGTGATGGTGAACCCGCGGCTGCGGAACAGCCGCAGCGGCAGCATGGGCTCGGGGGCCCGGGTCTCCCACACCAGGAACGCCGCCACGAGCAGGGCAGGCAATAACAAGCTTTCATGTGAAACGCGGGGCGTCGGATGCCGGCGCCGCGGGGTACGGTCTCAGCCGGTTTCTTCGGGCAACTCGTACCAGGTGACCTTTTCGCCGACCCGGGCCCGCATCTTCCAGCGCATCGACTTCGGGACGGCCGCCATTGCCTGCTGCAGCCGGTCCACGGTCGCCGCCACGGCCTGCGCCTGGGCGCTGCTGAGCCGGGCGCGGGCGCACTCGGCGACCTTGGGGAGGTTGCGCTCCACGGTGTGGTGGAAACCCCAGTCACCAGCAAGCGGCGCGGCGAAACGGTGCGCTTCGATGGCCGCCGGCGTCCCGTCCGGGGGCAGGTCGAGCAGCAGCGCGACGGCGTCGAGCAGGTCCTTTTCCTCGATCTGCACGATCTGCAGCTTGGTGAGCAGCAGGTCCGCGGGGTGGATGGTGAGCCCGCTGGCTGGCAGGTCGCGGCCAAGATCGAGGCGGTGGCACATCTGGAACGTGCCCACCAGCACGTCGACGACGAAGCCCTGGGGCGCCGCGAAGATCATCCGCTGGGCACCGTGCAGCGCGTTGAAGTGCGGGTCCTCGGAGTAGCCGGCGGCACGGAAGACCCGGGCGGTGGCGGCCCGGTGCCGGGACGGCACCACCACGTCGTAGTCGTGATACGGCCGGGCCAGCGGCGCGGCGCGGGCCGAGGGCGCAAGCTGGAACACCGCGATCCCGCCAAGCAGGCGGACGGTCGCCCCGGCGGCGGCCGCCGCGGCGATGATCTCCTCGGCCGCGGCCAGCAGTTCAGCTCCAGCGGCCGGCGCTTCCCCGGGCATGTCCTTAGGCTCTCGCTCCTGCGGTTCCGCCGCCACCCCCGGCGCGCGGCGCGTACCGGATCTGCGCGAACGGCCAGGCGGCCGTCAGCCATGCGGAGACCGCGGCATGCAGCGGCACGTCGAGTTCGGCCCGGTCGGCCCGGACCCAGGAGCGCACGTCGGCCACGCCCGCGGCGCCCCCCGCAACCGCAACGTCCTCCCCGCCAGGAATGCCCTCCCCACCGATGCTGCCTTCCCCGCCAGGAATGCCCTCCCCACCGATGCTGCCTTCCCCGCCAGGACCGCCTTCCCCGCCGATGCTGCCTTCCCCGCCGGCACCGCCTTCCCCGCCGGGACCGTCCTCCCCGCCGGGACCGCCTTCCCCGCCGCCAGTGCCCTCGTCGCCCGCAGCGCCCTCCGCACCCCGCGCGGGGTAGATGTAGACGCAGCCCACGACGCGGCCGCCCGGGTCCAGGACCGTGTAGGTGAACCCGGTCCGCCCCGCGAAGTCCTCGGCGTGCCGCCGCAGGTCGCCGAGGTTCTCCTCGGACGTCATCTCCCTGGGCCACGACCAGTCGGCAAACCCCGGCGTCGCCCTGATGTGCTCGATGCTCGACATCCAGGCCTCGTAGTCGCCGGCGTTGTGCTGCGGCCCGAGCGGTTCCAGCCGGAACTGCGCGGTGACCAGTTCGCCGGGTACGGGGAAGTCGCCGGGCACGAAGGGCCGCGCGCTGCCGGGTGCTGTCATCTGCCCCTCCTCACGCCGTGGCCAGAGCCCAGGCCCCGGGCCTTGTCCCGCCCGGGCCGCCTGCGCGGCTGGGCTCCCCGGTGCGGGCCCGCCGTGGCTCGCCCGGTGCGGTACGGCCGGCGTTATGAATCATGGAAGCCTAAGCCGGCGGAGGGCCGCTGCGCGACATCGGGGACCGCAGCCGTCGCCCGCAATGCCAGCCAGACCTCGGCCAGGGACTCGGTCGAGGCGAGCGAGCTGCCGCTGACCTGCTCGAACCGGCGGACCCGATAGAGCAGCGTGTTCGGGTGGATGTGCAGCGCGCGGGCGGCCCGCTCGGTCTGCCTGTCGTGGTCCAGCCAGACCCGCACCGAGGTGACCAGGTCGCCAGCGTGCGCGGCGTCGTATTCGATGACCGCGCCGAGGACCTGCTCCACCAGCGCGCGCAGGTCGGTGGAGTCGCTGGTCAGCCACCGCTCGGTCCGGTCGTCGCCGTAGCTGACCACGTCCCGGCCGGCTTCCGCGGCGCGGTCGAGCGCCCATTGGGCCTCCCGCCTGGCCACGGCCAGGGACGCATCCGCCGGGAACGGGCGGCTCAGCCCGACCGTGGCGGCCAGCGCACCGGTCAGCGCGCCCCGTGCCCGGTCGTCGTCGTGCAGCAGCACGACCAGTTCGTCCTGCTGCCGCAGGATCAGGTGCGGCAGCCCGGCATCGGCGAGCGCGTCGGCCACGGCACCGGAGTCCCCCGTTTCCTGGCGCGGCCGCAGTACCGCCAGTTGCAGCCCGGCATCGCTCACGAACCCCTTCGCGGCCAGCCGCCTGGCGACCACCTGCCGGTCCAGCACCCCCTGCAGCATCTCGGCGAGGGTCTCCGCGCCCTCGCGGCGCAGCATCTCCCGCTCGTGCGCCAGCATCGACAGTTGCAGCGCCGCCACCGTGGCGATGTGCTGCACCACCGACACTCCCGCCGGGGCGGCGTCCGGCGACTCCAGCGCAAGCACGTACCCGACGGTGCCGCGGGGCCCGGAAACCGGCAGCACGTATCCCCCGGGCACCGTCGGCGGGCTGCTCGGCGCGCTCGGGATCAGGTGCGCGCACTCCGGCGGCGGGACCGGCACCCCGTCAAGCAGCGGTCCACAGTGCATCGTGCACGCGTACAGCGTGTACCCGGACAGCCGCTCCAGCCGGGCGAAGATCTCCCGCGCGGACAGGTTCCCCGCGGCCAGCCACTGCACCGCCCCGAACACCTGGAGCTGCGCATTGAGCCGCCGCCCCATGTCGCCCGCGGTGGCGGCGGCGACCTGCTGGGAGATCGCCATGAACGGCACCGGGATGGGCACCTCGACCACCGGGAAGCCCCGCTCCCCCGCGGCGGCCAGGAAGGCCCTGGTCAGCGGCGGCACCATCAGTCCCTCGGACAGCGCCAGGCAGGCGACCCCGGCGTCGTCGAGCCGCTCCAGGTAGGCACGCTGCCGCTCGGCGGCCCTGGGCACGGCGATTCCCGTCGTCATGATCATTTCGGAACCGAACAGCCAGGGGGTCGGATCCTCGAGCTCGCTGACGTGCGCCCAGGCCACCCGCCGGGCCGTACCGGCCTCCCCGGCGATGAGCCGCAGTTGCAGCGCCGGGGAGCGCAGCAGATCCTCGACCCGGATGACACCGTCCTGCGGCACGGGGCCCACCCTAGCCGCGCTTGTGGCGCACACCAAAGGGCGGCACCTGTTTTGTGTGCACCACTGTTGCGTGGCCGGGGCGGCGCGCCCATACTCCTGGAAAACTCATCGCCAGGCTCAGGCCCGGACGGACCGGGCAGCGCGCGCCCGGCGCGCCGCACTCACCCCCACTACCCCCGCGAGGACGGCAGCGATGGCGACTATCGAAGAGCAGGCCGGCCCGCCCCAGACCGAGCTGGCCCGCGGTGCGCTCAGCCTGTTCGACACGATCTCCTCGACGCTGGCCAACCTGGCCCCGGTCGAGGGCATCTTCCTGGCGATCACGCTGGTCGTGTTCGCCATGGGCGCCATGGCGCCGTGGGCGTTCCTGGTCGCCGGCCTCGCGATCCTGGCGACCGGGAACACCATGTCGGAGTTCTCCAGGTCGATCCCGAGCGCGGGCTCGTTCGTCACCTTCATCGGCCGCGGCATCGGGGCCAGGGCGCCGCGGACCGGCCAGATGCTGGCCGGGGTGAGCTACTACATGCTGATGATCTGCTACCCGGTCACGGTCGGCGCGGTGGTCGTGTTCATGGGGTCCTGGGTGTCCTCGCTGTTCGGCTGGGGGAACGTCGGCTGGCTGCTGGTCACCCTCGGCGGCGTGGCCCTGGCCCTGCCGCTGCTGCTGCGCGGCGTGGTCATCTCCGCCCGCGCGTCGTTCATCATGTTCTGCAGCGAGGCGCTCGGGCTGATCGTGCTGTCGCTGGTGGTGTTCGCGCGCGCGCACAGCCATCTCGGGGCGCCGCTCCACTCGGCCGGCGGCACCCCCGGCGGCCTGCACGGCCTGGTCGGCCTCACCTTCGCCCTGGCGGTGTCCGGCTTCGTCGGCTGGGAGAACTCCGGCGCCTTGGCCGAGGAGTCCAAGGATCCCAAGCGGTACATCCCGATCACCGTGTTCAGCTCGGTCGCGATCATCACCGGCCTGTACGTGCTGTCCAGCTGGGCCGCGGTGGCCGGGTTCGCCGACTGGAAGGGCCCGGTCACCGGGGTCAACTTCCTCGGCAGCTTCGCCGAGGCGACGCCGTTCCTCGACCTGTCCCGGCACTTCAGCCCGTGGTTCGACTGGTTCATCGGGCTGGTGGGCTTCACCAGTTCGTTCGGCTGCTTCATCGCCGCGGCCAACTCGCAGACCCGGATCACCTTCAACGGCGCGCGGGCCGGGCTGCTGCCGCCGCGGATGGCCGCGGTGTCGCGGACCAAGGTCCCCTGGGCGTCGGTGTTCATCTACACCGGGCTGCTGGTCGTCCTGGTCGTGGTGCCGTACTTCACCATGCACGGCAACGCGGTGGCGATCTTCTCCGACGAGGCGGGCATCGGTACCGTGCCGATCCTGATCGTCTACCTGCTCGCGAACATCGCCCTGCCGCTGTGGGTGCTCGCCACCAACCGGTCCGCGTTCCGGCCGGTCAAGCACGTGCTCATCCCGCTGATCGGCTCGGCCGTGCTGGTCTACGGGGTGTACGAGTTCGTGCAGCCGAGCCAGCCGCCGCCGGCCAACGTGTTCTGGGCCTGGATCCTGGCCATCGTGCTCGTCGCGGTGGTGGCGACGGCCATCGTCTACATCCGGCGCCCGGCCGCGCTGCAGCGCGCGGCCACCGCCGGGCCGGAGTACATCACGGAGGACGCATGATCGCGGGCGGCGGCCGGGGACGCCGGATGACCGGGGACACCGGGTGACCGAACCGGGGGACGGGCCGGGCGAAGCGGTGCGCGGGCCCATCGACGCGAGCCGGACCCCGCGCTTCGCCGGGCCGCCGACCTTCGCGCTGCTGCCCTGGCGCACCGACGTCAGCAGGTGCGACGTGGCGGTCGTCGGTGTCCCGTTCGACAGCGGCACCTCCTACCGGCCGGGGGCCAGATTCGGGCCCAGCGCGGTGCGCCAGGGTTCGCGGCTGCTCCGCCCCTGGCACCCGGCACTTGGGGTGTCCCCGCTGGCCGGGCAGCAGGTCGCGGACGCCGGTGACATCGCCTGCAACCCGTTCGACATCACCGAGGCCATGGCCCAGGTCGAGGCCGCGGCGGCGGGGCTGCTCGAAGGGGCCGGCCACCTGCTGGCCATCGGCGGGGACCACACGATCGCCTACCCGCTGCTGCGGGCCACCAGCCAGCGGTTCGGCCCGCCGGCGCTGGTGCACTTCGACGCGCACCTGGACACCTGGCAGACCTACTTCGGGGCGCCGCTCACCCACGGCACGCCGTTTCGCCGCGCGGCGGAGGAGGGCCTGTTCGCCGAGCAGCACAGCATGCATGTGGGCATCCGCGGGCCGCTCTACACCCCGCGCGACCTGGACGAGGACGCCGAGCTTGGCTTCCGCATCGTGCACGCGATGGAGATCGAGCGGATCGGCATCGACGGCGTCGTCGCCCGGATCCGTGAGCGGGTCGGCGACGCGCCGCTGTACCTGTCCATCGACATCGACGTGCTCGACCCGGCGCACGCCCCGGGCACCGGGACCCCCGAGGCGGGCGGCCTCACCTCACGGGAACTGCTCGGCATCCTGCGCGGCCTGGCAGGCCTCTCGCTGGTCGGCGCCGACGTGGTCGAGGTTGCCCCGGCCTACGACCACGCCGAGATCACCTCGGTGGCGGCCGCGCACGTGTGCTTCGAACTGCTCGCCCTCATGCTGCTGGGCAAGCGATGACCGCTCCCCGGGGTTAGCCAGGGCGGGCCAGGATCCGGGTCAGCCCTGGTAGGCGACCGTGGCGTAGTCGTTGCCCGAGCCCGACCCGGAGCTGTACCCGGTGACGAACACCGTCCCGGTGGTGGGGCTGACGGCGGCCGCCTGCGCGGCGCTGCCGCTGGGTCCGTTGCCGGTGTAGTGCTTGAGCCACTGCTGGGTTCCGGTGGCTGCGCTGTAGGCCACCGTGGCATAGGTCGAGTCATTGCCGCTTTCCCCGGTGACGTAGACCGTGCTCCCGCTCGGGCTGACCGCCACCGAATAGGCCTGAGTACCGATGCCGCCGGTGGCGGGGCCGGCGTACCGCTTGACCCACACCTGGGCGCCGGTAGTGGCGCTGTAGGCCACCGTGGCGTAGTTCACCTGGCCGGCGGTGGTCCCGGAGCTGTACCCGGTGACGAACACCGCCGTCCCGTCCGGGCTGGGCGCCACCGAGTAGGCCTGGTCGTCGCCGCTGCCGGGGCCGGTGTAGCGCTTGACCCACAGCTGCGCGCCGGTAGCAGTGCTGTAGGCCACCGTGGCGTAGTCATAGTCTGTAGTGCTGCCCGCGTAGCTGGACCCGGTGACGAACACCGTCTTCCCGTCCGGGCTGGCCGCGACCGAGTTCGCCCCGCGGTTGCCGAGTGTGGCGCCGTTGTACCGCTTGACCCACAGCTGCGCGCCGGTAGCAGTGTTGTAGGCGACCGTGGCGTAGTCATAGCCATTGTTGGTCCCTAGGCTGGACCCGGTGACGTACACCGTGCTCCCGCTGACGGTCATCGAGTGGGCGAAGTCATCACCGGCGGGGCCGTTGTAGCGCTTGACCCACAGCTGCGCGCCGGTAGCGGGGTTGTAGGCCACCGTGGCGTAGTCATAACCGCCCGTGGTCTGACTACCGCTGTACCCGGTGACGAGCACCGCCTTCCCGTCCGGGCTGGCCGCCACCGAGGTGGCGAAGCCTTGGAGAGCGGGACTGACGTACCGCTGAACCCACAGCTGGGCGCCGCTGGCGGCGTTGTAGGCCACCGTGGCGTAGTCCACCTCCCCGGCGGTGGTCCCGTAGCTGTACCCGGTGACGAACACCGTCTTCCCGTCCGGGCTGACCGCCACCGAGCTGGCCTCGTCTTCGCCGTTGTCTGGGCCGTTGTAACGGCTGACCCACAGCTGGGCGCCGGTGGCGGCGTTGTAGCCGACCGTGGCGTAGTCCTCGAACGAGGTAGCCCCGGGGCTGGACCCGGTGACGAACACCGCCGTCCCGTCCGGGCTGACCGCCACCGAACGGGCGTCGTCGGTGCTGTTGCCGGTGCCGTTATACCGCTTGACCCACAGCTGGGCGCCGGAACTGGCCGCCGGGGGTGACGTCCCCGCCGAGAACACCCCCGCACCCGGCACAGCCCGGAGCGCCGCGCCCGAAGCGCTGGCCCCGCTTACCCCCACCGTGCTAAGCGCAACACCGGCCGCCGCGGCGACACACACACGCGTGATACACGCACGCGTCATACACCTGCGCATCGAAATCCCCCCCACCCAGAACCGGCCCCACTATGTGCACCCCCAGAGACGATTTGTCAAGCGATGCCGGCCCGCTGAGAAACGAACGCCATGAAATTGGCCGACGGCCGTGACCAGTGATGTCAGGTTTGCTGTCCGTACCTAGAGTGGGCTCTGACCCCTGATGTCGGCCTCCCAGCCGAACCTGCGCGCAGCCCTCGTCCACGTGCCGTTGCAGTACCTGGTGCTACTCCGGGGCGGCGGCTTCGGCGAGGCGCCTGGTGAGGAACCTGCGCTCGGCGTCGGTGCTGGCCAGGTCCAGCGCCTCAGCGAACCCGGCGGCGGCCTCGGCCCGGTGGCCGAGTCGCAGCAGCAGGTCGGCCCGGGTGGCGGGCAGCAGGTGGTACCCGCTCAGCGCGCCGGACTCCTCCAGCGCGCGCACCAGCGCCAGCCCAGCCGCCGGGCCGTTGGCCATGGCCACCGCGACCGCGCGGTTCAGCTCCACCACGGGTGAGGGCACGAGCCGGACGAGCTCACCGTAGAGCGCGGCGATCTGCGCCCAGTCGGTGTCCGCGGCGTCGGCGGCGGTCGCGTGGCAGGCGGCGATGGCCGCCTGTACCTGGTACGCCCCGGGCCGGCCGCGCCGCAGGGCGGTGTCCAGGATTGCCACCCCCTCTTCGATCTCGCCCGCGTCCCAGCGGGACCGGTCCTGGTCCTCCAGCCGCACCAGGTCGCCGGCGGCGTCCACCCGGGTGGCGCGCCTGGCGTCATGGAAGGACATCAGCGCGAGCAGGCCTAGGGCCTCGGGCTCGTCGGGCATGAGCTGGCTCAGCGCACGGGCCAGCCGGATCGCCTCCGCGCACAGTCCACGGCGCACCAGGTCGGCACCCACACTGGCCGAGTAGCCCTCGTTGAACAGCAGGTAGAGCACGGCCAGGACGCCGGCCGTCCGGTCCGGCAGCAGGTACGCCGGCGGCACCCGGTACGGGATCGCCGCATCGCGGATCTTGTGCTTGGCCCGGACCAGGCGCTTGGCCATGGTCTCCTCGGTGACCATGAACGCCCGCGCGATCTCCGCGGTGGTCAGCCCGGCCAGCGTGCGCAGCGTCAGGGCGACCCTGGCCTCCAGCGCCAGCGCCGGGTGACAGCAGGTGAAGATCAGCCGGAGCCGGTCGTCGGTGATGCCGCTGTCGTCGTCAAGGTCGGGGTCGCTGGGAACGGACAAGGCAGCCGCCTCCCTCAGCCTGGCGGTTTCGGTGGCTCCACGGCGGAGCCGGTCCAGGGCGCGGTTGCGCGCCACCGTGGTCAGCCAGGCGCCGGGACGGCGCGGGACGCCGTCGCGCGGCCAGGTCTTCAGTGCCTGCGCGAAGGCGTCCTGCGCGCACTCCTCGGCCAGGTCCCAGTCGCCGGTCAGCCCGATCAGGGCGGCCACGACCCGGCCCCACTCCTGCCGGAACGCCTCGGCGACCGCTTCGCCGACGTCCGGGCTCAGTCCACCCAGAACGGCCTCACCTCGAGCTTCCCGAACCGCGCGACCGGGTGCTTGGATGCGACCTCGATGGCCTCGTCCAGGTCGGCGCAGTCGATGATGTCGTACCCGGCGATCTGCTCCTTGGTCTCGGCGAACGGGCCGTCGGCGATCAGCACCTCGCCGCCGCGCACCGAGACCGTGGTGGCGTCGCTCACCGGCCGCAACTGGTTGCCTTGCAGCCGGATCCCCCGGCGGTCCATCTCCTCGACCCAGGCCTCGGTGTCGGGACCGATCCGGGCGGCCTCCGCCGCGCTCAGTTCGGTTCCCTCGGCCACGCAGACCAGCATCATGTACTTCACAGCGCCGCCACCGCCTTCCGCACGATTCCGCGGACAGTGTTGCCCGGGCGCCCCGGGCCCGAGCCCGACGCGGCGAACGTCAGGCCACGCAGCCTACGGCGGGACCGCGTGACGCGTGCGGCGACCTGCCGGGCGGCAGCGCGCCGGGCCGCGGCGCTGGCATTGGCCTCTGCCTCGGCCTGCAGGGCCTGCACCATCGTCCAGCTGAATATCGGGTTCATGGTGTGTCCTCCTGGATCATGGCCGGGGAACCGGCCCGGGATCGTCGGTCACCCCCACGACGAAGCCGGGCACCCCGGATGGACACCTGCCGGGAAGATTTTTCCCGGAGCCGGATGATGCTGATCCAGACGGCAGCGGGCCCTGGCAGGCGGGCACTGGCGGCCGGGCCGCGGCGGGCCGGCGGCCGGGCGGGGCGTCACGAAGGCGGGGCCGGCGCGGCGCCGGGCCGCGGGGCCAGCCGCAACGCGGCGGGTGCGTGCGCGGGAACTGCCGGATGACGCGGCGGCACCGGCGCTATCCGCTGGTACGGCTCCCCCAGCGGCGGACGGGGATCGGCGTCGCCCCGGTTGGGCCACAGCGCCATGGCCCGTTCCGCCTGGGCGGTGATGGTCAGGGCGGGGTTGACGCCGAGGTTGGCCGATACCGCCGAGCCATCCACGATGTGCAGGCCCTCGTGCCCGTACACCCGCTGGTACCCGTCGATGACACCGGTCTGCGCCGAATCACCGATGGCACAGCCGCCGATGAAGTGCGCGGTGGTCGGGATGTTGAACAGGTCCAGCCAGGTACCGCAGGGTGTCCCGTCCAGTTCCTCGGCCAGCATCCGCACCGCGCGGTGCGCCTCCGGGATCCAGGTGGGGTTCGGCTCGCCATGCCCGGGCACCGAACGGAGCCCCCAGCCGAACGGCCCGCGCCGCGGCCGGACCGTGATCGAGTTGTCCCTGGTCTGCATGACCAGCGCGATCACCGTGCGGGCCGACCAGCCCCGCTTGCTGACCAGCATGCCCAGGCTGGAGGGATGGGCCGCCACCGCGCCCGCGAACTTCGCCCACCGGGGCACCCGGCCGCCGCCGTCGACCAGCAGCGTGGCGAGCAGGCCCATCGCGTTGGAGCCGGGGCCGTACCTGGTGGGCTCGATGTGGGTCTGGTCGTCGGGGTGGAACGAGGACGTGATCGCCAGCCCGCGGGAGTGGTCGTCACCATGGACCCGCCGCCGCCGCTCGACGGCGAGGATCGCCTCGGAGTTCGTCCGGGTCATCGCGCCGAGCCGGGCGGACAGCCCGGGCAGGGCGCCGGTCGCCTTCATCCGGTGCAGCAGGCGCTGCGTGCCGTAGGTGCCGGCTGCCAGCACGACCTGGCCGGCGGTCAGCGAGAGCCCGCGCCCGGCCACCGCCCCGGTGCGGCTGACCTCGACCACGTACCCGCCGCCGGCGGCCGGCCGCAGTGCGGTGACCGTCGTCATCGGGATGATCTTCGCGCCGGCCCGCTCGGCGAGGTAGAGGTAGTTCTCGGTCAGCATGTTCTTGGCGCCACGGCGGCAGCCGGTCATGCACGCGCCGCATTCGCTGCACGTGACGCGCCGCGGGCCGGCCCCGCCGAAGTATGGATCCGCATCCTCGCGGCCGGGCTCGTCGCCGAGGTACACCCCGACGGGGGTGGGCCGGAAGGTGTCCCCGCGGCCCATCCGCTCGGCGACCTTCTTGACCGCCTTGTCCGCGGCGGTCATCGTCGGGCTGCCGGTGACGCCGAGCATCCGCTGCGCCTGCTCGTAGAACGGCATCAGCTCGGCCCGCCAGTCGGTGATGTGGCGCCACTGCGGGTCGGCGAAGAACGGCGGCGGCGGCACGTAGAGCGTGTTCGCGTAGACCAGCGAGCCGCCGCCCACGCCCGCCCCGGCGAGCACCAGAACCCGTGCGCCACGGGCGCCGCGAACCAGGTGGATGCGCTGGATCCCGGTCATGCCGAGCCACGGCGCCCACAGGTAGCGGCGGGTCCGCCAGGAGGTCTTTGGCAGCGCGCGGTGCCGCTCCCCCGGCACCTCGCTGGCCGGGTCGTCGAACCGGCGGCCGGCCTCAAGGACGCCGACCCGGTATCCCTTCTCCGCCAGCCGCAGTGCGGCAACGCTCCCGCCGAATCCGGATCCGACCACGAGCACGTCGTAGTCGAAGCCGCCCCTGCCCGCGTGACCTTTAGCGCCGTGTGCTGCCATGCTCGCAGGCTAGACCGGCCCGGCCCGCAGCGATAAGGACCAACGGCACCAATCGCGGCGGCCGTACGGCACGCTCAGGGCTGGGCTGGCGGGGCCCAGGACGGGAGCCGCTTCTCCCGGAAGGCGGCCATCCCCTCGGCCGCCTCGGCCGAGGCGAACAGCGCCTGGGAGACCTCGGTGGTCCGGGTGAACGCCGCCTCCCGGTCCATCCCGGGGATCGTGTACACCAGCCGCTTCGCCGCGGCCAGCGCCGACGGGCCGCCGGCCAGCAGCTTGGCCACCACCGCCGCGACCTCGGCGTCGAGGTCCGCCGCGGGCACCGCCCGGGTGATCAGGCCCACCTCGGCGGCCCGGCCGGCGCTGATCCGCTCGCCGGAGAGGAACAGTTCAAGCGCGTCCGCACGGCGCAGCTTGGGCAGGCAGACGACCGAGATGATGGCGGGCGCGACGCCGATCCGGACCTCGGTGAAGCCGAACTTCGCGGCGTCATCGGCGAGGGAGATGTCGCACGCGGCGGCCAGCCCGATGCCACCCGCCACGCAGTGCCCGGCGATCCGGGCCACCACCGGCTTGGTCGAATCCTGGATGGCGGCGAGCAGTTCGGCCAGCCCGTCGCGGCGGGCGCCACCACGCCGCTTCCCGCCGGCCGGGCCGGCCGGGGCCGCCGGGCTGCCGCCGGACAGATCCGCACCCGCGCAGAACGCCGGCCCGTCGTTCGTGAGCACGACTACCCCGACCGACTCATCGGCCAGCGCGGCCTCCAGGCCCTGGCCGAGCCCGGCCATCAGCGCGGGCGTCAGCGCGTTGCGGTTGTGCGGCTGGTCCATGGTCAGCGTCGCCACCGCGTCCGTCACCGCGTAGCGCACGGCCTGCACCGTCTCGTCACCGCTCACGAGCACCCGCCTTTCCGATCACCAGCCCCACTAACCCCACCAGCA
Organism: uncultured Actinomycetes bacterium; assembly: GCA_963707905.1. Classification (GTDB taxonomy): domain Bacteria; phylum Actinomycetota; class Actinomycetes; order Streptosporangiales; family Streptosporangiaceae; genus DASXKD01. The sequence goes on along the minus strand of CAVPSA010000027.1, from coordinate 45,889 downwards.
ACACCATCCCGGCCGGCCCGTTTCGTGATCATGGCGTCTTGGCCCTCAGATGCGGGCCACATCTCCATGATCACGAACCACGGGCCACTAGCTTCCCAGCAACTCCCGCGGCACGTCCACGACCCGGGCGCGCAGCCACTCGCCGAGGCTCTTGGCCTGCGGGTCCAGCCGGGTGCTGGCCGCCACGCCCTCGCCAAGCAGGCCTGCGATGACGAAGTTCAGCGCCCGCACGTTCGGCAGTTCATACCGTGCCACCGGCAACGGCGCGGTCTCCGGCAGCAGTTCCTTCAGCCTGGCGACCGTGAGGAAACCGGCCAGCCAGGCGTAACCCGCGTCGGTACGGGCCCACACACCGAGGTTGGCGTTGCCGCCCTTGTCCCCCGACCGCGCACCGGCCACCCGCCCCAGCGGCGCCCGCACGCTGGCCGGCCCGGCCGGCGCCGCGACGCTCGCGGCGGCCGGCACCTCCGCCACCACCGCCGGCTGCGGCGGCAGCGTCGGCGGGACGAGGGTCCGCTCGGCGCCGATAACCACTTCCTGCGCTACGCACTCCGCGGGAACCGCCGTCGGCCAGTACACGCCGTACGCACGGGCCCCACTGACCAGGCCGTCCCCGAACATGCCCGGATACGAGGCCAGCGCAAGCTCGGTCACCCGGGCGGAGAAGGCCCGGCCCACGGCCCGTTCGTCGGAGTGCTTGACCGTGATCCGTAGCTGGGCCATCGCCTCGGCGTTGGTCGCCGGGTCGGGCTTGTCGGTGCGCAGCAGCGACACCTCAGCCGCATCGAACGCGTCCCGCCCGCCGGGGATGCCCGCCCACAGCGCCCGCTCGACCAGGGCTGCTTTTTCTTCGATGTCAAGCCCGGTCAGGTACAGGGTCAGCGTGGACCGCCAGCCACCCTGGTAGTTGAGCGCGACCTTGGCCGTGGCCGGCGGCGAGTCCCCGCGCACCCCGGAGATCCGCACCCGGTCCGGGCCGTCGGCGGCCAGGGCGATGCTGTCGAACCTGGCCGTGACGTCGGGGTTCAGGTACGCCGGACCGCCGATCTCGTAGAGGAGCTGGGCGGTGACCGTGTCCACCGACACCATCCCGCCGTGACCAGGGTGCTTGGTGATCACCGCGGACCCGTCGGCGGCCACCTCGGCGATCGGGAACCCGGGGTGCTCAAGCCCGGGAACCTCGGTGAAGAACGCGAAGTTGCCGCCGGTGGCCTGCGCCCCGCACTCGATCACGTGCCCGGCCACCACGGCGCCGGCCAGGGCGTCCCAGTCGTGGCGCTGCCAGCCGTGGTGCCACGCGGCCGGGCCCAGGGCCAGGGCCGCGTCGGTGACCCGGCCGGTGATGACGATGTCGGCACCACGGGCCAGGGCCTCGGCGATGCCCCACCCGCCCAGGTAGGCGTTGGCGGTGAGCACCGGGCGGTCGCCGAGCGGCTCACCGGTGTCGAGGTTGGCCAGGTCCGTGCCCGCGGCGCGCAGTTCGGCCAGCCGGGGCACCAGGTTGTCGCCCTCGACGTAGCCGATGACCGGGTCCAGGCCGAGCCTGGCCGCGACCGCCGCGACCGCTTCGGCGCAGCGATCCGGGGTCAGGCCGCCCGCGTTGGACACCACCTTGATCCCCCGGTCCAGGCACTGCCCCATGACCTGTTCCATCTGGGTGACGAACGTCCGCGCGTACCCGGCGCCGTTGTCCCGCAGCAGGTTCTTGGCCAGCACCAGCATGGTCAGCTCGGCGAGCCAGTCACCGGTCAGCACGTCGATGGGGCCACCTTCGACCATCTCCCGCGCGGCGGCCAGCCGGTCCCCGTAGAACCCGCTGCAGTTGGCGATGCGAATGGGCTCGGTCATGTGGCTTCGTCCAGGACGGCCAGCAGGTCGCCGCCGTTGACCTGGTCCCCCGGCCGGGCACGGACCTCGCTGACCGTCCCGGCGTGGGGTGCGGTGATCCGGTGCTCCATCTTCATGGCCTCCACGATCATCAGGAGCTGGCCGTGGGCAACGGTGCCGCCGGGGGCGACGTGCACCGCCAGAACGGTCCCCGGCATCGGCGCGACCAGGCCGCCGGCCACGGCCTCGCCGCGTTCGGACTCGGGGAAGCGTGGCACGGCGGTCAGCGCCACGTCCCCGTCGGGCCCCTGGACCCACACCCGGTCTCCGGCGGTGAGCACGTGCAGCCGGTGCCGCAGCCCGTCGCAGTCGAAGCCGATCCAGCCGTCACCGGCCTGGTGGACCGTCACCAGGGATTCGGGGGCGTCCCGGCCGGGTTCCCCGGATTCCGGTGCGCCGTCACCAGCCGGGCCGGGCCCGGTGACCGTGACGGCGAACCGGCCGTCACGCTGCCGGGCGTAGCTCACCACCACGGTGCCCTGCCCGTGCCGGTACTCGGCGCGCTCCGGCGGCATCACGGTGTTACGCCAGCCGCTGGGCAGCGTGGCCAGCACGGGGGCGGCGGCCCGGGCGGCCGCCTGCGCGGCCAGGGCGGCGCCGATCGCCGCGGTGCGAAGTTCCGCAGCTGACGGGCGCCGGGCCAGCGGGACGGCGGTGCGCTCGATGAACGACGTGGTGGTGCGGCCCGCCAGGAAGTCCGGGTGGCGCAGCGCGGCGACCAGGAAGTCCCTGTTGGTGGTGACGCCCCGGATCCGGCTGCGCTGCAGGGCCAGCGCCAGGGCGAGCGCGGCCTCGCCGCGGGTCGGCGCGTGCGCGATGACCTTGGCCAGCATCGGGTCGAATTCGACCCCGACCACGCTGCCCGCCGCCACCCCGGCATCCCAGCGGCACGGCGGGGCCGTGGCCGGGCACCAGTCCATCAGGGTCCCGGTAGCGGGCAGGAACCCGGCGGCCGGGTCCTCGGCGTACAGCCGGGCCTCGATCGCGTGGCCGTCGATCGCCAGGGCGTCCTGTGCGACCGACAGCGGCAGGCCCTGGGCCACGAGAAGCTGCTCGCGGACCAGGTCCACCCCGGTGACCGCCTCGGTGACCGGGTGCTCCACCTGCAGCCGGGTGTTGACCTCAAGGAACCAGAAGTCCCCCGAGGGCTCCAGGACGAACTCCACGGTGCCCGCGCCGAGGTACCCCACGGCCTTGGCGGCGGCCAGCGCGGCCGCGCCCATCCGCTCCCGCAGGCCGGGATCCACGGCCGGCGAGGGGCACTCCTCGATGATCTTCTGGTGCCGCCGCTGGATCGAGCACTCCCGCTCGAAGCAGTGCACCAGACCGCCGTGGCCGTCCGCGAGCACCTGGATCTCCACGTGCCGGGCGTCGGTGATGTACCGCTCAAGGAACACCGTGCCGTCGCCGAACGCGGCCGCCGCCTCGCGCCGGGCCGCCGCGACCGCCTCGGCCAGCTCCGGCGAGCCCCCGGCGCTGTCCGAAGCCGTGGCACCCGGCCCGCCGGGGCTGGCTGCCGATGACCCGCATGCCCTTGCCACCGCCGCCCATCGCGGCCTTGACGATCAGCGGCAGCGGTACGCCGCTCAGGTCGGGCAGGCCGTCCCCGGTCACCTCCCAGGACTCAAGGACCGGCACACCCACGTCGGCAAGCAGCCGCTTGGCGGCCAGCTTGTCGCCCATCACCTCGATGACCTCGGCGGGCGGTCCGACCCAGGTCAGCCCGGCGGCGGTGACCGCCCGGGCGAAGCTGGCCCGCTCGGACAGGAAGCCGTAGCCGGGATGCACCGCGTCGGCCCCTGCCGCGGCGGCCGCCGCCAGCAAGGCATCGATGTTCAGGTAGGTCTGGGCGGCGGTGCGCCCGGGCAGGGCCACCGCCCGGTCCGCCTCGGTGACGAACGGCGCCCCGGCGTCGCCCTCGGCGTACACGGCGACCGTGCCGATCCCCATCGCGGCGGCCGTCCTGAAGATCCGGCGGGCTATCTCACCCCGGTTCGCGACGAGCAGCGTGGTCATCACAGCCGGAACACCCCGTACCCGCGGGCACCCTGCACCGGGCCGCTGTGGCACGCGGACAGCGCCATGGCGATCACCGTCCGGGTATCCCTGGGGTCGATGATGCCGTCGTCGGCGACCCGGCCGGTGGCGTACAGGGCCAGCGACCCAGCCTCGGCGTAGTGCTCCACCGCCGCGGTGATGGCGGCCTCGGTCTCCTCGCTGATCTCCTCGCCGCGGCGGGCGGCCCGCTCCCGGCGGACGATCGACATCACCCCGGCCATCTGTTTGGGCCCCATGATCGCGATCTTGGCGGTGGGCCAGAGGAACACGAACCTGGTGTCGAACGCCCGGCCGCCCATGCCGTAGTTCCCGGCACCATAGCTGGCCCCCAGGATGACCGTGACGTGCGGGACCGTGGAGTTCGACAGGGCATTGATCATCTGGCTGCCGTGCTTGACGATCCCGCCGCGCTCGTAGTCGCGGCCGACCATGTACCCGGTGATGTGCTGGAGGAACACCAGCGGGGTACCGGTCTGGTTGCACAGCTGGATGAACTGCGCCGCCTTCTGGGACGAGTCAGAGAACAGCACCCCGTTGTTGGCCAGGATTCCCACGGGAAAACCGTGCACCTGTGCCCATCCAGTTACCAGCGTGGGTCCGTATCGCATCTTGAACTCTTCGAAACGGCTGCCGTCGGCCACGCGCGCAATGATCTCCCGGGCGTCCACCGCGGCGCGCAGGTCCAGCGGCATCAGCCCGAGCAGTTCCCCGGGGTCGTAACGCGGCGGCTCCGGGGCCGCGGTGACCGGCCCGGGTCCCTGCTTGCGCCAGTGCAGGTGGGACACCACGTCGCGGGCCATCCGGATCGCGTGGTGCTCGTCGTCGGCCAGGTAGTCGGCCAGGCCGCTGTCGGTGGCGTGCATCTGCGCGCCGCCGAGTTCCTCGTCGCCGGAGTCCTCGCCGGTGGCGACCTTCACCAAGGGCGGGCCGCCGAGGAACACCTTGGCGCCGCCGCGGACGAAGATGTTGTAGTCGGCCAGGCCCGGCTGGTAGGCCCCGCCCGCGGTGGAGGAGCCGAACACCACCGAGATCGTGGGGATGCCCCGGGCGGACAGTTCGGTGATGTCGTGGAACATCCGGCCGCTCTCGGCGAAGTGGGTCAGGTTGCGCCGCATCGCCGCGTCCGGGTCCTCGCCGGAGCCGCCGCCGCCGCGCAGGTCGCCGCCGGCCGACTCGACGAACTGGAGGTAGGGCATCCGGTTGTCCCTGGCGATCTCCAGGGCGCGCATCAGCTTGCGGATGCTGACCATGGTCATGGCCCCGCCGAGGTCGGTGGGGTCGTTGCCGATGATCACGCATTCGGTGCCCTCGACCACCCCGATGCCGAGCACCATGCCGCCGCCGACGTTGTAGTTGGTCTGGTAGCCGGCCAGCGGGCTGATCTCCAGGAACGGGCTGTCCGGATCCAGCAGCAGCGCGATGCGCTCCCGGATGAGCAGCTTGCCGCGGCCCTTGTGCCGGGCGATCGCCCGTTCCCCGCCGCCGAGCGACGCCTGCCGGAGCAGGCCGTCGATCTCGCCGAGCAGGCCGAGCATCCCGTCCCGGTTGGCCAGGAACGCTCCGTCGCCTGGGTCGACGGCGGTGGGCAGGATCGGCGCGGGCATCGGCTCAGCCGGTGAAGCCGTCGAGGCGGGCCAGGATCTGCAGCATCACCTCGTCGGACCCGCCGCCGATGGACATCAGCCGGCTGTCCCTGAAGTACCGGGACACCCAGCTCTCCTCCATATAGCCGAAGCCGCCGTGGAACTGCAGGCAGGTGTCGGCGATCTCGCGGTGCAGCCGCCCGGCCTTGAGCTTGGCGATGGTCGCGAACCTGGTGGTGTCCTTGCCTGCGAGGTAGGCCTCGGCGCACGCGTAGTTGTAATGCTTGAGGGTGTCCAGGTCGGCGGCCAGTTCGGCGAGCCGGAACTGCACGTACTGCCGGGACAGCAGCGGGGCGCCGAACGTCTGCCGGTCGCGCAGGTAGGCGGCGGTCTTGGCCAGGGCCCGGTCCATCCCGCCGACGGCCATGTACGCGGCGATCATCCGCTCGTTCTGGAACTGGGTCATCTGCTGCTGGAAGCCCCGGCCCACCTCGCCGATCGTGTTGCGCACCGGCACCCGGGCGTCGGTGAACGACAGCTCGGCGGTGTCGGAGGACTTGTTGCCGAGCTTGCGCAGCTTGCGGCTGACCGAGAAGCCGGGGGTATCCGTGGGGAACACGATCTGCGACATGCCCCGGTACCCGCCCTCGGCGGAGGTCCGGGCGAGCAGGCACAGCCAGTCCGCCTGGGTGCCGTTGGTGATGTACAGCTTCGACCCGTTGATCACCCAGTGGTCGCCGTCGCGTTCCGCGCGGGTCCGGATGCCAGCCACGTCCGAGCCAGCGTCGGGCTCGGTGACCGCGATCGCGGCGACCATCTCGCCGCGCAGCGCCGGGGCCAGGTAGCGCTGCTTCAGCTCGTGGCTGCCGTGGCTGTGCAGCGAGGGGGTGGCCATGTCGTTCTGCACGGCGATCGCCATCGCGACCCCGGCGCAGCCCATCCGGCCGAGTTCCTCGCCGAGGACCACCGTGTAGGAATGGTCCGCGCCCTGGCCGCCGTAGGCCGGGTCGTACTCCAGGCCGAGCAGCCCGGCGGTGCCGAGCGCCTTGAACAGCTCGTGCGCGGGGAAGGTGCCGGCCTCTTCCCACTCGTCGGCATGCGGCGTGACCTCGCGCTCCAGCACGCCCCGGGCTGCCTGGCGGAACGCCTCGTGGTCTGCGGTGAACTGCATGGTCAAAACCTACCCGTGGGTATGGCACCCGGGACAAGGGGCGTCGCTGAACGCGGAGCCTGCGCCGCGGGCGAGCGTAGGCTCGGCACAGGGAGAAGGAGAGCGTGATGGGGTTCGAGCACATCCTGGTGGAGCGTTCTGGCGACTTCACCACGATCACGATGAACCGGCCGCAGCGGCGCAACGCGCTGTCGCACGACCACATGCGCGAGCTGATCCGGGCGTTCTCCGAGGTGGGGGAATCCAGCGCCCTGGGCATCGTGCTGGCGGGCAACGGCCCGGTGTTCAGCGCCGGGCACGACTTCGCCGACGTCGCCGAGGCGGGCCTGTCAGGGGTCCGCGCGCTGCTGGTCACCTGCACCGAGCTGATGACGCTGATGCAGCAGGTGCCGCAGCCGGTGGTGGCCCGGGTGCACGGGCTGGCCACCGCGGCGGGCTGTCAGCTCGTCGCCAGCGCGGACCTGGCCGTGGCCAGCGAGGAGGCCGGCTTCGCCGCGCCGGGCGGCAAGGGCGGCTGGTTCTGCCACACGCCGATGGTGGCGATCGCCCGCAACGTCGGCCGGAAACGGGCCGCGGAGCTGGCCCTGTCCGGGGACGTCATCGACGCGCGGACCGCGCTGGACTGGGGCCTGGTCAACAAGGTGGTCCCCGCGGTGCAGCTCGACTCGGCCGTGCAGGACATGCTGGAGCGGGTGACCCGCGGGTCCGCGGAGAGCAAGGGCATCGGCAAGCAGGCGCTGTATGCGCAGATCGACCTGGACCAGCCGAAGGCCTATGCCTACGCGATCGAGGTGATGGCCGCCACCAGCCAGCTCCCCGACGCCCGCGAGGGGATGCACGCGTTCCTGGAGAAGCGCAAGCCGCAGTGGCAGCCGCGGTCCTGAGCCCGGGCCGGCCCGGGGGTCATATTGCATATCCGGCTGCGGCCGGTGCCGCCGGTCAGGGGCGCGCTCACGGATGATCGCTGTCATCGGCGAGGCGCTGATCGACCTGGTCGCCGGCTCCGACGGCCGCTTCGCCGCGCGGCCGGGCGGCGCCGGGTTCAACACCGCCAGGACCATCGGCCGGCTGGGGGTCACGCCGGCGTTCCTTGACCGCCTGTCGGGGGATGGGTTCGGCCGGCTGCTGCGGTCCACGCTGGACAGCGACGGCGTGACGCTGGCCCTGGCCGAGCCGACCGGCCTGCCCACCACCCTTGCCCTTGTGGACGTCGACGCGGCCGGCGTGCCGCGGTACCGGTTCTACCTGGACGGCACCTCCGCGCCCGCGCTGGAGTACCCGGTCCTCGCGGCGGCGCTCCCGGCGGGGCTGACGGTGCTGCACGCGGGTGGCCTGGCGCTGGTCGCCGAGCCCATCGCCACCAGCATCGACCGGCTGATCTCCACGGATCTGCTGCCCGCCACGCTGCTGATGATCGACCCGAACTGCCGGCCGGAGGTGATCGCCGACCGGCAGGGGTACCTGGCCCGGCTGTCCCGGATCCTGCGCCGTGCCGACGTGGTCAAGGTCAGCGTGGAAGACCTGGACTATATTGCCCCGGGCACCCCGGCCGCAGCCGCGGCCGCCGCCCTGCTCGGCCAGGGGCCCGCGCTGGTGCTGCTGACCGACGGCCCGCGCCCAGCCAGGGCGTTCCTGCGCGACGAGGTGGTCAGCGTGGCGGTGCCGGCCGTGCCGGTGGCCGACACCGTGGGCGCGGGAGACGCCTTCGGTGGGGCCTTCCTTGCCTGGTGGTCGCGCAGCGGGCTGACCCGGTCCGGCCTGCACCAGCCCGTGCCGGTCCGCGGCGCGCTCCAGGCGGCCGCCGAGGTCGCGGCCCTGACCTGCACGCGCGTCGGGGCCGAACCGCCATGGCTAGCCGAGGTGGCCGGCCGGCCCGGCTGGCGTGACAGCGCACCGCTCCGCTAGGCGAGACCTGCGCTTCTAGACCAGGCCCGCGCTCAGGGCGAAGCGGGTGAGGTCGGCACGGCGGCGGCATGCGGTCTTGTCCCGGATCCGGTCGAGATGGGTGCGGACGGTGCGCACGCTGATGAAGAGCTGGGCAGCGATCTGGGCGTCGGTGCGCCCCTGGGCGACCAGGATGACCAGCTCCCGTTCCCTTGCGCTAATTGGCGGCTGGGCCGGGCCTGGCGATGGCTGCCGCGGGTCTTCGGCGGCCAGCAGCGCGGCGAAGTCGATGGCCGTGGCCAAGGTCATCGCGGCGCCACGTTCTTCCGCCGCCTGGGCGCGGGCCGGGCCCAGGCTCCGGCGGGCCCGGCCAAGGGGCTCCTGACGGTACGCGACGTCCTGTGGCAGGTCAGGCAGCTCGATCTGGTTCAGGCGGGCGGACCTGGCCGCCCACAGGCTCAGCGCTTCGCCCCAGCGCTCGGTCCGGGCGCACAGGTGCCCGCAGACATCCAGACAGTAGATCAGCTGGATGTTGCCCGCTCGGGCGGCCAGCTCCAGGGCTTCCCGGAGCCGCGTCATGGCCTCGGCTGTCTGACCGGCTCGCAACTCAATGTCGGCCGTGGCCGCCAGGCATTCCGCCAGAAGATCCGCGGCGCCCGCCTCCCTGGCCGAGGACAGCGCCTCGGCGGCCACCCACCGAGCCGAGCCGATGTCCCCCATCTCCATCAGGCAGACGGCCAGATTGATGCCGATGCGCCGGGCTACCAGCGGAGTAACCATGGCCGGGTCGACCTGCTGCGCCTGGCGCCACCAGGCCAGCTCAGCCTGGTCATCGTCGGCGTAGTTGGCCGTGGACGCGAGGTTGTACAGTGCGGTCGCCTCGCCGGGCGCGTCGCCTAGTTCCCTGGCCATGGCCAGCGCACGGTGCGCCTCCTCGGCCGCCTCGGCAAGGTGGCCGGTGTTGCGCAGCGTGCTGGCCCGTCCGTTCACCGCTTGGACCAGCGCCGGTGACGGACCGGATGGCTCCAGGGCGTCCCGGGCCGCGGTGAAGTGGTCCAGGCCGACCGTTTCGCCGGCGCGTGAGGCGAGCAGGCCGAGCCAGACCTGGGCGGTGCCCCATTGTTTCCCGTCACGCGGGCCGTGCGCGGCGGCGGCGTGCAGTAGGGCGTACCCATCGGTGTACCGGCCGCGCAGCCGCCACCAGGGTGCCAGCGCGATGGCCAGCCGCAGCGCCGTCGGCACGTCGTGGTCCAGCGCCCAGCTCAGCGCGTAGTGCACGGTGGCGTCCTCGGCGTCCAGCCACCCGGCGGCGGCCAGTTCCCCGGCCGCGGTTTCGATGCCGGCCGCCGCCTGTTCGGCCACCAGCAGGGCGTAGCTGGCCAGCGCGGCGGCCGTCTCATCCTGCTCGCCCGCCTCCGCCAGCCGGTCCGCCCCGTAGGCGCGCAGGGTCTCCAGCATCAGGTACCGGGCCCGGCCATCGGCGCCGGGGCTGGGCGGCGCCACCAGGGAACAATCGACCAGGTGCAGCACCACGGCTCCCGCGCCGCCCCCGGCGACCGCCTCGGCCGCCTCCAGCGTGAACGGGCCGGGGAAAACCGAGAGCCGGCGGAACACCTGTCCCTCCGGCTCGGACAGCAGCTCATAACTCCACGCCACGGCCGCTGCCAGCGACCGCTGCCTGGCCGCGGCCAGCCGGTCGGTCCCGACCAGCAGCCCGAAGCGGTCATCCAGCCGGCCCAGCAACTGGGTTATGCCGAGCGCCTCCACCCTCGCGGCGGCCAGCTCGATCGCCAGCGGCATCCCATCCAGCCGCGCCACCAGCCGGTCCACCACCGGGCCCGACTCCGCGCTCAGCGTGAAATGCGGGTCCACCCGGCGGGCGCGGTCCGCGAACAACGCCGCCGCTTCGGACACCGGCCCCGCGCCGTCGCCGGGCCCGGGCAGGCCCAGCGGCCCCAGCCGGAACCGTGCCTCCCCCGCCATCCCCACCGGTTCCCGGCTGGTCGCCAGGATCCGCATATCGTCGGCGGCTGGCAACAGTCCCGCGCACAGCTGGGCCGCCGCCACGATCACGTGCTCGCAGTTGTCGAGCACGAGCAGGAGCTGCTGGCGGGCCAGCGCCGCGGCCAGCGAATCGATCAGTGACTCCCCCGGTGCCTGGCCCACGCCAAGCGCGACGCTGACCGCCGCCGCCACCAGCGCCGGGTCTTGCACGCTGGCCAGTTCCACCACCCGCACCCCGTCGGCGAACCGGCCCACCACCCGCCGCGCCACCTCACCGGCGAGCCGGGTCTTGCCCATCCCGCCTGGCCCGGTCACCGTCACCAGCCGGTATTCGCCCAGCAGTCCGGCGACCTCGGCCACCTCGGCCGTTCGCCCGACGAAACTGCTCAGTGCCGTAGGGAAGCCCCGCACGCCTACGGCAGCGACTGCGCTCTCCCCCACGCCCGTACGATACCGGCAGGTCAGCAGCGGGAATAGAGGCCGTGACTCCCCGCCTGACCTGGCCCTGCCGTGGTGCGCCCAGGCAACCAGGCCGGACAGCAAACCGCGCCAGGACCGGCCCCCTGCGGGGCGCTGATCCTGGCGCGGTCGCGGCGAAGCTGGCGCTCGCCTTACGCCGGGCGCACCGGGCGGCCGATGGCGACGGTCCGCAGCGCCCGGCGCCAGCCCCGGCCGACCCGGGTGACCTGGCGCGACGACCTCTTCATGGCGCGGGACTCGGCGACCCGGCGGTCCTGCTCGGCGGCGGCGATCTGCTCGCGCTGGCGGTCGGCGGCGATCTTCATGTGGCTATATGAATTGGCGAACATTGCCATCTCCTGTCTATGTCAACCGGGGTGATCCCCCGTATGACTGACAGACTGCCTGGCGCGTGGCCTGCCACAGCAGAGGTCGCATTACCCATTCTCGCCAGCGGTGGCGTGCGGGTAAGAATGCCCACAACCGTGACAGGCCAGGAGATCCGCGCACATGCCTGCGGCCGGGGCGCCGCGGGTCACGTGGGCGGGAAGCCCAGCTCGGCACGGATGGCGGCGGTGTGCTGGCCAAGCGCCGGGACCGCGCCCATCGCCGCCTCGCGGCCGGGCATGCTCACCGGCGGCAGCAGCGCCCGGACCGGACCGCCCGGCGTGTCCACCTCGCGCCACCGGTCCCTCGCCGCAAGCTGGGGGTGCGCGGCGAACTCCGCCGGAGAGCGGAGCCGGGCGCAGGCAATACCCGCCTCGTCCAGTTCGGCCACCAGCTGTGCGGCCGGGATGGTGCCGAACGCCGCTTCGAGGATCACGGTCAGCTCCGCGTCGTGAGCGACCCGGTCGGGGTTGGTGCGGAACCGGCCGTCGCTGGCCAGCTCCGGCCGGTGCAGGATCTTCTCGCACAGCACCGCCCACTCCCGGTCGTTCTGCAGGCCGAGGAACACCTGCTCCCCGCCGGCCGCGGAGTAGGGGCCGTAGGGCGCGATGGACGCGTGCCTGGCCCCGGTACGCCGGGGCGGCTGGCCGCCGTACACGGTGTAGTACACCGGCTGGCTCATCCATTCGCCGAGCGTGTCCAGCATGGCCACCTCGAAGCTGGTCCCCTGCCCGGTGCGCTCCCGCTCGTACAGGGCGGCGAGCACGCCGGAGTAGGCGTACATCCCGGCGGAGATGTCCGCGATCGAGATCGCCACCTTGGCCGGCTGCTCGGCGGTCCCGGTCACGGACACCAGCCCGGTCTCGCACTGCACCAGCAGGTCGTAGGCCTTCTTGTGCCGGTACGGGCCGTCGGGGCCGTACCCGGAGATCGAGCAGGCGATCAGCCGCGGGTGACGTTCGCGCAGCTCCGCCGCGCCCAGCCCGAGGCGTTCGGCCGCCCCCGGCGCCAGGTTCTGCACCAGGACGTCGGCGCGGGCGACCAGGGCGGCCAGTACTTGCCTGCCGTCGGGGCTCTTGACGTCGAGTTCGATGCTCTCCTTGCCGCGGTTCAGCCAGATGAAATAGCTCGCCTGGCCGTGCACCGTGGTGTCGTAGCCACGGGCGAAGTCCCCGGTGCCGGGGCGCTCCACCTTGATCACCCGCGCGCCGAGGTCGGCGAGCTGGCGGGTGGCGAACGGCGCGGCCACCGCCTGTTCCAGCGTGACGACGGTCAGGCCGGCCAGCGGCAGCGCGTGCTCCCGGCTGCCTGGCCCGGCGCTGCCGTGCCCGGGGCTGTCCTGCCCGGGGCTGTCCTGCCCGGGGCTCACCGGCGGCCGTCCGCGGGCAGGAACCGCGCCAGCACCTGCGCGGCGTTCTGCCAGGTCCAGGATGCCGGATCGGCATCCAGGCCGGCCACGCAGTCGCTGAGCTTGGCGTGCAGCTCCGTGTCGGCAGGCGGCCGCCGTGGCGCTCCAGGCGGGAACTGCTGCTTGACCCGCAGCACCTCGCCGCCGGTGTGCACCTCCGCCGCCAGCTCGCCGTCGAGCAGCCAGGACCCGCCCGGCGTGAGTTCGGTTTCCACCAGGCCGGTGAGCTGGCGGGCGGCCGGGCGGCGGACCGCCTCGTCGGTGAAGCTGGCGAACCCGGGATGCCGGTCGAGGAGCGCGGCGGCGCACGCATACTCCAGGCTGAACTTGCCCTGCAGGCCGGTGCCGGGCCGGTGATGGATCAGCGGGGCAACGGTCGCCTCGGGCGTGCGCACCACGATGCGGCGCACCGCGCCCGGATCGAGCCCGTCGCCCGCCAGTTCGGCGAGCGCGCTGATCGGGCGCTGGAGCGCATAACAGCAGGGGTAGATCTTGATGGCCAGCCCGCCGGGCACGGCCGGCCCGGCCAGGTCGGGCCCGGCCGGATCCCCGCCGACCAGGGCCAGCCACGCCTCCAGTGCCGACCAGTCGGCCTGCGCGCCCGCGGCGGCGAGCAGCGCCGCCCGGATCCCGGCGTCGACCGCGAACCCCGCCTGCAGCGACTTGGCATCCGTGCCGAACGCCCGCTGCACCCCGCCCGCACCGGGAATGGCCAGCGCGATGGCGGTGGCGATCTGGCCGGGATCGAGTCCCAGCGCCACCGCCGCCCCCGCCGCGCACGCCGGTGCGCCCGCGGTGCAGGTCGCGTGCCAGCCCGCCGAGTAGTGCGGCCAGCCCAGCGCGGTCCCGAGCCGTGCCATCACCCCGGCCGCCGCGAGGTAGCCCCGGGCACCGCCGCCGGTGGCCAGCGCGGTCGGCACGCACAGCGCGCTGATGTGCGTGGTCGACTCCATGTGCAGGTCGTCGAAGTCCAGCACGTGGGCGGCAACTGCCCACCTGGCGCCATCGGGAAGCCCGGCGGCCAGCCGGGTCACCGGATGGCCGCTCGCGGCGAGCGCCACCGCGACCGTGTCCCGCAGCGACCGGTCGGCCAGTGCCAGGTCGCCGGGGGCCGGCTGGAGGCTGTCCGCCCACTCGGCCAGGGCCAGGGCCAGCGCGGTCATGAACCTGCCTCTCCTCCGTCCCCCGGCGGGCTGCCCGGCGGGCTGCCCGGTGCGCCGCCCGCCGCGGTTTCTGCTGGGGACGATTCATGGTCTCACGCGGCCACCTGCCCGCCCGGAGCCCGCGCCCGGGTGCTTGACTAGCGCTATGCCAGACGAGAAGGACTACGAGCCGAGCCCGCGGGCCTGGGTCCGGGATCAGGTCGAGCTGTACGAGGGTTCCGGCGGGACGCAGGGCACCACCCTGGGTGACACCGGCCTGCCCGTGGTGATCATCACCAACCGCGGGGTCCGCAGTGGCAAGGTGCGCAAGACCCCGCTGATGCGGGTCGAGCATGACGGCCGGTATGCGGCGGTGGGATCCCAGGGCGGCGCCCCCACCCATCCCCACTGGGTCTACAACTTCCGGGCGGACCCGTCCGTGCAGCTCCAGGACGGCCCGGACCGCAAGGACATGATCGCCAGGGAGGTCTCCGGCGACGAGCGGGCGCAGTGGTGGGAGCGCGCGGTGGCCGCCTACCCGCCCTACGCCGAATACCAGCAGAAGACCACCCGGCAGATCCCGGTCTTCGTCCTGGAACCCGCCGACGCTTCCTGACCCCGCAGCCAGCCGTCCGCACGGCGCGTGAATGTGCCTGGTGTTCAAAGAGCAACACCAGGCTCACATTCACGGGCGCCTGTCAGCGTCTATGTGCGCCGGGCTCCTGGGGCGATGCCTTCCAGCACGACGTGCGCGAGCCGCGCGGACAGGCCGGGGGCGATGCTGACCGGGGTCCCGGGCGGAGCGAACAGCACCCTGGGCAGGATCTGGCCGTGCATCGCGCCGACGATCAGCGACGCGGCGGCATCGATGTCGGCGGCCGCGTCTATCCGGCCGAGGCGCTGCTCGCCTTGCAGGTAAGCGGTCAGCAGGTCGGGTAGCCCGCGAGGCTCCGCACCGCTGGCTCCGCGGTCACGGTCCGCACCGGGCCCGCCGCCCTGATGGCCGCCTGGCGCGCCACCCTGCACGGTTTGCCCGCCTCCCGCCTGGGCCTCGCTGTCCGCCTGGGCCTCGCTGTCCGCCTGGGCCTCGCTGTCCGCCGCAGCTTCGCTGTCTTCGGCGGCCGGGTCGAACGCCGCGTCACCGCCGACCATCGCGTGGAACCGGGTGAGCACCTTCGGCTGGGACATCAGCCCGGCGAAGGCCGGTGTGACCCGTAGCAGGCTCGCGATGCCGCCGTCGATGAACACCCGCAGGTTCTCCGCGACGGTGCCCTCCCCCGGCGGCGGCAGCAGCTGTGGCGCGCTGGCCATGACCTTTCCGACGTGTGCGAGCAGTGCGTGGACGAGCAGGTCTTCCTTGTCCTCGAAGTAGTTGTAGAGCACCCCGTCGGCGACCTTGGCCTCCCGGGCGATGTCCCGCACGGCCAGGCCCGCGCTGCCGCGCTGATCGATCAGCCGGGCGGCGGTCTCGATCAGGTAGTCGCGCAGGTTCTGGCTGCTCTCGTCGCGCAGCACGGCAGGCTTCCTAGGTGACATCGCGCCTGAGTGTAGTGACCATCGCGGCGGCGGCGAACGCGATGGCGTACCCGGCGAGCACCAGCGCGCCGCCCCATTGCGGCAGGAGCCGGGCCGCGCCGGTCAGGTTCACCCGGCCCAGCGCCTGGCTCGCGCTGAACGGCAGCCAGCGCGCCAGGCCCGCGCCGACGAGCTGCCCGGCGATGCCTTCCACCAGGGCGATCCACGCCAGCGCGGCCGCGATGGCCACGGCCAGGTTGCGCAGCAGCGCACCCACGCCCACGCCGATCGCGGCGAACGCGACGTTGACCGCCACCCCGCCGGCGAGGGTGCGCCAGGAGCCGGCGGCCGAGAGGTGGAAGCTGCCGCCCTTGGCCGCCCACCAGGCGGCCGTGACCGCCACCGCCAGCACGGAAGAGACCAGCCCGGCGACGGCGCCGGCCGAGCCGTAGACGGCCAGCTTGGCGGCCACCACCCGGCCGCGTGCCGGGGTGGACAGGAACGTGTCGGTCACCGTGCCGTGCCGGTACTCCCCGGCCACGGCGAAGATGCCGAAGATCAGCGTGAACAGCGCGGCCAGGGCGACGTGCGCGAGGGCTTTGCTTTGCACGGCAGGATCGTGCACGTCGCCGCCGGATTGGACCAGGCCGGTGACCCCGGCCACGACGAGCAGCGGGCCCGCTGCCAGCAGCAGCCACGGGCTGCGGACGGTGCTGAGCTTGCGAAACTCGCTGCGGATCAAATGCAGCACGGTTGCTCTCCTTGGCAGTAGGCCGGCCCGCGGCAGGTCAGCCGGCGGCGGCGGTCAGCTTGAGGAACGCCGATTCCAGGGCGTTGTTGGTCGGGCCGATCTCGTCCAGCGGGCCGGCGAAGCGCACCTGCCCGGCGCTGACGATCACCACGTGATCGACGGTCTGGGCGACCTCGCTGAGCACGTGGCTGGCCACGATGACGGTCCTGCCCTCGTCCGCGAGGCTGCGCAGCAGGCCACGCAGCCAGGCGATGCCGGCCGGGTCGAGCCCGTTGGCCGGCTCGTCGAGCAGCAGCACCTGCGGGTCCCCGAGCAGCGCCGTAGCCAGGCCCAGGCGCTGGCGCATGCCCAGGGAGAACCCGCGCACCCGCCGCCGGGCGGCCGGGGTGAGATCGACCTGAGCCAGGACCTCGTCCACCCGGCGGCCGGGGATGCCCGCGGCGTCGGCGATGACGCGCAGGTGGTCCCGGGCCCGGCGCCCCGGATGGAAGCCGGTCGCCTCGAGCATCGCGCCGACCGTGTGGCGCGGCCGGGCGAGGCGGCCGTAAGGCACACCGCCGATCAGTGCCGCTCCGGCGTCGGCCCGGACCAGGCCGAGCACGATGCGCAGCGTGGTGGTCTTCCCCGAGCCGTTCGGCCCCAGAAAGCCGGTCACCTTCCCGGCCGGGGCGGTGAAGGACATCCCTTGCACCGCGGTGACCCGCCCGAAGATCTTCGTCAGGTCCCGGACCTCGACCTCAGCCATCCCGCCTCCTCGGCCCCCGGCATCCCGGCGGCACCTCATGAACAGTGCTTCATGAACTCTAGTTCATGAAGCACTGTTCATGCACCCCGTTCGGGGGCAATCCCGGCCACGGAGCCCGCCATCTCCCCGGACGGGCGCCGGCCGTGCGGCAACGGCAAGGCGGGGGTGACCGGGTTTCCGGTCACCCCCGCAGCTGTCAGGGTGGCTGGCCGCGCCGCTCAGGAGGGCTGCGGAATCGGCGACCCGATCCGCACGTGGTTGCCCGCGGGGTCGCGGAACCCGCAGTCGCGGACCCCGTAGGGCTGGTCGATCGGCTCCTGGAGCACCTCGGCCCCGCTGGCGCGGACCCGTTCGTACGTCGCGTCGAAGTCGTCGGTGGTGAAGATGACCGCCTGCAGTGCGCCCTTGGCGAGCAGCGCCCTCAGCGCCTCGGTGTCGTCGGGCCCGTGCCCCATGTCCGGGGTGGCGAGGACGATCTCGACGCCGGGCTGGTCCGGCGAGCCGACCGTCAGCCAGCGGTAGGGGCCGAGCGGCGCGTCTGCCTTGACCTCGAGCCCGAGGGCGTCGCGGTAGAAGGCCAGCGCCTTGTCCTGGTCGTCGACGGTGATGAAGCTGTGTGAGACCTTGATTTCCATGCCACCGACGTTACGCAGGCCGGCTGGCCTGCGCTTCTTTGATCCTGCTCGGTCTGGTCCAGATCTTGGCGACGCACCCGGGAACCACGGCGGCCGCGTCGTGGCACCGGGCCCGGTAGGCGCTCGGGGTCTCCCCGACGATCTCGGTGAACCGGGCGCTGAACGACCCGAGCGAGGTACAGCCGACCTCCATGCACACGTCGGTCACCGAGAGGTCGCCGCGGCGCAGCAGTGCCATGGCCCGCTCGATCCGCCGGGTCATCAGGTAGCTCCACGGGGTCTCCCCGTACGCGGCGCGGAACTGCCGGGAGAAATGTGACGGGGACATCAGCGCCTGCCGCGCCATCGCCGGCACGTCCAGCGGCTTGGCGTAGTCGCGGTCCATCAGGTCGCGGGCCCGGCGCAGGTGAGCGAGATCCTCCGGCGTCACCTGGCCAGTATCCCATTCCCGCCGCCCGCCGGGTGGGCGGCTGCAGCCCTGTCCCAAAACGCTTTGCATGCGTTACGCGTGCCCTCTAATCTCTGGTCCCAGGCGGCACCGCGCCAGCGGGGCCAGCGGAAGAGAGGAGGGCGATGCCATGTACGCCGTATTCGCCGCGTTCCCGCCCTCCCCCGGAGCCGGGCAGGCCTGACTCCGGGGCGGGCGGGACGCCTTGGGTAAAGGACACCGCCTTGACCGTGCATCACGAAGACCTGACCATCCGGACGATCACCAGCCCGGACGAGCTAGACGTGTTCAACCGGCTGCCATACCAGCTCAATGAGGAACTGGCTGGCGACCTTGCCGAGGGCCGCCGGCGCCCGGAGTGGCTGTGGGTCGCCCTGCGCGACGGCCACCTGGCGGCCAGGGCCGGTTGGTGGGCCAGGGCCGGCAACGAGCACCCGGACGCGCTGGACATCCTCGACCTCGATGACTCCGGCCATCCAGAAACCGTGGACATCGCGGCACGCCTGCTGGCCACCGCCATGGCCCAGGTGATCCCCGAAGGAACCCAGCCGCCGTACTACCTCCGCTTCGTGGAGCCGGACTGGCGCGAGGCGCCGTCCACCCGGCAGGCCACCGAGGACCGGATGGCGGCCGCCGCGCAGACCGGGGCACGGCTGTTCGTCGAACGGCTGCGCCTGGAGTGGCGGCCGGGCACCCCGGTGCCCGCGCCCACGGGGCGGCTGTCGTTCCGGCCGGTGACAGAGCCCAGCGAACTGCTCGCGCTGATGACCGAGGTGATGGACGGCACCCTGGACGCGCACGGCCGCGCCGACCTCACCTTGATGACGCCGCGCGAGGCGGCGGCCAAGCACTACGACGAGGAACTGGCGCGGTACACCAGCCCGCGGGACTGGTGGCGGATCGCCGACCTGCCGGGCGGCGAGCCCGCCGGGTTCGTGATCCCCGCGCACAACGGCTACAGCCCGATCATCGCCTACCTCGGCGTGCTCCCGGCGCACCGCGGCCACGGTTACATCGCCGACATCCTGGCCGAGGGCACCCGGGTGCTCGCCGCCCAAGACGTGCCGTACATCAAGGCAAGCACCGACCTGGGCAACGTCCCGATGGCGGCCGCGTTCCACCGGGCCGGCTGGGTCACCACCGGCCACCAGATCGACATGACCTGGGAGCAGCCCGGCTGACCGACCGGGGTAGGACGCCGTCCGGACGCGCATCGGGCGGCTGGCTCAACGCCTGCCGCCCGGTACCCGACCGCACGGCGAGCGGTGGTTGCGGTCGCCGCCAGGCTTTCCGCTTGCGCCGCAGCGCGCACGCAAGCCGCAACCCACGCGCCGCAGCAACTTAAAAGGTCACTGCCCCGAACCCGGCTCGCGGGCGGGCGGCGGGGCACTTGGACGCGGAGTTCTGTCCGCGTCCAAGTCGTCCCGTCGGGCGCCCCCTCACGCGCGCCGGCCCCGCGACGGGAAGCCGCGGGGCCGGGCGCCTCGTTCTTCAGCGAAAGCAGGCTAGGTGCGGGCTGCCGCGCAGAAGGGGTTGGCCGGCACGCCCGCGCACGGGTCGGGCATCGTCGGCTGCACCGGCAGCGCCAGGATGGCGATCTTGGTCTGCTTCGGGTAGTGCGCCCCCGGCGGGCACGGCCCGAACTCGGCAGCACAGGTGAGCTGGCCCACCAGGGCACCGTCGATGCTGGTGCCCTGCTTGCCACACGGCCTGCCGTCCACCGCGGAGGTCTGGATATTCGCCGGCTCCGAGGTCACCCGGCCTGCCGCGTCGCGGTTGCTGTAGAAGCAGTTCCGCGGGGTCGCGGAGTTCGGCAGCAGCCCCACCGTCGCCAGGTCGCCGTTGGTGGCGTTGCCGAAGAACCCGTCGTCGGAGAAGAAGTTGCCGTGGATCTTGTTGCCGTGCGCGGGGAAGTCACACAGCTGCGGGGACACCTGGATGCCGCCCTGGCAGTGCGACCCCGGCGGAGGCGTCTCGGTGTCGGGGAAGTCGTGTGTGACCACGCCCCACGCGCCGTTGTGGATGATCAGGTTGTCGACCACCGTGTCGTACGCGCCACCAGATATCTCCACGCCAGTGCCTATGGCCCCGGCGAGCCCGGAGGTCGGCGCGTTCGGGTTGTTGTTGTTCTTGATCACGTTGTGCACGATGAAGAAGCAGGACTTGGTGGTGCCCGGGCATGCGCCGTTCTGCGGCGGCGGGGCGTCGTCGTTGTTCAGCGAGTTCGGCACGAGCCCGGCGCGGTTGCGGCTGAACACCGAGTCCTCGATGACCAGCGGGCCGCCGGCGTTGGTGCCGGAGTAGCCGAGGTTGGAGTTCGTGCCGACGTCGTGCTTGAGCGTGGCGTGGCACACCCGCTGGCATGCACCGACGTAGTAAGCAGCGTCGGCCATGTTGCTCGCGTAGGACTCCTCGATAATGCCAGGGCCCCGCGCGTTGCTGACGAAGATCCCGTATTGGGCCAGGTTCGGGTCATTCACGTTCGACGGCCCGTACAACGAGGTGGCGCTCAGGTAGGAGCCGCGGTAGGCGCCCATGCCGATCTTGCCGGTGGTGTCGCCGCCGTTCCACCAGATCTCGTTGCCGTGCCCGCCGGTCCCGGACAGGTAGTCACAGACCGTGAGGTTCTGGATGGTGACGCCGCTGGCCTTCGAGACCACGATGCCGTCGCGGCCGGCCCCGCCGTTGGTGTCCTGGAGCGCAGGGCTGGACGGGCATGGCTGGCTGGCGGTCCCGTTACTGCCGTCGATGATCACCTGGTTGCGGTCCAGGCCGCGGATGTGCAGGCCGGGCTTCTGGATCCAGACACCTGCCGTGGGCCACTGGGTGCTCTTCTCGTGGTAGACACCCGGCCAGATCAGGATCCAGTCACCCGGGCTGGCGGCGTTGACCGCACCTTGCACGGTCGAGAACACCGACGTGCCAGGCGGGCAGGGCTTCGTGCTGCCGTTGCAGACCAGCAGCACGTTGTTCCCAGTTTGTGCGGCACCAGCGAGCACGGGCTGCCCGGCCGCGAGGGCCTGGCTCCCGGCGATCGCCGGTGCACCGCCGACCGTCAGCGCACATGCCGCGCCGACCAGCCACCACCGTTTCATCATGGTTCTCCCGTCTCCCACAGCCCGACTTTGCAGCAGTCCGGACATTAGCGCGATGACAGGGCAAAATGCGAGCAATCGCCCGCTGCAAGCTGCGCGATCCCCCGCAGGTTCCGTGACCCGCCTGGCGCCCCGGGCCGGTGCCCTCACCCTGGTTCGCGGTTCGTCCCAGGCGTCACGGGGCGCCGCACCGCGCGGCCCGCCACGCCGCAGCAGGCTGTCGCGGCGGCGGCGCGGCAGCGCTAGTGTTCGTGTGTTCTCTGCGTGTCGGACCGGAAACGGAATGCCAGTCCGCTCATTGTTCGCAATGCACCACATTTGACGACAAACTTTGCATCATTAGTCACAAAAGGGTCCGTTTACCCCTTCTG
The DNA here is from genome assembly GCA_963707905.1 of uncultured Actinomycetes bacterium. Classification (GTDB taxonomy): domain Bacteria; phylum Actinomycetota; class Actinomycetes; order Streptosporangiales; family Streptosporangiaceae; genus DASXKD01. Next base: position 24,346 of record CAVPSA010000027.1, on the reverse strand, counting down.
AACAGGCCGATCCTGTTAGCCTCGGTGCCGCCATAGGGGATACGAATCTCCTTAGTAACGTCGCCGTCACAATTCCGTCCTCGCTCCCCTTCGAGGCGATAGCCATGACTTGGCGTATCCGGTCTGTGCGCAAGCGAATCCTGCTTCTTGCCCTGGTTCCCCTGCTGTCATTGTTCGGGCTCTACGTCTTCGCCACCAGCATCACCGCCAGGAATGCCATCAACCTGGCGCGGGCGGACACGCTGAAGAACGCCACGGGCCAGCCCACGGGCACGTTCGAGGGGCGAGATCCAGGCCGAGCGCCTGCTCGCGGTGCTGTACCTGGCCGCTCCGACGCCCGAGAACCAGGCCAAGCTGGCCGCGGTCGAGCAGCAGGTCGGCCACGAGGCGGCGGCGCTGCGCGGCACCCTGATGTCCGGCGCCACCATGAACAACGCGTCGGCGCCGCAGGCGCGGGCCATCGACACGCTGCTGGCCGGATATGAAGACGCTGCCTGCCTTGCAGGCGCAGGTCGCCGCTCGCACCATCAGCAGGCCCGCTGCGCTGGCCGCGGTACAACGCGCTCGTCGACGACGGCGACCAGGTGCTCAACCAGACCATCCGCCAGGAGACCAACTCCGCGATCGTCGCCCAGGCGCTGGCGTTCGTGCGGATCGGCCGGGTGGGCGACCTGCTCGGGCAGGAAGACGCCATCCTCCTCGGCGACATGTCGACCGGCTCCTTCCCGCCCGCAGACCGGCGGCAGTTCGCCCAGCTCGTCGGCGCCCGCAGGAACCTGGATCGAAGTGACCCTGCCGGATCTTGACCAGCCCTATCGCGGCTACTACACCCGGGACGTCAGCCCGCTTGCCAGCGCCGAACTTACGGCGCTGGAGAACAAGCTGATGAGGACCCCGCCGCGGCACCTGCCGGCGGTGTCACCGCTCGCCTGGCAGCAGGCGGTCGGCGCGGTCACCGCCGGGTTCTCGAAGGCGGGCCACCAGTCCGCCAACTCGATCACCCGCAGGCCAGCAACGTCGCCTGGTCCACCAACCTGCAGCTGATCGTGACCGGCGGGATCGGCCTGCTGCTGGTGATCTTCTCCATCGTCGTGGCCATCCTGACCGCCCGCAGCCTGGTGCGGGAGCTGGGCGGCCTGCGCGAGTCCGCCCTCACCCTGGCGAACGACCGGCTGCCCGAGGTGGTGGACCGGCTCGCGCTCGGCCAGGACGTCGACGTCTCCGCCGAGGCCCCGGACATCCCGGCCTCCTCCGACGAGATCGGCCAGGTGCGGGACGCCTTCGCCGCGGTACAGCAGACCGCAGTGCGGGCCGCCGTCGGGCAGGCGCGGCTGCGGCAGGGCATGAGCGAGGTCTTCCGCAACCTGGCCAGGCGCAGCCAGTCCCTGCTGCATCGCCAGCTCGCGCTGCTGGACGCGATGGAGCGCCGGGCGCGGGACCCGCAGGAGCTTGAGGACCTGTTCCGCATCGACCACCTGACCACCCGCATGCGGCGGCACGCCGAGAGCCTGATCATCCTGTCCGGCCACACGCCCGCCCGGGGCTGGCGCAACCCGGTACCGCTGGTGGACGTGCTGCGTGCCGCGGTGGCCGAGGTGGAGGACTACACCCGGATCCGGGCCACGTCGGCGACCCAGGCCTCGCTCGCCGGCCCGGCGGTCGGCGACGTCATCCACATGATCGCCGAGCTTGCCGAGAACGCCACCATGTTCTCCCCGCCGAACACCCCGGTGGTGATCCACGGCGACACCGTCGGCAAGGGCTTCGCGGTAGAGATCGAGGACCGCGGGCTCGGCATCAGCGACGAGCAACTGCTGCGGATCAACGACGTGCTGGCGAACCCGCCGCCGTTCGACCCGTCCGGCTCGGACCAGCTGGGCCTGTTCGTGGCCAGCCAGCTCGCCAAGCGCCACGACATCAAGATCAGCCTGCGCCCGTCCCCCTACGGAGGGACCACGGCGATCGTGCTCATTCCGCAGAATCTGGTGGTCCCTGAGGGCAGCCATGCCAAGGACCCGGCGGCGCCGGCGCTGACCGATTGCGCACTGCGGTTCAAGGGCCGTCACGAGCTGGACTGGTCCAAGTACGGTGACAGCGACGCCAGCCCCGCTCCCGTGGCCACCGGCGCGGCAGCGTCGTGGACCGGATCGATGATCCCGGCCACGCGCGACCCGGCCGACACGGCGGACCTGGGCGCAGTGCCCCTCGGCTCACCTGTGTTTCCCGAGCCCGGCCCGGGCCTGGGCGGAGCCGCATTCGCCACCGGCCCGCTGGGCATCACCGTGCCCGGCAGTGCTGGTCCGGGCACCGGCGACTTCGGCGAGGCCGGGCTGCCGCGGCGGGTCCGCCAGGCGAGCCTGGCGCCACAGCTTCGCGATACGGCCGCGGAACAGGCGCCGCCCAGGCCGCCCAGGCCGCCCAGGCCGCCGACGACTTCTGGACGCGGTCGCCAGAGGAAAGCCGCTCTACCGTGACGGCCATTCAACGGGGCTGGGAACGCGGCCGGTCCGTCTTTGACGTGCCGGCGGCTGACCTGGCGGGCACCGATCCAGGCGCCACCCCGGAAAAGGGCACAGGAAACGACGCGGGGAACGGCGCGGCAACGCCAGCCCCGGACGCAGGGACCGCGGGCGGGACCGGGCCGGAGCAAGCGACCGAGGACGGGGGGACGAGTGGCTAGCGCTTGGGCGGGATGGTGGGGTGAGGGCTAACTCTGTGGACGGCGATGGCCACGGCCGTGGTTTCACCGGCGATCTGAGCTGGCTGCTCGATGACCTGGTCACCCGGGTGGCCGAGATCAGCAAGGCGGTGATCCTGACCCGTGACGGCCTGGTCGTCGGGTCATCGCGTGGCCTGAGCCGCGAGGACGCCGAGCACCTGTCCGCCATGGCGGCGGGCATGCAGAGCCTCGCCCGCGGTGCGGGGCGGCACTTCGGCGGCGGCCGGGTCCGGCAGACCATCGTGGAGATGGAGAACTCGTTCCTGTTCGTGACCGCAGCCGGTGAGGGCAGTTGCCTGGCCGCGCTGACCACCGCGACCGCGGACGTGGGCCTCGTTGCCTTCGAGATGGCGGTGCTGGTCAAGCGCGTCGGCCCGCACCTGCTGGTGGATCCCCGGCCCGGGCTGGCCGGGGGCATGGACGACTGAGCCGCCATGGCCGAAGACCGGTGGCTTGACGAGGAGGCAGGGCCCGTCGTCCGCCCGTATGCCGTTACCCGGGGCAGGACCCGGCCCACGGGCGAGACCCTCGACCTGATCGCCCTCGTCACCGCCGTGCGGGGGGTGGAGGTCGATCCGGTCGGGCTCGACCCCGAGCACCTGGCCCTGCTGGCGATGTGCCGGCTGCCCGCCTCGGTGGCCGACCTGGCGTCGGAACTTGACCTGCCCCTCGGGGTGGTCCAGATCCTGCTGGCGGACCTGCGGGCCCGGTCGCTCATCGGCGTCCACCACCCGACCCCGCCGGCCCAGTTGCCCGACCCACGAATACTGAAAGAGGTGGCCGATGGGCTTCGGCGGCTCTGAGTCATATGGCCGCGACCCGGGAGAGGCGCCGGTCACCATCAAGATCCTGATCGCCGGCGGTTTCGGGGCTGGCAAGACCACGCTGGTCGGGTCGGTGACGGAGATCCGCGCACTGCGCACCGAGGAACCGCTGAGCGGCCCGGGCGCCTACGTGGACAGCCTCGACGGGGTGGAGCAGAAGAGCACGACCACCGTGGCGATGGATTTCGGCCGCATCACCATCAGGGACAACCTGGTGATCTACCTGTTCGGCACGCCCGGCCAGGAGCGGTTCTGGTTCATGTGGGACGAGCTGGCCACCGGCGCGCTCGGCGCGGTGGTCCTGGCCGACACCCGCCGCCTCGCCGACTGCTTCCCATCCGTGGACTTCTTCGAGCGGCGCCGGCTGCCCTTCACCGTCGCCGTCAACTGCTTCGACGGCGCGCGGCGCTACCACCCCGAAGATGTCAGGTCGGCACTCGACCTGGATCCCGAGGTCCCCGTGATCATGTGTGACGTCCGGCAGCGATCGTCGGCCCGTGATGTTCTCGTCGCCCTGATCGAGCACGCCCTCCGGGGGCTGCAGCGGGCCCGCGCGGCCGGGACGAACGTCTAGGGCGTCGCCCTAGCCAGCCCCGCCAAGCAACTGCCCGGCGATCCGGGGGACGGCACTGCCGATCGGCTCCCGGATCACCTCGGCGGCCAGGCCGTCGTACGGGGTGGCATCGGCGTTGACGATCACGAGCGGCGCGCCAGCGGCCGCGGCGAGCCCGCACAGCGACGCGGCCGGCTCGACGGTCAGCGTGGACCCGATCGCCAGGAACAGGTCGCAGCGCCGCGCCGCCTGCTCCGCCCTGGAGAAGACCCCGGGATCGAGCCGCTGGCCGAACATGACCGTGGCGGATTTCAGGATCCCGCCGCACCGCGCGCAGTCCGGGTCCTCCTCGCCCGCCTCCACCCGGGCCAGCGCGCCCGCCATCGGTGAGCGGTCGCCACACGACACGCAGACCACGCTGAACATGGTGCCGTGCAACTCGATCACCCGCTCCACCGCCGTCCCCGCCTTCTGATGCAGCTCATCGATGTTCTGCGTGATGATCCAGGTATCGATGGCCGAGGTAGCCAGCCCGGCCAGCGCTCTATGCGCCGCATTCGGCTCGGCCGCCCAGGCCGGGTGTTCCCTTCGCGCCCGCCACGACCGCCGCCGCAGCGCCGGGTCACTCACATATGCCTGGTAGGTGGACAAGTGCTGGGCGCCCGGGTTGCGCGTCCACACTCCCCGCGGCCCCCGGAAGTCAGGTATCCCCGAATCAGTAGAGATCCCCGCCCCCGTCAGCACCGTGACGGTCCGCACCCCCCGCGCCCAAGATGGCACCACCTCATCCGTACGGATCCCATCCACCCTGAAACCCCTCTCGCTCCTCCCTCCCGGAAACGTGATCCCCGCTGAGTGGATTCCGCGAGCGGCGGGCATGATCAGGGTGTCCTGATGTCTTCGGCTCCGGGCGGGTCTCGGTTCGGCTACGAATCCGGTTGGGTCTTGTCTGATCCTCGAACCTGGCCTTGAATTGTGATTCATCATTGCCCTTTATCTGCTACATGAGCAGGACATGCTTGATGAATAGCAGTTCAGATCCGGGGCCGGCGAAGGCGCCGGAGGGCCAGGCGGGCGTGCTGGATGTCAGCGACGTCACGGTGCGGTTCGGTGGCCTCACCGCGCTGGATGCGGTGTCGCTTACGGCTGCGCCGCGGAAGGTCACCGGGATCATCGGGCCGAACGGGGCGGGCAAGACCACACTTCTCAACGTGCTGTGCGGATTCGTGCAGCCCGACGCCGGACGGCTGCGTTTCGGCGGCGCCGAGCTGACCGGGCTGCGGCCGCACCGGCTCGCCTCCCTCGGCATTGCCCGCACGCTGCAGGGCCTCGGCCTGTTCCCTGGGCTCACCGTGCTGGAGAACGTCATGACCGGGGCCACCTGCCATGCCCGGGCTGGTTTCTGGTCCGGGGTGGCCGGGGCCGGCCGGTCCGACCGCGACGAGCGTGCGCTGCGGGACCGCGCGCTGGCGGCGCTGGACCGGGCGGGCCTGCCGGACGCGGCCGAACGCCTGCCCGGCCAGCTCTCCTACGCACACCGCAAGCGGGTCGCGCTGGCCCGCGCCCTGGTGGCAGAGCCACGGCTGCTCCTGCTCGACGAACCCGCCAGCGGTCTCACCGAGGGCGAACTGCCCGAGCTCGGGGAGCTGATCTCCCAGCTCGCCGGCGAGGCCTGCGTCGTGGTGGTCGAGCACCGGATGGACCTGATGATGTCGGTGTGCGACTCCATCGCCGTCCTTGACTTCGGCAAGCTCATCGCGTTCGGCCCGCCGCAGCAGGTGCAGGCCGACCCCGCGGTCACCGCCGCATACCTGGGCGTGGAGGGAACAGATGCCTAGCAGCGCGGGGGCGGGCGCGGAGCGCGGGGGCGGGACTAGCAGCGCGGGGGCGGGCGCGGAGCGCGGGGGCGGGACTAGCAGCGCGGCGGCCCTGGAGGTCGAGCACCTGGAGAGCGGTTACGCCGGCGTGATGGCGCTGCACGACGTGTCGATCAGCGCCAAGCCCGGCACGATCACCGCGGTGCTCGGCGCGAACGGCGCGGGCAAGACCACGCTGCTGGCCACCATCAGCGGCTTCGTCCGGCCCCGGCAGGGCCGGGTGGCGCTGGACGGCACCGACCTCACCCGGCGGCCCCCCGAGGAGATCGTCCGGGCCGGGATCGCGCACGTGCCGGAAGGCCAGGCTGTGATCACCGAGCTGACGGTCGAGGAGAACCTGCGGGTGGGCGGGCTGTGGCGGCATGGGCAGGCGGGCCGGTCCACCGCCCTCGAAGACGCCTACAACCGCTTCCCCATCCTGGCCGCGGCCCGGCACCGGAGCGCGGGCACGCTGTCCGGCGGTGAACGGCAGATCCTGGTGATCGCCCGGGCCCTGATGGCCAGCCCGAAGGTGCTGCTGCTTGACGAGCCCTCGCTGGGACTGGCCCCGCGGATCGTCGCCCAGGTGATGGAGCTGATCCAGCGGCTGCGCGACGAGAGCGGGCTGACCGTGGTGCTGGTCGAGCAGAACGCCCGCAGTGCGCTGGCCATCGCCGACCTCGGCGTGGTGCTCAACGTCGGCCGCGTGGTGGTCATCGAAGACGCCGCCGTGCTCGCGGCCGACGAGGCACTCCGCAAGCACTACCTGGGTTTCTAGGAGGGGCGCGATGACTGAGTTCTTGCAGTTCACGCTCGGCGGCGTCAGCTTCGGCATGGTGTACGCGGCGATCGCACTGTCCCTGGTGCTGATCTGGCGCGGCACTCGCATCCTCAACTACGCCCAGGGCGCCATGGCCATGCTCTGCACCTTTATCGCGCTGACCGTGATCACCCACACCGGCTCGTACTGGGAGGGGTTCGTGGTCGCGCTCGCCAGCGGGCTGGTGCTCGGCGCCGTGATCGAGCGGGTGGTCATCCGCCCGGTGGAGAACAAGCCGCCGCTGAACGCGGTGGTGGTCACGATCGGGCTGCTCGTGCTGGTCGAGGGCATCGCCGGCATCATCTACGGGGGGCAGTACCGCTCGTTCCCCACGGCCTTCTCCATCACCGGACTGCACGCCGGGTCGGTCCCACTTGGAATTTCCCGTAACGATGTGTTCGTGGCGGTCGCCGTCCTCGTCGTGGCCCTGGCGCTCGCGGCGCTGTTCCGGTTCACGTCGGTGGGGCTGCGGCTGCGGGCGGCGGCGTTCAACCCCTACGCGGCGCGGCTGCTCGGTGTCCGGGTCGGCCGGGTGCTCACGCTCGGCTGGGCGCTGGCGGGGCTGATCGGCGCCCTGGCCGGGCTGCTGGTCTCCCCCGACACGTTCCTCTACCCCTCCAGCATGGATTCGATCTTCGTGCTGGGCTTCACCGCCGCGGTGATCGGCGGCCTGGACAGCCCGGTCGGCGCGATCGTGGGCGGGCTCATCCTCGGGGTGGTGCTCAACTACGTCGGCGGTTACCTCGGCTCGAACCTGGTCCCGGTCTTCGGGCTCATCGCGCTCATGGCGGTGCTGCTGATCCGCCCGTCCGGCCTGTTCTCGGCGACCCACCAGCGGCAGGTGTGACATGACTCTGCTGCGTCACCTGGTCGCCGCGATCGTGGCGGGAGCCGTCATCTGGGCAGCTTCCGTACAGCTGAATGCTTTTCGCGACTTCCAGATGGCGCAGATAGCCGTCTACGTGGTGGCGATCGCCGGGCTGTCCATCCTGATCGGCCTGAGCGGCCAGATCTCGCTCGGTAATGGGGCGTTCATGGCGGTCGGCGCGTACACCACCGCGCTGCTCATGACGCACCTGAACTGGCCGTTGTGGGCTGTTTTCCCGGCGAGCGCCGCGGTCGCGGCGGCGGGCGGCGCGGTGGTGGGCCTGGCGGCGGCCCGGCTGCAGGGACCCTACCTGGCCGGCGCCACCCTCATGCTGGCGGTGGCCCTGCCGTCCCTGGCCAACCAGTTCCCCGGCGTGTTCGGCGGCGACCAGGGCCTGTCCGTCAACGTCTTCGCGCCCGCCGCCCTGGGCGCGAACTTCCCGCAGACCCGCTGGCTGGCCTGGGTCTGCGCGCTGGCCACCCTGGTCACCCTGGTCATCCTGGCGAACCTGGCCCGCAGCAGGGTCGGCAGGAACTGGCGCGCGATCAGGGACGACCCGGTGGCGGCCGCGCTGGCCGGGCTGCCCGTCGCCCGGCTGCGGGTACTGGCGTTCATCGTGAGCGCGGCCTGCGCCGGGCTTGCCGGGGCCATGCTGGCCGTCACCACGTCGCTGGTCTCGCCTGGCTCGTTCACGCTCAGCCTGTCGATCGCGCTGCTGGCCGGCGCGGTGCTCGGCGGCCTCGGCACACTCATGGGCGCACTGTGGGGCGGGCTGGTGATCGTGCTGGTGCCCACCTACGTCACCGACGTCTCCACCAGCCACGGCTTCTCCGGCGGGGTCGCGGCCAACATCCCGATCGCCGCCTACGGCGTGGTGCTCATCGTCGTCATGCTCATCTTCCCGCAAGGCATCCAGGGCGGGCTGAAGCGGCTCGCCAGGCAATTCCTGCCCACTCCCCCCACCCACCTCGGCTCGCCTGGCCGGCGCCCGCCGGTGAGCGAAGACGAGGGCCCCGACTCGCCGTACCGGCGCCCGCCGGTCAGCGAACACCAGGAAGAAGGCACCTCATGAACAGATCCCTTCGGCTGCGGCTGCCAGTCGTCGCGGCCGCCGTGACCGCCTCGCTGGTAGCCGCTGGCTGCGGCTCGTCGAGCTCGGGCGGCTCGGGCGGCGCGGCGGCCGCGTCCGTGCCTGGCATCACCAAGACACAGATCCTGATCGGCAGCCACCAGCCCCTCACCGGGCCGGCCGCCCCGGGCTACAGCGAGATCGCGCCCGCGGCCAACGCGTACTTCCAGTACGTCAATGCGCACGGCGGGATCTACGGGCGCAAGATCAAGTACACCTACCTCGACGACGGGTACGACCCGTCCAAGACGGTGAGCGTGGTCCACCAGCTCGTGCTCCAGGACAACGTGTTCGCGATCTTCAACGGCCTCGGCACCCCCACCCACCTGGCCGTGGTCAAGTACCTCAACGCCACCAAGGTGCCGGACCTGTTCATCGCGTCCGGGTGCGACTGCTGGGACAACCCGACCGCCTACCCGTACAGCTTCGGCTGGCAGCTCGACTACGTGCGTGAGGGCAAGATCCTCGGCGCCTACATCAAGCAGCACTTCGCGGGCAAGAAGATCGGCTACTTCTTCCAGAACGACGAGTTCGGCCAGGACGGCGTCAAGGGCCTGGACATGGAGATCCCGCACTCCCAGGTGGTGAGCAGGCAGAGCTACGTGCCCACCAACGTCAACATCGGCCCGGCGGTCGCCGCACTGAAGGCGTCCGGCGCCCAGGTCGTGGTGTCGTTCTCCATCCCGGCGTTCACCGCGCTGCTCAAGCTGACCGCGCTCAAGCTCGGCTGGAACCCGACCTTCGTGGTCAGCAACGTCGGCTCCGACCCGATCACGCTGGCCGGGCTGCTCGAGGCCTTCGCCAAGAAGGGCGGGGCGACCGTGTCGGGCAACCAGCTCACCCAGGGCATCATCACCGACGGCTACCTGCCCACGCTGGGGAACACCAGCAACAGCTGGATCGCCCTGTTCAAGAAGGTGCACGACACCTACGACGCCAAGGCTCCCTTCGACGGCAACGTGGCCTACGGCGAGGCGGTCGGGTACGCGTTCGTCCAGGCGATGGTCAAGGCCGGGAAGAACCCGACCCGGGCCAGCGTGGTCAAGGCGATCGAGGGCGGGCTGCCGCAGGGCGCCTCGGTGGCGCCATATGACTACTCGGCGACCGACCACGGCGGCATCATGGGCGCCTTCATCGGCGTGATCACGAACGGTGCGATCGTCCAGCAGGGCCCGGTCTGGACCACCGACACCACTCCGGCCGGTGCGGTCACGCCATACACCGGCACCCAGCCCGCTGCACCTGCCAGCGGGATGCCCTAACCTTCAAGCTGTGCCCGCCCGTGCCGCTCCTGGCACGGGCGGGCAAGTGCCCGAACGGGGGTAGGCGGTGTGACTCTGGCAGCGAACCGGCGGGGCACCTCCGGCCCTGACGTCCCGCCCTCGCAACGGTTGCTCGGGGCAGCCGAGGAACTGTTCGGGGAGCGCAGTTACTGGCGGACGACCGTGGCGGACATCTGCGCCAGGGCCGGCATCGCCACGGGCAGTTTCTACGCCCACTACGACTCCAAGGCGGCGATCTTCACCGCCGTCGTCCGGCAGATCAACGAGGACCTCCGGACGGCCATCAGGGCCGCGATCGAGACGGCCGGGCCGGCCCAGCGGGACCGGGAGCGGGCAAGCTTCCGCGCCTTCTTCACGCTGCTCTCGCAGCGGCCGTGGATCGACCGGATCGTGCGCGAGGCGGAGTTCGTCGCACCCGCGGTGTTCCGCGAGTACTACGAGCACCTCACCAGGGGCTACGCCCGCGGCGTCCGCCAGGCCCAGCTCAACCGCGAGGTGGACGCGCGGTACGACCCCGAGGTGATCGCCTACGTGTACCTCGGGATCGGGCATTTCATCGGGATGCGGTGGGCGGACTGGACAGCCGGCGGCCAGGTGCCCGACGACGTCGTCGACGACCTGCTGGAGGTACTGCGGCGCGGCCTCCCGCCGCTGGCCGCGCCATCGGAGCCCGTATCGTCTTAGTGGTGGACGATGACGCGGCCTACCGGACGATTCCCCAGGTCCTGACCGACGCGGCGCGCCGGGATCCGGACGGCGTCTGGATCCGGACCGACGAGGGCACGATGACGTTCGGCGCCGCCGCGGCCCAGGTCGCCGCGACCGCCGCGGCGCTGCACGACGCCGGGGTACGGCACGGCGACCACGTCCTGGTCACCGCCAGGACGACCGCGCCCTACCTGTTGTGCTGGCTGGCGCTCGCCTGGTCCGGCGCGGTGACCGTGTCCGCCAACCCGCGGAGCGCGCCGGCCGAACTGGCCGGCCTGGCGCACCAGACGGCACCCCGGGCGATCATCACCGATGCCGCGCTCATGCCGCTGGCCGCTGAGGCCGGGATCACCGGCCTGCCGCCACTGGGCGTGCTCGACGCGGAGGAACTGACCAAGGGCTGGGAAAGCCTGGCGGCGCCCGCCGCCGGGCCGCCGCCGGTCCCGCCCGTCAGCCACGCCGACGTCGCCGTCCTCATCCCCACGTCGGGCACCACCGGCCGGTCCAAGCTGGTCATGCAGACCCACCGGGCGTACGCGATGGCCGGGGAGGGGTTCCCTTACTGGATGGAACTGACCGCGGCGGACCGGCTGATGACCTCGCTGCCGCTGTTCCACATCAACGCCCCCGCGTACTCGGTGATGGGATCGCTCGCCTGCGGAGCCGGGCTGATCCTGCTCCCCCGGTTCTCCGCCAGTACCTTCCTCGACTCGGCCCGGCAGCACGGCGCGACCGAGTTCAACGCGATCGGGGCCATGCTGGAGATCCTGATGCGCCAGGAGCCCGGGCCCGGCGACGCGGACACGCCGCTGCGGCTCTGCTATACCGGGCCGGCCCCGGCCAGGAAGCGCCAGGAGGAGATGGAGAGGCGCTTCGGCCTGCGCATCGTCGTGGGTTATGCCATGTCGGAGAGTCCGTACGGGCTGATCTGGCCGCACGGCACCAGGCCCTACGGCACGCTGGGCACGCCCCGCCAGCATCCGGTGCTCGGCGTGGTCAACGAGGCGAAGGTGATCGGCCCCGGCGGCGAGGTCCTCCCGCCCGGCGAGACCGGCGAACTGCTGCTGCGCAACCCGGTGGTCACGCCCGGGTACTGGGGCATGCCGGCCGAAACCGCCGAGGCGATCACCGCCGGCGGCTGGCTGCACACCGGCGACCTGGTGACGCTGGGCGACGACGGCATGTACACGTTCGTGGCCCGCAAGAAGGAGGTGCTGCGCCGGCGCGGCGAGAACCTCTCCCCCGCCGAGGTCGAAGAGGCACTGATGAGCCATCCGTCGGTACAGGAGGCCGCGGTGGTCGGGGTGCCGTCGGAGCTGTCGGAGGAGGAGGTCAAGGCGTTCGTGGTGGCCGCCCCCGGCGCCGGCGTGGACTTCGCCGCGCTGCGGGCGCACGCCGCGACGCTGCTCGCCTCGTACAAGGTGCCCCGGTACTGGCAGGCCGTCGAGGACCTGCCGCGCACCCCGACCGCCCGGGTGGCCAAGCATCTGCTGCCAGGGGGGCACCCGCCAGGTGAGTGGGACGCGGAAGGGGACGCCAGGTAACCCCGCGTCCCCTTCGCTCCGGCCGCTCGCCCGGGCGCCGCGCGCCGCCCCGTTGTCAGATCCGGTAGAACAGGTTCAGGAATCGCTCGGCCAGCGCTTGATCACCAAGGGCGTTGCCGCCGTTGATCCGGCCGAATGCGGTGAGCACCATGCCGCCCGCGTCGAATTCGAGCACGGCCGGCAGATCACCGACCTCACCCGGCTCATAGGCCAGCCCCTGGTCGGAGATGCTGACCCGGTAGCTGCCCGCGTTGCGGCCGGTGACGGTGATGCCGATGGTGAACGGGCTGAGGTCGGCGCTGGCCCTGATGGTGGACTGCCAGATGATGAACATGAACGGCACCAGCAGGTCGGCCGCGTCGGCGGACATGGCGTGCGCGCGCCCGGCGCCCTCACGGATGTCCCAGGAGTGCACCCCGTAGTCCATCAGCTGGCCGCCGGCGTAGACGAACGCGGGCACCGGGCCCATGTATGCGTGCGGCACCATGAGGCCGCCCCACTCCTCCTCGGTGAGCGGCTCCAGGATGCCCATCATCTTGTCGAGGTCATTGCGGATCCGGCCGATCATCTCGGCCTGCGAGTGGTTCCGGAAGGCCCGGCCACCGTCGCCGGCCAGCTCGTGCATGACGGGCAGCCCGTGTGCCTCGGCGGTGCCGCCCGCCCGGGCGGTCTCGAATGCCTTGAAGTAGCCCTCGGTGGTGTCCACGATGTGCCCGATGATGTCGCGGACCTGCCACTCGGTACATGCGGTGGGAGCTTCCCAGGCGCCGGGCGCCTCGGCCATCGCGAACATGCGTTCCGCCTCATCCCGGACGACCTGGAGGATGGTGTCTTTCCCCTCGTAGGTCATGGCGTTCCACGCGCTCATATGCTGGTTCCTCTCTTGGGCTGAGCGTCCCGGCGGCCCTCGGGCCGGAGCGGGGCCTGTTGCGCCCGTGCCGCCCCCTAACCCGGCACCGCACGGGAGTTCACCATACGAACCCCAGCGCATCCGGCACCCGCGTGTCAATGCCGCCCGTCCAGCATGTCGATGAACTCGCCACCATGCGGGCGGCCGGGCTGAACCGGCCCGTCGCCGCTGGGGCCAGCGGCACTGGGCGGCATCACCTGCGCCTCCCGGGCGCGATAAGAACCTGCGAGGCGATCTTCCCTCCGCCGGCATTACCCGGATCAGGTACTAGAGGTCGCCGGCCGGCCACAAGCCGTCCGCCTCTCAGCCTTTCCGCGGGACCTGCCCGGCCAGAACTTGGGCTCCGGTCGCGTCCGCGGTCTGACTCCCTCGATCGTCTCGCAGGCAGTTTCAGGCTCCCAGCACGGCAGCGGCCGCGCGGCAGTCCAAGGTCCCGTCGGCACGGGTCCTTGATCCTCAGTGCTCCTTCGGCGCGGTCGGCGTCACCGGCCCGGCCGGCCGTGCCGGGCCGGGTATCTCCGCAGCCCCGGCCCGGTCCAGATCCTTCAGGACTTGCCGGACTCGTAGACCTCGGTGAACAGGTCACCTTGCGCGGCCCCGGCGGCGGATTTGTCACCACCGCTGCGGCCGCGCAGGATGAACGCGATGCCGACGGCGAGCACGGCGCCGGCGATCGGCCCCGCGACGTAGACCCAGTAGCTGGTGAAGGTGGTGCCCACCAGGTCCGGGCCGAAGGTGCGGGCCGGGTTCATCGAGGCACCCGAGATGGGACTGCCCCACAGCCCGGCCAGGGCGATGTAGCCGCAGACCCCGAAGGCGCCGATGATGCCGACGTTCTGCGCACCCGAGGCAGTGCCCAGGATCACGCTGACCAGGCCCGCGGTCAGCACCAGCTCCATCCAGAACGCGGCCCAGCTGGAGTAGCCGGGGGCCGGGTAGTTGGACCCGTAGGTGGCGGAGACGTTGATGACCGCGCGCAGGAACAAGGCGGCGAGGGTCGCCCCGGCCAGCTGCACCACGATGTAGCCCGGCACCCGCCGCCACGGGAAGTCACGGCGCAGCGCGAAGGCGATGCTGACGGCCGGGTTCAGGTGCGCGCCGGAGATCCTGCCCATGAACAAGATGACCCCCATGACCATCAGCCCCGGCGCCACCACCGCGGCGGAGTGGCTGATCACACCGGGGAAGGCGTGGCCCATCATGCCCCCGCCGGCGGCCACCAGCACCAGGAAGAACGTGCCGAGCAGCTCAGAAAACAGCCGCCGCCACTCCTGCCGCGGGTCGTTGAAGTTGGTGATCCGGTCGGTGAGGCTCTTTTCGTAACGGGCCAGCGGGCTGAGCAGGCCCGGCGCAGGCACTTGCTGTCCGGCGGTCATGGCTCCTCACATCGGGTCAGGGGGTTTAGGTGCCCGAACCGCGCACCAATCGGGGGCCGGGGCGGGTCCTTACCGGGCGGGTGCTGCGGTGACCCGCAGTTCCTTACTCGCGGGCGAGCATGGCCTGGGCTTCGCGCTCAAGATCGACGTAGGGGTCGCCGCTGACGTCGACGGCGACCCGTTTGATGGTGCCGCCGGTGAAGGTGTGCGGGTGCGCGCCCGGGTAGTCGGCGGTGACCGGCTCGCCGCTGTCGCGGCCGACGCACAGGCCCTCGCCCGCGAGTGAGTACAGCCCGGGCTGGGTCTTGATCCGGCCTTCGCCGACCTTCTCGTCCCCGTAGTAGAGGGACAGGATCCCGGTGGACACGTGGGGCGGATCCTCGCCGTCCTTCTCGAAGGAGGCCGACAGGATCAGGTCCTTCCCGTTCGGGACGTCCTGGGTGGCGTCGATCTTCTGCTCCGCCATGCCGACGAAGTTGTTGACGTAGTGCAGCCGGTTGTCCTTCACGTAGAGCGCGTGGCCGCCGAAGCGTGACCCGTGCGCGAACAGCACGCCCTGCGCGCCAGGCGCTGGGATGTCCACCAGCGCGCCGATCGTGAAGGACCGGTTGCGGACGTTCACCGCTTGCGCCTCGGGCACCTCGGCGGTGTCGGGGAAATATGCGTAACGGTCACGGGGGGATGCCAGCTGCGGCCGCGGCGTCGTGATGATCTCCAGCGCGGAGCGGTCATCCAGCGGGAACGCGCCGTTGTCGCCGGCCTCGGCGAACCACAGGTTGACCAGCTCGCGGACCTTCTCCGGGTGCTCGGCGGCCAGGTCGTGCACCTCGGAGCGGTCGGTTTCGGTGTGGTACAGCTCCCAGGTGTCGTCGTTGAAGTTGCTCCAGCCACTGAGCGTGGGATGGGTGGTGACCGCCTTCCAGCCGTCATGCCAGATCCCGCGGGAGCCGAGCATCGAGTAGAACTGGGTCTTCCGCGCCGACGGCGCCGAATCCATCTCGGCGCTGTAGCGCATGCTCACCCCGTCGATCCGGCTCTGCACGTGGCCCTTGATCGTGGCGGGCGGCTCCACGCCCAGGGTTTCCAGGATCGTGGGCACAATGTCGATCGCATGGTGGTACTGGTCGCGTATCTCGCCGTTGCCCGCCGTGGCTGAGGGCCAGGAGATGATGCACGGGTCCGCGGTACCGCCGTTGAACTCATACCGCTTCCACATCTTGAACGGCGTGTTGAACGCCATCGCCCACCCGTTCGGGTAGTGGTTGTAGGTCTTCGTCCCGCCCAGCTCATCGATCATCGCCAGGTTCGCCTGCATGTTGTCGGGAATGCCGTTCGCGAACAACATCTCATTGACCGAGCCGTCGGGGCCGCCCTCACCGCTGGCGCCGTTATCCGATACCAGGATCACCAGCGTGTTCTCGCGCTGCCCGGATTCCTCCAGGTAGTCGAGCAGACGGCCGATGTGGTGGTCGGCGTGCGCCAGGAATCCCGCGTAGACCTCGGCCATCCGGGCGAACAGCCGCCGCTCCTCCGCCGACAGAGAGTCCCACGGCTTGGTGTAATCCAGCGGCGGGAATGGCTGGCCCTTGGGCCCGGTGCGGGTCTGCGGGGTACCGATCGGGTTGATCGGCGGCAGCTCGGTATCGGCCGGGACAATCCCCATTTCCTTCTGCCGGGCCAGGGTCTGCTCCCGCATCGCCTCATAGCCGGCGTCGAAGCGGCCCTTGAACCTGTCGGCCCATTCCTTCGAGACATGGTGCGGCGCATGGGCCGCGCCGGGCGCGTAGTACAGGAAGAACGGCTTGTCCGGCGCGACCGTCTTCGCGTCCTTGATGAACTCCATCGCCTTGTTGGTGATGTCGTCGGTGAGGTGGTAGCCCTCGGCCGGAAGACTTGGGCTGATCCACCGGGTGGTTGTCATAGACCAGGTCCGGGTACCACTGGTTGGTCTCCGCGCCCAGGAACCCGTAGAACCGCTCAAACCCGCGGCCGGTGGGCCAGTTGCGCCGGGTCGAGGCGAGGTTCATCTCCACCGTCGGGCACAGGTGCCACTTGCCCACCATGTAGGTGTTCCAGCCCCGCTCGCCCAGAATCTCCGGCAGCATGCCGTTCTCCGGCGGGATCGTCCCGCTGGCGTTCGGGAAACCGACCGCCGCCTCGGTGATGCACGCCATCGAGTTACGGGTGTGGTTGCGCCCGGTCAGCAGGCAGGAACGCGTCGGCGAGCACAGCGCGGTGGTATGCCACTGGGTGTAACGGATCCCGTCGGCCGCGATCCGGTCGATGTTCGGCGTCTCGATCGGCCCGCCGTAGCAGCTCATCGCCGAAAAGCCCACGTCATCCAGCACGATGTACACCACGCTCGGCGCCCCATCCGGGGCCTTCGGCGGCTCGAACGGGGCCCAGTCCGGCACCGAATCCCGGATATCGACGTTGATCGTTCCCCTGAAGGACTTGCTCACCGTGCACTCCTTCCGCCCGAAGACGCCTAGCTGGTTCCGCCTTGGACATGACCCACAGAGCGGCTCGCGGCGATGCTGCTACCGTCTCCGACCATCTGACCCGGCCAGATCCGTGGCGACATCACCTTTCCGGGGTGAGCTTCCACTTAGCGGGCAGCTGGTAAGAACACCGAGGTAGAACGGGGTTCCGGTCTGCCGCGCACCCTTCATCGCCACAGACAGAACCCGTTGGGAACATCATGTCGACGGCGTTGAGCCCGATCACGATCACCGCGAACAAGATGCTGCCCTTTTCGCCTGCCCTCAGGAGGACACGCTGGCGGTCAGCTCAGCCGTATCAGGCCGCTGACTGCCAGGTAGGCGCCCAGGATGAGGGCGGTGTACGCCATGAGCTGCCGGGCGTGGCCCAGCAGCCAGGCCTGGACGTCCTTCAGCCGTGCCTTGGTGGCCTCGGGCCGCAGTTCCAGGAACGCGAACGGGATGATGATCAGCGCGAAGTCGATGAGGACGAAGACGATGACGGCAACGACCTGGGCCACGGTGGAAGATTTCCCGGTGACCAGGTTGTGCAGCGCGGTGAGGTAGCTGGCACCCGGGATGCCGACCACCGCGCCGATCAGCATGGCCAGCCCGAGCCGGGGCTCCGCCAGCGCCCGCTGCGCCCAGCCGTCCTTCTTCTCCGGCTTGCCCGGCTGCCCGTCCCCGGCCGGGACTGCCGCCTTGCGCCGGCCGTGCAGGCGGCCGGTGGCGACCAGCCCGCCGACGGCGACCAGCAGCAGCCCGGTGGCCAGGTCGACGCCCGCGCTCACCGTGCCCTGGGACTTGAGGGCATCGGCGTGGAAAACGAGCACATCCAGCAGGCCGATCGTCAGGGCTACCGTCATGCCGCCGAGCAGGACGCACAAGAACATCGCCCGCGGCCGCCGGTTCTCCACCAGCAGCAGATCCAGGGCCAGCAGCTTCGGGTTCAGCGCCGCGACGAACGCCAGCGCAAAGAACTCGGCGTTCATCGCCGGCCAGCCAGCGTCGGCCACCTGAGGACCACCGTCAGCCGTCCCCACGCTGATCATGGGTCGCCAAGGCTGCCTCCTTGCCGAAGGCTCCGCCGGGCACGTTCCACCTACCAGGTGGGCCTGCCGTTAGGGCCGTTCGTCTCCAGCCTCCGGGGAAGACCGGAACCCGCATGTCAAGCCAACCTCCAGCCGCCGCGCGCGGCATCACCTCGTACGGATGAGGTTCGGGCCGTTCCTTCGGCCCATTGACCGGGGACATGGGCCGGTGGCTGGCACCGCCAGCCGGCCAGCCCGGCGCTGCGGCGGACAGCGTGCCGGTGTCATGGCTACCCTGCGGCCTCCGGCCGGCCCGGCGCCCGCCCGATCAACTCGATCAGCGCGAGGACTACCAGCAGCAGCACGGCGATGATGATGACGACGGCGGCGGTGGGCTGCCCCCAGAACACGAAGACCAGCACGGCCAGGACCACCGCCGAGATGCGCAGCCCGTTGCGGTGCGCATAGGTCCACGTCCCCGCCGGGCCGGTGTGCACACCGGCCTGCTCGCCGGCGTGCCGGACCCGGCCCAGCCCGCGGGCGAATGCCCCCCGGATCCAGACCGCGGTCACCGACGGCCCGGCCAGGAACGCGCCGGCGGCGACCACCAGGCCTGCCACCAGGACCGTGCGCAGTCCGTTCTTGATGAAGGCGACGAGCGTGTCGAACAAGGCGGCAGCGGCATCGGCGGGCAGCACGCTGGTCGGCACGCTGCCCAGGTAGATGCCGCGGAAGATGAACAACCCGACGGCGGGGACCAGCATGGAGGCGGCGAGGCCGAGCCCGGCGCCGATCAGCGCGCGGCGGCGGCCACGGGCGACGAGCACCCCCGCCGCCAGCAGCAGCAGCGTCAATAGCGGCAGCACGATCTTGAGGCTGTTGATCAGACGGTAGGCCGATTGCGCCTTCACCAGGTACTTGGCGGAGAACAGGGTCACCGTGGGATTGATCGCCGGGATCTTGCCGGCCAGGGTGAAGCCGCGCTTGACCAGGTCTTGTTTGACCACGTCGATGAACGGGCCCAGGCCCACGACGACCTGGCCGTCCTTGACGCTGACCGAGCTGGTGCCCTGGCCCGACAGCGCCTTCACCAGCTCCTGATGGACAACGGTGTTGGCCCGGACCCAAGCCTGCGCGAACCGCGGGCCGGTCACGATCTTGTGGACCTCACTGCGAACGAACCCGTCGGCCCCGCTGGCGAGCGAGGGGGCCACCGACTTCAGCAGCGCGCCGACCTGGGGCAGCCCGCGGCCCGAGAGCGCGGCCGCGGCCTGATCGGCGTAACCGGTCACCTTCAGCCGGGCGGTGATCTCGGCAGTGATCTTGTCGGTCAGGGCATTCTGGATCGCCGGATTGTGGACCAGCGGCTCCATGGTCGCCACATAACGGCCAGTGTCGCTGACCTCGCCGGCCACCCAGACGGCCAGCACCGAGACCGGCGCAAGCAAGCAGCCGACCACGATGAGAATCGTGGCCACCACGGCCCGCCAGCCAGAGCGCCGACCTCCGGCCGGGCCAGCCCGCTGACCGCGCAGCCCGTCTCGTTCATCCTCCTGGCTGGGCTCCGGGCCTGCGGCCGCGTGGCTCAGCTCGCCGCCGGTATCAGACAGGGGCCACCTCCGCCGACTCCCCCGCGGCAAGCCCACTTGCTGCCGCTGCCGTCGCGTCACGACGCGGCCCGGCGCTGCGTCCTACTGTGCCCGGCCGTAGCAGGGCGCGGCTCACCTTCCATGGGTGAAATCTGGCTGATCTTCCCTTGGGTGCATCCCGGCTGCCGAGAAGCTGCTGGCCAAGGCGCACACCCGCGACAGCAGCCAGGCGCTGGCCAAGCCGGCAGCGCTTGCCGCAGGCCCAGAGCGACATCTTCCCCGGCTGGACCCGTGTCGCCAACCCGCCGGCACCGTCACATCACCCTCGGCGAGGGACGCGGCCGCGGTGGCGGTCTATCTATGTTGAAGAAGGCCCGCGATGCGGGATGCCGACAGGCCCAGTTCGGGCCAGCGAACGGAATGATGATGACTGAGGTATCCCTGGACGAGCTAGGTCCCGTTGACTACGTCGTCGTCGAGTTCCCGGCGGGAGCGAGCAACTTCAGCGGTGAGATGGCGACAGAGCTGCTGGCGCTGGTCGACTCCGGGACCATCCGCGTGATCGATGCACTGATCCTCACCAAGGACGCGGACGGGAACGTCGAGGCGACGGAGCTCTCCGATGCAGGTGAGCTTGGGGAATTGCAGGCAATCGAGGCCGAGCTGGGGGAACTCCTGGCCGGTGACGATGTCGAGCACCTCGCCGCTGCTATGGAGCCGGGCAGTACCGCCGGGGTTCTCATCTGGGAGAACCTGTGGGCCGCGCCCTTCGCATCGGCGGCGCGGCGGGCCGGTGGCCAGCTGATCGCCGATGGGCGGATTCCCATTCAGGCCATCATCGCCTCGATCGAGGCCGACGAAGCAACCGCGACAGCAGGAGGCTGACAATGCCACTCAGGCCAGCACGTGTCGGGAGAGTCGGCGTCATCCGCGCGCCGGTTGCCAAGACTGCGGTGGTAGCCGCCGCCGTGACACCCGGGCGCCGCGCGCCGGTTGCCAAGACTGCCGTGGTGGCCGCCGCCGTCACCCCCAGGGTGGGCCGCCGGCGAATTTAGCCTCGATCCACCGACTCGCGTGGGCGGCTGACAGCCGCCGGCCGGCTAAACCGCCGCCCTCGCGGTTCGCGGGAGGCCGCTCAGAGCAGGCGGAGCTCCACGGCTCGCTCAATCGCTTCCGAGCGCGAGGACACGCCCAGCTTCTGGTAGATCGACCGCAGGTGGGATTTCACCGTGTTGTGTGAGACGTAGAGGCAGGCGGCCATTTGCACATAGGTGGTGGTCGGCAGCAGGTTGAGAACCCGCAGCTCGGCGGAGGTCAGCGGCGCCGCGAGGCGCCTGCCGGGTCGTGACGCGTCCGGCTGCATGGCGCGGACCTCCAACGCCGCGCTGATGATCCGCTGCAGGAACGGATCCGTTTGCACCTGTGCCGGATGCTCCACCAGGTAGCGCGTCACCTGGGGCGCGGTCGTAACGACCGTATTGAGGAATTCTCCGTGGCGTGCTGCCTGGAGGACACTGCCAACGATGCCCATCGCCTCAGGGTCGCCGCGCTCGATCGCTGCGGCGGCCAGGAGTATTTGGCGTACCAGCGCGGCTCGCGGCGGCAAATCCCCAAGCAGCCGCGTGTCCAGGTATTCCACAGCGGCGTGGTGATCGTTGGCGGCGAGCGCGACCCTGGCCAGCAGCAAGCCGCGCCTAGCGGCGGGAAGCCCGCTCGCCAGCTCGGTCGCCGAGGGTATGTCGCCCAGTGAAAGGTGCAACTGTGCCGCTAGCTCGTCGGCTCGTGGCAGTAGCACGGATCTCGTTCCGGCCAGCACCAGGCGGGCAGCTTCGACGCTTGCCAGCGCATCGTGGACCTGCCCGCGGGCAGCCCAGATCGTAGCCCGGTCGAGCAGGGCGAGGAATTCAAAGACGGGCCGGAATCGCTCGGCTATCGACAACGCGCGCTCGGTGAGGTGCTCCGCCGTGTCGAGGTCCCGCCGCTCCAGCGCGGCACCCGCCTGGACGCGCAGGTAGTCCACCGCGAAGGGATGCTGCTCGAAGCCCAGCCGCCTCGCGGCGGCCTCGGCGGCCTTGGCGGCCTTGGCGGCCTCGGCTATGCGGCCGGCTTCGAACCACGCGAGCGCCTGCGCGCCTCGCATATCCACCAGCCCGGCCGGCTCGGTGACCAAGGGCATCGCCTGCGCCGCGGCCGCCTCCCGGTCGACCGCCTCGAAGTCCTCCAGCCATGTGTAGGCACGCAGCAGCAGCAACTGAACGCCGAAACCCCACTCATCGTCGAGCAGGGTCTGCTCTTCCGTGCCCCGCGCCGCGAGGCCATGACGCACCGCCTCGTCCGCCTTCCCGGTGAGGGCGCAGTGCAGTGATCGCAGCGCTGCGAGCCGGGCCGCCAGCCGCGAGTCCGGCGGCATCGCCGGCTGCGCGCGCTCCAGCAGGTCCAGGTACTCACCGCCGCGAACCCAGTTGCCCCACAGCAGCAGGTCGGCCGCCAGGCCAAGCAGCCGGTCCGGGGCGCCCGTCAGCAGCGACGGTTCGACCATGTTGAGGTCGAGCACTGCGGGCACCACCGGGTCCTCCATGAGATCGGTGACAACCCGCTCCCGCAGGATGCCAAGCGCCCGGTCGACCTGCCGCGCCGCAAGGAAATGCCGGGCCGCCCCCCGCGTGTCACCCGCGGACTGCAGCCATTCAGCCGCCCGCAGTTGCAGCGCCTCCTCCCGCGCCCGGTCTGTGGCATGCAACTCGGCGCGCAGCACCTGACGGACAAGCTGGTGGTACCGGTAGCTCGTCCGGTCATCATCGAGCGCGACGATGAACAGATTGGCCGCCTCGATGCTGCGCAGCAGGGCTGCCGCGTCCTGCCTGCCGGTGACGGCCGTACAGGCTTCAGCGGTCAGCTCGTCGAGAACACAGGTGTCGAGCATGAAGCGGGCCACGTCGGGTGCCTGCTGCTGCAGGACTTCGCCGATGAAGTACTCGGCGATCGCGTGGCTGGAGACGTCCAGCGCGCGGGCGGCCTGGACCGGGTTCCTGGCACCGCGCAGGGTCAGCGCGGCCATCTGCAGCGCCGCGACCCATCCTTCGCTTCGCTGGTGCAGCAGCGCCAGCTCGCCGGCTGCGATCTGCACGCCGAAGTTCGCCAGCAGCGCGCCGCTTTCGGGGAGCGAAAGATACAGGTCGCGGTCGCGGACCTCGCACAACTCACCCGACAGGCGCAGCCGGTGCAGCCGCACGGGCGGCTCCGCGCGGCCGGCCAGCACCAGCTGCGTGGTCTCGGCCGGCCAGCGCTCAACGAGATCGGTCATGCTCTTGGCGGCTGCGCCTGCGGCGGCGTGGAAATCGTCCACGACGATCACCGAGCCGGCAGGCAGCTTCGCAGCGTCGTTCGCGATCGAGGCGGTCACGTCGGCGGACATCACGCCGTCCATCGCGAGCAACTCAGCCGCATCGGCACCGAACCCCGGCGCCACAGCCTGGGGGGCCTTGATGAACGCCGCCCAGAAACGGACCGGGTCCGCGTCGGCCTCATCGCACGAAAGCCAGGACGTCACCCCGCCATTTCGCGCGCCGGCCCAGCTCGACAAAAGCACGCTCTTGCCTGCACCCGCCGTTCCCACTACGACGGTCAGACGCTGAGCAGCTCCCGCCTCCAGCCGTGCATGCAACGCTGACCTGGTGAGCAGGGTCGCGGGCAGCGTGGTGGGACGGAACTTCGTCCGCGCGAACCGCGCGTCGTGCCGCGTGCCCCGCTCTTCCGCCGGGCGCTGTGCCACGCCGTCACCCGCGGTCCCCGGTTGGCTGCCGACCACCACCCGCAGGTCTTCGCGCCTCACTGACCCCCCTGGCGTAGCTCCTATGCTGTTACCGCCAGGGTCCGGAGCAGTACGAACTCTCCAGTCTCGCAGCACGATTTGTGATTAGGCAACCTCCGCAGCGGTGCACCGGCGGTGGTCACCTTCGCAGAAAGCTCCTTGCCTGCACCGCCTCAGCGTTGCACGGCCGTCCGGGTTAACGCAGGCCGCGCCGCCGTGTTCTTCCGCAGGTGCGCTCGCGTACGCTGGGCATTGAGCCAGGCCGCAAGGTGAACGCTGGCCAGAGCGTCCCGCCTGAGTTCCGCTGGGAAGGGGGACCGTGCCGCTTTCCGAGCATGAGCAGCGCCAGCTCAAGCAGATCGAGGAGGCGCTTCGCGCCGGCGACCCGCGGTTTGCCAACGCCATCCACGCGGCCGACCCGCGAGTGCATTACAAGCGCCGGCTCGTTGCGGCGGCGGTCGTGTTCGTGGTCGGCGTCGGGCTGCTATTCGCTGGGGTCGTGATCAATGTCGTGCCGATCGCGGTGGCGGGCTTTGCAGGCATGCTCACCGGCAGCCTGTGGGCGGTGGACAGCTACCGGCGCATGACCGGGCGCATCCCCGCCCAGGGTGTGCGCCCCGATAAGGAGCGGCGCGCCGCCAAGAGCCAGCGCTCTGGCAAGCAGACGGGATCCGGGCTGATGGGGCGGCTGGAGGAGCGCTGGCGGCATCGCCAGCAGGGCGGCCGCTAAGCCCAGCCAGCCCGCTGGTGTCCGCCTCCGGCGGAGGGCACACCTGTTGCAAGAGTCATCGGCCTCGGGGCGTTGGCTGCGCTGATCTTGGGCCGCACTGGCCATCCCCGATGCC
>CAVPSA010000026.1:0-157736 GCA_963707905.1 uncultured Actinomycetes bacterium | reverse complement strand
TTGGGTTCGGGGCCACCGTTTGGGTTCGGGGCCGCCATCGCCAAGGGGTGTCAAGGGACATTAGTTTCTCGTGGCCGCCGTCACAAGGGCTGATCGCCGTGGTGGGACTGCCCCGGCGAATGGCTGCGCGCCCAGCCGATCGCCGCCTGCACCAGCGCCGAGCCGACCCCCGCGCCAGCCGCGGTCGAGTCGACGAGCATTCCATCTCGCCGAAGCCGTGGCGGCGGACCTGGGTTCGTCCTGGCGGCGCGGCAGAGGTAATGGGGTAGGGTCGCGGATCCCCTGGTGTTTGGTCAGGTGTCGAGGAAGTAGTCGTTGATGTACTTCTCTCCCTCGTCGCAAAAGAACGTGACGACGTGCCGCAGGCCCGGGTGGCGCGCTCGCAGCTCGCGGGCGGCGAGGAGGTGCGCGCCGGAACTGGGGCCCACGAACAGCCCGAACTCGCGGGCCAAACGGCGCATCTCGGCGATCGCCGCGTCGCTGTCCACCGGGACTATCTCGTCGATGATGTGCCGGTGCCTTGCGAAGATGCCGGGGACGAAGCCGTCGGCGATGCCCTCGATGAGGTGCCGGCCAACCTCGCCGCACATCAGGGTGCACGACTCATTGGGCTCGACCGCGACGATCCGGCACGATGGGTTGCGCTCGCGGAAGCACTGGCCCACGCCGACGATGGTGCCGCCGGTGCCGACCCCGCCGACCACGGCGTCGGGGACCGCGCCATCTGGCAGCTGGGCGAGCGTCTCCGGGCCGAGCCAGGTGCGGTTCTCCTCGACGTTCCACTCCGAGTCGAATTGTTGCGGCGCGAAGTGGCCGGGCTTGCGACCGAGTTCGGCGACCTTGGCCAGCGCGTCATTGACGTGGAAGTCGCCGAGGGTCATCACCTGCGCGCCGAAGGCCCGCGAGATCGCCAGCCGTTCGCCGCTCATCCCGTCCGGCATGACCACGAGCATCCGGTAGCCCTTGACGGCAGCGACCATGCTCATCGCGTTTCCGGTATTGCCGCTGCTTGCCTCCACGATGGTGTCACCAGGCCGCAGCAGCCCTTCCCGCTCCGCCCGCTCGATCATGTACTTGGCGATCCGCGCCTTGATTGACCCCGAAGGGTTGAGGTACTCCAGCTTGGCCCATATCCCGTCCACTACGACCAGTGGCGTGTTGCCGATCGCGTCGAGGATCGTACCGCCGCCTGGCCGGAGCAAGCCCACGGCAGGCTCCCGCGCTGCACCCGCCGTGGTGCCCGCGGCAGGTTCCCGCGCCTCATCCGCCGCAGGCGTGGCATTCATGCCTGCACCCTACGTGTGCGCCGTCGGCGGTTACCGGGTCATAGCCACGGCTTTGGTGTCCGGGACGATCACGAAGAAGGAAACAGGGCCCCGCGCTGATCTTTTTTGCGGAGCTCCTCCCGCAGTTCGGCGGCCTGCAGGGTCTGGTTCGCGACCACAAGGTATCTGCGCATGACGACCATCCGCGTCCACGGTATCCCGCCACCGCACTGCGTCCCCAGGAGCCAGACGGCGGCGCTCCATCGGTCCTCCGCCCGCAGGCAGCAGGCGAACCCCGCTGGCTGCCCAGGCTGCCGCCGCTAGCGGCCATGCCGGGGACGACCTTGCTTCTTATGATCTTGACAGGCGTGCCTAAAGCATCGAATACGACAAGCCGATGCTCGTTGGCAATAGGCACACTTCGGCAATCCGCTGTGGAAGCAGCCCGGAAGCCGGTGACCGAACGGATGCGTCGCTGGCGAGCGCACCGACCCGCCATCAGGGGCGGCTACCGGTCCCGACCGAGCCACAGTACTGGGCCTCACCCACCGCAGCTGGGCGCCGGAACCCACGGCGCGGCGGCGCTCGCGGTCACCGGACCACCGTTATCTCGCTGGACTCAGCCCTGTGCCTGCCGCTTCGCGTTGTACTGGTTGACCGCTGCGACGAGGGCAAGCCCGGCGGCCTCCACGACATCCGTGGACGACGCCCGGACCGCAACCCTGCGGCCTGGCAGCTCCACCTCGAGCTCGACCTCTCCGACCGCCTCGCTGCCCGGGCCGACTGAGTAGGCCCGGAACGCGACGACCCGCGCCGCCACGCCGGTCGCCTGCGAGATCGAGTGGCACACCGCGTCGATGAGCCCGGTGCCAGAACCCTCAGCGTGCACCTGTTCCGCAGCCCGGGAGAGCTTCACGTTGGCGCGCGGCCCGTCCTGCGTGCCCCCGGAGTACGTTATGTCGTCGAGCTGCCAGCCGGTGGACGGCTCCGTCATGCGATGCTCCTTGATGTCCAGCGAAGCCAGGGTCGGTACGGTCCTCGAAAGCATATTGCGCCCGGCGCCCTGAGCCGGAGCCTAATCGGCCCGGCCTGCGAACGGGCCCACCAAGCAGATCTCCGCCGCCGAACTCCGGCCCATCACCGTGCCGGCCGCGGAGTTGGCTATTCCTGCGCTCGATGCCCTCTCAGCGACCGCTGCCGGCTGCGGGCCGGGCCGCTGTGGGGTGGTGCGAGCCCCTCGGTATGAGCCCCGGCGAGACACAAACGGCACAGCAGGTGGCAGTCGCATCCCGCGAACGCTCATACACATGCACGTGGCCACGTTTCTATCACCACGCCCGGATCTGCCGCGTGTAGTAGGGCAGCCTGCTCGCCTGGCCGGCGGCAGGGCGTGTAGTGCGGATTGGGGACTGCCGGCTGAGGCGCCTGCTGCAGCCCGACGACCGGAGCAGCCAGGGCGGGGTGAAAGACCGCTGCAGTGGGCGCAGAGCCCGCGCCCAGACGGCACCGAGTCCACCGGCCGGGAATCCCGTTACTGTAAGTGATAGCGACGGTCAGGGATAACGCGCGCGAGCCGCCGTTCTGGTCGACGGCCCGGTGTGCTGGGTGGGTGTGCTGACGGCGCCGAATAGTCAATCTGCGACCGGAACCCGCGCTGCGGCGCCTCACCATCGGCCGCCGTAATCGCTCTGCGCGGCAAGGCGCCCCGCCGCCGTGATCGGGCGGCGAGGCGCGCTCGCGCGGTGCCGGACTGCTGCCGGGATGGGCCTGGTCTGGCACCCTATGGGGGCGTGCAGGGCCGGCGGGCAGCGGCGTCATTGCTCGGGTTCGGCGCGCAGCCGCAGAACCCTGCGCACCGCCCCGCGGACCCGCCGTTGGGCCCGTTCGGCACGCCGAGATGCCCTGGCCGGCGCACGGGCCTGTTGTCCCAGGCGCTGCTGGCTGGCCTGGGCTAGCATCTCGCGTTGCCGGTCCTTGGCGGCCTGGCTGGCAAGATAGGAGTACACCTGGCTCACCTCCTTTCTGTAGTCCTTTTGACTGGCGGCCTGAAGGCTGGCTTGCATGGCCCGGTGATCTTGTCGCGGCGGCCGGGCGGAAGCCGGCCATGAACACGCGCCGGCGCCCGAGCAGGTCAGCCGCCCGCCCTCCGAGTAGCAGCAGGCCGCCGAAGGTGAGCGCGTAGGCGCTCAGCACCCATTGCAAACCCTGCTCGGAAAAGCGCAGCCCGGCCCCGATCGAGGGCAGCGTCACGACCGTGATCGTGCCGTCAGCGCCATGAAAACGCGCCGCATAGCAGCGTGAGCGCCTGCCAGCGGCGCGGATCCAGAACGGCGGGCGCCACGCGCCCAGCCGATGCGGACGATTCCATCGTCAACCTTCCAGGGTCCTTCCAGCTGCCGCGGCACGATCCGGTGGGCGGATCGTCCGGGCGGTCGGTGATGCATACACCGCGGCACTGGGAAACTGGGCGCCCGCGAGCCGCCCAGTCCGCGCTGTGGGCGGTGTATATACCGGCGGATGTACGACGTGGTACGGAAGGAAGGAGCGCAGGATGGTGACAGCCGATCTGCTGTCACGGGCGCGGGCAGGGGATGGCGAGGCGTTCCGGGAGCTGGCCGAGTCCCACCGGCGGGAGCTGCAGGTGCACTGCTACCGGATGCTCGGATCCTTCGCCGACGCCGAGGACGCCGTCCAGGAGACGATGCTGGCCGCCTGGCAGGGCATCGGCGGGTTCACTGAGGAACGCGCGTCGCTGCGCACCTGGCTGTACAAGATCGCCACCAACCGGTGCCTCAACGCGCGCCGCGCGGCGAGCCGGCGCCCGGCCAGGGAGTGGGATATGTCGCAGTTCGAAGCGCCCGTGCCGACGCCGCGCGACGAGGCCGTCTGGCTGCAGCCGTTTCCTGACGCCCTCCTCGAGGGCGCCGCCGGCCGGCCGCTGGGGCCGGAGGCCCGCTACGAGCAGAGCGAAGCCATCTCGCTGGCCTTCGTGACCGCCCTGCAGCTGCTGCCGCCGCGCCAGGTCGCCGTCCTCATCTTGCGCGACGTCCTCGGCTTCCACGCGAGCGAGCTATGTCGGCTTTGCGTTCCTCGACCGGCCGTGGCAGGCGTTCGCTTGCGGGGTAGTCGGCGGTGCCGGGGGCGGCGCGGCTCGCACCGCGAACCAGACGCTGCTCATCCTGGCGGCGGTCCGGCCCCGGTCCCTGAACCGGGGCCTAACCGACGCCTTCATAGTTGCTTGGCATCAAGGAACGCTCGCTTCTACTGCCAAGGGCGCCGTTCGTTCGCTGGTTGACGCAAAGGCGCAGAACTAGCTCATCTGCGCGGGGTCGCCGACCGACGTGAGCCGTCCCTAAGCCGCAAATATTAAGCGTTATGCACCGCATTGAACCGCGTTGACACGAGCGGTCGACCTCACAGCTCGCGGCTGAGCGTGCGCGGATGCCGCTGACAGCCATGGTCGGCTTCATGTGCCGGCGGCTGGAGCCCCGGCCGGTCGCGGCGATTTTCTCCTTGAGGCTTATCTGCCCGGCGATGCCCACTGTCCACAGCCGACGGAACCTGGGCTACTGGCCAGACGGGGGCCTTGCTTCTGTGCCGGCCCTCGAACCGGTATCAGCTGCAGGTGCGCTCCCCCGCCTGTTCAACCGGCGCGATGGACACGGCCGATCGACGTGCCATCCGGGGTCAGTCGGTGCGGCTGAGTGCCAATTCTCGACGTCCAGAACGACGGTCAACTGACTGTCAGACGATCTTGACGGTCGGCGTCGCTGGCTGGAAATCTTCCCTGACCTGCTGGTTTGTCGAGCCCCCTTACGGAATCGAACCGTAGACCTTCTCCTTACCATGGAGACGCTCTGCCGACTGAGCTAAGGGGGCAAGTCTTCAGTTGTCTGACCTGGGCTTTCGTCCCACGGACGTTTGACTCAAACCGTGCACAGCGGTCTGAGGGCTCCCGACCGCCGAGAGCCTACCGTACTTCCGTAGTCCTCGCGTCACCTCCAAGCGTCCGGCCTGCGTCGACACCATCCATGGTCGCATCGCCCGGGTCGGGGCGGTGTTCGCTACGTTCCACGGCCGCTGCGGACGAGGCGCCGGTGGTGGTGAAGAGCCGCAGCCGCAGCCGCTTGGGTTCCCAGGCGCGGGCGGGTCCGTCGAGGGCGAGCATCTGCATCCAGACGGTCAGTTCACAGGCCATGGCCCAATGCCGTTTAGCTTATTGTTGATCATGCTGCGGTGCTGGTCAGGACGGGGTTGGCCAGGCGGATCGTCGCGGGGCCGTCGTGCCGGACGTTCTTGTCACCGGGTTTCTTGACGCGGTAGAAGTTGTGCCGGCCGCGTTTGATAACGCGGGGGCAGGTGCGGTGCCTGCGCCGGGGGTTGAGGTGCTTTGTCTTGGTGATGTCGGCCTGGACCTGTGCCAGGATGCCCCGGGCGTGCTCAGGGGGAAAAGGCCGGGTCAGCGACCCGGCGGCGCAGGATACGGACGGTCCGCTTGAACTTGACCCGATCCGGGTCCAGGCCGGCCGCGGTGGCCGCTGCGCAGGTCAGGGTGCTGATCGCGTAGTGGGTCAGCAGGTAGCCCCAGATCTCCTGCTCCACCAGGCCCGGGCTGCCGGACCGCAGGACCTTCCCGGGGCCGCGCAGGCAGGTTTTCAGCTGCTGGTTGGCACCTTCGTGCTCCCATCTTTGGTGATAGGCCTGCGCCAGCACCGCCGCGGTGGCCAGGCGGACGTCGGTGATGGTGGTGACCAGGGCGATCAGCTCGCCCTTGCCGTCTTGGTCCCGGTCTGGGACCTCGTATTCGACGACCCGGACGTGCCGGCCCTTGTCCTCATCGAGGTCATCGCCGCGCCGGGCATCCTCGATCAGGGCCTCTCGCTTCTTCCCGGTGACCTTGGGGTTGACCAGCACCGGCCGGTAGGAGCCGTCGGGCAGCAGCTCCAGCACCGGCAGCAGCAGGTCAGACTTGACCCGCCACAACAGCGCCGCCCCGGTATCAGCGGCCATGCACCAGTCCTTCCAGCAGTAGAAGTTCCGGTCGGCGATCAGCAGCCAGTCCTCCTCTGCCTGCGGATACAGCGTCCTGGCCAGCGACTGCTCCCCGCTGCCCTTCGCGGCCGCCGCGCCCATCGCGGCCAGGACCGGCGCGTGCGAGCCGCACTCGCTGACCGTCACCACCCGGATCTTCGGGAACGCGGCCTGGTCATCCCCGCCGGTGCCCGACGAGCCGAAGGCAGCGCGGTTCTTACCGGTGTCCGGGACATCCCATTCCATCCCGTCCACCGGCATCAGCCGCCACGGCCCCAGGAACGCCCCGATCGTGTCCAGGTCCGCGACCGGCACCGCGACCTGCGAGAACACTCCCGCCATCGGCTCAGGCCCGAGCCGCTGCCGGGCCTGAGTGATCCCGCCCGGCGTCGGATCCCACACCCGGTCCTCCGCGCCCCAGCCCCGCAGCGCCTCCGCCAGCCGGGCGGCGACCTCCTCATAGTCATCATCAGCAAACAAGGCCAGCGCCATCACGAAATACACCATCACATGCGGCGGCAGCTTGCCCCCAGCCCGCCGCGCGCCCTTCCCAGCCGCCGCGACCGCATCATCAACCACATCCCGCGGCACCGACGAGGCCAAGACCCCCAGCGAGATCAAGCCCGTCAGCGCACCGCCGCCAGCCACGCCACCAGTCTGCGCCATGACCTGCGATCATGCCCCGGCCCAGCACCTGGCAGCAGCAGAACCCTGGAAAACCATGATCAACTTAAGCTAAACGGCATTGGGCCATGGCCACCAGTTCGCACCACAGCTGGTTCTGGTCGAAGCCGCGCAGCGGCAGGCCAAAGGCACGTTTTATTATAGAAATGATCAAGACCAGCCACTCGCCGGCGAAAGCCCGAGGCTAGCTGAGGTTACGGCTGGCTGCTGTTTTCAGCGTCGAGACGGTCTCATCTGACGAGGAGCGGATTACGCTGATTTCGCCGATAAGGGCGGCCCCGACGGGCACTATCCAGCGGGCCGCGACGGGACTACGCTGTCATCGATTCGACAAGGAGATCGCCATGGCTTATGTTTCGCCTTTGAGCACTCAGACGCTAGCCGCGATGCGAGCTTTCTGGGATAGCAGAAGCTCTCCCGTCGGTCCGGTGCCCGACGTCGACGCGGTATCCCGAGCGCTGCTCAAAGCAGCAGAGCAGGACGAGTCTGCCAGCAAGGCTATGCGTGAGACGGCGGCGGCCGTGCAGGCACTTCCGCTCCAGGAAGCTCCCTCTTTCGACGAACTCCGTTCCGTTGACTTCCATTTGGGTTCATCGCATTTAATTCGTGCTGCTCCTTTCTCCTATGGAGTGCACCACGGCAATCTTGTGAGCGTCTCGGAAGATAACAATTCCGGCACCATGTTCCTCAACGGACTCGCGGGCAGGATTGTTAGCTCCCCGGGCGATTCAGCGATGGGGGTCAGCACCATAGGAATCGCTATCACCTCCACCGATCTAGGGGCCCTTACTGGCCTGGGCGTGGCAGTGCGGGTGGGCGTAAGCGTCAATTGGGCGGCCGCATGGGATCTGGCTTGCATGGGAGTGCCAACGGCTTTCGTTGGCTCCGATCCTTGGTCCCAGGCGCGGGGAGGCTTCAACCTCACGGTATGGGGCCCTGCCGGCTTCGTCACCCAAAATGGTGAACAAGATGTCTTTTCGCAGCACTACGCGGCCGCTCCGGGCGACCACTGGAGCCACGTCCAGAGATCCGATAATGGCTACATTCCCCTCTCCGCTACCTTCTGGGTGCCGCCCGGTGAGACCCGCTGGGTCAACGTGGATTGCTACGTCGAGGTCAAGACCGGCTACTCGTCAGCCTGGAACCTCGCGTCGGCATCCGGGATAATGCAGAACGTGGTGAATTTCTTCGTACTGACCCCGCAGTGATGGGGCAGCTGGCGTCCGCGGCTAGGACCGCGACGTGAATCATCGGGGTGGCGCATCGCTTTCGACGAATTCTTTGAACGCGGCTGGTTCAATGGCGTTAACACGCGTTTTCTTTCATCCGGGAGGCACAGATGGACGTTGTGGGAGTCAATTTGACGTTCCAAGACGGCACCACGTCTCAAGATTCAAAGACGGCGGCAGCTATGAGGGCCGGTTTGAACGCGGCCTATCAGGCGGAGGCGGACGTCCTCACATCTATTGGGGACCGGCGCCGAAGGGCTCGCGCGGAGGTCGCGGCCGCGAAGGCCGCGGAAGATTCCGACGAGGGTATCGACCTTAGGGATTCCCTCATAGCGATTCGCCGGGGGCTTATGGAAGCTCGGCAGCGCCCAGGTCAAAGCGATCTGGCCTTTGACCTGGTCGTACATGATGGGCTCACGGTCATTTCGCCCCCCTATGATTACGGTGATCATTGGATGGCGCCAGGGAGCGCGGCTACTGATGAGTCGGTCGGTGATCCGGCAGGAGGGCTCATGGAGATCGCCGGTGAATCCGGAACGGGCGATCCGCCGCTGAACTCGGTCGCGGGGGTCGGCTTCGTGTTGCGTTCCGAGAAATTGGGGATCGTCCAGGTCCGCCCTCTGATCACCTACGAGTGGAATTCTTCTACCGCAGCTAATGGGGCTCTATCACATGCGGAGTGCGAAGGTGGTGTTGAGCTGTCGGCGTGGAGGCAGCGAGACGGTGCCCTCGTGAGCGCCGAGGGAGTTAGGCGGGTGCAACTGTTCCGCGACGCTGTAAGTCCCGGCGAAGGCCATGACCGCCACGGAGACGGCACTGTGATCTCCACTGACATTCAGGTAGAACTTACCGCAGAGCCCGGCGAGGCCTATTATATCAATGTTGGCGCCTGGATCTACTGCGATCATACTGCCGGGGTTACTCTTGCTCCGACTTCGTATGGATACGCAAAAGTTTCCAGCCACGTGCAGTTCGTTGTTACGGAGCGCTTCACGTCGTCGTGATTCACCCAATCGGAATCACGTCGATCAGAGCGATCTGCCCGCGCATGCAACGAAATGGTCGCGCCCGGGTGGACATCAGCGACCTGATGCGAAGTAACTGAGATTTCTAGGGTGTTTACCATGCTCTCCTCGGTCGGCGGGTGCCGACGTACTGGAGAGCGTAGGTGCGGATTCCAGGGCTTCCGTGCGAAAGCGTGCGCCAACCTGAGCCGCGATGGAGGGTGAAGCTGCGCACTTGATCAGTAGCAGAGCACTTGACCACGCTGGCCACTGCGGTGACAACCCCGCACACGACAGTGATCAGGGTTAAATAATCGGGCGGCGCTTTCGAGGCATGCCGACCCCCAACTACAACCCACTCCTAGGCGTCGGCTGCGTCTACCGCCTCATGCGGTGGCAACGGATTGGCCTGCTGCCACGTGAGCACGCGCGCGCTTGGGGTTTGCAGTTGGTGGCTTCGCCGCTGGTCACGTGCGGTTACAGATTGCACGGTCCTCGCCCGCCTTCTCTGGGACGAGACTCCCGCGATCGGGTGTGACTTGCGCCACATTATCCGGCCCGGTGATCGGGCATTTTAGAGCGTCTTACTGCGCGCACAGCGCTCGGCTGCCACCTGCATTTCCCGCAGGTAAGCACAGCGATTCGAGCTGGATACTTACCATGGAGACGCTCTGCCGACTGAGCTAAGGGGGCGCGTATTTTAGTTGTCTGACCTGCGGTTTCGTGCACATTAGCCGGAACCTTGGGCACTGCACAGCGGCAGCAACGCACCGGTCTGGCGGCATGACAAGGACCGATGCTCACCACCAGCCTAGGAGAGCTTAGCGGATCGCCGGAGTCCCGATGCCCCCACCCGGAGGCAGCCCGATCCGTGGCTACACGGACGACGGCGCGCTCTTCGCAGTCTTCCTGGCCGACGTGGATGCCCACCACAGCCGGAAGCCTCCGCCGCGAGCATGTCGAGGTGTTCATCGCGGCTGAGCCGGCCAGCCAGGCACATCACGGTAAGCCAGCCAGGTCACGACGACACAGCCAGGTCACGACGACACAGCCAGGTCACCGCAACGCTGGTCAGGTCACGGCGAAGCCAGCGCGGTGAACGCGGCTTGCACCCGGGGCCACCAGGCGGACAGCGGGTCAATGACCTCGAAGTGCCCGGCACCGGGCAGCTCATCCAGCTCCGCGTCATCGCCAGCGGCGCGGGCCTGGGCGAGGTAGTCGCGGCTCATGCCACACGGCACCCGGTCATCGGCGGAACCGTGAACCAGGCGCACCGGGCAGCCCACCGGCAGAAGCTGCATCGGATCGGCCAGGCGATACCGGTCCGGATGCCGGCCAGGACCACCGCGGAGCAGCGCCCGAGCCGCGCCCTGGCCGAGCCGGAGAGCATGACATGCCGCCATGTCACTAACGGCGGCAAGGGCCACCACTCCGCGTACTTGCCCCTCGGGCACGTGCCAGCTCGCATCCGGCGGAAGCCGGTGCCGGGACGCTGCCCACAACGCCAGGTGCCCGCCGGCTGAATGCCCGCCGAGGAGCACCGGCCCATCGCTGATCAAGTGGGCGCCGGCGGCCGCCCTGACGAGGGCCGGCAGCGTGTCCACGGCGCTGGCGACGTCGTCGAACGTGCCGGGCCAGCCGCCGCCACGCTGGCCAGTGCGGCGGAACTCCGGGACGCACACCGCGAACCCCGCGGACGCGAGCGCCGTCGCGAGCGGGCCGGTGTGTGTCCGGTCATAGGCTGCCCGCCAGAACCCTCCATGCAGGAACAACACCAATGGCGCAGGCCGCGGGCCCGCTGTCTCAGCGCCGCCCGACACCCTGCTCATGCGCGCCGGCGTTCCGCCTGCGCGTGCCGCCGCCCCACCGGCGCGCGGAGCACGCGGAGGCGGCAGGCGCACGTCTGCGACATGCTCCGGACCAGGTCCATAGGAGATCACCAGGTCCGGCGGCGGAGCCGGCCTGGACAGCACGTCACCAGTTGTCAACGAGCCTCCACGTCTCACATCCGGCCCCCCGGCCCGGATCCGAATGAAACCCGCCCTGCCCCAGCCGACTCTTGCGCACGCCCCGCCACAGGACTCTGGCGCGCCTGCCCAGGTCAGGCCATAGTTCCGTCATGAAAGTGTATTTTCTCCGCCTGACAGGCAAACTGGAACCTGGGGATCGGGGGTGGTTTGAGGTGTCGAGTTACAGTGGCTGGGAATGCTTAGCGCGTTGACAGCCAAGCAACGCGATTGCGAATATCCCCGAACGATGGTGACGAGAGCGCGACGATGACCACGCGGCTGGCTTTGACTCCAGCGGTTGGCCTGTTTGCCGGGCTTTCCGTAGTTTCCTACGGCGCGGTGAGCATGCTGCTCACCGGTGTGCACGGTACTCCCCAGGCGAGTACGAGTACGTGCACGTCCTCGGGCACCGCCAGCCCCACCGCTACCGCCACCACCAAGGCCCTGACGAGGCCGGCGGCCCACACCGGCGCACGGGCTCAGCACCCGGCGGGCATGCCGGTGCTTCTCGCCTATGCGGTCCACCTGAGCAGGCACGATGGCACGCAGGCACCGGCCGGGCAAGGGTCCGTCGCGGCACAGGGAAACCAGGCGGCAGGGACCGCCTCGGTGAGCCAGACGCAGACCGTTAGCCAGTCCACGGCACCGCTGCCGAGCACTCAGCCAAGTCCAAGCGCGAGCCCGCCGCCGCTGCCCCAGCCCAGCCCGGGCTCCTCGGCCGGGCCCCAGCCGAGCGGGCTGCCGCAGCCGGGCCCGGCCAAGAGCACCAAGTCGAAGCCGCTCACGCCGGGCGGGACCCTCAAGTCGCCGATCGCGACTCCCACAGCGACACCCACTCCCACGGCTACGCCGACGACCACACCGACCACACCCCCGCCGGGGACCTTGTGCATAACGATGCAGACCCTCAACAACGTCAGCGCCGTGGATCCGAACACGACGGTCGGGTACGCCATCTGGGTCTGGTTCACTAGCGGCACCGGTTCGGCCAAGGTCACGCTGTCGGCGAAGCCGAGCAGCGTGAGCCCCACGTTCTCCGTCTGCGTACCGTCGGGCAAGTCCAAGTGCGACGTGAGCGTCAGCGCCGGGCTGAAGACCGAGGTGCAGGCCGAACTGGCGGCACCGAACCGGCCGACCAAGCGCGTCGTGCTGACCGCAACGGCGACCTCGTCGCAGGCGTCGAACTCGGCGACGGCGTCGGCCACCGTCGACATCAAGCCGAAGAACCCGAGCCCCACCTCGTCGCCGACACCGAACGCGGGCGACGGCGGGACACTGCCCCCGGCGGCAGGCCTGCCCAGCGGGACCACCATCCCGGGCCTGGGGGTCCAGCCGACCGGTGACCTCGGCTCGGCGTTCCCGCAGGTGTCCCCCTCGCCCTCGGCCTCGGCGGCGGCCTCAGCGCACGGGCAAGAGACGCGGACGATCGACTTGTCCGCGGGCCTGCCCTTGGACGTGCGGCTCATCGGCGGGCAGATCATCGGGCTTGCGGTGCTGGCCGCCGCGGTCACGATCGCGGTCGCCCGGCTGTCCTTGCGCCGGCAGCCGCCGAAGCACGGCGACAACACGGGTTCCTGACGCGCCCCGTTTGGCGGCGCTTCCGCTGTCCAGCCTGCTCCGGCTTCCCCGGCGCACCCGATTACCTGCGCTACGCCCCCCGTCGCTAAGTGCGTCCCGACGCGCCAGCGTGTAGCCGCTCCACCATGCGCCACGCCCCCGGCACTGACCGGCCCGGCATGCCAGCCTGCTACCTGGCCGACCGCTCCACCGAGGGCCGGATCGCACGCATCTGCGCCGCAAGCTGCGACAGTCCCATGGTCGGCGAGGCCACGACCCCGAACGTGTCACTGTCCGCCCAGGTGCACAGCGCCACGCTCCCCGCCGCGCTGCCCTGGGCGTCCACGCAGGCCGCCTGCCCGCCCAGGGATCCGGGGCTGGTGGCCGCCGCGCCCTTGAACTGGGCGGTGAAGCTGGAGATGAACCCGGCGGGTGACTCACCGGCCAGGTTCCCGCCGATGAACAGGAAGATCTGGGGCGGCGCACTGCCGGACACTCCGGCGCTGTTCTCGTAAACGGCGGACACCACATGGCTGGCCTGCCCGGCGCTCTTGGCGATGACCTGCTGCTGGAGCGCCCTGGCGTTCATCTGCTGCTCCAGTTCCGGCCTGCGCACGTAAGACGCGAGCCGGGAAGGCGCGACCAGCACGTGGGACCGGCCGCTCCCCCGCGACATGAACTTCAGCGCGGCCACCGCCCCGGCCGCGACGACCACGACCGCCAGCACGGCAAGCAGCAGGGTACGGACCCGGCGCCTGCTGCTTCTGGCACCGGACCGGGCGGACCGGGAACCGCGGCTGGGCCGGTCGTCCGTGACGGACGGGTCAAGGGCAGCGTGCCGATCCGCGGCACGGCGGCGGGACCTTCCGCCGCCGTCCCGGGTTTCGTCCTGCTCCCCGAAGTCACGCGGCAGTGCCGCAGCGTCCTGCGGTCCGGTGGCCGCCTCGCCCCACCCCGGAGTGCGTCGTCGGTCGGCGGACCGGCCCGGGCGGCTGTCGGCCCCGTCGCGGCCAGGCGGCGCGTCCCGGCGACGCAGTGCGCCACGGCGCGGCTGCCCGTCCTGGTCTGGGGGGATGTCACGGCCCGGTGCCGCCATGCCCCGGCCGGCCACCGTATCCCGGTCGGCCACCGTGTCCCGGCCCGGCGGCGCATCGCGGCCCAGCACGACATCGCGGCCCAGCGGGGCCTCACGGTCCGGTGCGGGCGGCTGCTCCGGGCGGCCGCGCCGTCCGCGGCCGCTTCGCGTACCGTCTCCCCCCACCAGCGCTTCCGCCGGGCGCCCCTCGTCCGGGCCGGGGCGGGAACCGTGGCGGCCACCGCGCCGGGGACCGGCGGCCTGCCCGGACATGGGCGAGTCTGGGCCGGCCGACAGTGGGTCGGGACCCGGCTCGGCTCGCCTGCGGCCCGGCCGTGCGACACCGGGAGCGCCGGGCAACCCGCCGCGGCTGTTCCACTCCTGGGCACGTTCCTCCGGGCCGGGACCAGGTTCACCGGCCGGCCGTTCCGTTCCGGGAGGCCATGGAGCCCTGGGCGCACCGGGTGGCACGGACGGGTGAGGGCCGCGTGCGGCATCCGGTCGTGCCCGGCTGTCGATGCCCGGCCCGGCCCGCGCCTCGGGCGGGCGGTCCGGCCACGGCCGCGGCCCGAACCTGGCATCGGCGCGTGGGCCGAACCTGGTCTCCGGGCCGCGTCCGGCCCGGGGATCTGTTCCCGGTCCAGGCCGGCGACCGCCTGGCCCGGCACCGGGATCCGGCCCGGTTCGGGCGCCGGACCGGGGGCCGAAACCCTGATCGGCGTGACGGGAGCGCGGCGGGCCCGCGGGATCCTCGGGGGCCTGCGGGCCAGGCGGGGCGGAGAGCGGGACGCCGGGCGCCGAACCGTCGCCCGGTGCCCGCCGGCCAGGATCAGCTCCCGGGCGAACGTCAGCCCCGGAACCAGGCCCCCCGCCGGCTGGGACGCCACCGCGCGGATCGCCGCCGGGAACCCGGCGCGGCCCGGTCACCCGGAACACCGCGCGGATCAGCACCAGAATCCCGGCGCGCGGACCCGGATCGCCCGGAACACCGCGTAGGCCGGCACCAGGAACATCGCGCGGATCGACAGCAGAACCCGGAAGCAGACCAGCACCAGGAA
Organism: uncultured Actinomycetes bacterium; assembly: GCA_963707905.1. Classification (GTDB taxonomy): domain Bacteria; phylum Actinomycetota; class Actinomycetes; order Streptosporangiales; family Streptosporangiaceae; genus DASXKD01. The sequence continues at coordinate 142,824 of CAVPSA010000026.1, read as the reverse complement.
CCCCACGCGGGATGCCACCAGGAACACTGCGCGCATCGGCACCAGAATCCCGGCGCGGGCCAGCACCAGGAACCCCGCGCGGATCAGCACCAGGAACACCGCGCGGGACGCCACCAGGAACACTGCGCGGATCGGCACCAGAATCCCGGCGCGGGCCAGCACCAGGAACCCCGCGCGGATCAGCACCAGGAACACCGCGCGGGACGCCACCAGGAACACCACGCGGATCGGCACCAGAATCCCGGCGCGGGCCAGCACCAGGAACCCCACGCGGATCAGCACCGGGAACACCGCGCGGGACAGCACCAGGAACCCCGCGCGGATCAGCACCAGGAACCCCGCGCGGGACGCCACCAGGAACACCACGCGGATCGACACCAGAACCCGGAAGCAGGCCAGCACCAGGAACCCCACGCGGGATCGCCACCAGGAATACTGCGCGCATCGGCACCACGATCCGAGCGCGGCCCGGTACCCGGAACACCGCGCGGGACGCCACCAGGAACACTGCGCTGGCCGATGCCGGAATCCGGGCCCAGGCCGGTGGCTGGGACCCGGCGCGGATCAACACCGTCATCCCTGGGCAAGCTGGGGCCTGGGACCCGGCGCGGATCAACACCGCCATCCCTGGGCAAGCCGGGGCCGAGGCGCGGATCCACGCCCGGGCCGGCTCCTGGGACGGAACGGCCCGCGGCGCGCGGATCGAGTCGCGGATCGCGGGACGGGCTCAGCAGCGAGTCCGGGCCGGCACCCCTGTCCGGACCGGCCCCGCCCGCCATGCGGGCAGCGCCGCCCAAGCGCGGGTCGCCGCCCAGGCGCGGGTCGCCGCCCAGGCGCGGGTCGCCGCCAAAGCGCGGGTCGCCGCCGTTACGTGCGCCGCTGCCGTTGTATGGGTGGCCGGCGAGGCGCGGGTCTCCGGGGCTCAGGTCGCCGTTCCGGCGCGGGTCAGGGCCGGGGCCGCGCCCGCCCGGCTGGTACCGCCCGTCAGGATCGGCCTCCTGGCCATCCAGGACAGGATCTCCATCGGAGCCGGTGGCGAGCGGGCGCCAGCGCGGGTCCCGAGGGGCCCCCGAACCGCTGTCGCTCATGCTCCCTCTCCAGTCCCGGACACCTCGCTGGCTGCCGCCACGACCTGTTGGAAGTCACTCCATCATGAAGCACCAGCGCAGCCCCCGCCCCCGTTTCGGCCCGGCCAGTCACCCCGCCCGTTCCCGCTGGCAAATACCGTCCATCCCCCCGCGTACCAGGCATCGCCGACCGGGCGTTCGCAGCATCTTCCAGAGCGTGACCCCCGCGACTTACGGTTCGTCACGCAACCCACTTCAGGCAGCCATCCCCGAACCACGCCGACCTTTCCGGGACCACCTCCCGCGTTCCCCTCACCCCGTCTGCGGTGCGCCAGTGGGCTGCGGTGGACTGGCAGACGGCGTTATGGCCGGCTGCCGGTCTGCCGCTGCCCACCAGTCCCGCCACGCTCCGTGCCTCAGCGCCAGCCAGCTCTGCCCCCTTGACGCCACTGCTCAGGCGTCTAGCATGTCAGTATCCTGCCGACGGTATACAATCTGAGGAAGTGGCCCTGTGTACCACGAACTCACGGTCTGGTCCCGCGGAATCATCATGGACAAGGAGGCGCGCGACGTCTCCTCGTGTGTCGCGACGGCAGCCCGCGCCCTCGGCCTCCACGCCGACAACGTCAGTGACTATGTAGACGACCCGGACCGGACGAACTGCCTGGTCCGCCGGTATGCGCGGTTCGGCGACTCGCCGATCGTGGACCGGTTCGTGTACGAGAACCCGCACCCGGACTGGGTGGTGCTGGTCGAGGAAACGATCATCAAGGCGGTCAACTTCCTCCGCGGCACACCCGAGCGCAGCGGCGTCCTCGTGGTCAACTCCAAGCGCGATCCGGAGTACCTGCTGAAGTTCCTGCCCGAGGAGATGAAGGCCAAGCTGGCCAAGTTCGTCGTGGTGGACGCCGTCGGCCTCGCCGAACAGCGCGGCAGCAGCCCATGGATGTTCGTGCGCAACCTCTCCGAGCTGGCCCTCGACCGGATGTCCACCGAGGGCGCGGAGGAGCGGCTGGCCATCGGGATGGGTATCGCCGCGCCGCTCATCGGGGCGCTGGTGGCCGCAACCGGCGAACTGCCGGTGGACGCCGTCGCCGACGTGGTCGCCGACCGCGACGCGATGCTGCGCGGCGTCGCCCACCACACCGTGGTCGAGTTCGCCGCGCCCGCCCTGAAAGCCGGGGAAGCCGAGAAGCCCGAGACCACGCAGGCGGACGGAACGGCACCGGCCGCCGCCGCTCACGCTGCCCGCTGACCGCGCAACGCCGAGGAGTTCTCATGTCCGTACGCGGCACCCGGATACCACCGCACCTGCAGCTCCCCATCGCGGGAGTGACTCCCCCGCCGACGGAAAAGGAAGGCCAGCGGCTGTTCCCCACCGGCAACTTCCGGTTCTACCGGCCGGTCTACCGGGACAAGACGCCGCCGTGTAACAACGCCTGCCCGACGGGCGAGCAGATCCAGAAGTACCTGGACTTCGTCAAGCACGAGCGCTTCCTCGACGGGTACCTCACGATCCTCGAGGACAACCCGATGCCCTCGGTCACCGGGCGGGTCTGCTACCACCCGTGCGAGACCGCCTGCAACCGCGGCGAACACGATGAGCCGATCGGGATCCGCAGCGTGGAGCGGTTCCTCGGCGACTACGGGCTCGCCCTGCCGGAGAACCCGATCGCCAGTGCCCTGCCCACTCTCAACGGCACCACCGTGGCGATCGTCGGCTCCGGCCCCGCAGGCCTTGCCTGCGCGTATCACCTGCGCCGGCGCGGCTACTCGTCGGTGATCTTCGAGGCGCTGCAGAAGCCGGGCGGGATGCTGCGGGCCGGCATTCCGCACTGGCACCTGCCGGAGGAGATTCTGGACGCCGAGATCGCCAAGCTGCTCTCGCTCGGCGGCATCGAGATCCGCTGCGGTGTCCGCGCGGGCGAGGACGTCAGCTGGGAGGAGCTGCGCGGTTACCCGGCCGCGTTCCTGGCCCTCGGCCAGGACGTGGGCCGCCGGCTCCCGGTGGACGGCATCGGGTCGCGCGGGGTGGTCGGTGCGCTGGAGTTCCTCCGCGAGGCCGGCCTGGGCCGCCCGGTCACCGTGGGCAGCCAGGTGCTGGTGATCGGCGGCGGCAACACCGCCTCGGACGCAGCCAGATCAGCGATCAGGCTGGGCGGCGGCCACGCGACGATCGTTTCGCTGGAATCTGAAACGGAACTGCTCATCGTTCCAGAGGACCTGGAGCAGGCGCGGGACGAGGGAGTCGCGCTCGCCCCGAACACCGCGCTGGTCCGGGTGCTGGCCGAGGATGGGCACGTCACCGGGGCCGTCGTGTGCGACGCCGCGCTGGCCAAGGACGAGAGCGGGGCCGTGGTGCCGCGGCTGGTGCCGGGCACCGAGCGGGAGGTGGCCTGCGACACCATCATGATCGCCATCGGCCAGGTCCAGCAGCTCGCGTGGCTGCCGGAGTACCTCAGCGACGGCGGGGTGATCACCGCCGACGAGCACGGCCGGGTCGAGGGCAACGTGTTTGTCGGCGGCGACGTGATGCGCGGGCCATCCATGGTGGTGGACGCGCTCGGCGACGGGAAGCGGGCGGCACGCGACATCGACCGGCTGCTCACCGCCCAGGAACTCATGCCGGAGCCGGACGTCGAGATCATGCCCTACCAGGGGCTGAATGCCGCGTACTTCCGGCACGCACCGCGGATGCCGATTCCGCTGACCCCACCCGGGCAGCGCCGCGCCAGCCAGAAGGTCGAGGTCACCCTGGCTTACAGCCGGCAGGAGGCGATCGCGGAGTCCGACCGGTGCATGAGCTGCGGGGTGTGCAACGGCTGCGACAACTGCTACATCGTCTGCCCCGACGTGAGCGTGCTGCGCGACGCCCGGGAGAACGGGCATTACTCGATCCGCACCACGTACTGCAAGGGCTGCCTGGTCTGCGTGCAGGAATGCCCGACCGGCTGCCTGGAGAAGGTGCCGGAACTGGACTTCGACGACCCGGCCGACGTGGTCCGGATGGAGACCGCGTTCGCGCCCTACGACGGTGCGCACGCCGAGCAGTCGGCATTCACCAAGCAGCTCATCGAGGAGACCATCGCCGAGTACGACGCCGCAGCGCGCCAGCCATGCCGGCAACGGCCAGAGCGCGCAGCGCGGCAGCGGCAGCGGCAAGAGCGCTCATACGCCGAACGGAGACTCCGGGGTGAGGTCATGACCACGGTTCATGTGGAGGGCGCCTGGGCGCACGAGCCTGACTACGGCCCGGGAAGCCGGACGCCCGACGGGATCAAGATGCTCGACGGCCTGGCGGGCACCCGCAAGCGGCTGAACGGGTGCGCGGCGGCGGCCTACGCCGCGATGTACGCCAACGTGGACGTGATCACGGCATACCCGATCCGTCCGTACACCGCGATCATGATGAACCTGTCGCAGTTCATCGCGGACGGGCTCCTCGACGCTGAGTACATCGTGGCTGACGGGGAGCACTCCCAGCTCTCGGCCGCGTTCGGCGCGGGCTCGTGCGGGGCGCGGGCGTTCACCGGCTCCTCCGGCGTGGGCGTGACCTACGCCTACGAGATGTACTCGATCATCTCCGGGGCCCGCATCCCGATCCACATGTCGATCGCCGACCGCACCCTGGACCCGCCCGGCGACTTCGGCTCCGAGCACACCGACGCGCTGTGCACGCAGGGACATGGGCTGGCTGATGGGCTGGGCCGCGACCCCGCAGGAGGTGTTCGACAAGACGCTGATCGGGATGGCCATCGGCGAGGACCCCCGGGTGCTGCTGCCGCAGATGGTGGTGCAGGACGGGTACTTCGTGTCGCACATCGCCGGCGAGGTGGAGATGCCGGCCGCCGCGCAGGTGGACGCCTACCTGCCGCCGTACCGGCTGCCGTTCCCGCTGGACCCGCGGCATCCGGTGTCGCACGGCCCGCAGATCCACCCCTCGCAGGGACCGCCGCTGCAACTCGAGCGGGCCCGGGCGATGGAGGACGCGATCCCGGTGATCCGGCAGAAGACCGACGCCTTCGGCGCGGCGTTCGGGCGGCACTACGCGCACTTCGTCGAGGAGTACATGCTCGACGACGCCGACATCGCCATTGTCATCTCCGGCGGGCACTCGGTCACCTGCCGGGCGGCGATCCGGCTGCTGCGGGAGCGCGGAATCAAGATCGGGATGGCCCGGCTGATGTGGATCCGGCCGTTCCCCAGCGACGACCTGCGGGCCGCGCTGCGCGGCGTCAAGGCCGTCGGGGTGGTGGAAACCAACCTCGGCCTCGGCGGCTCCACCTATGGGGGCATCCTCGCCCCGGACGTGACCACCGCCCTGTACCACGCGGCGAACCGCCCGCTGGTGACCTCGTTCATGGCCGGGCTCGGCGGCGAGACCGTGCCCGCGGCCGAGTTCGACTGGATGGCCGGCAAGCTCACCCAGGCGACTCGAGCGCGGCGCGGTCGAAAAGCCCGCGCACTGGGTCGGATTCGAAGACTGAGCAGCGGACCAAGGAGCATGAGGAGCCACTGATGGCCAAGGAAGTTATCCGCCAGTACCTCCCGCTGCTGGAGGAGGAGGGCCGGGGCGCCGCGACCGACGACTCCGCGGGCCGGGACCGCCATTACCTGCCCGACACCCCGGAGGAAGACCCCTACCAGGCCGGTCACCGCACCTGCGCAGGCTGCGGGCCCGCGATCGAGTACCGGTGGGTGCTCAAGGCGGCCGGCCAGGACACCGTGGTGGCCGGGCCCACCGGCTGCATGTACGTGGCGAACTCGACCTACCTGTGCACGCCGTACACGGTGCCGTGGGCGCACACGCCCATCGCCAGCGGCGGGTCGTTCACCGCGGGCATGGCCGCCGGGTACGAGGCGCTGATCAGGAAGGGCCGCCACCCGGGCCCGTACCCGAACATCATCGTGATGGCGGGCGACGGCAGCGCCTCGGACATCGGGCTCGGTTCCATCTCCGGCGCGCTGTACCGCAACCACGACGCCCTGTTCATCTGCTACGACAACGAGTGCTACGCCAACACCGGCATCCAGGTCTCGCCGACCACCCCGTACGGCAGCATGACCACGTTCACGCCGTTCGGCAAGGCCATCCCCGAGGGGACCAGGCTGCCGCCGAAGAACCTGGCCAGGATGATGGCCGAGGGGCACCCGCACTGCTACGTGGCCACCGCCACGGTCGGCTACCCGGTGGACCTGATCAACAAGACCCGCAAGGGGCTCAACCACCGCGGCGCCGCGTTCATGCACTGCTTCACGCCGTGCCAGAAGGGCTGGGTGTACCAGACCTCGATGACCGTGGAGATCGGCCGCCGGGTCGTGGAGGCGGGCCTGTTCCCGGTCTGGGAGTACGACCCGGAAGAGCGCAAGTACCACTACTTCCATCCGCCGGTGCAGCGCCCGGTCACCGACTACCTGGCCATGCAGGGCCGGTTCGGGCACATGCTGGCCGAGCACATCGCGACCATCCAGCAGCAGGCCAACCGCAACTGGGAAACGATCGGCATGGACGTGCCCGCCGAACTGCGCGCGGGCGAGGACCCGGAGCACCACCAGCGGATGCGGGACGAGACCTACTCCATGCCACTCAACCGCGGCGTCGGTGCCTAGCGCCGCCGCCTGCACCTACCGGCACCGGCAACGATCGGGGAGCCACCGCCCACAGACCAGCAGCAACAGGGACGGCGATGCCCGCGCAATGGCAGATCCGCTTCGACAACGGTCACCAGCAGCGATACCTGCCCGACCGGCAGGCGGTGCTGCGTTACGTGCTGGCCGTGGGCCTGAAGGCGGCAAGCCCCCGGTTCGAGGTGTTCCACGAGTCGGATCCGGTCGTGCTGAGCGACGGCTCGCCGGGCGGCCGGGCGTTCTCGCTGGTGGAGATCATCGACCTGGCCGCGGCCCGGCGAGGTCGAACGGCTGCGGGCGGAACTGTCCGCGGCTGGCCAGCCGGGAGCCCAGCCGCCGGGAACGCGGTCACCGGGCATGCAGCCACCGGGAGGGCAGCCATGACCGGACCGGGCAACGGCAAAGGGCTGGAGCCAGGCTCGCGCACGATCATCCCGCTGATGGCGGGGGTGGCCCGGCCGCGCGGCGAACGGCGGGTGCTCATGCGCGAGGCGGTCGTCGAAGTGGTCGGCCACCTGGTGCTCAAGGCGGTGCCCCCGGCGCGAGCGCTCACCGCTCTTCGACCAGGCCCGGGACCTGCTGACCGAAGCGGGCTGGGGGCTCGACGAACTCTTCGAGGCGGCTCATGACGGGCCGGCTCGGCGCGATCTGTTCCGGTTGCTCGGACTGGAGGAGTGAGGCCCGGCCCGTAGCGGCGGGGCCGAATCTGGAGGCAGAAATGGCGGACCGGCGAGTAAACCGCAGCCACCGGATACCGCACGGCCTGGCCCCGGGATCCCGCGGCCCGCCGACGGCCGGCGGATCAGGGGCGCCTCGCGGACACCTGCCAGCGACCAGCGCGACGCCCCTGCCCTACCCGGCTGGGCCCCGGGTTACGACCCGCGACCAGTCAGCCGAGACCTACGCGAACCCTCCGATCCGTCCCGCGGTCCATCGGGACGGTTCCACGCACGCCCGGCCTGGATTCAAGGGCCCGGGTTCTTCGCCCACTCGCGTCGCATACGAGAGGAATCGGTGGCGACCGATGGCCGCAGTTAGCGGAAGCGTAGCTTTCCAAGAAGTAACCAACTCAACCGGCCGGGTGTTCCGCGTCGGTGAAACCGACCGGGACATCCTCGGCTACCCCCGCGGGGTCGTGATCATGGCCGCCTGGCTGGCCATGTGCCTGGCCGGCCTGCTCGAGTACACCTGGGGCACCGTGGCGGGCTCGCTTCAGGCGGCCCACCACTGGAGCATCGCCGAGACCTTCTGGGCGTTCTCCTTCTTCGTCATCTTCGAATCGTTCGTCCAGATCTTCACCGGATACCTGCGCAACCGCGGGATCCTCAACGTCCGGTGGGCGACGATCATCGGCGGCATCGTCTGCGGCATCGTGGGCTACGGGCTGCTGGCGCACGTCAACCAACATCTGGCAGGCATACCTGGGATACGCGGTCCTCGGCGGCATCGGCTCCGGGATGGTCTACTCGAGCGCCATCAACATCGTGGCCAAGTGGTACCCGGAGAAGAAGGGCTGGCGGACCGGGTTCGTCAACGGCGGCTGGGCCTACGGCGCCGTCCCGTTCATCATCGTCATCGGCGGGCTGAACGGCGCTGCCATCACCATGACCCCGAGCCAGATCAAGAACTACATCCTGGTCCAGGGCGCCATCATGACCGTCGGCATCGCCATCGCTGGCTGGTTCATGAAGGACCCGCCAAAGAACTGGTGGCCGAAGTCCATCGACCCGCTCCACTGGCAAAAGCACAGCACCCGGGACCTCCGGGCCAACCCGCCCGCGCTGCGGCACTACAACCTCGGCGAGATGTGGCGGACCCCGCAGGCCAAATGGATCGGCATCCAGTACGCGCTGTTCATCGGGTGCTCCCTGTTCGGGGTGGCGTACTACTATCCGTTCGCGCAGCAACAGGGGCTCGGCAGCGTGGCGGCGGTGGCCGGCTTCGCCGGCTTCGCACTTTGCGACGGCGGTTTCAGGCCAATCTATGGGTGGATCTCCGAATTCATCGGCCGCCGGAAGACCATGGTCTACGCCTATTCGGGTAACGTTGTCTTCCAGCTAGCCACTTACTTCGCGGGCGCGGCGCACAACGCGCCACTGTTCGTCGTCTTCGCGATCATCTCGGGCGGCCTGTCCGGCGCGAACTTCCCGATGACCGCGGCGATGGTCGCCGACTACTACGGCGAGACGAACAACGCGATCAACTACGGCTCCATCTACGCGTTCAAGGCACTCGGCGGCAGCTTCGCCGGCGGCGGGGCGGCCTTGATCATGACCGGCACCCTGTATGGCACGGCGCACTTCCACTGGGTGTTCGGCTTCTTCTTCGGGGCCGCCATCGGTGCGCTGGCCGCGCTGACCGTCGGGTTCCTGTGCAAGCGGCCGACCGTGGAGCAGATGGAGCGCCGCGGTCCGCAAGGGGGAACAGAAGGAGGAGGCGACGAGCCAACCCGGCCATCGCCTGACCGGCTGAAACGTCGGCCATGATCGCGGGCGGTTCCCCGGCGCCGACGGCCCGGGGAACGTCCGCGATCATGGGGGTACCCGCGCTAACTGGGCGCTGAGCACGGATCACGGCAACGGAGCGGCGATGACCGAGCGCTTCCCCTACGAGCTGCGGCTGCCGCTGGCCCCGTACCGGTTCGAGTGGCGCGACGAGGCCGCGGTGGACGCGAGCAAGCACGCCACGGACGCCTACTCCGAGGAGCGGTACACCCACGCCGACGGGACCACCACCGTGATCCGTGAGTACCGGTCGGACGGCACGTTCCACGTCATGTCGGACCGGGGCGAGATCGAGCTGATCGACAACGCCCAGGACCCCTACTCCCCCGACCCGGTCAGCGTCGTCCGCCTCCCCTGACCCAGGGCGCGTAATCCTCTGCGCCCGCACTGCGCGCCGCCGCATTTGTGGTCGTTGGCACCACCACCTCACAAAAGAATGTGGTCGTTGTGCGCGATCGCCACAAACGTCCGCCTCCGGCGGGGGCGGGCGTACTCAGGCGGGACGGTGGTAGGCGTTGCGGGTGCGCTCGACGTGGCCGCGGGCGACCTTGGCCGCCTGCTCGCCGTCGCCGGCCTTGATCGCCTCGACCATGGCCAGGTGCTCGGCGCACGACTCGTGCTCGCGCATCGGCGCCACCAGCCGGTAGTACCAGCGCGCCCGGCGGCCGACGATCGCGCTCAGCTCGGCCAGGACGGCATTGCCGCCGACCTCCGCCAAGGCGGCATGGAAGCTGTTGTTCAGCGACACGAAGCGCTCGGTGTCGCCCGAGGCCACCGCGGCTTCACCGTCGCGGCAGATGGCCCGCAGCCGGGCCAGCTGGTCCGCGGTCACCGTGCGTGCCGCCAGCCTGGCGGTCTCCACCTCCAGCAGTTCCCGCACGTCCAGGAGCTGGTCCACCTCCTGGTCGGTGGGCACGTGGACGAACGCGCCCTGGTTTGGCCGCAGGTCGACCCAGCCCTCGGCTTCCAGCCGGTGCAGTGCCTCGCGCACGGGCTGGCGGCTCACCCCGAGCTGGCGCGCCAGCTCGGTCTCCACCAGGTGCTGCCCGGGACTGAGCCGTCCCGCGATCACCAGCTCGACCAGGGCCTCGTAGACCGACTGACGCAGCGGCACCGGCCGCTCCACCGGGCGGATCATCGGTCTTCCTTCGCAGAGCCATCCCGCACGGTCATGTGCCACCCCCACCGCCTGGTCCCAAGCATTTAGGTTGTTGTATCCAAAATACTCCCAGCACGGGCTCCGTGGAACCGGGCCAGCCCGGTCCGGGCATCCGGCTTATCACGCGTTATGGCACGCTAGTTCGGCAGCATTCCTGTGTGCCAGAACGCGTGATAAGCCGGCAAGCGGGACCAGGGTCACTCTGGTGCCACTGAGCTAGCGGAGATCGGGGTTGGTGGGATCAGTGACAACTAGCGTGCGGGGCGTCATCGCCCGAGCAAAGGGAGAACCGGTCGAAGTCGCCACGGTGCTGGTGCCCGATCCCGGGCCGGGCGAGGCGCGGGTGCGGGTGCAGGCGTGCGGCGTCTGCCACACCGACCTGCACTACCGGGAGGGCGGCATCGGGGAGGACTTTCCCTACCTGCTTGGCCATGAGGCGGCTGGCCTGGTCGATGCCGTGGGTCCCGGGGTGACCGCCGTCGCCCCCGGCGACTTCGTCATCCTGAACTGGCGCGCGGTGTGCGGTCAGTGCCGCGCCTGCAAGCGGGGCCGCCCGTGGTACTGCTTTGCCACGCACAACGCCGCGCAGAAGATGACCCTGGAGGACGGCACCCCGCTGTCGCCGGCACTGGGCATCGGCGCATTCGCCGAGCAGACCCTGGTTGCCGCGGGCCAGTGCACCAAGGTCGACCCGGCGGTCCCGCCGGAGGTGGCCGGCCTGCTGGGCTGCGGTGTGATGGCGGGTCTCGGCGCGGCGATCAACACCGGCGGGGTGAGCCGGGGCGACTCGGTAGCCGTGATCGGCTGTGGCGGCGTGGGCGACGCGGCGGTGCTGGGGGCGCGGCTGGCCGGCGCGCATACGATCATCGCGGTCGACGTCGACCCGCGGAAGCTGGAGTGGGCGCGCCAGTTCGGTGCCACCCATGTGGTCAACTCGCGTGAGGCCGACCCGGTCGCCGAGATCCAGGCGCTGACCGGCGGCAACGGCGCCGACGTGGTGATCGAGGCGGTGGGCCGCCCGGACACCTACCGGCAGGCGTTCTATGCCAGGGACCTGGCCGGGGTGCTGGTCCAGGTCGGCGTGCCAACCCCGGACATGCGCATCGAACTGCCACTGCTCGACCTGTTCGGCCGCGGTGGCGCGCTGAAGTCCTCTTGGTACGGCGACTGCCTGCCGGAACGCGACTTCCCCATGCTCACCGGGCTGTACCTGCAGGGCCGGTTGCCGCTGGAGAAGTTTGTCTCGGAAACGATCACGCTCGACGGCATCGAGGACTCCTTTGCCAAGATGCAGCGCGGCGACGTGCTCCGCTCGGTGGTGAAGCTCTGACCCAGCCCGTAGCCCGGATCGCGATGTGGTCCGGCCCGCGCACCGTCTCGACCGCGCTCATGCGGTCGTTCGGTAACCGGCCGGACACCATCGTGGCGGACGAGCCGCTGTACGCGTTCTACCTGGCCAGGACCGGTATCAGTCACCCCGGCCTGGACGAGATCCTGGCCAGCATGCCCAACGGCTGGCGCGAGGTGCTCGACGACCTCGCCACGGCGCCGCTCCCGGCGGGCAAGAGCGTGTACTACGGCAAGCACATGACCCACCACCTGTTGCCCGAGGTGGACCGGGTGGCGCTGGCGCCGCTGCGGCATGCCTACCTGCTCCGCGATCCGGCCGAACTGCTCGCCTCGTACGCCAAGGTGCGATCGGAGCCGGCCCTGGCCGACCTGGGGATCGTGCAGCAGGCAGAGATCTTCGACGCCTATCCCGGTCCCGTGATCGACTCGCGGGACCTGCTGGAGAACCCCGAAGGGATACTGCGCGCACTGTGCGCGGCGCTGGGCATCGGCTTCAGCCCGGCGATGCTGTCGTGGCCGGCCGGGCCGCGGGACACCGACGGGGTGTGGGGCCCGTACTGGTATGAGAGCGTGTGGCGGTCCACCGGCTTCGGGCCCTACCGCGCCCCCCGGCAGGCGCTGCCGGCCGGGCTCGCGGACCTGGCCAGGCAGTGCCGGCCGTACTACGAGCGGCTGCACGCCCACCGCCTGGTGGCGGCCCGGCCCTGAGGCGGCCAGAAACACCGGCGCAGGAAGCGAAGGAGGAACCGTGCTCCAGGCCCTCGACGAGCGCAATCTCGACGTCATCGTGAACGTGGGCGGCCGCCTTACCCACCGCAACGAGGCGGCGGTCAGCCCGTTCGACTCGGCCGTGCAGGGCGGGGACGCGGTCTGGGAGGGCCTGCGCCTGTACCGGGGGCGCATCTTCCGGCTGACCGAGCACCTGGCCCGGTTGCGGCGCTCGGCGAAGGCGCTCGCGTTCGACACCGTGCCCTCGGACGAGGAGATCACCGAGCAGGTACGGCGGACCCTGCACGCCAACGGGATGACCGACAACGTGCACATCAGGCTCACGCTCACCCGGGGCGAGAAGGTCACCAGCGGGATGGATCCGCGGCTCAACCGGTCCGGCCCGACCCTGATCGTGCTCGCCGAGCACAAGCCGCCCGTCTACGACCTTGCCGGGATCACCCTGATCACCTCGAGCGTGCGCCGGCCCCCGCCGGATTGCCTGGATCCGAAGATCCACCACAACAACCTGCTGCCGTCGATCCTGGCCAAGATCGAGGCGAATGCCGCGGGCGCCGACGATGCGGTGCTGCTCGACCAGCGCGGATTCGTCGCCGAAACCAACGCCACCCACCTGTTCCTGGTCACCGGCGGGCGGCTGGGCACCCCGGCCGCGCTCGCCTGCCCGGAGGGGATCACCCGCGAGACGGTGCTCGAACTCGCCGCTGAGGCCGGCCTGGCCTGTGACGTCCGTGACTTCAGCCTGACCGACTTCTACAACGCCGACGAGGTGCTCGTCACCGGCACGATGGGTGGCCTGGTGCCGGTCATCGCGATCGACGGCCGCGCGATCGGCGATGGCAAGCCAGGGCCGGTGACGGCACGGCTGACGGAACTGTTCGCGGACCTGGTCGCCCGGACCGGGACGACTCTGGTGTGACGCCACCGGCGCAGGGCACACTGTCTCTCATGACCGAGGCGGTGGCAGTACCGGCAAGTTCGTTGCCCGGCGGCGTCGAGATGCCCATGATCGGGTTTGGCACATGGCAGCTTCGCGGCCGGGCGGGACGCCAGGCCGTGCTGGCCGCGCTGCAGGCCGGCTACCGGCACATCGACACCGCAACGATGTACGGCAACGAGTCCGAGGTAGGCCACGCGCTGACCGATAGCGGCGTGCACCGCGACGCGGTGTTCCTCACCACCAAGCTGCCGTCCAGCCGGGCCGACCGGGAGCGGGCCACGCTCGCGGCGAGCCTGCGTGCACTGGGCACCACCCACGTGGACCTGTGGCTGGTTCACTCGCCGCCGCCGGGCCGCAAGCTGTGCCATGTCTGGCAGGAGTTCCTCATGCTGCGGGATGAGGGCCGGGCCCGCGCGGTGGGGGTGAGCAACTACTCGATCGCCCAGATCGACCGGCTGACCGAGGTATGCGGCGAAGCGCCTGCGGTCAACCAGATCCCGTGGAGCCCCGCCCGGCACGATCCGGCCCTGCTGGCCGCGCACGCCGAGCGGGGCGTAACGGTGGAGGGCTACAGCCCGCTCAAGGGCACCAACCTGGCGGATCCGATACTGGTGGACATCGCCAAGGTGCACGGCGTCACGACCGCGCAGGTGGTGCTGCGCTGGCACATCGAACACGGCATCACGGTGATCCCGAAGTCGGTGAACCCGGAGCGGATCGCCGCCAACTTCGACCTGATGCATTTCACGCTTGAGCCGGACCAGGTCGCCAGGATCGATACGCTCTCCCGCCGCTGACACCGCGCGGACCTGTGTGACCACAGAGGCGCACGTGGCTGCTAGGACCGCTGTCCATTGTCGCGTTTGTCGTCGTTGTCACAACCACGACATAAGAGCTCGCAGAAAAATAACCCGTAGTTTCCTGGGATGCGGCATGCTGCTGTGCTATGGGCGGCGATGAGGAACCGGGGCAGGTGCTGGCGGCGAAGTTCGGGGCGATCTTCCCGCACCTGGATGAGCGGCAGCGGCGGCTGCTGATGGGTGCCGAGGCCCGGGCGCTGGGGCATGGCGGGATTCGCGTGGTGGCCCGGGCTGCCGGGGCCCGCGAGGCCACGGTGTCCCTGGGCGTGGCTGAGCTGGACTCCGGCGCTGAGCCGCTGGGCCGGGTTCGCCGGCCGGGCGGGGGACGCAAGCGGGCGGCCGATCTGGATCCGGGGCTGCGCCTGGCGCTGCTGGCGCTGGTCGAGCCGCAGGAGCGGGGTGATCCGATGTCACCGTTGCGGTGGACGACGAAGTCGGCCCGCACGCTGGCGGCGGAACTGACCCGGCAGGGGCACCGGGTCGGCGCCGACACCGTCGGTGACCTGCTGCGCGAAGAAGGGTTCAGCCTGCAGGGCAGCGCCAAGACCATTGAGGGCCGCCGGCACCCCGACCGTGATGGGCAGTTCCGTTACATCAACGAGCAGGCCCGCGCGCATCAGAAGGCGGGGGACCCGGTGATCAGCGTGGACACCAAGAAGAAAGAGCTGATCGGGGAGTTCGGCAACGCCGGGCGCACGTGGCGGCCCAAGGGCGACCCGGTGGCTGTCCGCACCCATGATTTCCCCGATGAAAGCCTGGGCAAGGCGATCCCGTACGGCGTCTATGACATGGCGGCGAACGCTGGCTGGGTGAATGTCGGCACCGATCATGACACCGCCGCGTTCGCGGTGGAGTCGATCCGCCGCTGGTGGCACGGCGCGGGGAAAGCCAGCTACCCGGCCGCCCGGCGGCTTTTGATCACCGCGGACGCGGGCGGGTCCAACGGGTACCGCACCCGCGCCTGGAAGGCCGAACTGGCCGCGTTCGCCGCCGGGGCCGGGCTGGAGGTCACGGTCTGCCACTTCCCGCCCGGCACCTCCAAATGGAACAAGATCGAGCACCGGCTGTTCTCGGCCATCGCCCTGAACTGGCGGGGCCGGCCGCTGACCAGCCACCAGGTCATCGTGGCCTCCATCGCCGCCACGACCACGGCCACCGGGTTAACGGTCCGCGCCGCACTGGACACCGGCACCTACCCCACCGGCATCAAGATCAGCGACGCCCAGCTGGCTGCCCTGCCCCTGAGCCACCACGGCTGGCACGGCGACTGGAACTACACCCTCCACCCGCACCTACGGGCCGCCCAGCCCCCCGCACCCCCGCCACCCGCCTGCCCCCGGCCCAGCCTGGCCTGGCTATGCCACCCAGCCCTGACCGGCCTGACCACCCGCCAGTGGGACGCCCTGACCACCACCCTGGCCAGCCCCAGCGACCAGCTCCGCGAAGCCAGACTGGCCAGGCACCGCAACACCGCCCCCGCCAGATCGCCCCCGGCACCGGCCGCCGCCCCAAACTCACCCTCCCCCACCGGCTCACCGCCACCCTCCTGCACCACCGCCACGCCCTGCCCCAGAAAACCCTCGCCAGCTTGTTCGGCGTCAGACCCGAAACCCTCAACCGCCACATCGGCGACATCCGCCACCTGCTCCACCAAACCGGGCACACCATCACACCCAGCCCGCACCAGCTCACCACCCTCGACGACCTCTACCGCCACGCCGCCGCCTGCGGCATCACCATCCCAGCCGAGACCAAAACAGCGAGTTAATACTCTGAGAGCTCTTATGTCGTGGCTGCCACAACGACGACATAAGGCAGCGGCGATCAGGTGATCTCGCTGCGCTCGGCGAGGCGCTCGGCCACGATCGCTGCCATGCGGGTGACCGCACCCGGCGGGACGCGCACCGAACTGCCCCGGACCGTCAGCCTGACGGTTTTCCCTTCGGCCTGCACCACGGCCGTCCGGCCACGGTTGATCAGCCATGCCGTCTCACCGGCACCGGGCAGCGGCCGCCCGGAGCGCCGCGCGGCCCGGGCGTTCATCTCAGCGACGCGCCCGCTGGTGGTGATGAAACTGACGGTCACCCCATGGCCCTGGTACGCGGTGGCGAACGGGGTCGGTGTGCCGCGGAACCGGACACCGAAGCCCAGCACGGCCTCGACGTCGGCCGCGGTGACGAGGGGCCCGGGCAGCGCGGGGTCCGGCGCCGCCGGATCGTCCGCGGCGGCAGCGGCGCCCGCCCGCGGCCGGGTCTGCCACGGCCCGGGGCCCGTCCCCGCGGCCTCCCCCCACCGCGGCTGCCCGGACAAGGCGTCGCCCTCCGGCCCGGCCATCGCCAGGTCAAGCAGCCGCATCGAGCGCGGCGCGATCCGGGCGCGGATCCGGGCGCCGAGCGGGAACTGCCCGAACGCCGCCTTACCCACATCGAAGGTCCAGGCACGCTGGCCGTCGTAAAGGGCCAGGCACCAGTACGTCACGGTGTTGCTGTTCTCGCCGCTGCCGGAACTCTCCTCGGTCCAGCGGGCGATCACCTGCCCGACAAGGTTCAGCTCGGCGGGCAGCGGCAGCCGGCCTCGGCGAACTGGCGGGTCACGTCGTCGAGGACCAGCCGCTCGTAGGCGGCCAGATCCAGGTCCCCGGCTGATTCCCGGGTCGGCGCGCAGCACAACCTCCCCGGCTCCGGTTCGGTGAGCGCCAGGATCCTGCGGGAGCCAAGGTGCAGGATGGTGGCAGCGAAGGCCGCGCCGTCGAGTTGGCAGCCGCTCGTCACCAGGTTCACCAGCGCCGGATCGCCCAGGTCCGGTGGCCCGCCGTCCAGCCGGAGCCGCCGTATGCCGCGGCGCAGGCCCCACCCGCCTCCCCATCCCCTTTCGCTGGTGACCGCGGCGCACCCGAGATACAGGGCGAGCCAGCCAGCGGCTGCGACAATCGCGATTGCCACCATCGGCGGCGCCTCCCGTCCGCGGCGGCCCGGCTGGCCGTCGTTGGATGCCGCTGTTTCACCCATGCCACGGCTTGGCGGGCGGGCCGGTTCAGTCCGGTACGGCTGGCACTATGTGAGCATGACCGCGGTGTCCCTGGGCCATCTGTGGCACCACCTCGCGGCCTGGGCCGACCGGCAGGGGCAGCCGCCGTCGCACCTGCTGATCCTGGGCACCGGCCTGCTCGCGGCGGCCGTGGTGGCCTCGCGCCGGGCCTGGCCGGTCGCCCGCACCGTGGTGACCATCGCGCACGAGGGCGGCCACGCGCTGGCCGCGGTGGCGACCGGCAGGCGGCTGCACGGGGTGCGGGTGCTGCACACCTCCGCCGGGGTGACGGTGACCGCGGGCAACCCGTCCGGCCCGGGCATCATCCTCACCGCGCTGGCCGGCTACCTGGCCGCGCCGTTGCTCGGCCTGGGCGGCGCCGCGCTGCTGGCCGGCGGCCACCTGCTGGCCGTGCTGCTGCTGAGCCTGGCGGGCCTGGCCGGTCTCGCGTTCGTCATCCGCAACGCCTACGGGTTGCTGGCCATCGTGGTGGCGGGGGCGGTGATCGTGGCGGTTCTCTGGCAGCGGTCCGCCGTGGCGGCGGCCGCGCTGGGGTATGCGATGACGTGGCTGCTCCTCTTTGGCGGGATACGCCCTGTGCTCGAACTGCAGCGTGACCGGCGGCGGCGGCGCGGCCCGTCGAACGACGCCGACCAGCTCGCCCGGCTCACCGGACTGCCCGGCGGATTCTGGGTGGGGGTGTTCGGCCTGGTCGCGGCCGGTGCACTCGGCCTGGGCGGTTGGCTGCTCGTCGGCTAAGGGGCGGTCCGGCCCCACGCCTGCTTGTCCTGGTGGGCCCGGTCCGGCCCGCAATGCACCCGCTGGCTGGCAACTCCTTGGTGCTCAGCCGCGTTTCGATGGCCCGAGGCGCGCAGGGCGTTGAGCTGGCGCGGGCCACGCTACGCCAGCGGGAGCACGAGGGCCGGCCCCAGCCTGCGTGGAAGTTCCCGGAGTTGCCGCTTGCTGCGCGGCTGTGCCCGCTCGGGCCCCGGCTCGTGGCGGGTTCCCCGGGCGACACGGGCCGGGGGGAGGCGGTAAGCGAGGGCGTCGTAGGGCATATTTCCTGGTTATCCGGGTGGAAATATAGTTAGCCTGACGGGGAATGTTGACAGGATTGACTGACGAGCGCCAAGCTTCCGCGAAGGACCACTGGTGAAAGGTTGCCCCCATGGCAGATGAGCACCACCACCACGACCCCACGTTCTACCGCTCCCCCGCCGACGCGGCGGCCGGCCCGCCGGAGAAGCTCGCCTATGTGGCGACGTTCTCCCGCCCGGCGGACAAGCCCGATGGGATCGCGGTGGTGGACACCGACCCCGGCTCCGCCGGGTACGGAACCGTGGTCGGCTACACCGAGCTGCCGAATCTGGGCGACGAACTGCACCACTTCGGCTGGAACGCCTGCTCGAGCGCGCTCTGCCCGACCGGTTCGCACACCCACGGCGACCGGCGCTATCTGGTCGTCCCCGGAATCCGGTCGTCACGCATCTACATCCTGGACACGCTGGCGAACCCGGCGGCCCCAGAGGTCGTGAAGGTGCTCGGCCCGGAGGAACTGGGCAAGCGGGCCAACTACTCGCGCCCGCACACGGTGCACTGCGGCCCCGGCTACCTGTACGTGTCCTGCCTCGGTGGCGGCAACGGCGCCGAGGGACCCGGCGGGGTCGCGCTGCTCGACCACGCCAACTTCGACGTGATCGGCCAGTTCGAGGAGGACCGCGGCGACCAGTACCTGGCCTATGACGTCTGGTGGCACATCAACGACGACGTGATCGTCACGTCCGAGTGGGGCACCCCGTCCATGATCGAGGACGGGATCGTGCCGGAGTTGCTGCTCGGCCGCAAGTACGGGCACCGGCTGCACTTCTGGGACATGAGCACGCGCCGCCACGTGCAGACCGTGGACCTTGGCGACGAGCACCAGATGGCGCTGGAACTGCGCCCGGCACACGACCCGGCCCGCAAGTATGGCTTCGTCGGCGTCGTGGTCAGCGTCGAGGACCTGTCCGCGTCGATCTGGCTCTGGCACCAGCAGGACGGCGAGTGGGCGGCCACCAAGGTGATCTCCATCCCCGCCGAGCCAGCCCCGGCCGAGCAGCTGCCGCCGCTGCTGCAGGGTTTCGGTGCCGTTCCGCCGCTGGTCACCGACCTGGCACTGTCCGTGGACGACAAGTTCCTCTATGTCTCGTGCTGGGGCACCGGCGAGCTCAAGCAGTACGACGTGAGCGACCCGTTCCATCCGCGCGAGGTCGGCTCGGTCCGCATCGGCGGCATCGTCGGGCGCGTGGCACACCCGGCCCGGCCGGATCAGCCACTGGCCGGCGGCCCGCAAATGGTCGAGGTCTCCCGCGACGGCAAGCGGGTCTACTTCACCAACTCGCTCTACGGTGCCTGGGACGAGCAGTTCTACCCGGACGGCGTCGGCGCCTGGATGACCAAGCTCGACGTCGGCGCGGGCGGCGGCATGAGCTTTGACGAGCGCTTCTTCCTTGAGGGCGAAGTGTTCCGCGGGCGCCGCGCGCATCAGGTCCGGCTGGAGGGCGGCGACGCTTCGAGCGACTCCTACTGCTACTCCTCCTGACCTCTCCGGACCCCGGTAACCCCGGGAACTGGCAGCCGTATGCTGTCCCCTTGAGATCGGCGCGGGCGGCGCGCTGACCTGGGCCTAGGGGATGAAACCATGGTGACGAGGGACACCGCCTGGGGCGATGGCACGCCCTGCTGGGTGGACCTGGGCGTGGCAGACATCGCGAAGGCGGGCGCGTTCTACGCGGCGTTGTTCGGCTGGGAGGTGCATCCGGGGCCACCGGAAGCCGGCGGGTACGCGCTGTGCCTGAAGGACGGCAGGCAGGTGGCGGGGATCGGGCCGAAGATGGGACCGGCCGGTGCGCCGTCCGCCTGGACCACGTACCTGGCTGCCAGCAACGCGGACGAGACGGCCGGAAAGATCAGGGCTTCCGGCGGCCAGGTGCTCGTGGAGCCCATGGACGTGATGGACCAGGGGCGGATGGCGATGGCGGCCGACCCGGGCGGTGCGGTGTTCGGCCTCTGGCAGGCCAGGCAGCACACCGGGGCCCGGCTCGCGAACGAGCCGGGCTCGCTGACCTGGAACGAGAACCTCAGCCGCGACTTCGACGGCAACAAGGCCTTCTACCATGCGGTGTTCGGCTTCGAATACGGCGACATCGGCGACACCAGGTTCCGCTATGCCACGCTGAAGGCCGGCGGCAGCGAGGTCGGCGGGATCGGCGAACTCGACAGCAGCCTCCCCGCGGAGGTCCAGGCGCACTGGTCGGTCTATTTCGCGGTCGCGGACACCGACGCCGCGGTCGCCACGGTGAGCGGCCTGGGCGGAGCCACGGTGCGCCCGGCCTGGGACAGCCCCTACGGCCGGATCGCCGTCGTGGCCGACGATCATGGTGCGGTCTTCTCGCTGATCAGCGCCCCCGCCGACAGCGCCTGACCCGGCGGCCGGCCAGGTGACCCGCCGCTCAGGGAGTTGCGGCGGGGACCCTCGGCTCCTCGGACATCAGCCGGCGGCCGTGCGCTCGGCGGTGCCACGCGCCCAGCGGCCACTGCTGGCCACGCCCGCCACGAGCACCAGCACGCCGCAGCCAGCCACGATCAGCCAGCCGGCGTGGCTGGCCGGGACGAAACCGGTGCGCAGCGAGCCGTGCAGGGCCGAGGCCACCGCCGACCCGGTCAGCGCGACCCCCAGCGAGCCACCCACCTGACGGCTGGTCGAGGCCACGGCGGCGGCCACCCCGGCCTGGGAGCGGGGCATGCCGGACACCGCGGTGTTGCTGATCGGCGGGTTCACCATGCCGTTCCCGATTCCGAGCACGACATAGGCCAGCATCAGCCAGGGCACCGGCGTGGTGGCGGTGAAGCCGGACATCAACAGCGCGCCGGCCGTCGTCATCACGCCCGCCACCAGCAGCGGGATCCGGGGCCCGCGCTGGCCGGTGATCCGCCCGGACAACGGCGCCAGCAGCACCGTCATCGCCGCCATCGGCAGCGTGTACAGGCCCGCGTGCAGCGCGGAGAGGTGCCGGGCGTCCTGCAGGTACAGCGTGTTGAGGAACAGGAAACCGGCCAGCGCCGAGAACGCGGTAATGGCGATCACCACGGCCCCGGTGAACGGTGCGCTGCGGAAGAACCGCAGGTCCAGCAGGGGCTCCTCGCGGCGCGGCTCGTAGATGGCCAGGCCGGCCGCGGCGGCCGCGGCGAGGCCGAACAGGCCGAGGATGATGCCAGAACTCCAGCCGTGCCGCGGTCCTTCGATGATCGCGTAGGTGAGCGAGGCGAGCATGACGATGATCAGCACCTGGCCGACCGGGTCCACCCGCCGGCCGTGCGCGGCGCGGGACTCCGGCACGGCGAGGGCGGTCGCCACGATGGCCGCGATCCCCACCGGGATGTTGACCCAGAAGATGCCCCGCCAGCCCACGGTGGCGACGAGCACGCCGCCGACCACGGGGCCCAGCGCCATGCTCAGGCCGAACACGGCACCCCAGACGCCGAACGCCCGGGCGCGCTCGCGGTTGTCGGTGAACGTGTTGGCGATGATGGACAGCGCCACCGGGTTGAGCATCGACCCGCCGATGGCCTGCATCGCGCGGAAGGCGACAAGCCAGCCCAGGCTCGGTGCCAGGCTGCACAGCAGCGAGCCGAGGGTGAAGGTGGCCAGGCCGACCTGGAACGTGCGCCGCCGGCCGACCCGGTCGCCGGTGGAACCGGCCAGGATCAGGAAGCTCGCGACGACCAGCGTGTAGGCATCCACCGTCCACTGCAGGCCGGACACCGGCGCGTGCAGGTCGTGCTGGATCGACGGCAGCGCGATGTTCACGATGGTGGCGTCGAGGCCGACGATGAACAGGCTGGAACAGCAGACGCCAAGCACCAGCAGCCGGCGCTTGCGGCTGAGTTCCGGCACGAATTCCTCACTGTTCGCTAGCAGTGCTTGCGAACATACAACTAACTTCAGGGACGCAGCCGTGCCTGTGTCCAAGGTCACCCGCGTGATTGACTGCGATCATGGAGGCCCGGCAGTGATGACACAGCCACAGCCGGCCAGCGCCGCCATCGATCGGACGGCGTGGGAACGGGCCATGCAGACCCCGCTGCGGCAGTTCCTGCGCACCGAAACCGGGAGCGCGGCCGTCCTGCTCACCGCCACGGTCGCGGCGCTCGTGTGGACGAATGTGGACGCCGGTTCTTATGACTCGCTGTGGCGCACGCCGATCTCGCTGAACCTGGGCAGTTTCGGCATTGCCCAGGACCTGCATGGCTGGGTGAACAGCGGCCTGATGACCTTCTTCTTCCTGGTGATCGGCCTGGAGGCCCGCCGCGAGTTCGACATGGGCGAACTGCGCGAGCGGAGCCGGATGGCGGTGCCATTGGCGGCGGGGCTGGGCGGCCTGGTGCTGCCGGTAGCGATCTTCCTCGCCATCAACGCCGGCCGGCCCTCGGCCACCGGCTGGGGCGCGGCAATGTCCACCGACACCGCGTTCGCGCTCGGCATGCTGGCCCTGGTCGGCCCAAAGTCCGCGGACCGGCTGCGGATCTACCTGCTGACCTTCGCCGTGGTGGACGACCTGACCACGATCGTGATCATTGCCCTGGTCTACAGCGGCCACATCGACGTCCCGGCCCTGGTGGCCGGGCTCGCCGCGCTCGCGGGGGTTTACCTGGCCAGGTACTGGGGGCTGCGGCAGGGGGTGCTCTATGCGGGGCTCGCCGTGGCGGCGTGGGCGGCGTTTTTCAAGTCGGGGGTGGACCCGGCGGTCTCCGGCATGGTGCTGGGCCTGCTGACGCCGGCCTACCCGGCCGCCCGCAGCGATCTGGAGCGGGCCACCACGAGGGTCCGGCGGTTCCGGGAACAGCCGACACCGGAGATGGCCCGCGCGGCGAGCATCGGGCTGTCCGCCGCCATCTCCCCGAACGAGCGGCTTCAGGAAATGTTCCATCCATGGGCGAGCTACGTGATCGTGCCGCTGTTCGCGCTCGCCAATGCCGGCCTGGTCATTAGCGGCGGGTTCCTGGCGCGTGCCTTCACCTCACCGGTGACCCTGGGCATCCTGGTGGGGTACGTGGCCGGAAAGCCAATCGGGACCACCGGTGCCGCCTGGCTGGTCACGGTACTGAGCCGGGGACGCCTGCGGCCGCCCGCCGGCTGGGCCGCCGTCACCGGAGCGGGCACGATCGCGGGCATCGGGGTGACGGTGTCCCTGCTCGTCGCCTCCCTCGCCTTCCACGGCGAGCAACTGGCGCAGGCCAAGGCGGGAGTGCTGGCCGCGGCACTCACCGCCGCGGTGCTGACCTGGGCGGTGTTCCAGGTGACCAGCCTGCTCCCCAAACCGGTACGGCTGCGCGCACTGCTCGGCACCTCCACGGTGATCATCGACCTGGCCGCACCGGTCGACCCGCACCGTGACCATGTCCGCGGGCCGAAGAAAGCCCCCGTCACGGTGGTCGAGTACGGGGACTTCGAATGCCCCTACTGCGGCCGGGCGGAGCCAGCGATCCGCGACCTGCTGGCGGACTTCGGGAACGTGCGCTATGTCTGGCGGCACCTGCCGCTCAGCGACGTCCACCCGCACGCCCAGCTCGCAGCCGAGGCGGCAGAGGCCGCCGCCGCCCAGGGCGCGTTCTGGGAAATGCACGACGTGCTGCTGCGCCACCAGGACGCGCTGCGCCCGGCCGACCTGATCGGCTACGCCGCCGGACTGGACCTGGACACCGAGCGTTTCGCCCGGGACCTGCGCAAGCATGCCTTCGCCGCGCGCGTCGCCGAGGACGTCGACACCGCCGACCTCGGTGCCGTCTCGGGCACGCCCACGTTCTTCATCAACGGGCAGCGTCACCACGGGGCCTACGACATCGACTCCTTGTCGCAGGCGGTGCGCACCGCCCGGGCGGTCGCGGCGATCGCCAGTTGAGCCCGCCGCCGCCCGGGCCCCGCGGCGATCGCGACCCGGGCCCGGCCCGGGTCGCGGGATGGCGGCGCCGCAGGTACCGTTGGCGCACGGGTTCCGGGATGGAAGACCGGCCTCCGCCGGTTGTACTCGGTGACCAGGCCAAGGCTCGTGGGAGGGCTGTGCGCATGATGCCGGATGGGGAGGACCTCTACCAGGTCGACCCGGGCGCGGCGAAGCTTGACGGGGCAATCCTGCTGCACTACTTGGACGGGTTCATCGATGCCGGCGCGGCCCGCCGGCTGCTGACCACGCACCTGATGGGCAGCCTGGACCATGAGGCGGTCGTGACGTTCGACGTGGACCGCCTGATCGACTACAGGTCCCGCCGCCCGCCGATGACCTACGACAAGGACCACTGGGAGTCCTACGACGCACCGGAACTCGCTATCCACCAGGTCACGGACGGCGCGGGGAAGACTTTCCTGATGCTGACCGGCCCAGAGCCCGACCACGAGTGGGAGCGGTTCACCAGCGCCGTGGCGAGCGTGATCAGCCGCCTCGGGGCAGAGCTTGTGCTCGGGTTCCATGGCATCCCGATGGGCGTTCCGCACACCCGCCCGCTTGGCGTCACCGCGCACGGCACCCGGCCCGAACTGGCCACCGGCTCCCGGCCGATCGTGGACCGGCTGCAGGTGCCGGGCAGCGCGGCCTCGCTGCTGGAATTGCGCCTGGGCGAGGACAACCGGGCGGCGGGCGGCTTCGCCGTGCACGTGCCGCACTACCTGGCCCAGGCGGCGTACCCGGCGGCAGCCGTGGCCCTGCTGGAATGCGTGACCAGGACCAGCGGCCTGGCGCTGCCGGACGAGGCGCTGCGGGACGCGGCGCGGCGCACCGACGAGGAGATCGCCCGTCAGGTGGAAACATCCGACGAGATCGGCGAACTGGTGCAGGCCCTCGAACGGCAGTACGACGCCTTCGTGGATGCCGCATCCGCGGAAGGGCTGCTGGCCGAACCCGGCGCCGAGATGCCCACCGCGGATGAACTCGGCGCCCAGTTCGAGCGTTTCCTGGCCGAGCAGCAGGGCCGCTCGGACACCCCGGAGCCCTGAGATTTCAAGCGAAGCACCGACTGGCGGAGGTCCGGCATGCTCTTCCCTACGTCGCTCGTGGGCAGCTACCCCCAGCCGGACTGGCTGATCGACCGCAAGCGGCTGGGTGACCGCTTCCCGCCACGGGTCCGCGCCCGGGAACTGTGGCGGGTGGACCAGGCCTACCTGACCGAGGCACAGCGGGACGCGACCGTGCTCGCCATCCTGGCCCAGGAGGAGGCCGGCCTCGACATCGTCACCGACGGCGAGATCTGCCGGGAGAGTTACTCCAACAGGTTCGCCACCGCCCTGGACGGGGTGGACATCGACAACCCCGGCACCGCGCTGGACCGCAGCGGGCACCCGAACCCGGTGCCGCGGGTGACCGGCCCGATCCGGCGCAAGCATGCGGTGGAGACGGGAGACCTGGCCTTCCTCCGCGCGCACAGTGACAGGACCATCAAGATCACCGTGCCGGGCCCGTTCACCATGGCGCAGCAGGCGCAGAACGACTACTACGCGAGCACCGAAGAGCTCGCGCTTGGTTATGCCGAGGCGGTCAACGAAGAGGTCAGGGACCTGCTCGCGGCCGGGGCCGACATCGTCCAGCTGGACGAGCCCTACCTGCAGGCCCGCCCGGAGGAGGCCCGCAAGTACGGCGTGGCCGCGATCAACCGGGCGCTCGCGGGGATCAGCGGCACCACGGCCGTGCACCTGTGCTTCGGCTACGCGGCCATCATCCATGACCGCCCGTCCGGCTATTCGTTCCTGCCCGAGCTCGCGGGCGCCGAGTGCGACCAGGTGTCGATAGAGACCGCCCAGTCCGGGCTGGACTGCTCGGTGCTCGCCGCACTCACCGGCAAGACCGTCATCCTGGGCGTGCTCAACCTCGGTGACCACACCGTGGAGACCGCCGACGAGGTGGCTGCCAGGGTGCGCCGGGCGCTGCCCTACGTCGCCGCCGAGCGCCTGGTGCTGGCCCCCGACTGCGGGATGAAGTACCTGCCGCGCGACGTCGCGTTCGGCAAGCTGTCCGCGATGACGCAGGCCGCGACGCAGTTGCGCGCCGAGTTCGGCGGATCCACGACGCCGTAAATGTCCCGGCCGGCCTGCGCGGTCAGCGTGCACGACCGGGAATACGGCCCGCCCACCGTCGGCTCAGCGTGGCAGCGCACCAGCGGTCGAGGTCGGGGAGGGCGACGGAGAAGGCGACGGGGACGGGCTGGGCGACGGGCTGGGCGACGGCGAGGTCGGCGAAGGGCTCGGGCTCGCCGGCGGCGTGGACCGGCGGGGCGTCGGCGACGAGCCGCCGCCCGGCGAAGAACCCGACGGGCCCGAGGCCGAGGCCGACGGCGAGCCGGACACCGTGATGGTCAGGCCGATGTGCTTGCCGCCGCTGCCCTGCCCTTGTGGGCCGGGGAGGTCGGCGACACCGGGGTCGACCCGGAGTTCAGCGGTGCCTGGCTGGCGGCACCCGGCCCGACGGTCGCGGCGGCCGCGGCCGGTGAGCCCTTGTGGTGCAGCGCGTTCAGGGCGAGAACGGTGCCGGCGCCAAGCAGTATGGCTGCCGCGGCGGCCACGCACGCGGCCACGGTCAGGGCCTGCACCCCGTACACCCGGCGCGGCGAGGCGACCGGCCTGGGGAAGCCGGAGCGGTCGAACGGCTCCGCCCGGCGGGCCACCAGCTCGCGGTGCCCGGCCGCGACCGGCGAGACGTCGTCCACCAGCCGGAGCACCTGCTCGCGCAGGCCGGCCGGCAGCGCCACCATCGGCAGCATGCTGAGCAGCATCGCCGGACTGAGCTCACGGCGCTTGCGCTGGCCGCAGACCTGGCAGCGCTCGATGTGCCGGTTCACCCGCTTGCGGAGCAGGATGGTCAGCTCGCCGTCCCAGCCCGCGAGGATGTCGCCCAGTTCCTGGCACTGCTCCCGGCCGGCCCGGGCGACCAGCAGCGCGCCCAGCGACCCCTCGAACTGGGCGCGTGCCCGGGACGCGAGCGCGTGCGCGTGGTTGCGCGACACGCCGAGGGCGTCGGCCAGGTCCTCGCCGTCCAGCACGTGGCGCAGGTTCAGCTCGATGACTTCGCGATCCGAGGGGTTCAGCCCGGAGAGCGCGTCGACCACCAGGCCGCGCAACTCCTCCCGTTCCGGGCCGAGTTCCACGTCCGGCTCGTTGGAGGTCACCTCCACTGCCGCATCAAGCGGGGCGGAGAGCCCCCGCGCCCGCAGGCGGCGGTAGCACTCGTTGCGGGCCACCGCATACAGCCATGGGCGGAGCCGGTCGGGATCGCGCAGCCCGTCCACCTTGGCAGCAGCGATGACATAGGTGTCCTGCACCGCGTCGGCCGCGTCGGCAGGCTCACTGAGCAGCGTCCGGCAGTAGGCATACAGCCCGGGCGCATAGTTGTCGTAAGCAGCAGCGAGCCCAGCAGGATCCCCTGCGACAATCGCTGCGACGATCTCCCCGTCTTGCACGGTCTCACGGTAGTTCGTCCGGGGCACTTGCTGCCACCTGGTCTCACATCCGTTATCTGCATGAAGCCCTCCTGAGGTGTGATATGGGCCTCTTCGGCTCTCAGGCGCGCCAAGGCCGCGATCAGAAGGAGGCACAGCCGGAATCCACCGACACCCGGTTTGACCAGCGGTGAGCATGTCTGGTCTCCTCCGCTGCGCCGGCCCGCGGCCTGCGGCCAGCGAGCGAGTGTCGGTGCGACACCGGTAGGAGGCCGGTCCGGGGCAGCGGCCAACAACTTTTCTTGCGGAGTTTCCCGGGTGCACGTGACGGCCCCGCGGCCCAGGTCAGCGGGCTGGGCCTGACGGTCACATCAGCAGGCCAGGCCGGACGGACCCGGTCAGCGTGCCAGTTCGGCGTACAACGCCGCGGTCTGCGCGGCCACCGCCTGCCAGCCGAACTCGGCGACGGCACGCTCGCGCCCGGCCCGGCCGAGTGCGGCGGCGCGGGCCGGGTCCGCGATCAGCGCGTTCAGGGCACCGGCCAGCGCGCCCGGGTCACCGGGCGGGACCAGCAGCCCGGTCTCGCCGTCGCTCACCACCTCGGGGATGCCGCCGACCGCCGACGCCACCACCGCCGTGCCGCAGGCCATCGCCTCCAGGTTGACGATGCCGAGCGGCTCGTACAGCGACGGGCAGGCGAACACCGTCGCGTGCGAGAGCAACTGGATCAGCGCGCGCTTGGGCAGCATCTCCGGAATCCAGATCACCCCGGACCGCGCCGTCCGCAGGTCCGCCACCAGGCCCTCGACCTCGGCCGCAAGCTCGGCGGTGTCGGGCTGCCCGGCGCAGAGCACGAGCTGAGCGGCGGGATCAAGTGCGGCCGCGGCCCGCAGCAGCACCGGGACGCCCTTCTGCCTGGTAATCCGGCCCACGAAGATCACTGACGGCCGGCCCGGGTCCACCCCGTAGGCGTCCAGCACGTCGGTCGCCAGGTCCGGCGCATACTCGGCGGTGTCGATCCCGTTGCGGATGACCCGCACCCGGTCCGGGGAAACTGCCGGGTAGGCGGCCAGCACGTCGTCCCGCATGCCCGCGGACACGGCCACCACGGCGGCGGCGGCCTCCACGGCCACCCGCTCACACCACGAGGACAGCGCGTAACCACCGCCGAGCTGCTCGGCCTTCCACGGCCGCAACGGCTCCAGCGAATGCACGGTGACCAGGTGCGGCACCCCGTAAAGCAGCGCGGCCAGGTGACCCGCCAGGTTCGCGTACCAGGTGTGCGAGTGCACCACCTCGGCCGAGCCTGCGGCCGCCGTCATGGACAGGTCGGCCGACATCACGCCAAGCGCCGGGTTCGCGCCGGCGAGGTGGTCCCACGGCCGGTGCGCGACGGCATCCGGCCGGTCCGCGCCCTGGCAGTGCACGGTCACGTCGACCAGGCTGGCCAGCTCACGGGCCAGGTAGGCGACATGCACCCCGGCACCGCCGTACACCTCCGGCGGGTATTCACGCGTCAGCAGGGCTACCCGCAGCCGCGAGCCGGGGGCCGCGGCGGTCACGAGCGGACCTTCTGGCCCTTACCGACGACGGTGATGCCCCCGGCGGACACCAGGAAACCGCGCTCGCGGTCGTACTCCTTGTCCACGCCCACCTCGGCTCCCTCGGGGACCTCGACGTTCTTGTCAATGATCGCGTCCCGGACCACCGCGTGCCGCCCGATCACCGTGTTGTGCAGGATCACCGAGCGCTCCACCGTGGACCAGCTGTTCACCCGCACGCCGGGAGACAGCACCGACTCGCGCACCGTCCCGCCGGACACGATGACCCCGTTGCTCACCAGGCTGTCCAGCGCCCGGCCGATCCGGTCGCCCGAGTCGTGCACGAATTTCGCCGGCGGCTGGGACTCCACGTGCGTCAGGATCGGCCAGCGCTCGTTGTACAGGTTGAACACCGGGTGCACGTGGCACAGGTCCATGTGCGCGTCGAAGTAGGAGTCCAGCGTCCCGACGTCGCGCCAGTAGCCACGGTCGCGCTCGGTCGCGCCGGGCACCTCGTTGGCCGCGAAGTCATACACCTGGGCCGTGCCGTTGGCGACCATCATCGGGATGATGTCCCCGCCCATGTCGTGCTTGCTTGCCGCATTGGCCGCGTCCTCGCGCAGCGCATCCACCAGGACGTCGGCGCCGAACACGTAGTTGCCCATGGACGCGTAGGCCTCGTCCGGGCTGTCCGGCAGGCCGGGCGGCGCCGCGGGCTTCTCCAGGAACTCCTCGATCCGGTGGCCCTCCTTGGCCGCCCGGATCACGCCGAACTCGGCCGCGTCCAGGCGGGGCACCCGGATCGCCGCCACGGTGACCCCCGCGCCACCCTGGACATGCTGGTCGATCATCTGCCTGGGGTCCATCCGGTACACGTGGTCCGCGCCGAACACCACCACCAGGTCGGGCCGCTCGTCGAAGATCAGGTTCAGCGACTGGTAGATCGCGTCTGCCGAGCCGGTGTACCACTGCGGGCCCAGGCGCTGCTGCGCGGGCACCGGGGTGACGTAGTTGCCGAGCAGCGAGCTCATCCGCCAGGTGGTCGTGATGTGCCGGTCCAGGCTGTGGCTCTTGTACTGGGTGAGCACGCAGATCCGCAGGCACCCGGCGTTGACCAGGTTGGACAACGCGAAGTCCACCAGCCGGTAGAGGCCGCCGAACGGCACCGCCGGCTTGGCCCGGTCCTCGGTCAGCGGCATCAGCCGCCGCCCCGCGCCGCCCGCCAGGACGATTCCCAGCACCCGCCGGTCTGCCATCACGCACCTCGCCCAAGGTCGCGCTCACGTCGCTGTGAGGATGACCGTCGCCGGACCCTATTATTTTGCATTACGCATTGACGGGGAAGATGTGTGACATTCAGTTCACCTGGTGCACCGCAATGCAGCCCCCCGGTGAAATACGCCGTTGGGGTATCCATAATACGCCGGCCGGGTATCGCGGCCGACCGGAATCGCAGGCTGGCACCGCCCCTTGCCAGCGTGAACCCCTCGTAGCAGGCCCATTAGCTGCACACTCTTGTGCCGCGGGAGCGCGCCATCTACGCTGGCGAATCATGCGTGCCGGCCAAATTGATTGCGCATCGTAATACCTCCGGCGCGATCGGCGATCCGAAGGAGCCCTGCACTGAGACTGCGTATTAGCCGTCGCCGCGGCCCGAATGGCGCGGCCGGGGCGGGCGCAGGCAGGATGGGCCCCGCCATGGCCACCGGCCCAGGGCAGGAAGCACCCGGCTGGCGGCGCGCGCTCCAACTGGCGCTGGCCGCCCTGTGGCTGCTCGACGCGGTGCTGCAGTACCAGAGCTTCATGTTTAGTCAAGGTTTCCCCAGGATGCTCGCGGCAACCGCCGTGGGGAACCCCGGCCCGGTGGCGGGCCCGGTCACCTGGAGCGCGCACCTGATCGGAACGCACCCCGGAGCCGCGACCGCCGTGTTCGGCACGGTGCAACTGCTGCTGGCACTGGGGATCGCCTGGCGGCCCACGGCCCGCGCTGCCCTGGGCGCCTCGATCGCCTGGGCCCTGGCCGTCTGGTGGCTTGGTGAGGGACTCGGCGGGGTGCTCACCGGCGCGGCGAGCCCGGTTACCGGCGCGCCCGGCGCCGCGCTGCTGTATGCGCTGGCCGCCGTGCTGCTGTGGCCCGCTCCGCCGGCGGCCCGCGCGGCTGGAAAAGGCAGGCCGGGCACGCAGGCGGCGGGCCGCGCGGCGGGACGCAACGCCCCGTTCGCGGCTGCCACCGCGGTGGGGGCACCGGTCGCGCGCGGGCTGTGGTTCGTGCTGTGGGGCGGCCTGGCGTGGCTCGCCGTGCTGGCGTCCCTGGGTCCCGGCCTGCTGCCGGGCGACCCGGCGTCCGCCGGCCGCATGCCGTCCGGGGATCCGCGCTGGCTGCGGTCCCTGGATGCCGCCGCCTCGGGACTGATCGGCCACACGCGGCAGTGGCCGGCCTGGTCACCGCCGCCCTGCTCGTGGTCGTCGCCGTCGGGGTGTACCTGCCGGTCCCGGCAGCCCGGGCGGTGCTGTGCCTGGCGGTGCTCGCCGCCGTGGCCATGTGGGCCGCCGGCCAGGACCTCGGCGGCCTGTTCACCCGGGCCACCACCGACCCCGACACCGGGCCGCTGCTGGTGCTGCTCGCCGCCGCGTACTGGCCGGCCGCGCGGATGACGGCTGGCCGCGCCGGTGCACCGGAATGTGGCCAGGAAGTCGTGCCGCCCGCGCTCCGGGTTCCCCCGAGCCACTGGCGGGGGTGGGCTGATGGCACCGCCGCCCTGGGTGGCCGGGGTGCTGGCCGCGGTCCTGTTGCTGATCGCCGGGTACTGCGCGACCAGGCTGGTAGCGGCGCGCTGGTGGCGCCGGTCCACCGACCACGGCGTGGATGTGATGCACGCGGTGATGGGCGTGGCCATGGCCGGGATGCTGGTCCCCCGGCTCAACCTGCTCCAGGCCCGCGCCTGGGCCGTGCTGTTCGCGGCCGGCACCGCCTGGTTCGGCTGGCAGGTCCTCCGGGACCGGCGGCATCGCGCGGCTCGCCGGGGCCGGCCAGCCGCGAGCGGCCCGGCGGCGCCACCCGCGGCACCTGGCCATCATGGCGCTCATGTGCTGTCCTGCGCGGCCATGGTGTGCATGCTGCTGGCCGCCCCGGACCTGAGCGCCCCGATGACGGCGGCTCGCGGCGCCCTGCCCGTGCTCGCCCTCCTGCTGGCCGTGGCCGTGGCCGTGTCTGTCGTGGTCAGCACCGACCGGCTCGCCGCGCTGCGCCCCGCCCCGGCTCTGGCCCCCGCGGGCGCGGCGGCCCCGGGGGAGGCTGCCTTCACCGGGCCGGCACCAGCCCGCAACGGCCCCATCCGGTCCGGCGCAACGCGGGCCGTCGCGCCGCGGGACGCCGCCCGCGGCCCAGTCCGTCTCCCGGCCGGTGCTCTGCCCCGGGCTGGCCGCGTCCTGCCAGATCGTGATGGGTGTGGCCATGGCCTACATGCTGATCTTGATGCTCTGACGGCGGCCAGCGCCTAGGCTGTGCCCCGCGCAGCGACCCGGCAGCGCCCTATCGGGGATAAGGAAATGCTCTCGGTCAGCTGGGACACGATCAGGCTTTTCCTGCACGTGCTCGCCGCCACGGTCTGGGTCGGCGGCCAGATCACGCTCGCGGCCCTGGTCCCGGTGCTGCGCCGCCTCGGTGCGGAGATACCGCGCACCGCGGCCCGCCGGTTCAACCTGATCGCCTGGCCCGCGTTCGGTGTCCTGGTGATCACCGGCATCTGGAACATCGCGGCCGTGCACGCCCAGATCCATGGCAGCTACCAGACCACGCTGGTGGTCAAGCTGATCGTGGTGGCCATCTCCGGGGTGACCGCCGCGGTCCACACCCGGGCACGCAAGCCGGTGTGGGCCGCTGTGTTCGGCGCCCTGACCGGGCTGTCCGCGCTGGCCGCCCTGTTCCTCGGCGTACTGCTGGCCGGTTAAGCCCGGCGCCGGCTCAGCGCATGGCCAGGCCGGTCACTCCCCGTGCCACGCCTGGCGGAGCCGGACCCGCTGTCCCATGCGCAGC
Source organism: uncultured Actinomycetes bacterium (assembly GCA_963707905.1). Taxonomy (GTDB): domain Bacteria; phylum Actinomycetota; class Actinomycetes; order Streptosporangiales; family Streptosporangiaceae; genus DASXKD01. Next base: position 109,522 of record CAVPSA010000026.1, on the reverse strand, counting down.
ACCGCACCGCGGTAGACCCGGCCGCCGACCCGCATCAGGGCAAACGTGCTGGCGATCATGAGGATCACCGCGGCCGCCACCTGCCAGGCCGGCACGCTGGTCAGGGCGGTGCGCAGCGGCATGAAGATGGGAGCGGTGGGCGGGAACAGCGAGCACGCCGTCACCCACCAGGCGTGCGGCCGGGCCACGGCGGCGAAGGCGCCCAGGTAGATCAGCACCATGATCACGGTGACCGGCGCGATGGCAGCCTGGGCGTCCTCGGTCCGCGAGGCCAGCGCGCCGAGCGAACCGTACAAGACGCTGTAGAAGGCGTAGCCGAGGATGAACCAGGCCACCACGCCGGCGATGAGCAGGGTGGCGCCGGCCGGGAGCCGGGGCGGGTGGACGGCCTGCAGGGTGACCGCGGCAACGGCGCCCAGCATCGCGAACTGGCCGATGCCGAGCAGGCCGATCCCGGCCACCTTGCCCGCCAGCAGGTCGGCGGGCTGCACCCTGGCCAGCAGGACCTCCACAACCCGGCTGGACTTCTCCTCCACCACGCCGGTCAGCACGTAGGAGCCGTACAGGTTCAGCGCAGTGAACAGCAAGATCATGCCCACCATGGCAATAACCAGTTCCGGCGTCCTGTCGGGCTGCGGGTGCAGCAGGGTTACGGCGGGCCGGGCAGGCGCGAGCAGGGCGGCCGCCTGTGCCCCGTTCAGGCCCATCGCCGCGGCGCGCCGGCCGATCGTGACCTCGGCCAGCGCGACGGTGAGCACCGGGCCAAGCCGCTGGTCCACGGTGTTCTTCCAGACCACCATGCCGGTACCGGCCAGCGCGGCACTGGCCGCGCCGGACTGGACCAGCGCGGCGCCGGCCGCGCGGGTGGGCACGTCACGGATGATCACGGTGATCCCCGCAGCGGCCGCCGCCGCGTGGACCGCAGCCGGCAGGGCGGCGGACGTCCCGGTGACCGCCACCGTGTAACGGGCCGGGCCGCGGGCCGCGATGACCGGGATCACAATGCCCGCGACCATCGCCACCATCAGCAGCGCCGAGGAGATGCGGAACGCCTTGCTGCGGGCCCGCGTCACGACTTCCCGCCGCGCGATGACCCAGATCGTGGTGAGCCGCTGCGTCATCGGCCGATCGCCTCCTGGAACAGCTCCGTGAGCGACGGCGGCTCGAAACCGAACCGCAGCAGATCACCCACTGCCCGGGCGGCCCGGAGCACCGCCGCGGGGTCGGCGCCGTCGCCGGCGGCGAGCCGTACGTGCCGCTCGCCCTCGGTCTCGACGGTGATTCCCGGCAGCCTGCGGTGCCAGCCAGCCGGGACGGGACCGGCGAAGACCACGTCGATGTGCCGCCGCCCCGCCGCGGCCTGCAGTTCGTCCAGCGAACCGGCCAGCACGACGCGGCCATGATTCATCGTGATGACGTCCTGGCACAGGTTCTGCACCAGGTCGAGCTGGTGGCTGGAGAACAGCACCGTCGCCCCGTCGTCGGCCAGCTCCCGCAGCAGGCCGCCCAGCGTGGCGACGCCCAGCGGATCCAGGCCGGCGAACGGCTCGTCGAGAATAAGCAGCTCCGGGTCGTGGACGAGCGCGATGGCCAGCTGGACCCGCTGCTGATTGCCATGCGACAGCTGGTCGACCCGCCGCCCGGCCAGGCCCGCCAGGCCGGCCCGGGCGATGACCGCAGCGGCCGCACGATCGGCGGTCGCCCGGCTCAGTCCGGACAGCCTGCCGAAATGCACGATCTGCTCACGGACCTGCATCGCGGGGTAGAGGCCCCGCTCCTCCGGCATGTAGCCAAAACGGTGCCACACCTGCTCGGTGATCGGTGCCCCTCGCCAGCGCAGGCTGCCCTGCTCCGGCTGCACCAGCCCGAGGAGGCAGCGCATCACCGTGGTCTTGCCGGCCCCGTTGGGGCCAAGCAATCCGGCCAGCCGCTTCGGCGCAGCCTGGAACGTGCACCGGTCCAGCGCCCGCACGCTGCCGAAACTCTTGGTCACCTCGGTGACTTCCAGCACCGCCAGCACCACCCGCCCGCGCCGCGGCGCGCCTGGGCACGGCCGGCTTCCGGCACTGCCCGGGCACGGTCGAGCCTTGCCGGTGCGCCGCTCCAGGCACAGGACCGAAGGTCCCGGCTGGCCGGGCCGGGCGGCCCTGAGCCACTGGCCGGACCGGGGCCACAGTGAGAATGGGCCCGTCAGGGCACCAACCGCGGCTGCCCGGCCTCTGGCGGGCGCCAGGGTGTGGCCTTGGGGCAGCCGCACGAAGAAGTGATCGGCGATGCGCTCCTCGTCAGCCGGCTTCGCCCCGGCACTCACCTCCCTGATCCTCGGCGCGACGGTCGTGCTCACCGCCGCGGCCTGCGGGACCATATCCCCCAGCACCGGGGCGCCCCAAGGCGCGGGCTCCAGCCGCACGTCGGCCCCGCCAGGCACACCGACGCCATCGGCGTCGGCCAGCACGGCGCCGGCGACCGGGACCTGGCAGTTGCTGCCGCGGGCACCCCGCACCGCTTCCCTGATGGCGACCGTCAGCGTGTGGACCGGGCACGAGATGCTGATCCACGGCGTCGTCGCGGCCCACAACGGGGCCCGCGGTGTCACCCTCGGCTACGCCCCGGCGACCGGCCAGTGGCGCAGGCTCGCCCCCGGGCCCACGCCGAGAATGGGCGAGGGCCCCCAGTTCGCGGCGTGGACCGGAACCGAGATGCTTGTCTTCGGGATCACCAACGGCGCCTACAACCCGGCGACCAACACCTGGCGGCCCATCACCCCGTACCCACGCCCGGTGGGCGCGGTCTCGGTCTGGACCGGCCATCAGGTGATCATGTGGGGCGGCGGCTGCTGCGGTGGCGCCAACTCGGACGGCGCGGCCTACACCCCGGCGGCCAACACCTGGCGGGAGCTTCCACCGTCGCCACTGTCCCCGCGGTATGCCGCAGGGGCCTGGACCGGAACCGAAGTGATCATCGCAGGTGGCTGGCACCCGACGCAGTCCGCCAGTGGCCCGCCGACGCCGGCTGGCGCGGCCGCCTACAACCCCACCACCCGCACCTGGCGCACGCTGCCGTCGATGCCGCAGCCACGCTCGGGCGCGACGGCGGTGTGGGATGGCACCGAGGCCCTGTTCCTCGGCGGCACGCTGGCCAACGGCCACGGGCCCACCGCCAGCGGTGTCGCGTTCAACCCCCGCACCGGCCAGTGGCGCCGCCTGCCCCGGATGGAGTTCAGCCGCTCTCAGTTCGCGGCTGTCTGGACCGGCCATCAGGTGCTGGTGTGGGGCGGGCTCACCGGCCCATACACCGCCCAGGCCGTCCCGCCGCACGGGGTCGCCTATGACCCGGCGACCAACCGGTGGTCGGCGCTGCCGCAGGCCCCGCTGCGCGGCCGGGCCAACCCGCTGGCCGTCTGGACGGGCAGCCAGATGATCGTCTGGGGCGGGGCGTTCGAGGGCAAGCTCACCACCACGGCCGCCCACGACGGCGCGGCGTACCAGCCCCCGGCCCGGTAGGGGCGCTGGCCGGCCACGCAGGCGCAAGGCCCGGGCGTGCCCGGTCGCACGGCCCGGGCCTTCGGCTGTCTCAGGTCGCGTGCCGCGGCGCGGGCACGGTCAGAGTTTGTAGCCGATCTCGCGGAGCAGGCGATGCCGGTCCGCGACGTCGGCGTCGGTCTCGATCCCGACCGGCGGCAGCCCGTCGATGACGCCCGCGATACCACGGCCAAGCTCGCTGACCGCCACGAGCACGCCGACCGGGTTGGCGGTGGCGCAGTAGACCGTGCAGACCTCCGGCACCAGCTTGACCGGATTCATGACGTTCACCGGGAAACCCTCCCGCAGCATGATCACAAACGCGTGACCGGCGGAGATCGCCTGCGCGTTGCTGGCCGCCAGGCCGGTGAGCTCCGCGTCGTTGCCCGAGCGGCGGACCAGCCGGGCCGCCGACGCCTCACAGAACGCGATGCCGAACCGCAGGTGCGGGCTCACCCCGGCGAGCGTCTCGTGCAGATCCTCCACCGTCTTGATGAAGTGCGCCTGGCCGACGATGACGTTGACGTCTTCGGGCTTGTCCAGCGCTACTACCTCGAACGTGACCGGCATGCCTTCATCGTCTCAGAGGCACGCCGCTGCGGTGCGGGGGGCAACGCAGATCGCACGGTCACTGTACTGACCGGCGTGGTGCCGCCGCTCAGCTACCTCCGCCGGTCCGCCAGCGCCCGCCACAAGGCGTCGATCTGGCCCTTCACCGAGGAGGAGCAGGGCAGTGGCGTGCAGCCTTCCGGCGCTGGCGGCTGGTCTCCGCCCGGGTTGCGGCGCTGCTCGACCACGACCGGCAGGCCCGGGTGCTGGCCATGGATCTCCGCAGCGATGCCGAGGGCAGGGTCCAGGCCATGAAGTACGGCCTCGGCGCGGGCCAGCACCGGGCACGGCTCCCCACGCAACAGCGGGCAGGCCTGTGGATCCTCGCCGGGCCCCGAGCAGAACGCGATGTCCAGGCCTGCCTGCTCGAACAGGGAGAAGTCGGAGATCGCCAGTGCCTCGTGGTCGTCTTCGATCAGGACGCGCGGGCGCCCGGTGCCCGCACCGGGCGAGCCCCACGTTCTCCTGGGTACTCGTTGTATCATCGGGCGCTCCCGTGTCTTGTATGCCCCTGAGCCGCGTGGTAGATGACCGCGGTCAGCCGAGGGGGCTGGTTTCGTCGAGCACCTCTCGCGCCCCGGCGGCGAACCCCCGCCAGAACGGGGTGTCGTCATGGGGAACGTGCGCGGCGTTCCTGTCTTCTCTGCCGTTGATGAAGCCGTACAGCGAATGGTCCGAATCGAACGGGGCGCTCCGACCCGGCTCGAATCCGTCCACCAGGTCGCGCAGCTCCTCGTGGGTCGCGTACTCACACGCCCACTCGGTCCCCTCCCTGCGGCCTCGCTGGTAGTCCGCCCAGTCCCGGCCGCCGGCCGGTTCGGTGTCGTCAACCAGGCTGCCCGCGCGGGCAGCCCCCATAGTGCTCATAACTATGCTCCCTCCTGCGCGGCATCGCGTTGCAAGTAGTCGTGGATGGCGGCCGCCGCCTTGCGGCCAGCGCCCATGGCCAGGATCACGGTGGCGGCGCCGGTCACGATGTCGCCGCCGGCGAACACGCCTTCGCGGCTCGTGGCGCCAGTCTTCGGGTTGGCGACGATGCAGCCGTGGCCGTCGATGTCGAGTCCGGTGGTCGTCCGCGGGATAAGCGGGTTCGGGTTCGTGCCCAGGGCGATGACGACGAGGTCGGTCTCCATCGTGAACTCCGAGCCGGGCACCGGCACCGGGCGGCGCCGCCCCGACTCATCGGGCTCGCCGAGTTCGGTACGGATGCACTCAAGGCCGCGGACCCACCCGTTCTCATCGCCGAGGAAGCGCTTCGGGAGGGTGAGCCAGTCGAAGATCACGCCCTCGTCGCGCGCCCGCTCGTAGTCTTCCGCTCGCGCGCCCTTCTCCTTCTCGGAGCGGCGGTACACGATGTGGCCCTCCTCGGCGCCGAGGCGGATCGAGCAGCGCACCGCATCCATCGCGGTGTCGCCGGCGCCGATCACTGCGGCCCGCCTCGGCCGCCGGATAGGCGTGTCGTACTCGGGGAACGAGTACGCGTGCATCAGGTTGACGCGGGTGAGGAACTCGTTGGCCGAGTAGATGCCCTTGAGGTTCTCCCCGGGGATGTTCATGAAGATCGGCGAGCCCGCGCCCGTGCCGACGAAGACCGCCGAGTAGCCGAACTCGTCGATGAGCTGGTCGATGGTGACCGTCTTGCCGATGATCACGTCGCGAACGAACTCCACGCCGAGCGCCTTGAGGTGCGCGACGTCCTCGTCGACGATCTCCTTCGGCAGACGGTACTGGGGGATCCCGTAGCGCAGGACGCCGCCGAACGCATGCAGCGCCTCGAAGATCGTCACGGGATAGCCGAGCTGTGCGAGGTCGCTGGCCACCGTGAGGCCGGCCGGGCCCGAGCCAACGATCGCGACCTTCTGGTCGCGCCACAGCTCGGGCGCGGCGTGCTCGCCGCCGTTCGGCTGCTTGCGCTCCCAGTCGGCGACGAAGCGCTCCAGCCGGCCGATGCCGACCGGCTCCTGATGGGGGTAGAGCACGCACTGCAGCTCGCACTGGTGCTCGACCGGGCAGACGCGACCGCAGATCGCGGGCAGCAGATTGCGGCGGCGGATCGTGGCGGCGGCGCCCGCGAAGTCCCCGATCGCGACGTGGCGCACGAAGTCGCGGATCGGCACATTGACGGGGCAGCCCTGCTCGCACACGGGGTCCTGGCAGGACAGGCAGCGGCGCGCTTCGGCGATGGCACGCTCCACGGTGTAGCCCTCGGCGACCTCGTCCCAGCTCCGGCGGCGCTCCTCCGGGTCACGGCACGGCATCGCGGTCTTATGCGGATACACGATAGGCATGGCGCTTACCTCCCCAGTCCCGCCAGCTCGCAGGCCAGGTCTTCTTGCTCTTTATAGGTCGTCAAGCGGTCGTCCGCCTCGTCGAAGTCCACCTGGTGCGCGTCGAAGAACGGGCCGTCCACGCAAGCGAAAAACGATTTGCCGCCGACGCTCACGCGGCAGCCGCCGCACATGCCCGTCCCGTCCACCATCAGTGGGTCGAGCGAGACCATGGCGGGCAGGCCGCGGCTCTTCGCCGTGTTCGCGACGGCGCGCATCATCGGCATCGGGCCCACCGCGAAGCAGTGTGTGAACCCGGCGCCCGCGTCCATCAGCTCCTCCAGGCGTCCGGTGACGAAGCCGTGGTAGCCGACGGAACCGTCGTTGGTGCACACATGCACCTCGTCGCTCTCCGTCGCCAGCAGGTCGTCGAGAATCAGCAACTCGCGGGTCCGGGCGCCGACGATGGACGACACCCGCACGCCGCGCGAGCGCAGCTCACGGGCCAGCGGGTACACCGCGCCGGTCCCGAAGCCGCCGCCGATCAGCACCGCGTGGCCCTTCTCGGGGAGTGGCACCTCCAGGCCGAGGGGGCCGGCGAAGTCGAGGAAGACGTCTCCCACCCGCATCTGGCAGACGAGCGCACTGGTGCGCCCGACCTTCTGGACGACGATCGTGATCGTGCCGTCGGCCCGGCTGAAGTCGGTCATGCTGATCGGGATCCGCTCGCCGGTCTCGGTGACCCGCACGATAACGAACTGGCCGGGCGCCGCGTTGTGCGCCGCGAGCGGGGCGTGGACGACGAACAGCTTGGTGACGTCGGTCAGGTCACGCTTCTCGATGATTCGTGCCGTGGTGTCCATTGATCTCTCACAAGAGTGGGTTCTCGTCTTTTGCCTTGAGCCGCAGCCAGCGGCGCTCCACCTCGGCCTCGATCGACGCAAGCAGCGCCTCGTTGCCGGGCTTGAACAGGTGCTTCGTCTTGCCCATCAGCTTCAGCCAGTCGGCGACCTGCACGCGCCGCCCGATCGGATCCGGGTCGTAGCTGATGCGGGTGACGCCGCGCTCGATTTCGTACAGCGGGAAGAAGCAGGAGTCGACCGCGGCCTGCACGATGTCCACGCCGACGCGGTCCTCGGTCTTCCAGTTCAGCGGACAGGAGATCAGCACCTTCCCGTAGGCCATGCCCTGGTGCTTCGCGTACCACTGCGCCTTGACGGCCTTCGGCACGAGGTCGTCGGGGAAGCCCTCGACACCCGTGAAGACGTACGGGATGTTGGTCGCCGCCATGATCTGCGGGGTGTCCTTGTGATGGAAGGCCTTGCCAACCTCGGCGGGGCCAACGTGACTCGTCGATGTCATGTGGCCGAGCGGCGTCGAATAGCTGAGCTGGCTGCCCGTGTTCATGTAGCCCTGGTTGTCGTACTCGACGATGATCATCCCGTGGTTGCGGAGCGCGCCTCCGATCGCGGCGCCCATTCCGATGTCCATGCCACCGTCGCCGGTGACCATCACGAACGTGATGTCCTCGCCGGCGGGAAGTTCGCCCCGGCGCACGCGCTCGTGGAACATCTCCACGAGCCCGCTCAGCGCGGCGGCGCCGTTCTGGAAGAGGTTGTGCACGTAGGTGATGCGGTGCGAGGTGTAGGGGTAGCCGGTGGTGACGACCATTGCGCAGCCCGTCTGGTAGAGCACGACGACGTCGCCCTCGATGCCCCGAAGGAACTGGTCGAGCGCAGGGAAGATGCCGCAGCCGGGGCAGGCCCCATGGCCGGGCACCAGCCGCTTCGGCTTGGTGGCGAGCTGCCAGTAGGGCGGCGCGTCGACCTTGAGCTGACCGTTCGGGCCCGGCTCCACTTTGAGCAGCCCGCTCGTCGTCTCCGCACGAGTGAGTGGTGGCGCGCCGCGGCGCGGCCGCGGCTTGGCGGGATCGCCTGGCTCCACGCCGTAGTAGTCGAACGGCACCTCCACCTTGCCGCGCTCGGCGGCGTCCTGCGCGAGCCGGAAGAACGCCTCGGCGTCCTCGGCGTAGAAGTCGCGCCCGCCCAGGCCGTAGACGCGGCTAAGGCAGAGGGTGCGGTTCTCCGGGTCGTCTTTCAGCGCGGACTTCACCTCGTGCGTGATGTTGGCGCCGTGCGCGCCGAAGGAGCTGGAGCGCTCGCCGATTACGACGGCCCGCACCCCGCGCAGCGCCTCGCGGATCGCATCCGCGGGGAACGGGCGGATCACGTTGGGGCTGATGACGCCGGCGCGGACGCCCTTGGCGCGCAGCCGGTCGGCGGCGTCCTTCGCGGTCTCCGCGGCCGAGTTCATCAGGAAAACCGCGACCTCGGCGTCGTCCATGCGGTACAGGTCGACGGGGTCGTAGCGGCGGCCGCTCAGTGCCTCGTATTCGGCGATGATGCCGGGGAGCGCAGCTTGCGCGGCGTCCATCGCCCGCTCGAGCTGGTACTTGTTGTTGATCAGGTCGGGGTCGTTCATGTACGGCCCGATCGTCACGGGGTGCCGGGGATCGAGCGCGGTCACCGTCTCCGGCACGGGGCCCAGCCAGTCCCGCACGGTCGCGTCGTCTTCGAAGATCGAGACGCGGCGCTTCTGGTGGCTGGTGAAGAAGCCGTCGAAGGCCACGATCGCGGGCAGCCGCACGTCAGCGCGCTCGGCGGCACGCAGCGCGATGAGGTTCAGGTCGTAGACGGCCTGCGGGTCGCGCGCCATGAAGATCAGCCAGCCGGTGTTCAGCGCGTAGTAGATGTCGGAGTGGTCGCCGCGGATGTCGAGCGGGCCGCTCACGGCGCGCGTGGCGACGTCGAGCAGCATCGGGTAGCGCGTCCCCGACTGCACCGGCAGCTGCTCCAGTGAGTAGAGCAGCCCCTGGGCGCTGGTCGCGTTGAAGACACGCCCGCCGCCGGTGGTGGCGCCGTAGCAGATGCCGGCCGCGCTGTGCTCGCCGTCGGCAGGCACCATCACGATGTCGTGCTCACCGGCGGCCTTCATCTCGTCGAGGAACTCGGCGATCTCCGTCGAGGGCGTGATCGGGTAGTAGCCCATCAGGTGGAAGTGGATCTGCTTCGCGGACAGCGCAGCCATCTCGTTGCCGGTGTGGAACCCGACAGCTTGCGCGGCGAGGCCGGTCCTCGGCCTTGGCGGTGCGACGAAGGCCATCAGACGGCCCCCCTCTCGTCCTCGAGCCAGCCGAAAAGCGGTACGCGATTTTCCTCGGCCCAGCCGTCCTCTTCGCGGAGTTCGGTGAGCGAGCCGGTCGGGCACGCGTCGACGCACTTCAGGCAGCCCTTGCAGTAGTGGTAATCGATGCCGAGCAGCTTCACCGCGGGCTGCCTGTCCTCGTCGTCTGACCACACGAAGCAGAGATCGGGGCAGACGATGTCGCAGATTCCGCAGTGGATGCATGTATCGGCGTCGTAGGCGGGAAGGAAGCCCTGCCGCGACGTGGTCAGGTTCTTGAGGATGCTGTTGCCCGAGTCGAGGATGACGCCGCCGATCGGCGCGTCGAGGTACCCGAACGCGGGCGCGGCCCGCTGTACCGGCCGGCCGGGATCGCCGGGCGCGGGATTCCAGGTCATGATCCGCAGCTCGGCGTAGCCGCGGTCGAACGTGCGGAGGTTCGCCTCGATGAGGTGGGCGTAGCGGGCGGAGAACTGCTTGCGGATTGTCTCCTTCAGCGCGCCGGGATCGAGGAACGGGCAGATGCGGGCGACGGCGCCGAGCATTGCCGTGTTCACCCGCGTCTTCTCCTCGAGCGCGATGCCGAGCGCGTCGAGCACTGCCACCGTGCCCGAGCGAAGGTTCAGCTCCGCACGGATCTCCTCGGGGCTGCGGCGCGTGTTCATGATCAGGGTGCCGGTCGCGGGCAGGCCGGCGGCCACGTCGAATGAGCGGGCCAGTACCTCGTGGAAGACCGCGATCACCTGCGGGTTCTCGATCGGGCTGCTCGTGCGGACATCGCGGTCGCCTGGGCAGAAGCGCACGAACGACTTCAGCGGCGTGCCCTTCTTCTCCGAGCCGTAGGAAGAGAAGTGCGCGCCGTTCAGGCCCTGCCGCAGGACGCCGGCCTCGGCGAGAATCTTCCCGGCGAGGTGGGCGCCGAGCCCCCCGATCGACTCGAACCGGATACCAAAGAAGCCATCGTCGCCCGCACCGGGAAGGACATCCGCCCCGGCAACCGCTTCACTCACTGTCGCTGACATTGCACGCCTCCGCGACCCCTGCAGGTGCTTCGCCTGATCACTGTTTGCGCAGCCGTCCGCACCAGCACTTACCACGGTTCACGCGGCGGACACCACTCCTTAGGGTCGAAAGTGCCCTTCCCGGGTGCCCTAGGTCCCGGCAGTAAAACCAGCAGTAGTCCGCTCCGGCGCGGCCCGGACCGGCGGAGGCGGTCGGCAATGCGGCGGGCTGGGCGCTGCTTCCTGGCCATGATGCCCTTGCCACGATGACAGCGGTGCCGACGTCGTAATCATGGCCGGAGACGCTGATGACCTCTCGGCCGAGCGTGCCGGTTGAGGGGGCCTGGCCTGAGCCGCACGCGGTCAGGCGCCGGGGCGGGCATGGACCACGGTGCCGTCCACCAGGGTCAGGTCCACCTCGGCGAGCGCGATCTCGGCGGCGGGCTGGGCGAACAGGTCGCGGTCGAGCACCGCGAGGTCGGCGCGCTTGCCGGGCTCGACCGAGCCCGCGTCCCGCTCGTCGTGATTGACGTAGGCGGAGCCGATGGTGAAGGCGGCGAGCGCGGCGGGCAGGCCGATCCGCTCGCCGGGCAGGAACGGGGTACCGGTGTCGGGGCCGCGGAACGGGTAGTCAGGCGCGGTGGTCCGGTTCACCGCCGTGTGCATCTCCCACATGGGGTTCGGGCTGGACACCGGCCAGTCGCTGCCGAAGCACAGTTGCGCGCCGGACCGGGCCAGGCTGCCGAACGGGTACTGCCACGCGGACCGCTCCGGGCCGAGGAACGGCAGGGTCAGCTCGGTCATCTGTGGCTCGTTGCTGGCCCACAGCGGCTGGCAGTTGGCCAGCACCGCAAGGTCGCGGAACCTGGGCACGTCCTCGGGGTGGACGACCTGGATATGCGCGATGTGATGCCGCCCCTGGGTTGGCCCATTCGCGTGACGGGCGGCGGCGATCGCGTCCAGCGCCTCGCGGACCGCCCGGTCCCCGATCGCGTGGATGTGCACCTGGAAGCCCCGGGCGTCGATGGCCGTGACCGCCTCTTTCAGTTCCTCGGGGTCGAAGAAGCTGGTGCCGGTCCCCCCGGTTTGGTGGCCGTGCCCGTCGAGGTAGGGACTCAGCATGGCGGCGGTGAAGTTCTCGCAGACGCCGTCCTGCATGATTTTCACGCTGGTGGTGCGGAACCGGGAGCCGTCAGCGATGGACCGTCGTTCGGTCAGAAAATCCAGTTGTGACAGCCCGGCCGCGCGCTGCCACCAGAGCGCGCCGGTGACCCGGGCGGTCAGCAGGCCCTGCCGCTCGACCTCGCGGTACGCGCCGAAGCAGTCGGGCACCACCGCGTACTCGCCGACGATCGCCTCCTGCCAGGCGGTGATGCCGAGCGAATGCAGGTACCGCTGGCCCTCCAGGATGCCGGCCACCTGCTCGTCCAGGGTGACCGTTGGCGCCACCCGCCGGATCAGGTTCATCGCGCCCTCGTGCAGCGTGCCCTGTGGCTCGCCGGCCGCGGTCCGCTCGATCCGGCCGTCCGGGGGGTCCGGGGTCGCGGCGTCCACCCCGGCAAGCGCGAGTGCCCGCGAGTTCACCCAGGCGCCGTGGTGGTCGCGGTTGGACAGGAACACCGGCCGGTCGGGGACCACCTGGTCGAGGTCGTCCTTGCTTGGCACGCCGCCGGGGAACACGTCCATCCCCCAGCCGCCGCCGGTGATCCAGGCCGCGCCGGGGTTGCGGTCGGCGTAGGAGCGGATCGCCGCCAGGTAGCCCTGCCGGGTGTGCTCGCCGGTCAGGTCGCACTGGCTGCGCTCCAGGCCGCCGCCGGACGCGTGCACGTGCGCGTCCTGGAACCCGGGCAGCAGCATCCGGCCGCGCAGGTTGACCACCTCGGTGTGCGGGCCCACGTAGGGCCGCATGTCAGCGTCGGTGCCCACGGCCGCGATCCGCCCGCCGGAGATCGCGACCGCCTGCGCCCAGGACCGGGCGGCGTCGAGCGTGTAGACGGCTCCCCCGGTCAGCACCAGGTCGGCCGGGCCTTCGGCGGCCACTAGTCGCCGAGCTCGGCGCGGCGGCGGGCGACGTAGCCAGCCAGTTCCTCGCGGACCGCCTCGTCCAGCGGTGGCGCCTCGTACTCCGCCAGCGTCTTGCGGCAGATCTCACCGGCCCGCACCACGGCGTCCTTGCCGCCCTGTTTCAGCCACCGCTCGTAGTTCGCGGTGGAGGACAGCAGCGGCCGGTAGAAGCAGGTGCGGAACCGCTCCATCGTGTGCGCGGCACCGAGGAAGTGGCCGCCGTGGCCGACCTCCTCGTGCGCGCCGAACGCCAGCGACGCCTCGTCGATCTCCAGCGGGGTGAACTGCACCCGCAGCATCCGCAGCAGTTCGATGTCGATGATGAACTTCTCGTAGCAGCTCACCAGGCCGCCTTCCAGCCACCCGGCGGCGTGCATGACGAAGTTCGTGCCCGCGAGGAACGTGGGCAGCAGCGTCATCAGCGCCTCGTAGGCCGCCTGCGCGTCCGCGGTCTGGCTGGAGTTGAGCCCGCCGCCGGTGCGGAACGGCAGCCCGTAGTGCCGGGCAAGCTGCCCGGTGCAGAGCAGGCCGATCGCCGACTCGGGGGTGCCGAAGCTGGGCGACCCGGACTGCATGTCGATGTTGGACAGGAACGATCCGAAGATCACCGGGCAGCCGGGGCGGATGAGCTGCGCCAGCGCGATGCCGGTGAGCGCCTCGGCAAGCTGCTGCGCCAGCGCGGCCGGGATCGCGACCGGGGACATGGCGCCCATGAGCAGGAACGGGGTGAGCACCACCGGCTGGTTCGCCGCGCAGTACTCGAACTGGGCGTCCAGCATCCGGTCGTCCCAGCGCAACGGCGAGTTGCAGTTGATCAGCGAGATCGTGGCCGGGGTCTGCTCGATGCTGGCACGGCCCTTCTCCAGGCCGCCGAACAGGATCGAGGTCATCGCGATCGTGTCGGCCGCGTTGGGCCCGGAGACCACGTTGCCCATGTAGATCTTGTCGGTCAGGGTCTGCAGGGCGTAGATCATGTCGAGGTGCCGTGAGTCCAGCGGGGCGTCGTTGGGCTCGCAGATCACCCCGCCCGCGGAGTCCAGTTCGGGGAAGGACTGGGCGAGCATCGCCAGGCGGTGGAAGTCGTCCAGCGTGGCGTCCCTGCGGACCTCGCCCTCCCGGATGAACGGCGACCCGTACACCGCGCCGAACACCATGTCGTCGCCGCCGATGTGCACGCTGTTGGCCGGGTTGCGGGCTTGCACGTCGAACTCGCGCGGCGCCTTGGCGACCTGCTCGAGCACGAAGTCCGGGTCGAACTTGACCACGTCGCCGTCCACCTGCTGGCCGGCCTTGCGGAACAGTTCGACGGCCTCCGGCTTGGCGAACTGGACGCCGATCTCGCTCACGATGCGGCGCCAGCCGCGCTCAAGCACCCCGACCGCGTCGGTGGAGAGGATCTCATACCGCGGCATCGTGTTGCGGAACATCGCCACCTGCCTCTTCCGGCTGACCCCGGGGCGGCCCTGCGGGCACTGGCCGGCGCAGCCTTGACCGGCCAAGACCCCGATCGTAGGATCACATAGTAGAACAGAGTTCCGCAACGTGGAACTTTGCTGCACAGAACTCTGCTGCACAGAACTCTTATGCACGGAACTATGTGGCCAGGCTTGGCGCGGGCCGGGCTGGCGCGGCAACCGACAGGCAGGCGCGGTGAGCAGTCCTAACGGAACCCAGGCGGTGGACCGTGCCGCGCGGCTGCTCACCGAGGTGGTGCACGCGCCGGGGTCCGTCACGTTCACCGAGCTGGCCGCGGCCACCGGGCTGGCCAAGAGCACCACGTCGCGGCTGCTGCTGGCGCTCGAGCGCAACGGGCTGGTGCGCCGCGACGACGCGGGCCGGTTCCGCCCCGGGGAGATGTTCGTCAGGTTCGCCTGGCGCGGCGGTGCCGAGGCGGGGCTGACCGAGGTCGCCCAGCCCTACCTGGACCGGCTCGGCGAGGCCACCGGCGAGACCGTGAACCTTGGCGTCGGGCGGGACGGCAGAGTCGAGCAGATCGCCCAGGTGGACAGCGTCTACCTGATCGGGGCCACCAACTGGCTGGGCCTGGCGGTGCCGCTGCACTGCAGCGCGATCGGCAAAGTGCTGCTCGCCTACGGCACGGCGAAGCTGCCGGCAGGCCGGCTGGAGCGGCGCACCGAGCAGAGCATCACCAGCCGGGCGGCACTGGAGGCCGAGCTTGCCGCCGTCCGCGAGCGCGGCTACGCGGTCATCGACGGCGAACTGGAACCCGGCCTGGTGGCGGTGGCCGCCCCGGTCCGCCGGGACGGCGGTGCCGTGGTCGCCGCGCTGTCGGTGTCCGGGCCAGGGACCCGGCTGACGCCGGCGCGGGTCGCCGATGTGGCCGCCGCGTGCATGGCCCAGGCCAGCGACCTGTCCGCGGTCCTGGGCCACCGGCCGGATGGGCCCGCGCCGGGGCAGGATCGCGTGGCACATGCCACCCGGGCACAGCAACCAGCCCAAGCACGGAGAGAAGGTGCCGCGTGACCCCCGACGAGCTTCTCAAGCAGTTGTACGACGACACCCTGGTGGGCAACGCGCCGGCCGTGCTTGAGCTGACCAACACCGGGCTGGGGATGGGCCTGGGCCCGGAGACACTGCTCTACGACGCGCTGATCCCGGCGCTTGAAGAGGTCGGCGCCCGGTTCGAACGCGGCGACTTCTTCGTGCCGGAGATGCTGATCGCGGGCAAGGCGATGGCCGGGGCGCTGGAGATCCTGCGGCCGCTGCTGGCCGAGACCGGGGCGCAGACCATCGGGAAGATCGTCATGGGCACGGTCAAGGGTGACGTGCACGACATCGGCAAGAACCTGGTGAACATCATGTTCGAGGGCGCCGGGTTCGAGGTGATCGACCTGGGCGTCCAGGTGTCACCGGAGAAGTTCATCGACGCGGTGCGCGAGCACCAGCCCGACATCCTCGGCTTCTCCGCGTTCCTCACCACGACCATGCCGATGTTCAAGGCGAACATCAACGCGCTGGAGAAGTCCGGGCTGCGCGATCAGGTGATCGTCATGGTCGGCGGCGCCCCGGTCACCCAGGAGTACGCCGACGTGGTGGGCGCCGACGGGTACGCCGCGGACGCCTCGGCGGCGGTGGTCCGGGCCAAGGAACTGATCCAGCGGCGCCGCGCCGCGCTGCCCGCGTAGGCGGCCGGCGTGGACACCGTCCTCTCCTCAGCGGCCAGGCAGGTCCTCATCGGCCCCGGCCAGCCGTTCTGCATCATCGGTGAGCGGATCAACCCGACCGGGCGCAAGGCGTTCCAGGGGGAACTGCGGGCCGGCGACATGTCCCGGGTGGAGACCGATGTGGCCCAGCAGGTCGCCGGCGGCGCCATGGTGCTCGACGTGAACATGGGCGCACCCCTGGCCGACGAGGCGGAACTCATGAGCCGCGCGGTCCGGCTCATCCAGGGGCTGACCGACCTGCCGCTGGTCATCGACTCCTCGATCATCGAGGTCCTGGACGCGGGCCTGGCGGCCTACCAGGGCAAGGCGCTGGTCAACTCGGTCACCGCCGAGGACGACCGGCTGGCGGCGATCCTGCCCCTGGTGCGCAAGTACGGCGCCGCGGTCATCGGCCTGCCCAACGACGAGGAGGAGATCCCCGAGGAGCCGGCCCGCCGGGTGGAACTGGCCCGCAAGCTCATCGACGTGGCAACGCGGCAGTACGGGATTCCGATCGAGGACATCGTGATCGACCCGCTGGCCATGCCGGTCGGTGCCGACACCGGGCACGGAATCCGGACGCTGGAAACGATCGCACTGCTGCGCGATGAATTCGGCGTGAACATGACGCTGGGTGCCTCGAACGTGTCGTTCGGCATGCCGGACCGGCACGCGATCGGGGCCGCGTTCCTGCCCGTGGCCATCTCGCACGGCCTGACCAGCGCCATCATGGACGCCCGGTCGCCGCAGATCGTCCGCGCGGTCAAGGCAGCCGACCTGCTGCTTGACCGGGACCCCTGGGGCGCGTCCTGGATCGCCGCGCACCGGGCCCAGCAGGCCGCGGCCGCCGCGGCGGCCGCCCAGCCGTCACCATGACCAGCACCGTGCACCTGGAGACCGGGGCCACCGGGCCGGTCCGGGTGGATCTGACCTTCGAGCCCGGTGCCCGGCGGGTGCGGGTACCGCACGGAGTGACCCTGTTCGACGCCGCGAGCTGGAACGGGATCGCGATCGACTCCACCTGCGGCGGCCATGGCACCTGCAAGAAGTGCAAGGTCCAGGTGCTGGACGACGGCGCGGCGACGCCGTCGTCGCTGGACATCCGCGCGTTCACGCCAGAAGAGCTGCGGCAGGGATGGCGGCTGGCCTGCCGGGCCCAGGCCCTGTCCGACACCCGGGTGGACGTGCCGCCGCTCGTCACCAGGCCCAAGGCCGCCACGGTCGGCGTCGGCAGGCAGGTGATCCTGCGCCCCGCGGTGCAAAAGCGCTATCTGGAACTGGCCGAGCCAACCCTGAGCGACCAGGTCAGCGACGCCGAGCGGCTGCTGGCCGCGCTCGACGACCTCGACCTGCGGATGGACCTCGAAGCGCTGCGGGCGATTCCCCGGGCGCTGCGCGCCGCGGATTACAAGGTCACCGCGGTGATCGTGGATGACGTGCTGATCGACGTGGAACGGGGTGACACCTCGGCCCGCCGGTTCGGCATCGCCTTCGACCTCGGTACCACCACCGTCGTCGCGACGCTGCTCGACCTGTCCACCGGGACGCCGGTCGCGGTGGCGTCGGTGCTCAACGCGCAGCAGCCGTTCGGCGCGGACGTGATCAGCCGGATCAGCGCGACGATGCTGGACCCCGGGGGGCTGGAACGGCTACGCGGGCTGGCGGCGCAGACACTGGCAGATCTCGCCGCCGAGGTGTGCGCACAAGGCCTCGTGCAGCCCCACGAGGTCTACGAGGTGGCGGTGGCAGGTAACGCCACCATGACCCACGTGGTGCTCGGCATCGACCCCGAGCCGCTCGGCATGGCCCCGTTCATCATGGCCACCCGGCTGTTCCCCGAGGTGCTCGCCGCCGACCTGGGCATCGCGGTGCACCCGCGGGCACGCGCCGTGGTGTTCCCCGCGTTCGGCGCGTACGTCGGCGGGGACATCACCGCCGGGCTGCTCGCCTCGGGCATGGACCGGGACGCCCGGATCCGGCTGTTCGTGGACATCGGCACGAACTGCGAGATCGTGCTGGGTAACCGGGACTGGCTGCTGGCCACCGCCGCGCCCGCCGGGCCCGCGTTCGAGGGCGCGGCGATCCGGTGCGGCATGCGCGCCGCCGACGGCGCGATCGAGGTGGTCACGATGACCCCCGACGGGCTGGACCTCAAGGTCATCGGGGACGCCGAGCCCGCAGGACTGTGCGGCTCGGGGCTCGTCGACGCGGTGACCGGCCTGGTGAAGCTGGGCCTGCTGGACCACTCCGGCCGGTTCGTGCCCGAGCAGGAGGTGGCGTCGATGGCGCCGGGGCTGGCGGGCCGGCTGACCAGGACCGGCCAGGAACGGGTGTTCGTGCTGCACTGGCTCGGCGAGCCGGGCGACGTGTCGCAGTGCGTCTACCTGTCCCAGCGGGACGTGCGGGAACTCCAGTTCGCCAAGGCGGCGATCGCCACCGGGTGGCGCATCCTGCTGGAGGAGGCCGGGCTGCACGTCACGGACATCCAGCAGGTGCTGCTCGCCGGCTCGTTCGGCAGCTACCTGTCCCCCGCCAATGCGATCCGGCTCGGCCTGGTCCCGCCGATCGGCGTGACCAGGGTGGTAAGCGCGGGGAATGTGGCGGGCGAAGGGGCGAAGATGTCGCTGCTGTCGCTGCGCGAGCGCGCTGGCGCCATGGCGCTGCTGGAGGAGGTGAGGTATGTCGAGCTGTCCGACCGCGCCGACTTCAACGACCGCTTCGTCGCGCAGTTGTCCTTCCCCGCATGAGCCGCCCACGGCGCCCCCTGAGGCGCCGGTGACGGTGATCGCCTGCGGTGCCCTCGGCGGGCATCTGCGGGAGATCCTCGGCCGCCGCGGCTGGCGGGCCGAGCTGCATTGCCTGCCCGCCCTGCTGCACAACCGCCCGGCCAAAATTGCCTTTGAAGCCGAACGATTGGCCCTCCAGGCCCTGGCCCGCGGGCAACGGGTCGCCGTGGCCTACGCCGACTGCGGCACGTACGGCGCCTTGGACGAGGTATGCGCGCGGCTGGGGCTGCGGCGGCTGCCGGGGCTGCACTGTTACGACGTGCTGGCCGGTCCCGAGCGGATCCGGGCGGTGTTCGAGGCCGAGCCTGGCACGTATGTGCTCACCGATTTCCTGGTCCGGAGCTTCGCCAAGACGGTGCTCGCCGAACTGGGCCTGGACCGGCACCCGGAGCTGTGGCCGGACTACTTCGGGCACTACCGCCGTCTGGTCTGGCTGGCCCAGGAGTGGGAGCCGGGGCTGGCCGCGGAAGCGGAGCGGGTCGCCGCCAGGTTCGGCCTGCCGCTCACCGTCGTGCCGACAGGGACCGCCCGCCTGGAACGCGAACTGGAGGCCCTGCTCACCACGGCCGGTATGTGGTCGTTGGCGCCAACGCCCACAAAAGAATGTGGTCGTTGGCGTGATCGCCCACAAACGAGTCCGGGAACAGGCTCTGATTTGGGCGCGCCGGATGCCTGGAGCAAGCCGTGATCCGGGGCTGGCCGGACGCGGGCGGCCGGGGCGGGCCTGCCCCCCGGAGCAAGCCGTGATCCGGGGCTGGCCGGACGCGGGCGGCCGGGGCGGGCCTGCCCCCCGGAGCAAGCCGTGATCCGGGGCGGGCCGTTGCGCGGCGGGCTGGCCGCTGCGGCGCCGTTGCTCGAGCACCCGCGGTATGAGGTGTTCCCGGCCGGCGGCGTGGCGGACGCCGTGGTGCAGTGGGTGCCGGCCGGCATGACGGTGACCGTGACCGCCTCCCCCACCAAGGGCCTGGACGCCACGCTGGACCTGACCGAGAAGCTGGCGGGGCTCGGTTATCAGGTGGTTCCGCACCTGTCCGCCCGGCTGGTGCGCGACGATGCGCACCTGGCCGACATCGCCGCCCGGCTGATCGCCTGCGGCGTGGACGACGTTTTCATCCCGGCCGGTGACGCCGATCCCCCGGCGGGCCGTTTCGACAGCGCTTTGTCATTGCTTGAGCGGCTGGCCGAAATGGGCAATCCTTTTCCGCGGACCGGGATCACCGGGTACCCAGAGTCGCATCCGAGGATCGATGACGACATCACGATCCAGGCCATGTGGGACAAGCGGCGGCTGGCCGCCTACATCGTGAGCAACCTGTGCTTCGACCCGGCTACGGTGCGCCGCTGGATCCGCCGGATCCGCGCCCGCGGCGTCACCCTGCCGCTGTATGTGGGGCTGGCCGGGCCGGTGGAACGGACCCGGCTGCTGCGAATGGCCGCCAAGGCCGGGGCCAGCGAGTCCGCCCGGTTCCTCGCCGGGCACGTGGAATGGTTCCTGCGGTTCGGCACGCCGGGCGGTTACCGGCCGGAGCGCCTGCTCGCCAGGCTGGGCCCGGCTGTCACCGCGCCGGCCGCCGGGGTCGCGGGACTGCACCTGTTCACGTTCAACCAGGTCCAGCAGACCGAACAGTGGCGCAAGGAACTGCTCGCCCGCACAGGCGACGCCCGGGCAACCGCCCACCCCTGACCAGCCGAGCACCCCGTTCCCGCCCCCGCGGTGACAACCGTGCGCCCGCGCACCCTGACCAGCCAAGGCAGCCCGTGCTCTCCACCTGCCCCGTCCGTAGCGGGCGCACCCCGCACCCAGCCATTGGCCGGCAGCCCGTCCCGCCGCCACCCTGCCTTGTCCGTAGCGGGTTGGCCAGGGAACTCCCCCGCGACCCAGCCATCGGCTGGCAGGAGGTGACCCCGGCGCGGAGTTCTGTCCGCGCCGGGGCCACCTCCTGGCGGCCCTATCCCCCGCCAGGGCATGCCCAGCCTTCCCGGAGCACCGGGAATACCCGTTACGTATAAGCAACTCCGAATCACGTGTTGTAATTGCGCGAAATACAATCGCTTGCACTGTCCCGGCCCCGGAGTCCCGTTTCCGTTTTCGTTCCGTGATCTGAAATCGGCGTGTATAACCGGCGTGAGGTTTGGTTGACATCACCCGGGAACGCCCGGCGAACGCATGCGGGTTGGTGACCAGACAGCGATGAGCGGCAGGTACCCAGACGGCGCTCCGGCACGCACGGAAGAGGTGACCTGGCCGCTGCTCTCCGGCCTGATCCCGCAACTGGCGGACTCGCATGTGCCCAGGCAGGAGACCGGGCTCGGCCTGGCTGCCAGCCTGGCACCCGGGGACACCGCCGTGCTGATCCCGGCCGATGAAGCGAGCCGGACCCTGGGCGGGCTCGGCGGCACCGGCAAGACGCAACTCGCCCTCGCGGTCGCGCACGCGCTCTGGGATCGCCATGCGCTGGACCTGGTCGTCTGGCTGACCCCGTCCAGCCGGGACGCCGTCATCACCGGCTACGCCCAGGCCATGCAGGATGTCGGCGGGCCCACCGCCGACGGGCCGGAAGCGACGGCGGCGCACTTCCTGGACTGGCTCACCGAGACCGACCGCCCATGGCTGGTGATCCTCGACGACCTGGCCGACGCGGCGGTACTGGAGGGACTCTGGCCACATGGACCACGGGGACGGGTGCTGGTCACCAGCCGCCGGCCCGACACCGCGGTGCGCGCGTACCGTCCGCGTGCTGTCGAGGTGGGACCGTTCAGCCCCCGCGAAGCGCTCGCCTACCTGTCCAGCAAGCTCCACGCTGATCCCGACCAGTGGATCGGCGCGCTCGACCTGGCCGGTGACCTCGGCTACCTGCCGATCGCGCTGGCGCAGGCGGCCGCGCTGATGGCCGACGCGGGGCTGGACTGCCGCCAATACCGGGCCCGTGTCGCCGACCGCATGCAGCACCTGGCAGGCGGTGCGGCGGGCGCCTACCCGTCGATCGTCGCGTCCACCTGGGCGCTGGCCACCGAGTTCGCCGAGCAGATCCCACCGGCCGGGCTGGCCCGCCCGGCACTGGCCCTGGTCGCGATGCTGGATCCCAACGGCATCCCTGGTGCGGTACTCACCAGCCAGGCCGCTTGCGCCTACCTCACCCGGTACCGGCGCGGCGCCCCGGTCGACGAAATGCAGGCCCGCGCTGCCCTGTACAACCTCGCCCGGGCGGGCCTGGTCAGCATCGATACCACCAGCGCCGCGCGCACGGTGCGGGTGCACAGCGTGGTCCAGGCCACGGTGCAGCAGAACCTCACCGCGGCCGAGAGCGACGAGGTCACCCGTACCGCCGCCGAAGCGCTTGTACCAGGTGTGGCCCCGCACTGCCGTCCCCGCCTCGTTCGAGCAGGCATTGCGCGACTGCACGGCACGGCTGCAGGCGGCCGTGGGCCGGGCGCTGTGGACCCCCGAATGCCACCCGGTGCTGCTGCGGGCGGGCCGGAGCCTCGAAGCCGCGGGCCTCACCGCGGCCACCACCGGCTACTGGCAGTCGATGCTGGAGACCGGCCAGGCCGAACTCGGGCCCAACCACGCCCATACCCTCCTGGCCCGCGACCGGCTGGGTGCGGCGCATGAGGCGGCGGGGCGCCCGGACGACGCGGTGCAGGTGTACCAGGAGTCGCTGAACGAGCGGCAGCGAATCCTCGGCGCGGGGCACCCCGACACGGTCACCGCGCGGGCCAACCTGGCACGCGCGTACCGTTCGGCCGGCCGTGCCAACGACGCGATCCAGCTCGCCGAGCGCGTGCTCGCCGAATCCGAGCAGGGACGGGGTGCCCGCCATCCGGATACCCTGACCGCGCGGGAGGAGCTGGGTGAGGCCTATCTCGGCGCCGGGCTGAGCGACCGGGCCATCGCCGCGTTTCAGCGCACCCTGGCTGACCGGGAGCGGGTGCTCGGGCCCGCCCATCAGGACACCCTCGCGGCACGTGCCGACCTCGCCCACGCCTACCGGGCGGCTGGCCAGCCAGAGAAGGCACTGCCACTGCACGAGCGGCTCGTCGCCGACCAGGAGCGGACACTGGGGCCCGACCACCCCGAGACCCTGGCCGCGCGGGGCAACCTGGCCTATGCCTACCGCACCGCCGGGCGGCTGAAAGACGCGCTGCCGGTCTACCGGCGCACGCTGGCCGGCCGGGAGCGGACCCAGGGCCCGGATCACCTCGACACCATCACCGCACGCGGCAACCTCGCCGACGCGTGCTTCCTGGCCGGCCGGTACAAGGAGGCAGTGCCGCTGTACCAGCGCACCCTGGCCGACCGGGAAGCGCGGCAGGGCCCCGACCATCCCGACACCATCACCGCACGCGGCAACCTTGCCTCGGCCTACCACTCGGCGCGCAAACTGGCCCAGGCCATCCCGCTGTACGAGGAGAACCTGGCCGACTGCGAGCGCGTGTTCGGGCCGGACCACCCGGACACGCTGACCTCCCGCAGCAACCTCGCCCACGCCTACCACACGGTGGGCCGGTATGCCGAAGCCCAGGCGATGTTCGAGCGCACGCTCGCCGATGCCGAGCGCGCACTCGGGCCCGACCACCCGCTCACCCAGACGGCGCGGGAGAACCTGGCGGCCGCGACCCAGGTCTGAGCGGCACCGACGGGGTTCAGCCGGGGCTGGCGCCACCGGGGTTGGCGGCTTCATGCCGGTATGATCGTGCACGCGCGTACCCTGCTGCCATGCAGATGACGGAGGCGTTCGCCTCGGCGGTCGCGGTGATCGTGCCGATCTTCGCGCTCGCGGCCGGGGCCGAGGCACGGGGCATCAGGGAGCGGCTGCGCCAGCCCGATCCGCAATGGGAGCGGCAGTTCGCCGCCTACAGTGCCGAGCACGAACTGCTGTGCCGGAATTCTGGCCTGGCACAGTTCTCCTCTGTCTGCATCGGCCTGGCGATGCTCACGCTGATCGTGGCGCCCGTGGTCTATCTGGTCATGCCACTCGCGCTCACCGTCGACCTGATCCCCAAGAGCCTGAAGGAGGCCGTGGGACCGAAGCTGAGCGACACGGGTCCGGGCTTCGTCAGGCAGGTCCTCACCGAACTCGAAGGCGCCGTCGAACGTGCCAGCGACACCCGCGCCGAGAAGAAGCCCGCCGGCCGCCGAGCCGAGCCGCCCTCGAACCCAGGTCAGTAGCCCGCCGGCGGGCCGATCGCGGCGGCCTCGGGGCCGAACGCCTCGACATACCGCGGGTGCACCTCGGCCCAGCGCTGGCCGGGCTGGAACGAAAGCTCGCCCTTGCCGAGGTCGTCGGTGAGCCGGTCAAGGCATTCGTGCCAGCCGGCCGCGTCCCGCGCCGCCTTGCCCACCTCGTCGAAGGTGTCCAGCAGCGTGAGCGTGCAGCCGTCCGGGCGGCCCACCAGTTCCAGGCGGATCACGTCGGTGCCCCAGCGGAACTCGACCAGCGACTGCGGCTGGTAGGCGAGCACCTCGCCGCCGAAGTCCGGGCCGCGGCCCTCCGGGCTGGAGAACGTGAGCGGGCCGCCCACCACCCAGTCGCCGGAGACATGCTGTGGGAACCACGCCTTCATGTGCTCCGGCTCGGTGATCGCGCGCCACACCTTCTCCTGCGGGTGCCCGAGTTCGCGGGTGAACCGCAGCCGCCACCGCCCGCCGAGGTCCTCCAGTTTCCCTGCTGTCATCGTCCATCCCCCGTCTCGCCGTCTGTCATCTGGTCCAGGTGCCGTTCGAGCTTGTCGAGGCTGGCGCCCCACGCAGCACGGTAAGGAGCCAGCCACCGGTCCAGCTCCCGCAGCGGCTCCGGGCTCAGCCGGTAGAGCCGGCGTTGCTCGTCCACTCGCACCCGGACCAGCCCGGCCTCGCGGAGCACCCGCAGATGCTTTGACACGGCCGGCTGATTCATCTCCAGGATGGCGACCAGCTCGTTCACCGAGCACTCGCCGCCACGCACCAGATCGAGGATCTGCCGCCGCCGAGGCTCTGCCAGCACCTCAAAAACCGAGTTCACTCCCGCCAGCATGCCCACCCAGGCATATTCCTGTCAAGGCATATACTTCTCTCTTACCCGTCTTGTGAGGTGATGTCAGCGGCCGGGCGCCCGCCGGCCTCCCCAGCCACCGAACTCAGGCTGAGCGACCCCGGAGAGCGGCTATCAGAGCGGGGATCACTTCGCCCAGGTCCCCCACGACCGCGTAGTCGGCATGGCTCAGGATGGGCGCCCCTGGATCGGTGTTGACCACCACGATGTGCTTGGCGCCGGCGCAGCCGGCCATGTGCTGGATGGCACCGCTGATCCCGCAGGCAAGGTAGAGCTCCGGCGTGATCTTGGTGCCGGTCTGCCCGACCTGCTGCCGGTGCGGGCGCCAGCCCTCGCTGGTCACCACCCGGGAGACCCCGACGACCCCGCCGAGCAGGCCGGCCAGTTCCTCGAGCGGCGCGAAGCCATCCGGCCCGCCGACCCCGCGGCCGCCGCCGACCACGACCCGCGCGGTGGCGAGCGATGCGCCGGAAGTATGGCCGGCCGTCTCGGTGGCCCGCACCCGCAGGTCGCCGTCGGTCAGGCTGGGGGTGTACGGATGCACGGGCAGGGCGCTGACGGGTTCCGCCGCGGCGGTGGCCGGGACCGCCTCGGTGGCCACGGTCATCAGCGCGGGCGAGCCCGTCAGGCTGGCCTCTTCCAGCAGCAGGCCGGCCCAGCGGTGCCGGACGACCTGGTGCGTGCCGTCGCCGCCCGGCTCGGCCTGGATGCAGTTCGCCGCCATCGGCAGGCCGGTGAGCGCGCCGAGGTAGGCCAGCACCTCGTTGCCGCGGTCGGTGGCCGCCGCGACCACGGCGGTCGCGCCCTGCTGTCCGGCCAGGCCGGCCAGGGCCTGCGCCCAGGCGCGCGGTGCGTAGCCGTCCAGGTGCCCGGGCTCGACCACGTACGCGCTGGCCGCCCCGTACGCGGCCAGCGCGTCACCAGGAACCAGATCCGCGGGCCCGAACAGCACGGCCGCGACGGGTACCGGTCCGGCCGGGCCCCCGGCCGCCAGCCTCGCGGCGAACGTGAGTGCCCGCAGCGACGCGTCGGCAGGCCCGTCGGCATCGTGTTCCACCAGGCACAGCACGGTCATGGCAGCAGGCCCCACTCTTCGAGCACGCCGACGAGCGCGGGCACCGCATCAGCCCCGGTGCCCAGCACGGTGGCCTGCTTGCGCTGCGTCGCGGGCACCCGCAGGCACCGCTTGCGCAGCCCATCGTCGCGCCACTGCGGCTCGTCCCGCTCGATCACCGCCCGCTTGGCGCGCAGCCGTCCCGGCAGCGAGGGGTAGCGGGGCAGGTTGATGCCTTCCTTGACACAGATGACCGCGGGCAGCCCGAACTCGAACGTCTCCTCGCCGCCGCCGTACTCCCGCCGGGCGCGTGCGGTGGCCTGGCCGTCGGTCTCGGTGATCTCCAGGTTCTTGATGCCGGTGACGCACGGCCAGCCGAGGGCGCACGCCACCCGGATGCCCACCTGGTAGTCGCCGGTGTCGGCCGCCTCGTTGCCGCACAGCAGCAGGTCATAGCCTGGCCCGTCGGCGGCGTGGCGGCGTACCTCGGCGACGATGGCCGTCGCGGTGGCGATCGGGCCCCATTCCCTGCCGTCGGTCTCCAGCAGCACCGCCCGCTTGGCGCCGAGGGCCAGTGCGTCGCGGAGCTGGTCGGCGGCCTCGGGCGGGCCGAGGGTGAGCACGGAGACGGTCCCGCCGAGCCGCTCGGTGATCTGGACCGCCTCTTCCACCGCGCATTCCTCGTGCGGGCTGACGGCGAACCCGGACATCCGGGTGTCCACCTCCTGCCCGTCCGGGGTCAGCACGATCTTGCCGCCGACCATGGGCACGCGCTTGACGCAGACGCCGATCTCCATCCGGCTCAGCTCCGGACCCGGGTGTTCTCCGGGTCGAACAGCGGGGTGGACCCGGCCACCGCGACCGTGACCGGATACTGCTCACCGAAGCACTCGACCAGCAGGCGGGTACCCTCGTGCGCCTGCTGTGGCGGCAGGTAAGCCATCAGCAGGTGCTTGCCCACCGACGGCCCGGCGCCTGCGCTGGTCACGTAGGAGGGACGGCCGCCGGTGTCGACCAGGCGCTCCCCGGCGGCGGACAGGATCGGCTCACCGCCGAGCATGTAGCGAAGCTGGCCGTCGGCCGACGCGTGGTCGTCCACCGTCAGTGTGCACAGCACCGCCGCAGGCGGGCTCTCCCGCTGCGCCAGGTAGGCATCCTTGCCGATGAACGGCTGCTCCTTGACCCGGGGCCGGGTCATCCCGGCCTCGACCAGGTTGTACTCGGGGGTCAGCTCGTTGCCGAAGGCGCGGTAGCCCTTTTCCAGCCGGCCGGTCGTGCCGTACACGCCGATGCCGACGGGCACCAGGCCGTGCGGCTGACCGGCGTCCCAGACCGTGTCCCACACCCTGGCCCCCTGCTCCATCGGCATGTACAGCTCCCAGCCCAGCTCGCCGACGTAGGAGATACGCGAGGCGAGCACGGTCACGCCGCCCAGCTCCACCTCCCGGCAGGTGCCGAACCCGAACGCCTCATGGGACAGATCGCCCAGGGTCACCGGCTGGAGCACGTCCCTGGCCCGGGGCCCCCAGACGCCCAGCGTGGCCCAGGCCGAGGTGAGGTCGGTGAGCTGGGCTCCCGCGGGCAGATGGTCGGTGAACCACTTCTTCTCTGCCATGCCGGTCGCCCCGCCGGTGACCACCCGGAAGTGTTCGGCGCCCAGGCGCATCACGGTCAGGTCGGCCTTGAACCCGCCCGCCTCGTCCAGCAGCGAGGTGTAGATCACCCGGCCCCGCCGGACGTCGGCCTGCGCCACGACCAGTGACTGCACCGCGTCGAGCGCGGCCGGGCCGGTGATGTCGAAGACCGCGAAGGCGGACAGGTCCACCAGCCCGCAGCACGTCCCGCATGGCCAGGTGCTCGGCGTTGATGATCGGCGACCACCACCGCGTGTCCCATTCGGCCGGAACGCTCGCCGAGCCGGCCGGCGTAGCGGGACGAGCAGCTCCTCGTTGCAGCCGTACCACTGCGGGCGCTCCCAGCCCGCGGTCTCGAAGAACACCGCGCCCAGGTCCGCCTCGCGCTGGTAGCACGGGCTGAGCCGCAGCGGGCGGCCCGACTCCCACTGCTCGGCGGGGTGGACGATGCCGTACATCTTGTTGAAGCCCTCACGGGCCCGGGCCCGAACGTGGGCGACCGTCTGCTGGCAGGGGTAGAACCTGGCCACGTCGGCCTCGTGCACGTCCACGGACGGCACCTGGCCCGACATCAGCTCGGCCACCACCCGGCCGCAGCCCGGGCCCTCCTTGATCCAG
The DNA here is from genome assembly GCA_963707905.1 of uncultured Actinomycetes bacterium. Classification (GTDB taxonomy): domain Bacteria; phylum Actinomycetota; class Actinomycetes; order Streptosporangiales; family Streptosporangiaceae; genus DASXKD01. The sequence goes on along the minus strand of CAVPSA010000026.1, from coordinate 81,589 downwards.
CTCGCCGCGGCCGACCACAGCCCCTTGACCTCGGGCATCTCACCCAGCAGCGGATGGCCGTCCGGGGTCATCGAGATCAGCCCATTGATCGCGTAGCGGATGCCGGCGCGTTCGTCACCCAGCAGGTCCGGCATCAGCTCCAGGGCCTCGGCGAGTTGCGGGTCGAAGTCGTCGGCGGTGAACGGCATCTCGGTCGGGGACAGCGCCGCTTCCTCGTTGGACGGGATGTCGTCCGGGCTGACGATCATCGGGCGGTGCGCGTAGGAGCCGACCTCCATGTCGCCGCCGTGCTGGCGCTCGTACATGTTGGTGTCCACGTCCCGCACGATCGGGTAGGAGATCTCCCCGGCGGTGCCCGCGAACAGCGAGATGGGGCCGACGCTGATCATCTGGTGCACGATCGGGGTCAGCGCCAGCCGCGCCCCGGCCATCAGGGCGATGCGCGGGCTCCAGACGCCGCAGCAGATCACGCAGATGCCGGTCTCGATGTCGCCCGCGCTGGTGCGCACGGCCCGCACCTGGGGCCTGCTCCCGGTGTCCGTCGGTGTCGATGCCGAGCACTTCGGTCCCGGCGAGCACGGTCAGCGCGCCGGCTGCCTGCGCCTGCTCCCGCATCAGCGTGCCCGCCCGGAGCGAGTCGACCACGCCCACGGTCGGGAAGTGCCCCGCCGCCGAGAATCACGGTCTCGTCCAGGTACGGCACCAGCTTGCGGGTCTCGGCGGGCGTGAGCATCGCGGCGGGAATCCCCCAGGCCTTGGCCGCGGTGCAGCGGCGGCGCAGTTCGGCCATGCGCTCGGCGGTGCGCGCCACCTCGATCCCGCCGCTCTGGGTGAACACGCCCAGGGCCTGGAACTGCTCGGTGCTGTCCCGGGTCAGCTCCATCATCATCTTCGAGTACTCGATGGGGAAGATGAAGTTGGAGGCGTGCCCGGTGGAGCCGCCCGGATTCGGCATCGGCCCCTTGTCCACCAGCACGAGGTCACGCCAGCCCAGCAGTGCCAGGTGGTGGACCAGGCTGTTGCCGACGATGCCCGCCCCCACGATGACGGCGCTCGCCCGAGTCGGAGTCTCAGTCATTCCGCTGCTTCCCGCCCATCTCTGCACGTCACCGCCCTATCTCCCCACGCCGTCCGGCACGAACACGGCCCCGCCGCCGAACTGCTGGCGGCGGGGCCGGTGCCACACTGCGCTGCGCCGGGGCGACCCCCGGAGCCCCGGCGTGGCGAGATGATGCCGCTTCCTACTCGACCGGAATCTCCTTGTTGATCAGGCCGAGGTCGATGCCCTGCCTGCGGCGGACGATGCGGGCGACTATGTACAGCACGATCGCCAGCACGTACATGGCGCCCATGTAGTAGAGCGAGTCGCGGCTGTTCACGAAGTAGAGGCCGTTGCTGAGCCACTCGTACAGGCAGAAGCCGAGCAGCCCGATCGTGATCAGACCGGACACCGGCACGATCGGGATGCCGAAGACCTTGATCTTGCTCGCGGGCGACGCCTGCCACAGCTCGGGCTTGCGCCACGGCAGGATGACCACGGCGATCGCGCTGAACAGGTAGGTGACCGCGATCACCAGCGTGGCGTCGAGCGTGTAGGTGCGGAAGGTCGCCGAGTACGCGTAGATGGCGGCCAGCCCCACCGCGGGCAGCAGCATCAGCACCAGGGAGTAGAACGGCACCTTGCGCTTCTCGGAGACCTCGGCGGCCCGGTCGGGAAGCACCCGGTCGAACGCCGCCGCGAAGATGACCCGGGTCGAGGACAGGAAGAGGGTGCCCACCCAGCCGAAGAACCACAGGCTCAGCACCAGGATCAGGGCGACCTGGAAGGCGGTGTTGTGCACCAGCCAGCCGGCGAACATGAACGGGTAAGGCCAGATGCCGAACTGCGGCTTGAGGTTGTAGTCCAGCGTGTTCAGGTTCTGGTAGAAGCCCCAGCCGATGGTCTTCGCCACCAGCAGCAGGAACACGACGGTGCAGATCACGGTGATCCACAGGCCGGCGAACATGCCGGTGAAGACCCGCCGGAAGTCACTGGCGCCGCGGATCTCGCCGTAGAGCGTTGAGCCCCAGTTCGGCCACAGGATGAAGAACATCATCGCCGGTACCAGCAACATCGTCGGCCCGAGCGGGCCGAAGCCCAGGGACGAGGTTGTCCCGAGCTTGGCGGCCGCGGTGTTCGTGCTCGCGTACGCGTTGTTGATGCCGAACAGCTTGTGCGCCTCAAGGTTGAACGAGCTGACGAAGCTCGCGTGCGAGTTGACCAGCAGCAGCAGCACGATTACGAGGAAGCCGATCATGCCGCCGATGAAGCACCAGCGCTGGATCTTGGCGTACCCGGCCATCCCGATCGACACGAGGATGCCGGCCAGCGCGATCGTGATGAGCGTCACCACGAAGATCCCGTTCTTTGTGCCGAACCAGACGGCGCCGCCCGCTGGCCAGGTCCACTGCAGCGTGGCCCACAGCGGCTGGAACAACTGGACCGACAGGATGTTGCCGTAGATCGGCGCCCACAGCCACAAGATGAACCACCACCCGGTGGCGGCCATGACGAAGCCGAGGCCGCTGCCCAGGATGCGGGTCTGCCAGACGTAGTCGCCGCCCGCCCGCGGGATCGTCACGATGAGCCCGGAGTACGCGATGACCAGGAACGAGACCCAGATTCCCGAGATGATGACCGCGGTGATCAACTGGCCGGTCGGGAACGCCGGCCCCGCGAAGGTGAACTCATAGATTCCGAGGGTGACGAAGTTGGTGGCCAGGCACGCGTAGATCATCGAGTCCCTGACCGACCAGCCTCGGACGAGACCGGTGGCTTTACGGAGGAAGAGGGCTGGCCTCTCCTCGCCGAGTGCCTCAGTCGCCATTAACTTGCCTCCCATGTGGCTGATCCGGGGCGTGCTATGACCGGCTCCGGCGATGCGGGCCGGGTGGCAGCGCTCAACCGTTCACGAGAAGATATTTGGTGACCTTGCCCTTCTTCCCGTTCAGTTCCAGCAGCGCTCCCTGCAGAACGCCATCACCATAGACGCTGCCTGGATTAATCGCGAGGGTCCTGCCCATTTTCTTGATGCCGCGGCTCTCGTGGATGTGGCCGTGCACAGAAAGCATGGGCTGATAGCGAACGATTGCGTCCCGGACGGCCTTGGATCCCACCGGTTTCATCACCGCGCCACCGTGGATCGGGCGGAGTGTCGCGTCCAGGGCAGGCGCCTCGTCCAGGCCGGTGCCATAGGGCGGGGCGTGGAAATTGAAGATGGTGCGTTCCATGTCCGGCACCAGGTTGGCGACCGCCTCGATCCTCGGCGCCAATTCCTCTTCCGGTGCCTCGCGGAAGGTGTCCCACGGGGTCGGGTTGGTCCAGCCCATCGACACCAGGTGGAACCCGTCGAGGTCGAGCATCTTCCCCTCGGCGAATGTCACGCAAGGCGACGACTCGATCACCGGGTCGATTTCGAAGAAGTCGTCGTTGCCGCCATTCAGGATGCACGGCACCTGGCCGCTGCCGAGCTTGGTGTCGGCCATGTCCAGCCAGCGGTCCAGGGAAGAGAGCATCTCGGTGCCGAACCGCTCGTCGACCGCGCCCTCCTCCTTGCTGAGGTGATCCAGCTCGTCCGGGCTCATCAGCGCCGGGTAAGAACCGCGGTTGCGGATCTGGGTCTGGACCTTCTCCAGCTCTTCCTTGGACTCGATGCGGCGCCGCTCGCCGCCGAACACCACTTCCCAGTACCCGTTGTGGGTGGTGATCGGCACCATCACCTTGCCGGTGACGTCGCCGCCGAGGACGACCAGGTCAGCCTTGTAGAAGGCGGCCGCGTTGAGGAACTTCCGCCAGCAGATTTCCGAGCCGTGAATGTCGGTGGCGAAGAAGACTCGCACCGGGACCACCTACGCCTTCCCGCCGCACCCTGCGCAACTGACGTGCGCTCTGTGCAACGTGTAGCACTAGCGGGAAACCGGCGTCAAGCAGGACAGATGCTTCAATGTGCGACTTCCTCCGGCAGCTCGTACCAGCGGACCCGGTCGCCCACGTTCGCCCGCAGCTTCCACTTCATCGACTTGGGTGTCTCGACGGCGAACTCCAGCAGCCGCCCCGCCTGGGCGACAGGCTCGTAGACATGGTTGTCCGGGATCAGGGCCGGCCGCTCGCCCAGCAGTTCCTCCAGCTTGGCCAGGTTCCCCGTGACGGTCCGCCACCATCCCCAGTCCGCGCCGAGCAGCTTGCAGAAGCGGTCGGTGTCGATGGACGCCTTGGAGCCGCTCCCCAGTGGCAGCGCGGCGAGCAGGTGGACGATGTCCCGCAGGTCCTTCTCGTTCAGCTCGACGATCTGGAGTTTGGACAGCAGCACGTCCACCGCATCGATGGTCAGCGGCTGGCGGTCGAAGGACGGCCGGAAATCGAGCACGTGGCACATGCTGAGCCGGTCCACCATGACGTCGATGGGACGCCCGGACGGGGCGTTGAAGTACATCTGGCGGTCGCCGTTCAGGTTGTTGAACCTGCGGTCCGGCTCGCAGCCCGCCCCGGCAAGGTAGTCCGCCACCTTCTTGCGCTGCTTGCTCACGCAGGCGAAGTCGATGTCCTGGTCGCGGCGCAGCCGCGGCGGGAACTCGGGGCAGAGCACCCGCACGGCGAGGCCGCCGAGGAGCTTGAGGCCCAGGGAGGCAGCCGCCGCGCCGCGGGCCAGCCCGAGGGCCTCGGGCAGCGGGTCGTCAGCGGATGAAGTGGTGCCAGCCGCCTCAGGTGTCGTCATGCCAGCCTGCTCTCACATCGCGGCGGCACCCGCGGCGGCACCGCCCGGCCCTGTACTGCTCAGCGAGTATGCCACGATGGCCGTCAAGCCGGGCATACCGGAGATCGGCAGCCATGGCACACCGGTTGACGGCCCCAGGCGGCGTCGCCATTCTTGTTGCATGACCGAGGCCCAGGTTGCAGCTAGCGCAACCTATCAATCGGCCGAGCGGGTGCTGGCACTGCTCAAGAGCTTCGATGACACCCGGGTTGAACAAGGGGTCGGCGAGATCGCCAACGCGCTCGGCGTGCACAAGTCCACTGCGTCGCGGCTGGCCGCGGCGCTGGAGCGGACCGGCTTCCTGGCCCGGACCGGGAAGCGCTACCGGCTCGGTGTGGAGGTCATCAGGCTGGGCAGCCTCGCGCTGCGCAGCTTCGACCTGGTGGCCACCATGCAGCCCGCGATGGAGAAGCTGTTGCAGCGGACCGGGGAGACGGTCAACCTCGCCGTGCCCGATGGCGGCGACGTGCTCAACGTCGCGGAGCTGCCCAGCACCTACATCCTGAGCTGTTCCGGCGGCTGGATCGGCCGCCGCACCACGCCGCACGCCGTGGCCAACGGCAAGGTCCTGCTGGCCTACGGCGCCCTGCCCCGGCCGCAGGCGCTGGAGCGCTACACCGCGCAGACGATCACCAGCTTCGGTGCGCTCGACGCGGAACTGGCCACGGTGCGCGGGGCTGGCTACGCCAAGGCGGTGGCGGAACTGGAAGAGGGGCTGGTCGCGGTCGCCGCACCGGTCTTCGACCCGGCTGGGACGTGTGTCGCGGCGCTATCCATCTCCGGCCCGGAGTTCCGCATGCTCCCAGCGACCCTCGATGCCCTGGGCCGCTTGTGCGCGAGCGCCTGACGCTCAGCGCGCTACCGGGGGTGCAGCGCGCCGGGCCCAAAGACCTTACCGACCGGGGACCTAAAGACCCTGGTAGCCGTGCGTGCCACTGCCGAGACTCAGGTTGTCGGAGGGACGGCCTGGGCGACTGCCCGTGAGGGGGGCCATGAGTACGGAGTATCCGCTGTGCGTGGGTGGTGCCTGGCGGGAGGGCCGCGCCGGCAGCATGCCCGCGGTCAGCCCGGCGTCCGGCGAGACGTTCGCCTCGGTGGCCGTCGCCAGCCGGCAGGACGTCGATGACGCGGTCGCGGCGGCGGCGGCCGCAGCGACGGGCTGGGCGGCACTGTCGGCTTTCGAGCGGGCCGCGCACTGCCGCGCGGCCGCGGACGCGATCGCCGGCCGGGCGGAGGATCTGGCCCGCGTGCTGACCAAGGACCAGGGCAAGCCCCTGGCGGCCGAGGCGCGCGACGAGGTCGCGGAACTGGCCGGGTACTTCAGGATGGCCGCGGAAGATGCCATACGCCTCACCGGTGGCGCACCGCCGTCCACGTCGCCGGACCGGCGCGTGCTGACCGTGGCGGCACCGCTCGGCGTGGTCGGCGTGATCAGCCCGTGGAACTGGCCGTACACGATGGGCGCGGAGCTGTTCGCGCCCGCCATGGCCGCGGGCAACACGGTCGTCTGGGTGCCCGCGCCGACCACCTCGGCGTGCTGCGGGATGCTCGCGGAGACCATCACAGCGGCGGGGATCCCCGCCGGGGTGTTCAGCTTCCTGCCCGGCCCTGGACCCGTGGTCGGTGACGCCGTTGCGAGCCACCCCGGCGTGCACGGCGTGGGCTTCATCGGGTCGGTGGCCACCGGCGCGAGCGTTGCCGCCCGCGCGGCGGGCAAGACCCAGCTCCTGGAACTGGGCGGCAACGGGCCCATGGTGATCCTTGAGGACGCCGACCTGGACCTCGCGGCGCAGGCCGCGCTGGAGGCGGCCTACCTGTGCGCGGGCCAGAGCTGCACGGCAGGTGAGCGCTTCCTGGTGCACGCTGCCGTCCGTGCGGAGTTCGTGGAGCGGGTGGTGGCGGCCACCAAGGATCAGGTCCGGCTCGGGGACCCGTTCGACCCCGCGACCACCATGGGGCCGCTGAACAACGAGCCGACGGCAGCCAAGTTCGACCGGCACATCGCCGGCGCGGTGGCCAGGGGGGCCAGGGTGTGCTGCGGCGGCGGCCGCGCGGCCGGGTTCCCGACGCGCCTGTTCGCCGAGCCGACCGTGCTGGACGGGGTCACCCCGGACATGGAGATCGCGGTCGAGGAGACGTTCGGCCCGGTGGTGCCCGTTATCGAGGTCGGCTCCGCGGAGCAGGCCCTGGAGCTGACCAACGGCTCCCCGTTCGGCCTCACCGCCGCCGTGTTCACCAGTGACCTGGAGCGCGGCCTGGCCTTTGCCGAGCGGGCGCGGGCCGGCTGGGTGAACATCAACTACTCGACCAACCTATGGGAGTCCCACCTGCCCTTCGGCGGGCGGTCCGGCTCGGTGAGCGGGCGCGGGCGGGTGGGCGGCCGATCCGCCATGGAAACCTTCACGGAGCCGAAGACCATCGTCTACCCGGCTCCCCGATACGGCACGTGACCTCGCGGCACACCCCAACGACGCGGAAGGCAGCGACGAACATGACCATGCCCAGTGCCCTGGACATCTCCCGGCAGGCAACGCTCAAGCCGGTGACCGAGATCGCGGCCGAGGCCGGCTTGCCGCCGTGGCTCATCGAGCCCTACGGCGAGCACGTCGCGAAGATCGACCTCAAGGCCATCGAGGAACTGGCCGACCGGCCACGGGCGCGGTACGTGCTGGTGACGGCGGTCACCCCGACCCCGCTCGGGGAGGGGAAGACGACCACGACCATCGGCCTCGGGCAGGGCATGCGCGTCATCGGCAAGCGGGCCACGATCGCGCTCCGGCAGGCCTCGATGGGCCCGACCTTCGGGGTCAAGGGCGGTGCCGCGGGCGGCGGTTACAGCCAGGTGGTGCCGTTCGAGCGGGTCAACCTCCATCTCACCGGCGACATGCACGCGGTGACCGCCGCGCACAACACGCTCGCGGCGATGATCGACAACCACCTGTTCCATGGCAACCCGCTCGGGCTGGACCCGCACAACATCACCTGGCGCCGGGTCCTTGACGTGAACGACCGGGCGCTCCGCTCGATCGTCGCGGGGCTCGGGTCCCGGCAGGACGGGGTCCCCCGGCAGACCGGGTTCGACATCACCGCCGCATCCGAGGTGATGGCGGTGCTGGCCCTGTCGTCGTCGCTGCGGGACATGCGCGAGCGGCTCGGGCGCATCGTGGCCGGCTACACCCCGAACGGTGAGCCGGTGACCGCCGAACAGCTCAAGGCGGCGGGTGCGATGACGGTGATCATGGCCGACGCCATCAAGCCCAACCTGCTGCAGACGCTGGAGAACACGCCCGTGCTGGTGCACGCCGGGCCGTTCGGGAACATCGCGCACGGGAACTCCTCCGTGGTCGCCGACATGATCGGCATCCACACCGGTGACTTCCTCCTCACCGAGGCAGGGTTCGCGTCGGACATGGGGGCGGAACGTTTCTTCAACATCAAGTGCCGGGTCTCCGGGATGGCCCCCGACGCCGCCGTCGTGGTCGCCACCGTGCGGGCGCTCAAGGTGCACTCCGGGCATCACAAGGTGTCCGCGGGCAAGCCACTGCCCGCCGAGATGCTCAAGGAGAACCCTGACGAGGTCCGCCAGGGCGCCGCGAACCTGCGCAGCCACATCGAGAACGTGCGCCAGCACGGAGTCACCCCGGTGGTCGCCATCAATGTGATGCCGGGGGACTTCGACTCCGAGCACGAGGCCATCCGCGAGGTGGCGCGGGAGATGGGCGTCCGCGCGGCGGTCTGCACCAACTTCACCGACGGCGGGCGCGGCGCGGCGGAACTCGCCGAGGCCGTCGCCGAGGCGGCCGAGGAGCCCAGCGAGTTCCACTTCCTCTACCCGTCGCAGGCGTCCCTCAAGGAGAAGATCGAGGCCGTGGCCACGCATGTCTACGGGGCCGACGGGGTGGACTACACCGCCGCGGCCGACGGCCAGCTCGCCACCTACGAGAAGGCCGGTTTCGGCGGCTTCCCGGTCTGCATCGCCAAGACTCACCTGTCCCTGTCGGCCGATCCCAAGCTCAAGGGGGCACCTACCGGGTGGCGGCTCCCGGTGCGGGAGGCCAGGGCGTCGGCCGGGGCCGGGTTCGTCTACCCCATCTGCGGGGACATGCGCACCATGCCAGGGCTGACCACGCACCCCGCCGCCGAGCACATAGACATCGACGCCGACGGCAAGGTCGTCGGGCTGTCGTGACCGGCCCCGGCGATCCGCGGCCGCTGCCGGGTGGTGGGCCCGGAGCCCGCCCGCCCGGCACGGGCCGGCGGCCGGGCGGGCCGGGCGGGCCAGGAACAGGCCGGGCCGGGTACCTGGGCATGCGGGTCGGCGAGTTCCTCGACGAACTCGCCGCCGCCGGGCCGGCCCCGGGGGGTGGCTCCGCCGCCGCCCTCGCGGTCGCCCTCGCAGCCGCGCTCTGCGCGATGACGGCGGAACTGTCCGCACGCCAGCTGGCCCAGGCCCCCCAGCTTGCCGCGGAGTCGCGCGGGCTGCTGCGCCGGGCGGCCCCGCTCGCCCAGGCCGACGCGGACGCCTACGGCGGCGTGCTCGCCGCGCGCCGGGCACCGGCCCGGCCAGGCCGGCCGCGCGAGGAGCAGGTCTCCGCCGCGCTGGCCCGCGCCTGCGAGGTGCCCCTGGAAGTGGCCGAACTTGGCGACAGGGTGGCCGCGCTGGCGGCAGATATCGCCGGCCGGGGCAACCCGGCTGTACGCGGTGACGCCCTCACCGCCGCCCAGCTGGCCGCTGCCGCCGCGCAGGCGGCCGCGGCGCTGGTGCAGATCAACCTGGCGGGGATGCCAGGCGATCCCCGGCCCACCCGGGCCGCCCACGCGGCGCGCCTGGCCGCACAGGCCGCGCGCCAGGCCGGCGAAGCAGTCCGCGCCGCCGACTGACCGCCACCCCGGGGCGCGCGGCCTTACCGCATCGGCGTCACGCGGGCCGCTATAGCACCGGCGGCTGACGGCTGCTATAGCATCGGCGGAGCCAGCCACCAGTGCTGGTTGGCACCGCCGTTGCACCGGCGGCTGACGGCTGCTATAGCTCGGGCAGCCACCAGTGCTGGTTGGCACCGCCGTTGCAGGCGTAGATCTGCATCTGGACGCCGTTGGCCGTGTTGAGGCCGGGGTCGTCCAGGCACAGCCCGGAGGCCTGGTTGACCAGGCTGCCGTTCGGTCCCGGCGTCCAGACCTGGGTGCCGCTGCCGTTGCAGGTGTTCAGCACGGTGAGCGTCCCCTGGCTGGTGCCGCCGCCCGCGGTGTCCAGGCACAGGCCGTAATTCTGGAACGTACCGTCGGCTGCCATGGTCCACTGCTGCGGCTTGGAACCCACGCAGGCCTGGAGCACGGCCTTGCTGCCCGCGATGGCCGCATTGCCGGCGTTGTCCAGGCACGGGACGTCGCCGTTGTGCTGCTCCTCGGTCGGGTACACCGAGCCGACCGGCGGCGGCGCGGGCGCCGCCGGGGCGGTGGGCAGCGGCCAGGCCTGCTCGATGCTGCCGGCGCAGGCCGCTATCTGCAGCGCGGTGTTGTTGGTGGTGCTGGCGCCCGGGTCATCCAGGCACAGGCCGGAGGCCTGGTTGACCAGGCTGCTGCCTGCCCCCTGACTCCAGGCCTGGGTGCCGGTCCCGTTGCAGGTGCCCAGCACCACCGGCGTCCCCGGTGCGGTACCGCCGCCCTGGGTGTCCAGGCACATGCCGTTGATCTGGATGGTGCCGTCCGGCTGCACGACCCAGTTCTGCTCCGCGTCGTTCTGGCAGGTGGTGAGCTGGACGGTGGTGCCCGGCGCGGAACTGTCACCCGCGTCGTCCACGCACATGGCCGCCACGCCCGAGGTGCTCTCGTCGGTGCCGCCGAGCCTGCCCTGGCTGAAGATCCCGGACATGATCGAACCGCCGGGCACCTGTGGCGCGGTGTCGGTCAGCGGGAAGATCGCGTTCTGGCCGTGGTAGACCCCGCCGATGCTGGTCACGTTCGTGCCGACAAGCAGGCCGCCGTTCGATCCGGCGTAGCTGCCGGCCGGGAACAGCACCAGCGAGTCCACGCCGTATCCGCGCGAGGTCTGCGGGTGCCACCAGGGCAGCGCGAGGCCGGTGTTCGGGTCCAGCGCGGCCAGGCCGTTCACCAGGACCGCGTTGGCCTCGCACACGAAGTTGTTGCCGCACTCGTTGTTGATGAACCGGTTGTGCCCGCCGATGTACACGGCCGAGCCGGACACCGCGACGGCGTAGAGCGAGTCACCGCCTGCGTAGTTGACCCAGGTCGGCTGGACGTCGGTGCCGGTGGCACCGGTCTCGAACCGGGCCGTCGCATCACAGATGCTCGGGCCGCCCGCGGAGCGGTACCCGGTGGTCGCGACGACGAAGTAGGACCCGTCCGGGGAGGAGTCGATGGACCTGATCTCGTCGTGCTCGCTGGAGCAGTTGTTGGCCAGGACGGGCGCCGACCAGTTGTCCAGCGTCCCGGTGTCACCGAGCCCGCCGCCCGTCGCCAGCAGCGCGACCCGGGGAATGTTCAGGCTGTTCACCTGCAGGAACGTCCCACCGATGATCAGCGTGCCGCCATCGGGGGTCAGTGACATGTACTCGACCTGGAGCGCGTCCCTGGGGATCGGGTCACCGAGGGTGAACGTGAAAGAACCGTCCGGTGCCCCGGTGGTGGCGTCCAGCCGCGCGATGCCCTTCTCCTTCGCGATGCCCGGCTTGATCAGCGTCCGGAAGTTGCCGCCGACGTAGAGCGCGTTCCCGCCCAGGGCGAGGGCGTGCACGGTGCCGGACAGCGGCGCGGCGAAGCCGGGCACCACCTGGCCGTCGGTGGGCTGGCCGGGGGTCACAGAAAGCTGGACAAGCCCCGGTTCGCTGACGCCGTTCACCGTGGTGAAGCTGCCACCGACGTACACCGTGTTGTCCGGGCCGGCGATCACCGTGTACACCGGGCCCTGGTCGAGCACGGGCGCGAAGTTCGGGTCGATGGTGCCGGTGCCGAGTTGGTAGGCGAAGATGTCATCCCTGGTCACCAGGGTGCCGGGGGTGCAGTGCCCGGACGCCGAGGGCCCGGTCTGGCACGCCTGGGTGAACGCGCCGACGACCACGACCTCGCCGTTGACCACGGCCTGGCTGTACACCGTGTGGTGCTTGCAGAGCCGGTTACCCGGGCCGAACCACTGCGGGTTGCAGGACAGGCTGCCGGTGAACACGTTGGGCGTCCACTTGACCGGGGTCTGCGAGACCAGATCGGGGAACGCGACGGACGAGTTGGACAGCACGCGCGCGGTGGCGGCGGCGGGCCCGGCGACCGCGGCCGGCGTGCTCATGGCGAGCAGTCCCCCGCTTGCCAGCAGCGCCGTGGCGCTCGCGACCGCAGCCGTCACCCAGCGTCGTTGTCTCATCTGCCCCGCTCCCCCTGTAGGTGGTCCCTCACAAGACGCCCTAGTGGCCAGCAAGGGTTACCTTTTGCGAAAAAAGTTCGAAATAACGCTAGATCGGAACTTTACCTCGCCGAGAAGATCACTGCGGGTAATCGCGGTGGAAGGTGGCCGCCGGCACGGCAGCTCAGGCCCTGGTGATCACCTGGAAAGTGGCCAGGGACGGATCGGCGGCGTAGGCGATCCGGCCACCCTGCGCCTTGGCGGTACGCAGCGCCGCGAGGGCATCGGCGGTGATCAGCTCGCCCGGGGCGAGCACCGGGATGCCCGGCGGATAGGGGGCCACGAGTTCGGCGCTGATCCGGCCCGCCGCGGCATCGGCCGTGACGGTCTCGTTCGGCGCGAAGAACGCCTCGCGCGGCGCCATCGCCATCTGCGGCGACACCGACCAGGCCGGGGACGGCTCGGGATGCCGGGCCGGGCCGCGGCGGCGCTCGATGGCAGCCGCCATCGTTTCGCAGAACCGGGCCACCGTGTCCTCGGTGTCGGCGAGCGTGACAATCGGGATGATCATGTCGCGGTCGCCGAGTTCCACCGGCATCCCGGCGGCGATCAGGTCGGCCTCCACCGCGTAACCGTCGGCCCCGGCCCCGGCGAGCAGCACGACCAGCTTGGCCGGGTCCACGCCCGGCCCGTCGAGCACGGCCACGCCGGGCACCTCGGCCAGGCGCCGCCGGGCGGTGGCGACCAGGCGCAGCAGGCGGCCGCACAACTGCTTGCCGTCCCTGGCCAGCAGCGCCCGCGCGGCGTCGATGCTCGCGGTGATCGCCCCCGCCGGGCTGGTGGTGTGGGTGGCCTCGAAGGCACGGTCGAGCCTGGCCCGGTCGAGCAACTGGGTACGCGCGAACACGAGCGCGCCCTGGGTGGCGGCTGGCAGCGCCTTGTGCGCGCTTGTCACCATCCCGTCCGCGCCCGCGGCGATCGCGTGCGGCGGCAGGTCCGGGTGGAAGCCCAGGTAGGCGGCCCAGGCGGCGTCCACGATGAGCGGGACGCCCGCCGCGTGGGCGGCATCCGCGTGCCCGGCGAGGTCTCCCGTGGTGCCCACGTAGGAGGGATCGCCGAGGAACACCGCGCAGGCCTCCGGGTGGGCAGCGAGGGCGCCGCGTACTGTCTGAACCGCGACAGCGCCGGGGAGGCCCGTGCCCGGGTCGCGCTCCGGCAGCACCCAGACCGGGCGCAGGCCGGCCAGCACCAGCCCGAGCAACAGGGACCGGTGCAGGCATCTGGTGACGATCACCTCCTGCCCCGGCGAGCCGACGGCCAGCGCCAGCGCCTGGTTGCCGTGCGTGGAGCCGGCCACCGAGAACCGGCACCAGTCCGCTCCCCACAGCCGCGCGGCCCGGGCCTCGGCGTCGGCGAGCAGCGTGTCGGCGTGCTTGATCGTGTCCACGCCGCCGTAGAGCGGCGTGTCGCCGGCCACCACGGCGCCGGTCAGGTCCTGCCGCTGCTTGTGCCCGGGCGTGCACATGGGGGTGAGGGCGCCGCGATCCGCCGCCTCGGTGGACGCCAGCCACCCGTCGAGCAGCGGAGCGTCGGCACGCAGCCCGAGGGGATCGCGCGCATCGGTCAGCGGATGAGCAGCTTGAGGCACGAGGTAAGTCTGCCCGACAGCAGGGCATATCCCGTGCAGGGGGGCGGCAGGAGAACTCTCAGGTGCCCGCGTGGGACGGACCTGGGGCCGGGCTGACGCCGTGCCGGTAGAACCCGACCGGCTCCGCCGGGAGCGGCGTGCGGCCCAGGATCAGGTCGGCGGCCTTCTCCGCGATCATCATGACCGGGGCATAGATGTTGCCGTTGGTGACGTAGGGCATCACCGAGGCGTCCGCCACTCGCAGCCCGGTCAGCCCGTGCACGCGCATGCTGGCGGGATCCACGACGGCGCCCGGGCCGGTCCCCATCTTCGCCGTGCAGGACGGGTGCAGCGCGGTCTCCCCATCCCTGCGCACCCAGTCCAGGATCTGCTCCTCGCTGCTGACCTCCGGGCCCGGCGACAGTTCGCCGCCGTTGAACGGCGCGAACGCGGGCTGGCTGAGGATGTTCCTGGCGATCTGGATGGCCTCTGCCCACTCCCGCCGGTCGGTCGGGGTGGACAGGTAGTTGAACCGCAGCGCCGGGTGCACCGCGGGGTCCCGGGAGACGATCTTGACGGTGCCGCGCGAGTCCGAGTACATCGGCCCGATGTGCACCTGGTAGCCGTGCCCGCCGGCCGGGGCCGAGCCGTCGTAGCGGATCGCGATGGGCAGGAAGTGGAACATCAGGTTGGGGTAGGCCACCTCGTCGTTGCTCCGGGCGAAGCCCCCGGCCTCGAAGTGGTTGGTCGCCCCGGGCCCGCTGCGCGCGAACAGCCACCGGGCACCGACCATGGGCCGGTTGCGCCACTTCAGCGCCGGGGCCACCGAGACCGGCAGCTTGGACGCGTACTGGACGTACACCTCCAGGTGGTCCTGCAGGTTCTCGCCCACCCCGGGCAGGTCCGCGACCACGTCGATGCCGAGCGTGGCCAGGTCGGCGGCGTTGCCGACCCCGGAAAGCTGCAGCAACTGCGGCGTGTTGATCGCGCCGCCGCACACGATGACCTCACCGGCGCGCACCTGCTGCGCCCCGGAACCCCGGGTGTACTCGACGCCGGCCGCCCGGGTTCCCTCGAAGAGAATCCTGGTCACCAGGGCGCGGCAGATCACCTCCAGGTTGGGGCGGCGCATAACCGGATGCAGGTAGGCCCGTGCCGCGCTGAGCCGCCGGCCCCGGTGGATGTTGCGGTCGAACGCCGCGAAGCCCTCCTGCCGGTATCCGTTGACGTCGCTGGTCAGCGGGTAGCCGGCCTGCTGCACCGCCTCGAAGAACGCAGCGAACAGCGGGCTGGCCGCTGGCCCGCGCTCGAGTACCAGCGGCCCCTGGCCGCCCCGGTAGGAGTCGGCACCCGCCAGGCAGGTCTCCATCCGCTTGAAGTACGGCAGGCAGTGCGCGTAGTCCCAGCCGGCCATGCCCGGGTCGGCCGCCCAGCGCTCGTAGTCGAGCGGGTTGCCCCGCTGGAAGATCATCCCGTTGATGCTGGACGAGCCGCCGAGCACCTTGCCGCGGGCATGGTAGACGCGGCGGCCGTTCAGGCAAGGCTCGGGCTCGGACTCATATTTCCAGTCGTAGAACCGGCTGCCGATGGGAAAGGTGAGCGCCGCCGGCATGTGGATGAACACGTCCCAGCGGTAGTCCGGGCGGCCGGCCTCAAGCACCAGCACCCGGGTGGACGGGTCGGCGGAGAGCCGGTTCGCCAGCGCGCTGCCGGCCGAGCCGCCGCCCACGATCACGAAGTCATAGTGCGGCTGTGTCATCGGCCCTCCCGGGTAAGCGGCCTGCCCGGCGCCCGGGACAGTTCTTCCCGCGCATTACGCTACCGGCGTGGTGACCTCACCCGAAGACCCCAATGTGGCCCAGGCCAGCTATCCGCAGTCCGGGTTCCCCGATATCCCCGGCTCGGCCGACATCCTGCTCATCCGCCATGGCCAGTCGGAGCCCTACCGGCCCGGCACGCCGTTCCCGCTGGTGGACGGGCACGCGGATCCCGCGCTCACGCCGAACGGCCGCGAGCAGGCGCAGCGCCTGGCCGGGCTGGCCACCGCGGGGATCGACGCGATCTACGTGAGCACGCTGCGGCGCACCGCGCAGACGGCGGCACCGCTGGCCGCCCGGCTCGGCCTGGCTCCCCAGGTGGAGCCGGAACTGCGCGAGGTGCACCTCGGTGACTGGGAGGGCGGCGAGTACCGGCAGCGGGTGGCCGAGCACGATCCGGTCGTCCGGCAGGTCTTCGAGCAAGAGCGCTGGGACGTGATCCCTGGCGCGGAGACCTCGGCGTCCCTCGCGGCGCGGGTACGCGCCGCGATCGACCGGCTCGCCGCCGGGCAGGCCGGCCACCGGGTGGCCATCTTCACCCACGGCGGCGTGATCGGCCAGGCGCTCGCGCTGGCCAGCGGGTCCCGGCCATTCGCCTTCCTCTCGGCGGACAACGGCTCCATCTCCCGGCTGGTGGTGATCGAGCAGCGCTGGATCGTGCGCGGTTTCAACGACACCGCCCACCTGAACGGGCAGCAGCGGCCCTGAGGCCGCGCCACGCCCGAGGGTGGAGCGGCCTCGCGTGCCTGACCCGTAACCCCCCGGCCTGGCAAAACTGCCGAAAAAAACCGTTGAACCGAGTAGCGCCCATATCCGTGGTAAGTGGCACAGGGAACAAGCCGCCAGATCCCGCGCAACCCCTCCTTGGCGCGGGTACGGCGACGGCCCCGGAGCGGTCGCGGTTACCCCGAGAGCCGCGGCCGCTCCGGTCTTTCCCGGCCCAGGCTGAACCCATCCCGCCCGGCGGTGAACCCGGCACCGCGCCGTGTACGTGATACCTGGTTGCGGCCGGAAGTTCCCGGCAGAAAGAGGCGGTGGCGTAGATGAGGTTCTCCCTGCGGCGGGCGAACGGCCCGCGCGGCATGTCCTGGACCGCGCGCGCGGTCGTGGCGGCGGTGCTGATCGGCGGATCCACGGTGGCGACGGCGGGCATCGCCGCGGCCGCATCCGGGGGGGCCGGCACCAGCACCAGCGCGGTGGTGGTGAAGGAAGCGTTCCGCACCGGGTTCGGCAAGATGCTGGTGACCCACGGCACGGGCATGGCCCTGTACACGAACCCGGCCGGGTGCAGCGCGGCCTGCCAGAGCATCTGGCCGCCGCTGCTGATGCCCGCGGGCGCGACCACACCGACCGGCGCACCGTGCCTGGCCACCGCCAGGCTCGGCACGAAACTCCAGGTCACCTACCACAAGCTGCGGCTCTACACGTTCACGGGGGACAGCGGCCACAGCGTGAACGGCAACGGGGTGGCCGGTTTCCACGTGGCGAAGGTGACAATGGCCTGCACCGCGGCCCGCTGACCACCTGGACCAGCACCAGGGGGTCCGGGGCGGCTTGCCGCCCGGGCTAGCAGGGACATGGAGCGGCCGCGGCGACCACGGCGCCGCGGTCGCTCCGCCGGTAGCTTAGGGCATGTCCCGTAGATCATTCAGCCTGCTGCGCGGCTACCGGACGGGCGCCTCGCTGCGTTGTCGTCGTCGCCCATAGAAACCACTATGGGCTCCTCCTCCGCCTTGCGATCCATCCCGCCGGCAGCCGCTCGCGACGGCATAGACCTGCGGGACACGCCCTAGGCCTCCGTCACCAGCGGGGCGAGCAGGTCACCGTGCTCGGCCACCCGGTCAAGCACGTCGCCGCTGGTGAACACCAGGTCCTCCGGCTGACCGCACCCGGCGACCTCATCCCAGGTCACCGGCGTGGACACGGTCGGCCGGCTCCGCGCCCGCAGCGAGTACGGCGCGATCGTGGTCTTGGCCGCGTTGTTCTGGCTCCAGTCGATCAGGACCTTGCCCGGGCGCAGTGACTTTGTCATCCGCGAGACGATCGCCCGCGGGTGCTCGTGTTCCAGCCGCTCGGCCAGCGTCCTGGCGATCGCGCTGGCGCCCTCGGAACCGGTCCCGGACAGCGGGGCGAGCAACTGGAGCCCCTTGCCGCCCGAGGTCTTGGCGAACGCCTCGAAGCCAGCCTCGGCCAGCATCGGGCGCAGCAGCAGTGCCACGGCGCAGCAGTCCACGATGGTCGCAGGGGCGCCGGGGTCGAGGTCGAACACGAGCAGGTCAGGCTCGGCCACATGGGGAATCCGCCACATCGGGGTGTGCAGTTCAAGACCGGCCAGGTTGGCGGTCCAGATCAGCGTGGGCAGGTCGCCGGCGATCACATAACGCACCCAGTCCCGGCCCGAGGTGGAGCCCGGCGCGGGCAGCCGTTCGGTGCGCACCCAGTCCGGCCGGTGGTCCGGGGCGTGCTTGTTGTAGAAATGCTGGCCGGTCACCCCGTCCGGGTACCGCTTGAGGGTCAGCGGCCGGCCGGCGATATGCGGCAGCAGCACGGGCGCGATGCGCAGGTAGTAGTCGATCACGGCGCCCTTGGTGAACCCCGGCTCCGGGTAGAGCACCTTGGCCAGGTTGGTGAGGACCAGGCTCCGGCCCTCGACTTCGACCGGAACCTTCTCGGGCTCGGGGCTCATGTCCTTCGCCCCTTCCCGCCCGGCTGAGGCCGCCTGCCGCCTGCCCGTCTGAAGTACCCGCGCCCTGTTCCGGCAAAACGGAACCCCCTCGCCATCGGGGCCGCCACGGCCGCCATGCACTCCCCCAGAAGGGCTCTGACGTGGTGATTTATCAGTTCATGTCATCCGTTAGCGGCACTGGCGCGTCTCTTCCGTGGGACCCTGGCAGTTCGCGGATCGCTGCACGCGAACTGCCAGGGCTGACTTTTGGAGGAATGCCGGGGTGGGTGCGAATCGGATCGCAGGCATGGGCTGGCTCGCGCGGGGCGTGCCAGTGGCGGCGGTGACGGCGCTTGCCGTCGCCGGGACGGCGGGGGCGGGCACCAGCGCCGCCGCGCAGGCCCGCGAGGCAGGGGCCCAGCCCGCGGTGGCCGGGACCATTTCGACCGTGGCCGGCGGGGTTGGTGGCCCGGCCCGGGCCACCAACGTGCCGATCACCGACCCGTGCGGCGTGTCCGTCGCGAACGGCCTGCTCTACATCGCCGATAACCAGACCGTCCGCCAGGTCGACAGCACCGACCGGCTGACCACGCCCGCGGGCACCGGGGCCGGCGGCCCGCTCGGGGACGGTGGCCCCGCGAGCAGCGCCAGTGTGGGGACCTGTGCGACCGCCGTGGACGGCTCGGGCAACCTGCTGATCGCTGACGCCGACCGGATTCGCGTCGTGGCGGCGCATAACGGCACGTTCTACGGCCAGGCGATGACCGCCAAGGACATCTACACCGTGGCCGGCAACGGCACCGGCGGATACACCGGTGACGGCGGCCCGGCCACGGCCGCCGAGCTGAACAGCACGGCGGGCGTGGCCGTCGACGGCTCGGGCAACCTGGTGATCGCCGACCTCGGGAACAACGTGATCCGGGTGGTGGCCGAGACCAGCGGTACCTTCTACGGCCAGGCGATGACCGCCGGCGACATCTACACCGTGGCGGGCGACGGCAGCGTGGGCTTCGGCGGCGACAGTGGCCCGGCGACCAGCGCCGAACTGAACCAGCCCAGCCAGGTCACGGCCGACGCCTCGGGGAACATTGTGTTCGCCGACTTCGGCAACAACCGGATCCGGGTGGTGGCGGGCAGCACCGGCAGCTTCTACGGCCAGGCGATGACCGCCGGCGACATCTACACCGTGGCCGGCCACGGCACGGCCACCTTCTCCGGGGACAATGGCCCGGCCACCTCGGCCGGGCTCGACGCCGCGGGGGTGGCCGTGGACGGCTCCGGGAACCTGGTGCTCGCCGATACTCCCAACCAGCGGGTCCGGGTGGTCGCGGAGAGCACCGCCTCGTTCTACGGCCAGGCGATGCAGGCCGGCGACATCTACACCGTGGCCGGCAACGGCACCGCGGGGTTCAAGGACACGCGCCCGGCACTCAAGGGCGAGCTGAACGAGCCCACTGCGGTGGCCGTGGACGGCTCGGGCAACCTGGTGATCGCCGACAACGCCAACCAGCGGGTCCGGGTGGTCGCCGCGGGCAACGGCACGTTCTACAACCAGCCGATGGTGGCCGGCAGCATCTACACGGTCGCCGGCCACGCCAACACCGGGTCGGTCGGTGACGGCGGCACCGCGACCACCGCCGAGCTGGGGTCCCCGGCGGGGCTGCTCCTGGACGGCTCGGGGAACATGCTGATCGCCGACACCGCGCACAACCGGATCCGGGTGGTGGCGGGCGCGACCGGCACCTTCTACGGGCAGTCCATGACCGCCGGCGACATCTACACGATCGCCGGCAGCGGCGCCGTCGGGCACAGCGGCGACGGCGGGCCGGCCAGCATCGCGACGCTGGACAAGCCGCAGGGCGTGGCCCTCGACCCGTCAGGCAACGTGCTCATCGCGGACACCCACAGCAACCGGGTCCGGGTGCTGGCGGAGGCCACCGGCACGTTCTACGGCCAGTCCATGACCGCCGGGTTCATCTACACCGTGGCAGGCGGCGGGACCGGCGGCACGGGCAACGGCATTCCGGCCACCACCGCCATCCTCGGCTTCGCCAACAGCGTGACGGTGGACGGCTCGGGGAACCTGGTGATCGCGACCAGCAAACAGCGGGTCCGGGTGGTGGCCGAAACCACCGGCACGTTCTACGGCCAGTCCATGACCGCCGGCGACATCTACACGGTGGCCGGCAGCGGCGGGACCGGTTTCGCCGGTGACGGCGGCCAGGCCACCAAGGCCCACGTGGTCAATCCGGAGGGCGTGTTCGTGGACGGCTCGGGCAACCTGGTGATCGCCGACACCGGCAACAACCGGATCCGCGTGGTAGCGGACACCACGGGCACGTTCTACGGCCAGTCCATGACCGCCGGCGACATCTACACCGTGGCCGGCGGCGGCACCGGCGGCCTGGGCAAGGCGGCCCGGCCACCAGCGCCCAGCTCACCGGCCCCTGGGATGTCACCCTGGACTCCTCGGGCAACCTGGTGATCACCGACACCGGCGACAGCCTGGTACGGGTGGTGGCCGAAACCACCGGCCCGTTCTACAGCCAGTCCATGACCGCCGGTGACATCTACACCGTGGCGGGCGACGGCACCAGCGGGTTCGCCGGCGACGGCGGGCCGGCCGCCAGCGCCGAACTCGGACTGCCGGAGGCGACGGTGACCGACGCCGCCGGGGACCTGCTGATCTCCGACACCGGCAGCAGCCGGATCCGGCTGGTGGCCGGCTGAGGCACGCCCCGCACTGTCCGCACCGGCCCGCCCGGGTTGTGCTCCCGGGCGGGCCGGTCCATGAAAGTGAATGGGCATATGCCCTGAAATTCCGCCATTCGTCATTTGCCTGTTTTCGCCGTCCGGGCTGCTCGCGGCCAATCAGATATGATCGTTATTGCCAGGCTGGAATTACAAACCCGCGCAGCGAACTGCCGGGTGTTGCCGGGGGGCAGCGCGGCCACCTGGCCGGACGCGCGGCCGGGGGTGGTTGCATTGATCTGGCGGCCACGCGCGATGGCTGTTTATACCGCGTGGATCCTGATGCTTGCCGCCGCCTATGCCGCCTTTCCTGGTTTGCGCGCGGCGGCCTGGGCGCTGATCGGCGCCAGCGGCGCCGCCGCCCTTGCGGCGGGCGTGGCGCTGCACCGTCCCGCCCGCGGCGAGCCATGGCTGCTGCTGGCGGGGGCGTGCGCATGCCTGGCGGCCAGCCAGACTGGATTCCTGATCACCAGCGGCGCCCCGCGGGCCAGCGTGCCCTTCCCGTGGATCGCGGATGGCCTCGCGCTGGCTGCCTGCCCACTGACCGTCGCCGGGCTGGTGATCTTCCTCAGGTGGCGGGCCGCCGGCCGGGCCGGGCAAGCCGTCTTTGACGCGCTTGCGCTTGCGGCCGGCTTCGCCTTCGCCTGCCTGCTCTGGCTGGTGTTCGCCCGCGGCACCGGCGCGGTCACCGCGAACCGGGCCATCGCGGCCGCGTTCCCGCTGTGTGACGTGCTGATCCTCGCGGTGGCGGCCCGGCTGGTGGCCGCCCGCCCCAGGCCGGCCCGGCCCGCCTGGCTGCTCGCGGTGGGTGCTGCCGGGCTCGGCGCCGCCGATCTGGCGTATGCACTGGGGCCGCTCCACGGCGGGCCGGGCGCGGCACTGCCGGTCCCGGTGGGCTGGATGCTCTGTTTCTGGGCATGGGGCGCCGCCGCGCTCGACCCGGCGATGACCGGGCTGACCGTCCCGGTCCCAGGCCGGCCCGCGGGCGCCGGGGTATCCCGGCTGGCCCTGCTCGCCCTGGCACTGGCCGTGCCGGGCGCCCTGGTCGCCCTGGCGGCCCAGGGCCGGCACGTGGGCGCCGGCCTGCTGGCCCCCGGCGCTGGCGCCTTCGATCTGATCGTGCTTGGCTGCCTGGCCGCGGCGGTGATTTCCGGCCGGCGTGCCCTGGGCAGGGAACGGGCCCTGCGCCTGGCCATGACGGCCTTCGCGGCGGCAGCCACCATCGAGGATGTCGCGGCCGCCGCCCAGGCTGCGGTCGGCGCGGTAGCCGGCCGGCACCCGATGCAGGCCCTGCTGGCCCAGCGGGCAGGTGCCACGCTGGTGCCGGTCCGCCCCGCGGCCGGCCGCGGCCCTGGCGGGGAACGTGCGGGTATCCCGGTGCTGGCCGGGCGGCACGAGGCGGTGCTGAGCACCTGGCTGGCCCCGGCCACGCCGCCGTGCCCGGTGCTGCTGCCGGCCGACCCCGGTGACGGCACTGTGGCGGCATGGGATGACGGGGTCCTGCTCTGCCCGCTGCCCGTCAGGGACGGGCCGCCGGCCGGCGTGCTTGCGGTCTTCGGCGAGCCGCCGAGCTTGGCCGCGCGGGCCGGGACCCTGGAGGTCATCGCCGGGCAGGCCGCACATGCAGCGGACCAGGTAACGCGCAGCGCCGAGGCACGGCGCGAGGACAGCAGGGCCTACGTCCGCGCCGTCGCCCAGGACAGTTCCGACGCCGTCCTGATCGTCTCCGGCGACGGGGTGGTCGACTACGCGACCCCCGCGGCGGAGCGTTTCTTCGGCACGGCCCACGTAGCTGGAACCAGGCTGGCCAGCCTGGTCAGCCCCGGAGAGCGGGAAACGGTCGCCCGCGCGTTCGCCCGGATGCGGGACGGCGCGGACCCCACGGTGCCGGGAGACTGGCTGGTCACCCGCCCCGACGGGACTCCGGCCGAGGTCAGGGTCAGCTACCGTGACCTGCGCGGTGACCGCATGATCGCCGGGCTGGTGCTGACCCTGCACGATGTGAGCGAGCAGCGTTCGCTGCAGCGCGAACTGACCCACCGCAGCTTCCACGACGCCCTGACCGGGCTGCCGAACCGGTCGCTGTTCACCGACCGGATCACCCGGGCGCTGGCCCGGCCCCGGCGGGCGGGCACGGCCCTGGCCGTTCTGGTAGTGGATCTCGATGACCTCAACATGGTCAACGACAGCATGGGCCACACCGTCGGCGACGAACTCCTGGTGGCCGCGGCGGGCAGGCTCACGGCGCTAGCCCGGGGGGGCACTCCGCCTTCCCGGGGGCAAGCCCCCGGACCCCACGGCCCGGAACCCCCCGAGGGTGTCGATGACGCCTGGGCCGCAAGCGGCCAGGCCTCATCGCGCGCGCTCGGCCGCGGCCAGGACACGGCCGCCAGGATCGGCGGCGACGAGTTCGCGCTGCTGATCGAGGAGGCCGACGGCGACGCGGCCGTGGAGAGGTACGCGCAGGAGATCGTCGAGGCGTTCGCCGAGCCGTTCATCCTCACCAGCAGCCCGGTCATCGCCACCGCCACCGTGGGGGTGGCCACCACCGAGGACAGCACCGACGCCGGCGACCTGGTCCGCCACGCTGACCTGGCCCTGTACGCGGCGAAGGCGGCGGGCAAACGGCAGTGGCGCCGCTACCGGCCGGTGCTGTCGGCAAGCATCGCCAGGCGGCGGGAGCTGAAGGCGGCGATCGAGGATGCGGTCAGCGGATCCGCCTTCACGCTGGCCTACCAGCCCATCGTGGTGCTCGCGACCGGCGAGATCGTGGGTTTTGAGGCGCTGGTGCGGTGGCCGCACCCGCGCTGGGGAATGATCAACCCCGACCAGTTCATCGCCCTGGCCGAGGAGACGGGCTACATCGTGCCGCTCGGCTCCTGGGTGCTCCGGCAGGCAGTGAGCGACCTGGTGGCCTGGCAGCGCCAGGCCGGCGGCCGGGCCTCGCTGTACACCAGCGTGAACGTGTCCGCCCGGCAGTTCCGCGATCCCGGCTTCGTCGCGGGCGTGCGCAAGGTGCTGTCTGAGTCGGGCCTGGCGCCGTCGCTGCTGCAGCTGGAACTCACCGAGAGCGTCCTGCTTGGCCGGGACGATCGGATCCGGGCCGAGCTGGCCGAACTGAAGCAGCTAGGCGTCCGGCTCGCGATCGATGACTTCGGCACCGGTTACTCATCCCTGAGTTACCTGCGCGAGCTGCCGATGGACGTGCTGAAGATCGACAAGTCGTTCACCGACGGCATCGCGTCCTCCCAGGGCCGGCTGGCGCTCGTCGAGGTCATCGTGCGGATGGCCAAGACGCTCGGGCTCACGGTGACCGCGGAGGGGATCGAGAGCGAGGCGCAGCGGGAACTGCTGATCTCGCTCGGCTGCGAGACCGGGCAGGGATACCTGCTGGAGAAGCCGGTCGCGGCCGACGAGGCGCAGGCGCTGGTCCGCAGCGGCCTGCTGCCCCCGCTGCACGCAGGCACCCGCTGAGCCCGGCTCGCGGCGGCTCCCGGGACCGGCCGGCTCCCCGGGTCGGCCGGCTCCAGGCCCCGCCCGGGACAGGCGCGCACCGGCCAAGGGATCATCCCCGGGCTCGCGTATCGCTACTAATGGTAATCAGGCGATACGACTGCGTCACCAACGGGTAGGTCCTGAGCCAAGGGGCGCGACTGGAGATGGGCACCCCGCGGGCAGGAACAGTAAGAGGCCGATGCGATCACGTGCGCGGGGAAGTGCGGCAAGACACGTCACCACGGCGGGGCTGGCGATCGTTGCCGTGATCGCGTGCGCGGGCGCGGTGTCCACCTGGCGCTACCAGAACGCCCTGTCCAGGGCCGCGGTCGCGGTCGACTCGGCCAACGGTGCCCGGATCACCGCAGCGCTGGGCGCCACGTTCTGGCAGGAACGGCTGACGGTGGAGCACTACCTGTTCAACCCGTCCAGCCGCTCGCTGCACGAGGTGGCGGCCCTGCAGGCCAGGTTCGAGACGCTGGCCGCCCAGCTGGGCCAGAACGAGTTCCCCGGTGAGGACTTTTACCTGAAGCAGGCGACGAGCGCGGAACGTCACTACTACACCGTCTTCACCGTCGTGCAGAACGACGCGAACCATACCCACACCTACCTCGGCCTGCAACCCGCCTTCGCCGCGGCCGGCCTGCTCAACGCCGCGGCGGCCAAGATCCCGCCGTCCCTGAACGCCCTGGACCGGCTCCAGATGGCCCGCGGTACCGCCGCCGCGGCCGGCGCCGCGGCCTCGAAGAGGCAGGCGCTGACCGTCGGGATCCTCACGATCGTGCTGACCCTCGCGGCCGGCATCGCCTTCCAGTTCTACGCGCGCCGGCTGCTGCACCGATCCGCCAATCGTGAGGACCAGCTCATGGAGACGCTGGGAAGGCTGTCGGACCGCAACGCCCTGATCGAACGGCTGCGCTCGGCCTCGGGGGTGCTCGGTGAGATGGCCAGCGACCTCCGGGCGACCTCGGGCACCGCCGCCACGTCGATGAACGAGCAGTCCGCGGCCATCGCGGACACCTCGGCCACCATCGAGCAACTGGCGGCGGCGGCCGGCTCGATCGCGGAGAACGTCCGGTCGGTGGCGGAGGCCGCCGAGCGCACCGGTGTGACGATGCGGGACATGCAGGGGAAGGTGGAGGCGATCGCCGTGCGGGCGCTGTCGCTGGGCGAGCGGGCCCAGAAGATCGGCGAGATCCTCGAACTGATCGACGACATCGCCGGGCAGACCAACCTGCTGGCCCTCAACGCCGCCATCGAAGCGGCCCGGGCCGGCGAGGCCGGCAAGGGATTCGCCGTCGTCGCCGCCGAAGTCCGCAAGCTCGCCGAGCGGTCGCTGCGCTCCACCGAGTCGATCAGCGTGATCGTCGCCGGGGTCCGCGACGAGACCAACGCCACCATCATGGCCACCGAGCAAGGCACCCGCCAGGCCCGCGAAGTCGGCGAGCTGATGACCTCCACCGCCACCATGCTGGAGGAATCCCTGCTCGCCGCCCAACAGCAAAAATCCGCCGCCGACCAGGCGGACGCGGCGATCCTGCAGATCCGCCGGGGCGCCGACCAGCTCGCCACCGCCCAGTCGCAGCGGGCCAGCACGGCCGAGCGGCTGGAATCCCTGGTCGACGAGATCGAGAACGCCCTGCGCGTCGGCCATGTGGAGCATGACGGCTGACATCCAGCTTGTTAACGCAGAGTAACTGAAAGGATACGAAGCGCCCCCAATCGGGTATCTCCTGAGCAGGGGACGCGGCCCGGCACATGCGGGCATCACGGGGGGCGAGGAACCGCACGGCATGCAGAACTACCTACGGGCCAATGCCACGCGCAGGGTCGCATTCGTGAGCCTTGCGGCCGTCATCGTCATCGCCGCCGCGGTCGGCGTGACCATCTGGCGCTACCAGGCGGCCCAGTCGGACTGGGCCACCGCCGTCGGCTCCCGCGGCGATGCGAGCAACAGCAGAGACCTCAGCGCGTTGTTCTGGCACGAGCGCGAGGCGATCAACGAATACCTCTTCACGGCGTCACCCGCTATCGCAGCCGAAATCAACGGCACGCGGCAGCAGTTCCTCAGGGCCGCGGCAGCCATTGGGCCCGACACACCTGGTGCCCGCCAGGCGCTCAGCCGGGCACTCACCGGGAACGCCCACCTGTACTCTGTCTTCCTCAGTCTCCGTAGTGCCGCGGGAACCAGCCCGGCTGGCGAGCGTGCCGGGAGCCAGCGACTCGCGCTGGCCGAGCCCGCGATCTTGGAGTCATTGGCCGTCCTGGGCCGTCAGGAGAATCAATTCGCCGCAGCGAAGGCAGCGGGCGCTTCCTCGGCTGGCGGCCAGGCTCTCGGCGTCGGCATAGCCGCGGCCATACTGGCCGCGCTCGCCGGCCTCGGGTTCGCGGGCTTCGCGCTCCGGCTACTCGATCGGTCTTCCCACCGCGAAGAGGAGCTGAACGCCACGCTGAAGCGGCTGACCGGACTCCTCCGCCGCCTGAGATCCACCTCGTCCGTCCTCGGCGAGGTCACGGCCGAACTGCGGGTGAGCGCGAAGGATGCGGCGGCGGTAACGAACGAGCAGTCCGCGGCGGTGGCGGAGACATCCGCCACCATCGAGGAACTGGCGGCCACCGCTGGTGCCATCGCGGGGACGGTGCAAACCACCGCCGCCGCGGCATCGCGGACGGGTGTGACGATGCGGGACATGCAGGGGAAGGTGGAGGCGATCGCCGTGCGGGCGCTGTCGCTGGGCGAGCGGGCCCAGAAGATCGGCGAGATCCTCGAACTGATCGACGACATCGCCGGGCAGACCAACCTGCTGGCCCTCAACGCCGCCATCGAAGCGGCCCGGGCCGGCGAGGCCGGCAAGGGATTCGCCGTCGTCGCCGCCGAAGTCCGCAAGCTCGCCGAGCGGTCGCTGCGCTCCACCGAGTCGATCAGCGTGATCGTCGCCGGGGTCCGCGACGAGACCAACGCCACCATCATGGCCACCGAGCAAGGCACCCGCCAGGCCCGCGAAGTCGGCGAGCTGATGACCTCCACCGCCACCATGCTGGAGGAATCCCTGCTCGCCGCCCAACAGCAAAAATCCGCCGCCGACCAGGCGGACGCGGCGATCCTGCAGATCCGCCGGGGCGCCGACCAGCTCGCCACCGACCTCGCGCTGCGGGCCGCCACGGCGGAGCGCCTGGAATCCCTGGTCGACGAGATCGAGGCGGTGCTGGCCGAGGATCAACCGCGCGCGGGGCCTGGCGCGGCCGGCCCGTCCCGCGCTCCGGCGGCCGTGCCCCGGCGCGCCGCGCCGGCGGCCCGTAGCCCGGATAGCGGGATAACGGTAAGCGCCGCGGAGACGCTACCGCTGGCCCGGATCCCGGAAGCCGCGCATGAACGCTTATGTGCGCTTCCGGGTGGCCGATGAAGCCTACGCGGTCTCGGTGCTGAACGTGCTCGAGGTCGCCAGCGTGGGCGAGGTGACCCCGGTTCCGGGAGCGCCCAGCCAGATCCTCGGGGTGCGGAACCTGCGCGGCAAGATCCTCCCGGTCATCGACCTGGCCGCGCTGCTCGGCACCCGGCGCACCCGGCCAGCGGCCCGGCTGCTTGTCACCGAATCGGACGGACGGCAGGCGGGCCTGGCCATCGACGAGGTCACCGAGGTCGGTGAGCTTGCCGATCCGGCCGAGGAGGGCGAGTCCGCCCTGCTGCTCGGCACGATGCTGGCAGACGGCGACCTGATCGGCGTGCTGAACCTGCCCGCGGTGCTTGATGCCCTGGGGGTTCCGGCATGACCTCCCCTGACGCCGATGATGAACTCCTCCAGCTGTTCCAGGACGAGACCACCCAGCGGCTCGACGACATGGACGCCGCCCTGCTCGCGGCCGAGACCGGGAACGTGCCACCGGACACCATCGACGCGCTGTTCCGCAACGCCCACACGATCAAGGGCGCCGCCGGGATATTGGGGTTCAGCGACATCGCGGCGCTGGCGCATGCCGCCGAGGACATCCTGGCGCTGGCCCGGTCCGAGGGGGTCTTCCACCCCGAACTTGCGGTACCCCTGCTGCGCGCCACCGCGGCTCTGCGCGCACGGGTGGGCGGGGCGGCCGAGCCGTTCGACGGGCTGATTGCCGAGCTCAAGGCCAATCGCGCCGCGCTGGAGGCCGGCACCTTCGTAGCCACGGCGGGAGTGGCGGAGGGGAAGGCCGGGGAGGCCGGGACCGGGACCGACACCGCGCCAGCCGGAACCGGAACCGACACCGCGCCAGCCGGAACCGGAACCGACACCGCGCCAGCCGGAACCGACGCCGCGCCAGCCGGGGCCAGCACCGGATCGGCCGGCGCGGATGCGGCGGGCTCCGGGCCCGCGCCGCTGGCGACGGCAGGCTCATGGGCAGCCAGGGCGGGCACGGGCAGGCCGGCCAGCCTGCCGCAGCCGCGCCCGGCCTTCGGCCCGGGCAACGACATACCGGCGGTCCCCGGCACAGCACCGCCGGCCGCGAGCCGGCAGCCCGATCCGGCGCCGGAGCCTGCCCTGGGTGCGACCGCACCCGCGGCTGCGGCACCGCCCGCGGCTGCGGCACCGCCCGCGGCCGGAGCACAGTCCACGGCTGGCGGACCGCCGGCCGGCCCACCGGGACGCCCGCAGGATGCCGGGCGCCGCTCGGTACGCGTGCCGGCCGAGAAGATCGACCATCTGCTCGACCTGGTCGGAGAGGTGATGCAAGACCGGCGCCGGCTTGCCCATGCGCTGGGAGCGGCTGACGGGCTGCCTAGCGACGCCGCGGACGAACTGAGCGCCGGAGAACGGATGCTCGGCGAGCTCAAGGATTCGGCCGTGGGCATGCGGACCCTCCCGGTCTCCATGATCACCGGGCCGCTGCCGCGCGCTATCCGTGATCTCGCCCGGACGATTGGGCGCGAGGTCGAGTTCACCGTCGTGGGCGCGGAAACCGAGCTTGACCGGGTGATCCTGGAAAGCCTGTCCGAGCCGCTCACGCACCTGCTGCGCAACTCGGTGATCCACGGGATCGAGTCACCTGACGAACGCGAGCGGGCGGGCAAGCCCGCGTGCGGCCACATCGAACTGCGCGCGCTCCCCCGGGGCGGCCTGGTGGAGATCACGGTCTGCGACGACGGGCGCGGGGTCTCCCCGGAGATCATGGAGGAGGCACGGCACGAAGGCTCGCTGGCCGACGTCCTGTCCCGCGCCGGTTTCTCCACGGCCGGGGAGGTGACCGACCTGGCCGGGCGGGGCGTGGGCCTCGACGCCGTCAAGGCCCACGTGCACTCGCTCGGCGGCAGGTTCGAAGTCACCAGCGAGCCCGGCCGCGGCATGGCGGTCAGCCTGCTGCTTCCGGTCGCGCTCGCCTTGCTCAAGGTTCTGCTCATCCAGCGCGGCGGAGCGGTCTACGGACTGCCGATCGCCGGGGTGGAGGAGGTGGTGACCGTAGCGGTCACCACCACGCTGCAGGGCCGGGTCGGCCTGGATCTACGCGGGCGGTCGCTGCCGGTCGCCGACCTCGCAGCGGTCATCGGCGCCGACGCCCCGCCGCTGCCACCCAGGCCGCCCGCCCTGGTGCTCACCGCCGACGGCCGCTGGCTGGCCGTGGCCTGCGACGCGCTGCTCGGCGAGGAGGAGGTCGTGGTCAAGCCGCTCGGCCCGCTGCTTGCCGGGGTGAGTGGGTATCTGGGGGCAGCGATACTCGGCGACGGGAGGATCGCGCTCCTGGTCGAGCCGGGTGCGCTCATTCGGGGCCACCGCCGCGCGGCCCGGGGTGGGCTGTCCGGGCCGGCCCGGGCCGTGACGGTGTCCCGGCCAGCGACGGACGGTGGCAGTGTGGCGGCAACGGCCCCGGGCGGTCCCGTGGCGTCCGGCTGGCCCGCGGCGTTCGGCGGCCCCGCGCCGTTCGGCGCCACCGCGGCGTCCGGCTGGCCCGCGGCCGTGGCGCCGCCCGCCGCCACCACGGAGCCAGCGAAGATCCTGGTGGTCGAGGATTCGTTCATCGTCAGGGAACTCCAGCGATGCGTGCTCGAATCGGCGGGCCATCACGTGGTCACCGCGAGCGACGGCCGCGAGGCGCTGGATGCCCTGAGCAAGGACGAAGAGATTGAACTGGTGGTCACCGACCTGGAAATGCCCAGGCTCGGCGGCCTGGACCTGACCCGGGCGATCCGCGCCGACGAGCAGCACCCCTCGCTGCCGGTGGTCATGGTCACCTCACGGGGCTCGGAGGAGGATCGCCGTCTGGGCATGGAGGCAGGCGTCGACGCCTACATCGACAAACAAGGTTTCCAGCAGAGCGCGCTCCTGGCGACGATCGACCAGCTCCTCGGGCGGTGACGCGATGTCCGCTGCGAGCGTGCTGATCTGCGAAGATTCCGGGATCTACGCGGCTGCGCTGCGGCGGACCCTTGAGTACGACGGCGACATCAACGTGATCTGCGTCTGCGGCAGCGCCGAAGAAGCGCTGGCCGCCATCCGCAGGCTGCGGCCGGACCTCATCACGATGGACATCGAACTGCCGGGCATGGACGGGCTGACGGCGGTAGAGATCATCATGGGCACCCAGCCGATGCCGATCATCGTGCTGTCGTCGCACGTGGGCTCCGGCAGCGACAAGGCGGCGGCCGCGCTGGCGGCCGGGGCGCTCGACGCGGTGGCCAAGGATGACCTGGACCTGGGGCGCCCGGCCAGCATGGCGGGGGCGGCGTTCCGGCAGCGGATCCGGGTGATCAGTCACGCCAGCGTCATCCGCCATCCGCGGGCCCGCCTGGCCGCCCAGCCGCCGGTGCCCGGCCAGGCTCGGGTGGCATCGGCGGTGGGGATCTGCTCGTCGGCCGGCGGCCCCCCGGTCCTGGCGCAGGTACTGAGCGGGCTGCCAGCCGGCTATAAGGTGCCGATCCTCGTGGTGCAGCACATCAGCTCCGGGTTCACCGAAAGCCTCGCCCACTGGCTGGATCAGAAATCCCCGCTGCCGGTCCAGGTCGCCGAGGACGGGCAGATGGCCGGCCCAGGAGTCTGGATCGCGCCCGAGGGTGCCCACCTGGTGCTCAACTCAAGCGGCCGGATGTCCCTGGACCGGACCACCATCGTGGGCCACCATCGCCCGTCCGGCGACGTCCTGCTCACCAGCATCGCCACGGCGGCGAGCAGGCGCGGCGTCGCCGTGGTGCTGACCGGGATGGGGAACGACGGGGCAGCAGGGACGGCCGCCGTCCATGCCGCAGGAGGCTTCGCGATCACGCAGGACGAGGCCTCCTCGGCGATCTACGGCATGCCGAAGGCAGCGTTCGAGCGCGGCGTGGATCTCGCGCTGCCGCCGGACCAGATCATCCAGGTCCTCGCGGCGCTCCGCCACCAGCCGCTCGGGGTCTCCCGGTGACCGGAGCGCTCGCCGCTCTGGCTGTGCTCATCCAGCGCACGACCGGCATGACGGTGCCACCGGGCCGGGAGACGGCGCTGCGCCTTGCGGTGGGCCGTGCGGCGCCCGGGCTCGAGCCGGAGGACTACCTGCTCGCGACCAAGGACCCTGTCTACGGTCCTGGCCTGGTGGACCGGCTGATCGACGAGGTCATGGTGCACGAGACGAGCTTCGCCAGGGACATGCCGCAGCTCGGCACGATCGACTGGCGGACCCTGCACCGTGCCGTGCGTGCCGCGGGCTCGGACATCATCCGGGTGTGGAGCGCCGGCTGTGCGACCGGCGAGGAGGCGTACACGCTGGCGCTGCTCGCGATCAGCGCGTTCTCGCCCGGGGCACCTCCGGTGGACATCCTCGGCACCGACATCTCCGGTGCCGTGATCACCGCCGCGGAAGCCGGCTGCTACCGGCCGCGGGCGGTCCGGGCGCTCGATCCGCAACTGCGCAACCGCCACCTGAAGCGGCAGGCCGACGGCAGCTACGTGGTCTCCGAACGGCTGCGCTCGCTGGCCCGGTTCGGCAGGCACAACCTCATCCACGACCCGTTCCCGCCACCGGGCGAGGCGCGCTTCGACCTGATCCTCTGCCGTAACGTGCTCATCTACTTCGAGCCTGCGCTCGCCCGCCAGGTCACCGAGTTGCTGGGCAGTGCGCTGCGCCCAGGCGGCACGATCATGCTGGGGGCCGCGGACGTACTGCAGGTGAGCCCGGCCCGCACCGGCGGTCCCCGTCCGCCCCTGGGCACCCAGGCCAGGCCCGCGGCCCACATGCAGGCACCTGGGCCGGAAGGCGGGCCAGCACCGGAGGCGCCGCGGCAGGCCGTTCGGGTGCTGCCGCGCGGGCCGCTTCCCACGGGGCAGCGGGTGCTGACCCGGGATCAACGGCTGACCGCCACCCTGACCGCGGCAGCCTCCGGCGACAGGAACGGTGCGCTGGAACATGCCGCGTCGCTGGTCGAGGCGCACCCACTGGACGCCGACGCGCATTTCCTGCACGGCCTGGTCGCGCTCGAAGCGGGCGAGCCGGGCAAAGCCAGGGACGCGCTGCGCCAGGCGCTGGTCGCCGACCCCGCGTTCTGCATTGCCGCGTTCACCCTGGGCCGGGCGTACGACGCGCTGGGCGACGGCACGGCCGCCCGGCGCGCCTACCTGCAGGCACTGCGCACCCTCGACCCGGGTGACCACCGGCACGAGTCGCTGCTACAGCAGGTGGACCTGGCCGACATCGCCGCGGCGTGCCGGGCCCGGCTGGACGAGGGCTGAACCGTTCGGCTGGGTCACACGAAACACTCAGCATTCCTGGACTGGAATCCAAACTACGAGCGCTGGACTTTGAGGTGGCGGGCCACCCCGGAGAACCCAGGATCCCCCGTCCGCCGGGGTGCCCCGCCGCCAGGGCAGACGGCGATGCACGGGGTCGGCCTGCACACCAGCATTGAAGCACCTTCCTGGCAGGTCACCGTGCGGCGCACCACCGCTAGCGGCGGATCAAGGTTTCCGCGCGACCCCGCCGACAACGGCTACCTCTGCGGGCAGCGGCCGGGGGTCGGCGCCCTGCGGCCGCCATTCCGAGACCACCACCAGCCCCGGCTCCACCATGTCCAGCCCGCGGAACACCAGGTCGGCGAACTCGTCGGTGGTGCGCAACTGGAATGGCACGCCACTGTCCTGCCAGGTGCGGCTCCAGGCCGCCGCGGCCTCAGGGTTGAACTCCGGTGAACCGTGCGAGGCCGTCACATAGCTGCCCGGGGGCAGGGCATCCACCAGCGTTGCCACGGCCTGCGCCGGGTTCTGCTCGTCCGGCACGAAATGCAGGATGCCCACCAGCATCAGCGCCACCGGTTTCGTCATGTCCAGCGTCGCGGCCAGGGCCGGGGCGCCCAGGATCGTCTGCGGCTCACACAGGTCCGCCTCGATATAGGCGCTGCGGCCCTGCGGGGTGCTGGTCAGCAATGCCCGGGCGTGGGCGAGCACGATCGGGTCGTTGTCGACGTAGACCACCCGGGACTCCGGTGCCTCGGCCTGTGCCACCTCGTGCACGTTGCTGGCACTGGGCAGGCCGGTCCCGATGTCCAGGAACTGCCGGATGCCTGCCTCGGCCACCAGGTAGCGCACCGCGCGGCCGAGGAAGGTGCGGTTCTCCCGCGCCCCGGTGCGGCCGGTGGGAATGAGCTTGATGCCCTTCTCCGCAGTCTCCCGGTCCACGGCGAAATGGTCCTTGCCGCCGAGCAGGTAGTCGTAGATCCGCGCGGCGTGCGGCTTTGAGGTGTCGATCTCAGCCTGCATTAATCACGGCTCCGGTATTGGCGCGGCACCGGGCGTCCTCCGCCCAGGCCATTTCCCCAGGGGTCAGCCTACTGTCTCCTGGGCTCCTTAATTCCGGCACAATGCCCGCATGGCAGCAAACGCCGGGGCGGTGGGGTGCGTGTTCTGCGACATCGTCGCGGGGCGCGAGCAGGCCAGCGTGGTGCATTCCGACGAGACCGTGCTCGCGTTTCTTGACATCAGGCCGCTTGCCACCGGCCACCTGCTGGTGATCCCCCGGGCACACGCGCCCTACCTGGCGGATCTGGACCCGGCCGTGGGCGGGCACATGTTCGGCGTGGCCCAGCAGATGGCGGCCGCGCTGCGCCGGTCCGGCCTCCCGTGCGACGGGGTGAACCTGTTCCTGGCCGACGGGGAGGCTGCCTTCCAGGAGGTCTTCCACGTGCACCTGCACGTGATCCCGCGGAACCCCGGCGATGGTTTCCGGATCCGCGCGAAGTGGCGCCACCCGGCCCGCGCCGAACTCGACTCGGTGGCCGGCCAGGTACGTGGCGCCAGGCAAGCATGAACGGCCCGGCTGGCTACCATGGGCCGGTGGCCGCCCGGGCGATTGACTTCCATGTGCACCTGCCGACTCCCGACTGGCTGGACGGCAGCATGGCCGGGTACGTGGAAGCGGCGGAGGCGTACTTCCGCGCGCCGGTGCAGCGCTCCTCGCTGGCGGAGCTTGCGGACAGATACCGCGGCCTGAACGTGCGCGCGGTGCTGCTGGCCTGGGACGCGGAGACCGCAACCGGGCGCCCGCGGGTGCCCAACGAGACCGTGGCCGCCGCCTGCCGCGACTTCCCCGACGTGTTCACCGGGCTCGGCTCGGTGGACCCGCACAAGGGCGACGCCGCGGTCGCCGAGGTCGCCAACATCGCCGCCCTGGGACTGCGCGGGGTCAAGTTCCACCCCTCACTCCAGGCCTTCGCCCCCGACGACCCTGCCTACTGGCCCGTGTTCGCCGCCTGCCAGGAGTACGGCCTGCTGGCCCTGTTCCACACCGGGACCAGCGGGATCGGCGCGGGCCAGCCCGGCGGCCAGGGCATCGGCCTGGACTACGCGCGGCCGATCAGGCTGGACGCGGTCGCGGCCGCCCATCCGGGGCTGACCGTGGTGGCCGCGCACTTCGGCTGGCCGTGGCACATGGAACTGGTCGCCATGGCCCTGCACAAGACCAACGTCTACATCGACATATCCGGCTGGTCGCCCAAGCGCATCCCGGCCGAGCTGGTCCGCGAGCTGCGCGGCCGGCTTTCCGGGCAGTTCCTGTGGGGCAGCGACTTCCCGTTCATCACCCCGGAACGCTGCCTCGCCGAACTGGAGTCCCTCGACCTGCCCGAGCCGGCCCTCAGCCGGGTGCTGCACGAGAACGCGGCCCGGATCCTCGGCCTGGACCAGGGCTAGCCCGGGGCCGGCATGGACTTCTCGCTGACGGGCGACCAGCTGCTCATCCGGGACGCGGTCCGCGAGGTCTGCGCCGGGTTCCCCGGCCAGTACTGGCGCGATCTCGAAGCCAGCGGCGCGTACCCGGCGGAGTTCGTCGCGACCATGACCAGGCTCGGCTGGCTGTCGGTGCTCATCCCCGCCGAGTACGGCGGCGGCGGCCAGGGCGTCACCGAGGCGGGGATCATCCTGGAGGAGGTCCACCGCTCCGGCGGCAACGCGAACGCCTGCCACGCCCAGCTCTACACCATGGGCGCGCTGGCCAGGCACGGCAGCGAGGAGCAGAAGCAGCGCTGGCTGCCGCCCCTGGCGGCCGGGGAACTGCGGCTCCAGGCGTTCGGGATCACCGAGCCGGACGCCGGTTCCGACTCCACCAGGATCGCCACGCGGGCCGAGCGGGACGGCGGGGACTACGTGGTCACCGGCCAGAAGACATTCATCAGCCGGGCCGAGCAGACCGACCTGATGCTGCTGCTGGCCCGGACCGGCCCGCCCGCCGAGGCCGACCGGGCGGCCGGCCTGTCGCTGCTGCTCGTCGACCTGCGGGAGGCCGGCGGCGCGGTGCAGACGCGGCGCATCCCGCTGATGTTCAACTACCACACCTACCAGGTCTTCTTCTCCGGCCTGCGGGTGCCGGGCGACCAGCTCATCGGCGTGGAAGGGCGCGGGTTCCGGCACGTCCTCGACGGTTTCAATGCCGAACGATGCCTCCTGGCCAGCGAGGCCATCGGCGATGGGCTGTTCTTCCTCGATCGCGCCAGTGAGTACGCCTCCCGGCGGGAGGTGTTCGGCAGGCCGATCGGGGCCAACCAGGGGGTCGCCTTCCCACTGGCCCAGGCCAAGGCCCGGGTCGAGGCGGCGTCCTTGCTGCGGTTCAAGGCGGCGAGCCTGTTCGACGCCGGCAAGCCGTGCGGGCCGGAGGCGAACATGGCCAAGCTGCTCGCCTCCCAGGCCTCGGCCGAGGCGGGCAACGCGGCGATGCACACCTTCGGCGGCAACGCGTTCGCGGCCGAGTACGACATCGAGCGCAAGTTCCGGGAGACCAAGCTGCTGGAGATCGCCCCGGTGAGCAACAATCTCGTGCTGGCCTTCCTCGCCCAGCACGTACTGGGCCTGCCCCGCTCCTACCTGACGCACCGACCCCAACGGCGCCAGCCCAACGCCACACACCCCCGCGTTTCTTTTGTCGTGGTTGTCACGAACCACGACAAAAGAATGTCGTCGTTGGCGCAGACCACGACAAACCGCGTGGCGAGCGGGGTTCCCGGAGCGCGGCACCCCGCACCTCGGGGGCTGGGCCGACGGCCGGATGGCCAGGCAGGCGGTGCAGGTCGCACAATGTCTGACATGACCGACCTTCTCGCGCCGGGTCTTCGATGACCGCCGTGCTGCCGCTGGCCGCGGACGACGCGCCGGCCCCGTTGCTGACCGTGTCCGGGCTCGAAGTCAGGTTCGGCGCCGTCCGCGCGCTCGACGGGGTCGACCTCAGCGTCCGGCCGGGCGAGCTCATCGCGCTGGCGGGCGAGAACGGGGCGGGCAAGACCACGCTGGTGCGCTGCATCGCCGGTGACATCGCCCCGGCGGGCGGCGAGATCTTCCTGGCGGGCCGGAAGGTACCCGCCGACCCGGCCGCCGCGGGCCGCCAGGGAATCGGCGTGGTCTGGCAGGACCTGGCGCTGTGCGACAACCTGGACGTGGCGGCCAACATCCTGCTGGGGCAGGAGCCACGGCGCCTCATGTTCTCGCAGAGCCGGTTCCACGCGGCCGCGGCACAGGTGCTGGAGAGCCTGCAGATCCCGCTGCGGGACACCACCCGCAGCATCCGGACCCTATCCGGCGGCCAGCGTCAGCTTGTCGCCGTCGCCCGCGCGATGCGGCACCGGCCGCTGTTGCTGGCGCTGGACGAGCCCACGGCATCGCTCGGCGTCCGGGAATCGGCCCAGGTCGAAGCGCTGATCGTGGGCCTGCGCGAGCAGGGCACCACGATCCTGCTTGCCTGTCACGACATCGAGCAGATGTTCCGGCTGGCCGACCGCATCGTGGTGATGCGGCAGGGGCGGATCGTGGGCGACCTCGACCCGCGCAGCACCCACCCCGACGACGTGGTCGCGCTGCTGTCCGGGCAGGAGGTCGACTCCTCCGCGCGCCGCCAGCTCAACCGCCTGCACCGGCTGGCCGGCCGGCTGGCATCGGCCGATCCTTCCTCCAGCCTGTCGCTGATCCTGTCCGCGCTCGGCGCGGCGCTGGGCACCGAGCGGCTGTGCATCCACCTGGTCACCGACCAGACCCTGATCTGCGCCGCGTCGCTCGGCCTCTCCCCCGGGCAGCTCGCTGGCTGGTCGGCGCTCCCGTTCGGCCCGGCGGGCGGCCCGGTCGGGCTGGCTGCCTCGCTCGAGCGGCCGGTGACCGAGGCAGATATCCGGGCCACCGCGGCGCGGGCCGGTTACGGCGGCCTGCCAGCGGCCCCGGGCGTCACCGGCTCCTGGTCCGTCCCGGTCATGGGCCCGAGCGGGCTCAGCGGGGTCATCACGGTATTCCGCTCGGACCACCGGCCGCCGCAGCGCGACGAACTGGCCATGGTCACGCTCTACGCCGGGTATGCGGCGAGCGCGCTGGAGCGGGACCGGCTGCTCGACCAGGTGACCGCGCGGAACCGGGTGCTGGAAACCATCCGCGAGGTGCTGGAGACGCTGGCCGGCCCGATCCCGGTCGCCGAGGGCCTGTTCGCCGCGATCGAGTCGCTGCGGCGCGGGCTGCGGGCCGACGAGGTGGCGCTGCTGACCCAGCCGGCCGGGGACGCGCCGCGATGGCGCGCCTTCACCGGGCCGATGGGCCGGGATCCGGGGTCGGCGTCCGCGTCGCTGCGCGGCACGGCGGAGCAGTTCCTGGCCGACGCGCACAGCGCCGGCGTGGCTGGCCAGGACGGCGCGGCCAGGCAACTGCGGCGCAGCCACGGCCGCCGGGTGCTCGCCGCCACGTTCCCGGCGCCTGGCGGGCCCACGGTGCTGCTGGCGAGCTGGAAGGAACTGCGCGCCACCAAGGATGAGACCGCGCTGATGGAGGACGCCGCGCACTCGCTGCGGCTAGCGCTGGAACGCGAGGAGGCCCTCCTCGCGCACCAGGAGGCGGCGGCGCTGCGCCGGTCGCGGGAACTGCAGCGCGGCTTCCTGTCCCGGATGAGCCACGAGCTGCGCACCCCGCTGACGGCCATCCGCGGGTATGCGTCCAGCCTGATGCAGCCGGATGTGACCTGGGACGGCGACTCGCAGCGGCGCTTCCTGGACCGGATCGCCGCGGAGTCGGCCCGGCTCGGCCGCCTGGTCGAGGACCTGCTCGACTTCTCCGCGATCGAGTCCGGCATCATGCGGCTGCAGCGGGACTGGTGCGACATACCGCTGGTGCTTGAGGCGGCCATCGCGTGCCTGCCGCCGGCCGACGCCGCGGCGGTCTCCGTGGACAGCCAGCCCGGCCTGCCCGCCGTGTGGGCCGACCACGACCGGATGGAGCAGGTGTTCGTGAACCTGGTCAGCAACGCGGTCCGGCACAACCCGCCGGGGACGAAGGTCCGGGTCACCGCGGTGGCGGCGCGACCGCCCAGCGAGGTGGTCATCAGCGTGATCGACGACGGCACCGGCATGCCCGGGGAACTGGCGGCGGCCGCGTTCCACATCACTCCGCAGCGCCGCGTCCCGAGCGCTGGGGCCGGCCTCGGGCTGTCCATCGCCAAGGCCATCGTCGAGGCACACGGCGGCAGCATCGCGCTGCGGCCACTGGAGCGCGGCACGTGCTTCCGGATCTGCCTGCCGGTGGAGGCCATCGACCGGGCCGGCGCGGACGACGGGCAGCGGGACACCGATGCCGCCGGCGTGAGCGCCGGCGGGGCCAGGGCCGGAGCGGTGGCGCCGTGACCGAGCCCGCCAGGAACACCCGCGCGCTCGTGGTGGAGGACGACCCGAACATCGTTGACCTGATCAGGTCGAACCTGGCCGTGCGGGGCTACGACAGCGTGGTGTCCGCCGACGGCACCCGGGCACTGCAACTGCTGGAGACCGAGGAGCCGGACATCGTCCTGCTCGACCTGATGCTGCCCGAGGTCGACGGCTTCGAGCTGTGCCGGCAGATCCGCGAGCAGTCCAGCGTGGCGATCATCGTGGTGTCGGCCCGCGGCGGGGAGCGGGACAAGGTGACCGCGCTCAACGTTGGCGCCGACGACTACATGACCAAGCCGTTCAGCATCGAGGAACTGCTGGCCCGGATCACCGCCACGCTGCGCCGCACCAGGCCCGCCGCCTCGACCGAGCCGGGGCCGCCGATCGTCACCGCGGGGAACATCGAGATCGACCTGGCCAGCCAGCAGGTGACCAGGGACGGCCAGCCGGTGCACCTCACCCCCACGGAGTTCGCCCTGTTGCGCGAGCTTGCCACCAACCGCGGCAAGCTGCTGACCCACGCGCACCTGCTGCGGCGCGTGTGGGGGCACGGGTACGAGACCGAGACCGAGTACGTGCGGGTGTACGTCCGGCGCCTGCGGGCCAAGCTGGAAGCCGACGGAAGCACCCCGCTCATCCTCACCCAGCCGAGGGCTGGCTACCGCTTCGCGCCGGAGTAAGCCGGGGTGAGCCGCCGCCCGCGCGCCGCTCTTCCCGCCCCCGCGCTCTGCTTTCCCCGCCCCCGCGCTCTGCTTTCCCCGCCCCCGCGCTCTGCTTTCCCCGCCCCCGCGCTTCGCGCCCACCCCCTCGCTCGCGCCCACCCCCTCGCTGCGCCCACCCCGCTCGCTGCGCCCACCCCCGCTCTGCTCCGGCGCGCCGTTCACAGTATTTTTATGGGGCGGCCATGATGTTAAGACCGTGTTCATTCCCCTGGGCCTAATCTCAGGGCAACGCATGCGACTGCAGCTATGGCTGGAACGGGCACGGGACTCGCCCTGTCCGGGCTGGAGTGTGCTGCTTGGCCAGCGTGAATGATCAGGGCCAGCGCACGAAGCTCACGAAGCGCAGGACGCGCTGGTGACGGGAGGACCTAGGTCCTTGGTATCTACGAGATACAGGTGCTATACGTCGTGCAATATCCGCTTTATTTGGGTGCCTTCGGGCGAAAGGGGCGTGGGTGATGCGACTGGGTAACAGTGGTAAGGGAGGTCGGCCCTTCCGTTCGCAAGGCCACGGCAGAGATGGCCGCATTGGCCGCGTGGGCTGGGTGGGTTTGGCGGCCGTGGCTGGCCTGATAGCTGCGGGCTGCGGATCCGGATCGTCGACCTCATCGTCAACGGCGTCAAGTGGCTCGAACACGGTTCCATCGGGGCTGAGCATCAGCTCCTTTACCGTTAACATCGGGCCGACGATGGCCAAGTTCAAGCCGCTGACTCAGTTCGCGACCAAGGGAGCCAGCACCCTGCAGGTGGGGGTGATCCTGCCCGACACCACGTCGTCGACGCGGTACGTTAACTTCGACCAGCCGTACCTGAACGATGCCTTTGCCGACGCCGGGTATACCCAGGCGCAGTTCCGGATCGACAACGCGCAGGGAAGCGACGCGACCGAGCTGAACGATGCCACCGCCGACATCAACCTGGGCGCCAAGGTCCTGATCATGGACCCGCTCGACGGCCCGACTGGCGTGGCGATCGCGCAGCTTGCCGAGTCCAAGGGCGTCACCCTGATCAGCTACGACCGCGCCACCTTCCAGGGCCACAACACCTACTACGTCAGCTTCGACAACCAGCTCGTGGGTCAGTTGATCGGCAAGGGGTTCAATGCCTGCGTTTCCTCCTGGGGGATCAAGAAGCCCCAGGTCTACGTGCTGAACGGCGGCGAGGACACCGACCCCAACGCCATCTCCTTTGCCACGGGTTACAACCAGGTGGTCTGGAACAAGCCGGCCAAGACGGTCGCCGCAGGCGCGACCAACAGCCTCGGTTACAAGCTGGTTGGCGAGAACTTCGCCCCTGGGTGGGACAACACCAAGGGCGGCACGATCTTCCAGCAGGCGTTCACCGCTCACAAGCAGATCAACGCCACGATCGAGGCCAATGACGGGCTCTCCAACTCGGTGATCACCGTCCTCAAGGGGGCCGGGGTCAAGCCCAAGTCGATTCCGACCACCGGGCAGGACGCCACGGCCCAGGGCATGGCCTGGATCCTCGAGGGCTACCAGTGCGGCTCCGTCTACAAGGCGGTCTACAAGGAGGCCCAGGACGCCGTGGCCCTGGCCACGATCCTGCTGGCCGGCGACAAGCCGCCTGCGGCTCTGCTGAACGGGAAGACCGTCGACCCGGCCAACCCGAGCATCACCGAGCCGGCGTCCCTGCTGACCCCGGTGTGGGTGACCCAGGCCAACATGGAGTCGACCGTGGTCGCGGACGGCTTCGACACCGCCGCGGAAATCTGCGCAATCGCGGGTGCGAGCCTCTGCGCCAAGGATGGGATCCATTGATCATCTGACCCGGGGAACCTCGGCGGGGTTTCGCCGAACGCTCCTCGCCAGCCGGGCTGGCGGACCCTCCAGCAAGGCGGGTCCGCCAGCCCGGCCCTGGCAAGGTGATCATGCAAAATCTCGAACCGGCGGGAAGAACGGGAAGAGAGCAGCACGGCTTCGCTCTGCAGGCACCGGGATACCGGAGCGGCGGAGCCCAACCTAGGCAAGGGCTACTTGACGAGTCGGCAAGATGACTGAGATGAACGAGGCCGCGAAAGACGCGAGCCCCCCCGGCGACGGGGCGGAACCCCTGGTGAAGCTGCGGGGCATCGACAAGCACTTCGGGCCGGTGCAGGCACTCTACGGGGTGAACCTGGATCTGCCCGCCGGCCAGGTGACCGGCCTGTGCGGGGACAACGGTGCCGGAAAGTCCGTGCTTACCCGCTGCATCGCTGGCGTGCACCCGCCGGACCATGGTCAGATCTACTTCGACGGGCGACCGGTACACATCCGGAGCACCCGGGACGCCGCCGCGCTGGGGATTGAGACGGTGTACCAGGATCTGGCGCTGGCCGACAACCTGGACATCGTCCAGAACATGTTCCTCGGCCGGGAGCCTCTGCGCCACGGCCTGCTCGACGAGGACTCGATGGAGCGGCAGGCGGCCGAGACCCTGAGCACCCTGCGGGTCACCACGGTGCGCTCGATCCGGCAACCAGTGGCCTCGCTCTCGGGAGGTCAGCGGCAGTCGGTGGCGGTGGCCAAGGCGGTGATGTGGAACTCCAAGCTGGTGCTTCTTGACGAGCCCACCGCCGCCCTCGGGGTGGTGCAGACCCGAGTAGTGCTTGACCTGATCGAACGGCTCAGGGACCGCGGGCTGGCGGTGATGGTGGTCTCGCACAACCTGAATGACGTCTTCGAGGTCGCGGACCGGATCGCGGTGCTGTACCTGGGGCGGATGGTGGCCGAGGGGCCGACTGCG
This sequence comes from uncultured Actinomycetes bacterium, assembly GCA_963707905.1. Lineage (GTDB taxonomy): Bacteria > Actinomycetota > Actinomycetes > Streptosporangiales > Streptosporangiaceae > DASXKD01. Next base: position 38,538 of record CAVPSA010000026.1, on the reverse strand, counting down.
GACTTCGACCGGCAGAGCGTGGTGGAGTATATGACGACGGGTGGCTCCAACGGGCGGCCGTTCGAGCCTGCCGGATCCGCCAGTGGCGAGGGCTGAGCCCATGGCCTGGATCGAGAAATCCCTGTGACCGCGGACCCCGACGAGACCCCGGCCGGGACGGCGGACGCCACTATGGTGGCCGACCTCACCGCCGACCCTGAGGCCGCCGCGGCCGACGTCCCCCCCGCCCTCCTCGCCCAGTCGCTGGGACAGTACCTGCGGGCCTGGCGGCTCCAGGTCCGCAGTGGCAACAGCGGTGTCCTGCCCGTGGTCCTGGCCATGGTGCTGGTCGCCGTCGCGTTCGAGATCGTCACCCCCGAGCACGCCTTCCTGCGGCCGAGCAACCTCGTCTACATCGTCGGGCTGAGCACCGTGTACATGATGCTGGCGATGGCTGAGACAGTGGTACTGCTCCTCGGCGAGATCGACCTCTCGGTCGGCGCGGTCGCGCTTATCGGCGGGGTGATCGCCTTCAAGCTGGTCCAGCACCCCGGGCCGGGCTGGCCGTGGTGGGCAGCGATACTCGCCGCGCTCGCTTGCTGCGGCGTGATCGGTGCGCTCCAGGGGACGCTGACTGCCCGGCTCAAGATCCCATCCTTCGTCGTTACCCTGGCTGGGTTCCTCCTTTTCTCGGGAATCCTCGTCGTCGTCCTCGGCGGGGCCAATGGCTTCTTGACCGTCAGCGCCGCGGTACCCAACCAGCGCGTCATTTACTACATGGTCCAGGGGGTGATCGTCCCCGTGGCCGGCTGGGTAGCCCTTGCGGTGGTGGTCGGGGCCGCTGGCGCGGCCCTCTTGCTACGCGCGGCCGCGAGGCGGCGCCAAGGCCTGGTGGCTCCCCCGGCCGGCCTGACAGTGATCAGAATCGCCCTGGTAGCGGTGGTCGGGGCAGCTGTGCTGGTGATCTGCACTGTCAACCGCGGAACCGCCCTCGTGCGGGTGGAGGGGGTTCCGTGGGTGATCCCGATCGTCCTCGTCGTCCTTGGCGCCTGGACGCTCCTGCTCCAGCGGACCCGCTTCGGCCGCTACGTCTATGCCATCGGTGGCAACCCCGAATCGGCCCGCCGCGCCGGCGTCAGCCTCGCCGGCATCCGCACCTGGGCGTTCGCGTTGTGCTCGGCGACCGCCGGTCTCGGCGGCATACTGCTCGGTTCCTTCTTCTTCGGTGAGTACAGCACCAATACGGCGGACCCCGGTCAGCTCGTCCTGTACGCGGTCGCCGCCGCCGTCATCGGCGGGGTCAGCCTCTTCGGTGGCCGGGGCAAGGCAATCCACGGTGTTCTCGGCGGCCTGCTCATCGGCAGCATTGCCTACGGCGTGTCCCTTCTCAGCCTGGGTACATTGGCCACGCCGCTGGAGTACATCGTGCCGGGCGGCGTGCTTCTAGCCGCAGTGGCGGTTGACGTGCTGTCACGGCGCGGAACCGGGAGCGTGACCCGTGTCTGACCTCCCCGTGACCACAGACTCGGGAGAGACCCCGGGCGGGCCGGCCGCCGACCTCACCGCCGCCCCCGAGGCTGCCGCGGCCGACGTCCCGCCCGAGCTCCTCGCCCAGTCGCTGGGCCAGTACCTCCGGGCCTGGTGGCTCCGGGTCCGCAGTGGCAACAGCGGTGTCCTGCCGGTGGTCCTGGCCATCGTGGTCGTCGCCATCAGCTTCCAGGTCGCGAACTCGCAGTTCCTGTCGGCGCTGAACCTGGTCAACCTCTTCAAGCAGAGCACCGTCTACATGGTGCTGGCGATGGCTGAGATCTTCGCCCTGCTCCTCGGGGAGATCGATCTCTCCGTCGGCCTGGTCATGGCGTTTGGCAGCGTCATGGTCGCCCAGCTTGTGCAGCCGACCGGCCCTGGCTGGCCGTGGTGGGCGGCGATCATAGCGGCGTTGCTAGTTTGCTCCGCGTTTGGCGCCATCCAGGGATCGCTCGTCGCCCGGCTGAGGATGCCGTCGTTCATCGTCACTCTCGGCGGGCTGCTGATCCTGGAGGGCGTGGCGATCATTTTCCTCGGCGGGGCGCTCGTCGGCATCAACAACTCCCAGATCACCAACGAGGTCATCCTCTACGACATCTTCTACGGACAGTTCGACCCGGTGGTCAGCTGGATCTTGCTGGCCGTACTGGTCGGAGCCGCTGGCACCGGGTTCTGGCTGCGGGACGTCCGCAAGCGCCGGGCCGGCCTGGAGACTCCGCCGCGCAGCCTCACCGTGATGAAGATCGCCCTCATGGCGGTGGCGGGAATCGCGGTCGTCGCCATTTGTAACGTCAACCGAGCCCACTCCGGGACGATCGAGGGGGTTCCCTACATCATTCCGATCGTCCTGGTCGTGCTCGCGGCCTCGACGGTCCTGCTGCAGCGGACCCGCTTCGGCCGCTACGTGTATGCCATCGGCGGCAATCCCGAGGCGGCGCGGCGAGCCGGGGTCAGCCTGCCCGCCGTCCGAACCTGGGGCTTCGTCCTCTCCGCCCTGACCGCTGGGATCGCCGGCGTGCTGTTCGCCTCGTGGCAGGTCTCGCTGACCACCAACATCATCAAGACCGCCAACAGCTACGTGCTGCTCGCGGTGGCCGCGGCGGTCATCGGCGGCACCAGCCTCTTCGGCGGCCGGGGCAAGACCATCCACGGCGTACTGGGCGGCCTCGTCATCGGTGCCATCTACAACGGCCTCTACCTGCTAGGCGTGTCGAGCCAGTGGATTGACGTCGTCGTCGCCGCGGTGCTACTCGTGGCGGCGGCCGTCGATGTCCTCTCCCGCCGAGGCGCGCCGCGTCAAGCATGACCTCAGCGGAAGCCAACAGCGAGCCCGTGATGACTACCACAGGGTGGAGGCGTGACGCGGTGACCGGTGCCCGCCGCCCTTCGTCCTGGGACCTCACCGCCGCCCGGGACAAGACGATCCCGGACGTGGCCGCGCCGGGGCTGCAGGTGCTGTTCGCCGGGATCAACCCGGGCCTGTACTCCGCGGCCACCGGGTACCACTTCGCCCGGCCGGGGAACCGGTTCTGGCCCGCGCTGTACGCCGCCGGCTTCACCGACCGGGTGCTGCGCCCGGAGGAGCAGCAGGACCTGCTGCCGCTCGGCCTGGGCATCACCAACGTGGTGGCCCGGGCGACCGCCCGCGCCGACGAGCTGACCGCCGACGAGGTCCGGGCCGGCGGCCGGGCGCTGACCGCCAAGGTCACCCGCCTGGCACCCCGGTGGCTGGCGGTCGTCGGCATCACGGTGTACCGGACGGCGTTCAGCCGCCCGGCAGCGACGGTCGGCCGGCAGGCGGAGACGCTGGGCGGCGCCAGCCTGTGGGTGCTGCCCAATCCCAGCGGGCTCAACGCACATTGGAACGACGCCGCGCTGGCCGCCGAGTTCGCCCGCTTGCGTGAGGCCGCCAGCTAGCACCGTGTCCCGGCCAGCCTGCCCGGTCAGGCCAGCGCTGTAGCCACGCTCCGCCGGGCTCCCCGGCTCCGCTGCGCCTGGGTGAACCGGGCTGCGGGTCTGTGCGTAATGTCAGGAGTAAAGCAAGGGCGGCCCGCGACCCCACCGGCCGCCTTCGGACGGCCACAAGCCCCGGGAGAGCTCCGATGACATCCACGCAGGACGGACAGGCGACCGCTGACCTCAAGCCGACGCTGGCCGCGCTCGTAGCCAAGCACGCCGAACGGCTCGACGCGGCGCTGGCCGCGATCGCCGGGCGCGGTTACTGGTCGGCCTACCCCGAGTCGCCGAGCCCGCGGGTGTACGGGGAGGGCACGGCCGAGGCCGGGAAGGCCGCGTTCGAGGCACACCTGGGCAGGCCGTTCCCGCTGGGCCAGCCGGGGGCGGACGGGCAGGTCGGCGGCGAGGTCTCGCCGTACGGCCTGGACCTCGGCGTCAGCTACGAGCACCTGGGCGCGGACGCGCTGATCGCCGCGGCCACCGCGGCGCTGCCCGGCTGGCGGGCGGCGGGCCCGCGGGCCCGTGCGGCGGTGTGCCTGGAGATCATCGACCGGATCAACGCCCGCAGCTTCGAGATCGCGCACGCGGTCATGCACACCAGCGGCCAGGCGTTCGTGATGTCGTTCCAGGCGGGCGGCACGCACGCGCAGGACCGGGCGCTTGAGGCGGTCGCCTACGCCTACGCCGAGCAGACCAGGCACGCCGACACGGCGGTGTGGGAGAAGCCGCAGGGCAAGCGGCCTCCGCTGCGGATGGAGAAGACGTTCACCCCGGTCCCCCGGGGCATCGCACTGGTCGTGGGCTGCACCACGTTCCCGACCTGGAACGCCTACCCGGGGCTGTTCGCCAGCCTCGCCACCGGCAACGCGGTGATCGTCAAGCCGCACCCGGGCGCGGTGCTCCCACTGGCGATCACGGTGTCCGTGGCGCGCGAGGTGCTCGGCGAATACGGTTTCGGCCCCAATCTGGTCCTGCTCGCGGCCGAGGCCCCGGGCGAGGGACTGGCCAAGGTCCTGGCCGTCCGGCCGGAAATCAAGATCGTCGACTTCACCGGGTCCACCGCGTTCGGTGACTGGCTGGAGGAGCACGCCCGCCAGGCCCGGGTGTACACCGAGAAGGCCGGCGTGAACATGGTGCTGATCGAGTCCACGTCCGACTATGCGGGCATGCTCGCCAACCTGGCGTTCTCGCTGGTGCTCTACAGCGGCCAGATGTGCACCACGCCGCAGGACCTGCTGGTGCCGGCCGAAGGCATCGACACCGACCAGGGCCACAAGGGCGTCGCGGAACTTGCCGCCGACCTGGGCGCGGCGATCGACGCCACGATGGGGCCGGACCCCCAGGCGGTCGAACTGCTCGGCGCGATCGTCAACGACGGGGTGCTGAGCAGGCTGGATGCCGCCGCCGCGCGGGCCACCGGCGCAGGACGGGTGGCCGTGCCAAGCAGGGCCGTCGGGCACCCGGGGTTCCCAGCGGCCCGGGTGCGCACCCCACTGGTGGTGCACGCCTCCGCCGACTCCCCGGAGATCTCGGGCGAGTGCTTCGGGCCGGTCTCCTACCTGGTGTCCACCCCGGGCGCGGCGGCCTCCGTCACGTTGTTCCGCCAGGTCGCCGGGGCCAAGGGCGCGCTGACCGCCAGTGTCTACTCGACCGACGAGCGGTACCTGGGCGAGGTGCGGGACGCGGCGCTCGACGTGGGCGTGGCCCTGTCGGAGAACCTGACCGGCGGGGTGTACGTCAACCAGACGGCCGCGTTCTCCGACTTCCACGCGACCGGGGCGAACCCGGCGGCGAACGCCAGTTACACCGACGGCGACTTCGTCGCGGGCCGGTTCCGCATCATCGGCTCCCGCCGCCACCTGCCCGCCTAGCGCCAGCCGCGACGGGCAGGCTTCTCGTTACCCGCCGAGCACGGGCCCCCCGCGTTCCTCCCCGCGCGCAGGCCGTGTACGGGCCGTGGCGGCCCTCAGGCCCTGGTGCGGGTGACGCCGCCGTTGGGCTGGAGCACCTGGCCGAGCACCGCGCTGCCGCCGGGCCCGGCCAGGAACGCGACGGCGCCGGCGATGTCCTCGGGAGTGGCGAGGCGGCGCACCGGGATCTGCTCGCGGTACCGCTGGCGCATCTCCTCCAGGGTGATCCCGGCGTCGTCGGCGTCCACCTGCAACTGCGCGGTGTCGATGAACGACGGCGCGATGGCGTTGGTGAGGATCCCCTGTGGCCCCAGTTCCCGGCCGAGGCCCTTGGTCAAGGCGATCAGCCCCGCCTTGGACGCGGCGTAGGCGGTGGCGTTCGGGTGCCCGATCACGCCCCACCCGGACGCGATGATCACGATCCGGCCGTGCCCGGCGGCGCGCATCCCGGGCAGGACCGCCTGGATCAGCCGGAAGTGGCCGGTGAGGTTGACGTCGATCTGGTGCCACCACCGGCCCAGGTCGGCGTCGAGGAACGGGCTCATCGCCATCGCCGCCGCGTTGGCCACCAGCACGTCCACCGGGCCGAGGGCCTCGGCGACCGCCCGCACCATGGCGGGTGCCGCGTCGGGCGCGGAGATGTCGGCGGGCACCGCGAGCCCGCCGACCTCGGTCGCCAGGCCGGTGAGCCGCTCGTCGGCGGCGATGTCGTTGACGGCGACCGCGAATCCCTCGGCAGCCAGCCGCAGCGCGGTGACCCGCCCGAGCCCCTGCGCCGCCCCGGTGACCAGTGCCACCCGGGACCCCGGCCGGCCATGGCCCGGCGTATTGCCCGCAACCGCGCCAGCCGCGGGCCGGCCGTTCCCGCCCGCGGCCATCAGATCACCGCGCCGGCGTTGGGCGAGAGCACTTCCCCGCAGTACATGGCGCCCTCGGTGGCCAGGTAGTAGACGGCGCTGGCGATCTCGTCCGGCCGTACCAGCCGGCCCAGCGGCAGCGTGGCCAGGTACTCCGGCTCGCGCCACAGCGAGTCCGCCGCCAGCAGCGGCGTGTCGGTCGGGCCCGGCGCTACCGCGTTGACCCGGATGCCGGTCTGCGCGACCTCCATGGCCAGCGACTTCACCAGGCCGAGCACCGCCCCTTTGGCCGCCACGTAGTGCAGGTCGGTCGCGCTGCCCGCCAGCGCCAGCTCGGAGGAGATCGCCACGATCGAGCCCTCGCCGCGCGCCAGCATGTGCGGCAGCACGGCGGCGAACGTGTTCACCGTGCCGCCGAGGACCACCGCGAGCATCCGGTCCCACTGGCCGTGGCTGATGTCGGCGACGTCGATGCCCTGCTCGTAGTAGCCGGCCGCGGTCACCGCGAGGTCGATCCGGCCGAACCGGGCCGCCGCCTCGTCCACGGCCGCGGTCACCGCGGCACGGTCGCGGACGTCGGCGGTCACGGCCAGGTCGGCGTCGCTGTCCCGGAGGTCAATGGCAGCAATACGCCACCCGCCGTGGCGGAGCCGTTCCGCACAGGCGGCGCCAATTCCGCTGGCGGCACCGGTAATGACGGCGACCGGGCCGGTGCGTTGCGATGTCACGCGTCCTCCACCTCGGCCGCCACCGATGCCGAGCGGCGGGCGTTCGCGGCGGCGTCCGTGCCCGGCCGGACCTTCCGCAGCACGATCAGCCCGCCGAGCACGCCCATAACCGTCATCATCACGACGTCGGGCGTGGCGGTCGCGTACCACTGCACCGCCCGTCAGGTCCAGGTGCACGGTGCGTCCCGGCGTCGGCGGCCCTGCGGTACCACTGCACGGACTGGTCCTCCTCACCCCGGGCGTAGCGCTCCAGGTGACCATCGTGGTCGCGTCCCGGCGTCGGCGGCCCGGCGGCATGCTGCGGCACCGAGCGGGCTTTCTGGCTCAGGAACGCTGGCGCGCGATCATCCCGGCTTACCCAGGCAGCGGCGTCGCGGCCGCCACCCGCCCCAAGCGGGCCAGCGACTCAGCGATGTCACGGCGCATCTTGGGGACGAACAGCCTGACCAAAGGCGCGATACCGCCCTCCACGTCGACCCTCTTGACCACGCGGACACGGCCCTTGGCGACCGGCTCGAGCACATGGTCGAAGACAACCTTGCCCAACGGCACGGGGCATTCGCTCACCCAGCGCCGCCCGGCCTCGACCGCCGTAATGGTGAAGGTGCCGCCGAGGTTGCCGCGCTGCTTGGCCCAGCCGGACACACCCGGCTCGAACGGGCCGTCCAGCCGCGCGATCTCCTTGCTGACATCCCACTCCGGCCAGCGGGCCACGTCCGTCCACACCGCCCACACCGCAGCCGGCCCGGCCTCAAGTGTTGCGTCGCATTCGAACAGGTACATGCCCGGCCTCCTGGGGAGACGCAGCCGATACCAAAAGCTAGCCGGCTAACACACCAGAAAACAGGCGTTCGCAAGTCCGGGCAATCCAGCAGCAATCGCGCAGGCCCGCGGTTGTTGCTGCCCGGCGCCGTTGCTCCCGGCGCCGTTGCTCCCGGCGCACGTTGCTGCCCGGCGCACCGGCAGACGGCGCCACCTCAAGGGATCCTCAACCGCCCCTCAACCGTCGTGGCCGAGCCTGGCTGTATCCGCCCTGGCCGGACCCGGGGGGACGGAAGACGCCGACGTAGCCAACAGCCCGGAGACCACGATGCGCCCAGCAACCTACTACTACCTGACCCAGGCCTGGCCCGCCCGCCGGCACAGCCAGAGCCCGCGAGGCACCCTCTTCCGCGTCAGGCGCCGGGGCCGCCACGCACAGGCACCTCGCCGCGACCATCCCGGCCGCGAGCTGCGGGCCGTCGCCCGCCGCGTCCTCGCCGTGCTGACCGGCACCTCGCAACCGGCGTAGCGACCCGCACACGCCACCGCAGCCCCGGCTGGCCAGGTGACGCCCGGCCGCGGGCCGCCGGTGTCACTGAACCCGGCTGCCGCGAGCCTGCCCGGCACCCGGCCCGCTAGCGCCAGTCGTCTATCACGTAGCTGTCGCTGTGGCTGTAGCCCGTGTCGTTCGGCCGGTGCATGGTCACCCCCTGCATGCCGGTGCGGAACCCGCGCTGGGCGAGAGCCCGCCAGGCCTTGTCCCGGCCGGCGTTCGCACCGGCGGCAAGCGCGACGGCGCCCTTGTCGGCGGCCAGCCGGTCACAGGCGTCCAGCAACAGTTCGAAGTGCCGGGCGGCGTGCTGGCCCGGCCGGGCCGCGCCGAACTTGACGTAACAGTTCCCGCCGCCGGCCTCGGTGCCCGCGCCGATGTGGCAGATGGCCACACCCTGGAGCGTGGCCGTGTCATCGATGAGGACGACGTCACCCAGCCCCTGGTTCAGCACCGACTCGATCTCACCGGTGAGGTCGAGGCCCGGGTAGACCGCGTCGGTCAGTTCGCGCACGGACGCGAGGGCACCGGGCCGGGCGGCCCCGGCGAGATCCGACATCCTGGTGCCCGGGTGGGCCGGAGCAGGCGGCCCGACGGGCCTGGACATGACCGCGGTGAGGAACCGCGGCCAGAAGCCGAACCGCTGATACAAGCCGACATGCATGGCGCTCTGCGCGAAGGTGAACAGGCCGGCATGGCGGGTTCCCCAGGTGTCGAACAGCTCGACGGTCGGCTCCATCAGCCGCTTGGCGATCCCGTGGTTCCAGCATGCCGGATCCACCGTGAGCGGGCCGAAGAAGCCCACGCTGCCCCAGTTGGCGAGGAAGTTCGAACCCACCAGCTGGCCCTCGCGAACGGCCGCGAACGACGCGCTGTTGCCCGCATGCCAGCGGGTCCTGACGAACTCGGCGTCGCCGAAGAACTGCCGCGGATCAGGTACCCCCAGAAAGGTGCCGAACGCCACCCGGAAGACGCGGTCCGCGTCGACCAGATCGGCTTCGGTCAACGGCCGGATGACCACAGGCGACACGTCTGCCATTGCTCCCCCTACGTGCCTGGCGCAGCCCCACGGACCGGCTAGCGTGCCGCCCCGGGGACCGGCCGGCGTAACGCGCCGGCGAGGCGGCCCCTCCAGGTGACGGCGCAGCATGGCGGCCACAAGAGCGCTCTATGGTAGTACCTCCGGCCGCCCCCCGTGCTGCCGCGGGTTCGCGAAACGGCAGGCGAAGGCCTGACCGAGGCAGGAAACTGAAGGACAATGACCAAGCACGAAATACCCCCAAATCGAAATCTGGTTCCAAAATTGCTATTTATGTGGGCATGACATGAACGAGCGGATGAGAGACGCAGCGTTCGCCGCCAATATCAACCCGAGCTGGACCGGAGCCGTGGGCGGCTACTACGGCGGCCCGGACGCCTACAACGTGTGGGCGCCAGGAGCCTGGCAGCAGTTCCACAGAAACCGCAAGCTGCCCATCTGGGTCGGTGGGCTGGACGGGGCCGGTGAGGCCAAGAAGGCCATCGAGGCGCTGCACAGCCTGGGCGTTCCCAAGGGCGTCTACACGGTGGTCGACATGGAGGACCGGGTGGACGACAGCTACGTGGACAACTTCGGCCAGGCGCTGCAGGCGGCCGGGTACAAGGTCTGGGTCTACGGGCAGGCGTCCTCGGTGTTCGGCAACCCCCGCCTCAACGGGTACTGGGTGGCCAACTACGCCGGCAAGGGCCCGTTCATGTACAACCACAGGCATGTGCGGGCCACGCAGTACGCCCAGGGCCAGAACTACGACAGTTCCACGGTGCGGGACTGGACCTACAACTCCGGTCCTTGGTGGGTTTAGGGACGGCTCGTCAGGGCCTGCCCGGACGCGGCCGCCGCGATCAGGCCGGCCGACGGGCCGGGGCCGAGGGCCTCGGTGCGCAGCTGATCGAACACCATGCGGTAGCGCCGGACCTCCTCCTCATCTTCCAGGAGGAGGCTGCCGGTGAGATGTTCCAGGTACACCACCGTGGGGTCCGCAGGGTCGGTGAACTCCAGCATGGTGAACGGGCTGACCGGCTGCACGTGCGCCGCGGTGTGCAGCGGCAGCACCTGGAGGGTGAGGTCCGGCCGTGCGGCCAGGTCGGCCAGTCGCAGCAACTGGGCCCGCATGACCGCGGGCCCGCCGACCCGCACCCACAGCACGCTCTCACTGAGCACCACGTGCACCTGCGGTGGCCTGGCTTGGTCGAGGATGGCCTGGCGCCGCATCCGCAGCGCCACCCGGAGGTCGATGTCCTCGCCGCAGCCGGCGTGTGGGGCGCCCCGCAGCACCGCGCGGGCATAGTCCTCGGTCTGCAGCAGGCCGGGCACCACCGACGGCTGGAAGTCGTGCAGCCTGGCCGCGTCGGACTCCAGCCCGACGTAGGCCTCGAACCAGGGCGGGAGCACCCGGCCGTAGGCGTGCCACCAGCCCTTGCGCCGCGCGTCCCTGGCAAGCTGCACCAGGGAGTCCGCCTCGGCGCCGGTCACACCGTAGATCTCCAGCAATTCCCGCACGTCACCGGGACGGGCGCCGATCCTTCCGGTCTCCATGCGGCTGATCCGGGTCCCCGAACACTCCAGCCGGTGTCCCACGTCCTCGCAGGTTAACCCCGCTTGCTCGCGCAACCGCCGCAGTTCTAGGGTCAGGCGCTTGCGGCGGACGGTAGGACTGGGGATAGTCATACTTCCTCCGATAGGTCCTGTGCCGGGAGGCGGACCGGTGCGAACAGAACCAATACGCATCATACAGAAACGAATGTTGCGTTGCATCCCTGAAATGGGGCATGATAGAGATCAGTACTATTTCGCATAGTACGCACCTAGAGCGGAGGGCCGCTCACCGCATGGGGATGCCAGCGCACCAGGCGAGTCCGCCCGGCGACGCCGCCCAGTGGCCGTACCACTCGTTCCTTCCCCTGGGGGCTCTGCCGGGCGCCATTCCGTGTGCCCGGCTGCACACCACGGCCGTGCTCTGGGAGTGGGGCATGGAAGCCCTGACCCAGCCCGCCGAACTGGCGGTATCCGAACTAGTCACGAACGCGGTACGCGCCTCCACCGACGCCCAGCAGGCCAGGCAGGTACCAGGCGTCCCGACCGGCATCCCGGTGGTCGCGCTGCGGCTGGCGGGCGACCGCAAGCACCTCCTGGTGGAAGTGAGCGACTACGACCCCCGGCCGCCTATCCCGACCGTGGCGGATCCGGAGCACGACGGCGGGCGCGGCCTTTTACTGGTCGCGGCGGTGAGCGAGCGATGGGGGTACTACTACCCGGCCATTGATCCGGTCTCCGCGCGGGGCCGTGCTCCGGCACCGGACGCGGGCGAGTGGCTGGCCGCTCCCGTGCTGCCGGACGGAGAGTCCGGCAAGATCGTCTGGGCCCTCCTGTCCCCACCCTGAGCCTGGCGGCCCGGCAGCGGCCCGCCAGGCGACTGAAGCCGCAGGCTGCGCTAAGAGCAGCCACCCTGCGCGTTGTAGAAGTCCGGGCCGTTCAGGCCGGGGCCGGTGATCTGCGGCCGGTTGCTGCCACCGCCGGCGGGGTAGGCGGTGTCGAACCACTGGGTGAAGAACTGGCTGAGCCGCGCCCGGCAGGCACTGGTCTGCACCGGCAGCCACTGGCTGAAGGCGGCCTCCCACTCCGGCTCGGTTATGAACGACCCGCCATAGGCGCGCTGGACCTGCTCCAAGGCCTGGGTGAAGTTGCCCGGGCCGAGGATCTGCCGCAGCGCGATGTACGCGGCACCCGGACGGGCATAGGTCGACGAGCCGGAGAACAGGCCGGCTCCGGGTTCGACGGCGCCACCGTCCAGAACGAGCCCTTCGAGGAGTAGATCTGGTTGAACTGCTTGACCAGGCTGGCCTGGAACGCGGCCTGGCCCTTGGGTGAGTAAGGGCCGCCGGCCAGGTTCTCGGCCAGCCGGGCCGCGTACAGGAACTCGGCGAGGGTGGCCATGCCCTCCTTGTAGAAGGTCATCGTGTAGCCACCCTCGGTGACGTTGTCACCCCACCACTGGTGCATGTTCTCGTGGTAGAGGACGTCGGTGTCGATGAACCCGCCCGCGAACGTGATCATCGTCTGCATCTCTTCTTCGAAGCTGGCCGGCGGGGTGCCGACGACGACGCCATCGGAGGTGAACGGGTAGCTGCCGCTGAACTGGCTCTCGAACTCGGTGATGTTCTGCTGCATGTTCATGATCGCCAGGTTCTTCTTCCGCTGCTTCGCGGGGATCGCGGAATCCTGGGCCTCGTAGTACTTGGTGCCGTTGTCGGCGGCCCGCTCGGTCAGGTGAAAGTTCCCCACGCTGTCCTCGACCAGGTAACTGGCCACCGGCGCCGGGGAGTGCCAGTTCCAGGTGACCGACCCGCCGGGGAACTCGGCGCTGACCGGGTTGCGCTTGACCGAGACCAGCACGCCGTTGGCGAGCACGGTCTTGCCGGCGCTGACGGTGTTGGAGAAGTCGTAGGTGGGCTTGGCCTCCGGGTAGTCGTTCAGCGGCATCCAGTCCTCGGAACCGACCGGCTCGGTGGTCACGAACCCGCCGTCGGGAGCGCGGAACCAGCCCTCCGTGGTGCCGTCCCCGTCGTTGTGCACGCCCGGCCTGCCGGTGTAGCTGACCGTCACGGTGAACGCCGAGCCGTTCGCGATCGGCGCCGCAGGTGTGATCACCAGCTTGCTGGCCGGGCACTGCGTGCCGTCCAGCGCGCCCGGCGGGGTCTTGGTGCTGGGCAGTTCCGGCGAGCAGGCGGGCGGCAGCGGGTTGTGCTCCGGGCCGCCGACCGGGTTGGCCTGCGACGCCTCGTGTGCGGCGGGGTTGGGGTCGTTCTGCCCGTGCGGGTCGCCCGGGTAGGTGGGCTGGGCAAAGGTGAAGCGGGCCGGCTTGCCGTTCACGGTGACCGACTGCACGGTCATGTCCGGGCCCGCCTTGGTGTTCGCGGACTTGCCCTCGAAATCGAGGCTGAAGCTGCTCAGGCACTGGGTGGCCTGGTCGGTGAGCACGACCCGGTTGCCGGGCAGGAACTCGTTGGCAGCGGCGTTGTAGACCAGGTGCACCAGGGTGTGCACGCTGGTGTAACCGCCATTGCCGGTGTCCGGGTACAGGTGGGAGCCCGGCGGCGCGAGGGTGTGCGCGCCGGCCGAGCATTGGACGCTGCTATACGAAACGACCGGGCCGGCGTGGGCCTGGCCCGCCAGCCCGGCTCCGGGCAGGACCAGCCCCGCACTCGCCGCCGTGACCGTGATCCTCCGCCAGCGCCCGGCCATGGGGCCCTCCTCTGGGTCAGCGCCGTTGCCTATGTCCCCGATGTCCCATCCTTGCCGTACCGGCGCTGCCGCGCCATGGGTCGCGGCTATCCGGCGCTCCCACCGCGCCGCGCATCCCACTCGGCGGCCAGCCGGGCCGTGGCCTTACGGCGCCAGGACTCTTCGAGTAGTTCGGCGATCCGGTGCGCGGCGGCAGCGGCGATACGGATGCGCAGTCCCCTGAGCCGCTGGCCCCACAGCAAGGGCTCGAAGGCAGCCGGGTCCTCGGCTACCGCGGCGTGAACTTCTCCCTCGTCGACGAACACATGCAGGTGCTCGCCGTCCGGCGGGACCGTGGCGAAGATCTTGCCGCGCACCCGGAACGAGGACATGTCGAAGTGTGGTTCCTCGGTGGTGCCAGGGAGCGAGAGCGCGAACTCCCGCACGGCCTCAAGATCCCCCATCTGGCCAGGTTAGCCGGACGGGCTTAATAAATAGCAGCGAGAGGGGATTCGTGGCGCATCGGGTGGCCGAAGTTAATGCCTTCCTCCGGTGCCTGATGACAGGTATTCGTGGTCAGCGCGAGTTATGCGCTGAACCTGTTACGGCCGAACCGCAGGGGGTTCGGTTCCGCACGGGCGCGGGTGCGCGGCGGGGCAGGTACGACACACGTCGCACATGGTCACGGACGGAATGTAACTGAACCGTGACCTCAGGCGGCGCCCCGCGGGACACCGGGGACAGGCCCGCCGAAACAAAGCCGGAGCAGCCGAGTTAAACAGCAAGTTAATTGCATATGTCATCGGTGAATGCCGCACCGGAACATTAGCCGCTGGGCATTGCCCCGCCCGCACGCGCCGAAATACGTTCCAACTGCTCTGCCCACTAGTCCCTGATAGGAGAGAGCACGCAACATGCGTAGACTTGTCGTCGCTGCAGCAACTGCAGCAACACTGGGCACGTTGGGCCTCACAGCTACCGCCCAGGCACAGCCCGCCTCCCTGGCCACCCTGACAATCACGGGGCCCGCGAGCGAGGGCATCGTGGCCGGCATCCCGACGGGGTTCCAGGAAGCGGCCACGCCCACCACCGCCAAATGCACCTGGACGGTAACGCCGGCGCTGCCCAAGACGGTGACGCTTGGTAAAGGCGGCACAAACAGCTGCACCGTCGTGATCGCCGGCGTTTGGACGACTCCCAAGACCACTACCTACACGGTTAAAGTCACGGCCGGCGGCTCGTCAGCGACGAAGGCGGTCAAGGTAACCGCCGCCAATTCGCCCGCCGAGAACGACGCCACGGGCGTGGGCTCGGACACCATTCAGAACGTGCTCGACCAGTTCGCCGCGGACTACAATCCGACGGTCTCTGCCACGTCTACGCACCTTTACAGCTGGGACGCGACCAACCCGCTGACCGGCGCGATCGGCGACTCGATCCCGGAGAAGGCCGGCTGCTCCTCGATCCCGCGGCCGGACGGCTCCTCCGCTGGCATCACCCAGCTCGCCACGTTCCAGAAGACCCACGACGGCAAGTTCTTCTGCACCAGCTACGCGCGCTCGTCCCGGGCCCGGTCGTCCAGCGACCCCGCGTTCGCCCCCGGCGGCGTCGCCTTCGTGGACCTGGCCGGTGACGCCGTCACCTGGTCCGCCCAGGCGACCACCAACGCCCCGGCGACGCTGACCACCGCGCAGCTCGCGGCGATCTACAACTGCACCGACACCAACTGGGACCAGGTCGGCGGCGCGAACGCGCCCATCCACGCGTTCATCCCGCAGTCCGGCTCGGGCACCAGGTCGTTCTTCCTGTCCGCGATCGGCGTCGCCACGCCGGGTTCCTGCGTGAGCGACGACAACGGCCTGCTCGAGGAGAACGAGGGCGTCAACCCGGTCCTCAACGACCCCGACGCGATCTTCCCCTACTCCATCGGCAAGTACATCGCCGAGAAGTTCCACTCGGACCTGTGCATCACCAAGAGCACCTGTGCCCCGAACGCCAACGGCATCGTCTGCACGCACACCCCGGGCAAGAACTTCTTCGGCTGTGACACCCACGGCACCATGGCGCTGAAGGAGATCAGCGGCGTCGCCCCGACCACGGGCAGCGGCGCGAACACCGTGATCAACGCAGCTTCCCGGCCACCTTCCAGCGCATCGTCTACGAGGTGGTGCCCTACGACCCGGCCACGACCGACCACATCCCCGGCTCCGAGTCCGGCGCGCCGGGTGGCGTGAACGAGGAGACTCTCTTCAGTGCTTCCGGCTTCACCTGCAGCAACTCCAAGGCGAAGACGGACCTGAAGAACTACGGGTTCCTGGTGACCCCGCTCTGCGGCGTCACCGGCTAACCGCACCGCCGCGCTAACCGCGCACGCCAAGGAGGCGTGGCGCCGGGTGACCCCCGGTGTCACGCCTCCGGGCTGTCCGGGCCCGTCCTGGGGTTCACCACTCGACCAGCGTCCAGATCTCCGGCCGCGGCGCGCCGCCCGCGTCCAGCGCGGCGACCCGGCACGCTGTGCCGCCTCCTAAACAGGTCACCACTCGACGAGCGTCCAGATCTCCGGCCGCGGCGCGCCGCCCGCGTCCAGCGCGGCGAACCTGCGGGCCGCCTCCTTCAGATGGCCCATGGCCTCCTCCTGCTGCCCGCTCGCGTGCAGCAGGTCGGCCAGGTTGGTGTGCAGAGCCGCGACCCGGTGCTGATCGCCGAGCTCACTGCCCAGTTCCAGCGCCTCGCTGGCGCAGTCGAGGGCCGCACCGGACCGGCCGGTGTCGGCAAGCAGCCTGGCCAGGTTGTTCAGCGCGGCCGCCGCGGCGCCGGGGTCGCCAAGCTGGCGCGCCTCCGCCAGGCTGCCGCGCAGATGTTCCTCGGCCGCACCGATGTCTCCCGCCCTGGCCGCGAGCATGCCAAGCACGTTGCTGGCCTGGGCGATGGCCGCGGGGTCGGCGGCCCGCCTGGCATCGGCCAGCGCCGTGCCGCCGAGCCGCGCCGCCCGCTCGTGCTCACCGAGCCGGTAGGCAACCACCGCCCGGTCAGCGCCGACCTGTGCGCGGCCGCTGAGGTCATCAGCGGGGAGCAGGTCCGCGGCCGCCGCCAGGTGCGCGTCCGCCAGCGCCCAGTCCCCGAGCCGGTGATGCACCTCGGCGAGCTTGTGCTCGATGGCGGCCGAGGTGGCGTCGTCGCCGTCACTGCCCGCGGCGGCGGTCTCGTACGAAGCGAGGGCCTCCCGGTAGCGGCCGAGCACGGTGAGCACGTCACCCGCCGCGATGGACCCCGGCACCTGCGGGTAACCCAGTGCCAGCGCCTGGCGCAGATGCGCATAGGCCTCGGCGTGCGCATACAGTTCCCGGGCCCGGGCAGCCGCCCGCCACCACCAGCGGGCCGCCTCGGCCTCCCGGCCAGCCCGCTGCAGGTGCCCGGCAATGACGGCGGCGCGGACCGAGAGCGGGTCCCGCTCGTACCGGGCGGCCAGCGCGTCCGCGGCCCGCCTGTGCAGCAGCCGCCGCCGCGCCAGGCTCGCCGACTCGTAGGCAACCCGGCGCAGCGCCTCGTAGGGGAAGTCGTAACAGGGCGCCCCGCTGCCGCTCGCGGGCGGCAGTTCGATGAGCAGGAACCGTGCCACCGCCTCATCGAGCGCTTCCACCGTCTCGGCTTCGCCGCGCCCACTCACCGCGCGCAACAGGTCCGCGTCGCAGCCGCTGCCAAGCACGGCCGCCGTGGACAGCATCTGCGTGGCGGGCTCCCCTGCCGAGCGCAGCCGGCGGCCCAGCAGCCCACGCACCGAGTCAGGCGGGGACCAGGCCTCTCCGCCGTCCTGCTGGCCCGCGGCGCGCAGCGCCTCCGCATACTCGCGCACCAGCATCGGCAGGCCACGGGTCTCGGTCAGCATCCGCGCCACGTTCGGCTGGGGCAGCCCGGCGGCGCGCAGCACCTCGGCCACCTCGTCCGCGCTCAGCAGCCGGGGTTCCACGGTGCGGGCATGCCCGGAGTCAGCCGCGTCGGTCAGGGCGGCATGCAGCCCGCGCAATCGTTCGGCATGTTCCGGGCGCCAGCTGAGAACAAGCAGCACCGGCCAGCCGGCCAGCCGGCGCACCAGGTACGCCAGCAGGTCCAGCGAGGGCCGGTCGGCCCAGTGCACATCCTCGACGATGAGCGCCCCCGGCTGGCCCGCCGGAGCCGCGGCAAGCTGGAAGGTGGTCCTGATGGCCGCGTACAGCCGGGCCAGGGCCAGCGGGCTGGACAGCGCCGGGGCCGGCGCGTTCGGCTGCTCGGCGGCCAGTTCCGGGGCCAGCCTGCCGACCGTGACGGCAACGTGGCCGGGCAGCCGGGCCGCCAGGTCCGGGCTGGCCGCCCCGGCGGACCGCAGCAGGTCGGCGGTCAGCGCGAACGGCAGGCCGCTCTCGCCGTCGTGGCAGCGGCCCCGCAGGACCGCGCCGCGGCCCGTGTCCAGGCCGGCCTGGAACTCCTCGATCAGCGCCGTCTTCCCGGATCCCGCCGCACCGGTCACCACGGCAACCTGGCCGCCGGACCGGGCGGTCACCTCGCGCCAGGCCCCGCCGAGCATGCCCAGTTCCGCCGTACGGCCGACCAGTGGCCAGCCGTGCTCCGCGGCAGGCCGCCCGGTGGCGGGGACCACCGGGGCGCCGTGGCTGGTGGTCACCGGGGCGGGGGCGCGGGCCGTCCCCGCGGCGGGCCCAGGCCCGGTGCCCGCCGGGGACGGCCGGCGCCCGGCACCGGCGCGGGCCCGGCCCGGCTTCGGCGCCAGCCGGCCGGCCCGGATGTCGTCGTAGAGCCGCGTGGTCTCGGGCAACGGCCGCACCGCGAGCTCACGGTCGAGGATCCCGACCAGTTCGCGGTACTGGCGGACGGCGGCGGAGCGCTGCCCGGTCCACGCCAGCGCGCGGATCATCGCCTGGTGGGCCGGCTCGTGCATCGGGTCCAGGGACAGCCAGCGGCGGATGTGGTCAAGCGCGCGATCGAGGTCACCGGCGGCGGCGCACGCGGCGGCCAGGCGTTCCAGGCACCCGGCGAGCACCTGGCGCAGCCGCGCTGCGACGGACGACTGCCAGTCCTCGAACTCGGGGCATTCGCGCAGGGAGAAGCCGGCCAGGAAGTCATCGCGGTAGAGCCGCGCCGCGCGCTCCAGGTCGGCGGCGCCCGGCCGGGCCGCCAGCGTCTCGAAGTCGGCCACATCCACCCGCATGCCGCCGGGCCGCAGCGCCACCGCCGCGCGGCTGATCACCAGCCCTTCGCCCACGGCGGCGGCGGTGACCGAGAGCGTGCGGCGCAGCGAACCACGGGCGTGCGTAGTGTCCGATTCCGGCCACAGCAGGGTGGCCAGCCGGTCCCGGCTCTGATCGCGGCCCGTGACGCCGAGCACGGCGAGGAGGGCGACCGCCTTCTTGGTGTCGAAGGTGACGTGGGCCCCGTCCCGCTCCACGACCGGCGGCCCCAGCAGCGCCAGGCTCAGATCTGCCACGACGTCACGGTAACGCAGCGGGCGTGAAAACTGCGCTGGAGTGCCTTCTCCCGTAACGATCCCGTAGCGGACGCTCCGTAGTGTTGTCTCACCACGGAGCGCCATCAGGGGGGAGAACGGCATGCTGCAGCGGCTGGGCAAGGCCCGGTCCGCAAGGGCCGGAGACCAGGCCGGCCCGGCCGGGCGGGGTGGCAACGATGGCGCCGAAGCACCGGCCGAGGTGGCCACCCGGGCTGGTCTCAGCGAGGTGAACGGGACACTCCCGGCCGGCGAGCCCGGCCGTCCCGGGGGGGCAGGCCCTGCCGGGGAGGGGGGACGGCCTGGGGAGGGGGGACGGCCCGGGGCCGCGGGCCGTCCCCGGGACACCGGCCGCGCTCGCGAGGCCGCCGGTGCCCCGGCCCCGGCGGCACGGGCCGCCCGGACCGTCGAACTGCCGGCGGACTTCGACCTCGCGGTGCACGACCCGCTGCGGGCCTTCCTGCTGAGCCAGGCCGGAGCGGTGGACATCACCCGGCTGGAGCTGAAGTCGCCCGCGCTGGCCGCGCTGAAACAGGCCGGGATCGTGCTGGTCGTGCCGCTCGTCTCGTCCGGCGAGCTGATCGGGCTGCTGAACCTCGGCCCCCGCCTCTCCGAGCGCGGCTACTCCGGCGACGACCGCCGGCTGCTCGGGGCCCTCGCGGGGTACGCGGCGCCGGCCATGCGGGTCGGCCAACTGGTCCGCCAGCAGCAGGCCGAGGCCAGGGACCGGGAGCGCATCGAGCAGGAACTCAAGGTCGCGCAGCTCATCCAGCAGCAGTTCCTGCCCAAGAGCGTCCCGGACCTGCCGAGCTGGCACGTGGCGGCGTTCTACCGGCCGGCCCGGACCGTCGGCGGTGACTTCTACGACTTCCTCCCGCTGCCGGACGGGCGGCTCATGGTCGTCATCGGCGACGTGACCGACAAGGGCGTCCCCGCGGCCCTGGTGATGGCCAGCACGCACGCGCTGCTGCGCGGCGCGGCACCCCGGCTGATCTCCCCGGGCGAGGTGCTCGCCCACGTCAACGACCTGCTGTGCGCGGACATCCCGGCCCACATGTTCGTCACCTGCCTGGCGCTGGTGCTGGACCCGGTGACCGGGCTCCTGGAATTCGCCAACGCCGGCCACGACGTGCCCTATGTCCGCACCGAGGGTGGCGTGGCGGAGTTGCGGGCCAGGGGGATGCCGCTCGGGCTCATGCCGGGGATGGAGTACGAGGAGAAGACCTTTCAGATGCAGCCGGGTGACTCGGTCCTGCTGCACAGCGACGGCCTGGCCGAGGCACACAGCGCGGACCGGGAGATGTTCGGGTTCCCGCGCGTGCGCGCGCTGGTTGGCCGGAGTGCGCCGGGCGAGGCGCTGATCGATGCCTGCCTGGCCGAGCTGGAAGCCTTCAGCGGGCCCGGTCACGAGCAGGAGGACGACATCACCCTGGTGACCCTGGAGCGCAGCCGGGGCGCCGTGTACGCGGAGGGCCCGTCATGACGTCGACGACCAGTCCCAGCTTCCGCCAGCTCGCGTCGTTCACGGTGCGCAGCGAGCCGGGCAACGAGCGCCTCGCCTTGGCTCAGGTGGCCGAGGCGGTCGCCGGCGAGGGCCTGTCCCCGGCCAGGCTGGAACGGCTCAAGACGGCGGTCGCCGAGACGGCCATGAACGCCATCGAGCACGGGAACAGGAACCGCCCCGAGGTGCCGGTGTATGTCGTGGTGACGGTGGCCGAAGGCGACATCGTGGTCACCATCACCGACCAGGGCGGCGCCCCCGGGCAGGACGGCCCGGGCACGGAGCCCGATCTCGGCGCCAAGCTCGCCGGGGAGCAGGAGCCGCGGGGCTGGGGGCTGTTCCTGATCCGCCACATGGTGGATGAGATGGACGTGACGACCGAGGGAACGCGGCACACGGTCCGGCTCGTGATGCGGGCCGCGGGCCGCGACGGCGCTGGCGCTCCGGACCGCGGAGCCGCCGAAGCTGAAGAAGGAGGCCCGCGTGAAGACCACGTGTGAAGCCGACGTCCGGATGCTCCCGGGCGGTGCCGTGATCGTCCTGTCCGGGGAGATCGACGGCCACGCGGCGGACACTCTCACCGCGGCGTACGAGCGTGCCGTGGCCAGCGGGGACCCCGCGACCGTGGTGCTCGACTTCGCGGCCGTGCAGTACATCAACTCGACGGGCATCGCGCTGATCGTGAGCGTGCTCGCCCGGGCACGTTCGCAGCGCCGGTCGGTGGTAGCCAGCGGGCTGTCCGACCACTACCGCGAGATTTTCGACATCACCCGGCTCTCGGACTTCATCGAGCTGTTCCCAAGCCTCGATGGGGCGGTGAGCCGGCTGCACAGAAGCGGCCGGCGAGGCCGGCCCGGGCGTACCGGCGACACGCCGGGTACCAGGCATACCGGCGATGCGCCGGGGGTCATTGCACAAGGGAGGGGAACCGATGAACGAGCCGACAGTAAGGATGGACGTCCGGCAGGCGGACGGCTCGATGGCGGTGGTCGATATCAAGGGCGATGTGACCGCCGCCTGCGAGCCGGTGCTGATGTCGGCCTACGAGGAGGCGAGCGGCGGCGGCGCGGCCCGCGTGCTGCTCAACTTCACCGGCCTGGAGTACATGAACAGCGGTGGCATCGGGATGCTGGTGACCCTGCTGGTGCGGGCCGGGCGGCAGCACCAGCAACTGGCCGCCTGCGGCCTGTCCGAGCATTACCGGGAGATCTTCGAGCTGACCAGGCTCGACGAAGCCATCACCATCTATGCCGACGAGGCGTCGGCGCTCGCCGACGCGGGACGGTGAGACGGCCATGAGCGAGGAGACAATGCCCGAGCGCGTGACCGGCGCCGAGCAGATCGGGCTGAGCGCGCGAGAGGCCAAGGCGGCCGTCCAGCCGAGAGACGCGGGCAACTGGGCCGCCAAGGTCGAGCGCCTGGCGGTCGAGCAGCGCGACGGCGTGCGGGGCACGAACGTGGCAGGCCGGCGCCTGACCGGGCCGGTGCAGGGCTTCGGCAAGATGTGGGAGAAGAGCTACAGCCTGAACGCGGGCCAGGTCACCACCCCGCAGGACGCGATCGCGACCTGGAAGGCGCACTTCCCCGAGTTCTGGCCGAAGGGAAACCGCTTCGCGGGCGCGCTGGCGGGGATCAGCCCCGGCGACGTCGCGCTGCTCGACCTGGCCATCGGTGGCGGGGTCAAGCTGTCCACCGGTGTCTTCGTGCTGTACGCGGATCAGGAGTCGTTCACGCTCATGACGCCGCAGGGGCATATGTTCGCCGGGTGGATCACGTTCTCAGCGGAACGGGCCGGCGAGGCCACGACCATCCGCGCGCACGTGCTGATGCGCGCCAACGACCCGCTCTACGAACTGGGCATGACGTTCGGCGGCCACGCCAAGGAGGACCGGTTCTGGGCGCAGACCCTGACCGCGCTCGGCACCCGGCTTGGCGTGCCGGATCCGCAGGTCGAGACGCGGAGCACCTGCGTGGACAGCCACCGGCAGTGGCGGAACGCCAAGAACGTCTGGCACAACGCCATGCTGCGCAGCACGCTGCAGACTGTGGCTGCCCCGCTGCACCGGCGGTCCCGCCCGGCGGAATGACCGGCACGCCCGGCACGCCGTGGCCAGGTGGTTCCCGTGCCCGGTGACGCCGACGCGATCGTCGTGGGCAGCGGGCCGAACGGCCTGGCCGCGGCGGTGACCCTGGCCGCGGCGGGGCTGCGGGTGCACGTGATCGAGGGCGCGGCCAGCCCCGGCGGCGGCTGCCGGACCGAGGAGCTGACGCTGCCCGGCTTCCGGCACGACGTGTGCTCCGCGGCGCACCCGCTGGCGCTGGCGTCGCCGTTCTTCCGGCGTTTCGATCCGGCCGCACGGGGGGTCAGGTTCGCACACCCGGAGGTGGTGTACGCGCACCCGCTGGACGGGGGCCGCGGCGCCGTGGTCACCCGTTCGGTGCCGGACACGGCGGCGCGCCTCGGCAGGGACGAGGCCGCGTACCGGCGGCTGATGCAGCCGCTTGCCGACGGGGGCAACGCGGTCGCCGACGCGGTCCTGTCATCGATGCGCCAGCCGCCGCTCCCCTCCACCGCGCTCGCCGCCTACGCCCGGCTGGGCCTGCGTTCCGCGGCGGCGGTGGCCCGGCGCTTTGCCTCCGAGGAAGCCCGTGGCCTGTTCGCCGGCGTCGCCGCACACGCGATGCTGCCGCTGACGGCGCCGCCCACGGCGGGTGTGGGGCTGCTGCTCGGCTCGCTGGCGCACACGGTCGGCTGGCCGGTGGTGGCGGGCGGCAGTGCCCGGCTCACCGATGCCATGGTCGAGGCCATCGTCGCCAGCGGAGGCCAGGTGGAGACCGGCCGGTGGGTGCGGTCCCTGGCCGACCTGCCGCCCGCGCCCGCGACGCTGCTTGACGTTTCCCCGCGCGCCTTGATCAGTTTGGCGGGCGACCGGCTGCCGTCCCGGTACCGTGACGCACTGGCCAGGTTCCGGTACGGGCCCGGCATCTGCAAGGTCGACTTTGCCCTGTCCGGCCCGGTGCCGTGGCAGCACGAGGCGGCACGGCGGGCCGGGACCCTGCACCTCGGTGGCGGGTTCGAGGAGATAGCCGCGGCCGAGGCCGCGGTGGCCGTCGGCCAGCACCCGGATTCGCCGTACGTGCTCGTGGTCCAGGCGGGCGTCGCCGACCCCACCCGGGCACCCGGCGGCCAGCACGCGCTGTGGGCCTACTGCCATGTCCCGGCAGGGTCGACGGTGGACATGACGGCGCGGATCGAAGCCCAGATCGAGCGGTTCGCCCCCGGGTTCACCGACCTGGTGCTGGCGCGCCACACCAGGACCGCGGTGCAGGAAGAGGCGATGAACCCCAACTACGTCGGCGGGGACATCGCTTGCGGCAGGCAGACCGTGCGCCAGGTGCTGGCCCGGCCCCTGGTCCGGTGGAACCCGTACCGGACGCCGCTGCGCGGCACGTACCTGTGCTCGTCGGCGACCCCGCCAGGTCCCGCGGTGCACGGCCGCTGCGGTGAACTGGCGGCGCTGACCGCGCTGCGCGACGTGTTCGGCGTGCGGGAGCAGCCGGACCTGGGCAGGCTGCGGCCCCGCCCGGCCACCGGGACCCGGAGCCAGCGGTGACCGGGGAAACCGCGCACCGCCGCATCGCGCTCGCCAGCCCGGCCACCGCCGGGCTGCTCGGCGCCGCGCTGCTCGCCCTGGCGATCGCCGCGGTGCCACTATCCCGGCTGGCCCACCAGAGCGTGAACTCCGCCGGTGGCTCGGTGCCGGTCTGGGTCTCCGCCGCCTATGGCGCGGTGGGCCTGATCGTGGCGTGGCGCAGGCCCGGCAATCCGCTCGGCTGGATCTTCCTGGCCGAGGGCGTCTTCGGCGCGCTCAGCGAGGATGCCAGCTTCTACATGGTGGCCGACTACCGGCTGCACGGCGGCAGCCTCCCGTTCGGCTGGGCTGCGGTGCTTACCCAGCCCGGCTGGGCACCTTCGATCGTGCTCCTCGGGGTCGCGCTCCTGCTGTTCCCGGACGGCCAGCCCCCATCGCGGCGCTGGCGCTGGGTTATGTGGGCCTACCTCGGTGTCGCCGCGCTGTGGGTCGGTGGCACGGCCGTGGCTTCGCTCGGCGCGATCGCCAGGCACGCCGTCCGGGTGGACTCCGGCGGGAACCTGCTGGTCCTGAGCGGCAGCGTCACCGGGCCGGGCGCGTGGTTCGGCGTGCTGGAGATCGTGTTCTTCCCGCTGCTCGTAGGGTGCTGGCTGCTTTCGGTAGCCGGCCAGGCGGTCCGCTACCGGCGCTCGTCGGGTGAGCGCCGCCAGCAGCTGAAGTGGCTGCTGGTGGGGGCCGTTGCCGGGGTGGGCGGGTTGCTGCTCAGCTCGGTAGTGCACGGGACCGGGCTCCTCGGGCTGGCACACGACGTGGCGGGCGTGGCCGGCCTGCTCGCGCTGCCGGTCAGCATGAGCGTGGCCGTGTTCAGGTACCGGCTGCTCGACATCGACCGGATCCTGTCCCGGACGCTGAGCTACGCGATCGTCACCGGCCTGCTGGTCGGCGTGTACGCCGGCCTGGTGCTGCTGGCGACCCGGGTGCTGACCGTGCACACGCCGGTCGCCGTGGCCGCCGCCACCCTCGCCGCCGCCGCCCTGTTCGCGCCCCTGCGCCGCCAGGTACAGCGGCTCGTGGACCGCCGGTTCAACCGGGCCCGCTACGACGCCGACAGAATCGTCGCCGCGTTCGCCGCGCGGCTGCAGGACGCCGTGGATCTCGACACCGTCGAGGCCGACCTCGCCGGTGTGGTCAGCGCCGCCCTGGAACCGGCCAGCCTGTCGGTCTGGATCGCCGGAGCCGGCCGGTGACGGCGCTCACCCGGGCGCGCGGGCCCCGGCGCACCCCGCGAGTGGTCACGGCGGCTCCGGCCGGGGTGCTTGTCGTGCTGCTGGGCTGGCTGATCCTGAATGGCACGGTGACCGGAGAGGTGACGCTCAGCAAGCTCGGGGCGGTCGCCAGCCTCTTGGTGGTCGTCCTGGTCACCGCGACGGTGGGCGTGGTGGTGGCCGGGCACCAGCCGCGCAACCCCATCGGGTGGCTGCTGGCCGGCGAATCCGCGTTCATGCTGCTCAGCCTCGACGCGGGCGGCTACGCAAACTTCGTGTACCGGCTCGGATACCACGACCTGTCCTTCGCCGGGGCGCCGATGCTGGTACTCGACCAGCTGTTCAGCTACTCGCTGGCCGGATTCCCCCTGCTGATCCTGCTGTTCCCCGGCGGACGGCTACCGTCCAGGCGGTGGCGCTGGGCGCTATGGGCCTACCTGGCCATCGCCGGCGCAGCCATGCTGGCCACGGCTGGTGGCGTGGTGCGCCTGACGATCACGCACCGCGTCGATCTCCAGGCAAACGGGAACCTGCCCAACCTCGGCCGGGGCAGCCTCGCCTGGCTGATTCCGGTGCAGTTCGCGTTCCTCGTTGCGGTAGCGGTGTTCTGGCTGGCCGCCGTCTGCTATCAGGCGCTGAGCTGGCGGCGGTCCACGGGCGAACGGCGCCAGCAGCTCAAATGGCTGGCCAGCGGTGCCGCTGCCTGCGGCTTTTTCGGCATCTGGGCCATCGCGAGCAACTCGGCGATCTGGGAGGTGCTGATCCTCGGGTTCACGGCGCTGCCGCTGAGCATCGGCGTGGGCATCCTGAAGTACCGGCTGTATGAGATCGACCGGATCATCTCCCGGACCCTGGCCTACGCGATCATCACCGGCCTGCTGGTCGGCGTGTACGCCGGACTGGTGCTGCTGGCCACGCACGTGCTGGCCTTCCAGCGGCCGGTGGCCGTGGCCGTCTCCACCCTCGCCGCGGTGGCGCTGTTCACCCCGGTGCGCCGCCGGGTCCAGCGCATCGTGGACCGGCGGTTCAACCGGGCCCGCTACGACGCCGACCGCACGATCGCCGCGTTCAGCGCGCGGCTGCAGGGCGCCGTCGACCTCAACACGGTCCGGGACGACCTGCTCGCCGTGGTGGCCGGCTCGCTGGAGCCGGCCCACATATCGGTGTGGGTCGCTGGAGGTGACCAGTGAGCGGAGCCACCGCGGCACGAACGGGATGGACCGCCCCGGCGGTATGCCTGGCGGTGCTCTGCGGCCTGGTGGTGCTGTCCACCGTGGCCCTGGTCCCGCTGTCGGTCGTGGCCCACCAGAACGTGAACGGGGCCATCGCGCTGGTGATCGGCCTGCCCGCCGCGGCGGTCGGGGCCATTGCCGCGCGCCGCCTCCCTCGCAACCCGGTGGCCTGGCTGCTGCTGGCGATCGGGATCTGTCTCATCCTGGCCACCGGCGGCTCGGACTACGCACTGCTCGCCTACCGCCTCGGGCCCCGCCATCTCCCCCTGGGGCCGCTGGCCCTCTGGATGAACCAGCTTTGGGGGCCCGCCATCGAGTTGCTGGGCCTGGTGATTCTGCTGTTCCCCGACGGCAGGCTGGCGTCGCGGCCGTGGCGATGGGTGCTTGGAGCGTATTGCACTATTTTCGGGCTGGAACTGATCGCGCTCACCGTGGCGACAGCGCGAGCGGTCGGCGGCGCAGGCATGCACGTGGACGCCACCGGGGGACTGACCGCGACCGACAACCCACACGGCTGGTACGCCCTGGTCGACCACATGGGCCTGCTGGCGCTGCTGGCCTTCATTGTGGCGTCCATCGCCCGCCAGGCGCTGAGCTGGCGGCGCTCGGCCGGCGAGCGGCGGCAGCAGCTCAAGTGGCTGGCCAGCGGCGCCGCGTTCACCGTTTGCTGCGCGGTACTGGCCTTCCCCTCGGGATCGGTGACGGGGGTGTGGGCGCTGCTCGGCATCGCCTGGTTCGGGTTCGCAGCGCTGCCGGTCAGCATCGGCGTGGGCATCCTGAAGTACCGCCTCTACGAGATCGACCGGATCATCTCCCGCTCCCTGGCCTACGCGATCGTCACCGGCCTGCTGATCGGTGTCTATGCGGGCCTGGTGCTGCTGGCCACCCGGGTGCTCGCGGTGCACACGCCCATCGCCGTGGCCGCCGCCACCCTGGCCGCCGCCGCCCTGTTCAGCCCCGTCCGCCGCCGGGTTCAGCGGGTCGTGGACCGCCGGTTCAACCGGGCCCGCTACGACGCCGACCGCACCCTCGCGGCGTTCAGCGTCCGCCTGAACGAAGCCCTCGACCTCGACTCCGTCCGTGACGATCTGGCCGCCACGGTGCAGGCCGCGCTGGAGCCGGCGCAGCTGTCGGTGTGGCTCGCCGGCGGCCGGTGACGCGGGCCGCCGGCGTGGTTTACCCGGCGGCGGCCTTGCGGGCCCGGTAGGCGGCGACGTGCAGCCGGTTTCCGCAGGTGCGGCTGTCGCAGTAGCGGCGCGACCGGTTGCGGGACTCGTCCAGGAAGACATCGCGGCAGGACGGTGACGCGCAACTGCGCAGCCTGCCGCTCTCCCCGGACACCAGCAGTTCGGCCAGGCCCATGGCGAGATGGGCGGTTATCCGGTCAGCCATCGGCGCGGCCGCCCGGGACACGTGGATGTGCGGGCCGCGGCCGTCGTGCGACACGATCTGCGGTATGGCCCCGGTCTCGGCGAGCAGCGCATTGATCATCCGTACCGCGGCCGGGGTGTCACCTGCCCCGGACGCGGTGACGACGGCATCCAGCCGGGCCCGGTAGGCGCGCAGCGCCGGCACGTCCACGGCCCGGGCACGGCCGCCGAGGCCGTAGCGGCGCCCGAACGCGGCCACGTCGGCGACGTCGCGTATCCGTTCGCCGTCGCGGGACCGGCCGGTGTTGATCAGCTCGGCCGCGGCGGTGAGCGCCTCGAGCAGGTCAGCACCAAAACCTTTTTGACTGCTGACAACCTGCTCTCCTAGGGTGGATCCCATGTCAGTACCGTATGCCAAGACGGTCATGACCGGCAACGAGAAAAGCCAGGCCGGCAAGGGCTCTGGCCGTGCCGGGGATGACTTCGGCAAGGCCGTGGGCGGGCCGCCGCCGGTACTGCTGGCCACTCTCGGTGCGGCATGCATCTCCGCCTCCGCGGTGCTGATCAAGCTGGCCGACACGGGCACCGCCTCCGCCGCGTTCTACCGGTCCCTGCTGGCGCTGCCGTTGCTGGCCGTGCTGGCCGTGCTGGAGCAGCGCAAGCGCGGGCCGCGGCCGCTGCGCTCCCGGTTCGGGGCGATGCTCGCGGGCGTGTTCCTGGCCATCGACCTGGTGCTGTGGAACCACGCGATCGCCGACGTCGGGGCCGGCATCGCCACGCTGCTCGGCAACCTGCAGGTGGTCTTCGTCACGGTCGCGGCCTGGCTGCTGTTCCGGGAGCGCCCCGGGCGCGGTTTCTTCCTCACGCTTCCGGTGGTGCTGGCCGGCGTGGTGCTGGTGTCCGGGCTGGTCGACCACGCCCACGGGGTGCACTCCGTGGCCGGGATCGAGTACGGGCTTGGCACCTCGATCGCCTACGCCGCCTTCCTGCTCATCCTGCGCCAGACCTCGGCCGCCACGCCGCACGTGGCGGCGCCGCTCGCCGAGGCGACGCTGGGCGCCACGGCGGGCGCGGCAGTGCTCGGCCTGGTGTTCGGCGGGTGGCAGCTCGACATCGGCTGGCACGCGTTCGGCTGGCTGCTGCTGCTGGCCATGACCAGCGGCACCGCCGGGTGGCTGCTGATCACCTCATCGCTCCCCCGGCTGCCCGCCTCGCTGTCGTCGCTGCTGTTGCTGCTTCAGCCGGCCGCCGCGATCCTGCTCGCCGCGGTGGTGCTCGGCGAGCACCCAAGCCCGCTGCAACTGGCCGGCGCGGTGCTGGTGTGCGGCGGAATCCTCGTCGCGGCCCGCACTAGAGGGAAATCCAGTCGGTCACGATCGCTGGCCCACCGCCGGACGGCGGGCGCAGCCGCAGGCTCGCCGGGCCAGGAGGCAGCGGCCCTGACCGGAACCGCCCCAGCTCGTCCGCCTCAACCGTGACCGTGTCCTGCCGGTAGCGGATATCCACCGTGGCGCGCTGCGGCGGGGCGATCTGGCCCATGACGCTACGCCCGGGCCCGGCGCTGGACACCTCGATGTCGATGGTGATCCCGGCTACGGCGAAGGAGACGAGGCGCTGGCCGGGCGGCCCGCGCACCAGCGATGCCTCGTCGGTGTCGATCAGCGAGTCGTAGACCAGCTCGGCGAGCTCGGCGTCGATGTTCCGCCAGCCGAAGGCATCCACCGCAGCCTGGACCAGCTCGGCGGGTACCGGTTCCCGGTCGGCCGCCAGTCGCCTGAGCTCAGCTTCAAGCTCGTCGTCCGGCTCGTGCATGTCTGGATCTCCCGTGGAAGGCGTCATCATGAAGAGGGCGATAGCCCGTCCCTGATACCTGCCATCTCCTCGCGAAGCCGCTGCAGGCAGCGCGCCCTGGTGGGGCCGATGCTGCCGAGCGGCAGCCCGAGCGCCGCAGCGACCTCAGCGTAGCTGGGCGGGGGCGATGCCATCAGGATCCGGAGCAGCTCACGGCAGCGGCCGGACAGCCGGCCGAACGCCCGCCACATCGCCGCGGCCCGGGCCGCGTCCTCGCGCTCGGTTTCCGCGGCGAGCACCGCCTCTTCGGTGGGGTTGCCCCCGGCGGGGGTGATGTCGAGCCGGTCCATGTCGTCGGTGGGCGCCGTCTTCGCGGCCGAGCGAAGGCTCTGCAGGCATTCCCGGCGGGCAGCCGTGGCGAGCCAGGCACCGACCCGGTCGGGATGCTCGATCCGGCCGATGTGCTCGGCCAGGCGCAGCCAGGTGGTCTGGTAGACGTCCGCGGCGTCGGCGTTCGTGAGCCGGTGCGCCCGCGCGACGGCCCACACCAGGCTGCTGAACCGCGTCACGAGCCCGCGCCAGGCAGCCTCGTCACCGCCGGCCGCGCCGCGCACCAACAGGCCGGTATCGTCCGGACTCACCAGCACGCCCTTCCGTCAGCAGCAGCAATCCCGCGCCGAATGGTGTTTGCCACCGCAGCAGCATGCCAGCCGATCGCCGCAGTCGCCCGTGTCACAGGGCCATAGCACGGGGCCTACCCCAGCCAGATGCTGCGCACGCGCCTGGGCAAGCAGCGCGCTGGCCGCCTGGCGCCCGTTCTCGCCGGTCGCCGTGACCCGGGCGGCGATAAGCCCGGCGACGACCGGCGCGGAGAAGGACGTGCCGCTCCACTTGGCCATGCCCTCGAAGTGGTGGTGCGCGCCCGCATGCGGCGGCTCACGGTAGTGATAGGTCCCGGTCGCGTAGGCATTGACCAGGTCTTCGCCCGGGGCATACACGTCCACCCAGGGCCCGTAGTCGCTGAAGTAGGCCCGGCCCCGGCCGTTCGCCGCGACCGCGCCCACCCCCACCACCTGGGGGAAGGCCGCGGGCCAGAACGGCCTGCGGCTGGAGTTGTTGCCGGCCGAGGCGACAAGCACGGTGCCCTTGCGATGGCGGTAGGTGTCCCAGAAGGCCTCGAAGCCCAGCAGCGGGAGGTCCTTGCGCGTGCTCCCGCCCGCCGACAGGTTGATGACGTCCGGTGCCTTGCCAAGTGCCTCGTGGAGCCGGCGCACGATCAGGTGCTCGGCGATCGCGCCGGCCTTGTTGAAGTCCCTGGCCACCTCCACCTTCGCGGCCGGCGCCATGCAGCGGGCGACCCCGGCGATGAAGGTGCCGTGGCCCGCGTAGTCCGGGATCGTGGTCACCCCGCCCTGCTCGTGCAGTGGGTCCTCGGTGCCGGTGACCCCGGCGAGCCAGGGATGGGCGGCACCGGCGCCGTTGAGCAGCCCGGTGTCCGCCACGTAGATGAACGCGCCAGCCCCGCTGCCGGCGCATGCGCCCGGGTACGGGCCCGAGCCGAACGGCACGCCCTCCGGTTCGCTGGCCGGGCAGGCCCAGACCGGCGTGACCGACAGGATGTGATCCGGCGTCGCGACGCCCACGCCGAGCGTTGCGTCGATCTTCTCCAGGAGCCTGGGGACGTCACGGTTGCCCACCGAGAACAGGCTCACCCCGGGCAGCAGGCCCTCGACCGGGATGAACTCCTGGCCCCGCTCCTCGGGTTCGTCGTCCTCCTCGAGCAGCCTGGCCACCTCGGCGAGGTAGGCGTCGCGGACCAGGATCACGCCACGGACATAGAGGTAGTCGAGGGTACCGTCGTCGAAAAGCTGCTTTCCGAACGATTCCCCGAATGCCTCACTGATTAGGCCGAGCTGAATTTCCAGCTTTGTGAGCGAGTGCTCACCCGCCGTCTCCGAAGATTCCATTGCAAACCTTTGTGGTTACCCGCATCCGACACGGTTAGCCCTGCTGACCAGCCGACTGACAGAGATATTAGGACCTGTCCCCCCCATTGTCGCGTGGACCACCCGAATGGCCGGGCTTAACATCTTGGTATGGCTGGCGCCCCGCGCCCCGGCGGGGACGCCCCCGGCGGGATCCTCGATCTGTTGCGGCTCGCGAGCGACCGTCCCCGTGAGGCTCAGGCGAAAGCCCACGCGATCCTGGCCGCTGGCCCCGCCCCCTACGAGGCCTCCGTCGCGCACCAGGCGATCGGAATGCTACACCGGGAGTTCGGCGAGCTGGACGCGGCCACGGCGGAACTGAGCACCGCGGTGCGCTTCGCCCGCTCTTCCGGGTCCGCGGAGCGCGAGGCCGACGTCCTGGCCACGCTGGGGGTCACGCTGACCTACCGGGGCCACAGCCGCCGCGGGCTGGCGGCGCTGGACCGTTCCCTGGCCCTGGTCGGCGGCGAGGCCGCGGCGCGGGTCCTGGTGCGCCGGGGCATTGCGCTGTGGGTGCTCGGCCGGCACGCCGAGGCACTGGACGACCTGGGGCGCTCGATCCGGGTGCTGCGGGCGGCCGGCGACAGCCTTTTCGAGGCCCGGGCCCGCACCGCCCGGGCACTGGTTCACCTGGCCCGCGGCGCCGGCCACCGGGCCGAGCTCGACCTGGCCCGCGCCGAGCACCTCTACGCCACCACCAGCCAGGCCGTCGAGGTGGCCTTCACCAGGCACAACCGCGGGCTCGTCGCGTACCGCTCGGGGGATCTGCCCGCGGCGCTGTCCTGCCTGGATGAGGCCGGGCACCGGTACCGGCAGCTTGCCGTGCCCATGCTTGAGCTCGCCACCGACCGGTGCGCCGTGCTGCTGGCTGCCGGGCTGCCCGCGGACGCCCTTGCCGAGGCGGACGCCGCACTCGGCGGCTCCGGGCGCGGTGGCGGCCGGGCCGCGAGGCGGGCCGAGTTGCTGCTGGCCGGCGCCCGGGCCGCGCTGGCCGCCGGGGAGCCAGGCCTGGCGGCCACCCGGGCGCAGGCCGCACAGCGCCTGTTCACCGCGCAGGGCCGCCCGTGGTGGCGCACCCATGCGGGCCTGCTGCTGCTGCAGGCGCGCTGCGCGAGCCACCCACCGTCCGCCCGGCTACTGCGCCAGGGCGGCCAGCTCGCGGCCGACCTCGATCTGCTCGGCTCCGGTGAGGCGGTACCGGCGCGCCTGCTGGCCGGGCAACTGGCCGCCGCACTGGGCCGCCATGAGGAAGCCGACGCCCACCTGCGCGCGGCGGCGCGCAACCGGTACCGCCGGGTGACCGCACTGGCCCGGACGCAGGGCTGGCTCGCCGAAGCCCTCCGCGCCGACGCCGCCGGCGACCGGCGGCGGCTGCTCGCGGCCTGCGGGCGCGGCCTGGCCATTCTCGACGAGCACCAGGTCACTCTGGGCGCATCGGAACTGCGGGCACAGGCGACCGCGCACGGCGCCGAACTCGCGGCACTCGCGCAGCGCGCCGCCCTGGGGGCCGGCCGGCCCCGGCTGATGCTCTCCTGGAGCGAGCGGTGGCGGGCGACGGCCCACGCGGTTCCCGCGGCCCGCCCCGCTGACGACGCGGATCTCCAGGCCGACCTGACCGCGCTCCGCGACGTGACCAGCCGCCTGGACCGTGCCCGGGCCAGCGGTGACCCTGCCGGGCACTTCCGGCGCGAGCAACTGCGGCTGGAGGCCTCGGTGCGGGCCAGGGTGCTGCGGTCCCGCCACGGTGGCCGGGGCGGTGCAGGGGGATGGGGAGGCGGGTGGGGGTTCAGCGCCGAGGAACTGCTTGGCGCACTCGGCCCGGCGACCCTGGTGCAGATCGTCGCGATCGACGGTGACCTGCACATCCTGGTGTGCCGCGCGGGCCGGGTAAGGCACGTGCGCGGCGGCCGCGCGGACGAGGCGGCTACCGAGGTCGGATTCGCCCGGTTCGGCCTGCGCCGGCTGGCCCATGGCCGGGGCGCGGGCCCGGGCGGGGCCGCCCTGGCCACGCTGGAGGCCAGCGGGCGCCGGCTGGAGGCGATCCTGCTCGGCCCGGCCGCCAGGCTGCTCGGTGGTGGGCCGGTGATCGTGGTCCCGCCCGGCCGGCTGCACGCCGTTCCATGGGCGATGCTGCCAGCGCTAAGGGACCGCGTGGTCAGCGTCGCACCGTCGGCCCGTGCCTGGCTGCAGGCCTCGGCGGTGCAGCCGCCGGCGCTGGCGGCACCGGTGTTCGTCCGGGGGCCCGGCCTCGGCACCGGAACCGAGATACCGGCGCTGGCGGCCGAGTACCCGGACGCCACGGTGCTCGGATCTGGCACCGCCACCGCGCGCCGGGTGCTCGGCGCGCTCGACGGGGCGGGACTCGCCCATATCGCGGCTCATGGCAGCTTCCGGGCCGACAGCCCGCTGTTCTCCTCGTTGCGCATGGATGACGGGCCGCTCACGGTCTACGACCTGGAGCGGCTGCGGCGCGCCCCGTACCGCGTCATCTTCTCCAGCTGTGACTCCGGGGTGCTTGCCCCCGCGGGCGCGGACGAACTGCTCGGCCTGGCCCACTGCCTCGCCCCGCTCGGCACCGCCGGCATCGTCGCCAGCGTGGTGCCCGTCAACGACCAGGCCACGGCCACGCTGATGACCGCGGTGCACAAGCACCTGCGGGGCGGAGCCAGCCTCGCCCAGGCGCTGCGGCTCGCCCGCGACGGCGCCGCAGACGAGCCGGTCCAGGCCGCCACCGCATGGTCTTTCCTCGCTCTCGGCGCCGCCTGACCCGCATGGGCGCGGCCCATGTATCTGACCGCGCCCTTCGTACTCCGTATAGGTGTGGGCCACCCCTCTGGGGGTTCAGGGTTGGCTCCCAGGCGCACGGATGCAAGGAGAGCCTGGCGCGCCCTGGGCCCGGCCGGACGGGGGCTGATCGGACCCGGCGCGCCGGCATCTCTCCTCATCCGGCGCGCCGGCCCGGCGGCGCATGAGCGGGGGGCCGCCGGGCCCTCAGGCCTTTGCCCCAGCCGCCGCCCGTGCGTCGTACGCCGCGCGAGCCGCGTCGACTTCGGCGAGGTGAGCGTCGGCCCAGCTCACCAGCGTGCCCGCGGCATCGAGGAGCGTCGCGCCGAGCGGGGTCAGCGCGTACTCCACTCGCGGCGGTATCACCGGGTACATGGTCCGGCTGACGATCCCGTCCCGTTCCAGCCCGCGCAGCGTCACCGTCAGCATCCGCTGGCTCACCCCGTCGATGCTGCGTTTCAGGCCGGTGAAGCGCTGTGCCCCAGCACCGAGGTGGAAGATCACCTGCAGCGACCATTTGTCGCCGACGCGCTCGAGGATCTCCCGGATCCGGCATCCGCTCATGACATCGCCATTAGCTGTCATGGTTACCTCCGGGTGACTAAGGCACTCAGATGTGCCGTCTTGCGCCCAAAACGCCGCCCTGCCGAGGATAGGTCCGCACGGTTCTATATGGGAACCGTGTGACTATCCAGCACCGTTCTGCTCAGAATCGGGGAGACACGATGACGGCACCGGCTGTCGAGTTCGAGGGTTACGTCGCAGGCACCTGGGAGCTGGATCCCGTCCACTCCCACATCGGCTTCGTGGCCCGCCACCTCATGGTCAGCAAGGTCCGCGGGCACTTCACCAAGTTCCAGGCCCAGATCGTCACCGCACCGAACCCACTGGAGTCCTCCGCGACCGCGACCATCGACCTGTCGTCGGTCACCACCGGCAACGAGATGCGCGACAACGACCTGCGCTCGTCGAACTTCTTCGACGCGGCGACCCATCCGGAGATGACGTTCCGCTCCACCGGGATCCGCCACGACGGGGACGACTTCCTCGTCGACGGTGACCTCACCATCCGCGGCGTGACCAAGCCGGTGTCGCTGACCTTCGAGGTCAACGGCTTCGGCCCGGATCCCTACGGCGGCACCAGGGCCGGCTTCTCCGCCCACGGCGAGATCAACCGCAGCGATTTCGGCGTCAGCTTCAACGCGCCGGTTCCCGGCGGTGTGATGATCAGTGAAAAGATCCAGATCGAGATCGAGGCTGAGGCCGTTCTCAAGAAGGACTAGGCCGGCGGCACCGGCACGCCGAGAAATACGGCCGGCGACTGTAACGCGCGCGCTCCTCGCGGGACTGAAGGGGGTATGCCGTCACCCCATCGAGGAGAACGCATGACAGTCCCCAGCCGCTCCGGCCGCACCCGGGCCAAGGCACGCACGCTGTTCGCCGCCGCGGCGGCGACCACCGCAGCCGCCCTGGCGCTGGCCGCCCCGGCCGCCGCCAGCGCCGCCGCGGCCCACCACCGCGCCGGCGGCGGGGCCGGGCCCGCCGTGTTCGTGCAGACCGACAACACCGCGGGCAACCAGGTGGTCGCCTATGCCCGCGCGAGCGATGGCACGCTCAGCCTGGCCGGGACCTACCCCACCGGCGGCCTGGGCGGCCAGCTCACCGGTTCTGTCGTGGACCACCTGGCCTCCCAGGGCTCACTCCAGTACGACGCGCGGCAGCACCTGCTCGTCGCGGTGAACGCGGGCAGCAACAGCGTCACGGTGTTCGGGGTGCGCGGCACCCGGCTGCACCAGCGGCAGGTCATCGGCTCGGGTGGCCAGTTCCCGGTCAGCGTCGCGATCCGCGGGAACCTGGTGTACGTGGCGAACGCGCTGCGCGGCGGCTCGGTGCAGGGCTACCGCCTGTCCCCGGCCGGCCGCCTGGCCTTCCTGCGCGGCTCGCACCGGCGGCTGCATCTCAGCCAGTCGGCCACCCCGCAGTTCACCAACACCCCGGGGCAGGTCGCGTTCTCGCCCAGCGGCTCCCAGCTCATCGTGACCACCAAGGCCAACGGCAATGACATCGACGTGTTCGGGATCCGGCCCAGCGGGCGCCTGTCGGCCAGCCCGGTGGTGAACTCCGAGGGCAGCACCGTCCCGTTCGCGATCACCTTCGACCAGGCGGGCCACCTGGTGATCGCCGACGCGGGCACCAATGCCCTGTCCACGTTCACGCTCGGCCCGGACGGGACCGTGACGCTGATCGACTCGGCCGGCACCGGCCAGGCGGCGACCTGCTGGGTCGCCGTGGCGCGCGGCACGCTGTACGCCTCCAACGCCGGGAGCGCCAACGTCAGCGGGTACACCTCCAGCGCCAGCGGCCAGCTCACGCTGCTTGGCCAGACCGCGACCGACCCCGGCACGGTGGACGCCGCGGCCACACCCGGCGGCGCGTTCCTGTACGTGCAGACCGGCGGGAACGGCATCGTCGATGAGTTCGGTGCCGGTGCCGGCGGCTCGCTCACCAGCGTCGGCAGCGTCACCGTGGCGGGCGCGGCCGGCGGCGAGGGCATCGCCGCTTCCTGACCGCGGCTCACCGCGCCCGGCGGGCGGCTCAGCCGCCCGCCGGGCGCGCCACAGACAGGGAGGCCTAGGCTGTCCGCAGTGGACTCGGGGACCGACACGCAACTGCTCGCGGCGCTGCGCGCCGGTGACGAGCGGGCGTTCGCCACCCTGGTACGCCGGCACCATGCCGCGATGCTGCGCCTGGCGTCTTCTTTCGTGCCAAACGTGGCCGTGGCTGAGGAAGTCGTACAGGACACCTGGGTCGGGGTACTGCGCGGCATCGACGGGTTCGAGGGCCGCTCGTCCTTTCGCACCTGGCTGTTCCGGATCCTGGTCAACCGGGCCAGGACGGCGGGCGCACGGGAACGGCGCACCATCGCCGTGGGCGACACCGGGGCGGTGAGCGACACCGAGGCGGCCGTGTCGGCATCGCGGTTCGACGGCGGCGGTAGCTGGCTTTCGCCGCCGGAGCGGTGGATCGAGGAGGCGGACGACCGCCTGGAGGCCGGCAAGCTGGCGGGCTTCCTCCGCACGGCGATCGACGACCTGCCCGACCGCCAGCGGCAGGTCGTGACGCTCCGCGATGTCGAGGGCCTGACCAGCGAGCAGGTGTGCGGCGTGCTGGAGATCAGCGAGAGCAACCAGCGGGTGCTGCTGCACCGGGGCCGCAGCCGGCTGCGCCAGGCCATCGAGACCGGGTTCGGGAGGCCGTCATGATGCGGCTGCGGCTTGCGCCGCGACCTGGTCTGCCAGCAGGCGGTCGAACTGGTCACCGACTACCTGGAGGGCGCACTCTCCAGGTCCGGCCGCCGCCGGTACGAGGCGCACCTGGCCGGCTGCCCGCACTGCACCGAGTACCTCGCCCAGATGCGCACGACCATCGAGCTCACCGGCACACTCACCCCGGATGACCTGACCCCGCAGATGCAGGACGATTTCATCGCCCTCTACCGCCAGTGGCGCGCGGACGATCCCGGGGAGCGGCCACCCGAGGGCTAGCGGCGGACCACAGCTCAGCCGGTGGCGAGGATTACGTCCGAGGCCTTGATGATCGCGGTGACCTCGCTGCCCTCGGCCAGGCCGAGCTGGCGGACCGCCTCCACCGTGATGGAAGCGACCAGGCGCACCCCGTTGGCCTGAAGTTCCACGTTGGCGATGGCCTCGCCGCTGTTGATGCTCGTCACCCGCGCTGGGATCTGGTTACGCGCACTGAGCTGCATAAATAGGTCTCCTGAGACATTACAGTCGCTGCCTGTCAGCAAAGCTGCTTACCGGTTCACGTTATCGCCGGCGCCGCCCGCGTGGCGGGAGGCGGGCCACGCGAGGCGAGTCAGCGTCAGGGCGGACGCTGGCACCGGAGAGCGTTTGGCCGCGCGAGCGCCGGTCAGGGCGGGGACGCGGCCTGCGCCTGCCGCCGCAACCACGACGGCGGCTGGGCGCATTCTGCC
>CAVPSA010000025.1:0-407011 GCA_963707905.1 uncultured Actinomycetes bacterium | reverse complement strand
CTAGAACCGCCACCGCGTCGCGCCTCCGGGAGCGACGGTGCCCAGCGCGGTCGCGGCGCGCGGGGTGAGACGGTAGACGTGCCACGGGGGCGGCCCCGCCGAGGGCGCGCTGTATTCGGCGGTCAGCGCCAGCCCGGTATCGTCGGGCCGGGCCGGCCAGCCTCCCGCCGCCCAGCGCGCTGCCAGGCCGGCCACGGTGGCCGGGTCGGTGACCAGGGTGGCTTCGCCCTCCACGACGAGATCGAACTCCCGCGCCGCCACACTGATCGTGCAGCGCGGGTCACGGGCGAGATTCCTGCCCTTGCGGGTATGCCTGCCGGTCTCGAACCAGAAGCAGCCGTCGGCCCACAGCGCGCCGACGCCGGTGACGTGCGGGCTTCCGTCCGGATTGATCGTGGCCAGCCAGCAGGTGTGACGATCCGGGCCGCCAGCCCCCGGGGCCTGGCTCAGCCCTTCCCCGAGCCGGGCCTCGATCCCGGACCAGTCGAGCGGCGGCAAGTTGTACAAGCTGGCCAGGTTGGTTGCTTCCATAGCTCCTCCGACCTGTGGGAAGGCCTCAACTCATCGCCGGCCCGCGGCCATAGTCGTCATCGAGGCGGGTGATGTCGTCCTCACCGAAGTAGTCGCCGTGCTGTACTTCCACGAACACCAGGGGGGCTGCGCCGGTGTTGTGAATACGGTGGGCGGTTCCCATGGGGACGTCGACAGCATCACCGGCCCGCACCTCGACGGGGTTGCCGTCCAGCGTGACGACCCCTTCTCCGGCGACCACGAACCAGTGCTCGGAACGGCGTGCGTGTCGTTGGTAGCTGAGGCGCTGCCGCGGGTGGACCTCGATCGTCTTGACCTTGAAGCCCTCGCTCTCAGCCAGGACGGTATAGGTACCCCACGGGCGCGCGGCGTGCTCGTTCACCGGACCATCCTGCCCGATGCGGGGGACGGGGCGCCGGGGTCAGGCGGCGGTCCAGGGCTCGCTGTGCTCCCACAATGCCCGGCCGAGTTCCGTGGTGGCGACCGCGCTGGGTTCCCGCTCGCGGGAATCCTCGTAGAACCGGCCGGTCGTCCCGTCAAGTTCCGGCGCGGTGGCGCAGTACAGCGAGGTCGCCGCGCCCTGCTCGGTGGACAGCATCCGCATCTTCATCAGCGGGCGGACCGGCCACGGGACCCGCCGCCAGATGTCGGAGGCGACCACGCCCGGGTGCAGCGCGTAGGTCGTGATGCCGCGCCCCTCGGTGCGGCGGGCGAGTTCGGCGGAGAACAGCACGTTGCTGAGCTTGGAGACGGCGTACTCGCGCAGCCCGGTCCGGCTGGCCGTGGGCCTGCGCACCGCCTCGAAGTCGATCCCCTTGGCCTGGTAGTGGGAGTCGCTGGAGACCGTGACCACCCGGGCAGGCGCGCTCGCGGCAAGGCAGTCGAGCAGCGCCGTGGTTAGCGCGAAGTGCCCCAGGTGGTTGATGCCGAAGCCAAGCTCGAAGCCGTCCTTGGTGAGGCCCCGGGCGCCGCCCACGCCCGCGTTGTTGATCAGCACGTGCAGCGGTTCCCCCCGGGCCAGGAACTCCGCCGCGCAGTTGCGGACGGAGGCCAGGTCGGCCAGGTCCAGCGGCAGGAACACGACCGCGTCGTTCCCCGTGGCGGCGGCGATCTCCGCGGCGGCGGCACGGCCCTTCTCCGCCGAACGGCAGGCCAGGAACACCTTGCCGCCCCGCCGGGCCAGGTCATCGGCCGTGGCGCGGCCGATCCCGGTGTTGGCCCCGGTGATCAGGAAGGTGCGCCCGGACAGGTCGGCGGAGTTCGCGGACATGGTGACTTTGTACCGCACTCGCCAGTATCTGTGGCAGCAGGGTCCCCGGCAGCGCCTGAGCCCTTGCCGCGGCCATCCCATGGCGACGACCGGCCCGGGATCACCGGCTCCGCACCTGCCCCGGCCGACGGTGCCGCTGCGGGCGCGGGGCAGGGCTGGCCGGCGTTATGCTCGCCCAATAGCAGCAGGAAGCGGGCACGGCCCGGCATTGGCAGGAGCCCCAGGTGCGGATCGCGGGAGAGAAACGGCAGCAGCCGGCGGTCACCGGCACGGCGCCGGAAGCCGCCGTGCCGGGCGCGGCTGCCGCGTCGGCGCGGTCCGCGCGCCGGCGCCGGATGTGGATCATCCTCGGTGTGGCCGCGGTGCTGCTCATCGGCCTGAACTCCTATGCCGCGTACGTGCTCACCAGCGAGAACAACGCGACCGCCGGCGCGAACCTGCGGCCATCGGGTATCCCGGCGAACATCTCGACCAGCCTGGCCAACCTGATGCAGCTCTCGCCGGTGCCCGGCGTCCGGGCACCCGGTTTCACCCTCACCGACCAGCGGGGCCACACCATGGGCCTGGCCAGCCTGCGCGGCAAGGTCGTCGTGCTTGAGTTCATGGACCCGCACTGCACCGACATCTGCCCGATCGTGTCCCAGGAGTTCGTGGACGCCTACCACGAGCTGGGCGCCCGGGCGGGCAAGGTCGTGTTCGCGGCGATCAACGTGAACCAGTACCACGCGACGGTGGCCAACATGGCCACCTTCTCCAACGCACAGCGGCTGAACACGATCCCGAGCTGGCATTTCTTCACCGGCCCGGTACCCGCGCTGCAGACGGCGTGGCGCAACTACGACGTCGAGGTGTCGGCGCCCAACCCGAACGCGGACATCATCCACACCTCGTCGGTGTACTTCATCGACGCTCAGGGCCGCGAGCGCTTTGTCGCGTCGCCGATGGTGGACCACACCGCGAACGGGACGTCCTACCTGCCGCTGGCGCAGATCTCCGACTGGGCCGGCGGGATCGCGCGACTGGCCCGCGACCTGACACACTGACCGGCCAGTTCGCCGCCTCGCCGCCTGGCCTGCTCGCCGGCTGACTCTCAGCGCGGGATCGTCACGGTCGCGGCCAGCGCGGCGGCCCGCTCGTCGGCTCCCACGTACAGCCGGCGCTTGCCGGGCGCGGTGACCCAGCCACGCGCGTCCTGCCAGTACTGAAGCTGGCGTTCCGGCACGGTGAGCGTGACGACGCGGGACTGGCCGGGCCGCAGGCTGATCCTGGTGTAGGCGGCCAGTGCCCGCTGGGCGAACGCAGCGCCCGGTGGCGCGGTGGCCGGCGCGCCCAGGTAGGCCTGCGGGACCGCCGTCCCCGCCTGGCCGCCGGTGTTGGTCACCCGGAATTGCAGCACCAGGCCGCCGCCGGGCACTGCGCGCCAGTTCAGCGCGCTGTAAGCGAACCGCGTGTAGGACATTCCATATCCGAACGGAAATAGCGGGGCAATCCCGTCCTTGTCGAACCGGCGATATCCCACGAAGATCCCGGTGGGCTGGTTCCTGCGGAACCGGTGCGCCGAGGCTGGCCAGGTCACCGGGAGCCTGCCCGCCGGGTCGTCCCGGCCGAGCAGCACGTTCGCGGTGGCCGCGCCACCGGCGCCGCCCGGGTACCACATCTCCAGCACGGACCGCACCGCGCCAAGCCACGGCATGGCCACGGGGCCGGGGGTGTTCAAGACCACGATCGTGTCCGGGTTCGCCGCCGCCACGTCCCGGATCAGTTCGTCCTGGCCTCCGGGCAGGCTCGCACCGCCGCTGCTCCAGGCGAACACCACGGCGGTCTTCGCGGCGCGTGCGGTGGCCACGGCGGCGGTGAGATCGGCCTGCTGCTGGGCTGGCGTGACCCAGTCCAGCCGGACCTGTACCGGACGGCCGGAACCGTCCGGCGACTCGGAGACACCGATCGTGTGGGTGCCCGCGGTCAGGGTGACCCTGGCGCGCAGGTTCTCCAGGCCATCGGTGGCCGGCACCGGCGCCGCGCCCGCCGGGGCGGGCACGGCCGGGGCGGGCGCTCCGGCGGCGCCGGCGCACCGGCGGTACCGGCCACCGGAGCGGTACCGGGCGGCGAGGTACCGGCCGACGGGGTGGAGCCGGACGCCGGGGTGGAGCCGGACGCCGGGGTGGTGCCGGACGCCGGGGTGGTGCCGGACGCCGGGGTGGTGCCGGACGCCGGGGTGGTGCCGGGCGGCGGGGCTGCGGCGGGCGGCGTAGTGGTGCTCGCTGCCTGGGCTGTGCTGGTGGCCGTCGTGGCGGACTGATCCGGCCCGTCCTGCGCGACGACGACGCCGTCCACGGTGAGCGTGCCCCAGCAGCCGCCAGTACCGAGGCTGATCCAGTAGGTGCCGGTCGCCGGGACGGTCAGTTCGCCGGCCCAGGTGTGCCCGGACCCGGCGGGCAGGGCGTCGTGACCGGCGAGCGTATTGTCCAGGACGCTCACCACCCGCGTGGCGTCGTGCCCGGCGCTGCTGCGCACCAGCCCTGGCAGGCCCTCATGGGTGAGCATGGAGCCTGGAACCGGGGTGCCGGTCATATCGTCGCCGACGGCGAAACTCAGGTGGGCCGCCGGATCTGAGGCCAGGTCCTGGCGGAGCACCTGCAGGGTTCCGGGTGGCTGGCTGACAGGTCCTTCCGCGCCGCCTGCTGGGCCGGTCCCGATGACCTGGTTCGCGCCCGGGCCGATGAGGGCCAGCGAACTCAGCGCAGCCGGCGTGAGCGGGAGTGCGTGACCGGAGTTCCGCAGCAGGGTGGCCGCGTCCGTCGCGGTCCGCGAGAGAACCCGTTCGTCCGCGGCGGCCGGTTCGGCGGCCGCCGCGTGCGCGGGCTGCGGCCCGAGCAGCCCGGACCGGTCCATTTCGGTGAGGACGACGGCGACCGCCTGGTTGACGGTGGCGGTGGTGATGGTCTTGCTCGCGATCGCGGCGTGCAGCGCGGCCGGGGTGAAGTACCTGGCGCGCTGCCCGGCCCGCGGCGGAGACCTCGCCGTCGAGCCCGGAGTCAAGCGACAGGGTGCCGGGGTTGGCCCCCGGCCCGGCGAGTACGAAGCCGGTGAAGCCGAGTTCGCTGCGCAGGATCTGGATGAGCAGGCCGGGATTGCCGCACGGCGCCGGGCCGGCCTGTTTCCGTGCAGGCCCGGAGGTGCTGCCGGGGGCGTAGGCCGGGCCCGGACCGGCAGTGGCGGCACCCGGGCCGGTGCGGACCGTGGTAGCGGGAGCGGTGGCTGAGCCGGTGGGAACCGTGGTAGCGGGAGCGGCGGCTGAGCCGGTGGGAACCGTGGTAGCGGGAGCGGCGGCTGAGCCGGTGGGAACCGTGGTAGCGGGAGCGGTGGCTGAGCCGGTGGGAACCGTGCCCGGGCCGGCCGGCGTCGCGGCCGGGGGCGTGGCGTTGCCAGCGGGAACCGTGGCCGCACCGGGACCGGCCGCGGGCGAGCAGAGGACGCCCGCGGCACCCGCGCGCACCGCGTCCTCGACCGGCTGCAGGTAGATCTCGTGCAACGCCGCGGAACTCGGAACCACGCCGGGGCTGCCCGGCCCGGCGGGATAGTCGCCGGCCACCGCCATGGTGCCCTGGGCCTGGATCCCGGCGATCTCGGCCGCCGCTGTGCCGCCGGCCAGCAACGGATCCTCCCCGAAGCTGGCGCCCACGGCGGCACCGGTGCCGATGGTGCCGGTGCCGATGGCGCCGAAGGGCCGGGCCACCGCCTGCTCGCCCAGTGCCCGTGCGTCCCGGCCGAGCACTACCCCGTTGGCATAGGCGTCCGCGCGGCTGAACGTCGCGGCGACACCAAGCGGCGCGGTCATAGCGGCCGACGGCTGCCGCGCCGTTCCGAGCGGCCCTTCGGCGAGGTGGAGCGCGGGAATGCCCAGGCGGCGCAGCCCGGGAAGGGTGGCGGTTTGCGGATTCCCCGGGGCGGTGACCCATTCAAGCAACCGGAACTTCTCGGCCATGGACATGCGGCCGAGCAGTGTGCTGACGGCCGGGTTGCCGGTCACCGGGGGCTGGATGCTGGCGGCACTGGTCGTGGCCGGACTCTGGATCGCGCCACTCGCCCAGGTCAGCGCCGCGGTGCCCGCGACCAGCGCGACGACGAGCACAGCAACGGTCAGCCCGGCCAACGGCCGGCGCCGCCCGTGACGGCCCCTCGCTCTGGTCACTGAGATCTCCCCCACCCGGCGGCCGCGGCCCGCGCGAATCGGCCTAAACGGCCAGAAAAAGGCATTGAGCCGTTACCCTCAATGACAAAACGCTAGAACCATAATGTGGCCCGGTCAAATATGCAGGCCAT
Source organism: uncultured Actinomycetes bacterium (assembly GCA_963707905.1). Taxonomy (GTDB): domain Bacteria; phylum Actinomycetota; class Actinomycetes; order Streptosporangiales; family Streptosporangiaceae; genus DASXKD01. Next base: position 400,887 of record CAVPSA010000025.1, on the reverse strand, counting down.
CTTTTCGGGCCAATGATTTGCCAAACAGGCCCGTCTCGCCCAAATAGGGTTATTAGCAATAACCGTTGCCTGCCGTTACAAAGGGCCTTGATCGCACGGGCGCGGGCCGATGGCCGGTCGGGCTCAGTCTCCCGGCTGCTTGTCCAGCAGCCGCCGCACGGCCTGTGGCAGGCCGGATGCGGTGCGGTCGTTCACGAAGACGGCAGCGCCCCTGCGGGCGGGAGGCCGGAGCCCGAGCATGGACCGGAACCCTGATGTGCCGCCGTCATGGCCGAGGTAGCCGGGCGGGCCGAGCGCCCAGCCGAGCCCGGCCGAGCGTAGCGGGTCGATCGTATGGTGCGGTTGCTGGGCAATGCGGATCGCCCGGCCGACGGCCGAGTCCGGCGGCGTCAGGCACGCCGACAGGTAGCGGGCCATGTCCTCGGCGCTTGCCTCGACACCGCCGGCGCCCCAGAGATGGCGCGTCCACGGAGCGACCGGGCGGCCACGTGCGTGGCCGAGCACCCGGCTGCCACGGCCACGGCCGGCCACCCCGGAGCAGGTCATGCCCAGCGGCAGGAAGACGCGCTGCTCCAGCAGTGCGCCGAACGCGGTGCCCGCGGCCCGCTCCAGCGCCAGGCTCAGCACCTGGAAGCCGAAGTTGGAGTAGTCCCATTCCACGCCGCGCGGTTTGCGGGGGGTCAGCCGCAGCTCGTGCTGGGCGGCCTCGGCGGTCAGGAACGCATACGGGTCGGCCGCGCCAGCGATGTGACCTGGCGCAAGGCGGGGCAGCCCGGAGGTGTGCGTGGCCAGCTGGAGCAACGTGATATCGGAGTTCTGCCCGGCGTCGAGCCAGCGGCCGATGGCGTCGCCGAGGGCCACCGCGCCGTCGCGCACGAGCGAAGCCAGCACGGTGCCGGTCATCGTCTTGGTCAGCGAGCCGATCTCGAAACGGCCATCCAGCGAGCAATCATCGCTGAGCTTGACCGCGTATCCGCCCTCGTCGGCAGCTACCGCCGCGATGACCGCTTTGGCGGGGAGCGCCGGGGCCACTGCGCCGGCCAATCCTGCCGCAGCGGCCGACCTCCAGAGCACCCTGCGATCCTATGGCCCGGCCGGGTACCGCCCGCAGAACAACTTGTAAGGCAAAACTTATCAGGCTAGACTTACGATATGGCCGAGGAACCGGACGTGCAGGACATCGCGGCGGCGCTGCGGGTCAGCATCGGCCTGCTGCTGCGGCGGCTGCGACAGGTGCGCCCCGATGACGAGCTCACCCTGCCGGAAAGCTCGGCGCTGGCCCGGCTGGACCGCACCGGCCCGGCCACCCCGGGCGCGCTGGCCAAGATAGAACAGATCAGCCCGCAGTCCATGGGGGCGACGCTCGCCGCGCTTGAGGCACGCGGCCTGGTCGAGCGGCATCCGGACCCGGCGGACGGCAGGCGGGTGGTCCTGTCGGTCACCGGCGCCGGCCTGGAACTGCTGCGGAACAAGCGCGGCGCGCGGACCGGGCGGCTGGCCCAGGCCTTGTCGGCCGGGTTCACGGCCGACGAACTCAGGCAACTGGCTGCGGCCGCACCGCTGCTCGAGCGACTGGCGCAGAGCATCTGATGGCGGGCAGGTTCACCACGGGCGACCGGTACAAGTGGGTGGCGTTGTCGAACACGACCGCCGCCGTGTTTATGTCCGCTCTCGACGGGTCGATCGTCATCATCGCGCTGCCGGCCATCTTCCGCGGCATCCATCTCGATCCGCTGGCGCCCGGCAACGTCTTCTACCTGCTGTGGATGATCATGGGATACCGGCTGGTGCAGGCCGTGCTCGTGGTCAACCTGGGCCGCCTCGGCGACATGTTCGGCCGGGTCAAGATCTACAACGCGGGCTTCGCGGTATTCACCGCTGCCTCGATCCTGCTGTCGTTCGATCCGTTCTACGGTGCCCGTGGCGCGCTGTGGCTGATCGGCTGGCGGGTGTGGCAGGCCGTCGGCGGGTCCATGCTCATGGCCAACTCGGCCGCGATCCTGACCGATGCCTTCCCCGCCGACCAGCGCGGCTTCGCCCTCGGCACCAACCAGGTCGCGGCCATCGCCGGCCAGTTCATCGGCCTGGTCGCAGGGGGAATACTGGCCGCGATCGACTGGCGCGCGGTGTTCTGGGTCAACGTGCCGGTCGGAGTGTTCGGAACGCTGTGGGCCTACCGGATGCTGCGGGACAACGGGGAACGGCACCGTGGCCGCATCGATTGGTGGGGCAACATCACCTTCGCCGTCGGCCTGAGCGCGGTGCTCATCGCGATCACCCAGGGCATCCAGCCGTACCACGGGCACGCCATGGGCTGGACCAACCCCGTGGTCGTCGCCATGCTGGCCGGCGGCCTTATCCTGCTCGCGGCGTTCGCCGTGATAGAGACGCGGATCGCCGAGCCGATGTTCCAGCTCGCGCTGTTCCGGATCCGGGCGTTCACCGCGGGCAACATCGCGGGCCTGGCGGTCTCGATCGCCCGGGGCGGGCTGCAGTTCATGCTGATCATCTGGCTGCAGGGGATCTGGCTGCCGTTGCACGGCTACAACTACGCCAGCACGCCCCTGTGGGCCGGCATCTTCCTGTTGCCGCTGACCGCCGGCATCCTGATCGCCGGGCCGACCTCGGGCTTGCTGTCCGACCGGTTCGGCGCCCGCGGCATCGCGACCGCCGGGATGGTGGTATTCGGGGCCAGCTTCATCGGCCTGATGCTGCTGCCCGTGAACTTCCCCTACTGGGCGTTCGCGCTGATCACCGGGCTGAACGGGATCGGCGGCGGCATGTTCGCCGCACCGAACTCCTCCTCGATCATGGGCAGCGTGCCGGCCAGGCACCGGGGCGCGGCTTCGGGCATGCGCGCGACCTTCCAGAACTCAGGCACCGCGCTGTCGATCGGGGTGTTCTTCTCCCTGATGATCGCCGGGCTGGCGAGCAGCCTGCCGAAGACCCTGGCCAGCGGCCTGCAGCAGCAGGGCGTGCCGGCCGGGCTCGCGCACCAGGTGGGCGCCCTGCCGCCGGTCGCCTCGCTGTTCGCGGCCGTCCTCGGGGTGAACCCCGTCCAGCACGTGCTCGCCGCGCATGGTGCGCTGTCGTCCCTGTCCGCCGCGCACCAGCGGGTCCTCACCGGTCGGCAGTTCTTCCCCGAGCTGATCTCAGGGCCGTTCCACAACGGCCTCTCGGTAGTGCTTCTGGTCGCGACCGCGCTGTCGATGCTCGCCGCGCTCGCGTCGATGATGCGCGGCCGTCACGACGCCGGCCGCCGCGAGACCGGCCTCGGCGGCACCGGCGGTGCGGCACCGGCGGCCGGGACCGGCGAGCGCGCCGCCGCGCCGGAGCAGATTTCGACGTGACCCGGACACGGGACGTCACCCGGCTGGGACACTACCCGTCATGCAGACTCTGGTTGTCGATCATCCCCTGGTCACCCACAAGCTCACGGTTCTGCGTGACTCCGCCACGGAGGCGCCCACGTTCCGGCGGCTCACCGACGAACTGGTGACCCTGCTCGCCTACGAGGCGACTCGCGAGGTCCCGGTGCGCCCGGTCACCGTCCGCACGCCGGTGGACGACGCCGCCGGGGTCAAGATGGCCAGGCCGGTTCCGCTCATAGTGCCGGTGCTGCGGGCGGGCATCGGCATGCTCGACGGCATGGCCCGGCTGCTCCCCACCGCGGACGTCGGATTCGTGGGCCTGGCCAGGGACGAGAAATCCCTGGTTGCCAGCACCTACGCCAACCGGCTGCCCGCCGACCTGTCTGGCCGTGCCGTGTTCGTCCTCGACCCCATGCTGGCCACCGGAGGCACGCTGGAGACCGTGTTCCGCATGCTGATCGACCGTGGCGCGGGCGCCGTCACCGGGGTCAGCCTGCTGGCCGCGCCAGAGGGTATCGCCCGCCTGGAGAACGCATTCCCCGGCGACGGGCCCATCCCGGTCCGCGTGGTGACGGCAGCCCTTGACGAGCGGCTGAACGACCGCGGCTTCATCGTGCCCGGCCTGGGCGACGCCGGGGACCGCCTGTTCGGCGAGATCTGACGGCCCGGACGGCCGGGGCGGCCCGGGCGAGATCCAACGGCCAGGACGGTCAGGACGGCCGGGGCGGTCAGGAGCCGGTGAAGTTGGGCGCGCGCTTCTCGCCGAAGGCGGTGACCCCCTCCACGAAGTCGGCCGACCCGGCCGCCTCCTGCTGGATCCGGGCCTCCAGCTCCAGCTGGGCGTCCATCTGGGCGTACAGCCACTTGTTGAGCTGGCGCTTGGTGCCCGCATAGGACCTGGTCGGGCCCACCGCGAGCCGGGCAAGCAGTTCGTCGGCGCGGTCCGGGAACTCCTCGTCCGGCCAGACCCGGTTGATCAGGCCCCAGTCGAGCGCCTTGCTGGCCGGCAGCCGCTCACCGAGCAGCGACAGCTCGGCGGCACGGGCGAAGCCGATCCGCGAGGGCACAAGCACCGACGAGCCGCCGTCGGGGACCAGGCCGATGTTGACGAACGCGAGCAGGAAGAACGCCGATTCCGCGGCGACCACGAGGTCGCAGGCGAGCGCCAGGGACAGCCCGATGCCCGCTGCGGCACCGTGTACCCCGGCCATCACCGGCTTGGGCATCTCCCGAATCCCCATGATGATCGGGTGGTACTGCTGCGTGAGCCTGCCGTACACGTCGGGGACCCCGCCCTCGGTACGGTCCGCCAGGTTCTCCCTGAGGTCGGCACCGCTGGAGAACGCCTTGCCGGCCCCGGTGACGAGCACCGCCCGGACGCCGGGGTCGTCCCCTGCCGCGTGCAGCGCGGCGAGCAGATCCACCGCGAACTGGGTGTTCCACGCGTTCCGGGATTCCGGCCGGTTCAGCTCGATCTTTGCGGCGCCGCCGCGACGGTACAGGTTGACTGTCTCGTACTTCTGGGCCAGCTCGTAGTCGTCCATGGCGCTACCCTAACAGAGCATTACTCCGGAGTTTTACTCCGCTAGTAGCCCTTAAGGTGCAGAGCAGCACTCCGGAGCGTTACTCTAGGAGGGATGCCACCGACAGACACCCGCCGCCGCATCCTGGATGTGGCACTGGCCTGCTTCCTCGCCGACGGCTATGAGCAGACGACCATCGCGCAGATCAGGAAGCACAGCGGTACCTCGAACGGCGCGCTGTTCCACCACTTCCCGTCCAAGGAGGCCATCGCCGGCGCGCTGCACGTGGAGGCCCTCGCCTCCTTCCAGCGGGGCCTGTGGGACCTGGTCAGCCACAAACCGGAGTCGCTGCGCGCCGCGGTGCGCGCCGTGCTGGAACACCAGCTCACCTGGACCGAGCGCAACGCCGACCTGGCCCGCTTCATCTACGCGCGCGGCCACCTGGACTGGAACACCACCGCGGGAGCCGAACTCGCCGCACGGAACCGGGACCTGGCGGCCGCGTTCCGCCAGTGGATGGCCCCGCTGGTGGCCAGCGGCGAGATCCGCCCGCGGCCGATGCTGCTGACGACGGCGATCGTCAGTGGCCCGGCGCACTCGATCGCCCAGCGCTGGCTTGCCGGGCAACTGGACCGGCCGCTGACGTCCTTCCTTGACGAACTGGCCACCGCCGCCTGTGCCGGGCTGAGCAGCACCGGGGCCCACGGGACCGGCGGCCAGCCGGCCCCCGCGCCCCCGCCCGCGGTCACGGCCCGCGTCACGTTCGACGTGCTCGCCGACGACGGCACCGTCCTCGCGCACAGTCAGGCCAGCGCGCCGTTCGCCGCGCCGGGTTAGCCCGGGCAGCGCCCACGGAACCCGATGGCCTGTGGCGGTGGCAGCACCGCCGCGGGGGCCTCGGCCCGGCCGGCTACTCGTCGCCGAACTTGGGCGCGGTCATCGTGTACCGGGCGTCGACCTGGGCGGTCACGGTCTGTTTCGCGGGCTCGAAGTCGAACGTGGGCACCTCGTCGACAGCACCGGAACGGGACGTCATTCCGGCCGCCGCGAACGCCACGTTCCTGGGCTGCGGTGCGAGCAGCCCGGTGTCGGCGGCCTCGACCAGGCCGATGATCCGCCCGCCGAACGCCCCTGCGTACTCCCCCGCCCGCCGGGTCGCGTCCTTGGCGGCGGCCAGCCGCGCGGCGCGGTACACCGGGCTGTCCGGCCGCAGCCGCCAGTCCGGGCCGGTCACGCTGACCAGTTCCGCATCGGCAAGCCCCGCGACGAACTCGCCGAGCACGGCGAAGTCCCTGACGGTCACGGTGAAGCCAGCCCGGGCGAGATAGCCCGAGATGCGCTCCCTCACCTTGCCGTCCTTGAACACCGGCTGCACGTTGACCGGCTGGCTCTCCAGTTTCTCGATCGCCTCGCCGAACCCCTTGATGGTGCCGCTGACGGCGCCGCTCCGCTTGGCCAGCAGTTCGACGGCCCGGTGCCGGTCGGCATCCCGGGCCTGGACCGTGACCCAGACGACGGCGATCTCCGGCTCGACCTCCAGGCTGGCCTCGCCCCGGACGGAAATGACGGGTTCTGGCATTGTGCGCTCCGGTGTCGAGGGCACCGGCCGGAGGGGCTCAGACCCCGACCGGGTGCCAGACGGTCTTGATCTCCAGGAAGGCGAGCATCCGGGACGGCGAGGGCGCCGCGGCCCAGTCCTCCCCGGCGGTGAACACCCGCTTGACGTTACCTGCCGCCAGCCGCTCCAGCTCGGCCCGGTCGCCGGCCGGGGCTCCGGTGAGGTCGATCGCGTTCACGTCCATATGCGCGGCAAGCACGGGGGCAAGCTCGGCCAGCCGCCCGGTCAGGATGTTCACCACACCGCCGGGCACGTCCGAGGTCGCGAGCACCTCGGACAGCGTGACCGCGGCCAGCGGCGCGGTCTCGCTGGCCACCACTACCGCCGTGTTGCCCGTCGCGATCACCGGGGCGAGCACGCTGACCAGCCCGAGCAGGCCAGAATCGCCGGGCGCGAGTACCGCCACCACGCCGGTCGGCTCCGGCACGCTGAAGTTGAAGTAAGGACCGGCCACGGGGTTGGCCGCCCCGGCCACCTGCGCGACCTTGTCCGGCCAGCCGGCGTACCAGACCCACCTGTCGATCGCCTCGGCAACGGTCCGCCCCGCCTCACGCGCGGAAAGACCTTCATTCTTTACGATCTCCGCGGCGAACTGCGCCTCGCGGCCCTGGAGTAGTTCCGCCACCCGGTAAAGCACCTGGCCCCGGTTGTAGGCGGTCGCGCCGGCCCAGCCGGGACCGGCCTTACGGGCGGCGACCACGGCATCCCTGGCGTCCTTGCGCGAGGCCCGTGCGGCGTGGGCAAGCAGCGTGCCGTCCGGCCCGGACACGGGATACGAGCGGCCGGACTCAGAGCGGGGGAACGCACCGCCGATGAACAGCTTGTAGGTCTTGCGCACGTCCAGCCTGGACCGGCTTTCGCGGCTGGCCGCGCCTTCGGCCGCGGGCGCCGGGGCAGCCGCGGCGAGCTTGGCGGGCTGGCTGGCCCGCGGCCTGACCCGGGCGCCGGCGCCGGCGCTGTCGGCCGGTCCGGCACCGCCCTTCGCCTTGCGGGCCTTGCCCCTGCTAGCCGGGGCGGCAGGCCGCCTCGGACCTCCCTTAGTGCTGGCCCGGGCGGGCGACCCCCCGGACCCCCCACTGGCCTGCGGCCCCTGCGACTCTGACTCGCGGCGCCCTCGGCCCCGCTAGCCCGGGCGGGCGACCCCCCGGACCCCCCACTGGCCTGCGGCCCCTGCGACTCTGCCGCGGCGCCCTTGGCCCCGCCCTGGCTGACCCGCGGCTTGGGCTGCGGCTTGACCTTGCCGGGAGCCCTGGCGGGTGGCTGCTCAGGCATGGAGGTACGCGGCCAGGCCGGACCGGCCGCCCTCCCGCCCGAACCCGGACTCCTGATACCCGCCGAACGGGCTGGCCGGGTCGAACCTGTTGTAGGTGTTGGCCCAGACCACACCCGCGCGCAACTGTTGTGCCATCGAGAGGATCCGGCTTCCCTTCTCTGTCCAGACCCCGGCGGACAGGCCGTAGGGCGTGTTGTTGGCCTTGGCCACGGCCTCCTCCGGGGTACGGAAGGTGAGCACAGAAAGGACCGGGCCGAAGATCTCCTCCCGGGCGATCCGGTGGGACTGGCTCACCCCGCTGAACACGGTCGGCGGGAACCAGTAGCCGCGAGCGGGCAGCGGGCACACCGGCGACCAGCGCTGGCCGCCCTCGGCCTCCCCGGCCGCGGCCAGGCTGGTGATCTTGTCGAGTTGTTCCCGCGAGTTGATCGCGCCGATGTCGGTGTTCTTGTCCAGCGGGTCCCCGAGGCGCAGCGTCTCCAGCCGCGCCTTGAGCCGGTCAAGAAGGGTGTCGGCGATCGACTCCTGGGCCAGCAGCCGGGACCCGGCGCAGCACACATGGCCCTGGTTGAAGAAGATGCCGTTGACGATCCCCTCGATCGCCTGGTCGATCGGCGCGTCGTCGAACACGATGTTCGCGGCCTTGCCGCCCAGTTCCAGGGTGAGCCGCTTGCCGGTGCCGGCGATCGCCCGCTGAATCTCCTTGCCCACCTCGGTGGACCCGGTGAAGGCGATCTTGTCGATGCCCGGGTGGGCGACGAGGTCCCGCCCGGTGCGGCCGTCCCCGGTAACGATGTTGACGGTGCCAGGGGGCAGGCCGGCCTCGGCGATCACCTGGGCGAGCAGCAGCGCCGACAGCGGGGTGGTCTCGGCCGGCTTGAGCACGCAGGTGTTGCCGGTGGCCAGCGCGGGTGCCAGCTTCCAGGCGGCCATCAGCAGCGGAAAGTTCCACGGGATCACCTGGCCCGCCACGCCGACGGGACGCGGGTCCGGGCCGAAACCCGCGTAGCCGAGCTTGTCCGCCCAGCCCGCGTGGTAGAAGAAGTGCGCCGCCGCCAGCGGGACGTCCACGTCCCTGGATTCCTTGATCGGCTTGCCGTTGTCCAGGCTTTCCAGCACCGCGAACTCGCGGGCCCGCTCCTGGATGGCCCGGGCGATCCGGTACAGGTACTTGGCCCGTTCCCGGCCGGGCATGGTGCCCCAGGACCGCTCGTAGGCCTCGCGGGCCGAGGCGACCGCCCGGTCCACATCATCCTGGCCCGCCTGCGCGACGCTGGCCAGGGTCTCCTCGGACGCCGGGTTGACCGTGGTGAAGTGCTCACCGCTGCGCGGGGCGACGAAGTCCCCGTCAACGAACAGCCCGTACTCACTCTGGATGGAAACGATGTCGCGTGACTCCGGCGCGGGCGCGTACGCCCACTCGGCGCCGGCCCCGACGTCCCGGCCCGTTCCCCCGGCCGCGACCGGCGAGGCTGGATTGCTGACCATATGTCGCTGGCCTCCACGTTTTCTCCGCGACGCTAACCTACCCCGCCAAAGCTGCCGCGCACCGGCCCACCAGGCCCCGCGTCGCCAGGCCACCCGCCCGCGCGTCGTGATCATGGCCGCGTCCAGATGATGCCAGCGGTGTGCCGGATCCCCGCCGGGCGTGGTCCAAAGTCACGGAAGATTTGTGGTCACCCGGGGGCAACATGGCGGCCCCGAGTGCCGTCTTATGTTTGCAGATTCAAAAGCCGGGTTTGGCTGGCTTGCCGCCAGCTTCGGCTGACCATGCCCAAATTCCGAGCGAGCAGGGGGCCCGCTCCCGATGTGGATGGCACTGTCCGGAAGAGAGGGTCGATGAGACTCGACAGAGGGCGAGCCGCCTGGCTCGCGACGGTTCTTGGCCTGGCCACGGCGGCGGCCGTGACCGGCACCGGGGCGGCCACGGCCGGCGCGGCAGCATCAGGCCACGCGGCAACGGCCCGCGGCCCCAGCCTGAAGCTGATCATCACGCAGAAGACGGTCACCGTGCCGAAGCCCAAGCGCGGGCGAGAATTCATCGATCCCGGCATCTGGGTGAGCGCGGTTGGCTCGGATCTGCGGCTGAATGTGCAGCGGGCCAGCTACACCAAGCCCGTGACGATCACGCAGATCATCAAAACGCCCTGGGGAACAACGCAGCAGCGGCCGCTGCCAGCCTCGCTGCTCGATGGCTGGAACGGGCTGAAGGACTTCCTCAGCCTGACCATCCGCAACGCCGGCGGCAAGGTTGTCGCCACGCAGAAGCTGACGTTCTGCCCGGGTGCCTTCGACGCCGAACGAGCCAGCCCGGGCAGCCCGCCCACCGACCCCTACCCGCAGCAGTGCAGCGCCTTTGACCCCTTCCCGCTGGGCGAGGTGTGGGGCCTCACGCAGGGCTGGGCCGTAGACCCTTCCGAAAACTTCTGCTTCTTCGGATGTCCCGGCCCGCCCCCGCTTAACCTGCCGCTCGGCAAGTACCGTGCGACCGAGACGATTGCCGCCCCCTACACCGGGCTGTTCCACATCCCGGCGGCGGACGCGACCGCCACGGTGAACCTCAAGGTGGTCCCGGCCAGGGGCGGCTGCCCCCCGCCGGGCTGCGCGGCGGCTCATCGCGGCACGCGCGCCGGGCACCTTCCGCGGCTCCCCCACGTGCCCACGCTGGCGAACCCGCCGCAGGCGGCGCTGCCGCAGCTGACCGCCCTGCCGTCCTGGGGTATCCGCGTGACCCACACCAAGGCCGGGCTCGACGTGCTCAGTTTCAGCGCCACCGTCTGGGTCGGCGGCAATTCCCCTCTCGATGTGGAGGGCTTCCGCCAGCCCGGCTCGCCGGTGATGAAGGCGTACCAGTACTTCTGGCGCAACGGCAAGGTCATCGGCCGCGCCCCGGCCGGAACGATGGGCTTCGAGAAAGGCAAGGGCGAAAACGAGTGGCACTTCGAGCAGTTCGCCCGCTACCGGCTGCTCACCGCCAGCAAGAAGCTCGCGGTGATCAGCAACAAGGTGGGCTTCTGCATCGCTCCCACCGACCCGGTGGACCTGCTGATCCACAGCGCACTCTGGCAGCCGTCGTTCATCGGCTTGGGTGGGGCATGCGGGTCTCCAAGCGCGCTGTGGGTGCAGGAGTACCTGCCCAACGGCTGGGGCGACACCTACGTGCAGACCCTCGCCGAGCAGGCCTTCGACATCACCAGCGTGCCGAACGGCACCTACTACATCGAGATCACTGCCAACCCGCTGCACAAGCTGCATGAGCTGAGCACGGCCGGCAACACCTCGCTGCGGAAGATCATCCTCGGCGGCACCAAGGGCCACCGCACCGTCAAGGTGCCGGCCTGGCACGGCATCGACCCGGAGCCGTAAACCGCGGCTGACCCGGCCCCACGGCCGGCGGGCTCCCCGCCGGCCGCGGGCCGCCGTGGCCGCAGGCTTGCCAAGGTGACGGTCACGGAAGGACACCCTGCGGGCCTGCTGGTCACCGACAACAGGCGGGTCCGTTTGATCTCCGGCCGACCGGGAATCCGTCAGTCCAGCGTGAAGTAGTCGGGACCGGCGTAGGCGCCGGTGAGTTGCTTGCTGCGCTGCATGAGCAGGTCGTTCAGCAGGCTGGAGGCGCCGATGCGGAAGTAGTCCGGGCTCAGCCAGTCCGGGCCTGCGGTCTCCCGGACGAGCACCAGGTAACGGATGGCGTCCTTGGCGGTGCGCACCCCGCCCGCGACCTTGACGCCGACCCGCCGGCCGGTGGCCGCCGCGAAGTCGCGCGCCGCCGACAGCATCACCAGGGCCACCGGCGGCGTCGCGGCCGGCTGCACCTTGCCCGTGGAGGTCTTGATGAAATCGGCGCCGGCCAGCATCACCAGCCAGGAGGCACGGGACACGTTGTCCAGCGTGACCAGTTCGCCGGTCTCCAGGATCACCTTCAGGTGCGCGCTCCCGCAGGCCTCGCGCACCGCGCGGACCTCCTCGTAGACCTGGGCGTACCGGCCGGCCAGGAACGCCCCGCGGTCGATGACCATGTCCACCTCGTCGGCGCCGGCGTCCACCGCCTCCGCCACGTCGGCGAGCTTGACCGCGAGCGAGGCACGCCCGGACGGGAACGCCGTGGCCACCGAGGCCACCGCGACCGGGCTGCCGGCCAGTTCGGCCCGCGCCACCGCGACCAGGTCCGGGTATACGCACACCGCGGCGACCGGCGGCACGGCCGGGTCGGCCGGGTCCGGCTGGCGCGCCTTGACGCACAGGCCACGGACCTTGCCGGGGGTGTCCGCGCCCTCCAGCGTGGTGAGGTCCACCATCCGGACCGCCATGTCCAAGGCCCAGAGCTTGGCTTCCCGCTTGATCGACCGGGTCGCCAAGGCGGCCGCGCGCGCCTGTGCGCCGGTCTGGTCCACGCCGGGCAGCCCGTGCAGCGCACGGCGCAGCGCGGCGTCGGACAGCACGGCGCCGCTGCCGGGCGCGGGGGGGACAGGGATGCCCGCCAGGACCGTGTCGGTCACCGCGCCCGGCGCGGGAACGGTCGTTCCGGACACGACATCGGCGCCGGGGCGGGCGTTACGGTCATCGGCGGCCATACCTGGCTACTTACCCAGCCCGGGGATCCGCACCACCGAGTCGCTGGCCGCGCGGGCGGTGGCGAAGCCCGGCTTGATGATCGTGTTGATGATCCGCAGCCGCTCGTCGAAATGCCCGAAGGCGCTTTTCATCGCGTTGATCGTCAGCCATTCAATGTCCGACCAGCCGTAGCCGAACGTCTCGACCAGTCGGTGGAACTCCGAAGACAGCGTCACCCCGCTCATCAGCCGGTTGTCGGTGTTCACCGTGACCCGGAAGGAAAGCTGGCGGAGCAGCCGGATCGGGTGCTCCTCGATCGACGCCGCGGCGCCGGTCTGCACGTTGGAGGTGGGGCACAGTTCCAGCGGGATCCGGCGGTCCCGCACGTAGCTGGCCAGCCGCCCGAGTTCCACCGCGCCCTGCTGGCTGACCCGGATGTCGTCCACGATGCGCACCCCGTGGCCGAGGCGCTCCGCGCCGCACCACTGCAGCGCCTCCCAGATCGACGGGAGCCCGAAGCCCTCGCCGGCATGGATGGTGATGTGGAAGTTCTCCCGCGCCACGTACTGGAACGCGTCGAGGTGGCGGCTGGGCGGCCAGCCTGCCTCCGCGCCGGCGATGTCGAACCCGGCCACGCCCAGGTCGCGGTACCGGACCGCGAGTTCCGCGATCTCCAGCGAGCGGGCCGCGGTGCGCATGGCGGTGAGCAGCGCGTAGATCGTGATGCCACGGCCCTCGCTGCCGAGACGGAACCCTTCGAGCACGGCCTCGACAACCTCGTTGAGGCTCAGCCCGCCGATCACGTGCAGTTCCGGCGCGAACCTGACCTCCGCGTAGACCACGCCGTCGGCGGCCAGGTCCTCCGCGCACTCGGCGGCCACCCGGATCAGGGCATCCCGGGTCTGCATGACCGCCAGCGTGTGCTGGAACGCGTCCAGGTACAGGTTGAGGTGGCCCCGGCTGGCGCCCCGCTGCAGCCAGACCGCGACCTCGTCCACGTCGTCGCTGGGCAGGCGGTCGTAGCCGATGCGGCGGGCCAGGTCCACCACCGTGGCGGCACGCAGCCCACCATCGAGGTGGTCGTGCAGCAGTACTTTGGGTGCCGCGCGTATCTCTTCCAAGCTGGGCATTCGTTTATTCTCACACCTCGAGGCGGCCGCCGTTACCCGCCTATCTGGCCGATGACCGGGGCGGGCAGCGCGGGGCGCTCTGCGCCGATCTCGAAGGCGTCGCCCAGGGCGGCCAGCCCGGCGGGGAACCGGGACTCGTCGTCGGCGCGCAGCTCAAGCAGCGGCTCCCCCTCTTGCACCCAGTCGCCCGGCTTAGCCAGGCACAGCACGCCCGCGGCGGCGCTGACCGGGTCCTCCTTGCGGGCCCGGCCCGCGCCCAGCCGCCAGGCGGCGTTGCCGACGGCGCGGGCGTCCAGGCGCCGCAGCCAGCCTTCGGCGGGCGCCGGCACGGTCCGGATGTGCCTGGCCACCGCCAGCGGGGCATCCGGGTCCCCGCCCTGCGCGGCGATCATGTCGCGGTAGCGGGCGAGCGCCCGCCCGCTGGCCAGCGCCGCCTCGGGGTCGGCGGCCACGCCCGCGAGCCGCAGCATCTGCCTGGCCAGCGCGAGGACCACCTCGACCAGGTCGGACGGCCCGTACCCGGCCAGGGTGGCCACGGACTCCTCGACCTCGACCGCATTGCCCACGGCCCGGCCGAGCGGTGTGTCCATCCGGGTCAGCAGCGCCGTGGTGCGGACTCCGGACTCGGTACCGAGCGCCACCATGGTCTGCGCGAGCAGCCGCGCGTCCTCCTCCCGGCGCATGAAGGCACCGCTGCCCACCTTGACGTCGAGCACCAGGGCACCGGTGCCCTCGGCGATCTTCTTCGACATGATCGAGCTGGCGATGAGCGGGATCGACTCGACGGTGCCGGTCACGTCCCGCAGCGCGTAGAGCCGGCGGTCCGCCGGGGCCAGGCCCGCGCCCGCGGCGCAGATGACGCAGCCAGCCTGCCGGAGCACGGCGAGCATTTCCTCGTTGGACAGGGCGGCCCGCCACCCCGGAATGGCCTCCAGCTTGTCCAGAGTGCCGCCGGTGTGCCCGAGGCCGCGGCCGGACAACTGCGGGACGGCGGCACCGCAGGCCGCCACCAGGGGGGCGAGGATCAGTGAGACCTTGTCGCCGACTCCCCCGGTCGAGTGCTTGTCCACCGTGGGCAGGCCGACCCCGGACAGATCGAGCCGCTCCCCGGAGTTGATCATCGCCGCGGTCCAGGCGCGCAGCTCGGCCGGCTCAAGGCCACGGAAGTAGATGGCCATGAGCAGGGCGGACATCTGCTCCTCCGCGACCTCGCCGCGCAGGTAAGCCCCGATCACCCAGTCGATCTCGTGGCCGGACAGTGCCACGCCATCTCGTTTGGCTCTAATCAAATCGACCGCAGCCGGGACCTGCCGGCCGCTGGCCGCCGGCGGGACGGGGCGCCCCGCCTCAGCCATCCGCGCTCCCGCGGTCAGCCAGGTCGGCGCCGGTGAACGGCGACGGCAGCAGCCGGGCCAGCTCGGTCGGCCCCGCGTCGGTGTCCACAAGCAGGCTGGGCCCGCCAGCCTCGATGAGCAACTGGCGGCAGCGCCCGCAGGGCAGCAGCCGCTGGCCGTCGCCGCCCACCACGCTCACCGCGGCCAGGGTGCCGCCGCCGCTGGCGTGCAGGGCGGAGACCAGGCCGCACTCGGCACACAGGGTGAGCCCGTAAGAGGCGTTCTCCACATTGCAGCCGGTCACGACCCGGCCGTCGCCCGTCACGCCCGCGGCCCCCACGTGCAGCCGCGAGTACGGCGCATAAGCCCGCTCGGTCATTTGCGCCGCGGCGGACCGCAGCGCCGGCCAGTCGATAGCCATCGCACCCCTCCCGACGGTCACGATAACAGCGGCCCCGCGGCAACCCCGGACCCCGCCCTGGCGAGCGGTCCATTGCGCCGGAAACGCCATTCCCGTTCGCTCACCGGCGCCGGCCGCTCACCGATCCCCGCACTTCCGCACCGCAGCTTGGAAATTCCGGTTGCGATTTGGCAACGGCGCGGGGGATCAATGCCCGCTGCCTTCCCCGGACGGCGGACCAGGTCTAGCCTGCGATCATCCCGAAGCAGGCGCCTGGGATCTTCAACCCCATGGGCGCTCCGGGCGGAGGAGGGGGCCAGCGGTCCGCACGAGGCAGCGGGGAACCCGTCCCAACGGAGCAGGCGACAGGCGCTCCGGAAGAGGAGGTAAGCAAGTGAAACAAGCTTTCCGGGCCGCGGCAGCGCTAGCAGCGGTGGCCTTGCTAGCGGCTGGGTGCGCCAAGCCCAGTTCGTCGTCCACAAGCTCGGGCTCAAGCCCGGGCACGACCGCAGCGAAGTTTTCTGGCTGCATGGTCACCGACACCGGGGGCATCAACGACAAGTCGTTCAACCAGTCCTCGTGGGCGGGCATGCAGTCGGCCGCGGCCACCAACCCGAACATCACGGTCAAGTACCTGCCGTCCACCACCACGTCCGACTACGCCAAGAACATCAGCACGTTCATCAGCCAGAAGTGCGGGATCATCGTCACCGTCGGCTTCCTGATGGGCGCCGGCGACCGAGGCCGCGGCCAAGGCCAACCCGCACCAGAAGTTCGCCATCGTGGACTGCTCCTACTCCTCGGCCTGCCTGACCGGCACGCACGAGAACAACATCACCCAGCTGGTGTTCAACACCGCCCAGGACGCTTTCCTCGGCGGCTACCTGGCGGCCGGGATGACCAAGACCGGCAAGGTGGCCACCTACGGCGGCATGAAGTTCGGCACGGTCACCATCTACATGGACGGCTTCTATGACGGGGTGCAGTACTACAACAAGCAGCACGGCACCCACGTCCAGGTGCTCGGGTGGAGCGAGCCGAAGCAGAACGGCACGTTCGCGGGCAGCTTCACCAACATCACCGCGGGCCAGACCATCGCCAACACGTTCATCAGCGACGGCGCCGACGTCATCTTCCCGGTGGCGGGCGGTGTCGGGCTCGGCTCGGCGAAGGCGGTCCAGACCGCCGACAGCTCCGGCAAGAACATCTCCATGTTCTGGGTGGACACCGACGGCTGCGTCAGCGCCGCGACCTACTGCAAGTACTTCGTCACCAGCGTGGAGAAGGGCATCAGCACCGCGGTGAAGGCCGCCGTGCTGCTCGGCTCCAGGGGCCATGGCGGCGGCAGCTACGTCGGCACGCTCGCCAACGGCGGGGCCGTGCTGGCGCCGTACCACTTCTGGACGAGCAAGGTCCCTACGAAGCTGCAGACCGAGCTCGCGGCGGTCAAGGCGGCGATCATCAGCCGGCCAGATCGTTCCTGCCACCAAGAGCCCCGTGTAGCCAGGGCGCCGGGCAGGAAGTTACCGTCAAGCTGGTCAGTGCCCCCGGCAACGGCCGGGGGCACTGACCAGAATCGGCTGGAGGGTGGGTGGCCGCCGGTGAAACTTGAGTTGCGCGGTATCACGAAGCGCTTCGGGAGCCTGGTCGCCAACGATCACATCGACCTGGTCATCCAGCCCGGCGAGATCCGCGCCCTGCTGGGCGAAAACGGCGCGGGCAAGACCACGCTGATGAACGTGCTCTACGGGCTCATGCAGCCCGACGAGGGCGAGATCCTGATCGACGACAAGCCGGTCGCCATCCATTCGCCCAGGGACGCGATCCGGGCCAAGGTCGGCATGGTGCATCAGCACTTCATGCTGGTGCCGGTCTTCACCGTCGCCGAGAACGTCACGCTCGGCAGCGAGCCCGTCCGCAAGGGGCCGTTCGGCCTGCTCGACCGGCGCAAGGCCCGCCGTGACGTGCTCGCGCTCTCCGAGCGGTTCGGCCTGCGCGTGGATCCCGACGCCCTCGTGGAGGAGCTGCCGGTCGGCGTGCAGCAGCGGGTCGAGATCATCAAGGCGCTGCTGCGCGACGCGAGGGTTCTCGTCCTCGACGAGCCCACCGCCGTGCTCACCCCCGGCGAGACCGAGGACCTGTTCCGGATCATGCGCGAACTGCGGGAGGGCGGCCGGTCGATCGTCTTCATCTCGCACAAGCTCAAAGAGGTCCAGGCGATCGCCGACACCATCACCGTCATCAGGCGCGGGAAGGTCGTCGGGGAGCGGCCGCCAACGGCTACCACCACCGAACTCGCCTCGTTGATGGTCGGCCGCGCGGTCCAGCTGCGGGTGAGTAAGGAGCCGGCCAAGCCGGCCGGTGTGGTTCTTGACGTCAAGGACCTGAGTGTGGCGGGGGAACGCGGTGAGAAGTCGGTGCGCGACGTGTCCTTCCAGGTGCGGGCCGGCGAGATCCTCGGCGTGGCCGGCGTCCAGGGGAACGGCCAGACCGAGCTGTGCGAGGCGCTGATGGGCCTGCGGCCCGCGACCGGCTCGGTACACTGCTAGATGGCACTAACCTGAGCCACGCGCCGACCCGGGTCCGGCTGCACGCGGGCATCGGATATGTCCCTGAGGACCGGTCGGAGGACGGCCTGGTGGCTGACTTCTCGGTCGCCGACAACCTCATCCTCGACGTCTACGACCAGCCACCGTACGCCTCCGGCCTCGCGCTGAACCTGGACGCGATACGGGAATCGGCGGTCAAGCGCGTCGAGGAGTACGACGTGCGGACCACCTCCATCACGACGCCGGCCGGGACGCTGTCCGGCGGCAACCAGCAGAAGGTCGTGGTCGCCCGGGAGATGGGCCGGGACGTCAAACTGATGATCGTCAGCCAGCCGACCCGCGGCCTGGACGTCGGCTCGATCGAGTTCGTGCACAAGCGCCTGGTCACCCAGCGGGACGCGGGCGTGGCGGTGCTGATCGTCTCCTCCGAGCTCGACGAGATCTACGCCCTGGCCGACCGCATCGCCGTGATGTACGAGGGCCAAATCGTGGCGTTCTGCCCGCCCACCATCTCCGAGCAGGAACTCGGCCTGCTGATGGCCGGCAGCCGGATCTACCGCCCCCGACTCGGAGGGCGGCGAACCGGAGACCTCGGAGGGCGAACCGGAGACGCCAGTGCAAGCCCAGGAGCCGCGCAGCCATGAGTGATCAGCACGGGGCAGAGCCACCTGCAGAGCCCTACGTGGCGACCGCCACCGCCCAGGAGGCGGGCCCACCCGCGCCGGACCGTCCGCCTGGCCGCCGGCCGCTCACCGGCAACATGATCATCCAGGCGGTGACCGAGGGGCACTCTGTCGTCCTCACCATCCTGGCCTTGTTCGTCGCCCTGCTGGTCGGCGCCGTGCTGATCGTGGCCAGCGACCCGGTGGTGCTGCGCGCCTGGAACTCGTTCGGTTACGCACCGGGCGCCGCTTTCTCGGCGACCTGGTCGTCGGTGTCCTCCGCCTACTCGGCGCTGTTCGAGGGCGCGATCTTCAGCCCGGCGACGATCTCGGCCGCCTTCCACGGCGGCTCGATCGCGGCGATCTTCTACCCACTGTCGCTCACCGCGTTCGAGGCCACCCCGCTCATCCTCACCGGCCTGTCGGTGGCGGTGTGTTTCCGGGCCGGCATGTTCAACATCGGCGCGGCGGGCCAGTGGGTCGGTGGTGCGCTGGTGGCGACCTGGCTCGGTTACGCGGTCAACCTGCCCATCGTGCTGCACGCGATCGTCTGCGTCATCGGCGCCTTCGCCGGCGGCGCGGTGATCGGCTGGATCGTGGGCGAGATCAAGGCGCGGACCGGCGCACATGAGGTCATCCTCACGATCATGCTCAACTACGTCATGTACAACCTGCTGGCCTTCCTGCTGACCAGCCAGTCGCTGATGCAGGCACCGGGCCAGAGCAACGCGGTCGCGCCGGACATCAAGGGGAGCGCGATGCTGCCGCATGTCGGCGGGCCGCCACCGCAGGTCGGCGTCGGGTTCCTGATCGCGCTGGCCGCCGCGGCCGGGACATGCTGGCTGCTGTCGCGCAGCACGCTGGGCTTCGAGTTCCGCACCGTGGGCGCGAGCCCGAGCGCGGCGCGCAGCGCCGGCATCCGGGTGGAACGGGTCTGGGTGCTCGCGTTCCTGATCGCCGGCGGCCTGGCCGGGCTGTCGGCGAGCACGATCATGCAGGGCCAGACGGCGCCGCTGACGACCAACAGCTACGGCACGTACGGCTTCGACGGCATCACGGTCGCGCTGCTCGGCCGGGCCAGGCCGTTCGGCGTGGTCCTGGCCGGGCTGCTGTTCGGCGCGCTGAACGCCGGCGGCACGGTCATGGAGGCCGCCACCGGCGTCCCCGCCGACGTCACCAACGTCATCGAGGCCCTGATCGTGCTGCTTGTCGCCGCGCCGCCGCTGATCAGGATGCTGTTCCGGCTGCGGAGCGCCAGCGCCGCCGGCGCGCAGGCCGTCGCGTCGAAGGGATGGTAGGGATGACCACCACTCTGGTTACCCCCGTTCGCGCTCCGGTCTCGATCAACCGCAGGTATCTCGCCGCGGGCACGTTCATCCTGCTCGGCCTGATCGACATCTTCGCCTTCGGCCTCTTCGCGCACCATGGCGACGCCGTCTTCGCGCTGTCACTGCCCGGGGCCACGCCGAAACTGCCGGGAATCCACGTTCCCGGGGCGCTGACCGCCTACCTGCTCGGCGCGATCTCGATCGGCCTGGGCATCCTGCGGGCCGTCGTCGACCTCTCCCCCCGGGGCAAGCGGATCACCATCGCGATCGCGCTGCTTTGCTTCCTGTTTTCGCTGCTGGCCTGGGCGGACGCAGGCAACTCGGTCGGCCCGCTGCAGATCATCGACCTGCTGCAAGGCACCCTGACCGCGTCCATCCCGCTGGTGCTCGGTGCGCTGGCCGGCCTCCTGGGCGAGCGGTCCGGCGTCATCAACATCGCGATCGAGGGCCAGTTGCTCACCGGCGCGTTCGTCGCGGCGGCCGTGGCCAGCGTCACCGGCGGGGTCTGGGCCGGCCTGCTCGGCGGGGCGCTGGCCGGCGGCCTGGTCGGGGCGCTGCTCGCCATCTTCGCGATCATGTTCCTGGTGGATCAGATCATCGTCGGCGTGGTGCTCAACGTGATCGCGCTCGGGCTGACCAACTACCTGTACGACCGCGTCATGGTCCCGTACGCCAGCACCTTCAACGCGGGCAACACGTTCAGCACGCTCAAGATCCCCGTGCTCGGCAACATACCGATCATCGGCCCGGTCTTCTTCGACGCGAACATCTTCCTCTACATCACCTATGCGCTGATCCTGGTGATCCAGATCGCTCTGTTCCGTACCCGGTGGGGGCTGCGGGTGCGCGCGGTCGGCGAGCATCCGGTCGCGGCCGACACCGTCGGCATCAGGGTGCTGTGGACCAGGTACCGCAACGTCATCCTCGGCGGCATGGTCGCCGGGATCGGCGGGGCATACCTGACGGTCGGCTCGGTCGGCTTCTTCACGTCGGACATCAGCTCGGGCTTCGGCTACATCGCGCTGGCCGCCATGATCTTCGGGCGGTGGACGCCGCTCGGCTCGGTGGCGGCGGCGCTGCTGTTCGGGTTCAGCTTCCAGCTGCAGACCGAGCTGTCCGTCCTGCGCGTGCCGGTCTCCTCGTTCATCTTGCTGATGGCGCCGTACGTGGCGACGATCATTGCCGTGGCCGGGCTGGTTGGACGGGTGCGGCCGCCCGCCGCCGACGGAAAGCCGTACGTCAAGGCATGACGGCGATCTCAGATCCGTACCTGGCGGCGCAGGCCAGTGCCGCCAGGCTCGCCGAGCTGACCGGCCAGCCCCGGCACGACGTCGCCGTGGTGCTCGGCTCCGGATGGGCGCCGGCCGCCGACGCGCTCGGCTCCACCGCCGCGGAGGTCCCGCTCGACGCGCTCGGCGGTTTCCCGCCGACGACGGTGGGCGGTCACTCCCCCGCCGTCCGGTCGGTCCGCGCCGGCGACGTCCATGCCCTGGTGTTTCTCGGCCGGGTCCACCTGTACGAGGGGCACGCCCCGGCGACCGTGGTGCACGGCGTGCGTACCGCAGTGGCGGCCGGGTGCCAGGTCGTTGTCCTCACCAACGCGGCGGGCGGGATCCGGGAGGGCTACCAGGTCGGGCAGCCGGTGCTGATCCGTGACCACCTCAACCTCACCGGGCGCTCGCCGCTGGGCGGGCCCCCGCCACCCGAGGGCTACCCACCGCGTTTCACCGACCTCACCGACCTCTACTCGGCCCGGCTGCGCACCCTGGCCGCCGGGGGCGCCGGGGCCGGGGAGGGGCTGGCCGAGGGCGTCTATGCTGCGCTGCCCGGCCCGCACTATGAGACGCCGGCCGAGATCCGGATGCTCCGCACGCTCGGCGCCGACCTGGTCGGCATGTCCACCGTGCTCGAGGCCATCGCCGCGCGCCATCTCGGCGCGGAGGTGCTCGCCATCTCGCTGGTGAGCAACCTGGCGGCCGGGCTGGCTCCGCACGGCCTCGACCACGCGGAGGTGGTCGCCGCGGGCAAGGCGGCGGCGGGCAGGATGGGATCGCTGCTGGCCGGGCTGCTGCCCGTGATCGTGCCGGGCGCAGGCGGGCTACCGTGATCGGCGGCGATCTGCGTGCTCAGGCCGAGCGCTGGATCGCAGGCGACCCGGATGAGCGGGACCGCGCCGAACTGCGCGGGCTGCTCGCCGACGGCGGCGAGGCGGCCGCGGCGGAGCTTGCCGACAGGTTCGGCGCCCGGCTGGAGTTCGGCACCGCGGGCCTGCGCGGCGCGATCGGAGCCGGCCCCAACCGGATGAACCGGGCGGTGGTGCGGGCGGCCACGGCCGCGCTGGCCGGGTGGCTGCAGGCCGGCCACGGCGGCGCCGCCGGCGTTACAGAGGGCTCCGCCGGCGTTACAGAGGCCCGCGCCGGCGTTACGGAGGGCCGCGCCGGCGTTACCGGCGGCCCCGGCGCGGCCGAGGCCGGCGTCGTCATCGGCTGCGACGCCCGGCACCGGTCCGGCGAGTTCGCCGACGAGGCCGCGCGGGTGCTCGCCGGGGCCGGGATCCGGGCGCACCTGCTGCCACCGCAGCAGCCGACCCCGCTGCTCGCCTTCGCCGTCCGGCACCTGCGGGCCGCCGCCGGGATCATGATCACGGCCAGCCACAACCCGCCCGCGGACAACGGCTACAAGCTCTACCTGGGCGACGGCGCGCAGATCATCCCGCCGGTGGACAAGCAGATCGGCACCGCCATCGCGGAACTTGGCGACCTCTCCGAGGTCCCGGTCGCACCCGCGGACAGCCCGCTGATCGGCAGGCTCGGCGACGAGGTGGCCGGTGCGTACCTGGACGCCATCGCTGGCGCCGTCCCCGGCCCCGGGGGGTCCGCGGGCCGTGCGGCGCCCGGGGAGCCTGCGGGACCCGGGGAGCCTGCGGGACCCGGGGAGCCTGCGGGACCCGGGGAGCCTGCGGGACCCGGGGAGCCTGCGGGACCCGGGGAGCCGGGCGCGCCAGGGGCCGCCCGGGCCGCCCTGCGGGTGGTGTACACGCCGCTGCATGGCGTCGCGGCCGGCCTGGCGCTGCGGGCGTTCGAGCGGGCCGGCTTCCCGCCGCCGCACGTGGTCGCCGCGCAGGCCGAGCCGGACCCAGCATTCCCGACGGTCGCGTTCCCCAACCCCGAGGAGCCGGGCGCCCTCGACCTGGCCCTCACGCTGGCCAGGGAGATCGGCGCGGACCTGATCATCGCCAACGACCCGGACGGCGACCGGCTGGCCGTCGCGGTCCCGGATCCGGCCGCCCCCGGCGGCTGGCGGTCCCTGTCCGGCGACCAGGTGGGCGCGCTGCTCGGTTCGTACCTGCTGGACACAGATCCCGGACCGGACCCGGCCGCCCGGCTGGCCGCCACGACGGTGGTCTCCTCCACCATGCTGTCCAAGATCGCGGCAGCGGCCGGGGTCCACTACGCGCAGACGCTCACCGGGTTCAAGTGGATCGTCCGGGCAGCGGACGGCGTGCCAGGCTCGCGGTTCGTGTTCGGCTATGAGGAGGCGCTCGGCTATGCCGTCACCCCCGTGGTGCGTGACAAGGACGGCATCAGCGCGGCCCTGGCCTTGCTGTCGGTGGCGGTCACGGCCCGCGCGGCCGGGCAGTCCCTGCTTGACCGCTGGGATGCGCTCGAGGCGGCCCACGGAGTGCACCTGACCACGCAGGTCACCCTCCCCACCCGGGCACCGGCCCGGGCCATGGCCGGGCTGCGGGCCCGGCCTCCGGCCAGCCTGGCGGACCTGCCAGTGACCGGTGTCACCGACCTGGTGGCCGGCGCCGGCGGCCTGCCGCCTTCGGACGTGCTGACCTATCACCTGGACGGCGCGCGGGTGGTGATCCGGCCCAGTGGCACCGAGCCCAAGCTCAAGGCCTACCTGGAGGTGACCGAGCAGGCGGGCGGCCGGCCACTGGCGCAGGCGCGCGCTGCCGCCGCCGCGCGCCTGGCGCCGCTGCGGGACTCCGTCGCTGTGCTGGTGAGATCCGCTGGAGCTACCGGATCGCCCGGAAGCGCCGGTCAAGTACCAGGCCAGCCATAGAGAGCAGGTCTGCCTCGGAGAACGGCTTTCCCACGAGCGCCACATCGGGCTCGATCCTGCCCTGGGCGGTGAGGACCTGCTCGGCGTAGGCGGACATGAAGAGTACCTTGATGCCCGGCCTCATCTGCCGGATCCGCTCCGCGACCTCCTTGCCGAGCATATGCGGCATGATCACGTCGGTGACGAGCAGGTGAATCTCGCCGGGGTGATCACGAGCGATGGCGATAGCCTCGCGGCCGTTTGCAGCCGTGATCACCTGGTAGCCGTTACGGAAGAAGATCCGCTGGGTCACCTCGCGCAGCGCGGGCTCGTCCTCCACGACCAGGATGGTTTCCCCGGCAGACTCTCGCCGGTAGGGCTCCGCCTTCACGGTCTGGGCCACCGCCTGCTCGGTGGCTGGCAGGGTGATGCTGAAGGTCGTCCCCGTGCCAGGCTCGGAATAGACCTGGATCCGGCCTTCGGCCTGGGTAACTATCCCGTAGACGGTGGCCAGGCCGAGGCCCGTGCCCGCACCCGCGCCGCGCGTGGTGTAGAACGGCTCGAATATGTGCTCCTGGACCTCGCGGGTCATTCCGGCTCCGGTGTCGCTCACCCGCAGCCGAACGTGCCGGCCCGGCTGGGCCTTGGATCCGCCCGCGATGGAATCACGATCCACCACGATGTTGGACGTATCGATCGTGAGCGTTCCACCGTCGGGCATGGCGTCGCGTGCGTTCACCGCGAGGTTCACCAGCACCTGCTCCATCTGGCCTGGGTCGGCCAGGGCTGGCCACAGGTCACCGGCCAGCGATGTGACCAGTTCGATGTGCTCGCCGAGAGTCCGGCACAACATCTCCTGCACGGTGGTGACGACGGC
The DNA here is from genome assembly GCA_963707905.1 of uncultured Actinomycetes bacterium. GTDB lineage: Bacteria > Actinomycetota > Actinomycetes > Streptosporangiales > Streptosporangiaceae > DASXKD01. The sequence continues at coordinate 376,218 of CAVPSA010000025.1, read as the reverse complement.
GTTGAGATCCAGCGCCTGCGGGCGGATGACATCCCGGCGCGCGAAGGCGAGCAGCTGGCGGGTGAGGCGGGCCGCCCGCTCGCCCGCCCGCTTGATCTGTTCGAGGTCGCGGCGGGCCACCTCGCGCTGGCCGGCCCAATCGGCGCCTTTCGAGTTATCGAGTTCCTCGATGACGAAGGCCGCGTGGTTCAGGATCACCGCGAGCAGGTTGTTGAAGTCGTGCGCGACTCCCCCGGCAAGCTGGCCCAGTGCCTCCAGGCGCTCGGCCTGTTGCGCGCGAATCCGCGCCCGGTCGCGCTGAGCCTCGGACATGAGCCGGTCCCGCTCCGCCTGCTCCTTCAGCCGGTCGGTGATGTCCCTGACCGCCGCCATGATCAGTACGTCGCCGCCGGAGCCGAGGACAGACAGGGAGATCTCCGCAGGGAACGTGATGCCATCGCGGCGGCGCCCGGACAGTTGCCTGCCCAGCCCCATCGGCCGGGGGCCGGGATTCGCCAGGTATTCGGCGCGGTGCCGTTCGTGCCCTGCCTGTGCCACGTCGGGGACCAGCATCTCCACCGGCTGCCCGATCAGTTCCTCACGCCGGTAGCCGAAGAGGCGGACCACCTGATCACTGGCAAAGACGATGACGCCTTCGGCATCGACGCACACCATGGCATCCGGTGCGGCTTCCACTAGGGCGGCCAACCGGTCAGCCGTCAATGTCTTCATGGATACGGCCTGAGCTGACCCCCTCCGGGTACCGGCGGGAAAGGCGCCCTCACCGCAGCGGCCATGAATATCCAGGACAATAGAACCCCCGATGGACCTGAGCCCTCCGGACCCTTGCGTCCGCATGTGATTCGAGCCGAGGACCAACCCCGCAGCTGGGTCCTCGGCTCGAAGACTTTCTGTCCAGTGTGGCCAACGTTACGGACGAGCAAGAAGTGGATCAACGAAGTTTCCGCAAGTTGCTCGGTATGGGACTTTCCGCGAAGCCGTCAAGTACCTGATTAATGAGGTTTCCGGCTTCTTCACCATAGATAGCCTGCTTGGCGTAATGATCGAATACTTTGGCATACATTGCCACTTCGCGTGGCTGAGTGATCCGGACGGCCGCGGAATAGGTCTCGACCTGGACCTCCCGGTCATCGAAGATCCAGAATCCGCACAAGGTCATGTAATGCCTGGAGCTGGTCGGCAGGATGCCGAGCCGCAGCCAAGGATATTTCAGCAGGCCGAGCAGGTGGCGAAGCTGCTCCTGTATGACGTCGGGTTCGGCGAGGGCAGCGCGCAGTGCGTGCTCGCCCATCACGATGTGGAACAGGCGGCCGCCCGACCGCAGCAGCTTGGCCCGCTCCATCCGGACCGCCACAGCCTCAGCTATATCGGCGGGGATGCCGACCATCTCGGCGAACTCGGCGAACCGCACGGCCGCATACGCAGGTGTCTGTAGCGCGCCCGGGATAATGGCCAGGTCGAATACGCGGACATGCCGCGACTTGTGTTCCTGGTCGAGCACTTCCTGCTGGTATCGCGAGGTACCCCTGAGCAGCAGGCGCTTCAGCTCGACGTAGTGCCGCTCGATCCCGCGCACCGTGGCGGTGAGGTCAGGGATCTGGCTTTCCGCGCCGCAGTGGAAGCACCACATCTCGATATCCGCCTCGGACGGCATGGACCGGCCGTGCTCGATCTTGGAGATCTTCGTGAAGTGCCAACCGGTCAGCGCCGCGAGTTGCCGCCCTGACATACGCGCATCCAGCCTGATGTCCCGCAGCCGGTAGCCCAGGGCCTCTCTGGCCTGCTGGATCTCATTGGTCACCGGCGGGCTCGCCGGGGCGGCACGCTGCAGGAGCAGATCCCCTGGACGATCTCGAAGGCGGACGCGCATCGCCGGGCAAGCGGCCGGTCTTCGATAACCTCGCTCCCCGCCCACCTGCCGTCCGTCGTGAACCGGTTGCTGAGCAACGTCCTGCCGGTCACGACCCGGAGGTCATATCCCGGCAACGCCAGGCCCGGCTCCTGATTGCCCAGCCGCCATCTATCTCGCTCACCGGTCTCGATGTTGAGTGATACGCCTGCCCGGTCGAACCAGAGATACTCGCTGAGCGACTCCGCCGCCAGCCACGCTCCCCTCATGACCGCCTCCCGCTCTCATAACGCCGGATCGAGCCGGGACGCACAGGGTTCCTGGTCCTCGGGCTGAATAAGCCCCGTGGTTTGCCAGTTACCTCCCCGGCCGTGGCCACTATCCGGCACGGATTGGCTACTTCCCTCAGAATGCCTGGTCATGCGCGGCGCGGCGGGCAGATACTTCCACAGCGACTCCGGCACCCGTACGACCGTCTCGCCCGGTGGAATCCGCAGCTTCGCCAGCAATTCGGGCTCGGTCACCATATAGCCCTGCACGAGATAGTCATCGCCGTCCCGGTAAAGCCGCGGCGACCCACCGTTCCCCGTGTCTCCGCCAAGGAATCGCAAATTCATGGTAATCTCCTTTGGGCGTTGCTCCATGTTGCTCTGCTCTTTCGAGCCTAGCCCGCTGGGATTAGGCGAGCGCGTCGGATGATGGACAGTTCGCTCGTGCAAACTTCCAACCGCCGCGCTGACCTCATAAGAAATGTCACAATTGAGGTATTAGGTAACAAGCTGGGACGGTGCGGGAATCTCACAGGTGACTGGCAGGCGTGCAATTCCCGGCGTTCACTCCCCCTGTCATCGTGGGCACGCATTCCACTGCTTGCCGAGACCGGTGCATTTCGCGATCTACCCGGCCCGGGCACCGGGCCGGCCGCAGCCGCGGGGTCAGGGCTGTGCCTGGGACAGCAACGGGAGCCAGACGGTCACCGTGGTCCCGGCGCCCTCGGTGGAGGTCAGGTCGATGTCCCCGCCGTGGTTGACCACGATCATCCGGACGATGGCCAGCCCCAGGCCGGTTCCCGGGATGGACCGCCCGGTCGCGTTGGACGCACGGAAGAACCGGTTGAACAGCTCCTTCTGATCGCTGGCCGGGATGCCGATGCCGGTGTCGCGGACGCGGACCACCGCCGACCTGCTCTCGGCGAACGCGGAGACCTCGACGCAGCCGCCCTTGGGGGTGAACTTCACCGCGTTGGACAGCAGGTTGATCACCACGCGGTCGAGCTGGCTGGCATCCGCATCCACCATCAGCTCGCCCTCGGTGGCGCTGATCGTGAGGGCAAGCTCGCCCGCGATCACCGACGGCCGGATCGCCTCGACGGCGGCCCTGATGACGTCGGTCAGGTCCACCGGGCGCATCACCGTGGTGAACGCACCGGACTCCAGCTTCGCAAGGGTGAACACGTCGTCCACCAGGTTCCGCAGCCGGACGGTGCTGCGGTCGATGGCCTCCAGCATCTGGCGCTGCTGCGAGGTGACCTCTCCGGCCTCACCGTCCCCGAACATCTCCACGTACCCCTCGATGGTGGTCAGCGGGGCACGCAGTTCGTGGGACACCGTGGCGAAGAAGCCGGACTTGGCCGTGTCGAGCGCCTTCAGGTCCTCCACCAGCCGGTTCTCCGCCTCATAGAGCCGGGCGTGGTTGAGCCCGCGGCCGAGGTCTGCGGCAACCGACTCCATGGCATCCACTTCGGCCGGGGTCCATGGGCGCCCGGCCTGCATGCGCTGGAGCACGATGATGCCGAGCAGTTCGCTGCCCACCCCGAACGGCGTCATGAGCTGCGCCATGACACCGGCCTCGCGCAGCGTCTGGCGGAGCTGCGGTGGCATGATCCCGGTGTCCCCGCCGGCCAGATCGTTGATCACCATGCTGGTCTGGGCACGGAACAGGGTCCGCACGCCGTCTATGGCACCGGGCGGGAGATGCGCCTTGATGACGTCGGCCGCGACGAGCCAGCTCGGCGCCTGGCCCATCACCGAGCCGATCTGGTCGTTCTCCAGCAGCCGCAGGTAGGCGACGTCGGCGTCCACGATCTGCTCCACCGCGAGCTCCGCGGCATGCAGCACGTCGCTGGCGGCCAGGTGCTCTCTGATGCGCAGCCCCGCCTCCCTGGCCATGGCGCGCAGCCGGTTGCTCTCCGCCTCGGCCGCGCGCAGCCGGTCGCTCTCGTCGGCCTGGCTGTTGATGGACTCGGCGACCTGGCGGACCTCGGCCGAGCCGGTCACCGGGACCCGCGCGGTGTAGTCGCCCGCGGTCAGCCTGCGCACGGTCGCCGTGATCCGCCGCATCGGGCGGGTGATCGTATACACCGTGCTCAGCGAGGCCGCAAGCACCAGCAGCACAGCGACGACAAGCGCGGCCCCGCTCCAGGCAAGCCTCCCCTCCAGACGGTTCCTGCTCGTCACGGCCAGCCCGTTGATGCTGGCGTTCAGCCGCTGCTGGGTGGCGGCGGTCGCCCGGGCGAACGCGGTGCCCAGCCGCGCCGACCTGCCAAGCAGCGCCGCCGCAGCCGGGGTACCTGGGCGGACCGCCGCCGCGCGGGGCGCGAGCGCGAACCACTGCGCGCCGAGCCGTGCCTGCTCGCCGACCAGGCCGCGCACGCCGGGAGTCGCCTCACGACCGAGCGTGGCCAGTTCCCGGCCGAACTCGGCCCGGGCCGCGGTGAGCGGCGCCAGGAAGCTGCGCTGGCCCGTCTCGACGTAGAACAACGTAGCGAAGGTGGCGGTGCCGAAGGCGGTCTCCAGCTGGCTGTTGGCCCGCTGCAGCGCCGTGAACCGATCGGTAACCTGCCTGGTCGCCGCGTCCTGGTCGGCCACGGTGACGAACCCGGCCACCGCCGCGATGCCGATCAGCACGGCGCATACGCAGCAGGTGGCCAGGAGCTGGCCGATGATCGAGCCGCGTGGCCTCATGCGGACCTGCCCTCGCCGGGCACCGGCACGTCGGGCGACGGCTGGCAGGCCTGCTGGTCCGCGAGCAGCGGAATCCGGACGGTCACCGTGGTGCCCTTGCCCTCCAGGGACGTCATGTCCAGGTCGCCGTGGTGGTTGGCCACGATCGTGCGGACGATGGCCAGCCCAAGCCCGGTGCCGGGGATCGACTCCTCCACCGCGTTGGACGCGCGGAAGAACCTGGTGAACAGCTCCTTCCTGTCCCGTTCCGGAATGCCGATCCCGGTGTCGCTGACCTGCAGTACGGCCAGGCCGCCGTCGCAGCCGGTACAGACGCTGACGCTGCCGCCCTCGGGGGTGAACTTCACCGCGTTGGACAGCAGGTTCATCACCAGCCGGTCGAGCTGGCCGGAATCACCGCTGACCATCAGGCGGCGGTCGGTGTCCTGCCAGCTGAGCGCGAGGCCCTTGGCCGCAGCGGCCGGCTGCAGCGCCGTGACGTCCGCGGAGACGATCTCGGTCAGGCTTACCGGCTGCATCATGGACGTGAAGGCACCCGATTCGATCTTCGCCAGGGTGAGCACGTCCTCGATCAGGTGCCGCAGCCGCACGGCGTTGCGGTCCACCGAGTCCAGCATCTGCTCCTGGGCGGTCGTCAGCGGGCCGGCGGTGCGGTCCCTGAGGATCTCGATGTACCCCGCGATGCTCGTCAGCGGGGTGCGCAGCTCATGCGACACGGTGGCCAGGAAGTCCGACTTGACCCGGTCCACCCCCCTCAGCTCGTCGACCAGGCGGTTCTCGGCCTCGTACAGGCGGGCGTGGTGCAGGCCCCGGCCCACGTCGGCGGCCACCGACTCCACCGCGCTGACCTCGGCCTCGGTCCACGGGCGGCCGCGGCTCATCCGGGCGGCCACGATGATGCCGAGCATCTCCGAGCCAGCCCCGAAGGGGACGAGCACCTCCGCGACGATTCCCGCCGCGCGCAGCGGATCCCGGATCTGCGGCGGCAGCCGGTCACCGTCGGCGCCGGGGATGTCCTGGTACACCAGGCTGGCGTTGCGCTGGAACAGGCCACGGAACAGGGCGTCACCCTCGCCCCGCAGGATGGCAAGGAAGCTGTCGGGAAAGACCCAGTCGCTCTCGTGGCCGACCGGCAGCCCCAGTACCCCGTCGCGCTTGAGATGCAGGTAGGCGACATCGGCGCCGAAACTCGACTCGATCGCGTCCTTGGCCTCGTGCAACAGGTCTTCTACCCGCAGGTGCTCGCGGACCCGCAGCCCGGTGTCCCGCGCCAGCGCACGCAGCCTGCTGCTCTCCGCCTCATGAGCACGCAGCCGGTCGCCCTCGTCGGCGAGTGCGTTCAGTGACCGGGCGACCTCCCGCATCTCGGTCGGCCCGCTCACCGGGGCACGGGCGGCATGGTCCCCGGCAGTGAGCCGGCGCAGGATCGCCACCAGCCCGCGCAGTGGCGCGGTGACCCCGTGGATGATGGCCAGCGCCGCGGCAAGCCCGAGCAGGGCGGCGACGGTGGCGAACACGCTGGCGACGGTGACCGCGTGGTCCACGGCCCGCGCACCACTGGAGACGGCGACGGCGCCCTCGGCATCCAGTTGTGCCTGCAGCCGGTCGCTGGCCTGGTAGAACCCGTGCGCGCTCGTCGAACCTCGGTCGGTGAGCTGGGTCAGCGCGGGACTTCCCGCGCGCAGTGATTCCATCCGGGCGGCGTAACCGAGCCAGGTCAACGCCGCCCGGTTCTCGGCCGCGACGCCGGGAATCTCGCCGTCGGCCGCGAGTGCGCGCGCCTGCCGCTGTGCGCGGGCCAGGGTGACCCGGTCGAGGCGGTACTGGCTCAGGAACCGGGCCTCCCTGGTGAGCAGGTAGGCCCGCAGCACGGATTGGGTCTGCGCAAAGTCGGCCCGTACCTCGAGGTTGGCGATCTCCAGCGGGTGCAGGCGCCCGACCAGGCCGTCCACGGACCTGTCCTGCTGCGCGACGCCGCTATGGATGAAGCCCGCGGCGGCAAGGAGCAGCACGGCGAACAAGACAAGCCCGGCCCACAGCCGCACCGCCGTAGACCGGTGCAGCTTGCGGGCCATCCGTGGCCGGTCGGCCGTGGCCTGCGTCACCGGCACCTGTCCCCCCGTGACTCGCAGCGACATTTTGTAGTGAATATGTTACTCACAGTAAGAACTTCGCCCCTGGACCGCCGCCTCAAGCCCTGTGAACGTGAACCCGTGCCACTTATCACGCGAGCGGTGCGGTCTGGCGCCCGATTTGCCCGGTTTGGGGGCACGGCTTGCGTGATATCACGGGGAAGGTGTGGCCGGGCGGCTCGGCGGCTCGGGCGGGCGGCGGCTCGGGCGGGCGGCGGCCCGGGCGGGCGGCGGCTCGGGCGGGCGCGGCTGCCGGGTGGCCGCGGGTGGCCGGGCATGGCAGGCTCGGGTACATGAGCGATTCCGGTACCGCCGTCTCCGTCCCGGCCGCCGATTCCGCCGATCCGGCCTGCGACGTGGCGCATGGCAAGGCCCCACTCCCCGCCAGCACGCGGACGCTGGTGGCGGTGTTCATCTCCCCGGTGGCCCGCTTCCTGCTGTGCTACGCCAAAGATGCTGGCTACCGGCCGGTCCTCGTCGATCCTGACGCCGGGCTGCTGGCCGGCCGCGACGGCGCGCAGCACGCGGCCGATCACCACGGGCCTGGGCCGGAGGTGCTGGGCGGGCTGGCGGCCCTGGACGGGCTCACCACCGTCACCCTGCTGGATGGGCTGGCCGACGAGGCGACCGACGTCGTGGTGACCGACCACCACCGGCCCGAACTGGGGGCGGTGCTGCGCGACGCGCTGGCCAGCCCGGCCCGCTGGGTGGGCATCCTGGGCAACCCACGGCACCCGGCACCGCATGTCCCGGCGCTGGCGGCCCTGGGCGTGCCTGACGAGCAGATCGCCCGGGTGCACCGCCCGATCGGGCTGAACATCGGCTCCCGGACCCCGGCCGAGATCGCACTGGCGACCATGGCCGGGCTGATCGCGGACCGCAACGGCCGCCCCGGCGGCTTCGAATTCTGAACCGGTTCGGCGCCCGTTTTTCCAGCGGGTACGGGCGGTTCAGGGGCAACGCTTTTCCGGGACCTGGGCTCCCCCGTTGACCCAGCGGGATGTGAGCGGTAACAATTCTGGCTAGCCGGAGGGCAGCGGGCCGGAGGGGGGGCCGCCCGATCGGGACTCGCGCAGCCAGCGCTACCTGGGCACTCCATCGGCGCAGGCAGACCAGGGAGGCGCGAGATGGCGCCAGCACGAGCGGGCAGGTCCCGGCCACCCGTCATGGCCGATGTGGCACGCCTGGCCGGGGTGTCGCACCAGACGGTATCCCGGGTACTCAACGCCCACCCCAACGTAAAACCGCAGACCAGGGACAGTGTGCTCGCCGCGATCGCGGAACTTGGCTACCGGCCGAACGCGGCCGCCCGCACCCTGGTCACCCGGCGCACCCGCACGCTCGGGGTGGTCAGCTTCGACACCAGCCTGTACGGGCCCGCCTCCATGCTCTACGGCATCGAGCGGGCGGCGGCGCACTCATACTTCGTGTCCATCGCCAGCCTGCCCGCCCTGGACCGGCGCAGCGTGCTCGGCGCGGTGGACAGGTTCCTCGACCAGGGTGTCGAGGGGATCATCGTGATCGCGCCGAAGACCTCGGCGGTGGCCGCGTGCAGCCGGGTCCGCGCGCACGTGCCGCTGGTGGCCGTGGGCTGCGGCACCCACGCGCCGCTCACCTCCGCCGCCGTGGACAACGCCGCGGGCGCCGCGATGGCCACCCGCTTCCTGCTGGACCTCGGCCACCGCACGGTGCACCACATCGCCGGGCCCGCCACGTGGCTGGACGCCCAGGAGCGGATCTCCGGCTGGCGGGACGCCCTGGCGCAGGCCGGCGCACCCGAGCCGGAACTGATGTCCGGCGACTGGGGCTGCCCGTCGGGCTACCGGATCGGCCAGCGGATCGCCGCCAGCCCCGAGATCACGGCGGTGTTCTGCGGTAACGACCACATGGCACTCGGGCTGCTCCGGGCGCTGGCCGAGCACGGGCGGCGGGTACCCGAGGACGTCGGCGTGGTGGGGTTCGACGACATACCGGAATCGGCGTACTTCCTGCCGCCACTGACCACGGTGCGCCAGGACTTCGGCGAACTGGGCCGGCGGGCGCTGGCCACCCTGATCGACATGATCGACGGCCGCCCACCGCCGGTGTCCTGCCTGCGGATCGCGCCACACCTGGTCGCCCGTGCCAGCGCGGCCGCGCCGGGCTCCCGCTGGGAAGCCGTCGCAGAAGAAATGGAGCACCCATGACCGCTGACGCGGCAGCCGTGGACCCGTGCGTTGTCGGGGTGGACTACGGCACCCTTTCCGGGCGTGCCGTCGTGGTGCGGGTGAGCGACGGCGCCGAACTCGGCGCGGCCGTCCACGGCTACCGGCACGGCGTCATGGATACGGAACTGGCCGCCAGCGGGGAGCCGCTGCCGCCGGACTGGGCCCTGCAGGACCCGGAAGACTACCTCGACGTGCTGCGCGAGGCGGTTCCCACGGCGCTGGCTCAAGCAGGGATCGATGCGGCGCGGGTCATCGGCATCGGCACCGATTTCACCGCGTCCACGCCGCTCCCGGTGACCCGCGACGGAACCCCGCTCTGCCAGTTCCCCGGCCTGGACCGGCGGCCACACGCCTACGTGAAGCTGTGGAAGCACCACGCCGCCCAGGGGCAGGCGGACCGGATCAACGCCGTGGCCCGCGAGCGTGGCGAGCCCTGGCTGGCCAGGTACGGCGGGAAGATCTCCGCCGAGTGGCAGTACGCGAAGGCGCTCCAGGTGCTCGAGGAGGACCCGGAGGTCTACCAGCAGGCCGACCGGTGGATCGAGGCGGCCGACTGGATCATCTGGCAGCTGTGCGGCGCGGAGACCCGCAACGCCTGCACCGCGGGGTACAAGGGCATCCGCCAGGACGGCCGGTACCCCTCCAGGGACTACCTCGCCGCGCTGAACCCGGGGTTCGCCGGGTTCGCCGAGGACAAGCTGGAGCACCCCATCGCGCCGCTGGGCGCGCGGGCCGGTTCGCTCACGCCCCGCGCCGCCGTGTGGACCGGGCTGCCCGAGGGCATCGCGGTCGCCGTGGGCAATGTGGATGCGCACGTGACCCCGCCGGCCGCGAACGCTATCGAGGATGGCCAGATGGTGCTCATCATGGGCACCTCGACCTGCCACGTGATGAACGCAGGGAAGCTGGCCGAGGTCCCCGGCATGTGCGGGGTGGTGGACGGCGGCATCGTCGCCGGCCGCTACGGCTACGAGGCGGGCCAGACCGGCGTCGGCGACATCTTCGCCTGGTTCGCCGACCACGCCGTGCCGCCAAGCTACGCTGCCGCGGCGGCCCGGCGCGGGGTCGTCGTGCACGACCTGCTTTCGGCTGAGGCAGCCGCGCAGCCGCCCGGTGCGCACGGCCTGGTCGCCCTGGATTGGCTGAACGGCAACCGCTCGGTACTGGTGGACCACCACCTGTCGGGTGTCGTGGCCGGCCTGACGCTGGCCACCCGCGCGCCGGACATCTACCGGGCGCTGATCGAGTCCACCGCGTTCGGCACCCGCGTCATCATCGACGCGTTCGAGGGCGCCGGGGTGAGCGTCGGTGAACTGGTGATCGCGGGCGGGCTCACCAGGAACGAGCTGATCATGCAGATCTACGCCGACGTGACCCGCCGCCCGCTGAGCCTGATCGGCTCCGCCCAGGGGCCCGCGCAGGGATCCGCGATCCACGCCGCGGTCGCCGCGGGCGCCTACCCGGACGTGCCCGCGGCGGCCGCGGCGATGGGCTCGTGCACGCGCGGCGTCTACACGCCGGACCCGGCCAGCGCCGGCATCTACGACCAGCTCTACGCGGAGTACGTGACCCTGCACGACTACTTCGGCCGGGGCGCCAACGAGGTGCTGCACCGGCTGCGGGCGCTGCGTGACCAGGTGCTGGCCAGCCGCGGCGATGGGGAAGGACCCGGCCATGAGACAACCCCACCTATGGTTTGTCGTCGTTGTGGCAACGAGGACAAGAGTGTCGCCGTTGTCACAACGACGACAAATGGCGGCCGCTATCGGAGGCGAGGAAGTGACCGGCGTACCTGCGGCTCTGCGGGAAGCGGTGGCGGCGGCCCGCGAGGAAGTGTGCCGCCTGCACGCGGCCCTGGTGGACAACGGCCTGGTGGCCTGGACGTCGGGGAACGTGTCGGCGCGGGTCGGGGGCATGGGTGAGTCTGCTGACCTGGTGGTCATCAAGCCAAGCGGCATCGCCTACGCCGACCTCACCCCGGAGTCGATGGTGGTCTGCGACCTCGGCGGCGCCCGGGTGGACGGGGCCTACCTGCCCTCCAGCGACACCTCCGCGCACTGTTACGTGTACCGGCACATGCCCGGCGTCGGCGGCGTGGTGCACACCCACTCCGGCTACGCCACCGCCTGGGCCGCCCTGGGTGAGCCGATCCCGTGCGTGATCACCGCGATGGCGGACGAGTTCGGCGGCGAGATCCCGGTCGGGCCGTTCGCGCTCATCGGCGGGGACGAGATCGGCCAGGGCATCGTCGCCACCCTGACCGGGCACCGCTCGCCCGCGGTGCTCATGCGCAGCCATGGCGTCTTCACCATCGGGGCGAGCCCCGCCAACGCGGTCAAAGCCGCCGTGATGTGCGAGGATGCCGCCCGAACGGTGCACCTGGCCCGGATGCTCGGTGAGCCGAAGCCGCTGCCGGCCGAGCAGGTCGACGCCCTGCACCGCCGGTACACCACGGAATACGGCCAGCGCTGACGGCTGGACGCCGACCACGAGTCATCCGTTCAGGAGGAAGGTCATGGCCAATAGCAAGTCCCGCAGCTATCCGCGCATCGGAATCCTCGGCATCATGCAAGATCTTTACGACGACATGATCCCGGGGATCGCGCAGCGGCAGGAGGGGTATGCCGCCGAACTCGCCGCGCACCTGGGTGCGCCCGGCGAGTTCGAGTTCATCCCGGCCAAGGCCATCAAGTACCGCGAGGACGCCGAGCGGGTGATGCGCGAGTTCGAGGTCGCGGACCTCGACGGGGTGCTCGTGGTGATGCTCACCTACGGGCCGGCGATGCGGGTGGCCCGGCTGCTCGCGGAGTCCCGGCTGCCCATCTGCCTGGCGAACATCCAGCCCGAGCCCAACGTGACCCCGGCCTGGGACATGGCCGACATGACCTACAACCAGGGCGTGCACGGAGCGCAGGACACCGCGAACTCCATGGTGCGCGCCGGGCGGCGGTTCAGCGTGCTCACCGACGACTGGCGCGCCGCCTCCTTCCGCGAGGACGTGCACCGGTGGGCGCGCGCGGCGGCCGCGGTGACCGCGTGGCGGCGGCTCAAGGTGGCACTGTTCGGCTACGCCATGAACGACATGGGCGACATCAGGGTGGACGAGTCCGCCCTGGTCCGGTCGCTCGGCCCGGAGATACTCGCGGTCGCCCCCGGTGACCTGTACCGGGGCATGGCGGCCGCCGGTGACGCCGCGGTGCACGAGGTGATCGACTTCGAGGACGCACACTTCGAGATCGACCCCCGGCTGTCGGCCGAGGAGCGGGAAGACCACGCACGGATGCAGGTCGCGATCGAGAACATCCTGGTCGAGGGCGGGTTCGGCGCGTACACGGCGCACTTCGACGCGATCGGCGAGGACGGGCGGTTCCACCGGCTGCCACTGGCCGCGGCATCCACACTGATGGCCAAGGGGTACGGCTACGCGGCCGAGGGCGACGTGCTCACCGCCTGCCTGGTGGCGGCCGGGCACGTGCTGATCGGCGACGCGCACTTCACCGAGATGTACGCGATGGACTTCCCGTCGGACTCGGTGCTGATGAGCCACATGGGCGAGGGCAACTGGAAGATCGCCCGGTCCGACCGGCCGGTCAAGCTGATCAAGCGGCCGCTTGGCATCGGGCGCCTGGCCGACCCGCCGACGTTCCTGTTCCAGTACCAGCCGGGCCCGTCCACCCTGGCCACCCTGGTCTCACTGGAGGGTGAGCGGTTCCGCCTGGTCGTCGCGGAAGGGGAGAACCTGGACACCCAGGAACTGCCCGCCCTGGAGATGCCCTACGGCCAGTTCCGCCCCGCGTCCGGGGTGCGGGCCTGCATGAACGGGTGGCTGGCCGCGGGCGGGCCGCACCACGAGGTGATGAACCTGGGCCACCACGCCGCCGCCTGGCGTGACTTCTGCAACCTGGCCGGAATCGAGTTCGTCCAGGTCTGATTCCGGCGGCCGTCAGGTTGTCACGCGGCGGCCATTCGCCCAGACCCCGGTGATGTGCTCCGGGCGGCCGAGCACCGCGATGTCAGCGAGCGGATTCGCGGTGACGGTGATGATGTCGGCGTCGTAGCCGGGTTCCAGCCTGCCGGACCTGGGTGCCTGCGGGCCGAGCGTCAGCGGCGCGGTGGCCGTCGCCGCCGCTATCGCCTGCAGCGGCGTCATCCCGAGCCGTACCAGGTGGGCAAGCTCGGCCCCGTTGGTCCCCCAGGAGTTCGGGCGGTCCGGGCCGGTCAGCGCGATGTCGGTGCCCATCGCGATGGTGACTCCGTGGTCGACCGCCCGGGACACCGATTCGGCGTGCCGCCCGGCTATCGCGGTGAGCTTGGCCGCCGCGTAATCGGGCACCGCCGCCAGGTTCGCCAGGATGTCCTCGAAGATCGCCCTGGTCGGCACGAGTATGACGCCCATTTCGCGCATCGCGTCGCAGGCCTCATCGTCGAGGTAGCTGCCATGCTCGATGGTGCGGACGCCGGCCTCGACCGCGGCCATGATGCCGGGCTTGCCGTGGCAGTGCGCCGCCACGACGCGCTCGGCGAGGCCGGCCACCTCCACGATCGCCCGCAGCTCGCCGATGGTGAACTGCTGGTGGATCGGGTCATCTATCTCAGACATCACCCCGCCCGAGGCACACACCTTGATCACCCGGGCGTTCTGCCGCAACTGTTCCCTGACCGCGCGCATGCACTCCGCGGGCCCGTCGGCCAGCCGCAGTTCGCCGTAGTGCACACCGAAGTCGCCGATCCACGGCAGCGGATAGGAGTGCAGGTCGGCGTGGCCGCCCGTGATGCTCAGGATCGCCCCGGCGGCGTAGATGGCCGGGCCCTCGAGCACGCCCTCGGCGACCGCCCTGGCGAGGTAAATGCCCATGCCGCCGACCTCGCGGACCGAGGTGATGCCGGCCCGCAGCGCGGCCCTCAGGTCGCGGGCACAGCGCGCGGCCCGCAACGGCACGGGTTCGAGCGGGAGCCGGCCAAGGTCGAACGCACGCACACCGAGGAAATGGCCGTGGCAGTCCCACATGCCCGGCATCACCGTTTCGGTCCTGTGCACCACGGCCCCGGGAGTGGCCGGTGCTTGGCTGGCCGGCCCGGCGTAGCTGATCACCGAGCCTTCGATGATCACCACTCCGTCGCTGACCGGCTCGCCACTGCCAGGGATCAGCAGTTCAGCCTCGATCCGCTCCATCTCGCCCCTCCTGCCCTGCGAGCTGCCGGGTTCGGCATGCGACACGGGCCATATCCTGGCACGCCCACGACTGGCCGCCGGCAGCGGCCGCGCCGGGCGCGACTGGCCGCGACACGTGTGCCGCCGGGCGCAAAGCCAGGATGCGGATGCCGCGCGGCGCTAACCTGGTGCAGCCGGATCTACGGCGGCGGCCGGCACTCTGAGCTGCAGGGGAGCACAGCATGGCCACGACAAGCCCTTGGCCACTCATTCACGCCGAACGCGAAGCGCTCGTGGCCGATCTCGGCACCCTCACTGACGGCCAATGGGCGACGCCGTCGCTGTGCGAGGGCTGGACCGTCCGGGACGTGCTCGGGCACATGATCGCGACGGCGCGGATGACACCGCCCAGGTTCCTCGTCTCGCTCGCGGGGGCAGGATTTCGCTTCAATACGATGACCGCGAAGGGCGTGGCTGCGGAGGCGACCGCGAAACCAGGCGACGGCCTGGCGAACTTCCGCAGCCACCTCAAGGACACCACCCACCCGCCGGGCCCGGTGGAGGCAATGCTCGGTGAGGCGGTGATCCACTCGGCGGACATCCGCACGCCGCTCGGTATCCCGCACGAGTACCCGGAGGAGGCGCTGAACCGGGTCGCGGATTTCTACAAGGGATCGAACCTGATCGTCGGCGCCAAGCAGCGGATCAACGGGGTGACCCTGCGCGCCACGGACACCGGCTGGTCCACCGGCAGTGGGCCGGAGGTGGCCGGGCCGCACCTGTCACTGATCCTCGCCATGACCGGGCGTTCCGCCGCCCTCGCCGACCTGTCCGGTGCGGGCCTGGGCACGCTCAAGTCCCACTCGTAACGTGGCCTCCCCCACCGGCGGCGCGAGACCGGCCGGTTACTCCGGCACGCCGCTGCCGCGCAAGCTCGGCATCAAGCCCGGCCACGCGGTGGCGGTCGGCAGCGGGCCACCTGGGTTCGCCGACGGCCTGGCGGCGCTGTCCGGTACCGACGTGGCAGATGGCCTGCCGGGCACCGGGCCGCTGGATGTGATCGTGGTCTTCGTGCGCTGGCGCGAGGAGCTGGAGGCACAGCTTCCCGCGCTGCGTGCGCTCATGGCCCCGGCGTGCGGGCTGTGGATCGCCTGGCCGAAGCGGGCGGCCCGGGTCCCCACCGACATGACCGACCACGTGGTGCGGGAGGTGGCACTGCCCACCGGCCTGGTGGACAACAAGATCTGCGCCATCGACGAGACCTGGACGGGAATGCGCCTGGTGATCAGGCGGGAACTCCGGCCCGCCGGTTCCTGACCCGCTCAGCGGGCCGGGCAGCCGCCGGCCGTCGAGTCAGTCGGGTCAGTCGGGCAGCCGTCGGCCGTCGGCCGTCGGCCGTCAGCCGTCGAGTCAGTCGAGCAGCCGCCGGCCGTCGAAGATGCCGAGTTCTTCGCGGTACAGCTCGACGTTCACCCCGTTCGGGTCGCGGAAGTACATGCTTTCTTCCACGCCACGATCCGGTCCGAGGTAGTCCACGCCGGCCTCGTCGAGCTTCTTCTTCGCGGCGTCGAACTGTTCCGGCGAGATGGAGATGGCCAGGTGCTGGACCCCGCCGATGGTCTCGCTGAACGCCGGGTGTTCGTGGCCGGGGAAGTCGAAGAACCCAAGCATGTTGCGGTTGCCGATGTCGAAGAAGAAGTGGCTGGAGCCCGCATAGTCCCGGTTCTCCACAAGTTCCACCAGCGGGAAGCCGAGAAACTCCTGGTAGAACTGGATGGTCTCCTCGACGTTCTTGCAGATCAGGGCAAGATGGTGCACGCCTTGCACCGTGGTGGCAGGCCGCTCACCGCGACCGTGCATGTACTTTTCGCGCAGCTTCTGCCTGCGCGCCCTGATCTCCTCGAGTTCCTTGCCCTGAGGCGGTGGCATGGATCGCCTCCCTGCGTGACGACGGCTGGGGCCTGGTTGCCGGGATAGTCCGGTGGCGTGCCTAGGCACAGGGTAGCCGGGGTGGCCGTGGCTGCCCTAGGCCGGGCGCGACGCCGCTACGCGGTGAGGCCGCGCTGTGGCTGCGCGATAACGCCGCCGTGGCCGCACGGCATGCTGCCGCGGTTATGCGGGGATGCTTCCGCGGCTACGCCGGGATGCTGCCGTGGCTATGCGGGGATGCTGCCGCCGTCGCTGCGCAGGATCTGCTCGACGCCCAGGCCCCGCCGCCGCCGCGCCCAGCCGTGCAGGCCACGGCCTTCCCTGGCAAGGCTGGCAGGTGGTACAGCCAGGACCGGGCATAGCGCGTGGGACAAGCAGTACCGGCCCACCCGGCCGCGGCCCGGCCAGGCCCCCATGCCGCGCCGGCCCGCACCCACAATGAGCAGATCATCGGGCCGGCAAGCGAGGGCGACCAGGACCGGCCCGGGCTGGCCGCGCTGCACGACCGGCTGGACGGAGAGGTCGCCGGGGATCTGGCCCCAGGCCCCCTCAAGCGCTGCCCAGAGCCGCTGCCAGGCGGCTTCCTGCCAGAGGCGGACCAGGGCCGGGCACGGCTGCCGGGCAGCGAGTTCACCGCCCGGCGGTACCCAGGCCAGAACGGGTGTCAGGGTGGCAACACTGTGGCGGGCCAGGTCCTCCGCGTGACGCAGCGCCCGGAGGCTGCCCGGCGAGCCGCTCGCGCCGACGATGACCCGACCTACGCCGGACACGGCAGCGCTCCTTCCTCGCGAGGCGCGCGGTCTTGCGCGACGCAGTGCTTGAAACTGCGGTGCTCAACTGCGCTGTTGCAAACTGCGGTACTACAAACTGCGGTGTTACCCAACGGCGGTAACCGTCTCGGTACTCAGTGTCTACACAACCACTCTCTGGCCGCGGACTTCAAGTCCGCCGGCGGCTTGCTCCGCCCTGCGGGCCGGCGGCGGCGGCCGGGCAGGTCAACAAGGCAGCCAGGAGTGACCCAAGGGATAGCTGAGACACGGGTGGGAGTCCGTCCGCCGGGCCCGGCGGACGGGGACCGCGGCGCCGACGGGTAGGGACCCGTGGGGGCCGGGGACCGCGGGCCTGAGCCGGAGGGCGGGGACCGGGGGCCGGGGCCGGAGGGCGGGGGCCGGCGGGCCGGGGCCGGAGCCGGAGGGCGGGGACCGCGGGGCCTGGGCCGGGGCCGGGGCCGGGGCCGGAGGGCGGGGCCAGGCGCCACGGCCGCGGGCGGACCGCCGGAGCGGCCGGGGACCGCGGGCCTGGGCCGGGGCCGGAGGGCGGCGGCCGGGCGCTACGGTTTGCGGGCGACACCGCCGTAAGCGTTGACCTCCGAGGGCATCGGCCGGGGCCCAGCGCCGCGCGGCCGCCACTCGGACACCAGGGTCAGCCCCGGGTCGACCAGCTCCAGGCCACGGAACGCCAGTTCGGCGAACTCGTCGGCGGAGCGGATCTGGCCGGTGAGCCCTCTCTCCTGGTAAGCCCGGCCGGCCCCGGCCAGCGTGTCCGGGTCGTGCTCGGCCGTGACATGTGTCGCGGCGAGGTAGCTGCCGGAGGGCAGCGCGCCGAGCAGGGTGTCCACGATCCGCCGCGGCTGCGCCTCATCCGGCACAAAATGCAGCACCGCCACCAGCATCAGCCCGACCGGCTGAGAAAAATCCAGCGTCGCCCTGGTCACCGGATCCGACAAGATCTTCTCCGGCTCCCGCAGATCCGCATGAATATAAGCGGTCTTCCCCTCCGCCGAACTGGTCAGCAACGCCCGCGCATGCGCCAGCACGATCGGATCGTTATCCACGTACACCACCCGGCACGAAGGCACCAGCCCCTGCGCCACCTCATGCACATTGTTCGCCGACGGCAGCCCCGTCCCAATATCCAGAAACTGCCGGATCCCCGCCTCCGCCACCAGGAACCGCACCGCCCGCCCCAGGAACGCCCGGTTCTCCCGCGCCGCGGTCCGCACGGTGCCCCAGCTCTGCAGGGCTCTTTCCGCCGTTTCCCGGTCCACGGCGAAGTTGTTCTTGCCGCCCAGGAAATAGTCGTACATGCGGGCCGGGTGCGGCTTTGTGGTGTCGATTTCCAGGCCAGCGCGCCCGGTGCCTTGTCCTGTCACGATTACCGCCCGTTCGTGGTGTCAGGTCGCGATCCTACTGGTTCGTAACCGGCCACGCCGTCACCTCGCATGACCGCCGCCAGCCAGCGCCGCCAGCCAGCGCCGACCGCGCCGCCCGCCCGGGCCCGGCGGCCATCAGGGCTTGCGGGCGATCGCGCCATACCAGTTGACCTCCGACGCCTGCGGCCGCACGCGCTCGGTATCCGGGCGCCATTCGGAGACAAGCACCAGTCCCGGATCCACCATGTCCAGCCCGCGGAACGCCAGGCCGGCGAAGTCGTCGGCGACGCGCGCCTGCGCGGGCAGCCCCGAGGCCTGGTAGGTGCGCTCCAGGCCGCCCACTCCCTCGGGGTCGTGCTCCGGCGTGACATGGGAGGCGACCAGGTAGCTGCCCGAGGGCAGTGCGCCGAGCAGCGTGTCCACGATCGGCCGTGGGCCGTCGCTGTCGGGTACGAAGTGCAGCACCGCGACCAGCATCAGCGCGATCGGCTGGGTGAAGTCCAGCGTCTGCCTGGTCACCGGGTCGTTCAGGATCTTCTCCGGCTCCCGCAGGTCCGCTTGGATGTAGGCGGTCTTCCCCTCCGCCGAACTGGTCAGCAACGCCCGCGCATGCGCCAGCACGATCGGATCGTTATCCACGTACACCACCCGGCACGAAGGCACCAGCCCCTGCGCCACCTCATGCACATTGTTCGCCGACGGCAGCCCCGTCCCAATATCCAGAAACTGCCGGATCCCCGCCTCCGCCACCAGGAACCGCACCGCCCGCCCCAGGAACGCCCGGTTCTCCCTGACCGCGGTGCGTACCGCGGGCCAGCTCTGCATCGCCCGCTCGGCCGTCCGCCGGTCGGCCGCGAAGTTGTCGTTGCCCCCCAGGTAGTAGTCGTAGATGCGGGCCGTGTGCGGTTTCTCTGTGTCGATCCTCGGCTCCATCAAGCCCGTGCTCCCGGTTGCGGTGGCAGCCATTCACGCCGCCATTTCCGCAAAGCCTACGGCTTGCGGGCCACTCCGCCATTCCAGGCCACCTCGGCCGGCAGCGGCCGCAGGTCGTCGGAGTCCGGCCGCCACTCCGGCACTGACACCACCCCCGGCTCCAGCATCTCCAGGCCGCGGAACGCCAGTTCGGCGAACTCGTCCGCGGTCCGGAACTGGAACGGAATCCCGCGCTGGTGGTAGATGCGCGCCGCCTCGGCTCCCCGGTCCGGGTAGTACTCCGGCGTCGCGTGCGAGGCGACCAGGTAGCTGCCGGAGGGCAGCGCGCCGAGCAGGGTGTCCACGATCCGCCGCGGCTGCGCCTCATCCGGCACAAAATGCAGCACCGCCACCAGCATCAGCCCGACCGGCTGAGAAAAATCCAGCGTCGCCCTGGTCACCGGATCCGACAAGATCTTCTCCGGCTCCCGCAGATCCGCATGAATATAAGCGGTCTTCCCCTCCGCCGAACTGGTCAGCAACGCCCGCGCATGCGCCAGCACGATCGGATCGTTATCCACGTACACCACCCGGCACGAAGGCACCAGCCCCTGCGCCACCTCATGCACATTGTTCGCCGACGGCAGCCCCGTCCCAATATCCAGAAACTGCCGGATCCCCGCCTCCGCCACCAGGAACCGCACCGCCCGCCCCAGGAACGCCCGGTTCTCCCGCGCCGCGGCGCGGATGGTCGGCACCACCCGCATCAGTGCCTGGCCGGTTTCCCTGTCGGCCGCGAAGTGGTCCTTACCGCCCAGGTAGAAGTCGTACACGCGGGCAGCGTGCGGTTTAGCGGTGTTGATCTCGGGCTTCACCGCCCCCGCCTCCCGTCTACTGCAGCAGCCGCTGACGAGATAGTAGTGCGTTACGCCAATTCCAGGGCAACGATGGCCATCCACGTAAACCGGGCACCGGGGCTGTCCGGCGCGGGAATGTTGAACTATCAACAACTGTTGTAGCCGACGGAACTACTGTTAGGTGAGCGCACCCGCGCCCGAGCGGAGGAGACGACATGCCCGCTGTCACTGTCGAGGACATTCTGGTGCTGCCGCGCGTCCAGGGACCTGACGCCACCGCGGCCGTGGACCGCCCGGTGCTGTCGGTGACGACCGCGCCGTCCGGTTTCGAGGGCGAAGGCTTCCCGGTCCGGCGCGCATTCGCCGGGGTTGACCTGGCCCGACTCGACCCGTTCATCCACATGGACCAGATGGGCGAGGTCGACTACGCGCCCGGCGAGCCCAAGGGCACCGCGTGGCACCCGCACCGGGGTTTCGAGACGGTGACCTACATCATCGACGGCACCTTCCGCCACCAGGACTCCAACGGCGGTGGCGGGCTGATCACCAACGGCGACACCCAGTGGATGACCGCGGGCGGCGGAATCCTGCACATCGAAGAGCCGCCGGAGGAACTCGTCGTCAGCGGCGGACTGTTCCACGGCTTCCAGCTCTGGGTGAACCTGCCCGCCCGGCTCAAGATGACCAACCCCCGCTACCAGGACATCCGGGCCGGCGAGGTGGCGCTGCTCTCGTCCGCCGACGGCGGGGCGCTGCTCCGGGTCATAGCCGGGGACCTGGCCGGCCACGAGGGCCCAGGCGTCACCCACACGCCGATCAGCGTGGTGCACGCGACCGTGTCCCCCGGTGCCCAGGTCCGGCTGCCCTGGCGGCCCGAATTCAACGCTCTCGGCTACGTCCTGGCCGGGAACGGCACCGTGGGCGCCGAGCGCCGCCCGGTGCGCACCGGCCAGCTCGTCGTGTTCGGGCCCGGCGGCTCGATCACGTTCGGCGCCGCCGAGCGGCAGCAGGGTCCCGGCAAGGACTTCGACCTGCTGCTCCTGGGCGGTGAGCCGATCAGGGAGCCGGTGGCCGCGTACGGCCCGTTCGTGATGAACACCAGGGACGAACTGGTCCGGGCCTTCGAGGACTACCAGGCGGGCAGGCTCGGCCGCATCCCGGCGCAGCCACGGCCGATCCCGGCCGAGCCGCGCCCCGGCCACGACGTGCTCTGACCAAAGGGAACTCCCGGGGCCTGGTATTTGGTGGTTGGCACTCCACCCACATTCTGCCGTGCGGCGGGTGACAAGGGACCGTGCCATGACACGGGTCACGCCGGTCCATGACACCTCGGGCGGTCCGCCAGCTATTGCCGTTCAGTGGTTGCTCCGTGGTGAATCCGTGGTGGTCACGGATGCCGCCGCGCCGTCGCGAGAGCAGGCTGACATCAGCGCGATCACCCCGAGCAAGCAGGGAAGGGCATATCCGATGACTAATCGCCGCCGGCTGGGCATAGCCGCAGTAACCGTCACCTCCGCAGCACTCGCGATCCTTGGCGTCGGCGGAGGCGCGCTGGCGAGCAACGTTGCCGCCCCCGGCCAGATCAAGGCCTGCTACAAGACCGGCGCCACGCTGCCGCCACTCACCCATATCGCCACCTCGGGCAACTGCCCCACCGGCAATTCGACCCTGATCTGGAACAAGGTCGGCCCGCAGGGGCCCGCCGGCGTCTCGGTCGGAACCTCGGGAACCTCCAGCACGTCTGTCCTCCTGAACGGGGCGCAGGTCCTGGTGCCGGTGCTGTCCGCCGCCGCGGCGCCGGCCAGCGGCACCTACTACGTCAACGCCAGCGTGATGCTGGTCGTCGCCCAAGGTGACACCGTGACCTGCATCCTCGCCGTCAACGGCGCCACCACAGGGCCCTTCGCCACCGTCGGCCCGGCCGCCAATCAGACCTACGAGACCATCCCGCTGAGCGAGGCCGTCAGCCTGCAGGCCGGGCAAGCGCCAGAGGTCGAGTGCACGGGTTACACCGCAAACGCCAGCACCTCCTTCTACGACGGCGGCATAACCTCCGTCCTGATCAACAGCGCGACCGGCAACTCGGCGGCCCATGCGAATCCCTCCCGCCACGCGCTTCCGCCGCGCTTCTAGCGCCCAGCCCAATCGCCCCGCAACCGGCTGATCCCAGCCAGCCGGCTACGGCAGACCAAGGCGCCCCCGGCCAACCATGGCCGGGGGCGCCTGTCCGCCGGGCGGTGCGGACAATGAGGCGCGCGGCTGAGTCTGGGGCTCGATCTTTGACTACTCAGTGCATGGTAGATTCAACTCTTAGTAACGGAACGGCCTAGACGGGTCCCACGGTACGAACTGACTCTTGATGTGCAGGCCGGGCGTGGCTTCGGGGGAAGTCTCGTCTGTGCTCGCAACCAGGGCACCTGTCCTGCATGGGCACCTGCTCGCCAAGGCAGGCCAGGCACTCAGCGGCCACACCGGCCGGTCACTGCGGCGCGCGGCCCGGTTAGCGCTCTTCGTGTCCGGTAAGCCGCCCAGCGAGCGCGGCGGCCTGCGAGCGGTGTTGCATCCCGAGCTTGCCGAAGAGGGCGGACACATAATTCTTGACGGTCTTTTCTGACAGGAACATCCGCGCCGCGATCTGCCGGTTGGTCAGCCCTTCACCGATGAGATCGAACACGTGTTTCTCCTGGGTGGACAGTGCCGCGACCTGATCGACCGCCGCCACCTGCTCGCGGAGCCGCCGCATCACCCGCTGTGTCGCGTCTGCGTCGAGCGTGGAGCGGCCGGCGGCGACCGCCCGCACCGCGCTGACCAGCTCAGGCCCGGACGCCTGCTTCAGCACAAAACCTGCGGCGCCCGCCATGATCGCACCGAGGAGCGCCTGGTCATCGCCGTGCGCCGTGAGCATCAAGCAGGCGGTTCCCGGAAGCATGGAACGGATCTCACGGCAGGCCGACACCCCGTCTCCGTCGGGCAGGCGAACGTCGAGAACGGCCACATCCGGCCGCAGCGCTGGCACCCGGGCCAGGGCCGCCGCCACCGTTGCGGCCTCCCCGGCCACCTCGATGCCCGGCTCAGCCATCAGCAGCTCAGCCAGCCCGCGCCGGACAACCTCGTGATCATCGACGAGGAACACCCGGATCGTTTTCCGCCCACCACTGGCGTGCACCTGGCTGGTCTCGTTCATGTGCAGCCCCCGGTTGCGGCCTGGCCGGCGCTACCGTCCCCGCCGGAACACGCCTGGGTTCCCGGCTCAGCACCGCCATCAACTCACCGTGATTATACGTTACTTTCCGTAATCACCTACTGCCCGATCTCGCCAGCCGCCATTACTGCGAAGGTTGGCGGCGCGGGCGGCGTCCATAGACTGCGTGGGTGACCAAGCCGACCCGCGCCGACGCGCCGACCACGATGGCGGCGGCCCCACCAGACCAGCCCACCGGCGCCCAGCCCGAGCCGCCGGTGGCCCGGCGGATCCCGAGCGAGCGCACGCATCACGGTGACACGGTCATCGACGAGTACGCGTGGCTGGCCGACGCCGAGGACCCGGAGACGCTGCGCTACCTCGAAGCCGAGAACGCCTACACCGCGGCGATGACCGCGGGCCAGGCCGGGCTTCGCGAGGCCATTTTCGGCGAGATCAAGGGCCGCACGCAGGAGACCGACCTGTCGGTGCCGGTGCGCAAGGACGGCTGGTGGTACTACTCCCGCACGGTCGCGGGCAAGCAGTACCCGGTCCACTGCCGGCGTGCCGTCCGGCCCGGGGAAGATGCGCCGCCGGGCACCGGAGACGGCGCGCCGCTGCCGGGCGAGGAGATCCTGCTCGACGGCAACGAGGTGGCCGGAGACTCGCCGTTCTTCTCGCTGGGCGCGTTCAGTGTCAGCCCGGACGGGCGGCTGCTCGCCTACTCCACCGACTTCGCCGGCGACGAGCGCTTCACCTTGCGGATCAAGGACCTGGTCACCGGGGAGACCGCGGCGGACGAGATCCCCGGCACGTTCTACGGCTGCGCGTGGTCCGCGGACGGATCCTCGCTGTTCTACACCACCGTGGACGCGGCCTGGCGGCCGTACCGGGTGTGGCGGCACCAGGTGGGCACGCCGGCCGCCGGCGACGTGGTGGTGATCGAGGAAGAAGATCAGCGGTTCTCCGTCGGCGTCGGGCTCACCCGCAGCCAGCGCTACCTGGCCATCGTGATCTCCAGTTCGCTGACCAGCGAGGCATGGCTGCTTGATGCGGCCAACCCGGCGGACAGCCCGCAGGTGGTGCTGCCCCGGCGGCAAGGCGTCGAGTACTCCGTCGAGCACCAGGCCGGCCCGGGCGGTGCCGGCCGCCTGCTGATCCTGCACAACGACGGGGCGCTGAACTTCGAACTGGCACAGGTGCCGCTGCCCGGCTCGGTGCCGGGGGATAGTGGAGGGGGAACGGGGAGGCGGGCGGGGGGCGGGGGCCCGATCGCCGTCCCGGCGGACCTCACCACGGTCATCGCGCACCGGCCGGACACCAGGCTGCTGAGCGTGGCCGCGTTCGCCGACCACGTCGTGGTGTACTTCCGCCGCGACGGCCTCACTGGCCTGCGGATCCTCCGCACCGATGGCAGTGAGCAGGAGATCGCCTTCCCCGAGCCCTTGTACCAGGTGTCCCCCGGGTCGAACCCGGAGTACACCACCGGGCAGCTCCGGCTGCACTACACCTCGCTGGCCACCCCCGACTCGATCTTCGACGCCGACACCAGGACCGGTGAGCTGACCCTGCGCAAGCGCAGGCCGGTTCTCGCGCTGCCGGGCACGGGCCGCTACGACCCCGCGGACTACGAGCAGCGCCGCGAATGGGCGGTTGCCGCCGACGGCACCCGCGTTCCCATCTCCCTGATCTGCCGGGACGGGACGCCGCGGGACGGCAGCGCGCCGCTGGTGCTCTACGGCTACGGGAGCTACGAGGCGTCGATGGATCCCGGCTTCTCCATCCCGCGGCTGTCGCTGCTCGACCGCGGCTTCGTCTACGCCATCGCGCATGTCCGCGGCGGCGGCGAGATGGGGCGGCGCTGGTATGACGACGGCAAGATGCTGCACAAGACCAACACGTTCACCGACTTCGTGGCGTGCGCCGAGCATCTGGTGGCGCAGGGCTGGACCAGCGCGGACCGGCTGATCGCGCGGGGCGGCTCGGCGGGCGGGCTGCTCATGGGGGCCGTGGCCAACATCGCCCCACAGGACTTCGGCGGGATCGTCGCACAGGTCCCGTTCGTGGACGCGCTGACCTCCATCCTGGATCCATCGCTGCCGCTCACCGTGCCCGAATGGGAAGAGTGGGGAGATCCGCTGCACGATCCGGCGGTCTATGCGTACATGAAGGGCTACACGCCCTACGAGAACGTCCGCGACCAGGCCTATCCGCCCATCCTGGCGGTGACCAGCCTGCATGACACCAGGGTGCTGTTCCGCGAGCCCGCGAAGTGGATCGCCCGGCTGCGCGCCACCGCCCACGGCGGCCCGTTCTTGCTCAAGACCGAGATGACCGCGGGCCACGGCGGCAGGAGCGGGCGCTACGACGCATGGCGCGAGGAAGCGCTCGTGCTGGCCTGGATCGTCGGCGCGGTGCAGGCCGCCCTGCGGCCCTCCGCATGAAACTTTCCTGATCCGGCCCGCTAATCACGCCTGTCACGGGCTCCTCCTGGCTCGTGCCTGTACCAGGTCTGCACGCTGCGCTTATGGTCGCCGCAAAGCAGCCAGCAGGACGGCCCGCGCCGCTGCGGGGCTTCATCCTCCCCCGAGCCCTGCTGGCCGGAGCCCTGCTGGCCGGAGCCAGGAATGCACGAGGAGGACCCCCGCATGAGACCCACCATCCGCATCAAGGCCCGGCGTCTCCGCCTCTGGCGCGGTGCCGCGGTCTTAGCGGCTGCGGCGCTCGGGTGTGCCGGGCTGACCGCGGTCGCAGCGACGCCGGCCAGTGCCGCGCCGGTGTGCCAGGTGACGTACACGGTGAACAGTGACTGGGGGACCGGGTTCTCCGTCGCGATCAACATCACCAACAACGGCCCGGCGGTCACCTCCTGGACCCTGGGCTACGCCTACACCGGCAACCAGAAAATCGCCCAGGGCTGGTCGGGGAACTGGTCCCAGTCCGGGGAAAACATCACCGTCACCAACGCCTCCTGGAACGGCACCCTGGCCACCGGCGGCTCAGCCGCCATCGGCGCCAACTTCTCCTACACCGGCACCAACACCGCACCCACCGCCTTCACCCTCAACGGCAGCACCTGCAACGGCAGCGGCGGCGGCGGCACGCCCACGGTGTCGATCACCAGCCCGGCCAACGGCGCGACGTTCACCGCCCCGGCGTCGGTTCCCATCACCGCCTCGGCCTCGGAGTCCGGCGGGACGATCAGCAAGGTGGAGTTCTTCAACGGCGCCACCCTGCTGGGCACCGCCACCTCCAGCCCGTACACGTTCACCTGGTCCAGCGTCCCGGCCGGGACATATTCGCTGACCGCGGAGGCGTTCGACGCCAGCGGCACCACCGCGACATCCTCCGCGGTCTCGGTCACGGTCAATCCGGCGACCACACCGGCGGTCGTGGCCAGCCCCACATCACTGTCGGTGACACAGGGGTCCACCGGGACGTTCGGGGTGTCGCTTTCCACGGCACCCAGTTCGAACGTCACGGTCACGGTCAGCCGTACCTCGGGCAACACCGGGCTGTCCGTCTCCTCCGGTGGCACGCTCACGTTCACCCCGGCCAACTTCGCCACCGCGCAGACCGTGACGATCGCGGCCGACTCCGCCAGCACCGGCGCCGCCACGTTCAGCGCCACCGCCTCCGGCTACACCACCGCCGCGGTGTCGGTGACCGAGACCTCGTCAAGTTCCACCGGGGCGCTCCTGGTGAACCCGGCGTCGTTCTCCGTGGCGCAGGGCACCAGCGATGTGTTCGGGGTGTCGCTGTCGTCGGCGCCGTCGGGCAGCGTCAGCGTGTCGGTGGGGCGGACCGCGGGCAACTCCGGCCTGGCGGTCAGCGCCGGCACCACACTGACGTTCACCACCAGCAACTGGAACTACCCGCAACCGGTGACCGTCACGGCGGACACCTCAAGCACCGGAAACGCCACGTTCACCGCGAGCGCGTCCGGGTACCCGGCGGTGAGCGTGACCGGCACGGAGACCGCAGCGGGGTCCACCAGCACCCCGGCGCACGTGGTGAACCCGTTCACCGGCTCGACGTGGTACGTGAACCCCGACTACACCGCCGAGGTGGCCACCTCGGTCGCGGGCGCCACCGGCACTCTCAAGTCACAGATGCAACTGGTCGGCCAGCAGTCCACCGGGGTCTGGCTGGACCGCATCGCGGCGATCTACGGAGGCTCTGGCAACAGCAGCCGGATGAGCCTGGAAGCCCACCTGCGGGCCGCGCTCAGCCAGGAGTCCGGCAGCACCCCGATCCTGGTCCCGATCGTGGTCTACGACCTGCCGAACCGGGACTGCGCGGCGCTCGCCTCCAACGGTGAGCTGACCGTCAGCAACAACGGCCTGACCTACTACGAGCAGGACTACATCAACCCGATCGCGCAGATCCTGACCAACTTCGAGCACACCAACATCAGGGTGATCGCGGTCATCGAGCCGGACTCCCTGCCCAACCTGGTCACCAACCTGAGCGACGCCAACTGCGCCCAGGCCAACTCCAGCGGCGCCTACGTGACCGGGATCCAGTACGCGCTCAACAAGCTGCACGCGATCCCGAACGTGTACAACTACGTGGACATCGCCCACTCGGCGTGGCTCGGCTGGTCGTCCAACATGGGCCCGGCCGTGAACCTGTTCAAGTCAGTTGCCTCCGGCACCACTGCGGGCGTCAGCAGCATGGACGGTTTCATCAGCGACACCGCCAACACCACGCCCATCACCGAGCCCTACATGACGGCGACCCAGAGCATCAACGGGCAGCCAGTCGACTCGGCCAACTTCTACCAATTCAACCCCTACATCGACGAGCTGACCTACAACGAGGCCATGTACGCCAACCTGGTCAACGCCGGGTTCCCCAGCACCATCGGGATGCTCATCGATACCTCCCGCAACGGCTGGGGTGGCCCCAGCCGTCCCACCGGCCCCAGCACCTCCACCGACCTCAACACCTTCGTGAACCAGTCCAAGGTTGACCGGCGGCCGTTCCGCGGCGACTGGTGCAACCAGAACGGCGCAGGCCTCGGCCCCTTCCCACAGGCGAACCCGAACTCCTCGTTCACCCACCTGTACGCCTACATCTGGATCAAGCCACCGGGCGAGTCGGATGGCGACTACCCCACCGCCACCCACAGCCACGGCGATCCACACTGCGACCCGAACGGCACCAACACCGACGGGAACGGGAACACCTACCCAACCAATGCCATACCCGGCTTCGACATCCCGGCCGGGCAATGGTTCCCCGCGCAATTCCAGCAGCTCGTGCAGAACGCCTTCCCCGCCGTCCCCTGACCGGCCCGTGGTGACCTTCTAGCACGACACAAGCGTGGCCCCGGTGCCGCGGCCCCGCGGCCGCCGCACCGGGGCCACATCCATGCCGGTGAGCTACGGCAAGATTTGACGTGCAGCAGCCGTGTCGCCGCGCGGATCAGCCCGGTGTCGCCCCACAGCGGCGGCTGGGCCGCCCGCGATTCGCACCCGGACGCGCGCCGGGGGGCAGTGAGGCACGGCGCCGTGTGCCAGCCGGGCCACGGCCAGTCCGATACGCCCCGAGGACGCGCGCAGCCTGCGGACCACGGCTGCCGGCCGGCCGCATTGCCGGGTACCGGCCGACCAGAACCGACGCGGCCGGAACGGGGCGGTCGCGCGCGGACTGGTCCGCCACGCGGGTACCGCAGCCCGCCAGCTAGCACGGCAGCCGTCGCGGTGACCGCCGTGATCGTCGCGGTGCGCCGGGCGCGCCCGGTCGGTCTCACCGGCCTGGCGCGCCCCATGTGCACCCTCCTGCGGGCACGGGACCGGCGCTGACCTCGCGAGCGGGTTAACGGGCCAGCGCCGGCCGACCGTTACCCGCCTTAGACGCACCTGCCGGTGCGGCGGTTCCCGTCCGGCGGATGTTTGCGCATCACCGCGCAGGCGTTCGCCCGATCCGGCTGTCCCGCGCGGCCAGGCCCAGGCATTCCCCCGGTCTCGTCAATGTGGGCCTCAAATGCGTTCAGCCAATAGAAGAATGGCGTGTGTCGTGCCCTCCAGGGCACCACGGCTAAAGGGAGGACCACCATGAGACGAATCCGCCCGCTAATGGCCGCAGCCGCGGCGCTGGCCCTTACGTCGGGGATCGCCGTGCTGCCGGCGCTCACCTGGGCGGCACCGGCCAGCGCGCAGGCTTCCTGCGCCGGCACCAGCCTCAAATCGGCGGGGCTCGGCTTTCAGGTACGTGTCCCCACCACTACTAATGGCAGCGGGAACACCAACTGCGACCTGGGAGTCGGCAACCAGGGTGCAGCGGTGAAGACTTTGCAGACCGCCCTGGACAAGTGCAACCTCCTCGACAACATCTCGATCGACAGCATCTACGGGTCACAAACCCAGGAAGCGGTCGAGGATGTTCAGCAGGCCGCCGGGATCCACGTCGATGGCATCTTCGGGCCGCAGACCAGCTCCAACATGGACTGGCCGCTCGTTGGCGTATCCGGCGTATGCGGCTTCTGGTCCTGAGCTCGCCACGCGATCGACCCGGGTGCGCGGGCTCTGTGACGGCTGGCCCGGCCGCGCCGCGGCCGGGCCAGCCCTGGCGGTTTGCTAACGGCAGGCGCCCTAGCGCAGCGCTCGCAGGTGGGCCTGGTAGCCCGCGCCGTAAGGCGTGGGCGTCCCGGCGTAGCTGGTGATCAGGGAGGGGCCCGAGGCACAGGGGAAGTCGGCGTTCCAGGCCCAGGCCAGGTAGCTGGACGACTGTGCGTCGAGCCAGTTCATCAGCGCGGTGATGTAGCCGGACGCGCAGTCGTTCTGGCCGATCTCGCCGGCGACCACGGGGACCTGCGCCATCACCGGGGCCACCTCGCTGGTCCAGCAGGACAGATTGGAGCACGCGTTGAAGTTGTAGGAGTGCCAGGACGCGGCCAGGTTGTGCTCGGGGTCGGCGGGTTCGTTGGCCAGCCACCCGGTGAGGTCGTTGGCGTAGGCCAGGCCGCCGAGCAGGATCACGTTGCGGGCGCCGGTACCGCGGACCGCGTCGACCAGCGACTGCATCCCGGCCACGGGATAGCCGATCCCCGGGCAGGTCCCGCCGTGCAGCCAGCACTGCCAGCCGGCCGCCTCGCTGTGTGCGGCCCGCTCCGGGAACGGCTCGTTGAACAGGTCGAAAATGACCGCGTTGTTGTCCTTGAACGTGTTCGCCACCGACGTCCAGAACGGAACGGCCTGCGCCTGGTCGGGCATCGGCTTGAGGCACCTGGCCTCCGCCGACAGGCAGTGCACCGGGAAGCGGCCGTCGCTCCAGTGCAGGTCCAGGATCGCGACCATGCCGTTGGCATTGAGCAGGCGGACGTACGCCTTGATCGCGTTCTGGTAGCTGGCGCCCGCGTAGGCCGGGCTGACGTAGGGCTCACCGTTCCAGCAGCCCTCGTTCAGCGGGATCCGGACCGCGTTGATCCCCCAGGACCTCATCGCGGACACCGACGCCTGGTCGGTCGGGCCGTCGAAGATCCCGTGGCCCTGCACGCACAGGAACTCGGTGCCCGACCTGTTCACCCCGTGCAGCACCACCGGCCTGCCGTGGGAGTTGACCAGCCGGTTCCCCGACACGTGCAGCCGGGGTGCGGTGTTGTGCCTGTGCCCATGACCTGCGGGGCTGGCCGGTCCCGGGACGGGGGCACCGCCCGATGAACAGGCCGGCACGGCGCACGCGACCGCGGCCGCCACACAGAGCAGCCAAATCCGCCTCATGCGGGAAAGGTAGGTCATTCCGGCCGGTGCCGGCTCCATTGCCACGGAATCCGGCGGGCCTGGGGACCAGGCCCGCCGGGGATCCGTGCCGCGGCTTGCGGATCAGGCAGCCGACGAGATCAGGCCGGGCACGCGGTGCCGTTCACCGTGAACGCGGTCGGCACGGCGTCGCTGTTGGTCCAGGTGCCCTGGAAGCCGAGCGAGGTGTTCCCGCCCGGCGCGATCGTGCCGTTGTAGCTCGCGTTGGTGATCGTCACGTTCTCCCCGCTCTGCGTCTCCGTCCCGCTCCACGCGTTGGTGATCTTCTGGTCACCGGGGAAGGTGAACTTCAGCGTCCAGCCGTCGATCGGGGACGTGCCGGTGTTGGCTATGGTCACCCCGGCCACGAACCCGCCGGCCCACTGGCTCTGCGTGGCATAGGTGACCTTGCACGTGCCGCCGCCGGAGCCCGAGATGGTCCAGGTGAACGTCGCCGACCCGGACGCCCCGGTGCCGTCGGTCGCGGTGACCGTGACCGTGGACGTCCCGGCCGCCGTTGGCGTGCCAGAGATCAGCCCGTGCCCGATGCGATGGACAGGCCCGCGGGCAGCCCGGTCGCGCTGTAGCTGAGGGTCTGCCCGGTGCCCGAGTCGCTCGCATGCACCTGCAGGCTGGCCGCCGTCCCCACGGCGCCGGTCTGGTTGCCTGGGCTGGTGACCGTGACGGTGTTCCCGCCGCCCGAGCCCGAGGTCCCGGCCACGTAGGTGACGAGCGACCGCGCCGGTATCGACGCGGTGAACGAGCCGCCGCTGACGCTGAGCGCACCCTGCGCCGCGACGTCGCTGGAGGAGTTGGTCAGGTACGGCGTTACGGCCGCCCCGTTCGGCGTGCCGGTGCCCGACAGCGAGTAGGTGATCGGGTCCGCGCTGCTCCCGGTGTTGAGCGCGACGATCGCCACGGTCCCGTCGGTGTTCTTGAACGCCGAGATGTCGACGCCGCTGCTGGAGCTTGCCGCGGCGATCCGGACGGCGCCGGGGTGGATGTAGCGGCTGTAGTTGGCGAACGCCCAGAGCCGGCCCGAGGGGGTCACGGTGGAGCCGTTGATCTGGATCAGGCCCTCGTTGTCACCGTTCTCCGACGGGGTGGTGCTTCCCCACCAGTACAGGAACGCGTTCAGGCCGGCGCCGGTGAGCCCCTGGTAGATGTGCTGCGCCCAGGTCAGGCCGGAGGCGTCGGTGCCGTCATCCCAGGCCGGGTCCCAGCTCTCGAACGTGGACCACTCGGTCTGGAAGGCCTGCTTGGACCAGCCGCCCAGCGGCGTGGCCGGCGCGGCGGTGTACCCATGGCTGGTGAAGACCGACGTGTCGGCCAGCGCCGTCGGGTCCGCCTCGATCGCGGCGGCGTACTGCTGCGCGTAGTCCCAGCCCTCGGTGGCACAGCACTCCATCTTGACCGGCAGCCCCGAGGACGCCAGGGTCGGCCCGAGCACGTCCAGCAGATTCGCCGTCTGCGACGGGCTCATCTGCATGCTGTCGTAGCTGGTGGACAGGTTGGCCTCGTTCTCCGGGCCGATGTAGGACAGCGGCACCCCGGCGGCCGCGTAGTCCTTCGCATACTGCACGAGGTAGTTCGCGTATGCCTGCCGCCAGTCGCCGGAGGAGCAGGTCGCGCCCGGCGACCCGCATACCGCCCCGCCGCCGCTGGCCGAGCCGTTCGTCTTCATGAACGCCGGGGCGCTCCAGGCGTCGGCGAACACGTTGGTCACGCCGAAGTCCGCCTTGAGCTGCTGGGCGAACCAGAGCTGCCCGGCGTCCTGGCTGGTCTGGGACATCGGCAGGTAGGCAGGCGCCGCGTTCGGTCCCCCGGGGCTGTTCGGCTCGATGGTGCTGCCCGAGTCCGCGCTGATCCAGTTCCGCAGGATCGTCAGACCGGCGCCGGACGTCGGGCTGTACAGGTCGTTCAGCGCCTGCTGCTGGACGGACGAGGAGGCGTTCATCACGGTCTGCGCCTCGCCGAATGCCTCCGAGGCACCGAACCCGGTGATCGTCTGGAACGTCGTCGCTCCGTTGATGGTGGCGGTGTCGGCGGCGGCGGCCGGGCCGGCGCTGGCCACGAGCCCGCCTGCGGCCATGGTGAGCACACCGGCCCCGGATGCGGCCAGCAACCGGGCACGCCGGAAAAACGGTTTCGTGGTGCGGGGATGAGCCACGGTTCCTCCGTTATGCATGAGAAGACGGTCAGGAGCTGGTCAGCGAGTAGGCCGCCGTGCAGGACGGCGGGACGGCAGAACGCGGCCAGGGCGCCGGCGACCCGGTGGCCGCGAACCGGGCAGCCGGGGCAGGTGTCGCATCGCCGCCTCCTTCGCGCCGCAGGCGGGCCGGCCCAACTGGCGAGCCAGCCGCGCCGATGGCGACGCTAGCCCAGATAGACTTTCGGCGGAAACCTGCCTGGGCCACATGAGGTCGCTGCCAGCGTAGACATCCGCAGCGGCCATGAAAGTTTCCAGTCGCGAACGGCTGCAGCGGCGGCGCGATGCTCGAAACTTTCGGAAAGTTTAGAGCTCAGTGCGCGTTGAGGTTCCCGTTGAGCAGGCTCCGGCCGAGCGGGGTCAGCGAGTGGTTCACTCTGCGACCGCGCCGCACCGTTTGCACCAGGCCGGAGGCCCGCAGCGCGGTGGCATGCTCCGACGCGGACGGCGCACTGGTGCCGACACAGGCGGCCAGCTCGGTGGTGCTGCGCGGGGTCCGCAGCGCGCGCAGCACGGCGGCCCTGGTCTGGCCGAGGAGCCCGGCCAGGTTATGGGACTGGCCGGCCTCATCGGCGGGAACCGCCGGCCGGGCCGCGTAGATGAGCGCGTTGCCGCCGGCCTCCGGAGGGTGGTCGGCGAACAGCGGCGGCCCGGTCCACAGCATGGACGGGAGCAACTGCACGCCCTGGCCGTCGAGCGAGCAGTCGCCCGTGCGCCACGATCGTTCCAGCGAGTTGTCCCGCCAGGTGAGGGTCTCGTGCAACGTGCCGAGGACCTCGGCCAGGCCGCCGGTCGCCAGCACACCGATCCGTTCCGCCACGTCGGCGCGGAACGTCGCGACGATTTGCGGCCAGCAGGGCGCCACGCAGGCGAGATAGAAGTCACGCAGCGCGCGCACCACGATCTCCATCGCCTCCGGTTCGCCGCCGGAGAGGGCACGGAGCCAGGGCGGCGGGCGGCCGGGGCCGCGCCAGCACGCGGCGACCTCCCCGGCCACCACCCGTGCGGGGGTAGCCCGGACGATCTCCAGGCCCTCCTCCAGGTCCGGCACCGGCGGATCCACGAACGTCGGCGACGGCACGGCCGGCGGTACCAGGTCCAGCAGTGGCCGGGCGGTCGCCGGGAAGGCACGCCTCGCGCGGACGGCCCACCGGGACAGGACGGCCGGCCGCCGCCGCATTTCGAGCAGCCCGGCCGACACCTCGACGAGCGGCGCCGGAGCCTCGGCGAACCGGGTCAGCAACAGGTCGTCACGACTGAACCGGACCCGCGTCAACGGTCCCGCGGCTGCTCCTCCGATGGCGGGATGCTGCGGCTTTTCGGCGAGTCCCGAATTGCTTGCCTGCGTGCCTGCCACTGTCGCATCGTAACCAGGAAGGTGATCTGATCGCGTCACGGAGGAGTAACGAGGGTAATCACATCGCATAACGAACATAGCAATTAGGTAACAGCACCGGAAGCGTCGCGCGGGCATTTCTGTACGCCCGCACGCTGCCGGGTTCCACCGCCGCGACTACCGGATCGGTCCTGGCTGCCATTCTTTCATGCAGTCATGATTTCTATTTCCCCGGCTGCGGGCCGCTGATTAGGGCGCCCGCGCAAGAGCCGTTCGGTCAATACCGGCCTGGTCCGGTCGATAAACACGGTGGAGGCGTTTATCTCATGCCCAGACGCGGATTCATGGGGCTGGCCGCGGTCGGCGCGGTAGCCACGCTCGCGCTGGCCGCCTGCGGTGGCGGCAGCAGTAGCGGCGGTGGCGGGGGCGGCGGTGGCTCGTCAGGCTCCGCTGGTTTCAACGCCGCGGTCACCAAGGTCGTCAACCCGTCGAATAAGAAGACCAGCGGGACGATCTACTTCGGCAACAGCAGCACCCCGGATTCGACCGACCCGGGGAACACCTACTACGCGATGATGTGGAACTTCTCCCGGCTGTACACGATGCCGCTGATGACCTACGCGGCCTGCCCGGGGTCCTGCGGGCTCAAGGCCGTGCCCGACCTGGCGACCGCGCCGGGCGCCGTGTCTGACAACGGGCTGACCTGGACCTACCACATCAAGTCCAACGTCAAGTTCGAGGACGGCACCACGGTCACCTCGGCCGACGTCAAGTACGCCGTCGAGCGCACCTTCGACCGGACGCTGTTCCCGCTCGGCCCGTCGTATTTCCCGCTGCTGCTGGCACCGCAGAAGCCCGCGTACCCGGGCCCGTACAAGGACCGGTCCAAGAACATCATGGGGCTGAAGGCCGTCCAGACGCCGACCCCGACGACGATCGTGTTCCACCTGGCGCACCCGTTCGCCGACTTCAACTACGTGACGGCGATCCCGCAGACGGCCCCGGTGCCGCCGAACAAGGACACCGGCGCGAACTACCAGCTGCACCCCTGGTCGACCGGGCCGTACAAGTTCCAGAGCTACCAGCTGAACAAGCAGCTCACACTGGTGCCGAACACGTTCTGGAACCCGGCGACCGACCCGCAGGCCAAGCAGCTGGTCAGCAAGATCGTCGTGACGATGAACATGAACGCCAACGACATCGACAACCGGCTGATCGCGGGTGACCTGAACGTGGACATGGCCGGCACCGGGGTGCAGGCGGCGGCGCGGGCGAAGATCCTCTCCACCCCCTCCTTGAAGGCCTCGTCCGACGACCCGGTGAGCGGGTTCCTCTGGTACGCCTACCTGAACACGGTGGTGCCGCCGATGAACAACGTGCACTGCCGGATGGCCATCGAGTACGCGGCCAACAAGGTGAACCTGCAGACCGCTTACGGCGGCCCGGTCGCCGGTGGCGCGATCGCGTCCACGGTGTCGCCGCCGAACGTCCTCGGGCACAAGAGCTTCGACCTGTACGACGCGCTGAGCAAGCCGCAAGGGGATCCCGCGGCGGCCAAGGCGCAGCTCAAGCTGTGCGGGCAGCCGAACGGGTTCACCACCGGGATCGCCTACCGCAGCGACCGGCCCAAGGAAGTCGCGGCGGCGACCGCGCTGCAGCAGGCGCTGTCCCAGGTGGGCATCAAGACCACGCTGCACGGGTATCCGACCGGCACCTACTACGCCAACTTCGCGGGCGTGCCGAAGTACGTGCACCAGCACGACCTGGGCATCGACTTCGGTGGCTGGGCGCCGGACTGGCCGGACGGGTACGGCTTCTTCGACTTCATCACCGCCGGCGACACCATCAGCCCGGCGGGCAACTACAACGTCGAGGAGCTGAACGACCCGGTCGTCAACAACGACATAGCCAAGATGGCCGTCACCAACGACCCCGCGACCCGCAACGGCTACACCGGCAAGATCGACATGCAGGTGATGAAGGACGCCGGCATCCTGCCCGAGGTGTACGCCAAGTCGCTGCTGTACCGCAGCCCGCAGCTCACCAACGTGTTCGTCCAGTCGTACTACGGCATGTATAACTACTCGGAGCTCGGCCTGAAGTAGGCCGGCACCGGGCAGGCCTGCGGCAAGGGCTCGGGACCGGGCCGGTCGGCACGGCCCGGTCCCCTGCGCAGGCCGATCATGGCGGCAGCCGCTGGGCTATGGTGCTGCCCATGGCGGGACGAGAACTGCGGGAGATCATCGATCCGGAGTGGGCGCAGGCGCTGGAGCCGGTCGCGGGGCGGATCACCGCCATGGGGGAGTTCCTGCGCGCCGAACTCGCCGCGGGCCGCCGCTACCTGCCCGCGGGCGAGAATGTGCTGCGTGCCTTCACCCAGCCGTTCGGCGCGGTCCGGGTGCTCATCGTGGGGCAGGACCCCTACCCCACACCCGGCCATGCCGTAGGCCTGAGCTTCTCGGTGGCGCCGACGGTGCGGCGCCTGCCGCCCAGCCTGCTCAACATCTTCCGCGAGTACACCGAGGACCTTGGCTACCCGGCGCCGTCCACCGGTGACCTGGTGCCGTGGAGCGAGCGGGGGGTGCTGCTGCTCAACCGGGTGCTGACGGTCCGGCCCGGCCAGCCCGCCTCGCACCGCGGCCAGGGCTGGGAGGAGGTCACCGAGCAGGCCATCCGGGCGCTGGCCGCCCGGCCCGGCCCGGACGGGACCGGGCATGCCCCGCTGGTCGCGATCTTGTGGGGCCGGGATGCGCGCAGCCTCGCGCCGCTGCTCGACGGTGTCCCGCTGATCGAATCGGCCCATCCCAGTCCCAACTCCGCCGACCGGGGGTTCTTCGGCTCGCGCCCGTTCAGCCGCGCCAGCCAGTTGCTGGAGCAGCAAGGCGCACCGCCGATCGACTGGAAGCTCCCCTGACCTGCCATTCCCGTCCCCGTGTGACAAGTCCCGGTACTGCGCAAATCGGTTTATCAGCGGATCGGTGAGGATATTCCGAGCCGCCAAGATTTTCACGTGACCGGCGAATATAAAGGCATCGGCCCGGCGGCCGGCCTAATAAGATGAGCGGTCATCTGACGAATGGAGCCGGCCGCGGGCCGGCCCGGCCCGGCCGAGGAGATCATGCGGGTTCCAAGGTTGGCCTCCCTGGCCGTCGCGGCGATCCTGATACTGCCTGCATCGCCGCTGCTACCTGCGGCAACAGCGGCCGGGCAGACCGGCGGACTGCTGTCCTCCGAGCACATCATCACCACCCTCTACGCCTATCCGGGCATATCCATCTGGAATCTGGTCACCGGGAACGCCCCCGCCGTCGGCGCTGCCATCGTGGATATGTGCGCTGCCGATGGATCCGGCTCCGGATGTGATGGCACACCATGGAAACAGCAGCCACCGCCGGCCTGGGCGACGCAGATCGCGGCACTGCAAAATGCTGGAATCAAGCCGCTTGTCTATATCGCCACCGATTATGGCGACGCGGGTGGCAGCCCGGATTTCTCCCTCGCCACCGTGGAATCGGAGGTATCCGCGGCGGTGGGCTGGTACGGCAGGGGCATCGGCTTCATGTTCGACCAGGCCGGGACCTCGTGCGGCTTGGAGTCCGGCTACTACGGCCCGCTCTACAAGTACGTCAAGAGCGTCACCAACGACGGCACCGTCGAACTGAGCCCGGGAACGGTCACCTCAGGCATGTCGTGTTACATGAACGCAGCGGACATCCTCCAGGTGTTCGAGGGCCCGGCGACCAGCAGCAGCGTGCGGCTGAGCCCGGCGGGCTTCCAGGGCCGCAAATTCCCCCAGTGGATGCGCGCCTATCCGGCGAGCCGGTTCGCGGCGACGATCAGCCAGGCCAGCGCCTCGGGGGTCGGCACCGATGTCGCGGCCGCCGCCGCGGACCGGATCGGCAACATCTACATCGACGATGAGCCCGAGCCGGACCCGAACTACCAGACGCTGCCCGCCTTCTGGCCCGCCGAGGTCGCGGACGTGGCTGGCCTTCCCCCGGCCAGCACGGCGCCGCAGCGCATCCTCGTTCCCCTCTATGCCCCCACGGACTCCCCCGCCTGGGCCCAGGTCACCGCCGGCGTGCCGGCCGTCCGGGCGTCGGTCGTCGACATCTGCGCACCGGACGGCACCGGCTCGGGCTGCGGCGGCAAGCCTGCCGACGCCCCGAACCCGGCCTGGCCACCGGTCATCGACACGCTCCGCCGTGCGGGCGTCCTGCCGCTGTACTACATCGCCACCGGCTATGGGAGCACACCGCTGGCCGTCGTCGAGGCCGAGGTCCTCGACGCCCGGCTGTGGTACGGCACGCCGAGTGTCATGCTCGACCAGGTACCCACGGCGTGTTCGGGCGTGCCCTACTACCAGGCGCTCTACGCCTTCGTGCATGCCCTGGGCGGCATCGTCATGCTGGACCAGGGGGCCGTGACGGCATCGTCGTCCTGCTACCTGCCGGCCAGCGACATTCTCGGCGTGTTCGCCGGGCCGCAGTCGCGCTTCCAGGCCGAGACGTTCCCGTCCTGGCTGGCCAGCTACCCCTCCAGCCGGTTCTCCGCGGTGATAAGCGCGGGCACCGCACAGGGGGCCGGTGCCGACGCCGCGGATGCCGCCAGGGACGGGATCGGCAACGTGTACGTCGACGACGAGGCCGAGCCGCCGGGCTATGCCACCCTGCCCGCCTTCTGGCCGGCCGAGATCGCCGATGTGACCGGGGCAAGCTCGCCGCCGGGCTGAGGCGGGCCGGTCAGCCGGCCGCCAGGCTACGCAGATGCGCCCGGTAGCCGAAACCGTAGGCCGTGGGGTGGCCGCCGTAACCGGTGATCAGCCCGGGACCCGACGAGCAGCTGAAGTCGGCGTTCCAGGCCCACCCCAGGTAGCTGGTGGACGCCGAGTCCAGCCAGCGCATCAGCGGGCGGATGTACCCGGACCCGCAGTCGTTCTCGCCGATCTCCCCGGCGATCACCGGCACCTGGGCGATCACCGGTGCCACCTGGTACTTCCAGCAGGACCGGTGCGAGCACGTGTTGAAGTTGTAGGAGTGCCAGGACGCGGCCAGGTCGTGATCGGGGTCGGCCGGCTCGCGGGACAGCCACTGGCGCAGGTCGTTGGAGTACTCCTCGCCGCCGAGCATGAGCACGTTGGTGGCGCCGGTGGACCGGACCGCGTTGACCATGCTCTGCATCCCGGCCACCTGGTAGGAGATGCCCGGGCAGGTGCCACCGTCCAGCCAGCAGCGCCAGCCGCTGGCGGTGCTGCCCGTGGCACGGGACGCGTACGGCTCGTTGAACAGGTCGAAGATGACCGCGTCGTTGCCCTTGAACGTGTTCGCCACCGAGGTCCAGAACGGGATCGCCTGCGCCGCGTCGGGCATCGGCTTCTGGCACACCGCCTGCGCCGACGAGCAGCCCGCGGACGGCCCGGTGTAGGCGCCGTCGGTCCAGTGCAGGTCCAGGATCGCCACGATCCCGTTCGCGTTCAGCAGGTGCACGTACGCCTTGATCGCGTTCTGGTAGCTGGCGCCCGCGTAGGCCGGGTTGACGTAGGACTCGCCGTTCCAGCAGGCCTCGTTCAGCGGCACCCGGACCGCGTTGACGTCCCAGCTGAGCATCGCGGTGACGGCCGCCTGGCGGTGCGGCCCGTCGAAGATCCCGTTGCCCTGCACGCACATGTACTCGGTGCCGGACCGGTCCACCCCGTGCAGCACCACCCGTTGGCCGGTGGAGTCCACCAGTTCGTTGCCCGCCACGTGCAACTGCGGTGCGGTACCGCCCGGTGCGGCGGCCACCGGGGCAGGTGCCGGCCGGCCGTGCGGCGAGGCAGTGCCGGGCATCGCCCTGGCCGCGCCGGAAGCGGGCCGGATGGCCGCCGTGGCGGCCACGGTCGCCAGCGAGATACCGGCGAGCATCACCGCCGGCACCACCACTGCTGCACCGATTCCGGGGATCGACCGAGGGAGTCTCACGACGCATGCCTCCTGAGGATCACGCCCGCCCGCCGGCGTGCCTGACCCTACCGCCCGGCGCCCCGCGACCGGACGGGATTGCCGGCGCTTGGCCGCCGGCCAGGGGTTCCGCTCGGCCGCCAGGGGTTCCGCTCGGCCGGGGGATTCCGCTCAGCCGCCGGCCAGGGATTGGAGGTGTGCCTTCACGCCCGCGCCGTACCCGGTGGGGGTCCCGGTGTAGTCGGAGATCAGCCCCGGGCCCGACGAGCAGTTGAAGTCGGCGTTCCAGGCCCAGGCCAGGTAGCTGGTGGACGCCGAGTCCAGCCAGCTCATCAGCGGATTGACGTAGCCGTCCGCGCAGTCGTTCTCGCCGATCTCCCCGGCGATGACCGGAACCTGGGCGATCACCGGAGCTACCTGGCTGGTCCAGCAGGACTGGCCGGAGCAGGTGTTGAAGTTGTAGGAGTGCCACGACACGGCCAGGTTGTGATCGGGGTCGGTGGGCAGGAAGTTCAGGATCGAGGGGTCACTCGCCGAGCCCGGCGTGCCCAGGTCGTTGGCGTACTCCTCGCCGCCGAGCATGATCACGTTGCTGGCGCCGGTGGACCGGACCGCGTTGACCATGCTCTGCATCCCGGCCACCTGGTAGGAGATGCCCGCGCAGGTGCCACCGTTGAGCCAGCACTGCCATCCGCTCGTGGCACTCCCGGTGGCACGGGACGCGTATGGCTCGTTGAACAGGTCGAAGATGACCGCGTCGTTGCCCTTGAAGGTCTGCGCCACCGAGGTCCAGAACGGGATCGCCTGCGCGGAGTCGGGCATCGGCTTCTGGCACACCGCCTGCGCCGACGAGCAGCCCGAGGACGGCCCGGTGTAGGCGCCGTCGGTCCAGTGCAGGTCCAGGATCGCGACCATGCCGTTGGAGTTCAGCAGGCTGACATACGCCTTGATCGCGTTCTGGTAGCTGGCGCCCGCGTAGGCCGCGTTGACATAGGACTCCGCGTTCCAGCAGGCCTCATTCAGCGGCACCCGGACCGCGTTGACGCCCCAGGCCTTCATCGCCGAGATCGATGCCTGGTCATTGGGGCCGTCGAAGATCCCGTTGCCCTGCACGCAGGCGTATTCCGTGCCGGACCGGTCCACCCCGTGCAGCACCACCTGCGCGCCA
The DNA here is from genome assembly GCA_963707905.1 of uncultured Actinomycetes bacterium. Classification (GTDB taxonomy): domain Bacteria; phylum Actinomycetota; class Actinomycetes; order Streptosporangiales; family Streptosporangiaceae; genus DASXKD01. Next base: position 334,487 of record CAVPSA010000025.1, on the reverse strand, counting down.
GCCGAGCTCACCAGCTTGTTCCCGGACACGTGCAACTGCGGGGCACTGCCGCCTCCGCCGGTGGAGGTGGGTGAGGGGCTGGGGGAGGGGCTGGTGGGGGTTGGTGAGGGGGAGGGGCTGGTGGGGGTGGGGCTGGGGCTGGGGGAGGGGGAGCCGCTGCCGTTGCAGGTGCTGCCGTTGAGGGTGAAGGCGGTGGGTGCGGTGTTGGTGCCGGTGTAGGAGAAGTTGGCGCCGATGGCGGCTGAGCCGCCGGTGGCCAGGGTGCCGTTCCAGGAGGCGTTGGTGACGGTGATGTTTTCCCCGGACTGGGACCAGTTCCCCGACCAGCCCTGGGCGATTTTCTGGTTGCCGGTGTAGGCGTAGCCCAGGGTCCAGGAGGTGACCGCCGGGCCGTTGTTGGTGATGTTGATCGCGACGGAGAACCCGGTCCCCCAGTCACTGTTCACCGTGTACGTCACCTGGCACACCGGCGCGGCCGCTGCGGCCGCCACCTGCGCCGCGGGCGCCGCCGCCCGGCCCGGTGCCGCGGTGGCGGCGCTGGCAGCGGCCGCCACCACCAACGCGGCGCCGGCCAGTGCCGCCACCGCGGGCACTGCGGCGCCACGCCGCAGCCTTGGCCGCCCGGCGCGGGAGGATCCGGCGTGCTGCCGCCAGGCACGCGACCAGCCGGCTCTGCAGGCTCTGGCCATGCCAGCACCCGGGCGTCTCATGACAAGCACCTCCAGTGGGGATCGCGCCGTCCAGCGGCGGAGCGCCGTTATCCGGCGGGCGGGGAAGTAGGCCAGCGTGACCTTAACGCCGCTATTTGGCGCCGGTCAATTACGCACGGCAGGAGCCGGCTTTACTCAGCCAGTGAGCCGCCCGGGCATGAAAAGAGGACCGTTAATTTCATGTCCACCCGGCCGGTCACCGGCCGTGCTCCGTGAAAATTTCAAGGCCACACGCCGCTGATCATTCCCGGAGCCGGCCGCTCTTGACGGTGATAGCCGGCCGAGCCAATCTCTGCTGAGATTCCCCCCGGCCAGGAGCAGCTATGCACATTTCACGACGGATTGCCGCGCTGGCGGCCATGACGGCCGTGGCGGCGACGCTGGCCGGTTGCTCGGGGCCCGGCCCGGCATCCCCGCCCGGCTCCGCGGGCCAGCAGGCCGCCCGGGGGCCGGTGGTCACCCTGCGGGTGGCGGTGTACGGCTCGCCCGGATACCGGCAGGCCGGCCTGTTCAGCACCTACGAGCGGCTGCATCCGGGCATCCGGATCGTGGCGGACGTCACCGGCACCGAGGCGGGCTACTGGCAGGCAATGCGCCAGCATCTGGCCACGGGCCGGGGCCTCGGCGATCTCGTGGCCATCCCGCTGGCCCGCATCGGCGAGGCGCTGCACCGGTACCGGTCCGGCCTGGTTCCGCTGAGCACGCTGGGCGGTGTCGGCGGCGGCGTCAACACCTTCGAGGACCAGTGGCCGTCCTGGGTCTGGCAGCCCGCCTACCACGCCGGGCAGGCGTATGCCATCGGCGCGGAGACGGGCCCGCTGGCACTGTGTTACCGGCCTCAACTGCTGGCCGAGGCCGGCCTGCCATCCAGCCCGGCCCGCCTGGCGCGGGACTGGTCCACCTGGCAGGGTTTCCTGGCCTTCGGCCGGGAGTTCAGGCAGCGGATCCCGCAGGGACCGGCCTTCATGGATTCCGTGACCAGCATGTACGACGCGATGCTCAGCCAGGCCGGGGCTGTCCGGGCCGCCGCAACGGCGCCATCCGGGGCCGCCGGCGATCCAGCCGTCCGGCATGCCTGGGACAAGGCGGCCGAGGCGGCGGAGGGCGGCCTCGGCGCCGGGCTCGCCCCGCAGACCCGCGCCTGGGACACCGGGGTGACCCGGCTTTCCTTCGCGACCAGTGTGTGCCCGCCGTGGCTGCTCGGCCCCATCCAGCGGCTGTCCGGCCGCCACGGCGCGGGCACCTGGGCGGTCACCGCCGTGCCTGGCGGGACCGGCGACTGGGGCGGGTTCTACCTGGCGATCCCCCGGGCCAGCGCACACCAGCAGGATGCCTACCAGCTTGCCGTCTACCTGTCCGGGCAGCAGGCCGGGCCCGCCCTCGCGCAGACCGGCGCGTTTCCGGCCAGCTCGCCGGCCATCAACGCAGCCGGTGCCGTCAGTAACCCCTACTTCGGCGGCTCCCCCACGGGCCGCATCTTCGCCCTCTCCGCGACCCGCATGCCCGCGACCGGCACCCCCGACCCCACCGCCACCGCGCTGGCTCCCCTGGTCGCAGCCGCCCTGGCCCAGGTCCAGTCCGGCGCTCTGACCCCCGCCCGCGCCTGGTCCCGCCTGCTCCGCCACACCACCCACAACTAACCGGACCCACCACGGTCACCACTCGTGATCATGACTTGCTGTTGCCTGGGCAACAGCAAGTCATGATCACGAACACGCCTACCGTCGGCGTGGATGCTGGTGCGCGAGGCCGCGGGGGCGGCCCGCCGGACGGCCATCAACCCCGGCCGATCCGCGCCTGGCGGCAAGGCGCGGATTCCGTGCTCTGGTAAATGGCGTTTTGCCCGTTGCCACAGCACGGTCCGCGCCCCATCCATCCGTGAAACGTTCATGCCAGACCCCAGCTAATGATTCGCTTCCCGCGCAGTTATCCAGGCCTTTCTTCAATCGCACGGCCCCCGCCGCACCTCGGGAAAGCGCTTCCCTTCCCCTCCTACCACCGGCTTTTTAGGCTGCGCCTGAGCATACGGGTACGCCCGCGCCAGCAAGGAGGATGCGAATGCGCGTATTAATGAAGCGGTCACCGGGGCGCTCGGCCGCCGTCTGGGCCGCGGCCTGCTCGCTGGCGGCGGGAACCCTCGTGGCCGCCGGTGTCATGGGCGCCTCGGCCGCGACCGGGGCTCCCAGCACGGCGGCGCCCGCGGCGCAGGTGGCGGCCGCAGCGGCCGCGCCGGTGTGCCAGGTGACGTACACGGTGAACAGTGACTGGGGGACCGGGTTCTCCGTCGCGATCAACATCACCAACAACGGCCCGGCGGTCACCTCCTGGACCCTGGGCTACGCCTACACCGGCAACCAGAAAATCGCCCAGGGCTGGTCGGGGAACTGGTCCCAGTCCGGGGAAAACATCACCGTCACCAACGCCTCCTGGAACGGCACCCTGGCCACCGGCGGCTCAGCCGCCATCGGCGCCAACTTCTCCTACACCGGCACCAACACCGCACCCACCGCCTTCACCCTCAACGGCAGCACCTGCAACGGCAGCGGCTCCCCCTCCCCCAGCCCCAGCCCCACCCCCACCAGCCCCTCCCCCTCACCAACCCCCACCAGCCCCTCCCCCAGCCCCTCACCCACCTCCACCGGCGGAGGCGGCTCGGGCACACCGATGGTGTCCATCACCAGCCCGGCGGCCGGCCAGATCTTCAAGCCGGGCGCCACGGTGACGCTCCAGGCCAGCCCGGTGACCGGAGCAGGCACGATCACCTCGGTCACGTTCTACGACAGCACCGCGGCATCGAACAACAACGTGATCGGCACGGCCACAGCGAGCCCGTGGTCGGTGCAGTGGGCCAGCGTCCCGGCAGGCAGTTACTCGCTGACCGCGGTGGCGAGCAACGGCAGCGAGAGCCTCACGTCGTATCCGGTAGCGATCACCGTGGAGGCGCCCACCGTGGTGGTCAACCCCACGAACGTCGCCGTGCAGCAGGGCAAGAGCACCACGTTCGGCATTGCCCTGTCCGCGCAGCCAGCGTCCACGGTCACGGTGACCGTGGCGCAGAACTCCGGCGGCGACCCTGACCTGTCGGTCTCCTCCGGCGGCACGCTCACGTTCACCACGTCCAACTGGAGCGTGCCCCAGACGGTCACGGTCGCCTCGGGCACGACCGGTGCCGACGGCGGCAGCCAGGGCACCTTCAGCGCCAGCGCCACCGGCTACAACACCGGCACGGTGGCCGTCACCGAGGCCCTGGCGGCCGGCTCCCAGTCCGGCTACGACCAGTGGTTCCTCAACCTCTACGACACGATCACGAACCCGGTGAACGGCTACTTCAGCCCCAAGGGCATCCCGTACCACTCGGTCGAGACGCTGATCGTCGAGGCGCCCGACTATGGGCACGAGACCACCTCGGAGACCTACAGCTACTACCTGTGGCTGACCGCCGACTACGGCCGGGTCACCGGCAACTGGACGCCGTTCAGCAACGCCTGGGCGAACATGCAGCAGTACATGATCCCCAATGACGCCAACCAGCCCGGGCAGTGCACCTACAACGCCTCCTCCCCCGCCCAGTACGGCCCGGAGGAAGCGGTCCCCAGCGACTACCCGGTCGCGCTCAACTCCTCGGTGCCGGTGGGCTCGGACCCGCTGTTCGCTGAGCTCAAGGCCACCTACGGCAACTGCGACATGTACCAGCCGATGTGGATCATGGACACCGACAGCAGGTACGGCTTCGGCCAGCAGGAGGACGGGACCTCGACGCCAAGCTGGGTCAACTCCTACCAGCGCGGCCCGGAGGAGTCGGTGTGGGACACCATCCCGCAGCCGGACTGGGACACCTTCAAGTACGGCGGCCCGAACGGCTTCCTCGACCTGTTCAACAACGGCGGCGGCAGCTTCGCCCAGCAGTACAAGTACACCGACGCACCGGACGCCGACGCGCGCATGGTGCAGGCGGCTTACTGGGCGGACACCTACGCCAAGGCGCAGGGCAAGCAATCGCAGATCGCCACCACGCTCGCCGACGCCGCCAAGCTCGGCGACTTCCTGCGGTACTCGATGTTCGACAAGTACTTCAAGCAGATCAGCGCGAACTGCAGCCAGCAGGGCTCGGTCGCCTGCCCGGCGGGCACCAGCAAGGCCAACGAGGACACCTACCTGCTGTCCTGGTACGACGCCTGGGGCGGCGCGACCAACGGTGCCTGGTCGTGGCGGATCAGCGGCACCACGATCCACGAGGGCTACCAGAACCCGCTGGCGGCCTATGCGCTGTCCACCGACTCCAACCTGATACCGCTGTCCCCCACCGCCAAGGGTGACTGGGCGACCAGCCTCATCACCCAGCTCAACATGTACAAGTGGCTGCAGTCCGCGGAGGGCGGCATCGCCGGCGGCATCGAGAACAACTGGGGCGGTAACTACGGCGACGCTGGCAAGCCGCCCACCGGGGACCCGACGTTCGATGGCATGTACTACGACCCCCAGCCGGAGTACCACAACCCGCCGTCCAACCAGTGGTTCGGCTACCAGACCTGGCCGATGGAGCGCCTCGCCGAGTACTACTACGTGACCGGCAACTCCGAGGCACAGTCCATCCTCGCCAAATGGGTGAGCTGGGCCGAGTCGGTCACCACGGTGAACACCAGCGCCGGCACGATCTGCCTGCCCGGCACGCTCACCTGGTCCGGTCAGCCCGACGGGAGCTGGACGACCGGCACCTCGAACACCACGCAGCCACCGGCCAACACCGGCCTGCACGTGTCGGTGTCCGGCTGCGCCGAGGACCTCGGCGTGGCCACGTCCTTGGCCAAGGTCTACGAGTACTACGCGGCCAAGGCCGGCGACACGACCGCGGAAACCGACGCGCAGAACATCCTGGACGTCATCCACAAGAACTTCGCCGACCCGCTGGGCTACTCCGCCCCCGAAACCAGGACCGACTACAAGAACTTCACCTCGCCCTACAACACGACCAACTTCGAGGGCGTGTACTTCCCGCCGAACTGGACCGGCAAGTACCCGGGCGGCATCCCGCTCAGTTCGTCCACCAGCACCTTCCTGTCGATCCGGCCCTGGTACATCGGTGACCCGCAGTGGTCCAAGGTCCAGGCCTACCTGAACGGCGGGTCGGCACCCACCTTCAACTACCACCGCTTCTGGGCGGAGGCAGACATCGCGACGGCGTTCGAGTCGTTCGCGAACCTGTTCCCGACCGTGCAGCCGCCGTCCGGCTCCTGACCGGTTACCGACGACAGGTTCCGGCCGGTCCCCGGGCGCTCCGGGGCCGCCGGCCTGGCATCACCGGCACCCCGAACTCCAGGAGGCACCCCCGTGTCCCGGACAACCTGGGCCGCCACGGCCGTCTTGTGCCTGGCCGCCGCGGTCACCGCTTGCGGTCCTGCGGCCAGCGCTACGCTCCCCGTGGTGGCCGGGCGCTTCGGCACGGACCCGCTGATCAGCCTGCCTGCCGAGAAGCCGCCCGGCGGGCTCGTGGTCCGCACGCTCAGCGAGGGCTCGGGGCCGGTGGTGCGCCCCGGCGACTACGTGCTTTTCGACGTGGCGGCGAAGGTGTGGACCGGGGACCGGCTGGTGCTTGACACCTTTGCCAGCCACCAGCCGCAGGGGCTGCCGCTGCCCGCCGGGCTGCCGGCCTGGCGGCACCTGGCGGGCCAGCGGGTCGGCAGCCGCGTGCTTGAGGTCGTGCCGCCCAAGGATGGCTTCGGCCGCCGGGGCGACGCCTCGGTCAACGTCACCGGGACCGACACGCTCGTGTTCGTCTTCGACATCCTGGCCGCCGTGCCCTCGGCCGGCCACGCCAGCGGCACCGCGGCGCGCTATCGCCCCGGAGGGAGGCTGCCACAGGTCATGACGTCGGCCCACGGCCCGGTGGTCACCGTGCCGCGCGCCGCGGCACCGCCGAAAACCCTGGTCACCAGGGTGCTCGTCACCGGGCACGGGCCCCGGCTGGTCCCCGGCGAGACCGTGGTCACTCAGTTCACCGGCGCCCTGTGGCGCACCGGGGCGGTGTTCGACTCGTCCTGGCAGCACGGCGACCCGCAGTCGTTCGTGCTGGGCTCCAGCCAGGTCATCCCTGGATGGAACCAGGGCCTGGCGGGCCAGCGCATCGGCAGCCGGGTCCTCCTGGTGATCCCGCCCGGGCTCGGCTACGGAAAGGCGGGGAACCCGCCAACGATCACCGGCAAGGACACCCTCGTCTTCGTGATCGACATCCTGGCCGCCACCCCCGCCTAACTCCGCCGCCGCCAGCCCGCACCCCCGCCACCCCCGGCTAACGCCGCCGCCACCCCCGCCAGCACCGTCTTATCATTCGAAACTGGCACTTTTGTGTCCGGTTTGCCCGGTATGGGGCACCGTTCGAATGATAAGAGGGGCCTGGGGCGGGCACCATTACCGAGGTGAAACTTTCACGGCCGGTGGCGCTGGTCCGCACCGGCCGGGGCTGCGACATCGCAGGCCAGCCGCAGGTTCGCCGAAGCCCTTGACAGGGCGGTCAGGATGACCGGAATATTCAACAGAGAGTTGCAGGACCGTAACGCACCCGAAACATCGCGCTGGTGCGCGTCGCTGACAAGCAGTGCGCCACTTGGGGAATTGGCCTGCGGGCCAATCGGCCGGGCACCGAAGATGGCTGGCAAGGAGGCTGGGGTGTCGGGCACGGACACGAAGTTACGACCCAGGCTGGCCGATGTCGCCCAGCAGGCCGGGGTTTCACCGGCGACCGCGTCGCGGGTGCTCACCGGTTCCGCGCGGGTACGGCCAGAGACCCGCCGTGAGGTCGAAGAGGCGATCGCGCGCCTCGGTTACGTGCGCAACAGGGCGCCACGCTCGTCGGCGCCACGGCGGACCGGGTCGATTGCGTTCGTCGTATGCGAGGATAACTCGCGCGTCTTTTCTGAACCATTCTTCCCGCTTATGCTCAGAAGCATCAGCCGGGAGCTTTCTGCCCGGGGAATTCAGCTCGTCCTGCTCATGGCGCACTCTCCGCGCGATTACCAGATAGCGTCTCGTTATCTTCGCAGTGGCCATGTGGACGGTGCCGTACTGGTCAGTATGCATGGCAAAAGGCCGCTGGACCTGCACAGCCTCGGCGTGCCCGTGGTGCTTGCCGGGCGGCCATTCGGCAACGACGAAGACCTGTCCTACGTGGACGCTGACAACGTCGGCGGGGCGCGGATGGCCGTGCAGTATCTGCTCAAGCACGGCCGGAGCACGGTAGCCACGGTGGCCGGCCCGCCCGACATGTCCCCCGGCGTGGACCGCCTGCGCGGCTACCGGATGACCATGGCCGAGGCCGGGCTGAGCGATTCCGGGCTGATCGTGTTCGGCGACTTCGGCCGGGTCTCCGCCGAGCATGCCGTATACCGCCTGCTAGACCGCAGGCCCGGACTGGACGCGGTCTTCGTCGCCTCGGACCTGATGGCGGCGGGCGCACTGCGCGCGCTGCGCCGCAGTGGCCGCCGGGTACCCGAGGACGTGGCCGTCATCGGCTTCGAGGACTCGCCACTGGCCCGGCACACCGACCCGAAGCTGACCACTGTGCGCCAGCCGGTGGAGGCCATGGGCGAGCGGCTGGCGAGCGAACTGCTCGCGCTGATCGGGAGGGCCGGCCAGGACCCCGCGCACGTGGTACTTGACACCGAACTTGTGATTCGCGAATCCGCGTAATCGCCCGGTTCATTACGGTGAGCAATCCCAGCTCATTGCCGTGATTATCGGGTGATGTCCGGGAAGAGCTGGATTGATCCTGGTTTGCCGTGTCATGATTTCCCCGCGGCGAGAGGGAGACGTGTGCATGGTGCCGGTCCGGCGTTTCATGAGACGCGGCCAGGGCTCTCTCCTTTCGGTGGGCTAGCCGAAGCGAAGGGGAAAATGTGAAAGTAACACGCTTGCGAGCCATGATCGGTGGCGCCTCGGTACTCGGGATCGGAGTGCTCCTGGCCCTGCCCGCGGCACTGCCAGCAGCGGCATCGGCAGGACCGCACATCAAGACGTTCCGGCCCGGGCACGCGCTGTTCGACGTGGGTGTCCACCCGGGCATCACGGCGGCCCAGGCACGTGCGTCCGAGCTTGCCGGGACGACCGTGCCCGAGTACACGGCCACCCAGAAGGTCGGTACCAAGAACTTCACCTACACGATCGTGGGCAAGAACCCGGCGATCAAGGTTACTAACGCGTCGACCACGGTCAATGCCGAGATCGTGCCGTTGATCATGAAGTTCTCGAACGGCGACACCTGGGACCCGACCAAGGTCGACAGCTGTGACCCCGGCGCGAGCGCGCTCACCCGGACGCAGAACTCGCCGATCGTCAAGCCCCAGGCCCACTCGTTCGGCGGCACCTCGGTCGGCAACGTGCAGGTGACCAACGCCTTCCAGCGCGCCGAGTTCTGGAAGGACGCCCAGCCCAGCGGGATCAACCCGAGCTATGGTGTCAAGCTAGCGTTCAAGACGCTCAGTCCGGTCACCATCAACGTGCCAAACGCCGACGCGGCATTCTTCAGTGGAACCGGCTGTGGTAACAACCTGCTCGGCGCGGCCAACATCAACTGGCTGGACCCGTTCCTGCAGAGCACCGTGATCCCGTCGCTGAGCAGCCAGGGCGTCGGCAGCACGACGTTCCCGATCTTCCTGCTGCACAACTTCGTGGAGTACGTCGGCACCACGGGCAACTGCTGCGTGCTCGGCTACCACAACAGCTTCAACACCTCCGCGGGCGCACAGACCTACGGCCTGTCGATGTACGACAACTCCGGCGAATTCACCGGCTCGTCGGACATCTCCGCGCTTTCCCACGAGGTGGGCGAATGGCAGAACGACCCGAACACGGTGAACCCGACCCCAGCGTGGGGCCACATCGGCCAGGTGAGCGGCTGCCAGAACAACCTTGAGGTGGGCGACCCGCTGTCCGGCACGACCTTCAGTGACGCGCTGGGCGGCTTCACCTACCACCCGCAGGAGCTGGCCTTCTTCTCGTGGTTCTACCACCAGAAGCCAAGCCTCGGCGTGAACGGGTGGTACTCCGACCAGGGCACCTTCACGACCTTCGCGAAGGCCTGCACCTGATCACCGGATAGCGGTACCACAACTGCATAGATCCGCCCGGAGGGAGCCGTAACACGCCCGCCCCCTCCGGGCGGATTCATGCCCGGACCCAGGCCGACGGCTGCTGGCGGCAATACGGCGCCCTGCCCGCGCCGAATAAAGGGTGTGCGGGCGGAGCCGGCGCGGAGCACGCCGCGCCCGGCGGCTTGGTTCGCCGCCCGTCCGCAACAGGAGGCATCCATGGAACCTGACAGCGCAGGGGGCTGGGCATGAAGGCGAAGCAGGCGGGACGAGTCGCCGTGGTACTGGCAGCGGCGTGCGGGGCCGGGCTCGGCAGCACCTGGGCCGTAGCGGCGTCGCAGCCGGTGGCATGGGGGACGACAAGCAGCGCCCCGGCGGGCGCCCGGGGGGAGCTGTTCGGCGTGGCTGCGGCATCCTCATCCGATGTGCTTGCCGTCGGTGGGTATAACCCCGGGCAGCCACCAACGGCGCTACTGACCAAGCCATACGCGGAGCACTGGAACGGCAGCGGATGGAGCGCTACCCGTGTGCCGCTGGGGGTGGTGTACCCGTCAGGGCAGGCTGCCCAGCTCAACGGCGTGTCCGAGGTCGCCCCGGGCGACGGCTGGGCGGTTGGCACGGTCGTGGACCCCTCGTCGTTCGCCAGCCGGACCCTCGCCTACCACTGGGACGGAACGGCCTGGACGCGCAGCCCCACGCCCGACCCCGCGGGCCCGGCGCAGACCAACCAACTCGATGCCGTCGCCGCCCGGGCCGCGGCTGACGCATGGGCCGTCGGCACCGACAACTACCCGGCGGCGTCACTGGTGCTGCACTGGCACGGCGGCACCTGGCGGCAGGTGAGCGTTCCCGATATCGGCTCGCTGGACGCGGTCACGCTCACACCGGGGCTTGTCTGGGTCGCCGGTGGTGACCAGGTGGCGCAGTTCGACGGGACGACCTGGACCAAACTGCCGGTCGCGCCTGGGGTGTCGGCTATCACTGGCCTGGCGCACACCGCGGCGGGGCTGTGGGCGGTGGGATACGTAGATTACGGCTGCGGGGAGGGGACCTGCACCGCCTCGTGGGCAGCGCTGTGGAACGGCACGGCCTGGACCGAGGTACCAGCCGGCGGCGGCACCGGGCTGTCCGGGGTGGTCGCCGCGGGATCGCAGGTGCTGGCCACCTCCGGGGCCGGTGTGATCCGCCTCACCCGCTCCGGCGCCGCCGCGCAGGTCACCCCGGCGATCAATCCGCTGGAGCTCACCGCCGTCGGCACCGACCCGGCCGGGAACCCGTGGGCGGTCGGCTGGACCGCGGCACAGGGAACGGTCAAGCCGGCCATCATCAACGCGCCCGGCATCGGACAAGGCGGCATCACCGTGACCACCGGCGCCTCAGCCGCGACGGTGACCTGGGTAGGCCCGGTGACCGGGGCCGGCGGCACCGATCAGAGCGGCCGGTTCGCCGTCGGCGGGCTGCCCGATGGCAGCTATACCGTCACCGCCAGCCTGCCCGGCTGCCAACCCGGTGTCGCGACCGCCACGGTCACCGCCGGGAAGGCCACCGCCGTCAACGCGCATATCACCTGCCCGCCGTGATCCGGAGCCTCCACCCGGACCGGGGCGCCCCGGGCAGCTGCCAGTCCGGGGGCCCTGAACAGCGGCCGACGGGACCGGAGCAGTGGTACCGCCCGGCGTGCACCGTTGCTTGGCGCGCGCCGCTGCTTATGGTCCCACCGCCGGTGATTGTCGCCGTTGGCGTGAATGCACAAACCATCGCGGTGCCCACGCCTCCCCGGCGCGCCTTGGTTACATTTCACGCGGCCCATCGCGTGTCGCCGGTCCGGGCCTCGAGTGGCCTCCTGACCTGCATTTCTCCGGATCCGCCCGGTAGCGGCGCGCCCGGGCCGACCCGCGCCGCTGGACGGGCGGACGGGCCCGCCGTAGCTAGTGCGTGAGGGCCCGTCCCGGTTGCCAGGTCCACGCCCGGCGGCCGGGCGGCGCCCGGTCCCGCGGCGCCCCGGCCGCGGGCGAGCCGCTTGCGAGGAGGCCGGGATGAGACATGCGAGCACACCAGTGCGCCTGCCGCGGCAGGCGCTCGTGGTCCTGTCGGGGATGGCGGTGGCCGGGCTGGCGTCGGCGGGTCCCGCGGCACCGCCAGCAGCGGCCCAGACGGCCGACTCGGTCACCGTGAACGCGACCTCCGGGCTCGGCACCATCCCGGCCGACGCGATCGGCCTCAACACCGCCGTCTACGACGGGTACATGAACGACACCCCGATCCTCGGGCTGCTCAAGGCCGCCGGGGTCGACGCGCTGCGCTACCCGGGCGGCTCGTACTCCGACATCTACAACTGGCAGACCGGTACCGCCGCAGCAAGCGGCTACGTGGCCCCGAACACCGGCTTCAGCCAGCTTCATGACCACCGCGAAGGCGGTCGGAGCGCAGCCCATCATCACGGTGAACTACGGCACGGGCACCCCGTCGCTGGCCGCCGCGTGGGTGTCCAGCGCGCTGTCCAACAGCGACGGCGTGAAGTACTGGGAGGTCGGCAACGAGGTCTACGGCAATGGCACGTACGGGGCCAACTGGGAGGCGGACGCGCACTGCGACACCTCGGCGTCGGGTGGCCCGGTGACGATCGGCAGCGAGCCCGTCACAGACCTACAACTGCGGGCCGGGCACGTACGCGGCTGGCGTTGCCCAGTACATGACCGCGATGCATGCCGCCGACCCGAACGCCAAGGTCTGCGCCGTGCTCACCACCCCCGGGTTCTGGCCGGACGGGGTCACCAACCCACAGACCAGCCCGCAGCCGTGGAACCAGACGGTGCTCACCGCCCTCGGCTCGAGCCTGCAGTGCGTGATCGTGCACTACTACCCCGGCGGCTCGGCGGCCGCCGGCATGCTGACCGACCCGGCCGACATCGCGGGCATCGTCAGCACGCTGCACAGCCAGATCACCCAGTACGCCGGGATCAGCAACGCCGCCAGCGTGCCGATCCTGGTGACCGAGACCAACTCCTCGATCGACATGGACACCCAGCCGGGCGCCCTGTTCGCCGCCGACATGTACCTGACCTGGCTGGAGAACGGGGCCACCAGCGTCGACTGGTGGAACGAGCACAACGGGGCCGGCACCGATCAGCACGGTCGGCGGCGCCACCGACTACGGCGACCAGGGCATCTTCTCCAACGGGTCGAGCAGCAGCGGAACCACCGAGCCCCCGGCCGAGACCCCGTTCGCGCCCTACTACGCGATCGAGATGCTCAGCAAGCTGGGGTCGCCGGGTGCCGAGCTGGTGACCTCGACCTCCAGCAACGCCCTGGTGCGGGTGCACGCGGTCCGCGCCGCCGACGGCAGCCTCAGCGTCCTGATCGACAACGAGGACCCGTCGAACTCCTACACCGTCAGCCTTGCCTACAACGGCTTCACGCCGAACGGTTCGCCGACCGTCTACACCTTCGCCAACAACGCCACCTCGATCACGTCCGCGACGCAGAGTTCGACGTCCTCGGTGACGGTGTCGCCGTATTCGCTCACCGTGGTGCACATCCCCGGCAGCGGCGGCAGCGGCGCCACGCGGCGCGCTGCGGGCGCGCGCCGGGCCCGCCGACCGTGTCCGGGCTGTCGTCGAGTACCTCCGGCAGCAACACCGGCACCGCGACGCTGTCCTGGCCCGCGTCCAGCCCAGGCACCTACCCGGTCGCGGACTACCAGGTCTACCAGCAGGGCAGCGGTGGCAGCAGCACACTGGCAGGCACCACCACGACCACGTCGCTGACCGTCACCGGGCTGACCATCGGCGACAGCTACACCTACAACGTGGTGGCCGTGGACAGCCACGCCAACCCGTCCCTGCCCTCGCCGCCGGTGACGTTCACCGTGCCGCCGCCCAGGAACAGTTCCTGCGCCGTGCACTACGCGGTCAACAGCAGCTGGCCCGGCGGTTTCAACGGGTCGATCACGATGACCGACAACGGCAGCACCGCCATCAACCCGTGGCAGCTCACGTTCGCGTTCCCGGCGTCCGGCGAGGCGGTCCAGGGCGGCTGGGACGGTACCTGGTCGCAGAGCGGCCAGCAGGTCACCGTCAACGCCGCGAGCTGGAACGCGACGATCCCCGCGAACGGCGGCACGGTCACCATCGGCTTCAACGGCACCGACACCGGCCAGGATCCGGCGCCTGCCGCCTTCTACGTCAACGGCACCGTGTGCGCGAATGACTGACCGCCGCTTCCGCCGATTCAGCCGAACGAACGTTCCGTGGCCGGGGTACGGCCCGCCCACGGCCTGGTCCCGGCGCCGGGCCGCACCCCCGGGCCTGGCCCGGTAAACCGGGAGTGCCGGCAGCAACGTCTTTCCGGTAGAGAACGCACTCTATGTGGCGTATCGGACCTACTGTCCGGAGGATGGCGAGGCAGCAGGCGCGCCATCAGGGCGCGCCGGCTGCCAGGGCTGAGGTGTCAGCCGGTGTAAGCGATCGTGATGGTCTTGCCCCATTGGGTGGATCCGGTGACGAACACCATCCCCCCGGTGGGGCTGGCCGCCACTGACTCGGCGTAGTCGGCGAAGTTGCCGGGGTCGTTGAAGCGCTGGGCCCACAACTGGGCGCCGGTGACCGTGTCATAGGCGACCGTGGCATAGTCATCGTCAGAGGAAACTCCCTGGCTGTACCCGGTGACGTAGACCGTGTTCCCATCCGGGCTGACCGCCATCGACGTGGCGTTGTCGTAGCTGTTGCCGGTGCCGTTGTAGCGGGCCGCCCACAGCTGAGCGCCGGTGGCCGCGGCATAGGCGACCGTGGCGTAATCGTCGTTGGTGGTGGCCCCTTCGCTGAGCCCGGTGACGAAAACCGTGCCCCCGTCCGGGCTGACCGCCACCCGCACCGCGAAGCCGCTGTTGTAGCGGGCTGCCCAGAGCTGGGCACCGGTGGCGGCGTTATAGGCGACCGTGCCGTAACCCTGGGCACTGCCGCTGGCCCCGGTGACGTACACGGTGCCCCCGTCCGGGCTGACCGCCACCGACTGGGCCATATCGGGGCCCATGCCGGCGTGGTTGTAGCGGGCCGTCCAGAGCTGGGCGCCGGTGGCCGCGGCATAGGCGACCGTGGCGTAGTCGGCGCCGGTCGTGCGCGCCACGTTGGTCCCGGTGACGAACACCGTGCTCCCGTCCGGGCTGACCGCCACCGATGCGTTCATGTCGGCCTCGGCGGCGTAGCGGCGCACCCATAGCTGCGCACCGGTGGCCGCGTTGTAGGCGACCGTGGCGTAGTGATAGCTGCTGGTCCCGGTGCTGGTCCCGGTGACGAACACCGTGCTCCCGTCCGGGCTGGCCACCACCGAGGCGGCTTCGTCGTAGCTGTTGCCGGGGCCGTTGTAGCGGTGTGCCCACAGGCGGGCGCCGGTGGCCGCGGCATAGGCGACCGTAGCGTAATCCTCGTTGGTGGTGGCCCCCTGGCTGGTCCCGGTGACGAACACCGTGGCGCCATCCGGGCTGACGGCCACCGAATCGGCGATCCCCCGGCCGTTGCCCGGGCCGTTGTAGCTGCGCGTCCACAGATGGGCGCCGGTCGCCGCTGCCTCGGCGACCGTGAGGTAGCCACCGCTGCCGCCTCCGGCGAGGAACACCGTGCCCCCGTCTGGGCTGACCGCCATCGCGTCGGCAACCCCCTCCTTCAGCCGGCTCTTCCACACCTGAGCGCCTCGAACGGCCGTCGGCTGCATTGCCCTTGCCGGCGGTGCCCCGGCCGGCCGGGCGGCGGCCCTTGCATGGGGGCCGGAACCGCCGGCGCCGACGACACCCAGCACGGTGAGCGCGGTGGCCGCCGCGACGGCCATTGCCACGCGGGTGATGCTTGTGAACATGGGACGACCCCTTTCCGGTCACCGGGTGCTGCGTGCGGCCGCCGACCGGCACCGTTCCAGGACTCGTCCTTTCTGAGCCCCGGCCGGCAGGGCGCAAGCCGGGATGGGCACGCCTCACCCGGACAGCACCACCATGCGCACCGCCCCAAGGCGAAGAGCAGGGTCCTTGGCCCCCGGGCCCGGGCCTTACGTCATCACCGTGGCCACACCTGGGCCATTCACCGCCCCGGCCGCGGCCAATAGCGCACCTTCACCTCAGGCACCAGCCGGCCATTTGCCTGACCCGCCAGGCGAGCCTGGTCAGCGGCCGGTCACGCCGCTGAGCAAGGCGGCAAGCTCGCGGTCCAGTTCGGCGGCGGCGGCTTTGCCGATGGCGCCCTCGCCGAGCCGGGTCGCGACCTTCGCCTTCAGGGCGCCCACTAGCCGGGACACATCGGCGGTGCGGCCAGCCGCCAGGTCCGCCTGGACCGGCGCGAGGAGGTTAGTAAGGTCCACCCCGGCGTCCTGCCTAATCTGGCCGGAGGCCATCCCGTGCCGGATCGTGGCCTGGATCTGGTCGAGGGCCTGGAGCGGCGGTGGTGACGCCGAGGCAAGCACCGAGGAGGTGGCGTCCGCCGAGGGCAGCGGACCAGCCGACGGCCGGGGCGCCCCGGCCGGGCGGCCCGTGGCCAGGTGCGCCGAGGGGGTGGCGGACGCGCCGGTGGTCTGGGCCGCGGGGGAGGTGAGGAACTGGGTCAGCACCACGGCAGCCACGGCGACCCCGGTCGCCGCTGCCGCGCCCAACGCGAGCACCTTGCCGCGTCCGCGGCCAACCATGCCGGGGCGGTCCCCGGGGCTGCGGCGGGCTGCCGGGCCGGTCCGCCCGCGGTGGCCGCGGCCAGGGCCGCTGCCGCTGCCAGGCCGGTCCGCGGAGCCAGGGCCGCCGCTGGTGCCCGTGCGGCCATTGGTGCCCGCGGGGCCATCAGTGCCCGCGGGGCCATCAGTGTCTGTGCGGCTGGAGACGCCGTCCGGCACCCATCGGCCCACCGACACCGGGGCGGCACGCTCGCCAGCCCCGTCCTCGCGGGCCGGGCCCGCACCGGGAAGGCCCATATCCGGTTCTGCCGGGTCGGCGTACTGCCCCGGCTCCCCCTCGGCGCGTGCCGGGGCGGCCGGCTGAGCGGCGAGGGCCTGGCGGGACATGAAAGCGACATGCGCCGCGCTGGGCCGGTCCCGCGGGCTGGCACCCAGGCAGGCCGCCCAGAGCGCGGCCAGGCCCGGCGTCACCGGATCGGCGGCCGGGTCAGTGACCGGCAGGGATCCGGATGTCCCTGCCGCGGCGATGCCGCTGAGGCAGGCGACGAACAGCACGCCCAGTGAGTACATGTCAGAGGCCGTGGTGGCAGGCCCGCCGCTGAGGCGCTCCGGGGCAGCGTAGGACAGCACGCTCTGGAACCGCTCATCCGGCAGCCGCTCGCGCAGGGCGGACAGGCCGAAGTCGGTGACCTTCACCCCGGCCGGCCCGTCGATGACGTTCGCCGGCACCAGGTTGCCGTGGATCACCCCGGCGCGGTGCGCGGCGGCGAGCGCGTCGGCCACCGAGGCCACGAACCGCAGCGCCTCGGCGGCCGGGAGCGAGCCACCGGCCAGGCGCTCCTCCAGGGTGGGCCCTGGCAGCAGGTCTCTGACCAGATAGGGGATCGCGGGGCGGCCATCGGCGGCGGGCTCCTCGCCGTACTGGTGCACCTGGGCGATACCTGGGTTCGAGAGGGCGGCCAAGGTCGCGGAAACGAGCCAGAACCCCGGCCGGTCACCACCCGCCGATCGCGCGCGCAAGGTCTTCACGGCTACCTCGCGGCCGGACGTTTCGTCCACCGCGCGCCACACGCTGCCAGGCCCTCCGCCCCCGATAGGCCCGACGAGCCGGAATCGTGAGCCGAGGACCAGCCCCACCCGTAACTGATCCACACGCCCAGTCTGCCCGAAAGGGGTGGTCCGGCGCGAAGCTTGTGGAAACGGGACGAGGTGTGCGGCAACGATGCGGCGGGGCTGGACGGGCGCGCAACGGCTATACGGCGGGGCTGGACGGGCGGGCAACGGCTATACGGCGGGGCTGGACGGGCGGGCAACGGCAAACTGGCGGGCAGCACGGCTGGCAAAACGCCGTCTGCCAGTTCACCGCAGCCCGCTGGGGAGCTTCGGCCCGGGGTGGGGGAAAGCGAGAGGTGGATTCGGGAGGCTGGCCTGGTTCCGGGATGGGCGAGTCGGGATGGGCGGGGCAGGGTGGCCTGATCGCTGGCTAACTGGTGCGGGCGGCCAGGCGGCGGAGGGCGGCGCGGGCCACTTCGGGATCGGTGGTGGCCCAGAACGGCGGCAGCGACGCCCGCAGGAAGCCGCTGTAGCGCGCGGTGGCCAGGCGCGGGTCGAGCACGGCCACCATTCCCTTGTCCTCCATGGTCCGCAGCAGCCTGCCCGCCCCCTGCGCGAGCAGCAGCCCCGCGTGCGCCGCTGCCACGGTCATGAACCCGTTGCCGCCACGAGCCGCCACCGCCCGCTGCCGGGCGGAGGCAAGCGGATCGTCGGGCCGGGGGAACGGGATCCTGTCGATCACCACAAGCTGCAGCGCGCGCCCTGGCACGTCCACGCCCTGCCACAGGGACAGCGTGCCGAACAGGCAGGTTGCCTCGTCCTCGGCGAACTGCCTGACGAGCTGGGCGGTGGCGTCGTCGCCCTGGCACAGCAGCGGCTGGCCGAGCACGCCGCGAAGCTCTTCGGTGGCCTGCCGCGCCGCCCGCATCGAGGAGAACAGCCCGAGCGTGCGGCCGCCCGCGGCTTCGATGAGCTCACGGATCTCGGTGAGATAGGACGGCGCGAGCCCGTCCCGGCCGGGCGGGGGAAGGTGGCGCGCGACGTAGAGGATGCCACTGCGCGGGTGGTCGAACGGCGAGCCGACGTCCTGACCGGACCAGACCAGCCCGTGTTTGCCCGCGGCGCCGCCGGCGTGGTCCGCACCGCTCCCGTCAGTGTCCGCGCCGGCCGCATCGCCGCCAACCGCGCCATCCCGCGAAGCGCCATCCCCGGTCGCGCCGCCTACGCGCGCGCCGTCTGCGCGTGGGCCATCGCCGCGTGGGCCATCGCCGCGCAGGGCGTCTGTGGCGTCATCGGTGGCCGGCCCGTCGTGGCCCCGGCCGCCCGGGGCACCCTGGCCGACATCCTGGTCCCCCAGCGGCAGCCCCCACTGGCGCGCCAGCGGCTCGAACGACCCACCGACGGCGAGCGTCGCCGATGTCAGCACCACGGTCCTGCGGCGGAAGACGCGTTCCGCCAGCAGCCCGCCCACCTGCAGCGGAGCCACGTGCAAGGTCGGCGGCCGCTGCCGCTCGTCCACACCGGCCCGGTCCATCCACACCACGTCCGGCCGGGCAGCGACGTCGTCGCCGAAGGCACCCAGGATCCGCTCGGAGGTTTCCGCGATATCACTCAGCGCGGCGAGCGCGGCCCGGCCCGCGGCCAATCGTTCTGCATCATCAGAGATTTCCTTGCCGACGGCGCGCACCTGTGCGGCACACGAGGTCGCGGCGGCGCGCAGCGCAGTCAGCGCCGTCGCCAGCGGCTCGGCCAGGATGTCCAGGCGGCCGGGGCTGACCTCGGGAAGCACCCGGCCCAGGCCCTCGGCCGCCTCCCGCAACTTGTCCAGGACGTCGCCCGCTTTGGGAGTTTCCCCGGTCAGGATCCGCGCGGTGCGGCGGGCAGCGGCCTCGGCGCCGGGGGCGGACAGTTCCCGCGACGCCGCCGCGGTGACCCGGGAGACCAGGTCGTGCGCCTCGTCGATGACGACCACGTCGTGCTCGGGCAGCACGATGAAGTCCTCCAGCGCGTCGATCGCGAGCAGGGCGTGGTTGGTGACCACGATGTCCACCAGCCCGGCACGCTCGCGCGCCCGCTCGGCGAAGCATTCCGAACCGTTCGGGCAGCGGGTGGCGCCGATGCACTCCTTGGCGCTGATCGCGACCTGCCGCCAGGCCCGGTCCTCCACCCCGGGCACCAGTTCGTCGCGATCGCCGGTCTCGGTCCCCGCCGCCCACTCGTGCAGCCGCTGGACCTGCCGGCCCACCGCGGACACGGCCGCGGGGTCGAACAAGGTCTCCCCCGGCTCCTCCGGCGCGCCACCGTTCAGCCGGTACCGGCACAGGTAGTTGCCGCGGCCCTTGAGGATCGCGAACGTCGGGGCACGGCCGAACAGCGGTTCCAGCGCCGCGGTGAGGCGGGGCAGGTCACGGTCGATCAGCTGGCGCTGCAGCGCGATCGTCGCGGTCGCCACCACGACGCTGGAGCCGGTGGCCATGGCGTGGGCCACCGCGGGCACCAGGTAGGCGAGCGATTTGCCGGTCCCGGTACCGGCCTGAACGGCCAGATGCTCGCCGGTGGCGATGGACCGCTGCACCGCCTGCGCCATCGTGACCTGGCCGGACCGCTCCGTCCCGCCGATCCCCTCGACCGCCGCGGCGAGCAGCGCGGTCACCTCGGGGCCGGCGTCCTCGTCGGCCGGGCCTGCCGCCTCGGCCGGGCGCTGCTTCTCACCGGTCGGCACACCCGGAACGGTACCGCGCGCCACCGACGCCCCCTCGGCGCGTGCCCGGCCGGCTGAGCGGCGAGGGCCTGGCGGGACATGAAAGCGACATGCGCCGCGCTGGGCCGGTCCCGCGGGCTGGCACCCAGGCAGGCCGCCCAGAGCGCGGCCAGGCCCGGCGTCACCGGATCGGCGGCCGGGTCAGTGACCGGCAGGGATCCGGATGTCCCTGCCGCGGCGATGCCGCTGAGGCAGGCGACGAACAGCACGCCCAGTGAGTACATGTCAGAGGCCGTGGTGGCAGGCCCGCCGCTGAGGCGCTCCGGGGCAGCGTAGGACAGCACGCTCTGGAACCGCTCATCCGGCAGCCGCTCACGCAGGGCGGACAGGCCGAAGTCGGTGACCTTCACCCCGGCCGGCCCGTCGATGACGTTCGCCGGCACCAGGTTGCCGTGGATCACCCCGGCGCGGTGCGCGGCGGCGAGCGCGTCGGCCACCGAGGCCACGAACCGCAGCGCCTCGGCGGCCGGGAGCGAGCCACCGGCCAGGCGCTCCTCCAGGGTGGGCCCTGGCAGCAGGTCTCTGACCAGATAGGGGATCGCGGGGCGGCCATCGGCGGCGGGTTCCTCGCCGTACTGGTGCACCTGGGCGATACCTGGGTTCGAGAGGGCGGCCAAGGTCGCGGAAACGAGCCAGAACCCCGGCCGGTCACCACCCGCCGATCGCGCGCGCAAGGTCTTCACGGCTACCTCGCGGCCGGACGTTTCGTCCACCGCGCGCCACACGCTGCCAGGCCCTCCGCCCCCGATAGGCCCGACGAGCCGGAATCGTGAGCCGAGGACCAGCCCCACCCGTAACTGATCCACACGCCCAGTCTGCCCGAAAGGGGTGGTCCGGCGCGAAGCTTGTGGAAACGGGACGAGGTGTGCGGCAACGATGCGGCGGGGCTGGACGGGCGGGCAACGGCTATACGGCGGGGCTGGACGGGCGGACGGCAACGGCTATACGGCGGGGCTGGACGGGCGGGCAACGGCAAACTGGCAGCCGGCTCAAAACGCCGTCTGCCAGTTCACCGCAGCCCGCTGGGGAGCTTCGGCCCGGGGTGGGGGAAAGCGAGAGGTGGATTCGGGAGGCTGGCCTGGTTCCGGGATGGGCGAGTCGGGATGGGCGGGGCACGGTGGCCTGATCGCTGGCTAACTGGTGCGGGCGGCCAGGCGGCGGAGGGCGGCGCGGGCCACTTCGGGATCGGTGGTGGCCCAGAACGGCGGCAGCGACGCCCGCAGGAAGCCGCTGTAGCGCGCGGTGGCCAGGCGCGGGTCGAGCACGGCCACCATTCCCTTGTCCTCCATGGTCCGCAGCAGCCTGCCCGCCCCCTGCGCGAGCAGCAGCCCCGCGTGCGCCGCTGCCACGGTCATGAACCCGTTGCCGCCACGCGCCGCCACCGCCCGCTGCCGGGCGGAGGCAAGCGGATCGTCAGGCCGGGGGAACGGGATCCTGTCGATCACCACAAGCTGCAGCGCGCGCCCTGGCACGTCCACGCCCTGCCACAGGGACAGCGTGCCGAACAGGCAGGTTGCCTCGTCCTCGGCGAACTGCCTGACGAGCTGGGCGGTGGCGTCGTCGCCCTGGCACAGCAGCGGCTGGCCGAGCACGCCGCGAAGCTCTTCGGTGGCCTGCCGCGCCGCCCGCATCGAGGAGAACAGCCCGAGCGTGCGGCCGCCCGCGGCTTCGATGAGCTCACGGATCTCGGTGAGATAGGACGGCGGGAGCCCGTCCCGGCCGGGCGGGGGAAGGTGGCGCGCGACGTAGAGGATGCCACTGCGCGGGTGGTCGAACGGCGAGCCGACGTCCTGACCGGACCAGACCAGCCCGTGTTTGCCCGCGGCGCCGCCGGCGTGGTCCGCACCGCTCCCGTCAGTGTCCGCGCCGGCCGCATCGCCGCCAACCGCGCCATCCCGCGAAGCGCCATCCCCGGTCGCGCCGCCTACGCGCGCGCCGTCTGCGCGTGGGCCATCGCCGCGTGGGCCATCGCCGCGCAGGGCGTCTGTGGCGTCATCGGTGGCCGGCCCGTCGTGGCCCCGGCCGCCCGGGGCACCCTGGCCGACATCCTGGTCCCCCAGCGGCAGCCCCCACTGGCGCGCCAGCGGCTCGAACGACCCACCGACGGCGAGCGTCGCCGATGTCAGCACCACGGTCCTGCGGCGGAAGACGCGTTCCGCCAGCAGCCCGCCCACCTGCAGCGGAGCCACGTGCAAGGTCGGCGGCCGCTGCCGCTCGTCCACACCGGCCCGGTCCATCCACACCACGTCCGGCCGGGCAGCGACGTCGTCGCCGAAGGCACCCAGGATCCGCTCGGAGGTTTCCGCGATATCACTCAGCGCGGCGAGCGCGGCCCGGCCCGCGGCCAATCGTTCTGCATCATCAGAGATTTCCTTGCCGACGGCGCGCACCTGTGCGGCACACGAGGTCGCGGCGGCGCGCAGCGCAGTCAGCGCCGTCGCCAGCGGCTCGGCCAGGATGTCCAGGCGGCCGGGGCTGACCTCGGGAAGCACCCGGCCCAGGCCCTCGGCCGCCTCCCGCAACTTGTCCAGGACGTCGCCCGCTTTGGGAGTTTCCCCGGTCAGGATCCGCGCGGTGCGGCGGGCGGCGGCCTCGGCGCCGGGGGCGGACAGTTCCCGCGACGCCGCCGTGGTGACCCGGGAGACCAGGTCGTGCGCCTCGTCGATGACGACCACGTCGTGCTCGGGCAGCACGATGAAGTCCTCCAGCGCGTCGATCGCGAGCAGGGCGTGGTTGGTGACCACGATGTCCACAAGCCCGGCACGCTCGCGCGCCCGCTCGGCGAAGCATTCCGAACCGTTCGGGCAGCGGGTGGCGCCGATGCACTCCTTGGCGCTGATCGCGACCTGCCGCCAGGCCCGGTCCTCCACCCCGGGCACCAGTTCGTCGCGATCGCCGGTCTCGGTCCCCGCCGCCCACTCGTGCAGCCGCTGGACCTGCCGGCCCACCGCGGACACGGCCGCGGGGTCGAACAAGGTCTCCCCCGGCTCCTCCGGCGCGCCACCGTTCAGCCGGTACCGGCACAGGTAGTTGCCGCGGCCCTTGAGGATCGCGAACGTCGGGGCACGGCCGAACAGCGGTTCCAGCGCCGCGGTGAGGCGGGGCAGGTCACGGTCGATCAGCTGGCGCTGCAGCGCGATCGTCGCGGTCGCCACCACGACGCTGGAGCCGGTGGCCATAGCGTGGGCCACCGCGGGCACCAGGTAGGCGAGCGATTTGCCGGTCCCGGTACCGGCCTGAACGGCCAGATGCTCGCCGGTGGCGATGGACCGCTGTACCGCCTGCGCCATCGTGACCTGGCCGGACCGCTCCGTCCCGCCGATCCCCTCGACCGCCGCGGCGAGCAGCGCGGTCACCTCGGGGCCGGCGTCCTCGTCGGCCGGGCCTGCCGCCTCGGCCGGGCGCTGCTTCTCACCGGTCGGCACACCCGGAACGGTACCGCGCGCCACCGACGCCCGCCGGGGGCAACACGCGGACCCCAGCGGCGCCCGGCCGGTCCGTCACGCCTCGTGTTCTCGGGGGTCGTCACTCCTGGCTGGAAGCAGCGGGTGGCGCGTCGTGGATGTTGCGCTGGTGGAGGTCAGGCAGATGCCTGCCAGCGGTCGCAAAGTCAGCGTCGTCATGCAGCACCACCAGCTGATGATGGACGGTCCGCCCGCTGCGGCTGGCAGGAGCCAACGGCACCCACCGTCACGACGTCAGCCCACGCGGCACGGAGTTTGCTGTCGCGCAGCAGCCGCCACAGACCAGAGGAATCGACCAGGTAGCGGATCACTCAGCGGGTTCTTTCTCCGCTTCGCGCCGCTGCTGCCAGCCCTCGAAATCCCAGCCCTGGGCAAGCGCCGCATAGTGATCAAGCGCCGCAACGCGCCGATGGCGTGCCGTGTACTCGCGCAGGGCGAGATTGACGGTGTCCTTCTTGGTGGTCGCGCCAGAAAGCCGCATCGCTTCTGCCAGCGCGTCGTCGTCCAGGTCGATCTGGGTTACCGTCATCACACCTCCCATGGTGGTGATGTATTGCGCACCACCGGGTAGCCAGGTGCGGGCTCTAGCCCTTCTCTGCCACGTACGTGCCCCACCCCACCTGAGATACAAGCAGCCCTTCGTCCTGAAGCTGCACGATGGCCTTCCGAACCGTCACGGGTGCAAGCTCAAACTCCTGGGCAAGAGAAGCAGCCGAGGGAATCCGGGCACCTGGCCGGTACTCGCCGCTCGCGATCCGCTCCCTGAGCAGGTCGGCAAGCTGGCGCCACGGCGGCACCACGGACTCCCTGTCGATCATGAAGTCAACGGTAGATGACCGTGACCTGCGGCCTTTGATTGCAGTCAACTCGGTCCTGTCACGTTCTCAGCCTACGGTTCCGCTGGATGTTCAGCTCGCGGCCGGGCTACCGCCGGAGATCCGGACGATGATGTCCTTGGCGAAGCGCTCACTGAACCCGACGGCGAAAGCGACAGCAGCTGCTGCCGCGTCGCTGGCACCGGTAGCGGCCGAACCCACATGGATAGACACCAGGTTGGCCACAATCGCCAGCTGGGTGGTGAGCGCGAAGAGCACGGCCACAGACGGTCGGCCCGCGCCCGACACGATCAGCGTGGGGTTGCTCATCTCCTTCGCCAACGGGATGGAAGAGAGCCGGGTAAGGACGCTAGTCGCGCTGCCGAATGCGGCAAACAGGCACACCAGCGCAAGAGTGTGGGCCGGGGCTGCGCGCGGGGCAAGCGCGGAGACCGTAGTCACCGCGATCGCCGATACCGCTGCTGCCGGGATGAACCCGATCGCTACTCCGGTGAGATAACGAAGCCGGTTCTTTTCCTCCAGGTGAGCCAGCCAGATGGTGTTCGCTCGCATGTATAGTTCACGGGCGTCTGCGAGCCGACCGTATCCAAGCATGTTGGCGGCGTTCTCCAGGACCCCCATCACTTCCTTCCAATCGGACGACTTGACGCCGAGCCGACGATGGATGCGATGGTCAAGGTCGATGATGTCAGCAGTTAGTACCGCCCCCTCCGGGGTGGCTTTCCTGGGGGCAGCGAAGGTGAGGAACCCCTGCTCATTGACATAGGGATAGAACGGGGGAGGCAGCTCAGAACGGGGATTTTCAACGGGCGCATCCCCTCGTGATTCCTCGGCTTCAGCCATCCCTGATTATCCCTCAAATGTTCGCGGCGCAGACGCTGCACGAACTCTCGACGGCCGACGCAGTGCTCCGTTCCCTTCCTGCAGCCGATGGTACGTCCCGGTGTGGCGCTGATGTTGGCACGTGACATGGCATTCCATTCTTTCTGGCGGTAAATGCCCAGGTCAAACGCATACCGATGTGACATAGCGGCAGTTACCATGAACCCCATGACGCATCCGACTCCAGCGACGGCCGCCTTCCGGGCCGCACGAGACCTGCTGCTCCGCAATCGCGAGGACTACGACGCGGCCATCCGCGAGTTCGCCTGGCCGGAGCTTGACGAGTTCAACTGGGCGCTGGACTGGTTCGACGTGGTCGCGGCCGAGCACCCCGGCCAGGAGGCGCTGCGGGTGGTCAACGAGGACGGCACCACCTCGCTGACGTACGGCGAACTGGCGGCCAGGTCCAATCAGGTGGCCAACTGGCTGCGCTCGCTCGGCGCCCGGCGCGGCGACCGGCTGCTGCTCATGCTCGGCAACATCGCCGAACTGTGGGAGGTGATCCTCGCCGCGATCAAGCTCGGCATGGTGATCATCCCGGCTAGCACTCTGCTCAGCCCGGACGACCTGGCCGACCGCATTGAGCGGGGCGAGGTCCGGCACGTGGTGACCGAGGACGGGCTCGCGGCGAGGTTCGCCGGGCTCGGCGGGGACTGGACCCGGATCGCGGTCGTCCCCGGCGCTCGGCCGTCGTCCACGCCGACCGGCTGGACCGACACCTGGCACCGCTACAGCGAATACGGCCAGGCACCGGCCGAGTTCGCGCCCGACGGGCCGACCAAGGCCGGCGACCCGCTGCTGCTCTACTTCACCTCGGGCACCACCGCGCAGCCGAAGCTGGTGGAGCACACCCAGGTGTCCTATCCGGTCGGGCACCTGTCCACGGTGTACTGGATCGGGCTGCAGCCGGGGGACGTCCATCTGAACATCTCCTCCCCTGGCTGGGCGAAGCACGCCTGGAGCAACGTTTTCGCCCCGTGGAACGCGGAGGCGACCGCGCTGATCCTCGGCTATGAGCGGTTCTCCGCGGATCTGCTGCTGCGGGCGTTCGGCGAGCAGCGGGTCAGCACGTTCTGCGCGCCGCCCACGGTGTGGCGGATGCTGATCCAGTCCGACCTGAGTGCCGCCGACGTGGGCGCGCTGCGCGAATGCGTCGCCGCGGGCGAGCCGCTCAACCCGGAGGTCATCGAGCGGGTGCGCGACGCGTGGCAGATCAGCGTCCGCGACGGGTACGGCCAGACCGAGACCACCGCGCAGGTGGGGAACACCCCGGGCCAGCCCTTGAAACTGGGCTCGATGGGCCGGGCGCTGCCCGGATACACGGTGGCACTGCTCGACCCGGTCAGCGGCGAGCCCGCCGAGGAAGGCGAGCTCAGCCTGGACCTGTCCCGCCGCCCGCTCGGCCTGATGACCGGCTACCGGGGTGACCCGGAGCGGGCCGAGGCGGCGATGCGCGGCGGCTTCTACCACACCGGCGACGTCGCCTCCCGCGACGGCGACGGGTACCTCACCTATGTCGGGCGCACCGACGACGTGTTCAAGGCGTCGGACTACCGCATCTCCCCGTTCGAGCTGGAGAGCGTGCTGATCGAGCACGAGGCCGTGGCGGAGGCCGCGGTGGTGCCCTCGCCGGATCCGCTGCGGCTGGCGGTGCCCAAGGCGTACGTGACGCTGGCGGCCGGCGCCGAGCCGTCCAGCGAGACGGCCCTGGCTATCTTCATCTACACCCGCACGCGGCTGGCCGCGTACAAGCGGGTGCGCCGGCTGGAGTTCTCCGATCTGCCGAAGACGATCTCCGGCAAGATCCGCCGGGTGGAACTGCGTGCGCAGGAGAACGACCGGCTCGGCGGTGACGCCGCGCCGGCGCCCGGCCCGCGCGGCGTCACCGAGTTCTGGGAGGAGGATTTCCCCGGCCTCAAGTCCTGACGGCTGGCGGCCGGCGCCGGCGCTCGGCAAGGGCGGCGATGCGCCGGGGATTCAGCTGGTGATGTCGGCCGAGGTGAACCTGGCCCAGGCGATCGAGCCGAAGATCACTATGTAGACGGCGAACGAGAACAGCCCGTGTGACAGTTGGGTGGTGTCGATCGGCGTGCGGAGGATCGAGTCGAACGACAGCCACCAGTGCGAGGGCAGGTAGGGCCCGATGGCCGCGAACTGCGGGATGTTGTCGGCCACCTCGCTGGATACCGCGAGGATCATGATGGCGGCGATCGCCGCGATCGGGTGCTCGGTGAGGCTGGAGATGGCCAGCCCGATCGCGCCGAGCATGGCCATGGCCGCCGTAACGTACAAAACCACGAACAGCAGGCGCAGCAGCCCTTCCGACAACGGCACGGTGGTGCCGGACAGCATCGTGACCGGGCCGACCGGGAACAGCGCCACCCCCATGATCAGTGCCGAGGCGGCCACCAGGAGGCAGGCGACCAGGGCGAACAGCACCACGGCCACGTATTTGACGCTGAGCAGCCTGGCCCGGCCGGCCGGCACGACCAGCAGGTAGCGCAGGGTGCCCGTGTTCGCCTCGCCGGCCAGCGACTCACCGGAGACCACCGCCACCACCAGTGGCAGCACCAGCGTCAGCATGATGGTCAGCGACAGGAACGAGA
The DNA here is from genome assembly GCA_963707905.1 of uncultured Actinomycetes bacterium. Taxonomy (GTDB): domain Bacteria; phylum Actinomycetota; class Actinomycetes; order Streptosporangiales; family Streptosporangiaceae; genus DASXKD01. The sequence continues at coordinate 306,450 of CAVPSA010000025.1, read as the reverse complement.
GGAACACCCCGTTGCCGGCCACCTGGGTGAGGAAGGCGGCGGCCGGCCCGTTGCCGCCGTTGTTCTGCCCGCCCTGCGGCACCGCCACCCGCAGCGCGGACCCGAGCAGGATCGGGATCGCCACGACCACGGCGAGCAGCGCCCGGTTGCGCCACCGCCGGAACATCAGCCCCAATTCGGAGCGGAGCAGCCGCAGCCAGGGCCGGACGAAGCCACGGCGCACCGCGAGCGCACCGCCGGACCGCACCGGCCCGGCGACGGGCGGTGCCTCAGCCGTCGACATCGAAGCCCTCACCGGTCAGTTCCACGAACAGGTCCTCCAGGCTGGGCCGCGGCGTGTCGAAGGCGGCCACCGGCACCCCGGCCATGACCAGTTCCCGGCACACCACCTCCGGCGCCTGGTCGCCGACCTGCGCGCTCACCTCGCCGTCGCCGGACTGGATGTCGGTAAGCCCCAGCTTGGTGAGCACCTCCGCCGCCAGGACCGCCCCGGTGGTGCGCACCTGCACCCGGGCGGAACCGCGGGCCCGCATCGCCTCCAGGGTGCCCTGGAAGACCATCCGGCCGGTGCGCATCACCCCCACATGGGTGCAGATCTGCTCCACCTCGGCCAGCAGGTGCGAGGACACCAGCACGGTGACCCCGTCGGTGGCGATCTCCCTGATGAGCGCGCGCACCTCCCTGGTGCCCTGCGGGTCCAGGCCGTTGGTCGGCTCGTCCAGGATGATCAGCTCCCGGGGCTGGAGCAGGCTCGCCGCGATGGCCAGGCGCTGCTTCATGCCGAGCGAGTAGGCGCGGTAGTGCTTCTTCGCCGCGGCCAGCAGGCCGACCCGTTCCAGCGCGGCCGTGACCCTGGCGTCGGTGGTGGCCGGGTCGGCGGTCGCGTCCACGGCGTCGATCCTGGCCAGGTTCGCCCGGCCGGAGAGTTGCGTGTAGAAGGCAGGGCCCTCGACCAGCGAGCCGACCCGGGGCAGCACCCGCGCCGCCCCGGCGGGCATGGCGGTGGCCAGCAGCTCGTGGCTGCCACTGGTCGGGAACACCAGGCCGAGCAGCATCCTGATCGTGGTGGTCTTGCCGGATCCGTTGGGCCCGAGGAACCCGTAGACCGAGCCACGCGGCACCAGCATGTCCAGCGCGTCCACGGCAAGCTGGCCGCCGCGGAACCGCTTGGTCAGCCCGTGTGTGACCACGGCAGCCTGGGCTGTGGCCCCCTGCTTGGCTGGCTCACCGGACGGGCCGGGGGCGCCCTGCGCCGGCTTGTCCGCGGATGTCTCCAGGCCGGTACTCACTTGACCTGGGCGACGTCCGCGTACAGGACCGCCGGGGTGACCGCGCCGATCAGCACATGCCCGTTGGTGATGAGCATGGAGACCAGGCTAGTGTGCAGCAGCCTGCCGCTGCCCCAGGCACCGTGCACCGGGTGCGCCGCGAGCAGCAGCGCGCCGAGCATCGCGGAGCCACTGATGGAACCGCCGCCGCCGGACGCCGAGCGGGCCGCCTGGCCCGCCACACCGGCGGCACTGCCCGCACCGGCCACCCGCGACAGCGCACCGCCGGGAAGGACTTCGGCCGCGGGCAGCACGGCCACCGCGGTCCAGTCCTTGCCGATGACCTGGCCCCTGGAGGCGATGCCCTGGGGCTGCTGGGGCGGCGCGTAACCGGTCCAGCCGGTCGGCAGGCCCACGCTTTCGGTGTGCACCTTCGCCCCGGGCGGCGGGGTGAAGCTGAAGTTGCTGGCCGCGGGGGTGACGAACGAGATCGACGTGTAGCCGACCTGGAACACCGGGCTGGCCGTCCCCTTGGCGAACACCTGCACCCGCAGCGGCACGGACAGGTGCTGTGCGTCCAGTGCGATGGTGATCTTGGCGATCTGCGAGCCGCTGGCCTTCGGTGCCAGCACGAGCTGGTAGGCGGCCTGCCCGGCCACCGTCACGTTGGCCTCCGTGGTCACCTGCGTGCTGCGGCCGGCGAGCTTCAGCACCTGCTGCGCGGCCTGCTGCGGGGTGAGCGGGGCCTTCGGCATGGCGGGCTGGCGGGCCTGGGCGCCGCGGCCGGCCGGGATCAGGTACCTGGTGACCGAGTTGGAGTTGCTCTGCCACAGCCACGCGGTGGTCCCGTTGCGGATCAGGTCGGTCTCGCCCATCTGCACCGGGGCGGAGAGGCGCAGCTTCCGCGGCCCGTCGTACCAGATCTTCAGCGTGTGCGACCCGGCCAGCAGCGAGGTGATGTCGTTCGGGTTCGCGCTCCCCGGGAGTTGCGGGATGCCCAGCGCGGCGGTCTCGACCACCGTGCCGGTCAGCGGCGGGAGGGCGCTGTGGTCACCGGCGACGGCGGCAAGCAGCTGCGCCGGCGTGCGTGACGGCAGCGCCGGAGCGGCCTGCGCGACCGTGATGGCGGAGGCTATGCCGACTCCTGCCACCGCGACCACGACGCCCGCCGGTACCACCCAACGCCCCCGCCGGGAGAACTTCGCGATCGCTGCCATGAAACTCACTCCTCGCCGTGCTGCCGGGCGTCCCGCGGCGGCCTGCCACCGGGAGTCCCTTCGTTCATTGTGCACGGCGCCGCTGTGGTATCCCTGTGAGCAAAGGCCATGCGGCAAATCGGGTAACGGGGAGCCGGCGGCATGCGGGTGCTCGTGGTGGAGGACGAACGGCGGCTTGCCGCCGCGGTGCGGCGGGGGCTGCAGGCCGAGGGTTTCGCGGTGGACCTGGCCCATGACGGCGAGGACGGCCTGCACCTGGCCCGGGAAGGTGCCTACGACGCGCTGGTACTGGACCTGATGCTGCCGAAGATCTCCGGGTACCGGGTCTGCCGCCAGCTACGGGCCGAGGAGAACTGGGTGCCGATCCTGATCCTGTCGGCCAAGGACGGGGAGTACGACCTGGCCGACGGCCTGGACCTGGGCGCGGACGACTACCTCACCAAGCCCTTCTCCTACGTGGTGCTCGCCGCCCGGCTGCGGGCCCTGCTCCGGCGCGGCACGCAGCCGCGGCCGGCCCAGTTGCGGGCCGGGGACCTCACCCTCGACCCCGGGACCAGGCAGGTCCGCCGCGGCGAGACGGCCATCGACCTCACGCCGCGGGAGTTCGCCCTGCTGGAGTACCTGATGCGCCAGGCCGGGCAGGTGGTGTCCAAGTCCTCGCTGCTCGAGCACGTCTGGGACGCCTACGACTCGGTGGACCCGAACGTGGTCGAGGTCTACGCGGGCTACCTGCGCCGCAAGATCGACAACCCGTTCGGCCGCCGCGCGCTGCAGACGGTCCGTGGTGCCGGCTACCGCCTCGCCGCCGACGGCGGATAACGCGCGCGGCGTGCGGCGCGGCGGTGCCGCGGCGGCGGTGCCGGGCGGCGCGGCAGTGGCCGGGCGGGAGATGATCAGACCGTGACCTTCTCCGTGCCCAGGTGGTGGCACCGGCGGAGCCTGCGGGCCAGGGTGACCATGACCACCACGGTGGGCCTCGCGGTGGCGCTGGTGGCCGGTGCGATGCTGCTGCGCGGCACACTCCAGGCCTCCCTGACCCGGGAGGTGGACAACACCGCACGGCAGGGCGGCCAGGAAGTGGTCGCGCTGATCAACGGGAACCAGCCGCCGCCCGACCCGGTGCCGGTGGTGGCAGGCACGCTCACCGTCCAGGTGCTGGGCCCCGGCGGCCGGGTCGTGGATGCTTCGCCGGGTGCCGACCGGCTGGTCCCGCTGCTGCCCCCGGCCCAGGCGGCCAAGGCAGCCATGACCGGGCGGGCGGTGCTGCTCGACGGGCGCCCGTTCGGCATCCCGTACCTGATGCGGGTGGTGGCGGTCCCGGCCAACGGGCACGAGATCGTGCTCTCGGCGGCCGCGTACACCCAGGTCAGGGACAGCATGGTGGCGCTGGGCCGGGCCCTGCTCGTGGGCACGCCGGTGCTGTTGCTGCTGCTGGCCGGCGCCACCTGGCTGGTGGTCGGCTCCACGCTGCGGCCCATCGCGGCGCTGCGCCGCGGCGCGCAGAAGATCACCGCCACCGGGAAGGCCAGGGAACTGCCGGTGCCCGAGGCGCGGGACGAGGTCCGCACGCTGGCGATCACGCTCAACGACATGCTGGCGCGCCTGGACGCCGCACAGCGGCGGCAGCGCAGCCTGGTCTCGGACACCGCGCACGAGCTGCGCAGCCCGATCGCGAGCATCCGCGCCCAGCTCGAGGTGGCGCTGGACCACCCGGAGCAGCAGGACTGGAACCAGACGGGACGGGACGTGCTGGCCGACACCCTCCGGCTGGCCAGGCTCGCCGAGGACCTGCTGGTGCTGGCCAGGCTGGACGAACACCAGCCCCGGACGGGAGCGGGCAAGCCCGTGGACCTCGCCGCCCTGGTCACCGAGGAGGCCGAGCGCAGCGCCAGCGGCCGGGTACCGGTCACGGCACGGGCCACCGGCCCGTGCCTGGTCACCGGTGAGGTGGAAGGGCTGCGGCGGATGCTGCGGAACCTGATCGACAATGCGCTGCGTTACGCCAAGTCCGGGGTCGAGGTAGCCGCGCGGCGCGAGGCCGGGGAGGCCGTGCTGACCGTGTCGGACGACGGCCCGGGCATCCCGCCGGCCGACCGCGAGCGGGCCTTCGACCGCTTCGTCCGGCTCGACGACGCCCGCAGCCGGGACGACACCGGGACCGGCGGGGCCGGGCTCGGCCTGGCCATCGTGCGGGCCATCGCCCGCACCCACGGCGGGTCGGCGCAGCTGGAAGACGCAACGCCCGGCCTGCGTGCGGTGGTCCGCCTCCCCGCAGCCCCGGATCAGCCCGCGGTCACCGCACCAGCCAAGACGGTCAGGCGGGCTGCCACAGCTCGACCCGATTCCCCTCGGGATCGGTGACCCAGCCGAACCGGCCGACACCCTCCATGTCCTGCGCCTCTTCAGCCACGTCCGCTCCCTTGGCGCGCAATTGCGCGAGCATCGCATCCAGGTCGCGGACCCGGAAGTTGAGCATGGCCTGCTGGGTGCGGGACCCGAAGTAATCGGTCCCGGACTCGAACGTCGCGAACACCGTCGGCCCGGCTTCCTGACGCCACAGGCCGTTCTCATCGGCGTCCAGGCCCAGGCAATCGCGATACCACGCGCCCAGGGCCGCCGGGTCGGCGGCCCTGATGAAGTATCCACCGATGCCAACCACACGTTGCATGCCGCAATCCTGCCAGGACGGCGACCGGGCTGGCTGGCGCCACACCATCGCCGCAGGACGACGAGGCAACCTCGGTTGCTGTGAGCCCCACCGGCGGGACGGTGTTCGTCACCGGCTACAGCACGGGAATCGGCACCGAGACCGACTACGCCACCCTCGCCTACAAGGGCTGACCCGATCCCAGAACTGCCCGGGGACCGGGACCGGCCGCGCCTACCAGCGGCCCCAGGGAAGCAGGGAGACCACCGCGATAACGGCGAACAGCAGGGTCAGGTAGGCGATGGACAGGTGGAACAGGCGCATCGAGGCTGGGTTGTCGCTTGGCCGCGCGATCCCGGCGCAGGTTCCCTCGTCCACCTCGCGTCCGGCGCTGGCTGCCGTGGCTCCCGCCGTGGCCGGGACCGCGCGGCGGGGGACGGCGGCGGGACCGGCACGGCGGCCCGGTTGACCCGGGCGTGCAGCCGGTGTGCCTCGGCGAGGAACCAGCCACCCAGGCCGATCGCGCAGACCGTGTAGATCCAGCCGGCGTAGGGCGCGAGGGCCAGGGTCGAGGCGACCATCACGTAGGAGTAGATCAGGATCTTGCGGGCCACCACGGTCGCGGGCGCGACCACCGGCAGCATGGGCACGCTGGCCGCGGCGTAGTCGTCGCGGAACTTCATGGCCAGCGCCCAGAAGTGCGGCGGCGTCCAGAAGAAGATGACCGCGAACAGGACGATCGCCGGCAGGCTCACCGTGCCGGTAACGGCTGACCAGCCCACCAGCACGGGGAAGCAGCCCGCGGCGCCGCCGATCACGATGTTGGACGCGGTCCGCCGCTTCAGCCCGATGGTGTAGACGAAGACGTAGAACAAGATGGCGGCGTCGGCCAGGATCGCGGACAGCCAGTTGACCAGGGTGCCGAGCAGCACGGTGGAGGCCGCGCCGAGGACGATGCCGAAGATGAGCGCTTCGAACGGCTTGACCACGGCCATCGGCGCGGGCCGCGCCAGCGGGCGGCGGGAGGTACGCCGCATCACCGCATCGATGTCGCGGTCGATGTAACAGTTGATCGTGTTGGCGCTGCCCGCGGCCAGGGCCCCGCCAGCCAGCGTGACCAGCAGGATACGGACCGACGGCAGCCCGCGGTCGGCGAGCAGCATCGTGGGGATCGTCGTGACCAGGAGCAGCTCGATGATCCTCGGCTTGGTCAGCGCGAACAGGGAGGACGCCATCGCCTTGACGGAGCGGCGCCCGGTGACAGGGATCGCGGGCAGGGTGCCCGCGGAGACTTCCGGCACGCTCAGCCTTCGTCCTTCGGCGGCTCAAGGCCGGTGATCGTGCCGGTGTCCACGGCCGGCGGCATGGCCGGACGGCCGGACGCGGCGGTCTCGGGCACCGCGGTGGCGGTGGTCGGGCGCAGCTGCAGCTGATACCGGTGGCCGGGAACCAGATGCGGCTTGGTGTAGACGATGTACAGGGCCGCGCCCACCACGATGAACAAGGTCACGGGGAACGCGAACGTCAGGATGGCCCCGCCGTAACTCCAGTCACCTGTCGGCGACGCGGCGATCAATCCATGCACTCCGGCCTCCAGCTACGCATTGACTGTCATCTCAGGCCGGGCCGGGATGGCCAGGCCGACTTGGCTGGCTTGAGCAACCGGTCCAGGCCGCTCGTCAGGGCTTGCGCCTCCTCATCGTTCAGCCACCTGATGAGCAGGGCCACACCGGCGGTGACGTAGACGGGAAGCACGAGTACCCACAGCACCGCACCGCCCGTCTGCTGGTCATACACCACGCTTAGCACGTGGCGCCCGGCCCCGGTGTAGCTGGGGTAGGCGACACCGTAACCGAACACGAGCACCATGCCGAGCAACGTGTCCACGACGACCGTCGCGGCCAGCAGCATCGCCCGGCGCAGCGGCGGCAGCACCGGGCTCAGCGGCCGGGAGCCGATGAGCACGAGCCAGAACGCCACGCCCAACCCAAGGTAGGACACCACCTCGGCGGCATACACGACGGGGTACCGCAGCGCGCCGTCGTACAGCGGCGGCAGGTGCCAGCCGCACCAGGCCACGTTGAACGCGATGACCGTGCCCACCGCCAGCCGGACCCGGCTGGCGACCGGCCGCGGAACGGCATCCCCGGCCTGCCGCGGCCGCGGAGCGCCGGCGGGCGGCCGCCGGAACTCCAGCCCGCGGCGCAGCACGAGCCAGGGTGCCCCGAGCACCAGGAACACCGTGGCCACGTTCGCCAGCAGGATGTCCTGCAGCGACCGGACCCAGATGTAGAGGTGCGACCAGTAGGCCAGCGGGGACAACAGGGCGAGGACCACCGCGAGCAGCCCGCCATAGAAGGCCGCCACCTCCCGGCCCATGCCGCGCGGGGTGCCCTCGCCCTGCCGCCTCGCGTCGGCGGCCACGCCGCGCAGGCCGCGCAGGTGCACGGCGACCACGACGGCTACCACGGCAAGGACCGCGGCATTAACCGACCAGTGCGAGACAACCACGTTCATGACGACCACGGCCGCCGGCCGGCGATAAGGCCCTCCGGGTGAGCCGTTCCTCCCTAGGGGATGACGTAGAACAGGACCCAGAACAGTACCGCGACCACTGCCAGGAAGTTCCACACGGTGGCGAACCCGGACAGCGACGCCTGGAAGCGCTGGACCGCGAACGCTTCCTTGTAGGTGGGCGGCTGCTCCACAAAGGAGATAGCCGGGAAGAAACGTGCCCGGGCGAGCAGCGTCTCCAGCCAGATCATGGCCGCCAGCAGCACCACGACGAACACCGGGTAGAACCCGGTGAACACGCTGGAAAAGCCGGAACTGCCCGGCCAGAACGGCAGGAACAGCAGTTCCAGGATCTGCAGCACGATGGCCGCGACGCCGAACAGCAGGGCGATCGCCGCGCCGATCTGCCACAGGCCCTTGCTGCCCGCCTTGATCTGCTGCAGCGCCGCGTAGTGGATCCCCGCGCTGACCAGCACACAGAGCATGATCACGGTGCCATAGATCATGGACGGCGGGTGGTAGCCCGAGCCCATCCACCGCCCGGAGGAGTTGACCGAGCGCAGGTAGAAGTAGGCGAACATGAACGAGCCGAACAGGAAGCAGAGCCCGCCTATGGCCAGGCGCGACGCCGTCCACGCGGCGTTGAGGGCGGCCTCGTGGTAGAAGCCTTCCTCCTCGGTTTCCCGGCTCAGCCCGGAGGCGCCCGTGGTTGTTGACTCGGCCATGGCTAAGCCTCCATTCCCGCGCCGGCGCCCGCGTAGGCGGCGCTGATCACGCCGACCGGCGGATTCAGGTCAGCCACCGGCGGCGCAGCCGGGTCGCCGTACTCGTACGGACCGGACAGAATCACCGGAATGTGCTCGAAGTTCTCCGGCGGTGGCGGCGAGGAGACCTGCCATTCCAGCCCGCGGGAGTTCCACGGGTTGCCGACTTCCTTCTCGCGCCAGACCAGCGTGGACATCACGAAGTTGATCAGGAAGATCAGCAGCGATCCGCCCAGGCAGAACGCGGAGATCGAGACCCAGATGTTGAGCGGCTGCAGGTTCAGCGCGTACTCGAACACCCGCCGCGGCTGGCCTAGCATGCCGAGGGCGAACAGCGGCAGGAAGGTCGAGTTGAAGAAGATGAACATGGTCCAGAAGTGGATCTTGCCGAGCCGTTCGTTCAGCTTGATCCCCATCATCTTGGGCAGCCAGTAGTAGATACCTGCCATGAAGGCGAAGATCAGCCCGCCCATGATCGTGTAGTGGAAGTGGGCCATGACGAAGAACGACCCGTGCTCGGTGGTGTCCGCGGGCACGTCGGAAAGGAACACGCCCGGAGACGCCGCCGATCAGGAAGTTGAAGTACATGGCCAGGCAGAACAGCATCGGCACGGTGAACCTGATCTTCGCCTTCCAGAACGTCCCGAGCGCCACCAGGTAGATGAACCCGGTGGGAATCGAGATCAGCTCCGTGGTCAGCATGAACAGCGGCCGCATGTCCGGGTTGATCCCGCTGTCGAACAGGTGGTGCTGCCAGACGAAGAAGCTGAGCAGGGCCACGCCGATCATGCCCGCCGCGGCCGTCCGGTAGCCGAACAGCGGCTTGCGGCACATGACCGGAATGATCTCCGACACCACGCCGAACCCCGGCAGCGCCAGGATGTAGACCTCCGGGTGCCCGAAGAACCAGAACACGTTCTGGTAGAGGTAGCTGCTCCCGCCGAGCTGGTTGGCGAAGAACGCGGTCTGGAAGGTCCGGTCGGTGATCATCATGTACAGCCCGGCCACCAGCACGGGCACGGCCAGCACCTGGAGGAAGGAGACGGTGAACATGGACCACACGAACATCGGCAGCCGGCTCCAGCGCATGCCCGGTGCCCGGTAGTTGATGTAGGTCACGATGATGTTGAAGCCCGCGAGGATCATCGAGATCCCCATCAGGCCGAACGCGATCGCATAGGTGTCCATGCCGGGGCCGGCCTGGGTGGCCAGCGGCTCGTAGCCGGTCCACCCGGTGGGGAAGCCGCCGAGCAGGATGCCGGACAGCAGGATGACGTAGGCGGCCGGGGTCAGCCAGAACCCGATCGCCTCGATCCGGGGGAACGCCATCCGCTTCGAGCCGATCATGAGCGGCGCGAAGTACTGGCCGAACGGCCCGAGCACGACCGACGACATCATCATCATCATCATGGTGCCGTGCTCGCCGACCACCATGAGGTAAGCGCTCGAGCTCATCAGGTGGTAGGTCGGCGACAGCAGCTCGCTCCTGATCGCCATGGCGAACAGGCCGCCGGTCAGGAAGTACGTGATCATGCCGAACAGGTACTGGATGCCCACGACCTTGTGGTCGAGGGTGTACCTGAAGTACTTCGCCAGGCCGCCGGCCGGGGCGTGCTCGATGTCCCGCAGCGGCTTGCCGAGCATCAGCCTGCCGAGGTCGTTGAATATGCCGAGCCCGGCCAGCCAGCCGACGACGCCGAGCAGGTACCCCAGCACGATCGGCACGTCGTTGGTGTCGGACAGGGCGTTCTGCGCGTAGTCGTAGGACAGCGCGTTGCCGAGCCAGTGGCCGAGGAGGTAACCGATTATCCCGCCGATGATGCCGGTGTGCACGCCCGGCTTCATCCACCAGGGGCGCGCGCTCTCCGGGCCACCAGACACGGGCTGCATCCGGCCCGCACCTGGCTGAATCTCGATGGCCATCCGGTCACCTCTTCTTCGGACTGAACGCGGTGCTGGCTGTCTCTGGGCAGGCCGCCGTCCGCGGCCGGGTGCCGATCATGGCGTCACCGGATCCTGTGGCGGGTAGTAGTAACCGGCCCCGCCCGTGATGCCGTCGATCTTGACGATCGAGGCCCCGAGCTGCGGGATCACGGTCGGGTCGTAGGTGAGGGAGTAGGGCGGCAGCATGTTCAGGATCCCGTTGCGTGCCTGGCTGAGCTGCAAGCCGCGCGCCCAGCGGCTGAACGCCCCCTGGGACACGATGTGGCCGTAGTTGTACATGGCGCCGTGCCACAGGCCGCACAGCTCGTTGCAGCGCACCGTGAAGCTGCCAAGCTGGTTCTTGGTGGTGGTGAAGGCGACGTTGTCCACGCCGGGGTTCGCGTCGGCCTTCACGCCAAGCTGGTAGGCCCAGAAGCTGTGGATCACGTCCAGCGACGTGACGTGGAACTCCACCGTCGTGTTGGCCGGCAGCACCAGCTGGGCGCTCTCCATGCCGCCGAACTGCGGGAAGCGGTAGGTGAAGGCCCACTGCTGGCCGATCACCTGCACCTGGAGGCGGTTCGAGGTGCTGGGCTGCCAGATCGGCGCGGGGCCCTCACCGGCGCCCGCGCCGGCCGGCACGATCAGCTCGACCGTGCCGAAGACGAACAGGCCGAGCACGATGACCGCGGTAGCGCCGATCCAGGTGGCCTGGATCTTGGCGTTGCCGTGGATCGGCGGGCCGTCCTCCTCGTCACCCTCGCGGTGGTGCCAGTTGAACAGCGCATATGCGGCGTAGGTCCAGACGAACAGCAGGACGGGCGCGCACAGCATGGCCATGAACGCGATGTCGAACTGCTGGTGCTCCGCGGACGTGGTCATGGTGCCGGGCGGCAGGTGCGGCTTCCACACGAACCAGATGAGGATGTCGGCGATCACCGCCAGGGGCAGCCAGACCAGGAAGATCCGCATTCCGTGCCGCGGCTCGGCGCGGGTGCTGCCCGCAGCGGCTTCGGGAGTGGCCATCAGGCTCTTACCTCCATGTTGCCGGTCATGTAACCGATGGTCTGCATCGGGCCGCCGTTGCCGTCGATGAAGCCGCCGCCGCACGGGACGAAGCACTGCCAGCGGAAGATGCCGCCGTGGTTGGGCACCTTGAAGTTGAATATCTCCACGGCATGGGGCCCGGAGGTGCAGGGCGACACGCCGCACAGGTTGTTGGCCGAGTCCAGGGCGTTCGGCGAGGCGACCGGGATGAACAGGTGCAGGGCCGGGATGGCGAAGGTGTGGCCGACCGTGCAGCCCGCCCAGCCGTTGATCACCGAGACGTTCCGCGGCGGCGTGGCCACGCCCTTGTTGTTGACGATGCTCAGGTTCACGGTGCCGGTAGTCGTGCCCTGGACCTGGCTCCAGTAGTTGTTCCGCGGCGGCGTGCAGCCGTCGTAGCCGAGGATGGTCATGTGCACCGTCGTCCCGGCGGGCACCGAGAACAGCGTGGTGTGCACCCACTGTTTTGCTGCTGGGGTCCTGGACGAAGTAGCTCACCCAGTCCGGCTTGCTGGCCGAGTTGTTCTGCGGGTCCTCCTGCAGCAACACGTTGGTGACCGCGCCGGAGGCGTTGAAGGTGACCGTGGGCGGGCTGCCAAGTATGTAGTGCACGACGATGAATGCCGCACCGACGACCACTGCCGCGAACGCGACAAGCAGGGCCGTGATACGGACCGGCAGAGACACCAGTCACCACCTCGCTTCTTCGCGCGCGGCGGGCGCACGCGACTGGGCCGGCCGCGCTCGTCCCCAGGACCCCGGCCGGAGGTCTGTTACGAGCCTGATCTTCCGAGCATCCGTGCCCCGCCGGCAACACCACGGCGATTCAATGACGAAATTGTCATGATCATGGCATCCTGGCAGGTAACGGCGCCGGTTCAGCACATGTCCTTATGACAGTGCGTAAACAGTCAGTTACCCAGGTAATACGTGGTCCACCCTTGAACACGGCCCTGCCAAGCCTCCGGCGGCCCGGAATGACCGGTCTTGGGTGCATCGGGGTGGCGGAACTGCAATGGTTTGCGGAAGGCTGGCGGACCATGGCGCCGGCGGGATGACCGGACGCCAGCGGGTTGACCGGACGCCAGCGGACGATGGATCCTCAGGGAAGGAGCCACGCTCGCGCCCCTGTCACCGGCCCTGACCGGGCCGTCGGCAGGCCCGGCGCGGGCACGGCACAGTGATGACTCCCATGACGACGATGGAGCAGGCTCCAGGCCAGGGGGGGCCGCGCATCCTGCTCGTGGAGGACGAGCCCAGGATCCGCGATTTCATCACGCGCGCATTGGTCACGGCCGGCTACGAGGTGACCCCGGCGGGCTGCGGCATCGAGGGGCTGCGGCTGGCCCAGGCCGGCGACTACGACCTGATGATCCTGGACCTGATCATGCCCGACATCGACGGCCGTCTCGTGCTGGCCCAGGTGCTGCGGGACCGCCGCGAACAGGCCGTCCTCGTGCTGTCCTGCCTCGCCGACGTGACCACCAAGGTGGACTGCCTGGAGCTGGGCGCGCAGGACTACCTCACCAAGCCCTTCTCCCTGGCCGAACTGCTGGCCCGGGTGCGGGTCCGGCTGCGCGGGGAGCCGCATGCCGCCAACGAGGTGCTCAAGGCCGGGGAGCTGATCCTGGACGTGGGCCGGCTGGAGGCCAACATCGGCCACGGGCCGGTGCCGCTCACCCGGCTGGAATTCATGCTGCTGCGGGAGCTGATGGAACACGCGGGCCAGTCGGTGGGCAAGGGCCAGCTGCTCGCGTCGGTCTGGGGCTACGACTTCGACCCCGGCTCCAACGTGGTGGACGTCTGCGTCCGGCGGCTCCGGTCCAAGCTGGGCTTCGAGCTGATCAAGACGGTGCGTGGTGAGGGTTATCAGCTCGCATCGTGACAGCCCGCTGCCCCGGCATCCGGCCCACACCTGGCCGCCGCCGTGGCCGTGGCACATGCGGATGCGCTGGCCGCACCGCCCGCCCGGGCTGCGCTGGCCACTGCACCGGCCCCGCTTCCACCACGGCCGGGTCGCCTGGGTGGACCTGGCGTGGGCGGTCTTCTCGGTGGCCAACCTCGCCGCGATCGTGATCTTCTCGCGCTGGGAAACGGTCCCGTTCCACTTCATCTGGATCAGCCTGACGCTGCTTTACGGGTTCCGGGTCTGGTCCACCCGGCCGACCGCCTGGGTCCTCGCGGTGGTCATGATCACCACCGGTGCCGCCATCGGCTGGGACGTCTACACCGGCGCCCAGACGGTCGACGAGCTGAACGAAGTCCCGCTGATGGCGGCCATGTTCTGGATGATGGTCTGGCATGCGCAGCGCAGGCTGGCCGCCGATAACGAACGGGAGCTGGTCAGCGCGGAGAACGCCCGGCTGCTGACCGTTCAGCGGCGCTTCCTCCAGGATGCCTCGCACCAGCTCCGCACGCCGATCACGATCGCGCTCGGGCACGCCGAGCTGCTCGCAGGCGACCTGGCCGGGCACCCGGAGGCACGGGACATCGAGGTGGTCGTGGGCGAGCTCACCAGGCTCCGCCGCCTCGGGGAACGGCTGCTGATGATCGCCGCGTCCGAGGATCCGGACTTCCTGCGCCCCGAGCCGGTGGCGCTGGACCGGTTCACCCTGGAGGCGTTCCGCAAGTGGCTGCCCACTACGGCGCGCCGCTGGACGCTGGGGCGCCTGGATCCCGTGCTGGTCACCGCCGACCGGGAGCGGCTGGGCCTGGCCCTGGACGCCCTGCTGGAGAACGCGGTGCGGCACACCACCGCGGGCGAGGAGATCCGCCTGTCGGTGCTGCGTGACCGCGACGGCCAGACCGCTCGTATGATCGTCGCGGACAGGGGTGAAGGGATCGCGCCAGCCGAACTGGACCGGATCTTCGACCGGTTCCGCTCCGGCTCCGCGCTCTCCGGCACCAGGGGCACCGGCCTCGGCCTCGCGCTGGTGCGGGCGGTGGCCCGCGCGCACGGCGGCGAGGTACGGGTGCGCAGCGCCCCGGGCGAGGGAAGTGAGTTCGAGCTGGTGCTGCCGGTTCGCATGCCGGCCGAGGCAGCCCCCGGCACAGCGGACGGGCCGCCAGAAGCCAGGCCGGCGTTGCAGGCCGGTGGTGTTTTGACGCCGGGACGGACGACCGTGGAGGAGCTGTGACGCCGGAACCAGGTGCGGCACCGGAACCAGGTGCGACGACGCCGGGCGCAGGTGCGACGCCGGGACGCAGGTGCGACACCGGGACGCAGGTGCGACGCCGGAACCAGGTGCGGCACCGGAACCAGGTGCGGCACCGGAACCAGGTGCGGCACCGGCGGGCTCCGGTGCGCCAGCCGACCCGGGTGCGCCGCCGGGGCCGACCGTGCCGCCGTGCCGCCCGCGCCGGGCTGGCGCGGGCGGGCCCAGGCGCTGCGCCGCCCCCGGGTGCTCGTGCCGGCCACGATCGCCATCGTCGTCATCGTCGCGCTCGCCGTGGCCGGCGCCACGGTGGGCGCCGGTGCCGCCGCGCCGCACAGCCTGGGCAAGGCCAGGAACTTCACGCTCGGCGTGCTCGGCCACCCGGGCCAGCAGATCTCGCTGCGGTCCATGGCGAACCGCCCGGTGATCGTGAACTTCTTCGCGTCCTGGTGCGAACCGTGCCAGCGGGAGACGCCGCTGATCGCCCGGTTCTACCGGGACTCCGGGGACCGTCCCGCGATCATCGGGATCGACGTCAACGACTCGGCGTCCAAGGCGATGAACTTCGTGCATAAGAGCGGCGTGACCTATCCGGTGGTCACCGACCCGATGCCGATGAAGGCCGCGATCGCCTACAACCTGCCCGGGCTGCCGGCCACCTTCTTCCTCAACTCCCGCCACGTCATCGTCAAACGCGTCTACGGGCCGGTCACGCAGGCGGAGCTGACCACCGGCACCCGCCTGATGGCCGCGAAGGCCGGCTGAACGGAGGGCGCCATGCACACCCCGCCACGTACGGACCCGCCGTACGTCCCGATCCGCCACACCGCGTGGCCGGTGCGCAGGACCCCGCGCTGGTGGTTCGCGGCCGGGGCGGTCATCGTGGTCGCGGGCGTGCTGGTCGGGATCGCCGTGCATCCGTCAAAGTCGCAGCGCGCCGCCGACCTGAACGGCTTCCTGACCGACATGAAGACCGACATCCAGTCCTGCGCGGGTGGCGTGCGGGACTCGCTGATCGCGCTGCACTCGATCGAGGCGGGGACCAGCCACGACGTCGGCACCGCGGTCGGTATAGCCACCTACGGAGCCAAGAACTGCTCCCCGGCCAACAGCATGCCGATGGACGACCTCGTCGGGTACCAGGTGCAGGAGTCGCTGTCCTCGTTCCGCCTGGACCGGGTGACCAACGGCCTGCTGACCTGGGCTTTCCCCTATGCGCAGCGGGTGCAAAACGACGTGGCCACCATCCTGCGCACGCAGGCCGCGGCCCGCGCCACCGCCACCACCAAGCTGAACAGCGACCTGCGAGCCCTCGATAACCAGCGAACCTATCTGGATCGCATCATGATGGCGGCCATACGGTCCACGGGCGCCACGGGCAGGCCCCCACCGCTCCCGGGGTAACTGTAGGTTCCAGAGAAACCCTGGTCCCGTACTTGGTTAGCGTCGTGGCGGAGGCTAACCGAGGCCGATGTCCTCCAGGGCCATCGTGAACGCGGTTTCCCAGGTGGTGGCGAACCGGGCGGCACCCGGTGACGGCGGCTTCACCCGGTCCAGCGCGGCCAGGGCACAGCGGACCATCTCCGCGGGCCGGGCCGAGGCCACGTCGGCGTTGCCGAGCTCCAGTTCGTGCTGGAGGTTGTCGCGGCCGTGCCCCTGCACCACGTCGAGCAGCAGCAGCGACCGGCCGACCGTGCGCGCCTCCGCGCAGGTGTCCCCCGAACTGGTGATGACCAGGTCCGAGGCCGCCATCAGCGCCGGGATCTCCTCGGTGTAGCCGAAAACGTGCAGCCGGGGCCGCTGCCGCGCGGCCGCGCGCAGCCGGTTCTCCAGCTTCACGTTGCGCCCGGCGACCGCCAGCACCTGAACCCCGGCATCGGCGAGCGCCGCCGCGGCGGCCGCGATCGGCCCGAGGCCCCAGGCACCGGACATGAGCAGTACGGCGCGGTCGTCCACGGGCAGCCCGAGCGCGGCCCTGGCCCGGTCCTGGGCCGGCGGGTCGTAGAACCCGGGGCGTGCCGGCGACTCGACGACCCGGACCCGCGCCCGGGGCTGGTACCTGCGCACCGCGGCCTCGGCCACCTGCGAGGTGACCAGGTACAGGTCCACATTCGGCTGGACCCAGAGCCGGTGCGGCGTGACGTCGCTGCACAGCACCACGTGGCTCATGCCGGGGTACCGGTCGGCGAGCACGCTCACCGCGGACGCGGCGGTGGCGAACACCGACACGGCCAGGTCGGCGGGATGCGCGTCGAGATAGTCCCGCAGCCGGGGCACGAGTTGGCGGCGCGCCCCGGCGTCGGCCAGCAGCGCCAGCCGGCTCCCCGGGCGCAGCGCGGCGAAGTGGAACGCGTCGAACAGGCCCGGCGTGGCCAGCATGGTGCGGAACACCGCCTCCCCGGCGGACCCGCCCCGGGGGCCGAGCAACTGCATGGCGTCGAGGATCTCGGTGTCCCAGCCCCGCGCCGCCAGCGACGTGGCACACGCCCTGGCGTGCATCTCGTGCCCGGCGCCGAGCGATCCGGACAGCAGCAGCGCGCGCCGCCTCATTCATGGCCTCCCTCGCGGGCGGTTCCCTGGCTTCGGGAGGCGGGTCCTCGCCGCCGGGACACCGCAACGGCGCCGGGGGCTGCGTCGTGCCGGAGGCGCGCAGGCCAGCACTATGCGGCGTTCGGCCCGGCGGCTGCGGCGTGACGCTGCCTGCAGCTGGTCGAAGGTTTCTCATGGCGCACTCCGGGTGACCCTGGTGCTCCCCGGCCTGGCCGAGCCAGTCCAGGTAGCGCCGGACCCCGGTCACGAACGGGGTTTCCGGCGACCAGTCGAGCAGCTCTTTCGCGGCCCGGTTGGAGACGCTGACACCCTGGTAGTCGGCATCGCGGGCCGGCGCGTAATGCACCGGAACACGGCCGATGAGCTGCTGGACCGTCTCGGCTATCTCGCGGACAGAAACCGGCGTTCCCCCTTCAAGCGCCAGCACCTGCCCGGCCGCTGCCGGGGCGAGCGCACGCACGTGCGCGTCGGCCAGGTCCTCCACGTACACGTAGTTGCGCTGCTGCTCGCCGGTGCCCGCGATGGTGATCGGCCTGGACTCGCGTACCGCCTGGACGAACCGGGCCACCACAAGCTCCGGGCGCATCCGCGGCCCGTAGGGGATGCCGTAGCGCAGGATGGTGAACTCCTGCCCGTACATCTCCTTGTAGCTGTGCACGAGCAGTTCCGCCGCGAGCTTGGTCGACACGTACACGTGCCCGGCGCTGCGCAGGTCGACGGGGAAGTCCTCGGCCAGTTCACCGGTGCCCTGTGCGGCACCGTAGACCCACACCGTGCTGGCCAGGATCACCCGGCCGCAGCCGTGGTGCCTGGCCGCCTCAAGGACCCGGGCCGTGCCCTCCACGTTGAGCCGCACCGCCCACACCGGGTCGGCCGCGACCTCGTTCACGTTGGACGCTCCGGCCAGGTGGAACACTGCGGCACAGCCGGCCACGGCCGCGCCGAGCCCCGCCTCGTCGAACAGGTCTGCCTCAACATAGGCCGCGCCCGGGTTGCGCCACCGCGGCTGCACGTCGATGACCCGCACGTCGTGGCCGGCCCGCACGAGCTGGTCCACCACGTGGGAGCCGATGAACCCGCCACCTCCGGTTATAGCTAGCTGCACGACCGCCCTTTCTCGTGTGCCTTACCGGCCCGTCCCATACGGCCGGCACCCCTGGGCTGCCCGGCCCCCGGGCAGCGTGCCTCCCGGGAGCTATCCGCCCGGGAGCGTCTCGTGCACCGCGGTGATGGCGGTCAGCACCTCGTCGACCTCCGCGTCAGTCATGTCTGAATGGACCGGCAGGCAGATGTGCCTGGCTGCGATGTCCTCGGCCACGGGCAGCGACGGCCCGGCGTATTCCGCGAGCACCGGCTGATGGTTGAGCGGCAGGTCGTACACCTCGCCGGAGAGCCGGACCCCGAACCGGTCACGCAGCTCCTGCTTGACGGCGGCCCGGTCGGTGCCGGGCGGCAGCAGCACTATGTACTTGTAGATGTTGCCGCGGCTGCCGGGCGCCTCGGCCAGCGGGGTGAGCCCGTCCAGGACGGCAAGTGCCTTGTCGTAGGCGGCGGCGACCTCGCGGCGGCGGGTGATGAACTCCGCCATCCGGCGCAGATGCACAAGCCCGGTCACCGCGTGCAGCTCGCTCATCCGCCAGGCCGAGCCCAGGCGCACGTGATGGTTGGCGGTGAAAGCGCCCTTGCCCTGGTCACGGTAGATCTTCGCCTCGTCCGCCACATGCTCGGAAGTGCTCACCAGCATGCCGCCCTCGCCGCTTGTCACCACCTTCGTCGGATAGAAGGAGAAGGCACCGCTGGCCCCGAACGAGCCCGCGAACCGGCCGTCCAGCGTGGATCCGTGCGCATGCGCGGCGTCCTCGATCAGCGCGATCCCCCGCTCGTCGCACAGGTCGCGCAGCCCGATGATGTCCGGGCTGATCATCCCGCCGATGTGCACGTGGACGACCGCGGCGGTGCCCGGGGTCAGGACGGCCGCCGCGGTGTCCCGGCTGAGCGCGAGCGTGCCGGCTTCCACGTCGGCGAACACCGGGCGCCCGCCCGCCTGGAGCACCGCCGCGGCGGTGGCGTAGAAGGTGTTCGCGGGCACCACCACGTCCCGGCCGGCCACCCCCGCCACCTGGAGGGCGATGTTCAGGGCCGAGGTACCGCTCGAGGTCGCGACGGCGTGCGCGGCATCATGCGCGGCGGCGAATGCCGCCTCGAAGCGCCCGGTGTACGGGCCCAGGGTGAGCGCCCCGCTGGCCAGGATCTCGGTGACCGCGGCGGCTATCTCCGCCCGGTCCGCGGGGGGGAACACAACACGTGCTGCTGGCACTCCCAACGGATGGCCCCTTGCTCAGTTATGCCGGGGCCGGCCGCCCCGCGTCTGGTAACCAGTCGTGCTTCGGGTATCGTCCCGACCTTGCCATCATTCCAGGAGAGACTCGGCGCGGCAGGCGTCCGCCCCAGGCGTGTCGCCCCGCGCGACAAGACCGCAGGCCAGAGGCTATGAGGCAGGTGTGACAGGTGTTCCCCGACAGCGAGGGCCCGCGGGCGCCGTCCCGGCCGGCCCTGCTCGCCACGGCGGCGCTGGCGCTCGGCGGCCTGGCCGTCAGCCACGCCGGCCCGGGTGTGACCGCGCTTGGCCCGGTGCGGCGGCGGTTCTTCCCCCGGCTGTCCGGGCAGGGCCGGGCCGATCATGTGGCGCTCACCTTTGACGACGGCCCGGACCCGGCCTGGACCCCAGCCTTCCTTGAGGTCCTGGCCAAGTGGCAGGTGCACGCCACGTTCTTCATGCTCGGCTCGATGGCGGCGCGCTCCCCCGGGCTCGCGGCGGAGGTCGCCGGGGCGGGCCACGAGGTGGCCGTGCACGGCTGGGCACACAGGTACACGGTGCTGCGCAGCCCCCGGGCGGTGGCCGACGACCTGGCCAGGGCCACGGATGCGGTGGCCGGCGCGACCGGCGCGCAGCCGCGCTTCTACCGCCCGCCCTATGGCGTGCTGAGCACCGGGGCGCTCGCCGCCGCGGGCCGGCGGGCTCACCCCGGTGCTGTGGACCTGCTGGGGCAGGGAGTGGACGGCCGGTGCCACGCCCGGCTCGGTCTGGGCGGCGCTCGCCGGAAACCTGACCGGCGGCGCCACAGTCCTGTTGCACGACTCCGACTGCACGTCGCCGCCCGGCTCCGCCGCCGCGGGCCTGGGCGCACTGCCGCTGCTACTCGAAGAATGTGCAGTACGCAGCCTCGCGGCTGGCCGCCTTGCCGAGCACGGCCTGGTTCCGTGACGGGCTTTCCGCAGCTCAGGTGGCCACCCAGGGGCATGGCGCCCGTCGCTGCGGGAACATGCCAGCGCCTGGATGGCGTTGTGCCCCTTGGTCGGCCACATAGCCTGGGCTGGTGCCGCACCTGATGCCCGGTTGCTGGGCGGAAACCCTCAGGAGGCGTTCAGGTTGCCTCCAGGGACATGGTGCTAACTGGAAACCGCGCTTAGCCAGGGTCACGGTAGAACTGCCGTGCCGGGGACCGCATGAAGCGGCTCACGCTACTTCCGGGCAGAGGTGATGAGGATGGCCGAAGGTCAGGACAACGGGCACGACTCGCCGGAGCGCGACAGCGCCTGGCAGCCGTCCCCTCCCCCGGGCGGTGATCCTGGCACGCCGGAGCCGGATACCGAGCCCGGCGCGGCCGATCCCGGTACGTCCTGGCTGCCGTTCAGAATGACTTCCCCCGCCGAGGAGGCCGCCCAGGCCGCCCGGCCGAGCCGGTTCCCGGCACACCGCCGGTTCCCGGTGCCATGCCGGCCCCTGGTGGGCAGCCGGCCCCTGGTGTCATGCCGGCCCCTGGTGGGCAGCCGGCCCCTGGTGCGCAGCCGGCCCCGGTGTCATGCCGGCCCCTGGTGGGCAGCCGGCCTCCGGTGCGCAGCCGGCCGACGGCCCGCAGGCCGCGCCCGGTCAGCCTGGACCGGGCCAGCCGGGACCGGTAACTCCCGGCCAGGAGCCGCAGCCGCTGGGCGGGCAGGCCTCGCCCTGGCAGGCCCAGCCCGGCAGCCAGCAGGCCTGGGCGCCCCCGCCACAGCAGCCGTGGACGGCGCCGTCCGGCCAAACCGGGCAGGGCACCCAGCCCGCGCCTGGCACCCAGTCCTACGGCACGCCGCCGCAGTCCCCCTACGGCGCGCCGCAGCCGACCCAGCCGATCTACGGCCCGCCGCCCGGCTACGGCGCTCAGCCGCCGTACGGCACGCCTGGCTACGGTGGCCAGCCGCCCTACCCCGCGCAGCCCGGCGGCCAGGCGTACTACGCCGGCCAGCCGCCCTACCCGGGCCAGCCGCCCTACCCGGGCCAGCCGCCCTACCCAGGCCAGCCGCCCTACCCGGGCCAGCCGCCCTACGCCGGCCAGCCGCCCTACGCCGGCCAGCCGCCCTACGGCGAGCAGCCGCAGCAGAACTGGCAGCCGCAGCCCGCGACCGGCCCGGTGCCGCCGCTCCCCGGCGAACTGCCCGGAGCGGTGCCCCCGGGCGGCGAGGGCCACTGGGCCCCGCCGGGCGGCTACGGGCAGCCCCCCGCGGGACCGCCGCCCTCGCGCGGGCCGCTGGGCCGTGCCCTGATCTACGTTGTGGTGGCGGTGCTCGCCGCCGCCGTCGGCGCGGGCGCGGTGTTCGCGCTGCGCGGCACGGGCGGGGCGGCCCCGTCCTCCTCGGTCGGCGCGCAGGACATCCCCCAGCCCAAGGCGAACCACGGCGCCGGCGCGGGCCCGGCCAACCTGAACACCTCCGTGGCCCACAAGGTCGACCCCGGCCTCGTGGACATCACCTCCTTCGTCCACTACCAGCAGCAGGTCTTCGAGGGCACCGGGATGGTGCTGTCCGCCAACGGCCTGGTGCTGACCAACAACCACGTCATCAAGGGCGCCACCCGGATAACCGCGCAACTGGTCACCAACGGGCGCAAGTACACCGCCCAGGTGGTGGGCACCGACAACGCGCAGGACGTCGCGCTGCTGCGGCTGGAGGGGGCGTCGGGGCTGGCCACAGTGACGACCGCTGACTCGAACAAGGTCCAGCTCGGCGACACCGTCGTGGCGCTCGGGAACGCGGGCGGCACGGGCGGGCTGCCGACCGTGACCAGCGGGACGATCACGGAACTGAGCCGCACGATCACCGCCAGCGACCAGGGCTCGGGCACCTCCGAGCGGCTGACGCACATGTTCCAGACCAACGCCCCGATCGCCGAGGGCGACTCCGGCGGCGCGCTGGCCAACTCCGCGGGCCAGGTGATCGCCATGAACACCGCGGCGAACAGCCAGAACATCGGCGCGAACGGCACCGACCAGGGCTTCTCGATCCCGATCGACCGGGCGCTGCTCATCGCCAGGCAGATCGCCGCTGGGCACGGCACCAGCACGATCCAGATCGGCCAGCCCGCGTTCATCGGCATCGCGATCGCCAGCGACCCGAAGAGCAACGCGCCAAGCAGCTCCAGCAGCCCACGGACCCAGCTCGGCCAGCTTCAGAAGCTCGCGCAGGGCAACTTCGGGAGCGCCCCCTCCAGCGGCCGGTGCCTGGCCAACGAGACGGCTAACCCGGTGCCCAACAGCATCGCGCCGGCCAAGTCGGGCACGCTGATCGCCGGAGTGTTCTGCAACGCGCCCGCCGCGAACGCCGGTGCCGCGGCCGGTGACGTGATCACCGCCGTGAACGGTCACGCGGTGACCTCGCCGGCCTCCCTGCGCATCCTGATGCGCCAGTACCACCCCGGCACCACGGTCTCGCTCACCTGGGTCGGCCTCAACGGCCACCAGCAGACCGGCTCGCTCAAGCTGGCCGCCGGGCCGGCCGCGTAGCGGTTAACACGCTGCCGCGTGGGCGTCCCGGTCGCCGGGGCGCCCACGCGGCATGTCCTACCCGGGCCGACAGGGCGGCCACGGCCCGGTGACGAAGGAACCGGGCGTGGGCCACCGGGGGTTCCCGGGCCATCGGGGTCCGGGGTGTCCCCGGGTGATGCCGTGCTCCCCCGGGCTAGCACTGTCACCCGGTGAGCCAGGCCTCCATCGTCGCCTCGCACTCGGCGATCTGCGCCACGGGCACATGCTCGTCCGGCGAATGGGCGAGCATGGGATCCCCGGGGCCATAATTCAGCGCGGGCATGCCCAGCAGGGTGAACCTGGCCACGTCGGTCCAGCCGAACTTGGCCCGGGGCGCCCCGGCCACGGCCGCGAGCAGCGGCGCCGCGGCCGGGTGGTCCAGGCCGGGGCGGGCGCCCGGTGCCGAGTCGGTGATCTCGACCTCGTA
Source organism: uncultured Actinomycetes bacterium (assembly GCA_963707905.1). Classification (GTDB taxonomy): domain Bacteria; phylum Actinomycetota; class Actinomycetes; order Streptosporangiales; family Streptosporangiaceae; genus DASXKD01. Next base: position 283,098 of record CAVPSA010000025.1, on the reverse strand, counting down.
GCCGGCGAACACCTCGCGGACGTGCGCGGCGGCCTCCTCCTCGCTGCGGTCGGGAGCGAACCGGTAGTTCACCGTGACCGTGCATTCGTCCGGGATGACGTTGCCCGCAACCCCGCCGGCGATCCCGACCGCGTTCAGCCCCTCGTGGTAGGTGAGCCCGTCCACCTCGGGCTCGCGCGGCTGGTAGGACCGCAGCCGGTCCAGGATGTCACCGGCCGTGTGGATGGCGTTGCTGCCCATCCAGGACCGTGCGCTGTGCGCCCGCTTGCCCCGTGTGGTGACCTCGGCCCGCAGCGTGCCCTGGCAGCCGCCCTCGATGAGCGCACCGGTCGGCTCCATCAGCACCGCGAAGTCGCCCCGCAGCAGGTCGGGGCGGTTGCGGGACACCCGCAGCAGCCCGTTGCGCTCGGCCTCGACCTCTTCGCAGTCGTAGAACACGTAGGTGACGTCGGGGCGCGGCTGCGTCAGCCGGGCGGCCAGCCGCAGCGCGACGGCCACCCCGGACTTCATGTCGCAGCTCCCGCAGCCGTACAGCAGGCCGTTCTCGCGGCGGGAGGGGAGGTTGCCCGCGATCGGCACCGTGTCGATGTGGCCGGCCACGATCACCCGCTGCGGGCGGCCGAGGCCGGTCCGCGCGACCACCGTGTTCCCGTCGCTGTGTACCGACAGGTGCGGCAACCCGCGCAGCACGCGCTCGATCCGGGCGGCCAGGTCAGCCTCATCGCCGCTCACCGACTCCACGTCGACAAGCGCGGCGGTCAGCTCGGCGCTGTCACTAGAAAGATCCAGGTCCACGGCGGCAGCATAGAGTGCTCAGCAGCCCGGCGGCGGGGGGCTGCCAGCAATAGGGAGCAGATGCCCATGTTCAGAGTGGATTCCGAAGTCGGCCGCCTACGGCAGGTGATGCTGCACCGGCCCGACCTGGAACTCAAGCGGCTCACCCCGGAAAACGCGGCCGACTTGCTCTTCGACGACGTGCTGTGGGTGAGCCGGGCGCAGGCCGAGCACGACGCGTTCGCTAACGTGCTCAGGTCCCGTGGCGTGGTCGTCCACTACTACAGCGACCTGCTGGCCCAGACGCTGGACGTCGCCGCGGCCAGGGACTACATCCTGGACGGGGTTTTCGACTCCCGCTGGCACGGCCCGCTGGCGGTCGACCAGTTGCGCGCCGCGGTGGCCGGGCTCGATTCCCGGGCGCTCGCGGGCTACCTGGTCGGCGGGATCACCAAGCAGGAGATCGCCGAACTGGCGCCGGAGCCCAAGAGCATCGCATTCCACTCGCTGGACCCGGACGGGTTCGTGCTCGCCCCGCTGCCGAACCTCCTCTACCAGCGGGACACCTCCTGCTGGATCTACGGCGGAGTGTCGATCAACGCCATGCGCCGCCAGGCCCGGGTCAGGGAGTCCATGTTCGCCGAGGCCATCTACCGCTGGCACCCGATGTTCGCCGGCGCCGGTTTCGACGTCTGGTATCACGGCGCCGACGCGGCCCCGGCCACCATCGAGGGCGGGGACGTGCTGGTGATCGGCAACGGCGCGGTGCTGGCCGGGATGAGCGAGCGGACCACGCCGCAGGCGCTTGAGATGCTGGCGCACCGGCTGTTCGCGGCCGGTGCCGCCACCTCGCTTGTCGCCATCGACATGCCGAAGCAGCGCGCGTTCATGCACCTGGACACCATGCTGACCATGGCGGACTACGGCGTATTCACCAAGTACGCCGGGATGGGCATGCTGCGCTCGTACACGATCGAGCCGGGGGCGAGCGTGCGCGAACTGAAGGTCACCGACCATCCACCGGAGGACATGCACACCGCGCTGGCCGCCGCGCTTGGCCTGCCGAGCATCAAGGTGCTCACCGCCGTCCAGGACGTCCGCTCGGCACAGCGGGAGCAGTGGGACGACGGGTGCAACGTGCTGGCGGTGGAGCCCGGCGTGGTCGTCGCCTACGAGCGGAACGTGACCACCAACGCCTACCTGGAGGAGAACGGCATCGAGGTGATCACCGTCGCGGGCGGCGAGCTGGGCCGTGGCCGCGGCGGTCCCCGGTGCATGAGCTGCCCCATCGAGCGCAGCGGCTGAGGGCTTCGCCTGGCGGCCATCCTCGCCGGCCTGGCACCCCGCTGACCGCCGCGGCCGGGGTCCGGCCGGTCACCGCCTGGACACCCCGGTCGCCTCGGTGGGCACCGTGCCGGGGGCCTCGCGCCGGGCGATCACATGCACGTCGATGCCGAAGGCGCCCGCCTCCCGGATGATCCGGCCCACGTTCGAACCGCCGCCGGTGAGCTGTTGCCAGCGACTGCGCCGGCTGGAGCCGATAACGATCTGGGTGATCTGATGCTGTCGCGCGAAGGCGATGACGGACCGGACCGGATCGTCGTCGTGGATCTCATGCCAGTGCCCCCCGAGGTCCGCGGTCAGCTCCGACAGCCGCTCAACGGAACGCTGGCCACCCGGCCGGGTTTCGTCGCCGGTGATGACGTGAACCACCTCGAGGTCCGCCTTTACCCGGGCGGCGATGCGGGCCGCCCGCCGCAGCAGCACGTCGGTGCCTGGTGCGCCGGTGACGGCGACCATGATCCGCTCGGCAGTTCCCCACACTGACTGGGAACCCTGCTGCCGGAGATACTCCAGCAGCTCTTCGTCGGTCTCGTCCGCGAGGAACCGCAGCGCCAGTTCCCGCAGCGCGATGAGGTTGTCGGTACGGAAGAAGTGGGTCAGGGCCTGCGGAACCCGGTCCATCGGGTAGATGTTGCCGTGCAGCATCCGGCGGCGCAGTTGCTCCGGTGAGGAGTCGACCAGTTCGATCTGGTCCGCCTTGCGCACCACCCAGTCCGGCACACGCTCGCGCACCTTCACCCCGGCCATGTGCTCGACCTCGTCGGCGATGCTCTCCAGGTGCTGGATGTTCACGGTGGTGATGACGCTGATGCCCGCGTCGAGAATCGCCATGACATCCTGCCAGCGCTTCTCATTGCGGCCGGATCCGGGCACGTTCGTGTGGGCAAGCTCGTCGACGAGGGCGATCTCCGGGTGCCGGTGCAGCACCCCGTCCAGGTCCATCTCCGCCAGCCGGCTCCCCCGGTACTCGACCAGCTTGCGCGGAATGATCTCCAGGCCGTCGAGCAGCCCCTCGGTGTGCTGCCGCCCGTGGCACTCGACGAAGCCGACGGCCACATCGGCGCCGCGGGCCCGGCGGCGCCGGCCCTCGTTGAGCATCGCGTATGTCTTGCCGACGCCCGCCGCCGCGCCGAGGTAGATCCGGAAGCGGCCCGCCGCTTCGACCACGTCGGTGGCATCCTCGCGGGCCGGCGCGACCATGTCCACGTCCTCGCCGGTGCCCGCGGATACGGTGATCCTCGCCTGCTCGTCGATCTCGGATGCCTCCGTCTGCCCGGGTCGTTTCGACGGTATAGCAGGCGCAGGCGAGTAGCTGCATGGCTTCTGTTAGTGATCGCGGCGCTCGTGTTAGGGATCCGGTTGGGGCCGGTACACCCCGGTGCCGTGCGGAACACAATGCCGTCATGGCTAGCTGGATCCCAGCTGGTGCCCGATAGCCGCGATGACCACCGCTCGCTGGCCGCATGTCGCCAGCGGCAGGCGCTGCATGATCGTCATCATTGGCGGGTTCTTCGCTCGCAGCCGCACCTGCTGGTCCAGGCACTGGGCCGGGTAGTCGCGGATGCCAGCGAGGACTGAGACCCCGGCGGGCCCGCCGGGCCGGGCGTGAGTGCGCCCGGCGGGCCCGCCGGGCCGGGCGTGACCGAGGCACCCGGCAGATCCCCGGCCCGACCTTCGCGGCGTTCCTGCTGGGCGGGATCGTGATCGCGGGCGGCCTTAGCGATTTCCCCATGCTCATCCTGGGCCCGATCGGCGAGCGCATTGCTCGGGTGAAGGCCGAAGGAACTGCTGATGACACGTGATGAGTGGTACGCGATCACTGCCGAACTGATCGCCGCCGACGAGGCGGCGGACCCGCGGCGGCTCGCCGCGATCGCTTGGCGGCTGTACGGCGAGGCCGGCAGCGAGCAAGCGGAGATCGAAGCGTTGCGGTGCGCCCTGCGGGCGGCCCGTCAGGCCATCAAGCGCTGAACCGGTAGCCCATGCCCGGCTCGTTCTGCAGGTGCCGCGGGCGGGCCGGATTCAATTCAAGCTTGTGGCGCAGGTGGGCCATGTGTACCCGCAGGCTCCGGTTCTCCTTGAGGTACGCCGAGCCGCCCACCTCGGTGAGCAGCTGCGTCTGGCTGACCAGCCGGCCGGTGTTCCGGATCAGGACCTCGAGGATTTCCCATTCGATCGGGGTGAGGGTGACGCCGCCCTGTGGGCCGGTGATCAGGCGCCGGGCCAGATCGACCGTATGCTCCCCGATCCGGACCTGCGCGATGTCATGCGCCCGGCGGGCACGCCGTGACACCGCCCGGACCCGGGCCAGCAGCTCGTCCATGTTGAACGGCTTGGTGAGGTAGTCATCCGCCCCGGCGTCGAGCGCGGCCGCGGTGTCCCCGGTCCGGGCGCACGCGGACAGCACGATGATGGGCGCCCGGCTCCATCTGCGCAGGCTGCGGATCACCTCGACCCCCTGCATGTCCGGGGGATACAGATCGAGAACCACCAGCGCCGGAGGGTGGCGGGCGGCGGCGGCGAGTGCGCACCGCCCGCTCGCCGCCGTGGCGGTCTGGTAGCCGTGCCGCCCGAGGCTGATCCGGAGCACCCGCACGATCTGCGGGTCGGCGTCGACGATGAGGATCCGGGCGCTCACCGCAATGCCCGCGTCACCTGTTCCGGCTCGGCTTCGCGCCATCCAGCTCGGCCAGAGCCCGGTCCACAGCGAGCTCCCCCCGCCGCAGGGGCCAAAGCTGGTGGCCGGCCGCCCGGGCCAGATCCGCGGGCGGAACAGCGAGCACCGGGCACCGCGCGTGGGCCAGGCAGTGGCGGCTTACCCGCCCATGCCCCATCCGCGCGAGCCAGCCCCGCCGGCCTGCGCCCACAACCAGCAGGTCATGCACGGAGTCGGCCACCCCGACGAGGGACGGGCCGGGCTCACCGCGTACCACGAGCCCCTGGAACGGCAGCCCGTCGGGAGCGCCCCCCCAGGCCGCATCGATGGCCGCACCGAGCCTCTGGCCGGCGGCCCGGGCCCAGACCTGCCGGAGGTAGGCCGAGGGCTGACGGCGGTCGGCGAGTTCGCCGCCGGGCGGCGTCCAGGCATGAACGGCCACGAGCAGGGCGCTCTCACGGCGGGCAAGATTTTCCGCATAGCGCAGGGCCGGGATGCTCCCCGGTGACGCGCTTGCACCGACGATGACGCGACGGACGCCGGCCACGGCAGCGCTCCTTCCCACAGGTGTGCTTACCTGCCATGCAACGCCGCGCGGGCGGCAGGCGATCGCCGCCTTAACAGGCCCCATGCAGCCCGGGCGGACTTCCATGCGCGGGCCATGCACCCTGCTCGCCGGCCTCCAGTTTCCGGCCGGGCCGTTCATGGTAATTACGTGATGTGATAGCCGCGGCCGCGCTGGCGGGCGTGATCTTGTTTATCGCGGCGGGATTGCTCTGGACCGCCCGCCTGGTCCATATCGGCAATCTGGACATGCTGGCGCTCGCGGAAAAGACTGCCGCGCCAGCGCCGGTCTCCGTGCTGGACAGCCCCGGGACGAGATGATGATCGTCTTCGGGGTGTGGCTGGTACTGGCGGGAGCGCTGGCGCTGCTCGCCGGGCTCTCCGCCAGGGCCCGGGTCCGGCGGTTGCGCCGCCACGGGCTGACGACCTGGGGCCTCACCGTGACAGCACCGGAGGCGGACGAACCGCAACCCGCCGGGGCGCACCGGACACGGGTCCAGTACCGGCTGGCGGACGGGCAGGTGCTGGAGCGGATCGTGCCCGCGGCAGGCTTCAGGGCAGCACGGCTACAGGCCGGGCAGAAGGTGCTCGTCTGGTATGACCCAGAAGACCCAGGCGACATCCTCGTCTATGGCCGATGGGGCCGCGCTGCCGACTGGGCATTCGTGGCCACCGGGGCATTCCTCGTCCTTATCGGGCTTTGGCTCGCCGGGGCGGGAACGGCCACGCATGGCCATTGACAGCCTCCTTAGGAGGCTTCGCGCCGGAGCTGGACTGCCGCGACGATGAAGGCCGCCAGCGCCGGCACGAAGAAGCTGACGAGCCGCCAGGCGATGGCCAGGACGAGGCGACGCGGGCCGGGCGCGTTACAGGGGGAGCGGTTCGGGGCGCTTGGGGTCGATGTTGTCTCCGGAGGAGATGCCGCGAAGACGGCGGACCGCCCAGGGGGCCGCGTGGTCGCGCGCCCAGCGCAGGTCCATCTGGCGGGCCGCCAGCCAGGCCGCCCGGCCGGAAGCGGACGGGCGGCCTGGCGCGGGCCAGGGCGCGCGCCAGTCCTCATCGACGGCCATGCCGAGCACCTCGCAGGCGCGCAGCGCCACCCGGCGGTGCCCGTCCGGGGTGAGGTGCAGCCGGTCCGCGCTCCATGCCCTGGGGTCCCGCAGCACAGCCATCGACCACAGGTCCACGACCTCGCAGCCGTGCCGGTCGGCGATCGCGCGCAGGTGCATGTTGTAGGCCGCCACCTTGCCGCGGATCAGCCGCAGCACCGGGAACCGCGGATCGAACCCGCTGAAGATGAGCACCCGGCAGCCGGCCATCAGCAGGGTACGGACCACGTCGTCGAACGTCTGCGCCAGCGCATCGGGATCGGACCGGAAGCTGAGCAGGTCGTTGCCTCCGGCCGCGAGGCTGACCAGGTCCGGGGCCATCGCGATGGCCTGCGGCACCTGCTGGTCGGCCACCTGGCCGAGCGTCTTGCCGCGCACGGCGAGGTTGGCGTAGCGCAGCCCGGGCTGCTGCCCGGCGAGCATCTGCGCGAACCGGTCCGCCCAGCCGAGGTAGCCGGCCTGGTCGGCGCGCGGGTCGTCCAGTCCCTCGGTGAAGCTGTCGCCGAGCGCCACAAAGGTGCCAATCTGTACGGTCACGTCGCCGCCTCCCTCCAGGGCCAGAGTTCAGGGTATGCCGGAATCTGCTGACCTGCGAAGACCAAGAATATGCCCGGCTTATCCCAGTACCAGAACACAACATCCCCGTGCCGGAGAGCTTCCCCGCGCCGCCGGGCGGCGAATCCACTCAGGACCCGCCGACATGGCAGTCCCCGGTCCGGCCCGGGCCGGGAGGGAGCAGACTTGGCGCATGCGTTCACGCCCAGCCGTGCTCGCCTGCTCGGCGGCGCTCGCCCTGTCCGGTGCGCTGGCCGGCTGCAGCACGGCCACGCCGGCCGGGGGCCCGGCGGCCACGCCCGCGGCCCGGCCGGGCACGCCGCAGCCGGCACCAACCGGCAGCCCCGCGGCCATATCCGCCACCGACTGGATCACCTACCACCGGGACGCGGCCCGCACCGGCGCCGCACCAGCCAGCCCGGCCGCGGGGCCGCTGTCCATCGCCTGGCGGCGCCACCTCGACGGGGCGGTCTACGGCCAGCCCCTGGTGGTCGGCGGCCTGGTCATCGCGGCGACCGAGGGCGACACGGTGTACGGGCTGGACCGGGCCACCGGCCGGGTCCGCTGGCACGTCCAGCTGGGCACCCCGGTCCCGCTGTCCGCACTGCCGTGCGGGGACATCGACCCGCTCGGCATCACCGGCACGCCGGTCTACGACCCGGCGACCCGGCTGGTCTACGCGGTCGCGGAGACTACCGGGTTCCGCCACGTCCTGGCCGGCATCGCGGTGCCCAGCGGGAAGCTGGTCTTCTCGCGCGACGTGCCCACCCCGGACGGGCAGCCGCGCTACGACCAGCAGCGCGCGGCGCTGGCCCTGGACCAGGGCCGCATCTACGTTGCGTTCGGCGGCCTGGACGGCGACTGCGGCCCCTACCAGGGGTCGATCAACGGCGTCCCGGCCTCGGGGCAGGGGCCCGTCGTCTCGTACAAGGTGCCGACGGTGCGGGAAGCCGGCATGTGGGCGGCCGGCGGCCCGGCCGTCGGCCAGGACGGCACCATCTACGTCAGCAGCGGCAACGGGGCGGCCACCGCACCGCCGTTCGACGGCAGCGACTCGGTCACCGCGCTCACCCCCGGGCTGCGGCGCACCGGCATCTTCGCCCCCTCGACCTGGGCGGCGGACAACGCGGGCGACCGCGACCTCGGTTCCACCGCCCCCGGCCTGCTGGGCAACGGGACAATCCTGGCCGACGGCAAGAGCGGCACCGGATACCTGCTGAATGCTCACCACCTCGCCGGCGTGGGCTCGCAGGTGACCGAGGCGCGGGTGTGTGCCGCGTACGGCGGGATGGCGACGCAGGGCACCGTCGTCTACGTGCCGTGCAACGGCGGCGGAATGGCGGCCGTGGATACCGCGAGCAACACGATCAAGGTCCTTTGGCACGGCCCTGGCGCGGCGCAGGGCTCGCCGGTGCTGGGCGGCGGCGCGGTCTGGGTTCCGGACTGGAACGCCGGGGTGCTCTACCAGCTGGATCCGGGCACCGGCCACGTGCGGCACAAGATCCGGCTCGGCTCGGCCCTGCCGCACTTCGCCTCGCCGTCCCTGTCCGGCCCGCTCGCCCTGATCGGCACCATGCACGGGGTGGTGGCGGTCCGCGGCGTATGAGGTGTGCGCCCCCGCAGGTGGCCGCCTGCCAGACTGGAGCCGTGACCACGCCGCCGGACTACCCGCAGCCGCCCGCGCCCGCGTTCCTTTTCGACCTCGACGGGACGCTGATCGACAGCGTGTACCAGCATGTGATCGCCTGGCGCACCGCGCTGGCCCGGCTGGACATCGACCTGTCGGTATGGCGGATCCACCGGCGGATCGGGATGAGCGGCGGCCTGTTCGTGTCCGCGCTGCTGCGGGAGACCGGGCGGACGCTGTCCGGCGACGACCTCGCCATGCTGCAGATCTGGCACAGCGAGGAGTACCTGGCTCAGGCGGACTCGGTCCGGCCGCTGCCGGGGGCCGCGGAACTGCTGGCCACGCTGACCGAGCACAAGGTGCCGTGGGCCATCGCGACAAGCAGCTACCAGGTCACCGCGGTCCGCGCGCTGGCCCTGCTGGGCCTGCCGCCGGACGCGCCGCTGGTGACCAGGGACATGGTGGCGCACGCCAAGCCGGACCCGGACCTGTTCCTCGCCGCCGCCGCGGTGCTTGGCATCGAGTCACAGCACGCGTTCGTCGTCGGGGACAGCGTCTGGGACCTGCTGGCCGCCCGCCGCGCGGGGGCTATGGGGATCGGCCTGCTGTCCGGCGGCTACGGCCGGGAGGAACTGGAGCGGGCCGGCGCCTACCGGGTCTACGCCGACCCGGCCGACCTGCTCGCCCGCGCCCACGAGGTGGGCCTGCGCCTGGGCTGAGGGTCAGGGCATCAGTCCTGGCTCACCGGGTGGCTGGTGGCCAGGGCGGCACCGACCTGGTCGGCCAGCGCGACCGCGAACAGCCGCTGCTCGGCCGTGGGCCGGGCATCGGGGCCCGGCGTCATCAGGAACCGGCCCTGGAACACGCCGCCGCCCTCCACCAGGAGTTCGGTGTCGGTGCCCGGCGGGAGGCCGCTGGCGTCCACATCCCAGGACTGGTCCGCCGTGATGACCGTCCCGTCGTGCCGCATCCGGGCCGGCCGGCCGAGGCCGGCGGCACCGTACTGGAACCGGCACGCCCGCAGCGACAGCACCTGGGTGAGCTGGCCGGTGACGTGGTCGATCAGCGCGGCCGGTGAGCTGCCGGTGGCGGCGGCCTGCGCGGCGGCGTTGATCCCGTCGAGGTAGCCGGCCCGGCGGCTCGCGGCCGCGTGCTGGCGGCGCCCCCACACCGCGATCTCGGTGACCGCAACCCCGATGACCAGCAGCAGGATGGTGGTCTCGATGTCGGCCCGCCGGGTGATGGTGAACCGCTCGTACGGCCGGGTGAGGAAGAAGTCGAACCAGACCGCCGCCGAGACCGCCGCCAGAATTCCGGCCAGCCGGTACCCGTTCGCGGCGACCGCCACCACGACCAGGATCAGGGCCAGGGCGGCGTCGGTGTTGGGGAAGCTGCCACGGAACGGGACCAGGACCGCGGCCAGTGCCAGCGGGGCCACCAGCCCGGCAAACACAGCCACGGTGTCCCGCCGGGTCATTCGCCAGTTGTGCATGTTTCGGTGATAACACGCGCCGGGCCGGCGGGCTGCATGGGTTCCGTTAGGGTTTCGCCCCCGCCCCGCATGGGTGCCGCATGGACCCCCTGGAATGGGGCATTTTCCCAGGTAAAACTGCAAAGTCACCCGGACGGCGGGCGTGCCGCCCGTGGGTCCGGCAGTCCTAGGAGGGACCGTGCAAGACCTGCTCTATATCGGCTTGACCATAGTCGCCTTCACCGTGCTGTGGCTCCTCTTGAAGGGGGTCGAGCGCTTTGAGCGCTGAGAACTGGATCGGACTGATCGGCGGCGTCCTGCTGACCGTGTACCTGTTCGTCGCACTCGTGCTTCCTGAGAGGTTCTGATGAGTGGCACAGCCGCCGGCTGGCTGCAGTTCGCACTGCTGTTCGCCGCCCTTGCCGTGTGCTATGTGCCGCTCGGCAACTACATCGCGCACATTTTCACCACCGACAAGGACTGGAAGATCGAGCGCAGCTTCTACAAGCTGATCGGCATCGACCGGAACGCGGACCAGAAGTGGAGCGTCTACGTCCGCAGCCTCCTGGCGTTCTCCTTTATCAGCGTGCTGTTCCTGTACGGTCTGCAACGGCTGCAGCACTACCTGCCGATGACCCAGGGCCTGCCGCCCGTCCCGCCGGACACCGCGTGGAACACCGCCGACTCGTTCGTCACCAACACGAACTGGCAGAACTACGCCGGTGAGGCCACGATGGGCTACGTCACCCAGATGAGCGGCCTGGTGGTGCAGCAGTTCCTGTCGGCCGCGGTCGGCCTGTCCGTGGCGATCGCGATGATCCGCGGCTTCACCCGGTCCCGCACCGACAAGCTGGGCAACTTCTGGGTGGACGTGACCCGGTGCACGCTCCGGCTGCTGATCCCGATTTCCATCGTCGGCGGGCTGGTCCTCATCGCCAGCGGCGCGATCGAGAACTTCGCCGCCTACCACACGGTGACCACCCTGGCCGGCGTGCACCAGACGATCCCCGGCGGGCCGGTGGGCTCCTCGGAGGTCATCAAGGACCTGGGCAACAACGGCGGCGGCTGGTTCAACACCAACGCCGCGCACCCGTTCGAGAGCCCGAACCCGTTCACGAACATCTTCATCATCTTCCTGCTTCTGCTGATCCCGTTCGCCACACCGCGCGCGTTCGGCAAGATGGTCAAGGACAACCGGCAGGGCTGGGCGCTGCTCGCGGTCATGGTGGTCATCTGGGCGTCCGCGGTCGGCGGGATCAGCTACTTCCAGGCCCACACCGCCACCGGCGGCACCGCGACGGTACTGGCGGGCCACGCCGCGGAGGGCACCGAGGTCAGGTTCGGCACGCCGGCCTGCTCGCTGTTCGCGGCCTCCACCACGGTGACCTCGACCGGCTCGGTGAACTGTTTCCACGACTCGCTGTCCCCGTTCGGCGGCGGCATCGCCCTGATGGACATGGCGCTCGGCGAGATCGCGCCGGGCGGCATCGGCGCGGGCATGTACGGCATCCTCGTCCTGGCCATCGTCACGGTGTTCGTCGCCGGGTTGATGGTCGGCCGAACACCGGAGTACATCGGCAAGAAGATCCGGCCCACGGAGATGAAGTACGCGGCGCTGTACTTCCTGACGCTGCCGGTGGTCATCCTCACCGCGGCCGGGCTGTCGATCGGCACCCATATCGGCCAGAGCGCGATCTTCAACCCGGGCCCGCACGGCCTGACCGAGATCATGTACGCGTTCGCGTCCGAGGCCAACAACAACGGCTCGGCGTTCGCGGGCCTGGGCACGGCCGCCCCCTGGTACCAGATCATGGGTGGCTTCGTCATGCTGTTCGGCCGGTTCGCGCCGGAGATCTTCGCGCTCGGCCTGGCCGGCTCGCTGGCCAGACAGAGTCCGGTGCCCGCGAGCGCCGGCACCCTCGATACCAGAACGCCACTGTTCGTGGGGATGGTCATCGGCGTGGTGCTGATCCTCGTCGGCCTGACCTACTTCCCCGCGCTCGCCCTTGGCCCGTTCGCAGAAGGACTGCACTGAGATGGCTGTAACAACGACACCGCAAACGGGCGGAGAGCCCCGCAGCGTGTCTGGCGCCGAACAGCGCCGGATCGGCGGCGGGCTGCTCGACCCGAAGATGCTGTGGAAGTCGCTCCCTGACGCGTTCAAGAAACTGGACCCGCGGGTCCAGATCCGCAACCCGGTCATGTTCGTGGTCGAGGTCGGCGCGCTGCTGACCCTGTACACGGCGATCACCAGCCCGTCGGTCTTCAACTGGACCATCGTGGTCTTCCTGTGGCTGACGGTGGTGTTCGCCAACATGGCCGAGGCCGTGGCCGAGGGCCGCGGCAAGGCCCAGGCCGAGACGCTGCGCCGGACCAAGCGGGAGACCGTGGCCCGGCGGCTGATCGGCTGGAGCCCGGGCCGGGCGGATACGCGTGAGGAGGAGGTCTCCGGTACCGCGCTCACCCTCGGCGACCACGTGGTGGTCGAGGCCGGCGAGATCATCCCCGGCGACGGTGACGTGGTGGAGGGCGTCGCCTCGGTGGACGAGTCGGCGATCACCGGCGAGTCGGCCCCGGTCATCCGGGAGTCCGGCGGCGACCGGTCCGCGGTCACCGGCGGCACCAGGGTGCTGTCCGACCGGATCGTGGTGAAGATCACCTCCAAGCCGGGCGAGACGTTCATCGACCGGATGATCGCCCTGGTCGAGGGCGCGGAGCGGCAGAAGACGCCGAACGAGATCGCGCTGAACATCCTGCTCGCGGCGCTCACGATCATCTTCATGCTGGCGGTCATCACGCTGCAGCCGATGGCCTTCTACTCAGGGGCGCCGCAGTCGCTGGTGATCCTGGTCGCGCTGCTGGTCGCGCTGATCCCGACGACGATCGGGGCGCTGCTGTCGGCGATCGGCATCGCCGGCATGGACCGGCTGGTGCAGCGCAACGTGCTGGCCATGTCCGGCCGGGCGGTCGAGGCGGCCGGCGACGTGAACACGCTGCTGCTGGACAAGACCGGCACGATCACCATCGGCAACCGGCAGGCCACCGAGTTCCTGCCGGTGAACGGGGTGACCGCGGAGGAACTGGCCAGCGCGGCGCAACTGTCGTCCATGGCCGACTACACGCCGGAGGGCCGCTCGATCGCCGTGCTCGCCAAGGAGCAGTACGGCCTGCGCGAGCGGCACGAGGGCGAACTGAAGGGCGCGGAGTTCGTCGAGTTCACCGCGCAGACCCGGATGAGCGGCATCGACCTGGCCGACGGCCGGGAGGTCCGCAAGGGGGCCGCCAGCTCGGTGGCCCAGTGGGTCCGCGACAACGGCGGCAACCCGCCGGACGAGCTGGGCGGCATGGTGGACGGCATCTCGGCGGTCGGCGGCACGCCGCTGGTGGTCGCCGAGCGGTCCAGCGGCGCCACCCGCGCGCTCGGGGTCATCTACCTCAAGGACATCGTCAAGGAGGGCATCGCCGAGCGGTTCGCCGAGATGCGCACGATGGGCATCCGCACCGTCATGATCACCGGTGACAACCCGCTGACCGCCAAGGCGATCGCGGACGAGTCCGGCGTGGACGACTTCCTCGCCGAGGCGACGCCCGAGGACAAGATGGCGCTGATCAAGAAGGAGCAGGAGGGCGGCCACCTGGTCGCGATGACCGGGGACGGCACCAACGACGCCCCGGCACTCGCCCAGGCCGACGTCGGCGTGGCCATGAACACCGGCACCTCGGCCGCCAAGGAGGCCGGGAACATGGTGGACCTGGACTCCAACCCGACCAAGCTCATCGAGATCGTGGAGATCGGCAAGCAGTTGCTGATCACCCGGGGCGCGCTGACCACGTTCTCCATCGCGAACGACGTGGCGAAGTACTTCGCCATGCTGCCCGCGATGTTCTCGGTCGCGTTCCCGGGCCTGGCCAAGCTGAACATCCTGCACCTGCACAGCCCGGAGTCGGCGATCACCTCGGCGATCATCTTCAATGCGCTGATCATCGTCGCGCTGATCCCGCTGGCGCTGCGCGGCGTGCGCTACCGGCCCGGCCTCCGCCCAGTCGCTGCTCCGCAGGAACCTGTGGATCTACGGCGTCGGCGGGCTGATCATCCCGTTCATCGGGATCAAGGCCATCGACCTCATCATCATGAACATCCCTGGATTCGGGTGATCTGAGCAATGAACCGTTTCCCCGGCTTCGTCCGGCAGCACATCGCGGCGCTGCGCCTGCTCCTGGTGTTCACCGTCGTCACCGGGATCATCTACCCGGTGGTGATGGTGGCCATCTCGCAGGTGGCGTTCCACAACCAGGCCAACGGCTCGCTGGCCAGCTACCACGGGCGCGTGGTCGGCTCCAGCCTGCTGTGCCAGGAGTTCGTGGACGCCAAGGGCAACCCGCTGCCGCAGTACTTCCAGCCGCGCCCGTCCGATGCAATCCTGTCCGGCGCCAAGAACGACTACGGCTGCGACCCGAGGTACTCCTCAGCGTCGAACCTGGGCCCGAACAACCCCGCACTGGTCACGCTGGTCAAGCAGCGGCAGAAGCAGATCGCGGCGTTTGATCACGTCAAGATCTCGCAGATCCCGCCGGACGCGGTGACCGCGTCGGCCTCGGGGCTCGACCCGGACATCTCGCCGGCCAACGCCGCCATTCAGGTGAACCGGGTCGCCGCGGCGCGGCACGTCAGCCCGAGCGCGATCACGGCACTCGTCAAGCAGTACACTCAGGGCCGCACGCTGGGCTTCCTGGGCGAGCCGGGGTGAACGTGCTCGATCTCAACATCGCGCTCGACCAGAAGTATCCGGTCCACGGCTGAGCCCTGGCCCGGCCGATGATGGCCCCGCACCCGGAGGAACCGCGCCCCGGCGGTTACCTCCGGGTGCGGTCGTGCCCGGCTCCATGGGATGGCGCGGTACCCGCATGGATCTCGTTAGAGTTCCAGTGATCGGTGGCCCGGCGGCGCTCCAGGCCACATTACGTAGGCACACTAGAAGCAAGGATATGGCCCCTGCTGGCAGGGAGATTATGGGCAAGGGCAACCCGGGCAAGCTCCGGATCTATCTCGGCAGTGCCGCAGGGGTCGGCAAGACCTACGCGATGCTCTGCGAGGGGCACCGGCGTGCCGAGCGCGGCACCGACGTGGTCGTCGGTTTCGTGGAGACGCACGGCCGCCCGCACACGGCGGAGCTGATCGAGGGCCTGGAGGTGATCCCCCGGGCCAAGCTGCCCTACCGCGACACCACCTTCGAGGAGATGGACCTCGACGCGGTGCTCGCCCGCAAGCCACAGGTCGCGCTCATCGACGAACTGGCGCACACCAACGTGCCCGGTTCCCGGCACGAAAAGCGCTGGGAAGACGTGGAGGAGCTACTGCGGGCGGGGATCGACGTCATCTCCAACGTCAACATCCAGCACCTGGAGTCGCTCAACGACGTGGTCGAGAAGATCACCGGCGTGCCGCAGCGGGAGACCGTGCCCGACGCCGTGGTCCGGGCCGCCGACCAGGTCGAACTGGTGGACATGACCCCAGAGGCACTGCGCCGCCGGATGGCCCACGGCAACATCTACGCGGCCGACAAGATCGACGCCGCGCTGACCAACTACTTCCGGGCCGGCAACCTCACCGCGCTGCGCGAACTGGCGCTGCTGTGGCTGGCCGACAAGGTGGACGAGGGCCTGCAGCGCTACCGGGCCGCGCACCACATCTCCGACACCTGGGAGGCGCGGGAGCGGGTGGTGGTCGCGCTGACCGGTGGCCCGGAAGGCGAGACGCTGATCCGCCGCGCGGCCCGGATCGCGGCCCGCTCCTCCGGCGGTGACCTGCTCGCGGTGCACGTCACCCGGTCCGACGGGCTGACCGGCGCCGACCCCGCCGCGCTGGCCGCGCAGCGGCGGCTGGTCGAATCCCTGGGCGGCAGCTACCACCAGGTGGTCGGCGACGACATCCCGCAAGCGCTGCTCACCTTCGCCCGCGCCGAGAACGCCACCCAGCTCGTCCTCGGGGCCAGCCGGCGGTCCTGGCTGGCCGCGCTGTTCACCGGCCCCGGCTTCGGCGTGCGGACCATTCGCGGCTCCGGGGACATCGACGTGCACATCGTCACCCACGCCCACATGGGCCGCGGCCGGGGGCTGCCCCGGGCCGGCGGCGGGCTGACCCTGCGCCGCCAGCTCGCTGGGTACGTGCTCGCCGCGGTGCTCGCCCCGCTGCTCACCCTCGGGCTCGTCGGCCTGCGCGGCAACCTCAACCTGATCAGCGACGTGCTGGTGTACCTGGTGGCGGTCATCGTGGTGGCCCTGGTCGGCGGCTTCGTGCCGGCGGTGCTCCTGGCCGTGGCCAGTTCGCTGCTGCTCAACTACTACTTCACCCCGCCGATACACCAGTGGACCATCGCCGAGGCGAACAACGCTCTGGCGCTTGGCGTGTTCGTCGTGGTGGCACTGCTGGTCAGCTCGGTCGTGGATACGGCGGCGCGGCGTACCAGGCAGGCGGCCCGTGCGGGAGCCGAGTCCGCGCTGCTGGCGACCACGGCCGGCAGCGTGCTGCGCGGGCAGCACGCGGTCGAGGCGGTGCTCGACCGGGTCCGCGAGGCGTTCGGCATGGACTCGGTCACGCTGCTGGAACGCGACGGCGACCTCGCCGCCCAGGGGCCGGGCCCCACCTGGACCGTGGTGGCGTACTCGGGGCCGGACGCGGTCACCACGCCGGACGCGGCGGACGTGGAGGTGCCCGTCGGCAAGGGGCTGCGCCTCGCCCTGTGCGGCCGCTCGCTCACCGCGGCCGACCACCGGGTGCTCGGGGCGTTCGCCGCCTACGCTGCCGTGGCACTGGAGCAGCAGCGGCTGGCCGCCGAGGCCGAGGCGGCCCGGCCCATCGCCGAGGCGGACCGGATGCGCACCGCGCTGCTCACCGCGGTGAGCCACGACCTGCGCACCCCGCTCGCCTCGGCGAAGGCGGCGGTGACCAGCCTGCGCTCCCCGGAGATCACCTGGGACGCGGCCGACCGTGAAGAGTTGCTGGCCACCGCGGACGAGTCGCTGGACAAGCTGACCCGGCTGGTCGGCAACCTGCTGGACATGAGCAGGCTGCAGGCCGGTGCGATGTCGGTCTTCTGCCGGCCGACCGGGCTGGAGGAGGTGGTCGCGGCCGCGCTCGACCAGCTCGGCCCGGCCAGCCGGGACGTGATCGTGGACATTCCGGAGTCACTGCCCGAGGTGCAGGTGGACCCGGCGATCCTGGAGCGCGTGATCGTCAACCTCACCGGCAACGCGCTGCGCTACTCCCCACCCGGCAAGCCGCCCCTGCTGGCCGCCAGCGCGCTCGGCGACCGGGTAGAACTGCGCGTGGTGGACCGGGGCCCCGGCATCCCGGCCGACGACCGGGACCGCGTCTTCGTACCGTTCCAGCGGCTGGGCGACACCGACAACACCACCGGGGTGGGCCTTGGCCTGGCCCTGTCCCGCGGCCTCACCGAGGTGATGGGCGGCACGCTCGATCCGGACGAGACCCCCGGCGGTGGCCTGACAATGATCATCTCCCTGCCGGCGGCGGCCGTGGTCGACCAGCGGACGGCGGCGCCAGGGCGGCGCGAGCGCGACGGAGCGGCTGACCGCGCGGCAAGGGCGGTCACGCGCTATGGCCCGGGTATCGCCACCGCCCGCACCGCGGCCGAAGACGGCGCGGCCAAGGACGGCGCGACCGCGGACGGCGCGGCCGAAGACGGCGCGACCGCGGACGGCGCGGCCGAAGACGGCGCGGCCAGGGACGGCGCGGCCAGGGAAGGAGCCGGCTGATGGCGCGGGTGCTGGTGGTCGACGACGAGCCGCAGATCCTCCGGGCGCTGCGGATCAACCTGCGGGTGCGCGGCTACGACGTGGATACCGCGGCCACCGGGAAGCAGGCGCTGGAAATGGCCGCCCGGCATCCGCCGGACCTGGTGCTGCTCGACCTGGGCCTGCCGGACCTCGACGGCGTCGAGGTGATCGGCGGGCTCCGCGGCTGGAGCAGCGCGCCGATCATCGTGCTGTCCGGGCGGGCCGAGAGCACCGACAAGGTGGTGGCCCTGGATGCGGGCGCCGACGACTACGTGACCAAGCCGTTCGGCATGGACGAACTGCTGGCCCGGATGCGGGCGGCGGTGCGCCGGGCCGGGCCGCCCGACGGGGTACCGCAGGTGCGCCTCGGCGACCTGGTGGTCGACCTGGCCGCCAAGCGCGTCACCAGGCCCGACGGCAGCAGCATCCGGCTCACCCCGACCGAGTGGCACCTGCTGGAGTTCCTGCTCCGGCATCCGGGCAAGCTGCTCAGCCAGCGGCAGTTGCTGGCCGAGGTGTGGGGTCCTGGCTATACGGAGGCCACCGGGAACCTGCGCCTGTACATGACGCAACTGCGGCGCAAGCTGGAGCCCGATCCGGCCCGGCCGCGCTGGCTGCACACCGAGCCCGGCATGGGCTACCGGTACCAGCCGGACCTGGTTCCGCCGGCGGCACCAGGCGCCGAGGAGGAGGAGGCCGGCAGCGCCGGCTAGTGGATCACGAGGGCGGCGATGACGGCGAGCACCACGGCCACGCCGGCCGCCACGGCCACCAGCGTGGTGACCCGGCTGCGCGACGCGCGCATGCTCCAGGCCTGAGTCGCCTCCGGGCCCCCCGAACTGTCCACGAAGGCGCGGAACTCTGCCGTGCTGCCGGACTGCTCAGCCTCGCTAGGTTCGCGCATGTCCCGAACCTAGCGGAAGCTCGCAGGTCAGGAGGGGGCAATCGGGCAAATTGACGTCCTCCCCGCCGTGGGGTTCCACCCGCCGGACAGGGGAATCGAACCAGTTCCGGTAGGCACGCCGGTCAGTCACCGCTGACCGGGTCGCTCCCGGGCGGGCGGGAGTCGACCGGGCCGAAGCCGGCCCGGCTCACCAACCGCGAGAGTACGATCACGCTCTTGGTCCGGACCACGAACGGCTCCGCGCTGATGTGCTCGACGACTTCCTCGAAGTGCCGGACGTCGGCCGCACGGATGTGCAGCAGTGCATCGGCCTCGCCGGTGATGGTGGCCGCCCCGGTGACTTCCGGGTACTTGCTCACCGCGGCGGCGATGTCCGACGGTGAGGTGCGCCCCCGGCAGAACAGTTCCACGTAGGCCTCCGTGGTCCAGCCGAGCATGCCGGGATCCACGGTCACGGAGAACCCGGTGATCGCTCCGGTCGCACGCAACCTGTCCACCCGGCGTTTCACGGCGGGCGCGGACAGGCCCACCTTCGCCCCGATCTCGGCATAGGTGGCGCGCCCGTCATCGGCGAGCGCCACGACGATCCGCCGGTCCAGTTCGTCGAAGGCCACCCCTTGATCCTGTCAGGTCTCTGCTGGCCTGGGGGGCGACCCCCCTGGAACCCCCCGGTGGCCAAGGCCCCGTTCCTTCGTCACGGGGCCTTGGCCATATGCAGCCGGCGTCGCGTAACGTGACGCCGTGGACTGGGTGTCGCTCCGCCGAGTGCTCGGCCGGCCCCGCGGCCGGTTCGGCATCCGGCTGGGCGATGTGGGCATGGCCGCCGTGGTGCTCGTCGCGGTCGAACTCAGCGTCGCCACCGGCAACGGGCCCGGCGCGGCCAAGCTGAACGCGGGCGCCTACCTGTTCGGCGCGGCGCTGGTGCTCCCGGTGCTGCTGCGGAACCGCTATCCACGGTTCGAACTGCTGGCCTGCTCGGTGCTGCTGCTGCTGTACTACACGTTCGACCGGCGGGACATCTCCCCTGCCCCGCTGCTGTCGGTGCCGCTCTACGACGCGGCGGTAGCCGGGTTCCTCCTCGCGGCCATCGTGATCCCTGCGGTGTACATGGCGATCGGCCTGGTCGTGGTGGAGATCTCCAACCACTGGGGCCTGGTCACGCTGATCAACAACTTCCTGCCGTCCATCGTGGTGCTGGCGCTGGCGATCATGCTCGGCGATGCGGTCCGGACCCGGCGGGCGCTGGCCGCGGAGACGGCGGAACGGCTCCGGGTGGCACACGAGGAACGCGAGGCCGAGGCCGCCAGGCGGGTGGCGGAAGAGCGGCTGCGGATCGCCAGGGACCTGCATGACACGGTGGCGCACAGCATGGCCACGATCACGGTCCAGGCGGGCTCGGCGCTGCACGTGCTCGGGGACAGGGACGAGAAACTCCGCGGCGCGCTCACCGCGATCCGGGAGACGAGCAAGCACGCACTCCGCGAGATGCGCGCCACGCTGGGCCAGCTGCGCCAGGGCACCCCGGACGGCGGCATCCCGGTGGCACCGGGCGGCCTGGACCGGCTGCCCGCGCTGCGGGACGCGGTCACCGCGGCCGGCGCCCCGGTGACGATTGCCGTGGAAGGCGAGCAGCGCCCGCTGCCCCCGGCCATCGACGAGGTGGCGTATCGCATCTTGCAAGAGTCGCTGACGAACGTGCTGCGCCATGCCGGCCCGGCGGCGCGGGCGACGGTGCGGCTGTCCTTCGAGCCGGCCGCGCTGGGCATCACCGTCGTGGATGACGGGACCGGCACGTCCGCCGCGGATGGCAACGGGGCATATGCCGGGCATGGGCTGATGGGGATGGCGGAGCGGGCCGCCGCGGTCGGCGGCAAGGTGACCGCGGGCCCGCGCGGCGAGGGCGGGTTCGAGGTCAGCGCGAGACTCCCCCTTGCCGGAGACGCCGGATGATCCGGGTACTGCTCGCCGACGACCAGGCGCTGGTCCGGGCGGGGTTCCGGATGCTGCTCGAGGCGTCCGAGGACATCTGCGTGGTGGGCGAGGCGGCCAACGGCGGTGCCGCGGTGGCGATGGCCGCCGAACTGCGCCCCGACGTGGTGCTGATGGACCTGCGCATGCCCGAGGTGGACGGGCTGACCGCGACCAAGCGGATCTCCGCCGACGCCAGGCTGAGCGGGGTCAGGGTGGTCGTGCTGACCACGTTCGACGACGACGAGCACGTGTTCGGCGCGCTGCGGGCCGGGGCGAGCGGGTTCCTGGTCAAGGACGTGGAACCGGAGGAACTCCTGCAGGCGGTGCGGGTGGTGGCCCGCGGCGATGCGCTGCTCGCGCCCAGCGTGACCAGGTCCCTGATCGCCGCGTTCACCGCGCGGCAGCCGGGAGACGGCCCCGCCGCGCCGCCCGGCGGCGGACCGGGCCCGGCCAGCCCGGCCGCGCGCCCCAAGGCGGCGCCGGGCGCTCCCCCGGGCCTGGCCACCCTCACCGACCGGGAACGGGAGGTGGTGGCCCTGGTCGCCGCCGGGCTGTCGAACGAGGAGATCGCGGCCCGGCTCGTGGTCAGCCCGCTGACCGCCAAGACCCATGTGAGCAGGGCGATGACCAAGCTCGCCGCCCGGGACCGGGCGCAGCTCGTGGTGCTCGCCTACAGCTACGGCCTCGCGGCCCCCTCAGCCTGATCAGCAGCGCGGTGCGCCGCCGGTTTGACTATACCCGTACTTCCGTGCGACTCTACGGATGTACGGATACGCGGAGGAGAAGTGGCACCGAACGATCATGACCACCCGGTGAACCCGGAACGGGTCGCCGCTGCCCGGGCCGGGGTGCTGTCGGTGGGCGAGGCAGGCCGGCTGGCCGGGCTGCTCGGCATGCTGGCCGACCCGGTGCGGTCGCGGATCCTGTTCGCCCTGGTGGCCGGCGAAGAGCTGTGCGTGGGTGACCTGGCGCTGGCCCTGGACATCACCGAGGACCAGGTGTCCTACGCGCTGAAGATGCTGCGCCTGGCCGGGCTGGTGAGCTTCCGCAAGGACGGCCGGATGGTCTTCTACCGGCTGTCCGACGGGTTCCCGCATCCGCTGCTCGAACACTGCCTGCGGCAGTTGCTGACGATCGCGGCCCCGGAGGTGGGCCGGTGATGCGCGCCCTGGACGCACTGGGCCACGCCCTGGCGCTGGCCGGGTCGATGACCTGGCAGATCACCTGGTCGCTGATCCTGGGCTTCACCTTGTCGGCGGTGCTCCAGGCGGCGGTACGCCGCGACACGGTCGTCCGGCTGCTCGGGGACGGCCGGCCCAGGACGCTGGCCGTGGCCACCGGCCTGGGTGCCGCGTCCTCCTCGTGCTCCTACGCCGCGGTGGCGCTGGCCCGGGCGCTGTTCCGCCGCGGCGCCAGCTTCACCGCCGCGATGGCCTTCGAGATCGCCAGCACCAACCTGGTCATCGAACTGGGCATCATCCTGGCGCTGCTGCTCTCCTGGCAGTTCACCCTGGCCGAATTCGTCGGCGGGCCGATCATGATCGTGCTGGTGGCGGTGGCATTCCGGCTCTTTGTCCGGTCGCGGCTCATCGACGCGGCGCACCGGCAGGCCGACAAGGGGCTGGCCGGGTCCATGGAGGGCCACGCGGCCATGGACATGAGCATCTCCGGCGGCGGCGGCTTCTGGCACCGGCTGGCCAGCCGGAAAGGCTACACCTCGGTCAGCCACATCTTCGTGATGGAATGGGCGGCGGTGATCCGGGACATAATCCTGGGCCTGCTGATCGCCGGGGCGGTCGCCGCCTGGGTGCCGGACAGCTTCTGGCAGCACCTGTTCCTGACCGGCCACCCGCTCGCGGCCAAGCTCTGGGGGCCGATCATCGGCCCGGTCATCTCGCTGCTCAGCTTCGTCTGCTCGATCGGGAACGTGCCGCTGGCCGCGGTGCTGTGGAACAGCGGGATCAGCTTCGGCGGCGTGGTGGCGTTCATCTTCGCCGACCTGATCATCATCCCGATCCTGGTCATCTACCGGAAGTACTACGGCACCCGGATGATGCTCACCATCCTCGGGATCTTCTACGCGACCATGGTCGCGGCCGGGTACATCGTCGAGTTCCTGTTCGGCGCGCTCGGGCTCATCCCGGCCGAGCGGGCCGCCAAGGTCACCGGCACGGGCATCCAGTGGAACTACACCACGGTGCTCAACATCATCTTCCTGCTGCTTGCCGCCGCCCTGCTGGTGCGCTTCTTCCGGTCCGGCGGCCGGCCGATGCTCAGGATGATGGGCGGCAGCCCGGACTCGCAGGACCACCAGCACGCCCACGCCGGCCCGGCGGGCCACAACCAGGACCACGCCCATACCGGCGGGCAGGCACAGGCCGCGGCCGGGTCAGCGATCCGCGGTAAGGATTTCGTGCAATCTGGTGAGCAGGGTGGCTGCTGAGAACGGTTTTTCGATGAGGTGGACACCGGGCCGGAGGACGCCTTGTGCGCCGAGGAGACCTTCGGTGTAGCCGGACATGAACACCACCCGGGCGGCGGGCTGCAGGATGCGGATCTTGTCGGCGAGTTCCTTTCCCTGCA
Source organism: uncultured Actinomycetes bacterium (assembly GCA_963707905.1). GTDB lineage: Bacteria > Actinomycetota > Actinomycetes > Streptosporangiales > Streptosporangiaceae > DASXKD01. The sequence goes on along the minus strand of CAVPSA010000025.1, from coordinate 259,743 downwards.
TCTGCGGCATGATCACATCGGTGAGCAGCACGTCGATGCGCTCTAGCTGGCCGGCCAGGATGGCCAGCGCATCGTGCCCGCTGGCGGCCGCAACGACGCGGTAACCGTTGCGGTCGAGGATCCGGCGGGTGACCTCACGCATCGCGGCTTCGTCCTCCACGACCAGGACCATCTCGCCGTGGCCGCGCTGCGGCTCGGCGGGCGGCCGCGGCCCAGCGCTGGCAGTCTGTCCGGTGACGGGCAGCAGGACGGTGAAGATGGTGCCTATCCCGGGTTCGGAATATATCTTCACGTCCCCGCCGGCCTGAGTGACGATCCCGTATACGGTGGCCAGCCCCAGGCCGGTTCCCTCGCCTTTGGGTTTGGTGCTGAAGAACGGCTCGAACACCCGGTCAATTACGTCCTTGGGTATCCCGGTGCCGGTGTCACTCACCTTCAGGGCCACGTACGCGCCGGAGCAGGCCCGGCCGGGCCGGCCATGGTCTCATCGACGTCGGTGCTGGCGGTCTGGATGACCAGTTTCCCGCCCCGCGGCATCGCGTCACGGGCGTTGACCGCCAGGTTGACCAGGACCTGCTCGACCTGCCCAGGGTCGGCCAGCACCAGATCCAGGTCCTGGGCCAGGTCGGTGATCAGCTCGATGTGCTCGCCGAGGGTGCGGACCAGGAGCTGCTCCACACTTTCGACCACGTCGTTGAGGTTGAGCACCCGCGGCTGGATCACCTCCTGGCGGGCGAACGCCAGCAGCTGGTGGGTCAGCCCAGCGGCCCGGGCGGCGGCCTGCTGGATCTGTTCGATGTCGTCGCTGACCGCCTGCCAGCGCTCGTCCGGCATTTCTTTGGCGACTTCTTCGCCCACGAATGTGGAGTAGTTGGAGATCACGCCCAGCAGGTTGTTGAAGTCGTGGGCCACCCCGCCGGCAAGCTGGCCCAGGCTCTCCAGCCGCTGCGCCTGGTGAAGTTTCCGCTCCAGCCTGTCCCGCTCGGCCTGAGTGCGCAGCCGCTCCCGCTCGGCGGCGATCTCCAGCCGCTCGGTCACGTCCCGGACCACGGCGGTGACCAGCAGCCCCTCCCCGGTGTCCATGGCGGACAGGGATACCTCGGCGGGGAAGGTGGTGCCATCCCGGCGGCGCCCGGCCAGCTGAATCTCAGCACCCATGGGACGGGGCCGGGGATCGGCCATATACCCGGCCCGGTGGCCGGGATGCACGTCGCGTACCTGGTCAGGGACCAGAATCTCGACCGGCTGGCCGATCAGCTCGTCCCTGCCGTAGCCGAACAGCCGTTCGGTCTGCGCGTTCACCAGTGCGATCCGGCCGTCGGCGTCCACGCACACCATCGCGTCCGGGGCCGCCTCCAGCAACCCGGCGAACCTGTGATCCCCCATATGCATCACAGTCACCCCGCGTGATCGCCTTGGTGCTAACCGTAGCAGCCCTTCGACGGACCGCCGCACCCAGACGCGCGGGCCGCGTGGGGTCAGGTGACCTTCACCGTGGCGTGGAAGGCGACGATGACGCCGCACTCCAGGGTGCCCGACTGCGCGGCGGCGTTCCCCGGTGTCTGGCCGGGCCCGCAGGGCTGCTGGAACGAGCGAATAGTCGCGGTGCCCGGGTGCGCGGCCAGGAAGGACGCCCCGGTCACGCCAACCTGCAGCATCAACCGTCCGTTGGCGTGCGGCGTCAGCACATCGCTGCTCGCGTGGATGGCCGACCACCGGTTCGCCGGCGTGCCCTTCAGGTACACCTGTACCGCTGTGCCCCGCCGCACGCAGAGCGTCTGGCCGTTGTCGGCGTAGGTGATGGTGATCAAGGTGGCAGGTGCGGCGGACGGGCCGTGGCAGGTGGCGGCGCCCGGGCCACCGGGCACCGGAGACGGCACCGGCGCCGCCGAGCCGGACAGCGGCGGGCCCGCGGGGGTCCCCGCGTGCTGCTGGCCGCAGCCGGAGGCCAGCAGCACCGCGCCGAGAGCCAGGGCCACGAGGGCCGTCGCGCTGCGCATCGCTGACTCCTTCCAGTCTGTTCACGCGTCCATGGCTTAGACGCGAAACCGCTGGTGACGGTTCCCCGGTGACCACCCGTCGCCGGCAAACCAGCGGCCGCCATTTCCGTCACGACGAAACGGGCCACATCACCCGTCGATGTCTGTTTAATCCGGTTATATCCTCACCTATCTGTTTACGCTCAGTTACGCATATTGACGCCTTATTACTGGCTAGTTATGTTGCGCGCAGGCACCGCTACCCAGCGTGCCCCATCCCCCGCGTGCCTTACCAGGCAGCGCCGACCTCTTTTGCCCCGTAGGAGGAGCAATATGAGATCCCGTACCCCCATCCGCCGATGGGCCACGCGCGGCAGCGCCGCCGCGTTCACAGCCGTGGCCCTCGTCACCGGAATGCAGATGGCCGTGACCGGTGGCGCGCAGGCTGCCGTGCACCACGCGCCCGCCGTCGTCAACCCGTACTCACCGGCCTATCACCATGCTTACCGGCATGGCGTGGTGCCGACCATCCCGCAGCAGAAGAAGATGGCCCGCTGGGACCGCAGCCACCCGCGGAACGCGTCGGCCAATGACCTGAACTACGGCGGGGGAATCGACGGGATCGGCGTCACCACCGGCCAGGAGAAGGTCTACATGGTCTTCTACGGCTCGCAGTGGGGCACCCAGAGCACCAACGCCAACGGGGACATCGTCCTGTCCGGTGACCCGTCCGGCCAGGCGCCCTACCAGCAGGAGCTGTACAAGGGCCTCGGCACCGGCGGCGAGCTGTGGTCGGGCGTCATGACCCAGTACTGCGATGGCGTCGCGGTCGGCGCGCAGACCTGCCCGGCCAGCAACACCCAGCACGTGGCCTACCCCTCCGGCGGCGTGCTCGCCGGCGTGTGGGTAGACGAGAGCACCGCCTCGCCCAGCCAGGCCACCGGCCACCAGCTGGGGGTTGAGGCGGTCAACGCGGCGGCGCACTTCGGCAACACCACCGCCGCCTCGAACCGGGACGCCCAGTACATCATCGTGTCCCCGCATGGCACCCACCCCGACGGATACAACACCCCGTCCGGCCAGTTCTGCGCATGGCACGACTGGAACGGTGACACCACGCTGAGCGGCGGCGCCGTGACCTCGCCGTACGGCGACATCGCGTTCACCAACAGCCCCTACATCACCGACATGGGCGCCTCCTGCGGCCAGGACTTCGTCAACAGCAACGGCACCCTGGACGGCGTCTCCATCGTGAACGGCCACGAGTACGCCGAGACCGTCACCGACCAGAACCCGCCCGGCGGCTACACCGACTCCAGCGGCGAGGAGAACGGCGACAAGTGCGCCTGGATCACCCCGGGCACCGCAGGCGGTTCGTTCGACCTGACCACCGGCACCGGCACCTTCGCCATGCAGACCACCTGGGCCAACGACGGCGCCGGCGGCGCAGGCACCTGTGAGGCCAGCCACGCCATCGTCACCAACCCCGGCGGCAACACCGTGACGGTGACCAACCCCGGCAGTCAGACCGGCACCGTGGGCACCGCGGTCAGCCTGCAGATCCACGCCACCGACTCGGCCTCCGGCCAGACGCTCACCTACAGCGCCACCGGGCTGCCGGCCGGGCTGTCCATCAACTCCTCCTCCGGCCTGATCTCCGGTACCCCGACCACGGCCGGCACCAGCAGCGTGACGGTGACGGCGAAGGACACCACGAACGCCTCCGGTTCGGCCAGCTTCAGCTGGACGATCAACCCGGCAGGCGGCAACACGGTGACGGTGACCAACCCCGGTAACCAGACCGGCACCGTGGGCACCGCGGTCAGCCTGCAGATCCACGCCACCGACTCGGCCTCCGGCCAGACGCTCACCTACAGCGCCACCGGGCTGCCGACGGGGCTGTCCATCAACTCCTCCTCCGGCCTGATCTCCGGCACGCCCAGCGCGGCCGGCACCAGCAGCGTGACGGTGACGGCGAAGGACACCACGAACGCCTCCGGCTCGGCCAGCTTCACCTGGACGATCAGTTCCGGCGGCGGCTGCACCGCAGCGCAGCTGCTCGCGCAACCCGGGCTTCGAGTCCGGCAACACCGTGTGGGCTTCCACCCCGGCCGTGATCGGCCAGAACGGACCGTCCGAGCCCGCGCACACCGGCACATGGGATGCCTGGCTCGACGGCTACGGCACCACGCACACCGACACGATTTCCCAGAGCGTGACGATCCCGGCAGCCTGCACGAACACCACGTTCAGCTTCTGGCTGCACATCGACACGGCCGAACGGACCACGACGACGGCGTTCGACAAGCTGACCATCACGGCCAACGGCACCACGATCGCCACGTTCTCCAACCTCAACCACGCCACCGGCTACCAGCAGCACAGCTACTCGCTGGGCAGCTTCGCCGGCCAGACCGTCAGCCTCAAGTTCAGCGGCACCGAGGACTCCTCACTGCAGACCTCGTTCGTCGTTGACGACACGGCGGTCAACACCGGCTGATCCGTCCACCGCCCGGTCTCCGGGCACGAGTGGCCCGCGCCCCCCGGCGCGGGCCACTCGCAGCTGCGGCAGTACTACGGGCGGAGTACTCCGTTCGAGTACCCGGCCGGCGAAGTGCCTCCCCCGGTACGACGATCCGGCGGCGCGATCCCGCGAGCATCGAGAGCGACAACAACTCCTCCGGCTCGTGGGAGACCCCCGATGTCATACGCAACTCACGCCCCCCGCCGTGACCCCGGTCCGGGGCCGATCGGCCTGCTCGGCCGCGCGTGCTACCGGCACCGCTGGATCACGCTGTTTGCCTGGCTGGCCGGCGTGGCCTGCCTGATCACCCTGTGGACCAGGTTCGGCGCCCCGGCGCAGGACAACTTCAGCGGCAGCGACCCCGGGCAGGCGCTGCTGAACAAGCACTTCCCGCACTCCTCCGGGGACACCCTCACGCTGGCGATCGACTCGAAGGCCCCGCTGTCCGGCCCGGCCACCCGGGCCAGGATCGAGGCAGCGCTGGCCCCGTTCGCCCACGCCGCGCACGTCACCTCGGTCACCGACCCGTACCGGACGCCCGGGCAGCTGTCCTCGGGACGGCCACATCGCGTTCGCCACCGTGCAGTTCGGCGTCGGGCCCACCAAGATCAGCAACGCCGAGGCGCTTGCGCTGATGCACGACGCTACGGCGGCCTCCGGGCACGGGATCACGTTCAGCCTCGGCGGGGACGTGGTTGACCTGGCCGAGACGCCCTACGGCGGGCCCACCGACGGCATCGGCGTCGGCGCCGCCGCGGTGATTCTGCTGATCGCGTTCGGCTCGTTCCTGGCCATGGGCCTGCCGATCGCGACCGCGCTGCTCGGTATCGGCGGCGGCCTGGCGCTGATCGGGCTGCTCGGGCACATCTTCCCCGCCCCGTCCTTCTCCCCCATCATCGCCGCCATGATCGGCCTCGGCGTCGGCGTGGACTACGCCCTGTTCATCGTCACCCGGTTCCGGGAGGGGTTGCTGGCCGGGCGCACCCCGGAAGATGCCGCGGTGACCGCGATGCGCACCGCGGGGCGGACCGTGCTGATCGCCGGCTCCACGGTCGTGATCGGCATGATGGGCCTGCTCGTGCTGCGCCAGCCGCTGCTGACCGGCGTCGCGGTGGCGGCGGCCGCCACGGTGGCCATGGTCCTGCTCGGTTCGCTGACCCTGCTGCCCGCGCTGCTCGGGTTCTCCGGCACCCGCCTGGCCACGCGATCGAGGCTGCTCGGCCGGCGGCGCAACCGGTCAGCCACGGCCGGTCGTTCGGCCAGAATTCCCGCGGCGCAGCGGTGGGCGGGCGTCATCCAGCGCCGGCCGGTGCTCGCGACGGTCGTGTCCACCGGCATCATCCTGGCGCTGGCCGCGCCCGCGCTCGGCATGAAGCTGAACTTCCCCGACGAGTCCTCCCAGGCCAGGGGGACCATGGGGTACGCGAGCTACGCCACCATGGCGCGCGGCTTCGGCCCCGGCTTCGATGCCCCGGTGATCGTCGCGGCCGCGCTGCCGTCGCCGGACGCCAGCACGGCCCGGCTGGCCGCCGCGATCGGCCACACCCCGGGCGTGGCCGCGGTCACCCCCGTGGTCCGCAGCGCGGACGGCAAGGCCGCCATGATGGTCGCCTACCCCACCACCGGTGAGCAGGACACGGCCACCAACGCGCTGGTGAACCACCTGCGCACCGGCGTGATCCCGGGCGCCACGGCCGGCACCGGCATCCGCGCCTATCTCACCGGGCCGAACGCAGGCGGCGTGGCCTTCGCCAACCTCATCAGCCAGCGGCTCCCCTGGCTGATCGCGGTGGTGGTGCTGGTCTCGATGGTGCTGCTGACCGTGATGTTCCGTTCGGTCACGATCGCGGTCAAGGCCGCGGTGATGAACCTGCTGTCGATCAGCGCGGCGTACGGCGTGCTGGTCCTCATCACCCAGGACGGCTGGCTGCACCAGGCGTTCGGCTTCCCGGAGAACGTGCCGGTGACCACCTGGGTGCCGATGTTCCTGTTCGTGATCCTGTTCGGCCTGTCCATGGACTACGAGGTGTTCCTGCTCTCGCGGATCCGTGAGTCCTACGACGCCACCGGCGACAACGCGGCCTCGGTCGCCCGCGGGCTGGCCCGCACCGCCCGGGTGATCACCGCAGCCGCGGCGATCATGGTGGTGGTGTTCCTGTCCTTCGTGGCCGGGGGGAACGTCTCGGTGAAGCAGATCGGCCTTGGCCTGGCGGTGGCCGTGCTCATCGACGCCACCCTGGTGCGGATGGTGCTGGTGCCGGCGGTCATGGAACTGCTCGGCAAGGCGAACTGGTGGCTGCCCGGACCGCTGGCCCGGGTGCTGCCGAAGACCTCCCTGCCCGAGGACGAGCCCCTGGCCGGGGACCTCGCCCTGACCCGGACCGCCGGGTAGCTCCCGGCGGGCGGCCCGGGATTCCAGGGCCGGCCCGGCCGGGCCTCGGCAGGGAGGGTGTGCCCGGCGCCGCTGGCGGCAAGCGCAGCGGCGCCGGGCACGACGCTGTCCTGGCGCACGATGTCGCCAACGTGTCTTACCAGCCGATATCGCACCCGCGGCCAGGGGGACAGCTACGGTGGGCGCATGCGCGAACCAGGGTCACTTCCGTTCCCCGGCCGGCCCGCTGGCACCGACAGCCTGCCCGGCATCGATCACATCGTGATCTTGATGAAGGAGAACCATTCCTACGACAACTACTTCGGCATGCTCGACCGCGGGGACGGCTTCACCCTCGGCCCAGACGGGACCCCGCAGAACAGCAACCCGGACGGTCACGGGAACCAGGTGCGGGCCCACCACCTCAGCCTGCCGTTCAACCCGTCCTTTCATGTGAACCAGACCTGGAACGACTCGCATAAACAATGGCACAACGGTGCGATGGACGGGTTCGTCACCACGACCAACAGCGCCGATCCCATGGGCTATCTCGACGGGACGGACCTGCCCTGGTACTACGGCTTCGCCCGCGCCTACGGCCTCGGGGACCGTTTCTTCTCCTCGGTCCTGGCCCAGACCTTCCCCAACCGCCGGTTCCTCCAGGCGGCCACGGCGGCCGGCCTGGTGTCCACCTCCATCCCCAGCCCGTTCACGAAGCCGCCGGCCACCGGGCTGATCTGGGACCTGCTTGACGCGCACAACATCGGCTGGGCCAACTACTTCGTCGAGGTCCCCGAGGTCGGCCTGTGGCCGCGCAACCTGATCAAGTACCGCGAGCACCTGCACGACATCGGCGACTTCTACGACGACTGCCGCGAGGGCAAGCTGCCCCCGGTCTCCCTGCTGACCACCGAGGTCCTGCTCGCCTCGGAGGGGGAGTTCCAGGACGACCAGGTCGGGGAGTCGTTCACCGCCAGCCTCTTCGACGCGGCCAGGGCGGGGCCGCAGTGGCAGAGCATGCTCTTCGTGATCATCTGGGACGAGGGCGGCGGGTTCTACGATCACGTGCCGCCGCCGGCGGCGGTCACCCCGGACGACATCCCGCCGGACATCCACGTGCCCCCGGACGAGCCCGGCGGTTATGACCGGTACGGGTTCCGGGTGCCGTGCCTGGTCGCCTCCCCGTTTGCCAAGCCTGGCCACGTCTCGTCGGTGGTCTACGACCACACCTCGATCCTGGCGACGATCGAGCACAAGTGGAACCTGCCGGCGCTGACCCGGCGCGACGCGGCTGCGAACCCGCTGACGGACTTCCTCGACCTCGGTGCCCCACCGCGGTTCAAGGAACCGGCGAAGCTCCCGCGCCCGTCGATCTGGCCGTTCACCGGGCAGCGTTAGCCCGGGGGAGCGACCCCCCGGAACCCCCCGCTGGCCCAGATGCTCCCGCGACTCCGTCGCGGGAGCATCGGCCCTATCGGCTGGCGTGGCCGACTGGGCTACTCGCCATCCTCCTTGCGGCGGGCACGGGCGCGGCGCTTGCCTTCGTGCATGGCCTGGACCCGGGCGATCGGGATCGCCCGGCCCTCTTCGATCAGGTCCGCGCCGAGCGGCTGCGGGCCGGGCATCTGCCCCGCCCAGGGGGCGCTGCCCGCCAGCAGCCGAGGTGCGGTGCGCACGGTGAAGTCGCCGGGTGCCACCTGATCGAGGTCGTCCCACGGCACCGGGAAGGACACGGGCGTGCCCGGCCGCGCCCGCGGGCTGTAGGCGGCCGCCACCGTCGCGCCGCCCGCCCTGGTCGAGTCGAGGAACACCTTGCCTTCACGGTCTTCCTTGATGAACGCCGTGGTGGCCAGCGCCGGGTCCAGCCGTTCGGCCCGCGCGGCGATGGCGCGGGTCGCCGCGGCCACCTCCTCGCTCGTCGCCTGCTGCGCCACCGGCACGAACACGTGCACGCCCTTGGCCCCGCTGGTCTTGACCGCACCGGCGAGGCCGGCGCTGGCCAGGGCCGCACGCACCAGCAGGGCGGCACGGACCGCCACGCCGAACGCGCCGCCTTCCGGCGGGTCGATGTCGAGGATCAGATAGGTCGGGTGGTCCATGTGCCCGGCCAGGGCCAGCGTCGGGTGGTATTCCACCGCACGCTGATTCGCGAACCAGAGCAGTGTCCGGCGGTCGTTGCACAGGGCGTAGGTCACCTCGCGCTTGGACGCCTCCGCCCACACCGGAACCGTCGGGACCCATTCCGGGGTGTATTTCGGCACGTTTTTCTGCATGAACGGAGCCTGCCCGCGAAGCACCCGGATGACCGACAGCGGCCGGTCGCGCAGCTCACCGATGAGAAGGTCGTGAACTGCGTCCAGGTAGTCCACGAGGTCCCGCTTGTCGGCCCCGGCGCCTTCGTAAAGCGGCTGGTCGAGGTTGGTCAAGGGAACCCCGTCGCGTACCTCATCTCGGGCCATCTGCGCAAAATAGCACGTCACTCAGCGTGCATATTGCCGAGGCATTGACGTACCTATGCTGGATAATTCCACTTTCGTGATCAGATCATGTCACTCCCCGTGGCAGGCTCGGTCTCTGGTGCTGAGGCTGGGCGATGCAGTCGCGGGGAAGCCGGGTCGGCTCTTAGAGATACCTGCGCGTCATGCGCGCCCACGACCCGTGGAAGCGGTGAGCGGTGCAGGGAGCAGGCGGCGAAGAGCCGGGGAGCGACGCGCCCGGCAGAGCAGCGGATGAGCGGGGAGAGGCGGGCGAACCGGACGGCGGTGTGCCGGCCAGAGAAGGGGGAAGGGGAGGCGGGCGGGGCGCCGGGGCCGGCGTCCGCAGTGCTCCCGGCGTAACGGCCACGATCACCGCGGAGCCGCCGGGCCCCCGCACGGCGCCCGCCGGTCCCGGCGCCCCGGCGGCTCCGCCGCCGGCCAGGCGGCCGGACTGGCGGCGGCTGGTACGGGCTCCCGGCCGGGCGCTGGCCACCGGCCCGGCCGGACGGCACCTGGCGCTGCTGGCCTGCTATGTGACGGTGGGCATCGCGGTGACCTGGCCGCGCGCGACCTACCTGGTGGACGGCAAGCTCCAGGCCACCAGGGACGCGGGCGTCTACGTATGGGACTTCTGGTGGATGGCGCACGCGGTGGAGCACCTGGCCAACCCGTGGTACACCCGGTCGATCGTCGCGCCCACCGGGGTCCAGCTCGGCTACCACGCCCTGATGCCCCTCGAGGGCGTGCTGATGATGCCGGTCACGGTGCTGTTCGGGCCGAGCGCCGCCTACAACCTGCTGTCGATCCTCATCCCCGGGCTGATGTGCTACGCCGGCTACCGGCTGGCCCGGCTGTGGCTGCCCACACAGACCGGCGCGGTCTTCGCGGGCGCGTTCTTCGGGCTGTCCTCCGTCATGGCGTGGCACGCCTGGTACCAGCTCAACCTGGCCGCCGGGGCGGTGTTCCTGCCACTGGCGCTGGAAGCGGCGGTGCGGCTGCGCCGCAGTGCAGGGGGAAGGGGAGGCGGGTGGGGCAAGCAGGCGGTGATACTCGGCCTGGTACTCGCCGCCAGCCTGCTCACCGACCAGGAGTCGTTCGTCCTTGTGCTGATCGTCGTGCTGGCGGCCCTGGTGCCGTGGCTGTTCAGCCGCGCCTGGCGGGAGCGGGTGACGGCGGCCGCGACCGCCGCCGTGGTGTCCCTGGTGGCGGCCGGCCCGCAGATCGCGGCCATGGTCGCGCAGACCCGGTCCGGCGGCGCTACCATCCCGGCCGGCACGGTGGCCACCGACTATGTGTACTCCGGCACCGAGTTCCCCGCCATATTCGGCGTCTCCCCCCGCGCCGTCCGGCTGGGCCTGACCTGGCTCAAGCCGATCAGCTACCGCGGGCCCATCCTCGACGGGGTGCTCACGTTCGGCCTTGTGCTGTCCGTGCTGGCCGTGATCGGGCTGGTGGTCTCCTGGCGGCGGCGCAGCGCCTGGCAGCTCGCGGCGCTGTGGCTGGCCAGCGCCGCGCTGGCACTGGGCGCGGTGCTGAAGGTCGGTACCCACACCTATATGCCGTTCGCGCAGACCTGGCACGGGGTCCGGCTGTCGGGCATCATGCCGTTCACCTGGTTCGTGCAGATCCCCGGGATGGCCGGGTTCCGTGAAGCCGGCCGGCTCACCATGCTCGGGGTGCTGCCCGCCGCGCTGCTCGCCGGCGCGGCGGTCGACTGGCTGCGCCGCCGGGCGGGCGTGCTGCTGATCCCGGTGCTCGTCCTCGCCGCCCTGGAGGCTGGCTGGGCGGGCAACCTCGCCGTTGCCGCGATGCCCACCGCCCTGCCGGCCCTGGACCGGCCCATCGCCGCGGACCACTCGGGCTCGATCGTGGTGGACGTCCCGTTCGGCGTCCGCGGCGGGGTGCCGCTGGCCAGGGAGGGCGGCGCCTTCGATCCCGAGGCGCAGGTGCTGGCCACGGCCGACGGGCACCCGCGCGCGGTGGGCTACCTGTCCCGGCTGCCGGAGCAGACGCTGATGTCGGTCCGGCGGAACGCGTTCTACGCGGGCCTGATGAGCGCCCAGGGGCAGCCGCGCGCCCTCGTCGAGTCGGTTACCGGGCTGCACAGTTACCCGGCCCTGCTCGCGGCCGCGCGCGCCGATGTGCGCCGGATGGACATCGGCTGGGTCATCGTCTGGCAGCGGTCCCCCGATGTCCTCGGCTACCTGGCCAGGACGGGGTTCCGCTTCGACTACACCGCCGACGGCGCCTGGGTATACCGCGCGGCGGCACACTGAGCGGACACGGCCAAGGCCCGGTGACGAAGGAACTGGGCCGCCCGGGACCGGCCGGGGCATACTGGCCTCGACACTGATCATGGAGTCGGGAGGCGGGCCGAATGGGGCGGGGTGGAGGGGCCGGCGCGATGGGGCGGGGTGGTGGGGCCGCAGGCATGAGGCCACGGCTCGGCGGGATGTACGGACCGGACGTCACCTTCCTCGGGGTCCCCCGGGCCGACCTTGCCGATCCCGGCTCCTGGGCGGGCGCGGACGTCCTGATCATCGGCGCGCCGTTCGACGGCGGCACGTCACACCGGCCGGGCGCCAGGTTCGGCCCGCAAGCGATCCGCTGCACCGACTACCTGCCCCACGACGGCGCCCGCCCGCACCTTGCTCTCGGCGTTGACCCACTGGCCGAACTGCGCGTGGCCGACGCCGGTGACGTGGAGATGCCCTCGGGCGAGACGGAGACATCGCTGGCCCGGCTGGAACAGGCGGTCCAGGCCGCCTGCGCGGGCGGCGCGTTCCCGGTGATCCTCGGCGGCGACCACACGATCACTTTCCCCGACGCCACCGGCACGGCGCGGCACGTGGGCTGGGGCCGGGTGTCGCTGATCCATTTCGACGCCCATGCCGACACCGGCGACACCCAGTTCGGCTCGCTGTACGGGCACGGGACGCCGATGCGCCGGCTGATCGAGTCCGGCGCGGTGCGCGGTGACCGGTTCCTGCAGATCGGCCTGCGCGGGTACTGGCCGGAACCGGAGACGCTGGACTGGATGGCCGGCCAGCGGATGCGCAGCTTCGAGATGACCGAGGTGGTGACGCGCGGGCTGGAGGATTGCCTGTCCGAGGCGTTCACCATCGCCACCGACGACTGCGACGCGGTCTTCCTGTCCGTGGACATCGACGTGGTGGACCCGGGGATGGCCCCGGGAACCGGCACCCCGGAGCCGGGCGGCCTCACCGGGCGGCAGTTGCTCGACGCGGTGCGCCGGATCGCGATGGAACTGCCACTGGCCGGCCTGGACGTGGTCGAGGTGTCGCCGCCGTTCGACCACGCCGAGATCACCGCCTACCTGGCGGGCCGGGTGGTGCTCGAGGCGCTGTCCGGTATCGCCTGGCGGCGGCGCCGGGAGGCTGGCGAACCGGTGCGGCACCCCACCGACCCGTTGCTCGCGAACCGCCCCGCCCACCGGCGCTCTGCTAGTTCTGGCCCCGCCGCCCCACCCCACGCTAGTGCCGGCCCCGCCACCCCGCCCTGCTAGTCCTGACCCCGCCACCCCGCCCTGCTAGTCCTGACCCCGCCACCCCGCCCCATCAGGGCTGATAGGCGCGATTACAGCCAGTGACCAAATAGATCAAAGCGGTCTATCATTGCTGCATGCTGGACGTGACCAGGCTGCGGGTGCTCGCCGCGGTGGCCCGGCACGGTTCGGTGACCGCGGCCGCCAAGTCGCTCAACTACGCCCAGCCTTCGGTGAGCCATCACCTGGCCCGGCTGGAGGCGGAGACCGGAACGCGCCTGGTCGAGCGGTCCGGGCGCGGGGTCAAGCTCACTGACGCAGGCCGCCTGCTGGCGGGCCGGGCGGAGGAGATCCTGGGCAGGCTGGACGCGGCCGAGCAGGAACTCGCCGCGCACGTCGGCCAGCGCGAGGAGCGGATCCGGGTGGCGGGCTTCCCCTCGGCGCTGGCGACCGTGGTGCCCGCGGCTGCCGCCCGGCTGCGGGCCGAGTACCCCGGTGTCGAGTTGCTACTGGCCGAGGCCGAGCCCCAGGCGGCGCTCCGAATGCTCCGGGCCGGGCGGGTGGACGTCGCGCTGGTGTTCTCCTACCTGCAGCCGGGCACGGCCGTGGGTCACCCGGACGATGAGGAGGGGGTCCGGGCCAGGCTACTGCTTGACGAGCCGGTCCACCTGGTCGCCGGGGCCGGGATTCCGGTTCCACCGCGGACCGCCGGGAGCCGCCTGGGCAGTTATGCCGGGCACCGCTGGATCGCCGGCTGCGAACGCTGCCGCACCCACCTGATCTGGCAGTGTGAGCGGGCCGGCTTCGCCCCGCAGATCGCCTTCACCACCGACGACGTCCTGGTCGCTCAGGCGCTGGCCGCGGCCGGGCTTGGCGTCGCCCTGCTGCCCGACCTGGCACTGCGGGCCGCACGTCACCCGGGGGTGCGCACCGAGACGCTGCCGGGCGCCCGCCGTCAGGTGCTGGCCCTGACCTATGGCGAACCACCCGGGCCACCAGCGACCGAGCGGCTGCTCGACGCCCTGGCGGAGACCGCGGACGGCAGGGTCACAACATAGCGAAATCAGTCAACTACTCTTGGTTATATCTGCTGGTCCGCCGTACCCTAAAGGTGCTCCCCGCCGCCGGGCTACGCGAGGCCCGGACGCTCAGACACACGTAGCGCACGCAAGGTCGGCAAGGCTGGGAGGCCGCATGCGATACCGCTTCACCGCTGGGGCAGCGCTGCTGGGCGCGCTGGTCCTGAGTCTGATGCCTGCACTGGCGCCGGCACCCGCGCAGGCGGGAGCCTCCGGCCCGGGGCTGGCCCAGCGGAGCGGCCTGATAGCGGGACCGGCGGCCGGACCGGCCATCCGGCCAGCCCTCCTGCCGGCCACCAGGATCAGCCGGCACTGCCGCGGCCAGAACGCCGCTCCCGAGGAGGCCGCGGACAGCACCGGGCACCACGTCTACGTGGTCTGGGAGGGCTGCCACGGCATCGGGTTCGCCAGGTCCGCCGGCGGCGGGATTCGCTTCCGCAGACCGGTCAGGCTCCCCGGGTCGTCCGGGGCGTTCGACCCGGCCGTCGCGGTGGCCCCGAACGGCACCGTCTACGCGGTGTTCATGAAGCAGACCGCGCACCACCAGTTCCCCGTGGTGGACACCTCGTTCGACCACGGCCGGAGCTTCCCCCAGGTGTCCCGGCTGATACCGCAGCAACTGGGCAACTTCGGCGGCCGCCCGTTCATCGCCGCCGCCCCGAACGGCACCGTCTACCTCACCTGGAACTACGGGCCCCGTGCCAGCGCCGTCAGCTACATCTGCACCAAGCACGGCGGCGGCTGCGGCTTCAAGGCCGGCGACCTCAACATCGTGCTGCAGAAATCCACCGATTTCGGGCTGACCTGGGGCCGGATGACCGCGATCAGCCCGGGGTTCCCCGACGGCGGGGCGGACAGCGCGCCGCTGCTTGTGGAGCCGGACGGGCGGATCGACCTGGAGTACCAGGACTACACGGTGACCGACCCGGCCACGCTCACCTTCGGACCGGCGCACAGCTATTTCACCACCTCGGCCGACGGCGGGGTCACCTGGTCGTCCCCGGTCCGCGTCGGGCCCGGGTGGACGTCCATGGCCCCCCGCGAGTGGTGGATCGATGGCTCGATCGGCCGGGACACCGGCGGCAACCTGTACGTGACCTGGGACTCGCAGCGGCACGGGCACGACGTCGGCTGGCTGTCCTTCTCCGCCAACGGCGGCCGGTCCTGGTCGCCGCCAATCCGGGTGACCCGCGACCAGGACAATGCCCCGCACATCATCGAGGTGGCCGGCGGTTTCCGCGGCACCGCCTACGTCGGCTGGCTGTCGGACAACTCGGCCTGCGGTTACGTGATGCGGGTGCGGGCCTACTCCATCTTCTCCGGCTGGCTGGGCCGCCCGGTCCGGGTGGCCAGCCGGTGCGGGCGCCGCCACGTCTGGCCGGGCGGCACGCTCGGCTTCGCCGCGCTGCCGCCGCTGAACCTCGCGGACGGCACCTGGCAGCTCGCGCTGAGCTGGGGCAGTGCCGTGGCCCGCCAGCGCCGGCCGCCGTCGGAGATCCTCGCCAGCATGGCCAGCTACCCCGGCCAGGGCTGAGCCCGGGCCAGCCACGGGGCCGGGCCAGCCGCCCGGGGCCAGCCGCCCGCGGGCAGGGCTGCCCCGGGCACGAGTCCCGGGCCAGCTCAGATGGCCGTACCCCGGTCCTGCCAGTAGGGATCCCGGAGGCGGCGCCTGAGCAGCTTGCCGCTCGGGTCCCTGGGCATCTCCTCGATGAAGTCGATCCGCTTGGGCCACTTCATCCGGGCAAGCCGCCCCTCCAGGGAGGCCAGGATGCTCGCGATGAGTTCCGGGCCCGGCGCCGCCCCGGCCTCGGGCTGCACCACCGCGGCGACCGATTCCCCCCACTCGTCATCCGGGATGCCGAACACGGCCACGTCCGCGACCTGGGGATGCATGATGATCTCGCCCTCGATCTCGGCCGGGTAGATGTTCGCCCCGCCCGAGATGATCATGTCCGACCTGCGGTCACAGAGGAACAGGTACCCGTCCTCGTCCAGGTAGCCGATGTCGCCGACGGTGAAGAAGCCGTTCTTCCGGGCGGCCTCGGTCTTGGCCGGGTCGCCCTTGTAGACGAAGTCGGTCAGGTCCGAACGCATGTACACGGTGCCCGGCACCCCCGGCGGGCACTTCTCCCCGTCCTCATCGGCGACCATGACCTCGCTGATCGGCCACGGCTTGCCCACCGTGCCCGGCCTGGCCAGCCAGTCCTCCGGGGTGGCCAGCGTGCCACCGCCCTCGGTCGCCGCGTAGTACTCGTACACCCGGGGGCCCCACCAGTCCAGCATCGCCCGCTTCACCCCGACCGGGCAGGGCGCCGCCGCGTGCAGGATCCAGCGCATCGAGGAAACGTCGTAGCGCTGCCTTGTTGCTTCAGGGAGGGCAAGCAGCCGGGTGAAGTGTGTGGGCACCATGTGCGTGTTGGTGACCCTGTGCTGCTCCACCAGCGCCAGCGCGCGCTCGGCGTCCCAGCCGTCCATGTACACAAGCCGATGGCCCATCATTACGCTCGCCCCACCGAAGACTGATACCGCCGTGTGATAGTGCGGCGAGGTGACCAGATGCACGTTCGGCGGGCCCGGCGTGATGCCGAAGAGCTGCGGCAGCAGCGACGCGAGTTCGCCGGCCTCGTCGGGGTTCAGGCCGGACAGCTGGCGGCGCACGCCCTTGGGCCGGCCGGTGGTGCCCGAGGTGTAGTGCATCGTGGTGCCCGCCACCCGGCCGTCCGGCAGCTCCGGTGACCGGCCGTCCCGGACGCGCTCCACCGGGATGAACCCGGGCACCGTCCCGTACGAGATACGCCCGCTGGCCGGGATGCCCGCCGCGTCCGCGGCGCCGGCCCCGGCCGCGGCGAACCGCTCGTGCGCGAAGAACACCTTCGCCTCGCTGTCCCGCAGGATGTAGGCGATCTCGGGCACGGTGAAATGCCAGTTGACCGGCGTGAGGTACCACCCGGACTGCAGCGCCGCGAGGTAGACCTCCAGCGCGGCGATGCCGTTGGGCGCCAGGATGGCCAGCCCGTCGCCGGGCCGCAGGCCCCGTTCCCGCAGCCCGTGGGTCAGCTGGTTGACCCGGGCCAGCAGGTCTCCGGCGGTGTGCGCGGTACCGTCCGGCTCGACCGCCGCGATCCAGCCGGGCTCCTCAAGCGCGCGGCGCCAGAAAACCTGCGACCCCATGAATTGGCCTTTCGTGAGCGCGGTCTCGCCGCCCGCAGGTTCAGGCTACGCTGCGGTCACTGCGGCCGGAAGGCGGCCGGGACGGCCCGGCGGAGAGGGCGAGATGCGCGGCAGGCACTGCGGCACAAGGCGAGGCCCCGCGGCGGTGGCTGCCCTGGCCGTGGCCAGCGTTGCCCTGGCCGGTTGCGGCGGGTTCGCGCTGCCGCCGAAGAAGAAACCGCATCCGACCTTCGCGAGCGACCCGGCCGCCGTCCGCGTCGCGGACGCGCCGGCCCTGCTTGTCCAGTGCGCCATCCGCACCGCCGGGCTCCGCCCCGGCGGCCAGTCCTGGCTGAACGGCCGGACCGTGCACATCGACAGCACGGACGCGATCGACTTCCAGAACTGGTTCCGCACCCACGACGCCCCGGGGCCGTACCCGCAGACGTTCGTGATCAACGGCCACCTGACGCACTACCTGGCGTTCGGCGCCAACTGGGTGCGCAAGGGGGGCGTGTGGGTGCCCACGCACACCGCCCGCAACAGCCCGCAGGCCCAGCGCACATCGCTGTACGCCTGGGCGCTGTGGGCGGCGGCGAACGACCGGCTGCCCCCACCGGTCTGCGGCACCTCGGTCACCGCGCCCGGCCTGCAGGCCCAGGTCTACGGCCCGTCCGGTAACCCGTGGTAGCCACAGCCGACCTGATCATCTTCTTGGCTGGAGCGGCCGTCAGCCTCGGCGCCAGTTACGTGCTGGTGACCCGGCTGGAACGGATCGGCGAGCGGCTCGGCCTGTCCGAGGGGCTGCTCGGCGTGCTGGCCGCGCTGGCCGGGGACGCACCGGAGATCACCTCCGCGGTGACCGCGCTGAGCATGCACCAGAACAAGGTCGGCGCCGGGGTGGTCATCGGCTCCAACGTGTTCAACCTCGCCGCGCTGCTCGGCCTCGGTGCCGTGGTGGCCGGCCGGATCGCGCTGCACCGCAAGGTGATCCTGCTCGGCGGGGTGGTCGGGGTCTGGATGGCCGTGGTCTGCCTGGTCATGGTGCTCGGCCTGATCCCGGCCGGGGCGGCGCTCGTCGCCGCCCTCGCCGCCCTGATCCCCTACCTGATCGTGCTCGGGGCCAGCCGGGCCCGGCTGGCCCGCCTCCCGCTGGCCCGGCGCTGGGAGTCGTGGCTGGCCGAGGCGGTGTCCGAGGAGGAGGCCGAACTCGAAGAGGTCATCCACCCGGCGCACGGCCGGGGCAGGGACGTGGCCGTGGCCGTGCGCGATGCTGGTGGTCGTGGTCGCCGCCAGCGTGGCCATGGAACAGGCCGCGATCCGGCTCGGCACCCATTTCTCGATCCCGCCGATCATCATCGGCGGGGTGGTGCTCGCCGCGGTCACCAGCCTGCCCAACTCGGTCGCCGCGGTGTACCTCGCGGCGCGTGGCCGCGGCGCCGCCATGCTGAGCACCACGCTGAACAGCAACGCGCTGAACGTCACCGCCGGGCTGCTGGTGCCCGCGACGATCACCGGGCTCGGGGCACCGTCGGGCCAGGCGGACCTGATCGCCGTCTGGTACCTGGTGCTGACCCTCATCGCGCTGGCGTTCGCCTACCGCGACAGCGGCATGACCCGCGTCACCGGGGCCCTCATCATCGGGGCCTACCTGGTGTTCCTCGGATCGCTCTCGATCGTCGCCCACTCGGCGGAGCCCGGGCTGGGCGGGAGCATCGTGCCGCTCGCGATCGTTGTGATATGCAGCGGGGCGGGCCTCGCACGGCGGCGCAGGCGCCTACGCTGAGCGCATGCGTGCCGCCCTCGGCGTCCTGGCCGACGTCTGCTGCGTGCTGATCTTTGTGGTGATCGGCCGGGCGAACCACCATGCGGGCGACACCCTGGCCGGGGTGGTTTCCACCTCCTGGCCGTTCCTGGCCGGGCTGGCGGCTGGCGAGCTGGCTACCCGGGCGTGGCGGCAGCCGTTCGCCCTGGTGCCCACCGGCATCGGGGTGTGGCTGGCCACCGTGGCCCTCGGCCAGGTGCTCCGGGTGCTGGCCGGCCAGGGAACCGCGCTGGCGTTCATCGTGGTCTCCCTGCTGTTCCTCGGGCTGTTCCTGCTCGGCTGGCGGCTGGCCGCCCAGCGCCTCTCTGTTGGTTGACCGCGGTCAGCCAGCACCTCACCGTGCTGCGGAACGCCGGCCTGCTTACCGAGCGCCGGGAGGGCACCCGGCGGCTCTACCGGGCCGGCGGGGCTGGCGGGGCTGCGCCGGTTCCTGGACGACATGTGGGCTTCCGCGCTGGATACGGCGAGGCGGCTGGTGGAAGCCGGGCAGGGGATCACCGATGATGAAGACCATGCCTCGCACGCTGGTGACCCAGGCCGCCGGGCGGGCAGCGGGCCTTGTCAGGGCGCTGTGCCTGCTTTTAGACTGAATGTTCAGTCAAATAGGAGGGACCACCGTGTCCACCACGCAGGACAGCACCGTCCGACTGCCCGCGGACCTCGCGGAAGTCATCGCCGAGCAGGAGAGAATATTCGCCGAACGCCAGCCGGAATCGCGCCGCATGGCCACGGAAGCGGCCGGGTTCCTGGCCGGCGGAGTGACCTCGAGCTGGCAGATCACCGCGCCGCAGCCGGTCTGGCTGAGCCATGGCCGCGGCTCCAAGATCTATGACGTCGACGGCAACGAGTACGTCGACCTGCACGGCGGATACGGTGTGGGACTGGCCGGGCACGCGCACCCGGCGATCGTGGCGGCGGTGACCCGCCAGGTCGCTCAGGGCACCCACTTCGCCCAGCCCACGGCGGACGCCGTGGTGGTGGCCGGTGAGCTTGCCGCCCGGTTCGGCCAGCCCCAGTGGCGGTTCGCCAACTCGGGCACCGAGGCCACCATGGACGCCGTCCACCTGATGCGGGCGATCACCGGGCGCGACCTGATCATCAAGGTGGAGGGCGGCTACCACGGCCACCACGACTCGGTGCAGGTCTCCGTGGGACCCGAGGCCGACGAGGCCGGCCCGGAGGGCAAGCCCGCCCAGGTACCGTCGAGCACCGGCATCCCCGGCCCGTTCATCAAGCTGACCCTGGTGGCCAGCTTCAACGACCTGGACAGCGTCGCCAGGCTGCTGGACGAGCACCCGGACGAGATCGCCGGGATGATCATCGAGCCGATCATGATGAACGCCGGGATCATCCACCCCGAGCCCGGATACCTGGCGGCGCTGAAGGACCTGCTCCACTCCCGCGGCGCCCTGCTCACGTTCGACGAGGTCAAGACCGGCCTGACCGCGGGCCCGGCCGGGGCCACCGGGCTGACCGGCGTGGTGCCCGACATCACCTGCCTGGCCAAGGCGATCGGCGGCGGGGTCGCCGTCGCCGCGATCGGCGGCACGGCCGAGGTGATGGCGCACGTCGCGGCGGGCGGCTACGAGATGGTAGGCACGTTCAACGGCAACCCGCTCGCGCTGGCGGCCGCCCGGGCGATGCTCACCGAGGTCGCCACCGCCGAGGCCTACCAGCGGATCGACGCCCTCGCGCAGCGCGCCGCGTCCGGCATCGAGCGGGAGATCGCCGCGTCCGGGCTGGCCGCGCACGTGGTGACCGCGGGCGCCAAGGGCTGCGTGGTGTTCTCCGACCGGCCGGTCCGGGACTACCGCGGCTTCCTGGGCGTCGACGACCGCTACAGCCACGCGCACTGGCTGTTCCAGCACAACGGTGGCGTCTTCCTCCCACCCTGGGGCAAGATCGAACAATGGCTCATCTCGGTGCAGCACGATGAGCAGGACATCGACCGGCTGGTCGTAAACTTCGGCGTGTTCGCGCGCGCGGTGAGGGCCTGCGGGACCGCCGCCTGAGATGGGCATGGTGGCGGGGATGCCGCAGGCGGCACGCGGCGGGCGGCGGTACCCGAAAGGGGCGTTTTACTGGAAAGCCTTGCGCGCCGGGGCGGCGGAAGGGTACCTGTTATTGACGGACTGTTCAGTCAGGAAGCCTGAGTCTTCCTGATGTCAGGGCCGCCAGAGAAGAGGTGACTGGTGGCACACCCACGTGAGGGCTGGACCGAAGATGGCCCGCCGCGAATAACGATGTCCCGGCGCGGGTTCCTGGGCCGCAGCGCGATGGCCGGGCTCGGGGCCCTGGGCGGCGGTGCCCTGCTTGAGGCGTGCGCGCCCGCACTGGCCGGCAGCGGCACGGTCCCGCTGCCCCGGCCCAGCAACCCGGTCACCTGGCCGCTGTTCCGCGGACAACCAGGCGATCAAGAGCGGCCTGGCCCCGGAGACCGGGGCCACCCTGCAGGTCTACAACTGGGTCGCCTACGTCAACCAGTCCTGCCTGAACAGCTTCGCCAAGAAGTACAACTGCAAGGTCGAGCTGACCACGTTCAACACCATGAACGAGGCGCTGTCCAAGCTGCGCAGCGGACTGTCCTACGACGTGTTCATGGGCGTCACCGTGGACACCCTCGGCCAGCTCATCGAGTCGAAGCTGATCCAGCCGCTGAACCACAGCTATATCCCGAACATCAGCCAGGCCTGGCCCGACTTCACCAACCCCTTCTACGACCGGGGCTGGCGGTACACGGTGCCGTACACGATCTACACCACGGGCATCTCGTGGCGGAAGGACCTGGTCCCCGAGAACCCGTACACGATGCGGAACCCCTGGGCGATGCTCTGGCAGCCGAAGTACAAGGGCAAGGTCGCGATCCTCGACGACTACCGCGAGGCCATCAGCCTCGGGCTGATGAAGAACGGGATCTACAACCTGAACACCACCGACCCGCGCCAGATCGCCCTGTCCCGGCGCACCCTCGAGCAACTGACCAGCCTGGTGAACGTGCGGATCGACAACAACGACTACACCGAGGTACCGACGGCCGAGACCTGGATCCACCACGCCTGGTCCGGGGACATGGCGGCGGCGGCCTACTACATGCCCAAGGGCACGCCCGTCGACGTGGTCGGTTACTGGTTCCCCAGGGACGGCAAGGGCCCGGTGGCCAACGACACCAACACGGTGCTGCGCAGCGCGAAGAACCCGGTGCTCGCGCACCTGTTCCTCGACTACCTGGAGAACCTGCCGAACGTCCTGGAGAACATCAGCTTCAACGGCTACATGCAGCCGCTGAACGAGGTCACGCCGCAGCGCCTGGTCGCCGAGAAGCTGCTGCCGAAGAGCCTGATATCCACGGCGGTCCGGCCGGCCGACTTCCGGCGCGGCGTCGGCGAGTTCCAGCTCCCGGTGGACGCCGACGCACGGTGGCAGCAGGCCTGGCTCGTGGTGAGCAACGGAATCTAGGGGCACGCGATGGCAGCACGGGTAGCGGTGGCAAACCGCACCGGCAAGGAACCGAAGCAGGAGCGGCACGGGCGGGGCTTCTGGATCGCCCTGGCGGCACCGGGGATGATCTGGCTCGTCCTGCTGTTCGTCGTGCCGTTCTACGCCGTCCTGGCCATCGCCATGGGCCAGCTCAACCGGCTGTTCGAGACGCCGATCGCCGCCTGGAACCCGCTGCACTGGAGCTCGTCCAACGTCATCAACGTGTGGCATGACCTGGTGGGGGCCACCTCGTTCGCCGGCCCCATCGTGATCAGGACGATCGTCTACGTGGCCGTCGGCTCGCTGCTGTGCCTGGTGATCGGCTACCCGGCCGCCTACTTCGTGGCCAGGTTCGCCGGGCGCCGCAAGGGGCTGTTCCTGCTGCTGCTGATCGCGCCGTTCTGGGTCAGCTACATGATGCGCATGCTGGCCTGGGTGGGCCTGCTGCAGACCGACGGCTACGTGAACAAGGCCCTGTCCGCACTGGGCCTGATCTCGCAGCCGGTCAACTGGCTTGGCGGCAAGCCGGTCACGGTGGTCCTCGGCCTGGTGTACGGCTACATCCCCTACCTGATCCTGGTGCTCTACGCCGGCCTGGACCGGATCGACCCGGCGCTGATCGAGGCGGGCCGGGACCTGGGCCTGGGCCGGGCGCGGACGTTCCTGCGGGTGACGCTGCCGATGTCGCGGCAGCCGATCCTCACCGGGCTGCTGATCACCGTGCTGCCAATGATCGGCGACTACTACACCAACCAGCTCATGTCCGGCGCCGCGAACACATCCATGATCGGCAACCTCATCGCGGGGCAGCTCGGCACGCCCGGCCTGCAAGGGCAGGGCGCGGTGCTGTCCATGCTGCTGTTGTTCGTGCTGCTGGTCCCGATGATCTATTACGTGGTGGCCACCAACCGCTCGTCCCGGGAGGCGATGTGACCGCGACCAGCGTCCCCGCGGCCGCGAGCCAGGCGGCCGCGCGGCCCCGCGCCCTGTCCCGGCGGTGGATCCCGCGGCGCAACCCGTGGGGGCACCCCTGGATCCTCGAGGGCTTCACCTGGCTGTACCTGATCTGGTCGCTGCTGCCGATCGCCCTCGCCGTGCTGTTCTCGTTCAACAACGGCAAGTCGCAGAGCGTCTGGCAGGGCTTCTCCTGGCGCTGGTACTTCGCCGACCCGGTCAACAGCGTGCTGCACAACCCGCAGTTGCACGCGGCGGTGATACAGACCCTGCGGCTGTCGGTCCTGACCACGATCATCGCGGTGCCGCTTGGCGTGGCGTTCGCGCTTGGCATCAACCGGTGGCGCGGCCCGGTGCCGTCCACGTTCAACTTCATCATGATCCTCTCCTTCGTCGTCCCGGAGCTGATCTTCGGCGTGGCGATGTTCTTCGTGTTCACCATCCTGTACAGCAAGGTGCCGCTCGGCACCATCCCGGAGACGCTGGGGCTGGTCACCTGGAACGTGAGCTGGCCGGCCATCATCGTCCAGGCCCGGCTGGTCACGCTGGGCAGGCAGTATGAGGAAGCGGCCGCCGACCTCGGCGCCAACCAGTTCCAGACGATCCGCCGGGTGCTGCTGCCGCTGCTCGGCCCGGCCATCTTCGCCAGCGCGGTGCTGGTGTTCTCCGGCGTCGTCGACGACTTCGTGATCGTCGACCTGCTCTCGTCCAACGCCACCAACACGCCGATCTCGGTGATCATCTACTCCACCCAGCACGGCGGCAACGGCGGGCCCGCGCTGAACGCGCTCGGCACGATCGCGCTGGTGATGTCGCTCGTCATCGCCGTGCTCGGCTACATCGGCTACCGCTGGATGACCCGCGGCGAGCGGGGCAGCAGGCTGGACGCGCTGGCCTCGATCGCGGGCAGCGAAGGCTGACGCCTGCGGCGCGGGGCCGGAGCCGTCAGGCACTGCCGCGCGGGGCTACCAGGCCTGCTGCGTGGTGAACATGGCCCAGACGACCTTGCCCCTGGGCCCGGGCGCCGTACAGCCCCACTCGTCGGACAGCGCCGACACCACGTGCAGCCCGCGGCCCGACTCACCGCACCAGCCCAGGTCCTTCTCCACCGGGATCTCGTCGCTGGGGTCGGACACCGCGCACAGCACCCACGGGCCCGGCTGCAGCAGACCGAGCCGGACCGGCCAGCGCGGCCAGACCGCCCCGGGGCAGGGCACCGTGTACCGCAGCGCGTTGGTCAGCAGTTCGGACACCACGACGACGATGTCGCCGGACCGCTCGCCGTCCACGCCCCAGCGCCGCAGCGTCGCGGCCGTGAAGTCCCGTGCCACCCGGACCGACTCGGCGCCCGCTCCGGGCGTGCGGGTGGCCACCCTGGGGTAGCCGGGCCAGCGCTGCGCGGCGGGATGCCGGGCCAGTGGCCAGACGCCGCTGACCTCCGCGGCCATATCCGCGGCCGAAATGAGCCAGTGCCAGTCCGCCGCGGGGCCTGTCCCGCGCGCGAGACCTGCAGGTGCTGCCGACACCGCCGCTTCGGACACTTCCGACTCGCCGCTCTCCACCGGGGGTTACAGTGCAAACGTATGCAACCGCATTCTGCCGCGCCGGCGCGCTTGATGCAAGCATCAAATGCACGTGCATCAGCATGTTAGGCTGCCGCGTGCAGACTCCTGCAGCAGGGGCGGACGTGCGCGTCCGCCCCTGACTGTCCCCGCTGAAAGCTGACACCGGAGATAGCGATGCACGTCGAGAACGGCATGAGTGCCGACCTTCTGACGACGGCACGCTGGCGCAAGAGCAGCGCCAGCAACCCGAGCGGAAGCTGTGTGGAGGTCGCCGAACTGCCGGACGGAATGATCGCCGTCCGCAACTCCAGGGACAAGAGTGGCCCTGCCCTCATCTACCCCCGGACAGAACTGGCCGGTTTCCTGCGCCGTGTGAAGGACGGAGAGTTCGACAACCTGCTTTCCTCAGCTCCGTAACCGTTCTTCGCCGATCGGGTGCCCGCACGGAAACGGTGCGGGCACCGCTGCGGAAAGGGCCTGCCGTGGCCCGCCGGATCGGGTGTATTGTGCCGATGCACCCCGCCGGACGAGCCTTTCCCGCCATCCGGGCAATGCCCTGGTAGCGCGGGATCCGACCACCTCGCGAACTGGCCGGGACCCCAGACCAGCGCCGACTCACCACTGCCGGAGCCAGGATTGAGCACGGTCGA
This sequence comes from uncultured Actinomycetes bacterium, assembly GCA_963707905.1. Classification (GTDB taxonomy): domain Bacteria; phylum Actinomycetota; class Actinomycetes; order Streptosporangiales; family Streptosporangiaceae; genus DASXKD01. Next base: position 234,187 of record CAVPSA010000025.1, on the reverse strand, counting down.
CACGGGCGGCACGCCGCCCGGTGAGAACGGCGGACCTCCGCCCGGTGATAGCGGCGGCCCCCCGGACGGCGACGCCCTCGCCGCCGATCCCCGGGGCGGCCCGACCGTACTGCGCATGCTGCTCGGCACCCAGTTGCGCCGCCTGCGCGAGGACGCCAGGATCACGCCGGACCAGGCCGGCTATGAGATCCGCGCATCCCGGTCCAAGATCAGCCGCCTGGAGCATGGCCGGGTCAGTTTCAAGCACCGGGACGTGGCCGACCTGCTCACCCTCTACGGGGTCACCGGCGAGCAGGACCGTGCCGGGCTGCTCGCACTCGTGGACCAGGCCAACGCCCAGGGCTGGTGGGCGAAGTACTCCGACATCCTGCCCGACTGGTTCGAGGCCTACCTCGGCCTGGAGGCCGCGGCCAGCCTGATCCGCACCTTCGAGCTGCAGTTCGTGAACGGCCTGTTCCAGACCGAAGGCTACGCCAGGGCGGTCACCGTGCTCGGCCACAAGGCCGCCCCGCGGAGGAGATCGACCGCCGGGTCAGCCTGCGGATGAAGCGCCAGGACCTGCTGGGCAGCCAGGACGCACCCCGGGTCTGGTCGGTCATGGACGAGGCCGCGCTGCGCCGTCCGGTGGGCGGGCCGCAGGTGATGCGCGGCCAGCTGCAGCGGCTCATCGAGGCCGCGGACCTGCCGCACGTGACGATCCAGGTCGTGCCATTCCGGCGCGGCGGGCACGCGGGCGCGGGCGGCTCATTCACGGTTTTGCGGTTCCGCCAGGCCGACCTGCCGGACGTGGCCTATATCGAGCAGCTCACCAGCGCCCTGTACCTGGAAAGGCGCAACGACGTCGATCACTATATGGAGGTCATGAACCGGCTGTCCGCCGAGGCACTGACGCCCGCGGGCACCACCCGCTTCCTCAAGGAAATCATCAGGGAAACCTGAGCCCACCGCTGCCCGCCGAATGGCAGCCGTTCCCGAAACCGCACCACCCGCGGACGCATCAGGAGAGAGCGCAGTGACCAGCGGAACCCCATCGGCCGATGGCCCAGATCTGCAGGATCCCCCGGACGGCGACCACCCGACCTTTGACACCAGCGTGGCGCACGTCGCCCGGATCTACGACTACTGGCTCGGCGGCAAGGACAACTACGCGGTGGACCGGGCGGCCGGCGACGCGGCGGTTGAGGCCTATCCGGACCTGATCCACTCGGTGCGCTCCAACCGTGCGTTCCTGGCCCGTGCGGTGCATTACCTGGCCGCCGAGGCCGGGATCCGGCAGTTCCTGGACATCGGCACCGGCATCCCGACGGCGCCCAACACCCACGAGATCGCCCAGGCCGTGTCTCCGGCGTCCCGTGTGGTCTACGTGGACAACGACCCCATCGTGCTGGCGCACGCCCGCGCGCTGCTCACCGGCGCCCCGGAAGGCGCCACCGACTACCTGGACGCCGACCTGCGCGACACCGGCACGATCCTGGACCGCGCGGCGCAGACGCTCGACTTCTCCCAGCCGGTGGCGGTCGTGCTCATGGCGATCCTGCACCTGATCCCGGACACCGACAACCCTTACGGCATCGTCGCCCGGCTGGTCGGCGCGGTCCCGGCCGGCAGCCACCTGGCCCTGTCCCAGATCGCCTCGGACATCGACGTCGAGGCGGTGGCGCAGGCCAAGGACCAGGTCGGCCGGTTCATGCCGGTCAAGCAGACCTACCGCAGCCACGCCGAGGTCATGCGGTTCTTCGGCGGCCTGGAGCTGGCCGAGCCGGGGCTGGTGCCGGTCCAGAAGTGGCGGCCGGACTCCGCGGCCGGGGCCGCGATGCCCTCCGCGCTGTGGGGCGGGGTGGCCCGCAAGCCCTAGCTGCTTACCAGCGAGCCGTCCTCGGGCGCGACCGGCACCTCGCGCGCCGAGCCGCCGAGCACCCGCAGCCCGTCGGGCGGCAGGAACACGTGCACCGGGGAGCCCTGCGCCAGCCCGGTCGACTCGCCGTCGTTCTGCACCAGCGCCTGCAGCGGCACGCCCGCGCCGAGCCGCAGCATCACCTGCGTCGCGGCACCGAGGAACACCAGGCGCTCCACCATGGCCGGCACCCTGTTGTCCCCGGTGGAGCCGTAGGGCTCGATCCTGACGCGCTCGGGGCGGATCACCGCGTGGGCCGGGCCGAGTCCGTCGACGTCGCCCCGCTCGGCCACCAGGCCCGCCTCGCCGACCTTGATGTGGCAGCGCGCCCCAGGGCCCCGCTCCACCACGTCGACCTCCATCAGGTTGGACACCCCCAGGAAGTCGGCCACGTAGGTGTCGCCGGGCTCCTCGTACACCTCGCGCGGCACGCCGATCTGCACGATCCTGCCAGCGTTCATCACCGCCAGCCGGTCGGACATGGTCAGCGCTTCCTCCTGGTCGTGGGTGACGTAGAGGAACGTGATGCCGACCCGCTCCTGCAGCGCCTTCAGCTCGACCTTGAGAGACCGCCGCAGCTTCGCGTCCAGCGCGCCGAGCGGCTCGTCGAGCAGCAGCACCGCGGGGTTCAGCACGAGCGCCCGGGCCAGCGCCACCCGCTGCTGCTGGCCGCCGGACAGCATGCCCGGCCGCCGCTTGGCGTACTCGGTCATCTGCACCAGTTCCAGCGCCCCGTTGACCTGCTTGCCGATCTCGGCCTTGGACAGGCTGCGGTGCCGCAGGCCGAACGCCACGTTGTCGAACACGTTCAGGAACGGGAACAGCGCGTAGCTCTGGAACACCGTGTTGACGTTGCGCCGGTGCGGCGGGATGCCGGTCACGTCCGAGCCGTCCAGCAGGATCTTCCCGGCGGTCGGCTGCTCGAAGCCCGCGATCAGCCGCAGGGTGGTGGTCTTGCCGCAGCCGGACGGGCCGAGCAGCGAGAAGAACTCCCCGCTGGCCACCGTCAGGTCAACGCCGTCCACCGCGACCTCGGTAAATCGCTTGGTCAGCGAGACCAGCTCGATCTGCCCTCCAGCCACCGGGCCACCTCCCTTGGTTAATTACGCGGTCGCACCCGCGATCCACGGCCGCCCCGCCGCGGCGACCAGGTGAAGCCGAGCTGCCCGGCGGCGAACTGCATGCTCAGATCGTAGGCACGGTGGGCGTCCACCGCCGGGTCGGCCAGCGCGATCTGCACCGCCAGCCCGTCCAGCAGAGCGGACAGCAGCACCGCGAAGTCCACCGGGTCGACGGGGCCGAACTCGCCGGCCTCCTGGCCGGTCAGCACGAGCGAGCAGATGAGGTCCCGCCACCGCTCGTCGAACTTCTGCCGCACGCCGGCCACCTCGGGGTGGCGCACCGCCTGTGCCCACAGGTCGAGCCAGAGCGCCCAGGAACTCGTCGGCTCGGAGTCCGCCTCGGGCAGGCAGCTCATCGCCACGATCTCTTCGAGCTTTCCGGCCGCGGTGGGGATCTCCGCCATCCGGCGCATCCCGGCCTCGTACCAGCTGTCCTCGGAAAACCGGATCGCCTCGGTCAGCAACTGGTCCTTGGTCTTGAAGTAGTAAATGACCAGTGCCGGGCTGGTCCCTGCGCGCTCGGCCACGTCGGCGATGCGGCTTTCGGGGTACCCGCGCTCGGCAATCACGTCGAGCGCCGCCCGCAGCATTTGTTCACGCCGCTGATCGGCCGTGCCGGCGTTGTTCGCCTGCACTCTCATGGACACATCTTTGCCGACACGAGCGATCTTGGCACCTGCCTCTATCGATCCGTGCACTTGTGGACAAGCGTACCAGTTTCTAGACTGAACATTCAGTCAAACATTTGGCAGCCGGCGGCGGTACGGATCCGTGGCGCGGCGCCGGAACGCGGGAGGTTGGACTCATGGCGGCGCGATACGACGCGATCGTGGTCGGCGGAGGGCACAACGGGCTGGTCGCGGCGGCGTACCTGGCCCGGTCGGGCGCACGCACGCTGGTGCTCGAGGCGCGCGGTAACACCGGCGGCGCGGCCACCACCGAGGCACCCTGGCCCGACGCACCCGATTTCCGGGTCACCCGGCTGTCCTACGTGATGAGCCTGATGCCGCCGACCATCATCAACGACCTCGACCTGGCCAGGCACGGTTACAAGATCTTCCCGATGGGCCCGTACTACCAGGCCTTCCCCGAGGGCGGCTCGATCAAGCTGTACGCCGACGACGCCAAGCGCAACCACGAAGAGGTGGCCAAGTGGTCGGTGAAGGACGCCGACGCCATGCCCCGCTGGGACGCCTGGCTGGCCGGCCTGGCCGAGGTGCTCGGCCCGCTGCTGCTCACCGTGCCGCCGAAGATCGGCTCCCGCGCCCCCCGCGACCTGACGGAGACGCTGCGGCTCGCCTGGCGGCACCGTGGGCTCGACACGCGCACGATCGCCGACGTCACCCGGCTCATGACGATGAGCATCGCCGACCTGCTCGACGACTGGTTCGAGTCGCCGCAGGTGAAGGGCGCACTGGCGGTCAACGGGGTGATCGGCACCTGGGCCGGGCCCTACGAGCCGGGCACCGCGTACGTGATGGCACACCACTCGATCGGCGACGTGGGCGACGGCCACCTCGGCAACTGGGGCTTCCAGGAGGGCGGCATGGGCGCGGTCTCCGACGCGATCGCCCGCGCGGCCCGCGGCTTCGGCGTGGAGATCAGGACCGGCGCGCCGGTGGCCCGGGTACAGACCAGCGGCGGCCGCGCCACCGGGGTGGTGCTTGAGTCCGGCGAGGAGATCACGGCAGGCGTGGTGGTGTCCTCGCTGCACCCGCGGACCGCGTTCCTCGACCACGTCGGCGCCGAGAACCTGCCCGGCGACTTCGTCACCGACATCGAGCACTGGAAGACCCGCAGCGGCGTGGTGAAGATCAACCTGGCCCTGGCCGAACTGCCGGACTTCACCGCCGACCCCGGCACGCAACTGCAGGAGCACCACACCGGCTCGGTCGAGATGGCGCCGACCATGGAGTACATCGAGCGCGCGTTCATCGACGCCCGCGAGGGCCGCCCGGCGCAGCGCCCGTTCAGCGACGGGGTCATCCCCACCGCGTTCGACAAGACGCTGGTCCCCGATGGGTACCACATCATGTCGCTGTTCACCCAGTGGGTGCCGGCCGACTGGAATCTCGAGCCGCACCGGGCGGAACTCGAGGCCTACGCCGACCGGATGATCGACTGCTACAGCGAACTGGCGCCCAACCTCAAGAGCGCCATCGTGCACCGCGACATCGTCGGCCCCTACGACATGGAGCACGACTACGGGCTGATCGGCGGAAACATCTTCCACGGGGAACTGTCCCTTGAGCAGTTGTTCCACATGCGCCCCGCGCCCGGCTTCGCCGACTACCGCACGCCCATCGCCGGCCTGTACTACGCCAGTTCCGCGACACACGCCGGCGGCGGTGTCTGCGGCATCCCCGGCATGCAGGCGGCCAAGGCGGCGATCGCGGACAAGAAGGCCAGCCGCCGCAGGCTCACGCGGCGTTCATGACCGCTCAGGAAATTCGGGCCACTACGCCGGCCCATCCGTCCCGGGCAGCGCTGGACCGGGCACCGCCCGGGGCGGGCCAGGAGCCGGCGCTGCGCGCGATGCTGGAAGCCCGCAGCGTGGCCCTGGTCGGCGCCAGCCCGCGGCCGGGCACGCTCGGCCAGCGGATGGTGGCCGAGGTGGCGCGCAGCCCGGCGTCGCCAGCGATGTACCTGGTCAACCCGAAGTACCGGGAGATCGGCGGGGTGCCGTGCCATCCCTCGCTTGCCGCCCTGCCCGGCCCCGTGGACCTGGTGCTGCTCGGGGTGCCCGACGCGGCACTGGCCGGGCAGGTGGAGCTCGCCGCGCGCCGGGGCGACCGGGCCGCGGTGATCTTCGGCGGTGCGTACGACCCGGTGCCTCAGGGTGACCCTGGCTCCGGGGAGCCCCGGCCCACGGTTTCGCTCAGGGACCGGATCGCCACGACGGCACGCGCCGCGGGGATGGCCCTGTGCGGCGCCGGCTGCATGGGCTTCGTCAACGTGGGCTACGGGCTGCGGGCGATCGGCTACCAGGAGCCGGACCAGCTTCCGGCGGGCCCGGTCGCGCTGGTCACCCAGTCCGGCTCGGTGTTCTCCGCGATGCTGCGCACCCGCCGGGCGCTCGGGTACACCGTGGCCGTCTCCTCCGGCCAGGAACTGGTCACCACGGCCGGCCAGTACGCGCGATATGCGCTTGACCTGCCGCAGACCCGGGTGCTGGCCCTGGTGCTTGAGGCGATGCGGGACACCGGTGCGCTGCAACAGGTGCTGGCGGCGGCAGCCGTTCGGCAAATTCCTGTGGTGCTGCTGACGGCGGGACGTTCCGCCGCCGGCCGCGCGCTGGTGACCGCGCATTCCGGGGCGCTGGCCGGCGCGGACGGGGCATGGGAGGCGCTCGCGGAGGCCTACGGCGTGCACCGGGTCGCCGACCTGGCCGAGCTGACCGACACGCTTGAGCTGTTCACGATCGGGCGGCGGCCGCCGCCGGGGCCGCGCGGCGGTATCGCCACGGTGCACGACTCAGGCCTGGAACGGGCGCACATCGCCGACCTGGCCGCCGAGCTTGGCGTGCCGTTCGGGCCGGTCGGCGAGGCCACCCTGCAGGCGGCTCGCCGAGGTGCTCGACCCGGGCCTGGAGCCGGGCAACCCGCTGGACATGTGGGGCGCGAGCACCAAGGCGCAGTGGCAGCTCACCGAGTCGCTCGCCGCGCTGGCCGAAGACCCGGCGGTCGCCGCGGTCGCGCTCGCGGTGGACCTGGTGACCGAGTTCGACGGCGACCGGTCCTATCAGGACGCGCTGGCCGACGCCGCGAGGCGTACCGGCAAGCCGCTGGCGGTGCTGGCCAACATCCCCGCCGCCGTGGACCCGGCCGTGGCCGGGGAACTGCGCGCGGCGGGCATCCCGGTGCTGGAAGGCGCCCGCACCGGCCTGCTTGCCCTCGGCCACCTGCTCGCCCACGGCACCTGGTCCGCCCGGCCGCGGCCACTGCCGGTCGACCTCGCCCGGCAGGAGCGCTGGACTCCGCGCGCTGCGGGCGGGCCCGCTGCCCGCCGCGGACGGCGTTCCGCGCTGCTGCGCGACTACGGGATACGCGCCGCGCGGGCGCAGCGCGCCGACAGCGCCGCGGCGGCGCTCGCCGCGGCCGCCGGAGATCGGGTACCCCGTGGTGCTCAAGACCGCCGAGCCCGGCGTGGCGCACAAGTCCGACGCGGGCGGCGTGGTGCTCGGCATCAGGGACGCCGCCGGGCTTGAGGCCGCCTACGCGGACCTGGCGGCGCGGCTTGGCCCGCGGGTACTGGTGTGCGAGACGGCGGAGCCCGGCACCGAGCTGTCGGCCGGGATCATCACGGACGGCGACCTCGGGCCGCTGGTCGTCGTGGGCGCGGGCGGGGTCCTGGTGGAGCACCTGGCCGACCGGGCGGTCGCGCTGCCCCCGGTCGATGCCGCCGGGGCCGGGCGGATGCTGTCCCGGCTGCGCGTGGCCCGGCTGCTGGCCGGGTTCCGTGGCCAGCCACCCGCGAACCTCGGCGCCGTCGCCGCCGCGATCACCGGCGTGTCCGCGATCGCGGGTGAGCTGGGCGGCGAACTGGCCGCCCTGGACGTCAACCCGCTGATCTGCGGCCCGGCCGGCGCGGTCGCCGTGGACGTGCTCGTGGAGCCGGCCCGCCCGCCCCGTCCCCTGACGGGGTGATGGCGATGGCTCTGGCGGGCAGGCCCAGCGTTGCCGGGGGCCTTCACGATCATGGACGCCGGGGTCAGCGGTGCACGGCGGCAAGCAGGCTGGCGTAGCAGCGGACCAGTTCGGCGCGTTCGGTGGCGATGAGCGGGCTGCCCGGCTCATGCCCTTCGGCGACCCACCGGTCGGAGATGTCCATCGCCCGCGCCCGGTGCTGCGCGGCCGGGCGGACCGCCTCCTCGGCGGTGTCGTACACGTGGGCGTACAGCCGGGCCAGCGCGGTGACCAGGGGCCCGTCGTCGCTGCCCGCGTCGTACTGATGCTCCCGGTGAGCCGCCCACCAGTCCACTTCCAGCCTGGCCGCGCGGGCGGGGTCGGCGGGCGCGCCGTGGGTGAGCAGCAGCAGCGCGTAGAACCTGGTCATGCAGCGCCGGGCACCGTCCGGATCCCCGGGGCTGGGCGCCCAGAGCTGGTTGGCGCGCAGCACCAGCCACGCCCCGTGGCAGGTGCGCAGCCAGTCCATGCCGAACGTGCCGTGCACCACGAGCAGCGAGGACACCAGGAACCTGGCCCACTGCCTGCGGTAGTAGGTAACCCACAGGTTGGTCTCCAGGTTGCCGACCTTGACCGGGTCGAACGACCACAGCACGCTCGCGCCGGGGCGGCGCGCCGGACGGCGTGGCAGGCGGGCCCTCGGTGCCGTGCGGCCGCCGTTGGCCGGCCGCTGGCCTTCGTAGGCCGGCGGCTGGCCCTCGCCGGCCAGCCGGACCCCGAAGCCGCGGGCCGCCAGCCGGAGCAGCACCGGGCCGGGCCGCTCCAGGTCGGCCACCCGGGCGCCGGACAGCTTCTCGAGCTCGGCGAGGCGGCCCGCGTAGCTGTCCGGGCCGGCCGCGCGGGCCTTGGACAGTTCCAGGGCGTTGGCCCACACCTTTTCGCGGGACTCGCGCAGGAAGCGCCGGGTGGCCATCCGGTTCAGCGGCTGCAGCACCCGGTCCTGCCAGGTCGCGGCCGGTTCCATCTGCTGGAGTTCGGCGTCCTCGGCGCCGACCCGGACGGAGAGCACCTCGTCGATCCTGCGGTGGTCCGCCTCCCGGCGGGCGCGCACCTGCGGGTCGCCGAACTCCGCGTCGCTGATCACCGCGAGCAGCGCCTGGGGCAGGTCGTAGTTGATGTGGGCGTTCATGCCGAGCAGGACGTGGCGCACCGCCGGGAGGTCCGGCTGGGCCGCGGCGGCGCGGAAGGCCACCGCCCACGGCTCGGGCACCGGCTCGCCGCGCCGGCCGGCGTCCAGGGCGTCGAGGTACAACCTGGCGAAGGCGACGTCCCAGCGGTCCACCCACTCGGGGTCGGCGAAGAACCCGTCACGCAGCGCCCGCGCCACCGCTTCGGTGGTGCGCAGGTAGGTGTTGTGGAAGGCCAGCCGCCCGTCGGCGTCCCGGCGAAGTTCCTCCGCCAGGGTGGTCATCCGTTCGATTACCTCGTCAATGCCCATGAACCGGCCCCCCGTGTCATCGGTGCCGCCCGAGAGCTTAACGGAAAGGTCAATAAATGACGTACAGCTTGCGGATCGTCTCGTGGATCTGCCACGTGCCGCTCCAGCCGCGCGGGAAGACCGCGCAGTCGCCGGTGCCGACCTCCTGCGGCGCGCCGCCGTCCGGGGTGACCGTCATCCGGCCCGCAAGGACGTAGATGGCCTCGTGCGTTTCCAGGGTCCAGTGCGACGGCCCGGGGGTGCACTCCCAGACCCCGACCTCCTGGTCGCCGTCGGACCACAGCGTGGTCCCCGAGGTCTGCATCGGCGCTCCGGTCGCCTCGGCCAGCGGTCCCCAGTCCTCCAGGTCACCGGCGAGCGCGGCGGCGGCCATGAAGGGGGAAGGGGAGGTGGGTGGGGTGCCGGGAAGTGCTTGTGTCATGGTCGGTTGTTCCTCTCTTCGGGCGTGCGCCGCTGACCGGAAGGGCGTCAGCGCGCCGGTCAGGTGACGGTGAGCTTGCCGGGCGCCTGGCCCGGCGCCATCTCGGGGAACGGCAGGGCGACCGGGTCGGCGGCGAGCTTGCTGTGCCCGTGCTCGTCGAACCGGTCCAGGCCGAGATTGGTGGTGTCCACCACGTCGCTGGTGCCGGTCAGGGCGATGTCCGCGGTGGCGCGGGCCACTGCGGGGCCCCACATCATCCCGGCACCGCCCGCGCTGGCCACGGTGACCCCGGCAACGGGGCCGTCCGGGCCGAGCGCCGGCCCGATGATCGGCAGGTGGTCGGGGGTGTAGTCGATGGTGGCCGCCCAGACGCGGCGCAGCCCGAGGCCCGCGGTGACCGGGACGAGAGCCTCAAGCCTGGTGCGCATCCTGGCCAGATAGTCGTGGTCCACGCTGCGGTTCTCGCCCGGCGGCTCCTCCGGGTTGCTCATCCCGAACAGCAGGCCGCCCTCTTCCGGCCGCCAGTACAGCCCGGCGTGCAGGTCGAAGACCATGGGCACCCGGGACGGGTGCAGGTCAGGGTGCTGCTGCGTCACGGCTACCTGGTGCCTGACCCCGCCGGCCGGAATGCGGATCCCGGCCAGGGCCCCTACCTGCGCCAGCTTGGGCCCGCCGGTGAGCACGACGAGGGGCGCGTGGATCTCGCCGTCGCTGGTGGTCACGCCGCGCACCTGGCCGCGGCCGGCCGGCGAGCCTCCCGCCAGTTCGCCGCCATCGGTCAGCAGGCCGCGGAAGGTCACCCGTTCGGCGACCGTGACGCCGCTGCTGAGCAGGGCCACGGTGTAGGCGGCCACGTTGCGCGGCGGGCTGATGTACCCGTCGTCGGCGCAGAACGTGCCGCCCAGCGTCTGCCCTGGTGCCAGTGCCGGGTTGACCGCGTCCACCTCGTCCGGTTCCAGCCATACCGCGCCGATCCCGAACTGCGACTGCATGGCCAGCCGCTGCCTGGCTGCCCCGACTTCGGCCGTGCTGAAGCACGGCAGCAGATAGCCCTGGCTGACGAAGCCAGAGTCGGTGCCGAACTCCGCGCGCTGCCCGAGGTAGAAGTGGCGCGACCAGATGCCCAGGCGCACCGCTTCCGGGGTGCCCCCCTGCAGCCGGACCACGCCCGCTGCGCGGCTGCTCGCGCCCTGGCCGAGCACGCCCTTCTCGATCAGTACGACGCGCTCCAGGCCCGCCGTGCGCAGGAAGTAGGCGCACCACGCACCGACCGTCCCGCCGCCAACCACGACCGCGTCCGCAGTGTCCGGAAGGGCAGGTGAAGGCATTGGCACGAGCACGATGCTGGCATAAACTGAACATTCAGTCAAGACAGGCCGCAGTCAGTGAGTACGCACGCAGCGGAGGAACGATCATATGTACGGGCTGACCGAGTCCGACCTTGACCTGCAAAAACGGGCCGCGGCGTTCGCGGACGAGCTGATCCCGTTCGAGGTCACCGCCGAGCTGGCCGACGGTGAGCTGCCCGCCGGGGTGACCGCGGCACACGCCGCGCGCGCCCGTGAGCTGGGCCTGTGCGCCACCAACATGCCCGCGGAACTGGGCGGCGGTGGGTGCACCGCCTTGCAGCAGGTGCTGGTACAGGAGCAGGCCGGCCGGGTCACCAACGCCTTGGGCTGGGTGGCCGCCACTCCCCCGTCCTGGCTGCCGTCCGTGGCCACCGAGGACCAGCTCGACCGGTATGTGCGCCCGGCCGTGCGGGGCGAACGCGAGGAGTGCTACGCCATCACCGAGGAGGGCGCGGGCTCCGACGTGGCGGCGATCGAGGCCACCGCCCGCCGGGACGGTGACGGCTATCTGCTGAACGGCACCAAGTGGCACGTCACCTCCTACAACACCGCCGACTTCGCGTTCTTCCAGGCCAAGCTGGACGGCGGCGCACACGACGGCGAGCACGCGATGTTCCTGGTGGACCTGCCCAGCCCCGGTGTCAGCGTGGTGCGAACACCGGCCTATACCCATACGATCAGCCATCACCACCCGATCGTCGCGTTCGAGAACGTGCGGGTCCCCGCCGCCAACCTGATCGGCGCGGAGGGGGACGGCATGTCCTTCGCCTACGAGTGGTTCCGGTTCGAGCGGCTGATGGTCGCGGCCCGGTGCCTGGGCGCCGCCGGGCGGCTGACCGAGGAGATGACCGCGTTCGCCCGCGAGCGGCGCGCCGGTGGCCGGCCGATCAGCGAGTACGGCCTGGTCGGCGGGATGCTCGCGGACAGCATGACGGAGCTGTTCGCAGCCCGTGCGCTGCTGTACGAGACGGCCAGGGGCATCGACGCGGGTGCGGACGTGAAGGTCTCGCACGCACAGTGCTCCATGGCCAAGCTGTACTGCTCCGAGATGGCCGGCCGGGTCGCCGACCGGGCCGTCCAGGTGTTCGGCGGCCGCGGCTACATGCGGGAGAACGTGGCCGAGCGGTTCTACCGCGAACTGCGGGTGGAGCGGATCTGGGAAGGCACCAGCGAGGTCCAGCGCGCGATCATCGCTGGCCAGATGGTCAAGCGTGGGCCGCTGTCCTTGGCCTGAGCCCGGTGCCCTGGGCCTGAGCCCGGTGCCCTGGGCCTGAGCCCAGGTGCCCTGGGCCTGAAACCAGGTGCCCTGGGCCTGCAACCCGGTGCCCTCGGCGTGAGCCCGCGGCCTTAGCTCCCGCGGCGTGGAGCGTTGCAACCACCCAACCGCAAATAGATGATCCTCATCATGCAAAAGCGCATGATGCGTATCGCGGGTACCGCGGTGGTTGCGGGCACGGCGGTAGCTGCGGGGATCGCACTGGGCGCGGCCGGGAGCGCGGCCGCCACGGGCAGCCGAGCCGCCACAGGCAGCGGAGCCGCCACGGGCAGCACAGCCACGACAGGCAGCACAGCCACGACAGGCAGCGGAGCCGCGACAGGCAGCACAGGCGGCGGAGCCGCCACGGGCAGCACAGCCGCGACGGCGGGCGCCATGCCCGCCTCCTGGGTGCACCTTCCGGTGGCCACCGCCTACGTCGCCAACGCCAGGTCGGACACGGTCACCCCGATCGACACCGTGACCGGGGCCCGCGGCCCGGCGATCACCGTGCACGGTGGCCCCGCGCAGATCGCGGTCACCCCGGACGGCACGGCCGCCTATGTGGCCAGCCAGAACCAGGGCCTGGTGACCCCGATCGACACGCTCACCGATATCCCGGGCAGGGCGATCAAGGTGGGCACCGACTCGGAGTTCGTGGCCATCACCCCGGACGGCAGGACCGTCTACGCGGCCAGCGCGGGCCCGGGCACGGTCACTCCCATCGACACCGCGACCGGCACCCTCGGCACGCCCATCCCGGTGGGACCTGGGCCCGACTTCATCGCGATCACCCCGGACGGCGCCACCGCCTACGTCGCCAGCTCGCCCTCGTTCACCAGCCCCGGCACGGTGACGCCGATCGACACCGCCACCGGCACCGCGGGCAAGCCGATCAGGGTGGGCGTGCAGCCCGTGGACATCGCGATCACCCCGGACGGCGCCACCGCCTACGTGGTCAACTCCGGCTCAGGCACGGTGACCCCGATCAACACCGCCGCCGGCACGGCCGGCCCGCCGATCAGGGTCGGCGGCAGCCCCTGCCAGATCGCGATCACCCCGGACGGGACGACCGCCTACGTCGCCAACGGCAAGCGGACCGGCTCGGTGACGCCGATCGACACCGCGACCGGCGCCATGGGAAAGGCGATCAACGCGGGCGAGTACAGCTGCGACATCGCGATCGGCCCCAGCGGCACGACCGCCTACGTGTCCGCGTTCACCGGGTCGGCGCCGGGAGGCCTGACCGGCATCGTGACGCCGGTGAGCCTCCCGTCAGGCACGCCGGCCACGCCGATCACCCTCGGTGCCCGCGCCGGTGCCACCGCCATCGCGGTCACCCCGGACGGCAGCACCGTGTACGTCGTGGCGCTGGAGAACATCCCGCGCATGCCGGGAATCGTGCTCCCGGTCAGCACCGTCACCGGCACCGCCGGCCGGCTGATCCACGTGGGCAACGAGCCGCTGAGCGTCGCGTTCGCGCCGTGACCGGCGGTCAGCGGGCGGGCTCGGGGATGCCCAGGGTCCAGGCGCGCTCACCCTGGTAACCGCGGGCCACCATGGTGACGAACTGGTAGACCGCGTCCTCGTCGGGTGACAGGGGCCCGGGCACGGCGTGCGGGGAGCTGAGCCCGCGCTGCACCGACTCGCATGCCTGCCAGTCCTGCCGGTTGGTGATGTCCCAGAACTCGATCGCATACCCGGGGTCGAACCCGGGCTGGGCCAGCGACTCGGGCGCGAAGGACCAGGTGCACTCGATCTTGGTCCGGTTGGGTGCCAGCGGGATGATCTTGTGCATCATCACGTAGTCCGGATGCAGGCTGAGCAGCAGGTTGGGGAAGATGCCGACATAGATGACCGTCCGCAGCCCGGCCGGGTCGAGCCCGCGCAGCGGGACCCCGGAACTCGCCCCGTCCAGGGACATGGTCGCCATGCCGTCGCGCAGGTCCATCCAGCCGCCGACCCAGATGCCCGGGGCCGAATAGTTCTCCCCGCTCTTGGGCGGGCTCACCTTGCACAGCTGCGGGTGGATCGACGGGCAGTGGTAGCACTCGTGGTAGTTCTCGGTGAGGATCTTCCAATTGGCCGTCGAGTCGTAATCGTGCTGCCCGGCCACCACCAGCCGCTCCATCTCGTACGGCGCAACGTGTTCGTCCAGGCTGCCGAGGCAGTCCGCGAGCGGGCCCGCCTTGCCCGACTCGTCCACGAACACCAGGCCGTGCCATTCGGTGACCGGCAACTCGTGCAGGCCCCACTCGGCGGTCGCGAAGCCTGGCCGGTTCTTGAAGCCAGCCGCGGCCCGCAGGTCACCGTTCAGCCCGTAGGTCCAGGCGTGATAAGGGCAGATGATCACCTTGTGCTGTGCGGACGCACCGCACGGCAGCAGCTCATGGCCCCGGTGACGGCAGGTGTTGGCGAACGCGTGGAGCACCCCGTCCTCGTCCCTGGTCAGCAGGACGCTGCTCGCACCGAGCGGCTCGGCGCGCATGTCGCCCGGACCGGCTACCTGGTCACTGCGGCCAGCAAAGACCCAGCCGCCGCCAAACATGTGCTGCCGCTCCCACTCGAACACCGCCTGATCGACATAGGCGGCCCGGGGCAGCATCCGGCTTTCCCCGAACGGCCGCAGGGACTGCGCCACGGCGCCAGGGTCAAGCGGAGCAGGGGGGCACATGGTTTGACTGATCATACAGTCAAGCCTAAGCGGCGGGTGGCCGCCTGTCCAGGTGGCGGTGGCACCTTGCGGTGCGAGGCGGTGGCACCTTGCGGGTGCGGGAGTGCTGGTGACAGCGACCTGGCGGGGTGTGCCCGCGGGCAGCGACGCTCCGCGGCTGCTGCCGCTATTCTGACCGCTGCGTCACCAATGATTGACGTCGTCAGAAGGATCCCCGTGCCATACGCCACGCCACCCGCCGATCTCATCCCGGTCGTCGACGCGCCGCCGCCGCCGTCGGTCTCGATGGCCCCCGGCGGCAGGTATCTCGTGCTCGTCCACTATGCGGCGCACCCGGAAATCGCCATGCTGGCACGCCCGTACCTGGCCCTGGCCGGGCTCCGGATCGACCAGCGGCTGCGGGCCAGGCGGCGGCTGCGCCGCGCGGGCAGGCTGTCGGTGCTGCGGATCGCCGACGGGCACGAGTACTTTCCCCGCCTGCCCCGAGGAGCACAGGTCGGTTTCCCCGTGTGGGCGGCCGATGGGAAGCGGTTCGCGTTCACGGTGGACCGCCCCGGCGGAATCGGGTTGTGGATCGGGGACGCGGAGACAGGCGAGGTCGCCGAACTGCCCGGGCTGTCCCTCTGCGACGTGCTCGGCGGCGAACCCGCCTCGGGCGGCGGTACCGTGCGCTGGTCCCGCGACGGCCGGTCGCTGCTGGTGCTGGCCTGCCCGCCGGGCAGCCCGGTGCTGCCGGAACCGGCCACCGAGCCACGGCTGGAGGAGACCGAGGGGAAGCGGTCACAGCTCGCGACCTATCAGGACCTGCTGCGGACCAGCGCCGACGAGGACCGCTTCGAGGTGCTGGCCACCTCGGTCCCGGCACGGGTGGACCCGGCCAGCGGAGAGCGCACCGAGCTTGGCCCGCCCGGGCTCTACTACACCCTGGAGGACTCGCCGGACGGGACACGCCTGCTGGTGCAGCGGCTGCGGCGGCCGTTCTCGTTCCGCGTCCCCTGGGTGTGGTTCGCCCGCTGCACCGAGGTCTGGGACAGCGACGGCAAGCCGTGTGCCGTGATCGCGGATCAGCCGGTCAGTGATGAGGTGCCCCGCCAGGGCGTGCCCCTCGGCCCCCGCCTCGTCGGCTGGGAGGAGCGCGATCCGGCCAGCCTGACCTGGGTGGAGGCGCTGGACGGTGGGGATCCGATGGCTCCGGCCACCTGCCGCGACCGGGTGTTCCGGCTCACCGGGGCGTTCGACCAGGCACCGCAGCGGGTGCTCGACGTGCGGCACCGCTGCCTGGGCTGGTACGACCTCGACGCGCCGGGCCAGGTGCTCATGGTCGAGCACGACCGCGACCGCCGCTGGCTGACCACCTGGTGGTGCGACCTGAACGCACCGCAGGGGTCCCGTGCCGTGTTCGACAGGTCGGTGGACGACGCGTACGGCGACCCGGGCTCGCCGCTTCGGGTGACCAACCCCGACGGCACGCAGACCGTGCTGGCCGACGGGACAGCCATCTACCTGCGCGGGGACGGCGCCACCCCGCAGGGCAAGCGGCCGTTCCTCGACCGGTTCGACCTCACCACCGGCGCGGCCACCCGGCTGCACGAGAGCCCACAGGGCACGGTCGAGCACGTGCTCGGCTTCACCTCGGCCGGCCGGGACGAGGTGGTGCTCTGGCACGAGAGCCCGGCCGAGCCGCCGAACCTGATCGTGGCCGGTCTCGGCGGCTCTGAGTCCAGGCCGCTGACCCGCTGGCCCGATCCGCACCCGCAGCTCACCGGGGTTACCAAGCGGCTGTTCACGCATGACCGGGGTGACGGGGTGACCCTGTCCGGGATGCTGTACCTGCCGCCCGGGCACGACCCCGCCGTGGACGGCCGCCTGCCGCTGGTGATCTGGGCTTACCCCTACGACTTCGGCGGTGCGGACACCGCCGGCCAGATCAGGGCCGACAGCTTCGAGTTCACCCGGGTCACCGCGCTCGGCCCGGTCGTTTTCACGCTGCGCGGCTACGCGGTGCTTGCCGACGCCACCATGCCGGTGATCGGCGACCCGGAGACCATGAACGACACTTACCTGGAACAGGTCACCGGCGCCGCCCTGGCGCACATCCGGGCGCTCGGCGAGGCAGGGATCATCGACCCGGCCCGGGTCGCCGTGGGCGGGCACAGTTACGGGGGGTTCATGACGGCGAACCTGCTGGCGCACACCACGGCGTTCGCAGCCGGGATCGCCCGCAGCGGCGCCTACAACCGCACCCTGACGCCGTTCGGGTTCCAGACAGAGCGGCGCAGCTACTGGGAAGCCGCCGATGTCTACGACCAGGTTTCGCCGTTCCGGTTCGCGGACCACATCACGGCACCGCTGCTGCTGATCCACGGTGAGCAGGACGGCAACTCGGGGACCTTTCCCATCCAGTCGGAACGGCTGTTCCAGGCGATCCGCGGCAACGGGGGCACCGCGCGGCTGGTGATGCTGCCCCACGAGGGCCACGGCTATCTCGCCAGGGAATCGGTCATGCACGTGCTCGCCGAGGAGATCGACTGGCTGCGGCGCTGGCTCGGCCCGGCAGTGCCGAGCGCCACCTTCGACGAGCCGGCCAGCGCGCCGAGCGCCGCACCGTGAACCCGGCCGTCATCGGCGCGGTATTCGCAGTCATCTTCATCGGAGAACTGCCCGACAAGACCATGGTCGCCTCGCTGGTGATGTCCACCCGCGGGCACCCGTTCGCGGTCTGGCTCGGATCCGCCGGGGCCTTCGTCGTGCACGTGGTGATCGCCACCACCCTGGGAACCGTCGTGTTCCACCTGCTCGCACCGCAGGTCGTGGATGCCGTGGTGGCGGTGATCTTCCTGGTCGGCGCCGGCCTCGCGGTCCTCGATGCCATCAGGGAACACCGGCGCAAGGGTCACCCCGAGCCGCCTCCGGTGCCGCCGGCCCGGCCGGGCCGGACCGCGGCCACGGCCTTCGCCGTCATCTTCGCCGCCGAATGGGGTGACCTGACCCAGTTGCTGACGGCCAACCTGGCCGCGCACTACCGTGCCCCGCTGTCGGTCGCGGCCGGCGCCATCCTGGCCCTGTGGACGGTCTCCGCGATCGCCGTCACCGGCGGCCGGTGGCTGGGCAGCGTCATCGACGCGGTCGCCATCCGGATCGGCACCGCGGTACTGCTGGCTGGGCTTGGCGGGTACGCGGCCTGGACCGCCCTGCGCTGACCCGGGCCGCGCGCCACTGCTACGAAATCGTCATATACGAGATCGTAGAATCTATCCGCTCCCTATGCTTGACCGGCATGAGAGGCCGGCAGCCCAATCCGCGGGGGGAATCGCTCACCCCCCGCCAGAAGCGGGTGTTCGCGATCGTGGGCGGGCTGCTGATCGTCCTGGTGGCCGGCGCCGGTGCCTGGGCGGCCCTGAGCCCAGGCAGTTATGGGCGGTCCAGCCACGGGTGCGTCAACGTGGTGGCGCCGAGCAGCACCGGCGGCGCGGTGCTGCACCAGTGCGGCGCCGCGGCCCGGGCCATGTGCCGCAGTGCGTTCGCCCATCACAGCAAGCTGGATCTGCTGACCCGCCCGCAGTGCCGCCTCGCCGGACTCGGCCCGCCCGGGACACCGTGATCACGAGCCGGCGCGCGGCACGATGAGGCGCGCTATCCGCACCCGCCGGCTCCCGTCCGGCCCGGAACCACGCCGGCGTTGCTCGTACGGTTCGAGGACGCGTCGTAGCGCTGCTGATACTTCCTCGAGTTCCCCGGCGGTCAGCCAGTAGTCGCCGTTGCCGAGTTCCATGGTGTCCCGCCACTGCGCCGGCTCGTCGGCCTGATGCGCAAGGAACTCGGTGGCCAGGGCCCGGTTGCGGTCAAGGAACAACTCGAGCACCGCGGTCTCGGCCAGCACGGTGCGCGGCGCGTCGGAACTCACCTCGATGGAGCGGCCCCGGGCCTTCCAGGGACGGTCCCTGCCGTCTGCGCGGGGATGCCCGGCCGCCACGATGCCCCAGCGCTCCAGCGCCTTGAGGTGGTAGCTCGTCGCGCTCGGGGACAGGCCGGTGAGCGAGGCGCACTCGGTCGCGGTCAGTTCGTCGCCAGGGAGCAGCGCCTCGATGATGGCCAGCCGCGCCGGGTGCGCGAGCGCGCGGATCGCCCTGGGGTCCGACAAGACGATCCTGCCGTCCTGCTCCGTTGACATGCCGTGATCCTACCGCTGGACAAGAAGATGTTAAGCAAATACTATTTAGTATATGCTTAACACTTTCCGGCCGGTGGCCCGCAACCGTGACTTCCTGGTTTCCGTCGCCGGGCGCTGCGCCTCCCGGTTCGGCGACGAAGTGGCGATCGTGGCGCTGACGCTGCGCCTGCAGTCGGCCGGGGCGCGCCCCTACCTGGTCGCTGTGCTGCTCGCGGCCGGCCTGGTCCCGATGATCGCGGCGGCCCGGCCGGCCGGGCGGGTGGCCGACTCGATGGATTCGCGGCGCGTGCTGGTGACCGCCTCGGTAGCGCAGGCCTGCTGCTGCGTGCCGCTGATCTTCACCCGCCAGGCGGTGGCGATGATCGCTCTGGTCGCGCTGCTCGGTACGGGCGCGGCCTTCTCCCAGGCGACGTGGCAGGCGCTGATCCCCCGGGTGGCCGGGGAGGAGAACATCGCCGCGGCCACGGCGCTCCAGCAGACCGCGTTCACGTGCAGCCTCATCCTCGCGCCGGCCGTGGCCGGGATCCTGGCCGGGGCGTTCGGCACCGGAGTGCCGCTGGCACTGGACGCAGTCACGTTCGGTGCGATGGCCGTCGCCGCCCTGGCCGTCCGGACCCGGCGCGGCGGAACCCGGGCGCACGGTGCCGCCCGGGCGCACGGTGCTGCCCCGGCGCACGGCTCCGCCGGGCCGGAGCGGGCGGGCGGCTGGGCGGCGCTGCGCCGGGATCCGCTGCTGGCACCGCTGATCGCCGGGCTGGCCGCGTTCGTGCTGCTCGGCCTGATGGTCAACGTCGTCGGTGTGTTTCTCGTCCGGGAGACAATGCACGCCAGCGCCGCGTGGTACGGCGGCCTGGAGGCGATCACGATGATCGGGCTCGCCGGTGGTGTGCTGGCCTGCGGGCGGGTCACCACCGACGCGGGGCGCGCACGGGCGGTGGCCGCAGGGGCGGCCATGATGTCGCTGGCCATGGTGGGTTACGGCGCCGCGCCAGCGGTGCTCGTGCTCGTCCCGCTGAGCGTGCTCGCCGGAGTGGGCAACGGAATGGTGAACGTGTGCGTGGCCACGCTGGTGACGACGCGCACCGAGGAACGGATGCGCGGCCGCGTGGCGGCGGCGATGGGGGCCGTCCTCAATACGGCCTCGGTGGGCTCGCTCGCGGCCGGTGGCGCACTGGCAGCGGTGCTGGATCCGCGGCAGATCTACCTGCTGGCCGGCGTCCTGGGCTGCGCCGTCACCGCCGTGCTGGTGTGGCGGTTGCGGAACGGCTGGGCCCGCCGCACCAATATTTCGTTCGCGACTGAACAGTCCCGCGCCTAGGGTCAGCTCGTGAGCCATGGCGGCAAAACCCTGGACCGGCGGGTGCTGGCCGCGGTGTCGGTCACGGTGCTGGCCTGGGCGTCGGCGTTCGTGGCGATCAGAGACGCGGGGCGGTACTTCGACCCGGGCGCGCTGGCCCTGGGCCGGCTGCTGGCCGGATGGGCGCGACCACCTACGTCGTGCCTGCCATCGTCGTGCTGATGTCCTGGGCGTTCCTCGGCGAGACACCACGGCCGCTGGCCTACCTGGGCGGGGCGCTGTGCCTGGCCGGCGTGGCGGTGTCCCGTGGCCGGGCGCGGGAGGCCGCGCTCCCGGCGCCGGAACCGGCCTCGCAGGAACCGGTCACCGGGCAGCGGCCGACGGTGGACCCAGTGCGGAGATAGCGCGACCAGGGATTTCGATTACTGGATTGCCGGTGCGTCGAGGAACTCGGCGCAGGCGGGCAGCCAGCCCCGCGGATCGATCTCGGTGGGGTCCGATGCTGTCGCATGGGCACGCGAGATCCTTGCCAGGTATGCGGAGCACATGGACACCTCCAACAATGCTCACGGTGTCCCCTGAGCACTCTTGGAGGTGGCGGGAATCGAACCCGCGTCCTTCGGTACATCACCAGGGCTTCTCCGGGCGCAGCCTGCTGTGGTTTTCTCAGCCCCGGCGGTCTCGCAGGCGAGCCGCCGCCGGGCTCAGTCGCTGTTAGATGTCCCGCTTATCCCCGCGACCGGGATGAGCGGTGGATCCTCCTAGCTGATGCCAGACACCGGGCCGGAGGCGCTCCCGGGCTGACAACCTCTAACTCGCGTTAGGCCGCGAGGGCGAGGTGAGTGCGCTTAACATTGGCACTTATTAAGGTGCGGTCACAGGTTTTACGAGGTTATGTCCGCCGTCCTCGGCCCGCTTCCCCTGAATCAACTACCGAAGTCGAAGCCTGTCACCCCCATGTTGAGTTGTCTGGTGAGCCCTGGGACCACGGTGCTTCGAACTGCGGTGGATCCCAGCCTTCACCTACTTGTTCACGCTACAGCCTCAACACGCGGCGGCCAACCGGGATTCCCTGCGCTGCCAGGACATGAGCCTGCGCTGCCAGGACATGAGAATGCCCCCGTGGGCACTGGCGGTGGCCGAAACGCACCCACGGGGGCTGACCGGCAGGGTCGGGGCCGGTCAACGCCCGGGCCTCCCCCGAGATGAGGCCCGGTTCTCATCACGACGACTGGGCCGCAACCCCCCAAGCGGCACCCAGTCACTTGATAAGACGCCGCTTGGTAACCGAATGGTTGCTCGGAGTGAAAAAAATTGGATGAGTTTCCGCGGCCCGCCCTCAGCGGACCGGAGCCGAGAGCAGGAAACTACGCGCCAGCGACGCGGCCGACACCTGGGGCGACGCGGTGAACTCCACGGCGGCAAAGGCGACGTCGCCGCGGTAGCCGACGAACCAGGTTGCCCACCTCTGGTGCTTCCCTGAGGCAAACGGCGTGGTTCCTACCTGGCCGTACACCAACTGCCCGGTGACGTTCGCGCGCCGTGCGGCACCCGAACGCACGGCGTCGCGCATGAGGTTGCGGAGGCTGGCCAGGGTGCCGGTGGCGAACGGGGTCTGCCGGGACTGCTGCGCGTCGAGCGGCCGGGTCACCAGCGCCGGCTCATGCCAGGTACCGGTGGCCACCTGGGCGGCCACGTCCGCCATGGTGAGCGGGCTCACCTTGACGTTCCCCTGGCCGATGGCGGCGGCGGCAAGCTGGGTGACACCGTTGGCGGTCCCGACCGTTCCGGAGAACCCCCGCAGCGGCAACTGCCACGCCCGGCCGAAGCCGAACCCGGCGGCCGCCTTGCTGAGATCCGCCATGTTCAGCCGCAGGGACAGGCCGGCGAAGGCGGTGGCACAGGACTGGGCGAAGTCTCCCCCGAGCGTGGCACCCTGGTCCGCTCCGGACCTGCGCGGCACGTTGCGGAAGTTGTGCCCGCCCACCGTGTTGACGGGGGTGCAGGGGATGGGGGTGTTCACGGTCACGCCCTTGGCCAGCAGCGCCTCGGTGGACACGATCGTGAAGGCCGCGCCTGGTGAGTACTGCCCGTCCAGTGGGTCGATCGCGGGCATCCCCGGTGCCTTGTGGTCGGCCACGGCCAGGATCCGCCCCGAGGATGCCTGCATCGCGACGATCGCGGCCGAGCCCGGCGCGGCGGTCACGGCTCGCGTCGCCGCCTGCTGGACGCCGCCGTCGATCGTGGTCTGCACCGAGGCAGGGGCCCGGCCCGACCAGGTCTTCAGCACCCGCACCGTGCGCCCACGGGCGGTCGCGGCGACCACCTCGGTCTTCGGGGTCCCGGTCAGGTAGGCCTGATAACGCGACTGCAGGCCGGACAGGCCGACGGTGGCCCCGGGGCGGTAAGCGATGCCGGCGTTGCGCAGGGCGGTGGAGGCTTCGGCGCCCACCGACCCGACCACGGCCTTGGCGATGCTGTCGAACAGGAGCACCCGCTGCCTGTGGTGCATCAAGCCGGGAACCTTCCCGAGCTGGCGGGCGAGCCTGTGGTAAGCGCCGGGCTTGTAGGTCACCAGTTCGAGGAACCGCCCACTCGG
Organism: uncultured Actinomycetes bacterium; assembly: GCA_963707905.1. Taxonomy (GTDB): domain Bacteria; phylum Actinomycetota; class Actinomycetes; order Streptosporangiales; family Streptosporangiaceae; genus DASXKD01. The sequence goes on along the minus strand of CAVPSA010000025.1, from coordinate 211,283 downwards.
CGCGGCGCGGATCCAGCCGAGCATCTCGGTCGGATCGATCCCGGTGACCCGGAAGAGAGCGTCGACGGTCGCCGTCGCGTTCTTCAGCTTGCGCGGCACCACGCCGAGCACGTACGCGGTGGACCTGACCTGGAGGGGCCTGCCCTCGGCGTCGAGGATCGGCATCCGGGGCCGGGTGGTGGAGATCACCGCCAGGCGCAGCCCCCGGCGCAGGCCGGGGTTGATCACGCTCGGGCTCCAGACGATCTTCCAGGACGGGCCCACCCGCTGCAGCGTGAAGTTCCCCGTGTACATCCACGGCGCCCCGTCCTGCCCCAGGTCCACCGACGCGGTGAAGTGGGCCGTCGCGGTGCCGCCCGCCTGCGTGATCGCGCCCATGTTCAGGTAGAACGCGGCCGCGTCGAGCCCGCTATAGGCATTGGCCAGCTCGGTGGTCACCGCCGAGGGCTTCCCCGTGGTGAGGGCGGCCGCCGCCGCGTAGGAGTGCTGCTGCCAGTCCAGCAGGAACTGCTGCACCGTCGGTTCGGCCGAGGGCGAGGACCACAAGCCGCCGGTGAACACGATCGTGACGAAGCCAAGCACCAGCACGGCGATGATCACCCGCACGCGCGACAGCCGGGCGCGGAAGCCGCTCACCCGCCTGCCCACAGCACCCACGGCGCCGCCGGTGCCCGCCGTACCCACGCCACCACCGGGGGTGCTCGGGGTATCGGGCGCAGCCGCAGCGTGCGCTCCGCGCCTACGCGTGGACGCCATGACCGACTCTCTCGCTATCCTCGCCGCCGGTGAGCACGCTGGACCTCCCTGGCAGCGTCGCGCTGTGCCAGGTCCTGACGTTTATCGTAGGTCCGCTTGCCGCGGGCCAGCGCCAGTTCGACCTTCGCTCTCCCGCCCAGGAAGTACAGCGAGAGCGGCACAAGGGTGAAGCCGCGCTCCGCGATTTCGCTTGCGAGCTTGTCGATTTCCCTCCTGTGCAGCAGGAGCTTACGGGGACGCCTGGGCTCGTGGTTGGTCCACGTGCCCTGGGCGTACTCGGGAATATGCACTCCGTAAAGCCACATCTCCCCGTCAGAGATCTGCGCGAAGCCGTCGGTGAGGGACGCACGGCCCGCCCGCAGCGACTTCACCTCGGTGCCGGTGAGGACGAGCCCGGCCTCCACGACATCCTCAATGTGATAATCGTGCCTCGCCCGGCGGTTGCGGGCAATGACCGTCCGCTCTTTCGCGCCGGCTGCCGCCGCAGCGAGGCGCCGGCGCGCCTTCACGCTCGCAGGTAGCGGCGTAGCGTGAGGAAGGAGGTGGCCCCGCACAGGAGCACCCCCATCACCATGGCCAGCACGATGACCTCGACGAGGTCGGCCCCGGACAGCTCAACGTTATAGGGGAAGTACTGCTGCAGCGAATCCAGCCCGAGCATCTTGACGGCGATCAGCAGCCCCGCCGCGATCAGCCAGCCGGCCAGCCCGGCGAGGATCCCCTCGACCAGGAACGGAAGCTGCACGTAGAAGTTCGAGGCGCCGACCAGGCGCATGATCGAGGTCTCCCGGCGCCGGTTGAAGGCGGACAGCCGGATGGTGTTGGCGACAAGCAGCACCGCGGCGATGATCAGGATCACCGCGATGATCACGACCGCGTTCCGTGCCCCGTCGAGCAGCGCGTAGAACTTCGACAGGATCGAGGCGTCGTCGACCACCTGGTCCACGCCCGGGCGGCCCTGCACCGTGCCCGCCACGATGCTGTAGTCCGCCTGGGTGTTGGCGAGCTTGACCTGGAAGGAGTCGGGGATCTCGGACTTGGTGACCAGGCTGGTGAACTGCGGGTCACGGGAGAAGTCCTGTTTGAAGTGCGCGAACGCCTGCGCCTGGGACTCGTAGTAGACGTGCTGGACCTGGGGCAGCGCACGCAGGTCCGTGGCGATCTGGTCCTTCTCCGCCTGGGTGGCGGAGCCGTTCTGCCGGCATTGCGGGCTCACGCTGGTCGTGGTGCACAGGTAGATGGACAGCTGCACCTTGCCCTGCCAGTAGGTGCGGGTGTCATCCACCTGCTTCACGAACAGCAGCCCGGTGCCGAGCAGGGACAGGCTGATGGCGACCACGACGACGAGCGCGACGGTCATGGTCAGGTTGCGCCGAAGGCCGGTCCAGACCTCCTGGAGGACGAACTGTGCTCGCATAGTCGCTGATCCTTGTGAGTCGGTCAGTTACGCCTGATGAACCGGTCAGTAGGCCTGGCCGTACACCCCGCGTGACTGATCCCGCACCACCTTGCCGTACTCCAGCTCGATGACCCGCTTGCGCATGGAGTCGACGATCGCGGCGTCGTGGGTGGCCATGACCACTGTCGTGCCGGTCCGGTTGATCCGGTCGAGAACCTTCATGATCCCGATGGAGGTGGCCGGGTCGATGTTCCCCGTGGGCTCGTCCGCCAGCAGGATCATGGGCCGGTTGACGAACGCCCTGGCCACCGCGACCCGCTGCTGCTCCCCGCCGGACAGTTCGTCGGGCATCCGCTCGTGCTTGCCCTCCAGGCCGACCAGGTCGATCACCTCGGGCACGACCTTACGGATGAAGCGACGCGGCTTCCCGATCACCTGGAGCGCGAACGCCACGTTCCCGTAGACGTTCTTGTTCGGCAGCAGCCGGAAATCCTGGAACACGCAGCCAATGCGGCGGCGCAGGTAGGGGACCTTCCAGTTGGTGAGCCTGGCGAGATCCTTTCCGGCCACGTGGATCCGCCCCTCGGAGGGGCGTTCCTCCCTGAGGATCAGCCGCAGGAAGGTGGACTTGCCCGAACCGGAGGGGCCGACCAGGAAGACGAACTCGCCCTTCTCGACGTCGAGGGTGACGTTCTCCAGCGCCGGGCGGCTCTGGTTCGGGTACGTCTTCGTGACGTTATCGAAGTGGATCACAGGCCCATCACACGCACTCGGCAGAAAAAGGATGATGCGGGCCCAGAAACCGGCCGGCCGCTGCTACCTGGCCTTCCCTGGCTCCTGCCCGGTTTGGCACACGACAGTCTAGGGGGGAAACTAGCTTGAGGCGTGCAACACTGACTAAGAGGCTGTTTGGGCACGCCGAGCACCATCGGCCAGAGGGGACCGCGATGAGTTGCGAACACCTGATCTGCGCGAACTGCGCATCCCCGGTGGTGGAAGCCCGCTGTCCGGCGTGTGCCACGGCCCGCGCGCGGGTCCATCACCACGGCGGCGGGCTCACCGTGCCGCTGACCGCCGCCGCGCTCGTCGCACTGGGGCTACTGCTGATCATCCTCCAGCTCACGCACTGAATCAGGCGCCGGAAACGCCCGCCTTGTCCGCAGCGCCGTTGGACCCGTCAGAGCCATCCGTGGCTTGCGTGCGCAGCCAGCGGATCTCCGCCTCGATGAAGTCGTCGATGTCGCCGTCCAGGACTCCCCCGGTGTTGCCCGTCTCCAGGCCGGTCCTGACATCCTTGACGTTCTGGTAGGGGTGCAGAACGTAGTTGCGAATCTGGGTGCCCCAGCTGCTGGTCGTCTCGCCACGCAGGTTAGCCATCTTGGCCTCCTGCTCCTCGCGCTTGCGTTCGAGCAGCTTGGCCTTGAGCACCGCCATGGCCGTGGCCTTGTTCTGCATCTGGCTGCGCTCGTTCTGGCAGGACACGACGATCCCGGTCGGCAGGTGGGTGAGCCGCACCGCCGAGTCGGTCGTGTTCACGCCCTGCCCGCCGGGACCGCTGGAGCGGTAGACGTCCACCCGGATCTCGTCCTCGGGAATGTCGATCGCATCGTCCTGCTCGACGACCGGTATCACGTCCACGCCCGCGAACGAGGTCTGGCGGCGGCCCTGGTTGTCGTACTTGGAGATGCGGACCATGCGATGCGTGCCGTGCTCACCGCGCAGGGTGCCGTAGGCGTAGGGGGCCTTGACCACGAACGTGGTGGACTTGATCCCTGCCTCTTCCGCGTAGGAGGTGTAATAGATCTCGGTCGGGTACCCGTGGCGCTCGGCCCACCTCAGGTACATGCGCTGCAGGTTCTGCGCGAAGTCCGCGGCGTCGGCGCCCCCGGCCTGTGCGTTGATCGAGATCAGCGCGTCCCTGGCGTCGTACTCGCCGGACAGCAGCGTGCGGATCTCGAGCTGGTCGATCTCCTTGCGGAGCGCGGCGAGGTCGCGTGCCGCTTCTTGGCGGGTGGGCTCGTCGTTCTCGCTGTCGGCCAGCTCGAACAGCAGCCGGGTGTCGTCCAGGCGCTGGTGCAGCTGGGCGAGCCGGCCCAGCTCACCCTCCAGGTAGGAGAGCCGCCTGGTGACCGCCTGGGCCCGGTCCTGGTCGCCCCACAGGCCGGGGTCGGCGAACTGTTCCCTGAGCTTGTCCGCCTCCCGGCTCATCGCGTCCGGGTTGAGGACGGCTTCCACATTGCCGAGCTTGGACGACAGTTCCGAGAGCTCACCTGCCGGGTCGGTGCCTGTCATGGCGGAAAGCCTACGCGAGGACCTGGGGCTTGCCGGACGATCGCTAACCTGTACACCCGCACGCCTCAAGAATGTACCGGCGGCGCACCGGACGCAACGAGGCTGCGGACGGCACGGACCGCCACCGACAACGTCGCCAGCGAGGACCGCTCGGTCTCCCAGATCTCGGTGAGGGTCTGCGAGGTGCGCTGCACGGCCTCCTCGTTGCGCTCCGCCCACTGCGCCAGGCGCTGCTCCGGGGTGCCCGGGCCGGTGGCCTTCAGCACGTCGCAGACCAGCGCGGCGTGCGCGGCGTACAGGTCGTCCCGCAGGGCGCCGCGGGCCATGGTGTTCCAGCGGTCGTCGCGGGGCAGCGCGACGATCTGGTCCCTGAGCCGGGCGATCTGCAGGGTGCCGCCCAGGTTGAAGTAGAGGCCCGCGGTCTCGGTGACGTCGCTGCCGGTGTCCGCGGCCACGTCCACGATGTCGAACGCCGAGTAGGCGGGCACCATCGCGGCCACCCGCTCGGCCAGTTCCGCGGGCACCTCGCGGGCCACGGCCGCCTCCCGCCGCTCGGTGAACGTGGCCAGGTCCCGCCCGGTCAGCAGCCCGGGCAGGATGGCGCCGACCGCGCGCACCCCGTCCGCGAAGAAGTCGATGGTGGCCTGGATGTCGAACGGCGGCCGCCGGTTCTGCAGCAGCCAGCGGACCGCGCGCTCGGTGAGCTTGCGGCCCTCAAGCAGCAGGGAGATCTGGGTCGCCACGCTCACCTGGCCATCCAGCCCTTCCACCTGCGCCCAGAAACCCCTCATGCCGTAGACGTCGCGCGCGACCAGCCATGCCGCGCTGATGCCGGGGACGGACGCGCCGGTCTCCTCGTTCATCCGGAACAGGAACGTGGTCCCACCGGTGTTCACCATGTCGTTGACGACGATGGTGGTCACGATCTCCCGGTGCAGCGGGTGTACGTCCATCTCGCTGGCGTAGGCGGCCTGCAGCGGCTCGGGGAAGTAGGACGTCAGCACCGACCGGAGGAACTTGTCGTCGGGGACGGAGGAGACAATCACCTGCTGGACCGCGGAGATCTTCGCCTGGGCCAGCAGCACGGCGAACTCGGGCACGGTCAGCCCCAGGCCCGCGGACCGGCGCTCGGCGATCTCCTTGTCCCCGGGCAGCGAGTCGAGCCGCCGCCCGATCCGGTGTTCCCGTTCCAGTTTGCGCAGGTACCGGGAGTGCACGTGCAGCATCTGCGCCGCCTGCGCGCCCGCGGCGGCCAGCGCCCGGTTCTGGTCATAGTTCTGCCGCAGCACCAGCGCGGCAACCTCGTCGGTCATCGCGTGCAGCAGTTCGCCGCGGGCGGTGGGTGTCAGCTCGCCGCGGTTCACCTTGGCCTGGAGCAGGATCTTGATGTTGACCTCGTGGTCGGAGGTGTCCACGCCGGCCGAGTTGTCGATGAAGTCGGTGTTGACCAGGCCGCCGCCCATCGCGTACTCGATCCTGGCGGCCTGGGTGAGGCCCAGGTTGCCGCCCTCGGCGACCACCTTGGCGCGCAGCTGGCCGGCGTCGATCCGGACGGCGTCGTTGGCCCGGTCCCCGGCGTCGGCGTGCGTCTGGTTGCCCGCCTTGATGTAGGTGCCGATGCCGCCGTTCCACAGCAGGTCCACCGGGGCCGCCAGGATGGCGGAGATGAGCTGGTCCGGCGGCATCGCGTGGACCGTCTCGGCGAGCCCGAGCACCTGGCTGGCCTGCGGGGACACCGGGATGGACTTGGCGCTGCGTGGCCACACCCCGCCACCGGCGGAGATCAGCGCCGAGTCATAGTCCGCCCACGAGGAGCGGGGCAGCGCGAACAGCCGCTGCCGCTCGGCGAAGCTCGCCGCGGCGCCCGGCGTGGGGTCGAGGAAGATGTGCCGGTGGTCGAACGCGGCGACCAGCAGGATGTGCTCGGAAAGCAGCATGCCGTTGCCGAACACGTCCCCGGACATGTCGCCGATCCCGGCCACGGTGAACTCCGTGGTCTGCGGGTCCACGCCGAGCGTGGCGAAGTGGAACTTCACCGACTCCCAGGCGCCGCGTGCGGTGATCCCCATCTTCTTGTGGTCGTAGCCCTCGGACCCGCCGGAGGCGAACGCGTCGCCGAGCCAGTAGCCGTAGGCCTGGGAGATCTCGTTGGCCGTGTCGGAGAAGGTAGCGGTGCCCTTGTCCGCGGCCACCACCAGGTACGGGTCGTCGCCGTCGTGCCTGACCACGCCGGGCGGCGGCACGACCTTGCTGTTGTGCAGGTTGTCGGTGATGTCCAGCATGGCGGCGATGAACGTCTTGTAGCAGGCGAGCACCTCGGCCTGGTATGCCTCACGGTCGGACGGGTCGGGCAGGTGCTTGCAGACGAAGCCGCCCTTGGCCCCGGACGGGACGATGACCGAGTTCTTCACCTCCTGGGCCTTGGCCAGGCCCAGGATCTCGGTGCGGAAGTCCTCCCGCCGGTCCGACCAGCGCAGCCCGCCACGGGCCACCGATGCGAACCGCAGGTGCACGGCCTCCAGCCGCGGCGAGTAGACGAACGCCTCGAAACGCGGCCGTGGGTCGGGCAGTTCCGGCACGGCGGCGGCGTCCAGCTTGAACACCAGGTACGGCGTGTCACCAATGTCGGCCGACGGCACCGGGGAAGGCGTATCGCGAAAATAATTCGTGCGCTGGGTGGCCAGGATCAGTCCCAGGTAGCTGCGCAGGATGCGGTCGTGGTCGAGGATCTCCACCTCGTCGAGCAGGCCGCGGAGCTCCTCCGCGATGGCCTCGCCCCGCTCGGCCGCGCCCTGGGCCCGCGCCGGGTCGAACCTGGACTCGAACAGCCGCAGCAGCAGCCGGGTCACCGGCACGTTGAAGGCGAGCACCCGCTCGATGTAGCGCTGGCTGAAGGTGATCCCGGCCTGCCGCAGGTACTTGGCGTAGGCGCGCAGCACGACGACCTGCCGCCAGGTCAGGTGCGCGTCGAGGACCAGGGCGTTGAAGCCGTCGTCTTCGATCCTGCCCTGCCACAGCGCGGTCAGCGCGTCCTCGAACAGCCCCTTGACCGGCCCGGACGGCGGCATTGCCCCGGGGGCGACCGTCGGGAACTGGCCGGTGACCGGCTCGTTGCCGCCCGCCCCGACGCCGGTGCGCCGCAGCCCGAAGTCGTAGATCCAGAACGGCTGCGCCAGCGGCCCGGCGAACTCGTAGGGGTGCTCGTCCACCACGTCCACGCCCATGTGCTGCAGCCGCGGCAGCACGTCCGTGAGCGTGATGGGCGTGCCGACCCGGTAGATGGTGAGCCGCCACACGCCGTGCCCGCCGCCGGCCGCGGGCTGGCCGCCCACGTACCCCTCGGCCTCCCACAGGTCGAACGAGCTGGTCTGCCCGGAGGCCAGCAGGCTCTGCATCCGGATCAGGTCGTTCACCGCGTACGAGGCGGGCACATCGGTCTTGTACGTCTCCGGGATCGCGCCCGCGAACGGGGCGAGCAGCGCGCGGCCCCGGGCGTCACCCAGCTTGCGTGCGGCCTCGGCGGCAAGATCCTCGTCCCACGACCGTGCCGCGGCGACGATCTTGGCCTCCAGGCCGGCGGCGTCCGCCTCGGCCAAGGCGGTGCCCGGCTTGGCGCGCACCACCACCAGCAGCCGGGCCAGCGGCGACTCCCCCACGGTGGCGCTGTACTCGACGGTCTCCCCGTGCAGCGCCTCGCGCAGGATCTCCTGGGTGCGCAGCCGGACCCGCGTGGTGTACCGGTCCCTGGGCAGGTACACCACGCAGGACATGAACCGGCCGTAGACGTCCTTGCGCAGGAACAGCCGGGTCCGCGGGTGGGAGCGCAGGTGCAGCACGCCGAGGGCGATCGGGGTCAGCTCGTCCGCCGAGATCTGGAACAGTTCCTCGCGCGGGTAGGCCTCCAGGATCTCGGTCAGGTCCTTGCCGTCGTGGCTGTCCAGCGTGGCACCGCTGCGCTCAAGAACCTCGGCCAGCTTGCGGCGCAGCACCGGGATCCTGGCGATGCTCTCGTGGTAGGCCTCGTGGGTGTACAGGCCGAGGAACCGGTATTCACCGACCGGCTCGCCGGTCTCGTTGACCCGCTTGATCGCGATGTAGTCGAGGTAGCTGCGCCGGTGCACGGTGGATCGGGAGTTGGCCTTGGTGAGGATGAGGCGCTGCGGGTCCCTGGCCCGGGCCCGCACCTCGGGCGGCAGCGCCGCGAACGAGGACGACCCTTTCTTGTCGTGCCGCAGGATGCCAAGGCCGGTGCCGGGGACCGGCACCAGGGCCATGCCCTGGTCCCCCTCCACCAGGTCGTACTCGCGGTACCCGAGGAAGGTGAAGTGGTTGTCGGCGAGCCAGCGCAGCAGCGCCTGGGTCTCGGCGGGCGGCTTGGGCCCCTCGGTCTCCAGCTTGTCGGTGAGCCGCAGCGCCGCCTCGGTCATCTTCGGGTAGTCCTCCACCGCCACCCGCACGTCAAGCAGCACCCGCTGCAGGTCCTTCTCCAGCTCGGCCAGGGACACGCCGGAGGACGTGTCGATCTCGATGTGCGTCCAGGATTCGGGGATCTCGTCGTGCTCGTGCCTGGCGTCACGCAGCGAGCCGACCACCTCCCACAGCGTGCCGGTGACGTCCCGGCGGACCAGGAGCTGCGGGTGGATGATGTGGAAGCTGTCAAGCCCGTGCCTGGTCAGCTCCATCGTGATCGAGTCGACAAGGAACGGCATGTCGTCGGTGACGATGTCGACCGCGCCGCGCTGCTCCTCCAGCGCCGAGCACATGCCTCCGGCGCTCACCTGGACCAGGGCGCGGCCCTGCGGGCGCTTGGCGGCCATCCGGGCATGCTCGGCCGCGACCCCGGCCAGCCGGGCCGGGCCGGCCGCGATGAGTTCCTCGATGGGGATGTACCGGTAGTAAGCGCCCAGGAAATGACGCAGGTCACCGACGCCGCTGTCCGGCTCGGCCGTCCGCGCCGCCAGGCTGGCGGCCTCGTCGAGCAGGCTGGATATATCCGGAGTCTCCGGCATCTCGTTCCCCAATCCGCGACCGCCCACTACAGATGATCCCGCAGCTCCCAGAGCAGCGGGTAGTAGCGCAGCGGCACCCTCCTACGCAGGTACGGTGCCCCGGTTGAGCCCCCGGTACCCGATTTCGTCCCGATCTGCCGTTCCACCATCTGCACGTGCCGCGCCCGCCAGAGACCCGCCAGCTCGTCGTGGGTGAGCAGGTCATCCCCGAGTTGCCAGAGGTCGTCGTAGGTGGCCCTGTCCCTGGCCACCGCGCGCAGCGACGCGAGGACCTCCTCATCGCCCGCCACAGCCAGCCCGCGCGCCGAAAGCAGGGACAGGTAAGCATCCCAGAGCGACGGCTCCGACAGGCGGCGCAACAGCCTGTCGCGCTCGGTGCCGGTCAGGGCGCGGAACCGGGCGAGGAAGGCACGGTCCTTGACCCCGGACAGAAACTCCAGCTCACGGTACTGCGCCGACTGGAACCCGCTGGCCGGCGCGAGCCCCTCCCTGAACTCGAGGAAGTCCTGCGGCGTCATCGTTTCCAGGATGTCCACCTGGGTGACGAGCAGCCGTTCGATGGCGTGCACCCGGCGCAGCAGATGCGTGGCCCGCCAGGTCTGCCCGTCCAGCATCGCGTCCCTTACCGCCTCGAGCTCGTACAGCACCTGCTGGAACCACAGCTCGTACACCTGGTGCACGGTGATGAACAGCAGCTCGTCGTGCGCTGGCGGGTCTGACTGCGGTACCTGCAGGGCCAGCAGTTCCGGCACGCGCAGGTAGCCGCCGTAGGTGAGCCGCCCGCCCTCCTCGCCGAAGCTGCGGCCGGTGGTCACCTGCCGAACCACGCCAGCACCTCCGGGTTGGCCAGGGCGTCGGGGTCGGCCGCGTCGGCCACCGGGGTGCCGAGCAGGATCCTGCGCACCGGCACCTCCAGTTTCTTGCCCGACAGGGTCCGCGGGATGCCGGGCACCTGGTGGATCTCGTCGGGCACGTGCCGGGGGGACAGCGCCGTCCGCAGCACCGCCTTGATCCGGCCCGCCAGGTCATCGTCGAGCGCCGCGCCCTCGGTGAGGACCAGGTAGAGAATCAGCCGCCCGTCGGCGCCGAGCTGGCCGGTGTCCACCACCAGGCTGTCGGCCACCTCGGGCAGTTGCTCCACGACCCGGTAGAACTCGCTGGTGCCCATCCGCACGCCGCCGCGGTTCAAGGTGGCGTCGGACCGGCCGAAGATCACACAGCCCCCGTCGGGCAGCATGCTGATCCAGTCGCCGTGCCGCCACACCCCGGGCCAGGGAGAGAAGTAGCTCGCCCGGTAGCGGTTACCGTCCGGGTCGTTCCAGAACCCGACCGGCATGGACGGCATCGGCGCGGTGAGCACCAGTTCTCCCACCTCGCCGGTGACCGGACGGCCGGCCGGGTCGTAGGCCTCCACCTTGGCGCCCAGACAGGGCCCGGCGATCACCCCGGCCCGGACCGGCAGCAGCGGGCAGGGGCCGACGAACCCGGTGCACACGTCGGTGCCGCCGGAATAGGAGCCGAGCAGCAGATCGCTGCCCACATTCTGGTAGACCCAGCGGAACCCCTCGGGCGGCAGCGGGGAGCCGGTGGAGCCGACCCCGCGCAGCCTGGACAGGTCGTGGTCGCGGCCCGGGTCCAGGCCCGCCTTGGCGCACGCCAGCAGGTACGGCGCGCCGGTGCCGAAGTAGGTCACACCGGCCTGCGCGGCCATCCGCCACAGGGCGCCGGTGTCCGGGTAGGTGGCGCTGCCGTCGTAGGCAACGATCGTCACTCCCGCGAGCAGCCCGCCGGCCAGGAAGTTCCACATCATCCAGCCGGTGGTGGTGTACCAGAAGAACACGTCGCCGGGGCCGAGGTCCTGGTGCAGGCACAGCGCCTTGAGATGCTCCTGCACGATGCCACCGTGGCTGTGCACGATCGCTTTAGGCAGCCCGGTGGTACCTGAGGAGTAAAGAACCCACAAGGGGTGGCCATACGATACGGCCTCGAACTCCGGAGCCGTACCCGGAGCGCCGGGCAGGCTGTCAAAAGCCAGCGTCCGCGGGGCTGGCCCGGCGGCCTCGCCGTGGCGGGCGGCCTCGCCGTGGCCGCCGGCCACGATGACCGCGGCCAGGCCGGGCAGGGCCGCGGTGATGTCGGCCACCGCCACGGCGCGGTCGAACTGTTTGCCGCCGTAGCGGTACCGCTCGACCGTGAAAAGCACCTTCGGGGTGATCTGCGCGAACCGGTCGATCACGCTGGCCGGGCCGAAGTCCGGCGAGCAGGACGACCAGATCGCGCCGATGCTCGCCGTGGCGAGCAGGCCGATGATCGCCGCGGGGATGTTGGGCAGGTACGCGGCGACCCGGTCCCCCTTGGCCACGCCCAGTGCTATCAGCCCAGCCCGCACCCGGGCCACTTCGGCGCTGAGGTCGCCATAGCTCAGCACGGACTGGTTCCCAGCCTCGTCGCAGGCGATCACGGCGATCCTGGCCGGGTCGGTCGCCGCGGTCCGCAGGGCGTTCTGTGCGTAGTTGAGGGTGGCACCGGGGAACCAGGTGACGTCCGGCATCGTGGTGCCGGTGAGCACGGGCCCTTCGCCACGCTCGCCGGCCACCTCGAAGTAGTCCCAGAGCGAGTCCCAGAACGGCCCTGGCTCGGTGACCGACCAGCGGTGCAGTTCGGCGTAGGCCGCTGGCCCGGTGCCACCGCCGAGGTGAACACCCCGCTCGGCGCCGAGCCAGCGCCGGTACGCGGTGATCCGGGCTTGCTCTATCACTTCGGGGCCCGGCTGCCACAGGACGTCACCGTAGTCGCGCCCCAGCATGCCCGGCCTGACCTCGTTGTCGGACGGCATAGGCCCCAGCATCGGTCAGTGAGCCGCTCCCTCGCAACACGGCCCCCCGGCTTACTCGCAGGCCGGCCCCGGCAGGCCGCCCTGCCCCCGGGTCAGTGAGCCGCTCCCTCGCAACACGGCTCCGGGTCAGCGGGCCGGCCTCCCGGCCAGATAACGCCGCACGGCGACGACCGACCAGATCGCCTCGACCACCCCGAACGGCCACGCACCGGACAGGAAGCCATAGGCCGCGGAGGCCAGGCAGCCGGCCGCGAAGGCCAGGACGAACGCCGGATGCCGCCGCTCCAGCGCGTACATCGTCATCATGAACGTGACGGCCACCACGCCATAGATGGTGATCAGCGTGTCTCTGCTCACTGCGCTCATTGGATTGGCCCGCCCACCAGGTAGACAAGGACGCCCAGGGCCGCCGCGCCGGCGATGGCGGGCACCACCCCGCGGCGCAGCCCGATCAGCCAGCCCGCCGCGAGCACCAGCACCCCGGCCTGCCACAGGTGCGCCAGCGCCGCCACCAGCGGGATCGCCGCACCGGCGATCGCACCGATCGCGGCCGGCCCGGCCCCGGTAAGGAAGGCCTGCACCCCCTGGCTGCGCCGGAGCCGGTCGAAGTGGCGGCCCGCACCGAGGACGAAGCAGAACGACGGGGTGAACGCGACCAGCGAGGCGAGCAGCCCGCCGCCGATCCCGGCCGCCGCGTAGCCGACGACCGCCACGGTCTGCACCACAGGCCCCGGGGTGACCTGACCGAGCGCGACCGCGGTGAGGAACTGCCCCGCGGTCATCCAGTGGTAGGTGTGCACGGCGTCGTGCTGCATCAGCGGGATGATCACGAAGCCGCCGCCGAAGGAAAGCGCGCCGACCTTGAACGCCAGCCAGGCCAGTGCCGCAATTCCGCCCGTGGCCGCGGCAGCCAACGGCACCGCAGCCACCAGTGCAGCGGGCGACCGCGGCGCCGGTGGCCGCGCCCTGATGACCGCCTCGATCAGCCCGCAGCCGATCAGCACGGCCACCAGAAACGGCCCCACCAGCGCGGCGGCGGCGCCCCCGGCCAGCAGGTACCCGATCCACCTGGCCCGGGCGGCCGTCGTCCCGGCCCGGCGCCAGCTCGGCGGTACCAGGCCGAGCGCGGCCGCCACGGCCACCGCGGGGACGGCCGAGCCCGCGCCCAGGGCGGCCCCGGCGACCCAGCCCGGCGGGTGCTCGGCGAGGAACACCGTGGACAGGGTGAGGATCACCGCGAGGCCGGGCAGGATGAAGCCGGCCCCGCCGATCAGGGCGCCCGCCGCGCCGCGCAGCCGCCAGGCGCAGTAGATGGTGAGCTGGGTGGAGGCGGGTCCCGGCAGCAGGTTGACGGCCGCGACGCCGTCCTCGAACTCGCCCGGGTCCAGCCAGGCCCGGTCGTCGACGACGAGCTTGCGCAGCAGTGCGATGTGCGCGGGCGGGCCGCCGAACCCGATGCAGCCGAGGCGGGTCCATTGGGCGGCGATCACCCGCAACGGAACCGGCCCGGCCACGGCGGCGGCGGCGCCCATCGGTCACGGCGGGCTGCTCATGAGCGGATCGGTATGGTCAAATTGTCCACCGCCGCCACCACCGTCGCCGTGTCGGCCAGGTCATCCAGCACCACGTCCGCGCCCGCGTCACGCAGTTCCCCGGCGGACGAGCGCCCGCTGGCGACGCCGACCGACCGGGCCCCGCCGATCCGGGCCGCTTCCACATCCCGGGTCGAGTCGGCGATGTACACGGTCGTGTGCTCGGTGAAGTCCGCGCGGTACTTCTCCGCCGCCCGGCCGCGCGCGTTCAGCAGCATCGCGCCCTTGGGGTACACCTCAGAGCCGAAACCGCCGATCTCGGTGTCGAGGTAGCGCGCCAGGCCGAACGCGCGCAGCACCTCGATCGCGTTGGGCCTGATCGCCCCGGTGACCACGGTCTGCACCAGGCCGGGCAGCCGCCACACCTCGGTGACCGCCTCCAGGGCACCGGGCAGGAGCCGGCCCTGCGTGGTGAGCAGGTCCCGCCGGGCACGGAAGGCAACCGCAAGCTGCGCGGCGAACCGGCCGAGGATCTGCTGTCCCGCCGGGTCGCCCGGCTGCGGGCCGGCCGCGTTCACCGCGAGCGCCTCGAAGAAGATCTCCGAGTCGGTCCGCCCGGCCATCTGGGGCACCTGGATCAGCGGCCGGCCGGTCACCGCGCGGAACGCCTCGGCATAAGCCGCCCGGTTCACCCGTGCCACGTCAAGCAGGGTCGAACCGATGTTCCAGAGGACAAGCCGGTACAGGAAGTCCTCCGGTGCCCGGGGCTGCGCGCTCATAGCGGTGCCAGGCTAGTGCAGTCGGCGAATAGGCGCGGGGTTGACGGGTACCTGGCCACCTGGGCCACTATTACCTGGGACAAGCCTTGCGGCGGTCAAACCCTTGGGGGGCTGTTGTTCGTAGACCGGCGGATGCGGGCACGACCGCGCCGCGAGGCCCGCTGGACGGCGCGCCTGGCGAGCGTGGCCGGGCTCCTGGCACTGGTCCTGTGCGGCTGCGCCACCGCGCCCACGCCCATCATCAACGGCTTCCCGGCCCAGCCAGGCACACGAGGCTCCGCCGTCCCGATAGCCATGCAGGGCACCGTGCCGACGAGTGCGCCAGCCTCGGGCGCCGCCAGCGTGGCCCAGGCGGCAGCCGCGAAGCATCCGGGGAGCTATGCAGCGCTGGGCCGTCAGGCGCTGGCCACCTTGGAGGGCGAGTACTACCACGGCGCGGGCGAATGGAACTGGTGCGTGCCGGCGCGGTGCTCGGACGGCAACCGCGACTGGGGCGCGGACTCGCTCACCTACGTGCTGTACCTGCATTGGCTGCTCACCCGCGACCCGGCGGTGGCGCCCATCATGAACGCGCTGACCGCCACCTCCCCCACCTCGCACAGCGGGCTCAGCGACGTCCCGCTGTGGGACTCGATCGCCGCCGCGCGCGAGTACCAGGTCACTCGCAATCCCGAAGCCTTGCGCAAGGCGGAGGCGTTTTTCGGCACCGTGGCCGACTCGCAACAGTTCGCGCTCGGCGCCTGCTCGGGCATCTTGTACCAGCACTCCTACGGCGGCAGCACCCAGCTCAAGACGCTGGAGTCCGATGCCAACTACATCAAGGCAGCCGTGCTGCTCTACCAGATCACACACCAGCGCAGCTACCTGACCCAGGCGCAGGATCACTACCAGGCGGTCCGGCAGTACTACCTGAGCCCAGGTACCTCGCTGTACACCGTCTACGTGTTCGACAACGGGACCTCCTGCACCCAGGTGCCCGCGCAGTACTTCGCCTCGGTGAACGGCCTGATGATCTGGAACGGCACCACCCTGGCCCAGCTCACCGGGCAGCGGTCCTACCTCAACGAAGCCATCGCCACCGCGCAGGACGTGGCGGCACGCCTGGGCGACGGCACCGGCGTCTACGCCGACCTCCAGGCTGAGAACGACATCACCGAACCGCTCATCGAGGCGATGTACGGCCTGGCGGTGGACGGCCAGGGGTTTGCCCGGCGCTGGCTGCTGGCCTCCGCCAGCGCGGCGGCGGGCTCACGGAACGCGCGTACCGGCACCTACGGGCGGTTCTTCGACGGGCCGCCGCCAGCCGCGCCGGTAACGGCCTGGCAGGGCAGCGGCGGGCTGGCGCTCGCCCTCGTGGCGGCGGCGCTCGATCCGCGCGGCAGGCCCGCGAACCCGGGGTTCTGGGCCGGCGCATCCTTCGTGCACGACAACCTGGCCCTGTCCAGCTCGCCGGTCTCGTTCAGCTTCACCGGGCGCGCCGTGGCGATCATCGGCACGATCGGCGAGAACTGCTGCACCGACGGCCACGCCCAGGTTTTCATCGACGGGGCCCAGACGTTCGACCAGACCGGGATCTGGCAGAACAAGTCAAGCTCCGGCGTCACACTCCCCGACTCGGTGCTGTTCGCCTGGCGGTGGCCACAGCCGGGGCAGCACACCATCGAGATCGGGCCGGCCGTCACCAACGCCAAGCAGGGCGGGTCGTTCTTCCACATGACCGGGTACTACGTGGTCAGGTGAAAGCGGCTAGCCCATGTGCGGGTACCGGTAGTCGGTGGGCGGCACGAACGTCTCCTTGATCGTCCGGGCGTTCACCCAGCGGGTCAGGTTGAAGATCGAGCCGGCCTTGTCGTTGGTCCCGCTGGCCCGGGCACCGCCGAACGGCTGCTGCCCGACGACCGCACCGGTCGGCTTGTCGTTGATGTAGAAGTTGCCCGCCGCGAACCGCATCACCTCGGCGGCCTGGCCGATCGCTGCCCGGTCCCTGGCGATGATCGAGCCGGTCAGCGCGTACCGCGCCACGTCGGCGGCCTGGGCGAGCACGTCGGAGTACCTGGCATCGTCGTAGACGTGCACGGCGAGGATCGGCCCGAAGTACTCGGTGGTGAACACCTCGTCCCCCGGGTCCGTGCACTCCAGCACGGTGGGCTGGACGAAGTAGCCCTCGGCGCCGTCCGTGCCGCCGCCGGTGAGGATGCGCACCGCGGCCCTGCTCCTGGCCCGGTCCAGCGCCCCGCCATGCTTGGCGAACGCGCGCTCGTCGATGACCGCGCCCATGAACAGCGAAAGGTCGGCGGCGACGTCGCCCATGGTCAGCGACTCCACCTGGGCCAGGAAGTCGTCGCGCATGCCATCCCACAGCGAGCGCGGCACGTAGGCGCGCGAGGCCGCGGAGCACTTCTGCCCCTGGTACTCGAACGCGCCCCGGATCAGCGCCGTGGCCAGCACCGCCGGTTCGGCGGAGGGGTGCGCCACCACGAAGTCCTTGCCACCGGTCTCCCCGACCAGGCGCGGGTAGCCGCGGTAGCCGGAGATGTTCTCACCGACCGTCCGCCACAGGTGCTGGAACGTCGCCGTGGACCCGGTGAAGTGGATGCCGGCCAGGTCGCGGTGCGGCAGCGCCACCGCGGACACCGCCTGGCCATCCCCGGTGACCAGGTTGATCACCCCCGGAGGCAGCCCGGCCGCCGCCAGCAGGCGCATCGTCGCGTGCGCGGCAAGCTGCTGCGTCGGCGACGGCTTCCACACCACCACATTGCCGAGCAGGGCGGGCGCGGTGGGCAGGTTGGCCGCGATCGAGGTGAAGTTGAACGGCGTGATCGCCAGGACGAAACCCTCCAGCGGCCGGTACTCCATCCGGTTCCAGATGCCCGGGGCGGACAATGGCTGCTCCGCAAGCAGTCGCCGGGCGAAGTGGACGTTGAACCGCCAGAAGTCGATCAGCTCGCAGGCGGCGTCGATCTCAGCCTGGTACACCGACTTGGACTGGCCCGCGATCGTGGTCGCGTTGATCGTCGCCCGCCACGGGCCACTGAGCAGGTCGGCGGCCCTGAGCAGAATCGCCGCCCGGTCGTCGAAGGACATCGCGCGCCAGTCCGGTGCGGCAGCGGCGGCCGCGCCGATCGCGTCGGCCACGTCCTGCTCGGTCGCATTGTGCATGGTGCCGAGCACGTGCCGGTAGTTGTGTGGCGCGACGACGTCGATAGGCTGCCCGCCGCCGAACCGCTCGCGGCCGCCGATGGTCATGGTCAGCTCGGCCCGCTCCCCGGTCAGCTCCTTGACCTTGCCTTCCAGTGCCGCGCGGTCAGCGCTCCCCGGTGGGTACTGCCTGATCGGCTCGTTGGCTGGCGGCGGCACCATGGTGACGGCGTCCATGTCGGCCTCCCTGGGCAAACCCGGCATCGTTGGCGGACACTCCATGGTTGCACGCGGCGGCCACCGCTCCCATAGCAGCGGCCCACGCTGGCGGTGATCACCGCGGGACGCGCCTTGCCACGCTCGATCAGTGCACGCAGGTGCGCGGCGACTGGCTCAGTCAGCGCCCCGGCCGTCGTATTGCAATCAAGAAGTTCCCACCGTCGAGCGGGCGCTCAGGGATAGCGCGCTGCCGCGCCTGGCCCGGCTCAGCTGGCCAGGTGCGGCAGTTCCTGGGAGGCGTACCAGAGCAGTTCGTGGCCTTCGGCGCCATCCACCACGAAACGGGCGTCGTCGTCTCCGGACTCCGCGGCGGGCAGCGCCGCCACGGCGTCCGCGACGTCGGCCATCGCGACCTCGTCGTCGATGTGCCCCGACACCACACGGGCCAGCGGCACCGGGGCCAGGACCTCGACCACGGTCGGTTCGTCGAACCCGGCGGTGGTGCCGACCTGCTGATCCGGCACGTCCGCGGCGAGGACCACCCGGCGGCGCGGCGCCTGCGGATCGTCCACAAGCAGCCGCAGTGAGGCGCGGGCGGCGTGCATCATCGCCACGTATTCGAGTTCTTCCAGGTCTCCGCTGGCGTACCACTCACGCAGCGCGGGCGTCACCGCGAAGGCGCGCAGCGGCGCAGGGCCAATTTCCGCCTTACGCAGCAGGCCGGCCAGTCCTGGCAGCGTCGCGGGCAGGTAGACGCGCATTGTGTTTCCGGGCAGCCACGGTGGCGGAGACACGCAGGCGGGGCCCGCCCCCGGGGTGATCCGAGTCTGCCACCGCCAGGACTCCGCGGCACGGACTTCGCTCAGTGATTACTCTCCGCCGTCCAGCGCAGCGGTGACGGCCGCGACCGCGTCGGTCAGCGGCACATGCTCCCAGATCCGGACAACGCGCCACCCGGCCGCCGTCAGCGCCGCGTCGGCGGCCCGGTCCCGCTCCACCGTGCGGCGGAGTTTCGGCGCCCAGTACCACTCGTTGACCCCCGGGTTCCGGCCGTGTTCCGGGCAAACGTGCCAGAAGCACCCGTCCACGAAGACAGCCACCCGGCGCGCGGTGAACGCGATGTCGGGCCGGACCCGCGCCCCGGCGTCCAGGTCCAGCCGGTAGTCCTTGCGGAACCGGTAGCCGGCCCGGTGCAGCGCGCTGCGCAGCGCCAGTTCTGGCTTGGTGTCCACGCGCCGGATCGCGCGCATGTTCGCCCCGCGCCCCGGACTGGACGGGGCCGGGTAGGCAGCACCCACGGACGCTCAGCGTAGAGCGCTCGGCCGGGACAGTCAGCCGGTCAGGGCAAGCCCGAGAAGCTCGCCGAGGCGGGCAAGCGTCGCCGCCGGATCGTAGTGCAGGATCGCGGTCATCCCGGTCGCCTCGGCGGCCGTCACGTTGACCTCGATGTCGTCGACGAACACGCACTCGGCCGGGTCCAGCCCGAGCAGGCCCGCCGCGTGCCAGAAGATCCGCTCCTCCGGCTTGCGCATGCCGACCTCGCCCGAGATCACCACGGCGTCGAACATGCCGGGGAACAGGTGCCGCGGGTAGTCGGCCATGCCCCACGAGTTGGACAGCAACCCGGTGCGCAGGCCAGCGGCACGTATCGCCGAGACCGCCTCCCGCATCGGGATGGCCATGGTAGACCCGGCAAACATCCTGGTCAGCAGGCCCTCGGCCACCACCTGGACGCCGTCGCGGCGGGCGATCCGCGAAGCCAGCAACCGCTCGAACTCCTCGGTCGTGCATTCGCCCCGCTCGAGCGCGTGGATCGGGTTGGCGTCCCCGTTCTGGTCGTACGCCCCGATCACCCACGGCCGCATCACGGCCGCGTAGTGCTCGTGGTCGACATCCTCGTCGTCCAGCCAGAAGGCGACCATGTCCCTGATGGGGTTGGTCATCACGCCACCCCAGTCCAGGATCACAGCGCGGAACGGGCCGGGCGGACCCTCCCCGTTTCCGGTCTCATTCGTCACGCGAGGCATGTCAGGCACAACTTCGAGGGTAGGCGACCACGGTTAACGCCAGGTGAGGGCATGCCGTCGCCCGGACTACGCGGGCGCGGTCAGGTGCCGCATGACGCGGCGGCGCTCGGCGTCGGTGAGATCGTCGATGTAGAGCTTGCCGCGCAGGTGGTCGGTCTCGTGCTGCAGGCAGCGGGCGAGTTCGCCGCTACCGGCCACGACGACCGGTTCCTGGCCCAGGTCCACGCCTTCCACCACCGCGTATTCCGCCCGGGTCCGGACGGCGGAGATGCCCGGGATGGACAGGCAGGCCTCCGGCCCGTCGATGCTGTCGCGCAATTCCACGACCCGTGGGTTGATCACGTAACCCAGTTGGCCGTCCACGCTGTAGCTGAAGATCGCCAGGCCGGAACCGATCTGATTGGCGGCGAGCCCGGCCCGGCCTGGTTCGGCCACGGTGTCCAGGAGGTCCGTGACCAGGCGGGCCAGGGCGTCGTCGAAGCGCACCACCGGGTCGCACGGCGTGCGCAGCACCGGGTCGCCAAGCAGTCGCAGCGGGCGGACCGTCATGCGCGGGCTCGCTCCGTGTGCTGCGCGTCGACGGACCTGCCGCCTGGCTCGCTGTGCGCAGGCTCCCTGTGCGCAGGCTCCCTGTGCGCCCGCTCACTGTGCGCCCGCTCGCTGTGCGCCGGCTCCCTGTGCGCCCGCTCGCTGTGCGCTGGCTCAATGTGCGCCCGCTCGCTGTCGGTGGTCAGCTTGCCGAGCTGGTCCAGGACTAGCTGATGCCATTCCAGCTCGGCCCGGATCCGCAGCCGCGCATGCTCGACGACGAGGTCGTCGGCCACGGTCTGGCCCGGCCACAGCCGGTCCCGCTGATGGTCGAACTGAGCCGCCCTCGCGGACAGTGCCCGCACCCGATCCTCGAGGTATCCGCGGAGGATGGCGGGGTCGAGGTCGCCGCTCATGGCGAGAGCGAGATCGACAGGATCCGGCTGCTGCCTGACCTCCTGCAGCGCCTCGGCCCGCAGGGCCCGCAGTTCGCGGTGCCCCTCCTCGGTGATGCCGTAGACGGTGCGCGCGGGAAGCTGGCCATCCTGTTCGGTTCGCAGCGGCTCGATCAGGCCCTCGGCCGCCAGGCGGTGCAGCGCGCCGTACAGCGACCCGGGCCGGACCTCGGACCACAGCTCGGTCCGGTCGAGCCGGGCGTCCCGGCGCAACTGGTGGCCGTACATCGGGCCGTGCTTGGCCAGCGCGCCCAGGATGAACAACCGGGTCGGATTCACCCAGGTATTAAAACACGAGTGCTCAAATATGACTAGCCCTCGGCAGCAGGCGCCGCGCTCGGCCGGATGCCGTGTCTTGACCGGATTCGTGGCGCACCGGAGATCGCAAGCGGCAGGCCACCGCCAGCGACGGAAAATGTCGGAGGTCGAAATTAGTATCGTTTTGAGCTGATGAGCTCGTTGACTGCCGATATCAAAGGAGGTGAGAACAGGTGCCGACGCCCATCCCGACTCCTGATCGCCTCCCCGCCCGGGGAACCGGGATCTTCGATGGCCAGGGCATGGGGTTGCCTGCTTGGGAAGACACGGAGGCGGCCGACTGGGATCCGGCGGAGGCGGCGGACTGGGATCCGGCGGAGGCTGGCCGACTGGGATCCGGCGGAGCTGGACGGCTGGGATCGTGCGGAACTGGACGGCTGGGAGCCCGGGGACCCAGAAGCGGAGCCCCCGGAACTGGCGATGCCGGAACCGGAGGCATCGGGCCCGGAGGCGGAACGCCGCGGCGCCGGCTGTGCCGGGAGAGGGAGCCGGGAGGCGCTGAAGGCTGGCACACGGGCCGGGACCGGTGGCGACGGTGGCTGGTTCGCCGCAGGAGGGGTAGCCGACGAGCTGCTTCCGGGACCACGCCTGGCTGGGTTCATGGCGGACGCCGGGGCCATTGGGTTAGGCCGGCTCACCGACGATGAGCTCATCGGGGTGATGCGAGCTGCCAGGCGACTGGCGTCCTGGTCCGCAGCGATGGAACTGGCTGCTGCCGGGGATCTGTGGCGCCGCCGTTCGATCGAGGAGCAGGCCGGCAACACCGGTGCCGCCCGCCACGCCGACGACGAGATAGCTGCGGCCCTGACCTTAACCAGGCGGGCCGCGGACCAGGTGCTCAGCCTGGCCGTCGCGCTGCGCCGCCTGCCTCTGACCAGCCGAGCGCTCACCGCCGGAGACATCGACATGCCCCGTGCCATGGTGATCGCCGATGAAGTCACCGGTCTGGACAATGAGCATGCGGCCGCGGTAGAGCAGGCCGTCATCGGTGCGGCCACGGGCCAGACCACCGGGCAGTTGCGCGCCGCAACGCGCCGGGCGGTGCTGTCGACGGACCCGCAGGCGGCCCGTAAGAGGAAGGAACGGGCGCTCCAGGACGCCCGGGTCGAGCGCTGGGACGAACACGCTGGTACCGCGGCCCTGGCGGGGCGTGACCTTCCCCCGGCTTCGGTCCTGGCCGCGGACCAGAATCTCAGCGCGCTGGCCAGGCAACTGAAGCGCGCCGGTGCCCCCGGCACACTTGATCAATTGCGAGCCCAGGTCTACCTGGCCCTGCTTACCGGAACATCTGTGGGCTCATTGGTCCCCGCCGGGCACGGCACCGCCGGCAACTCCACCAGCCCCGGTACCCAGGGCACCTCCGCCAGCCCCGGCACCGCCGACGCTCCCGGAGCATTCTTCGCCACGGGGACCGTGAACCTGACAATGCCGTTGGCCAGCTGGCTCGGCCTGTCCGACGCACCCGGCAATGTCGCCGGGTTCGGGCCACTTGACGCCGACGATTCCCGTGCCATCGCCGACGCTCTGTCGGCCCGGACCGGCACCAGGTGGTGTCTCACGCTCACCGACGCACATGGCCACCCCGTCGCACACGGATGCGCCCGCGCCGGACCACCGCCGAGTCAGCGCCGTATCAAGTGGCCAGCCGGACCACCCGGTGCACAAGAAACCGGCTCCCGCAGCAGACCGGCAGGCCAGCCCCGACGGCAGCCCGGCAGGCAGCCCGCACGACAGCCCCCGCGACGGACCGGCAGGCAGTCCACGTGATGGACCGAGCACTGGCGCGCCCAGCGAGCCCGGGACCCGAGTGCCCGGCACGACCTGGACCTTCCGCCTCACGCTCCTCGCGGACGGCAGCTGTGATCATGCCAGGGAGACGGCTGCCTACCGGCCCTCCCCCGGATTGCGCCACCTGGTCGAGATCCGGCATGCCACCTGTACCTACCCCGGCTGCCGACAGCCCGCCACGCGCTGCGACGCCGACCACACCGTGGCTTACCACCGAGGAGGCAGAACCTGCCTGTGCAATCTCGCGCCCCTGTGCAGAAGGCATCACGACGCCAAGCAGGCGCCGGGCTGGCGCCTGACCCAGGACCGGCCCGGCGTCATGACCTGGCGGCTGCCCAGCGGCCGCACCTACCAGACAGCCGGTGACCCCTACCCGGTCTAGGCGCCGTGTGGTTAGCAGGGCCTGCTCGCGTTTGGCGGATGACTCCGCTGCGTCGCGTTGATGTCGGATGCCTCGTGCAGACTGTCAAGCCCTGACCCCGCCGCGAGGGAGCACGTGATGGCTGTCCGCTTCCAGATCGTCATTGACTGCCGAGACCCTGAACCGCTCGCGCGTTTCTGGGCCTCAGCCCTGGGATACGACTTCGAGCCACCGCCAGAGGGTTTCGCGACCTGGGATGACTACTGGCGTGACGTGGGCGTGGGCGAGGCTGACTTGGGGATCGGCCAGGACTGCATCATCGATCCTGCCGGCAGCGGCCCGCGCATCTGGTTCCAGGTGGTACCCGAACTTAAGGCTGTCAAGAACCGGTTGCACCTGGATATCTCCGTCAGCGGCGGCCGTGCGTTTCCGATCGAAACGCGGCGCCGCCGAGTCGACGCCGAGGCCGAGCGCCTGGCCGGGCTCGGAGCCTCGTACGTTCGCGCGCTGAGCGAAGAGGGGCTCGACCACTACGGAATCGCCATGCAAGATCCCGAGGGCAACGAGTTCGACATCAATTAACCTGCGTCCGGGGCAGTCTCCGGCCTGGACGCCGGACGCTGGACAGGCCAGCCCAGGCGTCATGACCTGGACCACGCCGGCCGGGCGCCGTTACGCTGTCGGCCCGAGCGACTACCCGGACCAGGCAGATCAGCACGGGACGGCCCGCACACCGGGCGATAGCGTGGCTCAAAACCCTGGGAGGCGGAGCATGCAGCCAGTTGCGGTCGTCACCGGCGCGAGCAGCGGCATCGGCGCGGCCACGGCCGCAGGCCTGGCCCGCGCCGGGTTCCACGTGGTCCTGGCCGCCCGGCGGGCCGACCGGCTGGAGCAGGCCGCCGCCCGCGCCAGGGAACGGGGAGGCTCGGCGCAAGCCGAACTCCTCGATGTCACCGACACCGCGGCCGTCGCGGCGTTCGCCCGGTCGCTCGACCGGTGCGACGTGCTGGTCAACAACGCGGGCGGCGCGATCGGCATGGAGGACGTAGCGGACGCGGACCCGGCCGACTGGCAGGCCATGTTCGAGGTCAACGTGCTCGGCTCGCTGCACCTGACCAAGGCGCTGCTGCCGCACCTGATCGCCAGCGGCGACGGCACCATCGTGATGCTGACCTCCACCGCCGGATTCATCACCTACGAGGGCGGCGGTGGGTACGCGGCCGCCAAGCATGCACAGCATGCGATGGCGGGCACCCTCCGGCTGGAACTGTGCGGCCAGCCGGTCCGGGTGATCGAGATCGCACCCGGGATGGTCAGGACGGACGAGTTCGCGGTGAACCGGTTCCGTGGCGACGCGGGCAAGGCCGCCGCGGTGTACAAAGGCGTCCGCGAGCCGCTGACCGCCGACGACATCGCCGACGCGATCACCTGGGCGGTCACCCGCCCCGGGCACTTCAACGTGGATCTGATGGTGCTCCGCCCGCGCGCCCAGGCCGCGCAGCACAAGGTCTACCGGGAACCGTAGACCTGCGCGCCGCTCACCCAGGTGGCCCGGGTATGCAGGTCATCGCCGAGCCAGGCCAGATCCGCGGCAGCCCCGGCGGCCAGCCGCCCCAGGTCCGGCCGGCCGATGAGATCCGCCGGGATCCGGCTGGCCGCGGCCACCGCCGCCGGGAGGCCCAGCCCCACCGCAACGGCATTGCCCACGGCCTGGTCCATCCGCAGCGCGGAGCCGGCCAGTGTCCCGCCGGGCCGCACGGGGGCGCCGCCGCCGGCCGGCAGGTCCACCGGCTGGCCGCCGAGCAGGTAGCGCCCCGGCGGCATGCCCGCGCAGGCGGCCGCGTCGGTGACCAGGCAGATCCGGCCCGGCGCGGCGGCGAACGCGATCGCGCAGGCAGCGGCGGACACGTGGCTCAGGTCCGCGATGAGCCCGCTGGTCAGCCGGTGGTCGGTCAGTGCCTGGCCGACCACCCCGGGCTCCCGGTGGTGCAGCCCGCGCTGTGCATTGAACAGATGGGTGACCATCCGGGCGCCCGCCGCTGCGCCCGCGGCCACCTCGGCGGCGGTGGCGTCGCTGTGCCCCACGCTGACCAGCACCCCCGCCGCGGTCAGCATCCCGATCGCGGCCAGCGCGCCGTCGGCCTCGGGTGCCAGCGTCATCAGCCGCAGCAGCCCCTGCCCGGCCTCAAGCAGTTCGGTGACCGGCCCCGGGGACGGCGGCACGATCCAGTCCCGCCGGTGCGCGCCCGCGCGGGCCGGGGACAGAAAGGGCCCCTCCAGGTGCACGCCGAGGACACGCGCTCCGGCGGTCACCGCTTCCGTTGCCTTTGCAGCCGAACGCAACCCCGTGGCCAGTGCTGATACCGGCGCGGTGATGAACGTCGGGAGAAACGCGGTCGTGCCGGTTTCCGGCAACCGTCGTGCCACCAGGGCCCAGCCCTCGGGGTCACAGTCGGCGAGATCGACGCCGTAGTAGCCGTTGACCTGCAGATCCACCAGGCCCGGCACGAGCACACCGGTGCCCAGATCCAGGTCGGGCGCCCGCGGCGGCGGGCCCTCGCCCACCTCGGTGATGACACCGTCCTGGACGCTGAGGTAGCCGGGCTCCAGCACGCCGGTGCCGGGCAGGCCGGGGACCAGCCGGGCCGCGGCGACAAGCACTACGCGCTGCGCCGTGGCTTGCGCCCAGCGCCGACGTCACGCCGGCCGGGTTTCTCACCGACAGCCGCGAGGCTGGCCTGCAGTGCGTCCGCCAGGCTGGTCACCGGCTTCTCCGGCGGCGGTGGCGGTGCGGTCACCTCGTGCCCCTCGATCTTGGCCTCGACCAGTTCCTCCACCGCCTCCCGGTACTGGTCGGAGTACTGCGACGGGTCGAAGTCCACGGTCATCGAGTCGATCAGGGACGTGGCCATCTTGAGCTCCTGGGACCGCACCTCGACGTCTTCCTCGAGGAACTCGAAATCGGGCACCCGGACCTCGTCCGGCCACATCAGGGTGACCAGCACCAGCACCCCGTCGCGGGTGCGCACCGCGGCCAGCGTCTCCCGGTTGCGCAGCGCCACCTTCGCCACCGCCACCATGCCCGACCGCTCCAGTGCGTCCCGCAGCAGCGCGTAGGCACGCACCCCCTGGGGCTCCGGCTCGGTGTAGTAGCTGCGCTCCCACATGATCGGGTCGACCTGGTCGACCGGGGAGAAGTGCAGCACCTCGATGCTGTGCGCGGTGGGTAGCGGCAGTTCGGCCAGGTCCTCGTCGGTGAGCACCACCATCTCGCCGTTGGGCAGTTCGTACCCCTTGGCCACGTCGGAGTAGGCGACCTCCTCGCCGTCGATCGAGCAAACCCGGCGAAACCGGATCCGCCCCCCGTCCTCCTTGTGGACTTGACGGAACGAGACGTCCCGGTGCTCGGTCGCGGCATAGAGCCGGATGGGAATCATGACGAGCCCGAACGAGATCTCGCCTCTCCACATGGCACGCATGATCCTTGTGTACCCCGATTAGCCAGAGTGTGTTCTTCTGCGGCCTGGACTGTCACGATGAAACACCCGTGGCGCCGCGATACCGCGTTACGCGAGAGAATAGATGGCAGAGTCGGCCGGACACGCAAAGGGGATCACTCATGAGCGAGCGCGATCTGGGACAGCCAGCGCCCGATCTCGCGGAACAGCAGCGCGAGGCGATCGACGAACCGGAGGATCTCCCGGCCCCACTGCCCCCCGCTGGCGCCGACCTTCCCCTTGACGTGGATGAGGCCGACGCAATGGAGCAGTATCGGGAAGTGGAACTGGATGACGACGACTACCGGTGAGAGGGAGGCAGAGGGCTCATTGGAGGCACAGGTGACCACGACACCCCAGGCCCGCCAGACCGGGAACCGGCTGCCCAAGCCCGCCAGGCGCAGGCAACTGCTCGCGGCCGCGCAGGAGGTCTTTGTTGCGCAGGGCTACCACGCAGCCGCGATGGACGAGATCGCCGAGCGGGCCGGGGTGAGCAAGCCCGTTCTGTACCAGCATTTTCCCGGCAAACTGGACCTCTACCTGGCGTTGCTGGACGAGAGTGTGGCCGCGCTCACTGCAACGGTCCGGGCCGCGCTGGAGTCCACGACCGACAACAAGCAGCGGGTCACCGCCACGTTCACCGCCTTCTTCGACTTCGTCGCGAGCACCGGCCAGGCGTTCCGCCTGGTGTTCGAGTCCGACCTGCGCAACGAGCCTGCGGTACGCGCCCGGCTGGATGAGTCAAGCCGGGATTGCGCGGAGATGATCAGCGAGATCATCTCCGAGGACGCCGGCATCGGTGACGAGGAGGCGCACCTGCTTGGCATGGGCCTGGTCGGAATGGCCCAGGTCAGCGCCACCTATTGGCTTGGCACCGACCGGGCGATCCCCAAGGGCGCCGCGGAGCAACTCATGGCCAGGCTGGCCTGGCGCGGGATCAGTGGCTGGCCGCGGGCCAGCGACCCTGTCGCTGCGGACCAGTGAAAGGATCACCGTGGAAGTCAAGATAGGTATCCAGTCCATCCAGAGAGAACTGGTGCTCGACACGCCCTCCTCTCCGGACGAAGTCGAGCGCTCCCTGACGACGGCGCTGAGCAACGGCGGCATGTTCGTCGTCCGGGACGAGAAGGGCGGGAAGATCCTGATCCCGGCCGAGAAGATCGGCTACGTGGAACTCAACGGCACCGAGCAGCGAAGGATCGGCTTCGGGGGCCTGTGACTACCGCGGCAGGCCAGTCATAGCCCCAGCGCCGCCAGTCGCTCGTCGTGGGCATCGGTGATGCGGGCGAACATCCGCCCGATATCGCCCTGCCGGCCCGTCTCACCATCCGCGCCAGCGACCAAAATGGCCAGCGACGGCCGCTCCGCCACCACCCGGTGCGCCTGGGCCAGCGCCTCGCCGACCAGTCGCCGTGCCCACAGCGCGAGCCGCCCGGCCAGCGCCGGATCGGCCTCGATGGCGGCGCGCACCCGGGAGACCACGAAGTCGGCGTGGCCGGTGTCCACGAGGGCTTCCAGGACCAGCGCCCGTGCCTGTGGCTCCAGGCGCTCGGCCACCGCGCGGTAGAAGTCGGCCGCGAGCCCGTCCCCCACATAGGCCTTGACCAGGCTTTCCAGCCAGTCCGCGGGGGCCGTCCTGGCATGGAAGGCGTCCAGCGGGGCCACGAACGGTTCCATGGCCTGCTCCGGCACGGCCCCCCTCCTGGTGAGCTCGTCGTGCAGGGCCCTGAAGTGGCCGAACTCGGCGACGGCCATCTCACCGAGGGCCGCCTTGTCCGCCAGGGACGACGCGAGCGCCGCGTCGGCGGACAGGTTGAAGAAGGCCACGAGTTCGGCGTAGGCGAGCAGCCCGAACAGATCAGTCTGTGCGTCCGTTCCGGGCGCGTCCGTGCCTGCCACCAGCGCAGCCTACATCCCGTTGCTACACTGGCCTGTGGGTCACACGGGAATGCGGGATGGGTTTCCCCGCGTTCTATGTCCTAGACGACAGGTGGGGCTATCAGCGGGTGCGTCGTCGCGCCCATACGGAAAGACTGGAACTCTGACAACATATATGCCTGCCGCCCAGGAACAGGGCGAAGACCTGACCGCCGGCGCAGGGAAAGCGGAAAGCATCGCCGGCCCACTGTTTACCGACCTGGGCGTCGCCGGGCCGATCTGCGAGAGCCTGGCGGCACAGGGGATCACCGCTTCCTTCCCGATCCAGGCGCTTACCCTCCCCATCGCGCTGACCGGCCAGGACGTCATCGGCCAGGCCAGGACCGGAACGGGCAAGACGCTGGCGTTCGGCATCCCGCTGCTGCAGCGGCTGGACGCCCAGCCGCCCGTGCGCTCGGGCCACACCCGGGCCCTGGTCGTCGTCCCCACCCGGGAACTGGCGATTCAGGTCTCCTATGACCTGGATGCGGCCGGCAAGGCCAGCGGGGCGCGGGTGATCACGCTGTACGGCGGGCGCGCCTACGAGCCACAGATCGACGCGCTGCGCGCTGGCGTGGACGTCGTGGTGGGCACCCCCGGACGGCTCCTCGACCTTGTCCGCCAAGGACATCTGAGCCTGTCGGACGTGGGCACCCTGGTGCTCGACGAGGCCGACAAGATGCTCGACCTCGGGTTCCTGCCCGATGTGGAGCGAATCCTGGAGCTCACCCCGGCGGACCGGCAGACCATGCTGTTCTCGGCCACCATGCCCGGAGAGGTAGTCACCCTGGCCCGGCGGTATCTGAGCCGCCCGATGCACGTACGGGCCGAGCAGCACGACGAGCCCGAGCATGTGCCGCTGACCGAGCAGCATGTCTTCCGCGCCCACCAGATGGACAAGATCGAGATGCTGGTCCGGGTGCTGCAGGCCGACGGGCGCGGGCTGACCATGGTGTTCTGCCGGACCAAGCGGACCGCCGACCAGGTCGCGGGCGCGCTGACCACCCGCGGCTTTGCCACCGCAGCGGTACACGGTGATCTGGGCCAGGCGCAGCGGGAACGGGCGCTGCGCGCGTTCCGGCACGGCAAGGTGGACGTCCTGGTCGCCACCGAGGTGGCCGCGCGCGGCCTGGACGTCGAAGACGTCACCCATGTCGTGAACTACGAATGCCCCGAGGACGACAAGGCGTACCTGCACCGGATCGGCCGGACCGGCCGGGCGGGCCGGTCCGGGGTGGCGGTCACCTTCGTGGACTGGAACGACCTGCAGCGCTGGAAGCTCATCAACGAGTCACTCGGCCTGGGGCATCCCGAGCCGCCCGAGACCTACTCCACCTCCGAGCACCTGTTCAGCGCGCTGGGCATCCCGGCGGGCGCGGGCAACCGGCTGGCCCCCGAGGCCAGCGGCCGTCAGGGGCTGGAAGCCGAGGAGCTGGAAGACCTCGGCGAGACCGGCAAGCACCGCTCGGCGGCGGGCCACCGGTCCGGCGAAGCCGAGCGCACCCGCACCCGGGGCTCCCGGCCCCGGCGGCGGACCAGGGGCGGAGTGCCGATCGCGCGTGAGGGAACCGCCGCGGAAACGGCGGGCCACCCGCAGAGCCCTCCCGCGGGCCACGCCGGAGCCCCGCGACGGCGCCGCCGCCGCCGTGGCAAGGGCCACGCCGGGTCCGCGTGACCCGCTAATCAGCCTGTCAGGGGCGTGTCCATGGACACGCCCCTTTCTTGCGTCCTTGCCCGCTACTCAGCCAGCCCGTCCCAGGGCCGGTGCGCCGGGCCTGCCGCGGACCCCTCCGGGCACAGCGCGCGGAAGTCACACCAGCCGCAGCCGGGACCCGGGCGTGGCGGGAACACCTCGTCCACCTGCCCGGTGGGCAGCCCGGCGCGGAACCGCTCATCGGCGTCGCGGCACTCGGCCGCGATACCTTCGGCCCGCTGCACGTGCCGGTCCAGGGTCGCCGCCGTGTGCTCCCAGGGGTGAATCTCGCCGGTGGGCAGATGGTGCAACTCCACCCGCTGGCACGGCGCATGGAAGATCCGCGCCGCGGCCAGCGCGTACAGCGCGAGCGCCAGCGATGTCCTGGCGTCGTCGGTGGTCAGCCGCCGGCGCCCGGTCTTGTAATCCACCACGGCGAGCCGGGTCTCCCCCGCCGGGCCGCGCCGGGCGTCCAGCCGGTCGATCCGGCCACTCAGCACGATGTGCTCGGTATGGGTGCCGACGGTCCGCTCCACGCCCAGTGGCTCGGCCCCCGGGTCAACGGTGGCGGTGTAGCGCTCGACCATGTCACGGGCCTTGGCCCGCTGCTCCGCGGACTGCCCGGGGCCCGCGTACCCCTCCCCGATCCAGCCGCCCTCCAGCAGGTCACCCGCGGCCGTCACGGTACGCTGCGGCCGCCGCAGCCGCCACCAGCCGGCCAGCGCGTTGTGCACGCTCGCGCCGAAGCTGTTGTGCGCCCACGGCGGGCCCTTGGCCGGTGCGGGCCGGTCCAGGTAGGCCATCCGGTACCGGCGCGGGCAGTCCAGCCACGTACTCAGCCGGGTCGGCGTGCACGGGTACAGCCGCCTCGGCATGCCGTCCAGGACGGGCTGGTTAGTCTCCGCTCGCACCGGAATCCGGTCCCGCCGTCACCCATGAGTCAAAGCTCTTCTCCGCCGCCGCGATCGTGGTCTCCGCACCGTGGCCGGGCAGCACCCTGGTGGTACCCGGCAGCGTGAGCAGCTCCGCCCCGATCGCCGACAACTGCCCGGCGAAATCGGGGAAGCTGCCTTCGTGCGCGCACGGCCCGGCGGCGAGCAGCGCATCCCCGGTGAACACCACATCCAGATCTTCGCAGTAGAGACTGACAGAACCGGGCGTGTGCCCGGGCGTGTGCAGCACGTCCAGCGTTACGTCGGCCACCTCGAAGGAACCGCCCGCCTCCATTTCGATCTCGGGCATCTCGTCGCCGTGCGCCTCGCGCCAGTGCAGGCGGTCCTTGGGATGCAGCGCCACCGGGGACTCGTCCCGCCCGGCCACCGCAGGCGCCGCCGCGGTGTGGGCCGCGTGGCCGTGCGTGCAGATCACCGCGATGATCTCCCGGTCGCCGATCGCCTCGAACACCGGGTCGGCGTACTCGCCCGGGTCGACGACGATCACCTCCTCGCCGTCGCCGATCACCCAGGCGTTGCGATCGGCGTTGCCGGTCTCGATCCGCTGGACTCGCGCCTCCATCGACAATCCCTTCTGCTTATCCGCCCGATACAAATGCCCGGATCGCGCCGACGATGAGCTGGACGGCGATGGCCGAGAACAGCAGGCCGGCGATCCGGGTGAGCAACTCCACGCCACTGGGCCGCAGCAGCCGGTGAATCACCCGGAGAACCGCATGGTAAGCCACAACAGCACGGTGACCGCCACCAGCGCGATCGCGAAGGCCGTGTACTGCGCCACCGAGCCGGCCCGCTGCACGAACACCATCGTGGCCACGATCGCCCCCGGCCCGGCCAGCAGCGGCGTGCCCAGCGGCACGAACGCCACGTTGACCCGGGTGCGCTCCTCCTCGGTGGGCTCTGGTGGGTCCATGGTCACCAGCAGCGTGACGAAGACCTGCCAGCAGAGCTTCACGTCGAAGATGCTGCTCATCCTGGTGGCCCCGCGGCGCGACCGTACCGGGCCGTCAGCCGTTCGTAGGACTCCGGCGGGCAGGTCTCCTGGCCGAGCCGGTAACCGGTCAGGCTCCCGTGATCGTCACTGCCTCCGGTGGGAACCAGGTCCAGGTCCGCGGCCAGGGCATCGAGGCGTGATCGTTCAGCTTGATCGTGATCGGGATGCTGGACCTCCAGGCCGGCCAGCCCGGCGGCGGCCAGCGCGGAGATCGTCTCGCCGGGTATCTTCCAGCCACGGGACAGAGCGCCGGGATGCGCGAGCACCGCGGCCCCGCCGGCCTCGGCGATCAGCCCGATCGCCCGCACCGGGTCCAGCGCGTACCTGCTCACGTAGGCCCGCCCCCCGGCACCGATCCACTCCGGCGTGAACGCCTGCGCCGGCCGGGCGATCGCACCGGCGGCCACCATCGCCCTGGCCACATGCGGGCGGCCGACCACCCCGCCCTCGGCGAGCGCCTCGACCTGCGGCCAGCTGATGTCCACCCCCAGTTCGCGGAGCCGGTCCACCATGTGCCGGCCGCGGCTGCGCCGGCCGGCCACGATCGCGGCGCACTCCGCGGCGAGTTCCGAGCCCTCGGCCGCCGCAAGCCCGTAGGCGAGCATGTGCACGCTGTGGCCCTCCAGGCGGCAGGACAGCTCCATGCCGGTGACCAGGGTCAGGCCCGGGGGCAGCGCCTGCCGCGCCGCGGCGTGGCCGGCCAGGGTGTCATGGTCGGTGAGGGCGAGGACGTCGAGGCCGGCCTGCCCGGCGCGGCGCACCACCTCGGCCGGCGGGTCGGTGCCGTCCGAGGCCGTGCTGTGGCTGTGCAGGTCGATGCGCACGAGCGTTCATGCTAGGGCTAACTGCCTGCCCCGGGCAGGCGGGGTGAGGCGGCGCCGAACGGCAGGTCCAAGTCCAGCCCGGGATCGCGCAGGTCACGCAGGGGCAGGGGCTCGACGAGCAGGACTCCTGCCGTGTCGGGCCACAGCACCACCCACACCCAGTTGCCCAGCACCTCGCCGGCGAACGCGGCCAGGTCCGGCGCGTCCACGTGCCACAGCGGGAACTCGTGATGGCCGAAGCCGACCAGGGCGTGCGGCGGCCCGGCCGCGAAACCCTCCCCTGGGTCCGGGCCGGGCAGCCCGGCCAGGTGAGCGCCCAGCCCGACGCCGGGCTCCTCGGAGATCAGCAGCATCTCGCCCGGGCCGCCGACCGGGTTGGGCCCGGACACGGCCACCACGCAGGCGCGTGTCCCGGTTCGGTCGTCGCCAGCGCCGGCGAAGCCGGTGACCAGCCAGCCGGCCGGCAGCGGCCAGGGCACCCAGACCGGGACCATGGCGTTACGCAGCAGGCCACGCAGCCCGTCGCCGGACGGCGAGTACGGGGACCGCAGCGGGTACACCTCGCCGTGCAGCGCGCAGCGCCAGCCGCTGGCCCAGGGACTGGGCTCAGTCAGGGGGCCCCCGCAGCGCGGGCAGATGGGAGCCATCTTCATGGACACCGACGTTGATCGGTGTGCGCGCGCACGTCAAGCACCCGGCGCTGGTGGCGCGTGGATACTTGGGCCATGGCTGAGCTGCGCATCCCCTGTGTCGGCGCCATCCTCACCGACGGCGAGCTGATCCTGCTCATCCGGCGGGGTCACGAGCCGGAGGCGGGCCGCTGGTCGCTGCCCGGCGGCAGGATCGAGCCGGGCGAGACCGACCAGCAGGCGCTGATCCGCGAGGTGCGCGAGGAAACCGGGCTTGAGGTGGTCCCTGGCCCGCTCATCGGCGCCGTGGACCGGCCCGGGCCCGGCGGCCGGGTCCTGGTCATCAGGGACTATGCCGCCACGGTGACCGGCGGCACGCTCGCGGCCGGGGACGACGCGGACGATGCGCGCTGGTTCAGCCTGCGCGGGCTGCACAGCCTGCCCCTCAGCACAGGACTGCTTGAGGCGCTGAACGATTGGGGCGTGGCCGGGGGTCTCCCTTCGCAGGCACTGGTCGCGGAGGCCACCAGGCGCTCGGGCATCGTGTGGCTGACCGTGCCTGGACGAGACCGGGCCTACCCGGCCTGGCACCTGTGGCGGGACCCGCCGGGAGCCGCGTACCTGGCGACCGGGCCGGGCGAGCAGCCGCTGCCGGGGCTGGCCGGGGCCGCACGGGTCGCGGTCACCGTGCCGAGCAAGGAATCCCGCGGCGCGCTGGTCACCTGGACGGCCGAGGTATCCCGGGTGGAGCCGGGGTCGCCGGAGTGGGATGAGGTGATCGGCCCGCTCGCCGCGGCACGGCTCAACGCGGCGCTTTCCCCGGACGCCGTTTACCGGCTGTTGCCGCGGCCCAGTGACGGAGGAACGGGGCCGCGGCCCATCGGGGGGTTCCGGGGGTCGCTCCCCCGGACTAGCAGGGCCGCAGTCTCCCCGTGATTGACCCGCTCCGGGCCTTCCACAGACCGATTGTTCACTAGGGGACCTGATTTCGTCCGTATTGCGTTAACCCGGCCGGCCGCCGGGCCGGCCATTGTCAGCGTCCGGGACTGAAATCGTATGGGAGGGTTCGCATGGCTTGGTCCATCCGCAGAACGCTGGCCATCACCGCGGCCGGCGCGCTTTGCCTCGCTGGCTCCGTGTCGGCGGTAGCAGCCTCGGCTGCCCCGGCACATCCGGCCGCGGGAACGACCGCGACTCCGATTCAGCATGTGGTGGTGATCTACCAGGAGAACGTCAGCTTCGACCACTACTTCGGCACGTACCCGAACGCGGCGAACACCGACGGCCAGCCGTTCACCGCAGCGAAGGGCACGCCGAGCGTCAACGGCCTGACCCCGGAACTGCTGAACAACAACCCGAACCAGGCCAACCCGCAGCGGCTCACCCCGTCGGAGGCGCTGACCTGCGACCAGGATCATGACTACACGCCCGAGCAGCTGGCGCTGGACGGCGGCCTGATGGACGCCTTCGTGCAGAACACACAGGTCACCAGCTGCTCCCCGCCAGAGTTCAGCACGCCAGGCCTGGTGATGGACTACTACGACGGCAACACGGTGACGGGGCTGTGGAACTACGCGCAGCACTTCGCGATGAGCGACAACATGTTCGACACCGAGTTCGGGCCGTCCACCCCGGGGGCGCTCAACCTGATCTCCGGCCAGACCGGCGACGGCACCTCGGTGAACGCCCAGGGGAACCCCGAGCCCGACCCCGGCGACATCGGCTCGCAGAACTCCACGACCGACACCGGCACCGTCTACGGCGACCCGGACCCGTTCTACGACGGCTGCTCCAACCATTCCGGCCCAACGGTCAAGATGACCGGTACGAACATCGGCGACATGCTCAGCAACGCGGGCGTCAGCTGGGGCTGGTTCCAGGGTGGCTTCGCGCCGACGTCGCGCACCGCGCAGGGCACGCCGGTGTGCGGGAGTGCTCACAACAACATCGGCGGGGTATCGCAAGCCGACTACAGCCCGCACCACAACCCGTTCGAGTACTACGCCTCGACCGCCAACCCGAACCACCTGCCCCCGGCCAGCCTGGCCGAGGTCGGGCACGACGGGCAGGCCAACCACGAGTACGACCTGAGCTGGTTCTACCGGGACATAGCGCACGGTCACATGCCCGCGGTGAGCTTCCTCAAGGCGGCCAGGTACCAGGACGGCCACCCCGGTAACTCCGACCCGCTCGACGAGCAGACCTTCCTCGCCACGACGATCAACAAGATCATGAACTCGAAGTTCTGGAAGAGCACCGCCATCATCATCACCTACGACGACTCGGACGGCTGGTACGACCACCAGATGCCGCCCATCGTCAACTCCTCCGCCGACCCGGCGCTCGACGGGCTGAACGGCACCGGCGTGTGCGGTCACGGCACGCCGATGGGCGGGATCCCGGACCGGTGCGGTTACGGCCAGCGGCTGCCGTTCCTGGTCATCTCGCCCTACGCGAGGAAGAACTACGTGAGCAACTCGACCATCGACACGACCTCGATCCTCGAAGTTCATCGAGAACAACTGGCTGGGCGGGGCGCGGACGGGCACGGCCTCGTTCGACAACATCGCCGGCTCCATCGACGACATGTTCAAGTTCAGCCAGCCCAGCGACCCGGCGCTGTTGCTCAACCCGAGGACGGGTGAGGCATTGCACTGAGCTGACCCATCCCGTGCGCTGCGGGCCGGCCGGTCAAGGGCCCAGTGACGAAGTCACTGGGCCCTTGACGCCATCGGGGGTTCCGGGGGGTCGCTCCCCCGAGCTAACACCGCGGCCGGCCCGCACGCATACGATGGCAGCATGGCTGCACCCACTGTCGTTTCCCCGCCCAGCGCCGAGCAGGTGACTGCCGCGCTGGCCAGGGTCAACGACCCTGAGATCCGGCGCCCCATCACCGAGCTCGGCATGGTGAAGAGCGTCGACGTCGGTCCCGATGGCAAGGTCCGGGTCGAGGTGTACCTCACCGTGGCCGGCTGCCCGCTCCGCGACACCATCACCAAGGACGTCACCGCGGCCGTGGCCGCCGTCCCCGGCGTGTCCGGGGTGGACGTGCACCTGGACGTGATGAGCGACGAGCAGCGCCGGGAACTGCAGGGCCGGCTCCGCGGCGGCCGGGCCGAACGGGCCATCCCCTTCGCCGAGCCCTCCTCGCTCACCCGGGTGTACGCCGTGGCCAGCGGCAAGGGCGGCGTCGGCAAGTCCTCCGTGACGGTGAACCTGGCCGCCGCGCTGGCCGCCGCCGGGCAGAAGGTCGGGGTACTCGACGCGGACATCTACGGGCACTCGGTGCCGCGCATGCTGGGCGTGACCGGGCAGCCGACCCAGGTCGAGCAGATGATGATGCCGCCGTCAGGGCACGGCGTGAAGGTCATCTCGATCGGCATGTTCACCACCGGCAACGCACCGGTGGTATGGCGTGGGCCGATGCTGCACCGCGCGGTGCAGCAGTTCCTCGCCGACGTGTACTGGGGTGACCTGGACGTGCTGCTGATGGACCTGCCGCCCGGCACCGGCGACGTGGCCATCTCGGTGGCGCAGCTGGTGCCCACCGCGGAACTGCTGGTGGTCACCACGCCGCAGGTCGCCTCCTCGGAGGTGGCGGAGCGGGCCGGCGCGATCGCCGTGCAGACCCATCAGCGCATCGCGGGCGTGATCGAGAACATGTCGGGCCTGCCCTGCCCGCACTGCGGCGAGATGCTCGACGTGTTCGGCACCGGCGGCGGCCAGGCCGTCGCGGACGCGCTCACCAGGATCACCGGGGCGCAGGTGCCGCTCCTGGCGCAGGTGCCGATCGACCCACGGCTGCGCCAGGGCGGTGACGACGGGAGCCCGCTGGTGCTCAGCGACCCCGATGCGCCCGCGGCGCGCCAGCTCGCGGCTGTCGCGGAGGTGCTGGCCAGCAGGTCACGCGGCCTGGCCGGGCGGCGTCTCGGCCTGACCCCGGCCTAGCTCGGGTGGCCTCGCTGGCTCAGGTGGCCTCGGCGTCGTAGGGTGGCGCCTCTCCTGGGGCGAGCACCGTGGTGGACTGCGTCGGCGCACCGTACGGCGCCTCCGGCTCGGGGACGGCCGGGTCCGCCTCGAACTCGTCAAGCAGATGCTTGCGGACGAACGTGCGCGGGTTGAGGTCGGCGAGGTCGAATTCCGCGAACTCGGGCCCCAGCCCTTCGGTCAGGTCCTGGCGGGCGCCCTCGGCCAGCCGGCGCAGCTCGCGCAGGGTGCGGCCCGCCTGGGCGGCGACCTTGGGAAGCTGGTCCGGCCCGAAGATCACGATGGCGAGCACCAAGAGCACCGCGATCTTGGTGAGGGACAGGTCAAACACAGGGCGTCTCCAGGCGAGCGGCCGGCGCGTGCACGCGCGTTCCCTTCACTGTAGACCGTACTCACTGATCATGGCATCAGCCAGGACAGCAGCCGGTGCAGGCCGTGCCCGAGCCGGGCGAGCAGTCCCGGGCGGCCGTCGTGCGGCAGGGCCGCCACGACCTGCGCCGCGGTCTGCGGCGGCGCCGCCGCGACCAGGGTGTACACGAAGCCCCGTGCCGACCAGACGAACGTCTGCCCGCCGGAGTCGCCGGCGTAGACCGGGCTGCCCCCCAGCGTCATCCGCCACCAGCCCGGCCGGGACCGGAGATGGCCGCGCTGGAGGAACACCGAGACCAGCGACAGCCCGTCGGAGTAGTCCAGATCCACGACCGGTCCGGTGGCGGTGCTGCCCTTCCGCGCACCGACCAGCGCCAGGTCGTCCGGCAGCGGCCCCGGCAGCGGCCAGCCCGCGGCACGCAACCGGGCCGGCCGGGCGGTGACCCACTGCCGGGGGATCGTGCCCGCGGGCGTCCTGGCCGCGCTGCCGCCCACGGTCAGCGCCATGAAGCTGGCAGCGCTGACGATGTGGCCCTGCCGGTCGAAGGTCTCCCGGCGCAGCGGCAGCATCGTGACCTTGTCCAGCCAGAACCGGGCGGCCAGCCTGCCGTCGCGGCGCGCCGTGATCACCCGCGCCATGCGGCCCGCCACCTGCCCCCAGCCCACGGCGGCCACCTGGTAGTTGGCGCTGAGCAGGGCGGCAAGCCGCGGGCTCATGCCCAGCATGACGCTGCCCAGCAGGGCCTGGCCGCCCAGGTAGGACGCGGGCGCGACGATGTGTGGCGCCTCGCCCGACCAGTGCGGTGCCGCCGGGACCGCGTGCGCCAGGGTGACACCGCCGGGGGCGTGCCAGATTTCCACGACCGAGGTGGCCGGGCCGGCCTGGCCCCAGTCGCCCAGCACCTCCTCGCCCTGGTAGGTCATCGTGCGGCAGGCCCGGGCCGCCTGGCTGAGCAGCCGCAGCGTGGGCGCGTCCGGCCTGCGCCGCCTGGGAGCGGGGCAGGCCGGACGGGGCCGACGGCTGCGCCATGGCCTGCGCGCCCGCATGGCCGAGGCTTGCGGCGCTGTGCCGGGAGATCACCACGATGCCGCTGACGACGAGCCCGGCCAGCACCGCGACGGTGATGACGCGGAGCGCGGCCGGATCGCTGCCGGGACAGGTCGCGCCGACAGCAGGCCGTGACCGGGTGTCCACCGCGGGCTCACCCAGCCCGGGCTGGCATGGGCGCCGCCCGGTGGTGGCGGATGCCGTGGTGCCGCGGCGTGCTGGATGGCGAGGGGGACCCTGATCCGGAATTGGCGGGCACGTCACCGGTGCTGAGTTCGTGCTGCGTCATGAACTCCTCGATCGCGGGCGTGACGCCGGGCCCCGGCTCTGCCTGGCCGCCGCCGCCGGCCATGAACGCGGCGGCAGGGACGCTAAGCCCCGCCATGGCCAGCACGGCGACGGCGATCGAGCGCACCGGCCAGCGCCTGCGGGGCAGGCCGATGCTCCCCGGTACCGGGCTCCGGGCCCCCAGCGCGACCAGCCGGTCGGTGAGGGCGGTGTTCGCGGTCGCCTCGCCCAGGGCATGCATCCGTTGCTTGAGCACCCGCAGCGCGGCCGCCTCCCGGCGGCACGGCTCACACTTGGCCAGGTGGGCAAGCACCCGCTCGCGCTGCGGGTGGCTCAGCTCACCGTCGATCAGGGCCGACAGGCGATGCCCCAGGTGGCTCACGCCGGGCTGCCGGTAGCCGTGGAAGCAGCGGGCACACGAGTCGCCTGGCGCGGCCGCCGGTGCTCAAGCGCCACCCGGAGCTGTGCCCGGCCCCGGTGGATGCGGCTGCGCACGGTCCCCAGCTTCACCCCGAGGGTGCTGGCGACCTCTTCATAGGACAGGCCCTCGATGTCACAAAGCACGACGGCGGCGCGGTACTCCGGCGCCAGCGCGGCGAGTGCCTGCTGCACGTCGCCGTCGAGATGCCGGGCGTCGAACGCCTGAGCCGGGGTCAGCTCATCGCCGCTCAGCCGGCCCGCGGCGTCGTCGCCAAGGCCCTCGAAGCGGATCCGCTGCCTGCGCCTGGCCATGTCAAGGAAGAGGTTCGTGGTGATCCGGTGCAGCCACCCCTCGAAGGTGCCCGGGGTGTAGGTCGACAGCGACCGGAAGACCCGGACGAACACCTCCTGGGTGAGGTCCTCGGCGTCGGGCACGTTGCCGGTCAGCCGGTAGGCGAGGCGGTACACCCGGGCCGAGTGATCCCGGACCACCTCGTCCCAGCTGGGCGGCGTCCAGGGCGCAGCGTCGGGCAGAACCTCGAGCTCCGTTCCCCCGGAATCTGCCACCTTTGCCCTCCAGCAAGTCTTCGCTGCCCATTATCACTCCCCAGAACGCGCAAGGTGCCCCTGCTGGTTCCCGCTGCACGGCGCGTGAGGAGTAGGCTGCGGCCGGGGAAGGCCCCATATGCACTGCTGGAGGGGGCATCGTGAGCGCTCAGGCCACCTTGGATTTCGTGGAAGGGTACCTCTCGGAGGACGAGCCGCTGCTGATGGCTCGGCGCAACGCCGCCGACGTGGGCGGGGCGCCGCCGGTCAGCCCGGCCACGGGCGCGGCCCTGCGGTTCGTCGCCGCCTCGGTGTCCGCCAGGTCGGTGGTCGAGATCGGCACCGGCTGCGGCACCTCGGGTATCTGGCTGCTCCGCGGCATGCGTCCCGACGGGGTCTTGACCAGCGTCGATGTCGACCCTGAGCATCAGCGGCTGGCGCGCAAGGCGTTCGTCGAGGCGGGCTTCGCGGCCAACAGGTACCGGCTCATCGGCGGCAAGGCGGCGGACGTACTGCCCCGCCTCACCGATGGGGGCTACGACATCGTCTTCTGCGACGCGGACAAGCACGACTACCCGAGCTACCTGACCGCCGCCCTGCGCCTGCTGCGGCCCGGCGGCGTCGTGGCCTTCGACAACGCGCTGTGGGGCGGGCGGGTCGCCACCCCGTCCTGCACCGACCCGGAAACCTCGGCCATCAGGGAGGTGGTCGAGGCGGTCCGCCAGGACGAGCGGCTGGTCCCGCTGCTGCTGCCGATGGGCGACGGCCTGCTGGCCGCGGTCAAGCAGTGACCGGTGGCTCTGCCTGAGCCGCTGTTCGACCAGCAACAGCCAGCGCAGCAGCAGCCGGGTACCGAACCCGGTGCCGCCCTTCGCCTCGCCGCCGTCCGGTGCGAACCGGGCCGCGCCGGCGATGTCCAGGTGAGCCCAGCGGCGGCCGCCGGTGAACTCGCGCAGGAACAGCGCGGCCTCGATGGAGCCCGCCCGCGGGCGGCTGCTGTGCGGGATATTGGCCAGGTCGGCCACCGGGGAGTCCAGCGCATCGCTGTAGTCGTCCACCAGCGGCATCCGCCAGAGCGGTTCCCCGGCCTCCGCCGCGGCCGCGAGCAGCGCCCCGGCGAGCCCGTCGTCGCTGGCGTACAGGGCGCCCAGCGTCCCGCCGAGCGCCACCCGCGCCGCGCCGGTCAGCGTGGCAACGTCCACCATCACGTCCGGTTCCAGCACGGTGTCCGCGTAGGCGAGCGCGTCGGCGAGCACCAGCCGCCCCTCGGCGTCGGTGTTGAGCACCTCGGTGGTGCGGCCGCCGAAGTGGGTGATCACGTCCCCCGGGCGCATCGCGGAGCCCGAGGGCATGTTCTCCGCCGTCGCCACCAGGCCGGTGACCCGCACGGCGGCCCGCAGGCCCGCCAGCGCCGACATGGCGGCGATCACCGCCGCGCCCCCGGCCATGTCGGTCTTCATGGTCTTCATGCCCTCGTTCGGCTTGAGCGAGAGCCCGCCGCTGTCGAACGTGATGCCCTTGCCCACGAGGACGACGTGGGTCCGCGCGCCGGGCGGGTGATAGCCCAGTTCGATGAGGCAC
Source organism: uncultured Actinomycetes bacterium (assembly GCA_963707905.1). Classification (GTDB taxonomy): domain Bacteria; phylum Actinomycetota; class Actinomycetes; order Streptosporangiales; family Streptosporangiaceae; genus DASXKD01. The sequence continues at coordinate 169,100 of CAVPSA010000025.1, read as the reverse complement.
GGCGGCTGCGCGGAACCCGAGCCCACCGCGAGGATGCCGCCGAAGCCCTCGGCCGCCAGTTCGGCCGGCTCGCGCACCCGCACGGTCAGCCCGCTGGCCGCCGCGGCCGCGGCCGCCTCGCCGGCCAGCCAGGCCGGGGTTTTCCGCCCGGACGGCATGTTCACCAGGTCGCGGGCGAGGCCCACCGCCCCGGCGACCGTGCAGGCCGCCGTCACCGCCTCGGCCGCCTGCTCGTCCCCGGCGGGGACCAGCAGGCGCACCTCGCCGGGCCCACCGGGCGCCGCCTGCGAGGCGAGCGAGAACCGGTAGGAACCGAGCAGCAGCCCCTCCGCGAACGCCCGGACCGCACCGGCGGGCCGGCCCAGCACGGCAGCGGCGAGCATCCCCCGCTCCGGTGCCACCCGGCTCCCCAGGGCGGCTCCCGCTTTCCGCAGGTCCGCGGCGGACTCGTCGCCAAGCCCGACGAACAACAGCCGCCGGGGCTTGTCACCGGCACGCATGGCCACCGGCGTGACCTCGCCCGCCTTGCCGGTCGCGTCGCAAGCGGCGAGCACGTCAGCCGCCGGGCTGCCGAGATAGGGCTCGAGTCCCGCCGTTTCCGCACCCTGGACCGCGACCACGATGTCCGCACCGTCGTCGGCCGCGCCGGTCACCGTGGCGAGATGGGCAGCCAGCGAAGCGCCAGCGGGCGCGGGGATCGCGGTCAGCCGGATATTGATCGGCAAGGCTCAACCAGTGGCGGACTTCAGCGCAGCCGAGAGCTGTGCCGCTTCGTCGGCGGACAACTCGACCACGAGGCGGCCGCCGCCTTCAAGCGGTACGCGCATCACGATGCCGCGGCCTTCCTTCGTGACCTCGAGCGGGCCATCACCCGTCCGCGGCTTCATCGCCGCCATCCTGCATCCCCTTTCATGCCCGGGGCCGCATGAAGGCCTCAGGCGAGGCCCGCCGCCGGGAAACACCGGCGACTGCGGCGGGTTCGGCCGATTCACAGCCGTGTCGATTCGTACATCTATTATCAGAGTTTCCGCGCCGGATGGAAACGATCAGGGGTTACTTCACCCCCAGCAGCCCGTTAAGACAGGCGAAACTAGTTCTGTGAACGCGCGATCGGCTCTCTTCGACATCTACGGCGATCACCTACGGAGCCGCGGCTCCCAGGCGCCGGTCGCCTCGCTGGTGCGGCTCCTCGCCCCGCTCGGCATCACCGAGCCTGCCGCCCGCACCGCGGTGTCGCGCATGGTACGGCAGGGCTGGCTGGCCCCGGTGAGATGCGGTCCCGGCCTGGCCGGTTACGCGCTGACCCCGCGCGCTGCCAGGCGGCTTGATGAGGCGGCGGAGCGGATCTACGGCCGCGGCGAACCCGCCTGGGACGGGCAGTGGCACGTGCTGGTGGTCGAGCGGGTCCGGGACCGGACGCGCCGCGGCCGGGTCCGGGCCGCCCTCGGTTACCTCGGGTACGCCCCGCTGGACGAGACCACCTGGATCAGCCCGCGGCCGTCGGTGGAGCTTGACCCGTTGCTTGACGCGGAGCGGCTGCGTGCGGAGCGGTTCCTGGCCAGCTATGACGGCGACGCCCGCGGCCTGCTGGCCCGGACCTGGGACCTGGACGGCCTGGCCCGGGCGTACCAGCGGTGGCTGGCGCAGGCGCGCGAGCTGATCGCGGCAGTCGGCCCGGACGCGGGCGACCCGGCGGTCTTCGCCCTGCGCAGTTCGCTGGTCCACGAATGGCGCAAGTTCCTGTTCACCGACCCGGGGTTCCCGGCGGCGCTGCTGCCCCCGAACTGGCCGGGGCACGAGGCCGCGCGGGTGTTCCAGGCCGAGTCGGCCAGGCTCTTGCCGGGCGCGTCCCGGTTCGTGGACTGCTGCCTCAGGAGCGACGATCCAGAGAGTGCGGCTGGCCGCTAGCAGCAGTTGGCACGGGGCACGATGCCGCAGTCCAGCTCGGCACAGGAGCAGACGATCTGCTCGGCGACCTCCACCAGGTCGGTGGGCACATGCTTGGATTGACGCCCGCCGGGAGACCGCCACCAGATCACGCTGTTACGGCACCACACGGTCAGCCCATACCGGACCGAGAGCACCGACATGCCCTCGGACGGCTCCTGGGCGCGGAGGAGACCACCCCCGAGCCCGCGCTCGACGAGCATCTCCTCCAGCGCCCGGGCCGCCCGTCCTGGCGCCAGGCGGGTGCGCCGCAGCGGCTCGGGAACAACGCCGCCCGGCACGGGCTGCGCGAACCACACCGCCTTTCCGGGTACCTTCCAGCCACCGAACCGGGAACGGGTCAGGTGATGGCCCCACCGCCCGGCCGACAGCCCAGCCACTACCTGGAGCCCGCGCCCGCTCACCGCGTCCGCTCCGGCAGCGCCGGGCACCGGCGCCAGGTCGTCATTCCAGCCACTGAGCGAATCGAAGACCTTGACGGCCAGCTCCCACCGTCCCGCCGCCCGGCGCAGGTAGATCCACAGCTCGGGGGCGCCCGCGATGGGCCAGGCCCCGGCGCCGTCGAACTCGATGTTGCCGTGCGCATGGAGGGTGTTGGCGGCCAGTTCGCTGGTCATGAGCAGTCCGTCGGATGCCAGTTCCTCGGGGAGGGACAGGGCCGCGGCCACCTCACGGAACACGCCCCTGGCCACCGCGGCGCAGGTCGCGTCGGCCGGAAGTGGCCAGGCACAACAGCCACCGCCCGCCAGCACGGTCGCGGCGAACGTGGAACGGCCCGAACTGTCCGGTGCGTTCCCGTTCGTGGCGGGCCCTCCCCTCCACTGGCCCGCAACACCTGCATCGGCCAGCACCATGCTGGTCGGGGACCTCATGGCGGGACCGGTCGGCGGCACCACGGCTATGGCAGGCGACGGTAACATGATCCTCAGCCTTCGTGACTCGTAGATCTGTGAAACACAGATTACGATTTATTACCCCCGCTTCGCAATAACATCCGGCGATTTGATGGTCAGTTGTGGCCCGGTCAACGGTCAGTTCTGACCGATGCGTGCCACGTGCCGTGCGTGTACGCTCACAGGAGCGACTGCTCGGCCGGTCGCACCTGCGTTGAGACAGGCGCAGCAACAAAAGAATCCCCCGGGTGGCGGCCCGGGGGATTCTTTGAAGAGGTCAGCGAGTGGTCGGCTCGAGATCGAAACGGCCAGTCTTCGCGTCCGCGAGGAAGGCGGCGAACTCGGCGCGGCCCACGACGTGAGCGCCGCCCTCGGGGCGCTTGCTGTCGCGGATCGCAACCACCTCGTCGAGGTTGGCAGCCACCTCCACACATCCGCCGTTGTGCTGACTACGGCGGGCCTTCCGCCATACCGCGTGAGACAGGTCTGTCATGGGTCTACTCCATCTGTAGTGCGAGTTGTCTGAGGTAGAGCGTCGTGTCATCAGGCTCTAGGGCGCCGTCGACAGCTCGGTCGAAGGATTGGCTGTACATGCTCACATGCTCCGTGCCGGTCACCTCCTGAATGCCGATATCGGTCTCGGTGTAGGCGATAGATGGCTCGCCACTGGGGAAGTCGAAGATGTTGATCGGCGACATCAGGCCGCGGGGCGGCCCGTCGGCGAAGCGCTGGATGCGCAGGTCCACGTTGGGGCGCTGGCCGCTCTTGATCAGGTGCTGGATCTGATCCTGCCGGTCGGCCCTGGTCCCCCACTGGTAGAGCAGGGATGCCTCGGTGACGATGGCGATCAGTTCCGGGGCGTTCCCGTTGGTGCGGTCGAGGATCTCCTGCCGCCGCAGCCGGGTCGCCAGGGCCTCCCGCCGCCAGGCGGGCGGCCTGGGCCCGATCTTCATGAAAGCCTCGGCGTATTCCTGCGTCGCCAGCAGGCCAGGCAGCACCAGCGGTATGAACACGCGAATTCTGCTGGCATCGTTCTCGAACCCGGGAAACTCATTCTCGAAGATCTCGGCGCAATCACGCCACCACGGGCGGGCCCGGGAGCGGATCGCAAGATCCTCGATCTCGTCCCGCTCCGCGGGGTCGACACCGTAAACACGGAGCAAGTCTCTGATGTCGCTCATCTCGGGACGTTTCCACTGATTGGCCTCGAACCGGCCGACCTTGCCCCGTCCCCAGTTCAGCATGTCACAGACATGGTTGGCGGTGTACCCGCTCTTCACCCGCAGTTGCAGGAGCTGCCGTGACAAACGGCGTTTGGCCACCGTAGCGCCATAGGCATCGTCGCTCATCGGAGGTCGCCTCCTTGACAGGGAGTCGCGCTCAGTATACAGCTACCTAACTTGTGAATCACAGAAGTTAATTTCTCGAACGGTACCGGCCTGGATCCGCGATCCAGGCCGCAGCGGTACCCCCTGCCCTCCTACTCCAGCGCATCCCGGGGGCGCATCATCATCGAATTCGCCGTTTCTCGCGCCATCGAGAAAGCACTCCCATTCGTGGCGGTCGTAGACCAAGATCCGGCCGGCTGGGTCACCGGCGACGCGCATCAGCACCCAGTCCACACCCGGCTGCCCCGGGCCGGTGACCATGGCCACCTCGATCGTCCCGTCGCCCTCGCCGGACCGCTGCCACCGCTCGGCGGCAACGTCGATACCCAGTTCCTCCACCGTTGGCTTGGCGGCCACGGCACCTCCCTGCCAGTTGTGTCCGGGCGGCTGGGCCAGGCCCTGCCGGGTCACCGGCACTTCGCCACCCCGCAGTACAGCACCCGCGACCCGTCGCTGTCGGCCGACGCCGGATCCACCGCTCCCCACTGGCCGACGAACGTGAGGCCATCCGCGGCCCCGGGATAGGGCGCCACCATATCCATGCCCGCGAAGAACCGTGCCACCTCGGCCCGCGGGCGCAGAATCAGTTGCTCGGTGGCATTCGCATAGGTCTCCACCATGGCATGCACCGCCAGTGGCGGCAGTCCGTCCGGCGTGGCGTGCGACAGCGCGAGGTAGCTTCCCGGTGCCAGCGCGGCCACGTAGCGCGCCAGCAGGCCCCACGGATCCCGGTCGTCGGCCACGAAATGCAGCACCGCGGTCATCAGCAACCCGGCCGGCTCGGTGAAGTCGATCGTCGAGCGAACCGCGGGGTGGCTGAGCAGAGCGTCCGGATCCCTGAGGTCGGCGGTGATGAGCGTGACGTTCGGCGCGCCGGCCAGCAGTGGCACGGACTGGGCAGCCACCATCGGGTCGAGGTCGGCGTAGAGGACCCGGGCGGCCGGATCGATCCGCTGCACCACCTGATGGGTGTTGCCGACGGTGGGCAGGCCGGACCCGATGTCGATGAACTGCCGCAGGCCGGCCTCGGTGGCCAGCCACGAGGCCGCCCGCTGATGGAACCCGCGGTTCGCCCAGGCCGCGTCGCTGAGCGCGGGCAGGCTCTGCCGCAGCACCTCGGCGGCCTTACGGTCCACCTCGAAGTTGTTGTGGCCGCCCAGGTAGTAGTCGTAGAGACGGGCCGGGCTGGGCTTGGCCGGATCCACGCCAGGCGGTACCGGTGGGTCGGGGACCGCCCCGCGGGGGAGGTGCGGTGCCTCCGTCATGGAGTCTCCATTCCACTCTCTGTCCTCAGTCTGACACGCTCCGTGTGCCGGCGCCACGGCAAAAGCAACCCACGAGGTGGTCGTCCACCACGCCACAGGCCTGCAGCGCGGCATAGACCGTGACCGGGCCCACGAAAGCGAACCCGAGTTTCCGCAGCTCACGCGCGCATGCCCGGGAAGCAGGCGTCTGGGCGGGAACATCCGCCAGGGTGACGGGGGGCACCTGCTGCGGACCCGCGTATCGCCACACCAGCGCGGCGAGCCCGCCGGGCACGGAAAGGGCGGCCCGCGCGTTGCCGATCACTGCGCGGATCTTCGCCCGGTTACGCACGATCCCGGCGTCGGCCAGCAGGCGCGCCTCGTCCGCCGGGCCGAACCCGGCGACGGTCTGCGGGTCGAACCCGCCGAAGGCGGTACGGAAGTTCTCCCGCTTGCGCAGGATCGTGAGCCAGGAGAGACCGGACTGGAATGCCTCCAGGGACAGGCGCTCGAAGATGCCCGCATCGGTGCGCACCGGCTGGCCCCACTCGGTGTCGTGGTAGGCCCGGTAGTCCGCCGTCCCCAGCGCCCAGGGACAGCGCGGCCGGCCGTCAGGCCCGGGCACGGCGCCGCCCGGCAGCCCCGGTGGCTCGGTCACTGCCCGGGTTCCCACCGGGCCCGCAACTCGTCAAGTTCCCGGCGCAACGTGGCGATCTCCGCATCGCGCGCGGTGACCGACCGGGCGATCACGCCGAGGGCCTCCTCGGTCGCGGACACGTTGTAACCCCACAGGGCCAGCGGCGGGCGCAGCAGGGCCACGTCGGCCGCGGTCAGCTCGTCCAGGCGCAGCGGCGCGAAATCGCTGGGGAACGCGGCCATCTCCCCAGCCCGCCCGAGGGCAGCAAGCACCACGCAGGCGAGGATCGCCACGGCCGCGAGCACAAGAATCACCGGCACAGTAAGAATCGTGCCATGCTCGGCGGATGACAGGGCACAGACCGGTCCCCGCCATCCTTGTCGCGGCCGTTGCCGCACCGGCCGAAGCGGATCAAGCGATCGCCGCCGGTGCCGACATGATCGACGGCAGCGGCCTCACCGATGAGGACGTGGCGGCGCTGCGCGCCCGCCATCCGGGGCTGCGGTTGTGGCGCGGCTCGCCCGCCGCGGCGGACGCCGACCACGCCGGGACCCCGGCGGGCGTGGTCGCCACCGCGGCGGTGCTCGCCTGGCTCGGCACTCCGGCCATCCGGACCAGGCACGTCCTGCCGGTCCGCCGGGCCATCGACATGACCTGCTCGATCGCGGGCACGCGGCTACCCGCGCTCACCACCAGGGGCCTGGCCTGATCCCGGGGGCCAGCCCGGCTCGGACGCCTCGCCGCCAAGCCCGTTGCGGTGCGCGGTGCGGATGATCCGCACCACCTCGTCCGGATCGTCGGCGATGCTCAGCAGGTCCAGGTCCCCCGGTGAGACCTTCCCCTCGCCGCACGCCACGTCACGCAGCCAGGCCAGCAGGCCGGACCAGTAGGAACTGCCGACCAGCACGATGGGGAACCTGGTGATCTTGCCGGTCTGCACCAGCGTGACCGCCTCGAACAGTTCGTCCAGGGTGCCGAAACCGCCCGGCAGCACCACGAAGGCCTGCGAGTACTTGACGAACATGGTCTTGCGGACGAAGAAGTACCGGAACTCCAGGCCGATGTCGACGAACTCGTTCAGGCCCTGCTCCTGCGGCAGCTCGATGCCCAGGCCGACGGAGATCCCGTGCGCGCCCGCGGCGCCCTTGTTGGCCGCCTCCATGATGCCGGGACCGCCGCCGGTGATCACCGCATACCCGGCCCTGGCCAGCGCCGCGGTGATCCGGATGGTGAGCTCGTACTGCGCCGCGCCGGGCCGGGCACGGGAGGAGCCGAACACCGACACCGCCTTGCCCATCTCGGCGAGCAGCCCGAACCCTTCCACGAACTCGGCCTGAATCCGCAGCACCCGCCAGGGATCGGTGTGCACCCAGTCGCTGGGCCCGCGCCGGTCGAGCAGGCGCTGGTCGGTGGTGGTCTTCGGGATCGCCCGGCCACGCAGCATGGCGGGCCCCTGGCGGCGCACCCTGCGGTGTGACTCGGGTTCCATGCTCACGATCCTGCCATTTCAGCCGCTCACCCCGTGATCGCGGAGAATCTCGTTCAGCGCCAGCCGGTCGTGCCCGGACCCCTCGGGGAGGCGCTTCAGCACCAGCACGCACTGCATTCCGAACTCGCCGCCAGCGAACGAGCGCGACCTGGTGCCGTTCACACAGACCGACCAGGCCGGCGCCTCTCCCCTGGGCAGCTCCGCGCCGGTCGAGACGTCGATGACGTGGGTCGTCGCGGTCAGGATGGTGCCCGCACCGAGCTTGGCGCCGGTCCGGACCCTGGCCCCCTCCACCACCATGGAGCGCGAGCCGATGAACGCGTCATCCTCGACCACCACGGGCACCGCGCTCGGGGGCTCGAGCACACCACCGATGCCCGCCCCGCCGGAGAGGTGCACGTTCCTGCCGATCTGGGCGCAGGACCCGACGGTGGCCCAGGTGTCCACCATGGTGCCGGTATCCACGTAGGCGCCGATGTTGACGAACGAGGGCATGAGCACCACGCCGGGGGCGAGGTAGCAGCCCCAGCGGGCGATCGCGCCCGGCACCACGCGCACCCCGTCGAGGCGGGTCTTCAGCGGCACCCGGTCGTGATACCGGAAGTCCCCGGCCTGCGTCTGCGTCATGGGCAGCAGCCGGAAGGCAAGCAGGATCGCCCGTTTGGCCCGTTCGTCCACGACGACCTCGCCGGTGACCGGATCCGGCCACGCGACCCTGGCCTCGCCCGCATCGAGGGCATCCACCGCGGCGGTCACGATCGCGCGCGCATCCGCGTCGTCGCTACTCACCCCGGCGCGCCGTGCCCAGAGTTCGTCAAGGTGCGGGTCCAGCTTGGAATCTGTCACCTGGAGAGCGTATTTCACCGGGTACCTTCAGGTGGTGTGCCGAGGAAACGCCGGATGGGCCGGCTGACGCTGGTTCTCCTCCTTGCCGTAGTGGCCTTGGGAGCCGGTGTGTACGTCGCGTTCCGGCACGTGCCGGCCATCCTCGGGGAGACCGGCTGCACCGCGGGCACCGGCCACGGTGCGATCGCGCTCGATCCCCAGCAGGCACAGATCGCGGCGACCATCGCCGGGGTGGCACATCACCGCGGCATGCCGTCCCGCGCGCTCACCGTCGCCTATGCGACCGCCATGCAAGAGACCCATCTGCACGATCCCGACTACGGGGACCTGGACTCGGTCGGCGTATTCCAGCAGCGGCCCTCGGAGGGCTGGGGGCCGGCCAGCAAGCTCATCGACCCCGTCTACGCCAGTACCAGGTTCTTCCGTGCCCTGGCCCAGGTGCCCGGCTACCAGCGGATGCCCGTGTACCGGGCGGCCCAGGCGGTGCAGCACAGCGCGGACGGCTACGCCTACGAGCAGTACCAGGGACTGGCGGCGCACCTGGCCACCGCTTTCACCGGGGCGCCGCGGGCGGTCTGGTGCTGGCCGGGCGGGCATACCGGCAAGGCGCAGCTCACCCCGGCCCGCCGGGCGATCGACCGGGCGTTCGGCCCGCTGCCCGCCAGCCGGTCCGCCTCCGAAGGCGACGCGCCATCGCTGCTGGTCCAGGCCCCGCAGGCCAGCCTGGGCTGGTCCGTCGCCGCCTGGCTGGTGACCCACGCCGGGCGGTACCGGCTGCACGAGGTGCGCTATGCCGGGTTCCGCTGGCCCGCTCCGTCGGGCCATACCGGGTGGGTGAAGGACACCGGTGCTCCCGCCGGGTCTGTCTTCGCTAGCTGATAGCCTGCGGTGTCGCCGGGTCCCTTAGGGGATAGCCGTCGTCCCAGCGCCACCGTGCGGACACACCAACCCGCCGGAGCGGCAATACTGGGAGCGACCCACGGGACATAGCCGGAAGAGGAGTTCCGACGTGACCTATATCATCGCGCAGCCCTGCGTCGACCTGCTCGACAAGTCCTGCATCGAGGAATGCCCGGTCGACTGCATCTACGAGGGCGAGCGCATGCTCTACATCCACCCGGACGAGTGTGTGGACTGCGGCGCCTGCGAGCCGGTATGCCCTGTTGAGGCGATCTTCTACGAGGACGACGTGCCGGACCAGTGGAAGGACTTCTACAAAGCCAACGTGGAGTTCTTCGAAGATCTCGGCTCCCCGGGTGGCGCCGCCAAGGTCGGCAAGATCAGCAAGGACCACCCGGTCGTGGCGGCCCTTCCGGTCCAGGAGCACGAAAGCTGAGGCCCGCGACCCGGCTGCCCGCCTTCCCCTGGGACCGGCTCGGGCCGTACCGGGAGCAGGCGGCCCGGCATCCGGGCGGGATCGTGGACCTGTCGATCGGTACCCCGGTCGACCCGGTACCGCCCAGGGTGCGGGCGGCGCTCACCGCGGCCGCGGACTCACCCGGCTATCCGCAGACGGCAGGTACCCCGCAGCTCCGCGAAGCGGCGGCCCGGTGGCTGGCGCGCCGGCACGGGGTGCCCGTGGATCCCGGCGCGGTGCTGCCGGTCATCGGGACCAAGGAGATCATCGCGTCGCTGCCGGCCCTGCTCGGCTGCGGGGCCGGCGACACGGTGGTGTACCCGGAACTGGCCTACCCGACCTATGAGATAGGGGCCCGCCTGGCAGGCGCCCGGGCGGTGGCGGCCGATGGGCTCGCGACGCTCGGCCCGGAGCGGGTCCGGCTGGTCTGGGTGAACTCCCCGGCCAACCCGACCGGGCGGGTGCTGCCCGCCGCGCACCTGCGCAAGATGGCCGACTGGGCCAGAGAGCGGGATGCGGTCCTCGCATCCGACGAGTGCTACCTCGACCTGGCCTGGGACACCGAGCCGGTGTCGGTGCTGCACCCGGAGGTCAGCGGCGGGTCCGCCCACGGCCTGCTCGCGGTGTACTCGCTGTCCAAGCGCTCGAACCTGGCCGGTTACCGGGCCGGCTTCCTCACCGGGGACCCCGCACTGGTCGCGGAACTGCTTGAGGTCCGCCGCCACGCGGGCCTGATGATGCCCGCCCCGGTCCAGGCCGCCATGGTGGCCGCGCTCGACGACGACTCCGGCGCCGGCGAGCAGCGGGCCCGCTACGCGGGCAGGCGCGTCCGGCTGCGGGCGGCGCTCGAGCAGGCCGGCTGGCTGATCGAGCACTCCGAGGCGGGCCTGTACCTGTGGGCCACCCGGCCCGGCGCCGGCTGCTGGGACTCGGTCGAAACGCTCGCCGCCGCCGGCATCCTGGTAGCCCCCGGCGAGTTCTACGGCCCGGCAGGCCGCAGCCACATCCGGGTGGCGCTGACCGCCACCGACGAGCGCATCGACGCGGCGGTGGGCCGGCTCGCCCGGCTCGGGTAAGAATCGCGGCTGGTTCCTCGGCCGCATCAAGAGCGCGGGCCTCGCCAGCTGGACAGCGTCTGGTGCAGCGGCCCGGCGGCGTGCCTGGCGCGGCCATAGTCTGGAGGCGTGCTCGAACTTCCAGACACCCGCAACGCGCGGCCCGCACCGGTCCAGCCGGCCCGGCCTGGCTTGCTGACCATCTGGGTAGCCAGCCCGGACCAGCCACGGCCCTGCCTGCTCGCCGACCTGGTCGCCCGGGTCGCCGAACGGCATCACCTGCGGGCCAGCGTGTCCGGCCCGGCACCGGCAGGCTGGGCGGCGCTGAACGTCTACCCGGCCGACGTCACGGCCGGCCCGCCGGAGCCGCTCGACGTGGCGGTCGTGCCCGCGAACTCCCCCGCGCACGAGCCCGCAGGTTCCCCGGCGCACCGGGTGGAGCCAGGGCCGGCCCGGTGGACCTCACCGGCGTGGATCCGCTGGCGCTGCGGCTGGCGCTGCTGCGGCACCCTTACCGTGAGGGCCTGACGCTCACCCCGGATGACCTGGAAGCCTCCGGCAAGGTGCTGCAGGGCTGGCGTGGGCTGGTAGAGCACTGGGCCCGGTCGCCAAGCAAGCCGATGTGCGCGCAGTACGTCGGCGACTTCCTCGGCGCGCTCGACGACGACCTGGACACCCCCGCCGCGCTGCGCACCCTGGCCGCCCTCGCCGCGGACCAGGTAATTCCCGACGGATCCAAGTTTGAGGCGTTCGCCTACCTGGACCGGTTCCTCGGCCTGGACCTGGCCCGGGAGGTCGGCCGGTAAGCCGCGCAACGAATCGCCGCTTGATCCCGCAAAACTGCAACAAATCGGCAGCAAGGCGCAGGTTTCGCTCTCTGTCATTTCTCCGGCCGCCTCCTAGGCTGGTCTGATCAAGGCCTGATCCGGAAGGAGGAGACGCCAGTGACCACACCTGCCACGACCAGCGATCTGCGGGCTCTGTCCGACGCCCACAGTGCGCCCAACTACCACCCGCTCCCCGTGGTGATTTCGGCTGCCGAAGGCGCCTGGGTCACCGACGTCGAGGGCCGCCGGTACCTGGACATGCTCGCCGCGTACTCGGCGATGAACTTCGGGCATCGCCACCCGCGGCTGGTCGCCGCGGCCCGGCGCCAGCTCGACCGGGTGACGCTGGTGAGCCGCGCCTTCGACCATGACCAGTTCGGGCCGTTCTGCGCGGAACTCGCCGAACTCGCCGGGATGGACATGGTGCTGCCCATGAACACCGGCGCCGAGGCGGTGGAAACGGCCATCAAGACGGCCCGCAAGTGGGGCTACGAGGTCAAGGGGGTGCCCGAGGGCGAGGCCGTCATCGTGGCCTTCGAGGGCAACTTCCACGGCCGCACCACCACGATCGTCAGCTTCTCCACCGACCCGGACGCACGCGGCTCCTACGGCCCCTACACCCCGGGCTTCCGTGTCGTCCCCTACGGCGACGCCGATGCCCTGGCCGCGGCCATGGACGAGCGGGTGGTCGGCGTGCTGATCGAGCCGGTCCAGGGCGAGGCCGGGGTCATCGTGCCGCCGCCCGGTTACCTGGCCAGGGTCAGGGAGCTGTGCTCGGCGCGCGGCGCGCTGATGATCGCCGACGAGATCCAGTCCGGGCTCGGCCGGACCGGGACCACGTTCGCCTGCGAGCACGACGGCGTGCGCCCCGACATGTACATCCTGGGCAAGGCGCTCGGCGGCGGCATCGTGCCGCTGTCGGCGGTGGTGTCCTCCCGCGAGGTGCTCGGCGTGTTCAAGCCGGGCCAGCACGGCTCCACGTTCGGCGGCAACCCGCTGGCCTGCGCGGTAGGCCGTGAGGTCATTGCGCTGCTGGCCACCGGGGAGTTCCAGGAGAGGTCGGCCAAGCTCGGCACCCACATGCACCACCGGCTGGCCGCGCTGCCGGGGGACGCGGTCGCCGAGGTCAGGGGCCGCGGGCTGTGGGCGGGCGTGCAGTTCGCGGCACTGCCCGGCCGTCAGGCGTGCGAGCGCCTCGCCGAGCGCGGCGTGCTGGCCAAGGACACCCACGGGACCACGATCAGGCTGGCCCCGCCGCTGATGATCAGCCAGCAGGACCTGGACTGGGCCCTGGACCAGGTCGAGGACGTGATCAGGTGTCCTTGAGCGTGCGGTAGCGGCTCGCGTAGTGGATCAGCGGGCCGCCACCGGGCCTGGGCTCGGAGACCCCGACGACCTCCCCGACCACGATGCTGTGGTCGCCGCCGTCGTGCACGGCCGTGGTGCGGCACTCCATCGCGGCAAGGGCGTCGTCGAGGATCGGCGCGCCGGTGACCGGCCCGGCATGGTGCCGGATCGCGTCCAGCTGGCCGTCCAGCGGCCTGCCCCGGGTGGCCAGCCAGGCGGCGGTCTTCTCGCCGTCCTCGCCGAGCACCGAAATCGCCCAGATGCCCGCCGCGAGCACCGCGTCGTGGAACCGCGCGATCTTCTCCGCGCACATCAAGATCAGCAGCGGCTCCAGGGACACGGCGGTGAACGCGGTCGCGGTCATCGCATGGCTGACCCCGTCCAGTCTGGTGGTTGCGACCACAATGCCGCTGGCGAACTGGCCCGCGGCGCGCCGGAATGCTGCCTGGTCAACCCCGCTCACGCGGCCACCCCCGCTGTTGATCAGCACCGGGCCGCCGCAGCCGCAAGCCGAAGCTGGCCACGATCCCCACTGCCGCGCAGGCCGCGCCGCCGTAGAGATACCACTTGCCCGCGGTGGTGTTCGTGACGATGACGCTGCCGGCCGCGGTCGGCAGGGTCAGCACGAACGACGCCGCCAGCCAGCCGATCGCCGGCAGCACGCCGCCCAGTGCCGTGCCCATCCCGGCCGCGCCCGCCACGATGGTCACCAGGATGAGCGCGCAGAAGGCCAGCGACATCACCGGGACACCGGCCAGGCTGTGGCTGAACTGGAAGCACCCGATCAGCCCCTCCATGACGCCGAGCAGGAAAAGCGCGGCGTAGGCCGCCACCGCGCCGCGCTCACGGCGCTGACCCATCTGCCCAGCCTCCACGCAGAGCAGGCTATACGGACGCCCCGGGCTAACAGGGCCACCATGACTCACCGTCCATCCAGCCCGGCGAAGAGGTCGTGTTCCCTGGTCCCCGGCACCGCGCCTGGGGGGCCTTCGAGCTCGCGCGATGGGGCCTGCCGGCTTGCCGGCCAGGCGCCATCGACGCCCCGGGGGGTTCCAGGGCCATCGGGGCCCGGGGTGTCCCCGGAGAGTGGAGTGTCCCCCCAGGCCAGCAGCGTGTAGTACTCCTGGGCGAGCAGTGGCTGCCAGCGCCCGCTGGACAGGGCGAAGCGGCCGGAGTCCACCACGATCTGCGTGGCGTGCGCGCGCATCGCGGCGGTCTTGGCCGCCAGGTAGGCACCGCCGTCGATCTCGGTGGTGACCTGCTCGTCGGGCACGAAGGGCACGAAGTGGGCCACGCCCGTGGCCACGGCCACCGACTGCGGCATCGCGGTGGCGTAGAACTTGGCGACCCGCCACCGCGGAGCGGCCAGGGTGATCGCTGCACCGGCAACCCGGTGTGCCTGGATGTGGTCGGGGTGGCCGTAGAAGCCGTTCGCGTCGTAGGTGACCAGCACCTGCGGGCGGACATCCAGGATGACCCCGGCCAGTTCGGCCGCTGCCGTCGCCAGGTCGGCCTGCCAGAAGCAGTCCGGGTCGTCATTGCTGGGCAGGCCCATCATCCCCGAGTCGCGCCACCGGCCGGGGCCACCGAGGAATCGCTGGTCACCGATGCCCAGCGCGGCGCAGGCGGCAGCCAGTTCGGTGATCCGGTGCTCCCCCAGGCGGTCGCCGCCGGTGGCCAGGTGGGCCAGTTCGGGCGGGATGACCTCACCGAGCTCGCCCAGCGTGCAGGTGACCAGGGTGACCTGGGCGCCTTCCGCGGCGTACCGGGCGATGGTGGCCCCGGTGCCGATCGACTCGTCGTCGGGATGGGCGTGCACCAGAAGCAGGCGGCGGGCACTGTCCGGGCGGTCCATGTCGTGAGGCTAGCGCGCCGCCCCTGGTGGCAGGATGACGGCCATGACCGAAAGCTTCCCCCGGCAGCAGGCCAGGACCCGGCATTTCACGCTCGGCCTGCCCCGCTCGTTCCAGATCTCCCCCTCCGGCGACCAGGTGGCGTTCCTGCGCAGCAGGGCAGGCGACGACCCGGAGACGTGCCTGTGGGTGCTTGATGCGGGCACCGGCCACGAGCGCCTGGTCGCGGACCCGGAGGTGCTCGGTGCCAGCCTCGCGGGCGAGACCGAGCAGGAGAAGGCCCGCCGGGAGCGGGTCCGCGAGCAGGCCATCGGCATCGTCTCCTTCGCCTGCGACGCCACGCACAGCCTGGCGGCGTTCACGCTGGCCGGCCAGGTGTGGGTGGCGGACCTGGCGGCCGGCGGGCGGGCGCCGCGCGCGATCCCGGCGCGCCCCGGCGCGTTCGACCCGCGGCCGGATCCAGCGGGCCAGCGCGTGGCGTACGTGTGCGACGGGGCGGTCCGCGTGGTGACCCTGGACTCCGGGGCGGATGACCTGCTCATCGGGCCGGACGGAGAGCCAGGGGTGATGTTCGGCCTGGCTGAGTTCGTGGCCGCCGAGGAGATGGGCCGCACGCGAGGGTACTGGTGGGCGCCCGGCGGGACGGCGGTGCTGGTGGCCAGGGTGGACGAGACACCCGTCCAGCGCTGGTACATCGCCGACCCGGCCAACCCGGGCCGCGCGCCGCGCGAGGTGGGCTACCCGGCGGCGGGAACCCCCAACGCGGACGTGTCGCTGGTGCTGGCTGGGCTGGACGGCAGCCGGACGCCGGTCGAGTGGGACCGGGCTGCCTTCCCCTACCTGGTGACGGTGAACTGGGATGGCACCGACCCCCTGATCGTCGTCCAGGCCCGCGATCAGCGCCGGATGCGGCTGCTGTCCGCCGATCCGGCACGGGGCATCACGGCGGTGCTGCGGGAGGACACCGACGAGCACTGGGTCGACATCGTGCCCGGCGTGCCCGGCTGGACCAGCGGCGGCCGGATCGTGTGGACGGCCGACGCCGAGGGCGCCAGGCGGCTGCTTGTGGCCGCGCCCGAGGAACTCACCGACGGCACGGCGGCGCCGGTTACCCCGGCGGACCTCCAGATACGAGCGGTCACCGACATCGACGGCGACACGGTGCTGTTCACCGCGTCGGGCAAGGACCCGACGGAGGTGTCCCTGTGGGCCTACGGCCCAGAAGGGCTGGCCAAGGTCACCCCGGAGCACGGAGTGAGCACTGGCCATCGTGCTGGCGGGGCCACCGTGGTTCTGCACAGGTCACTGGCGGCGCCCGGCGTGACGGTGACCGTGCGCACGGAGAGCCGTCCAGGAAAAGAAACGACGGTCACCTCGCTCGCCGAGCACCCTTCGCTGCCTGCGCCGCGCCCCGGTCTGTTCACCGCGGGCGAGCGGGAGGTCCGCACCGCGCTGGTGCTGCCCTCCTGGCACCGGCCGGGCTCGGGGAAGCTGCCGGTGCTGATGGATCCCTACGGCGGTCCGGGGATGCAGCGGGTGGTCGCCGCGCAGAGCGCGTTCGCGGACCCGCAGTGGTTCGCCGAGCAGGGGTTCGCCGTGGTGGTGGCGGACGGCCGCGGCACGCCGGGCCGCGGGCCTGGCTGGGACCGCGCGGTGGCCGGGGACCTGGCCGGGCCGGTCCTTGAGGACCAGGTGGCAGCTCTGGAGGCGGCCGCTGCCCGGTGCGCCGACCTGGACACCGGGCGGGTGGCCATCCGGGGCTGGTCGTTCGGCGGGTACCTGGCCGCGCTCGCGGTGCTGCGCCGCCCCGAGAAGTTCCACGCCGCGGTGGCCGGCGCCCCGGTCACCGACTGGCACCTGTATGACACCCATTACACCGAGCGTTACCTGGGGCATCCCGGTGAACACGTGGCCGCCTACGAGCGCAGCTCGCTGCTCGGCGACGCGGCCGGCCTGCAGCGCCCGTTGCTGATCATCCACGGGCTGGCCGACGACAACGTGGTGTCCGCCCACACGCTGCGGCTTTCCGCGGCGCTGCTGGCGGCCGGCCTGCCGCACAGCGTGCTGCCGCTGTCCGGCGTCACGCACATGACGCCCCAGGAAGAGGTGGCCGAGAACCTGCTCACCTTCCAAGTGGACTTCCTGCGCCGCGCGCTGGGCATCTAGCAAGCAGAGCGGCCGGGAACCTGCTGCTGCTCCAGGTTGATTTCCTGCGCAACGCGCTGGATGTAGTAAGGGTCACAGGTCTCGAAAGCGAATCATGAGCCACGCGGTGGTGGAATAGGGTTCACCCGCATCCATGCGGCGGCATCACCAGGCGGAGATACATTCCCATGACACAAGTCACGCAGGCGCCAGCCAGAGACAGGGCGCAGATCGCGGAACGGACCCTGCGCAAGGACCCGTGGTGGCGGCAGCCCGCCATCAACGCGACCGCCCTCGCCGTGGTGGTGATCTATCTCACCTGGGCCTCGCTGGTGAACGGTGACTACTTCTGGAAGCCGTACATCTCGCCGCTGTACTCCCCCTGCCTGGCGACCACCTGCCAGCCGGGCGCCGGGTTCGACTGGATCCCGTGGCTGACCTGGCTTTCCCCGGCGATCATCATCATCGGCGGGCCGATGGGTTTCCGGCTCACCTGCTACTACTACCGGAAGGCCTATTACCGGGCGTTCTGGCGGGCGCCCGCGGCCTGCGCGGTGCGCGAGCCGCACGCGAAGTACACCGGTGAGACCAGGTTCCCGCTCATTCTGCAGAACCTGCACAGGTACTTCTTCTGGATCGCGGTGGTCTTCAACGTGATCCTGTCCATCGATGCCGTGACCGCCTTCCGCAACCACGCCGGGCAGTGGGGGCACATGGGCCTGGGCACCCTGGTCCTGCTCGTCAACGCGGCCCTGCTGTGGGCCTACTCGCTGTCCTGCCACGCCTGCCGGCACGCGGTCGGGGGGCGGCTCAAGCATTTCTCCAAGCACCCGGTGCGGTACTGGATGTGGACCCAGGTGTCCAAGCTGAACGCCAAGCACATGCAGTTCGCCTGGGTCTCGCTTGGCTGGGTGCTGTTCACCGACCTGTACATCAGGCTGGTGGCCAGTGGTGCGTTCTCGGATCCGAGGTTTTTCTGATGAGTGAAGTCTCCCGGCTCGGCTACGACGTCGTGGTGATCGGCGCCGGCGGCTCCGGGCTGCGCGCGGCCATCGAGGCCCGGCTGGCGGGCAAGCGGACCGCGGTCATCTCCAAGTCCCTGTTCGGCAAGGCGCACACGGTCATGGCCGAGGGCGGCTGCGCCGCCGCGATGGGCAACGCCAACCCCAACGACAACTGGCAGGTCCATTTCCGCGACACCATGCGCGGCGGCAAGTTCCTGAACAACTGGCGGATGGCCGAACTGCACGCCCAGGAGGCGCCGGACCGGGTCTGGGAACTGGAGGCCTGGGGCGCGCTGTTCGACCGCACCCCCGAGGGCAAGATCAGCCAGCGCAACTTCGGCGGCCACGCCTACCCCCGGCTCGCCCACGTCGGCGACCGCACCGGCCTGGAGATGATCCGCACCCTGCAGCAGAAGGTGGTGGCGCTGCAGCAGGAGGACGCGCGCGAGCACGGCGACCCCGAGGCCATGATCAAGATCTTCGCGGAGACGACGGTCACCCGGCTGATCACCGGGGGCGGGCGGATCTCCGGGGCGTTCGGCTATGTGCGCGACACCGGCGCGTTCGTGCTGTTCGAGGCGCCCGCGGTGATCCTGGCCACCGGGGGCATCGGCAAGACGTTCAAGGTCACGTCCAACTCCTGGGAGTACACCGGCGACGGGCACGCGCTGGCGCTGCTGGCCGGCGGCGACGCTGCTGAACATGGAGTTCGTCCAGTTCCACCCCACGCACATGGTCTGGCCGCTGTCGGTGGCCGGGCTGCTGGTCACCGAGTCGGTCCGCGGCGACGGCGGGGTGCTGCGCAACTCCGAGGGCAAGCGGTTCATGTTCGGCTACGTGCCCGACGTGTTCCGCGCCCAGTACGCGGAGACCGAGGAAGAGGCCGACCGCTGGTACACCGACCCCGACCACAACCGCCGCCCGCCCGAGCTGCTGCCCCGTGACGAGGTCGCCCGGGCGAACAACGCCGAGGTCAAGGCGGGGCGCGGGTCACCGCACGGCGGCGTGTTCCTTGACATCGCCTCGCGGCGCCCCGCCGAGGAGATCCTGCGCCGGCTGCCGTCCATGTACCACCAGTTCAAGGAGCTGGCGGACGTGGACATCACCAAGGAGCCCATGGAGGTCGGGCCCGCCCAGCACTACGTGATGGGCGGGGTCGAGGTCGACCCGGACACGGCCGTATCGCACATTCCCGGTCTCTTCGCCGCGGGAGAGGTCTCCGGCGGGATGCACGGCTCGAACCGGCTGGGCGGCAACTCCCTGTCCGACCTGCTGGTGTTCGGCCGCCGGGCGGGCATGGGCGCGGTGCAGTACCTGGACTCGCTCGGCGCTTCCCGGCCGGCGGTGAGCGACGCGGAACTCGCCGCCGCGCAGGGGGAGGCGCTCGCGCCGCTGGAACGCGACGGCGGCGAGAACCCGTACACGGTCCACGACGACCTGCGGCAGACCATGAGCGACCTGGTGGGCATCATCCGGCGCGAGGAAGAAATCAAGAAGGCGCTGACCGAGCTTGAGGGGCTGCGGGCGCGCGCCGCGCAGGTCAAGGCCGAGGGCGGCCGTGCCTACAACCCGGGCTGGCACCTGGCGCTGGACCTGCGGAACCTGGTGCTGATCGCGGAATGTGTGGCGCAGGCGGCGCTGGAGCGGCAGGAGAGCCGCGGCGGGCACACCCGCGACGACTTCCCCGGGATGTCGGCGCAGTGGCGCAAGGTCAACCTGATCTGCTCGCTGGACGGTGACCGGGTCACCCTGCGCCGCCAGCCCATGGCGCCGATGCGCGCCGACCTGATGGCGCTGTTCGAGCGCTCGGAACTGGCCAAGTACTACACCGATGAGGAACTGCCCCCGGCGGATTCGGCCCCGGCTGAGGAGAAGAACTGATGGCGAGCACGAAGGTGACCCTGCGGGTCTGGCGGGGCGACGCCGGGCAGGGGGAACTCACCGAGTACCAGGTCGAGGCGAACGAGGGCGAGGTCGTCCTGGACATCCTGCACCGGCTCCAGGCGACCCAGGCCGGTGACCTGGCGGTCCGCTGGAACTGCAAGGCGGGCAAGTGCGGGTCCTGTTCCATGGAGATCAACGGGCGGCCCCGGCTGGCGTGCATGACCAGGATGAACACCTTCGAGCCCGGGGAGCCGATCACGCTCACCCCGATCCGCACCTTCCCGGTCATCAGGGACCTGGTCACCGACGTCTCGTTCAACTACGCCAAGGCGCGGGAGATCCCGTCCTTCACCCCGGACGCCGCGGTGAAGCTGGGCGAGTTCCGGATGCAGCAGACCGACGTGGCGCGGTCCCAGGAGTTCCGCAAGTGCATCGAGTGCTTCCTGTGCCAGAACGTATGTCACGTGATCCGGGACCACCCGGAGAACGAGCATGCGTTCGCCGGGCCGAGGTTCCTGATGCGGATCGCCGAACTGGAGATGCACCCGGCCGACACCGCGGACCGGCGCGCGATCGCCCAGGAGGACTTCGGCCTCGGCTTCTGCAACATCACCAAGTGCTGCACCGAGGTCTGCCCGGAGAACATCAAGATCACCGACAACGCACTGATCCCGATGAAGGAGCGCGTGGCCGGCCGCAAGTACGACCCGCTGGTCTGGCTGGGCTCGAAGATCCGCCGCCGGCCGAGCCACGACACCCCGGCGGTGCCCCGCAAGAAGAGCTGAGCCACGGACCTACGGGGCCAGCCGTCAGTGCTGCCAGATGGCACCGACGATGCCGCCCCCGCCTTGGCCGGGGACGATAAGCTCACCGGCGGCCCACGCCGAGGTGCTGCCAGGGACGGCGGTGATCACGCTGGCCTGCTGCACGGTGGTGCCGGTGGTGGCGGGCACCACCGTCCTGGTCCAGGACCCGCTGCTTGCCAGGTGGGCGAAGTAGTCGGTGAACGCCGGGCGCGGGCCGTTGAAAATCATCCAGAGCCCGCCGTTGCCGTCGCTGGCCATGGTGTCCAGGCTGCTGATCCGGTAGTGCAGCGGGACCGGCTGCCAGGCCGTCCCGTTCCAGTGCTCCAGGGAGGTGGTCCCCGGGGACCCCTGGTTCTTCGCGACGTACTGCTCGAGCCACAGGTCGGACGGGCCGCTTGAGGCCAGCGCCGTGAAGAACGCGCTGTCCCCTCCTGCGGAGCAGTGGGAGCGATTGTCCGGTTTGCCGGTTCCCGCGAACGGAACCTGAGCATCGCAGCCGGCCTGGTCGCCAGAGCATCCGGCCAGCCGGCCAGCACGGTGCGCCAGCCACGGGTCTGCGGCGGGAGAATCCACAGCAAAATTCCCACCTGATTCCACCTGCCGGACGCGCCGCGGGCGCGCACTCCGTACCATGAGACCGTGCAGGCCAGCGCCCCTTGGGGGGACGGCGTGCCGTACCACGAACTCCCCCCTGGTGAAAGGGCGGCATGACCGACCTGACCTTGTTCCAGTCCGGGGCCACGCTGGCCGCGGCCAGCAGCCACGGCTGTCCGGCGCACATGACCTATCTCGAAGCCGGCGTGGTCGGCCTCATCCAGGGCGTGACCGAGCTCTTCCCCGTGTCCAGCCTGGGCCACAACGTGCTCCTCCCCGCGCTGGTCGGCGGCTGCTGGGCACACGACCTGAACGTGGCCGCGTCCGAGTCGCCCTACCTCGCCTTCATCGTCGGCCTGCACGTCGCCACGGCGATCGCCCTGCTCATCTACTTCTGGAAAGACTGGATCCGGATCATCGGCGGCTTCTTCAGCTCGCTCGGCCACTTCGCCCGGCCGGCGCCGGGCACCAGCCGGTGGCAGCTCAGGTCGGTCAACGAGAAGCTGGCCTGGATGATCATTCTGGCCACGATCCCGGTGGGCCTGGTCGGGCTGAAGTTCGAGCATGAGTTCCGGGTCTTCTTCGGCAAGCCCATCCGGGCCGCGATCTTCCTGGCCGTCAACGGCGTGATCCTGATCGCCGGCGAGGTCTTCCGGCGGAAGGCGTCGCTGCAGGCCGACCAGGAGGTTCTCGCCGAGCGCGAGCGGGACCGGGAGATGGCGGCCGTCGGCGGGCAGCGGCGGACCGGTGGCGCCCGGCACGCAGCGGGCCACCAGGCGGTGCGCTCAGCGGAGGTGGCGGACGCCATCGCGGCAGACCAGCGGCTGGCCAAGCGGGGCTACTGGAAGGCCCTGATCATCGGCAGCTCGCAGATCCTGGCGCTGCTGGCGGGGATCAGCAGGGACGGGGTGGCGATGGTGACCGGCATGTTCAGCGGCCTGTCCCGCGAGGACGCGGCCCGGTTCGCGTTCCTGCTCGCCACGCCGGTCATCCTCGCCGCCGGGGCGCTGAAGATCCCGGACCTGCTGGGCCCGCTGGGCAACGGCATCCATGGCCAGGTGATCTTCGGCAGCCTGCTGTCCGGCATCGGCGCCTACGTGTCCGTGCGGTTCCTGATGCGCTACTTCCAGACCCGCACGCTGACCCCGTTCGGCATCTACTGCCTGGTGGTCGGCCTCGGCAGCATCCTCTACCTCGGCGTCATCAAGTAAGCCTGGCTTACTCGGTCTCGCCGCGGGAGCGCCTGGCGCGCTGCCTGGCCCGATCCTTGCCGTCGAGCAGCACCTTGCGCAGCCGGACCGCGGACGGGGTGGTCTCCACGCACTCGTCGGCCGCGCAGAACTCCAGCGCCTGTTCCAGGCTGAGCACCCGGGGCGGCACCAGCCGCTCCAGTTCCTCGGCGGTGGACTGGCGCACGTTGGTGAGCTTGCGCTCCCTGGTGATGTTCACGTCCATGTCGTCGGACCGGGAGTTCTCACCGACGATCATGCCCTCGTAAACCTCGGTCCCCGGGGTCACCATCAGGGAGCCGCGCTCCTGCAGGGAGAAGCAGGCGTAGGTGGTGACCGCGCCGGCCCGGTCGGCTACGAGCGACCCGGTGGGCCTGACTCGCATCGGCCCGGACCACGGCTCGAAGCCCTCGAACACATGATGGGCGATGGCGGTCCCCCTGGTGTCGGTGAGGAACTGGGTGCGGAACCCGATGAGTCCGCGCGCCGGGACCGTGTAGTCGAGCCGGACCCAGCCCGTGCCATGGTTGATCATGGCCTCCATCCGGCCCTTGCGGCCGGCGAGCAGCCCGGTGACCGCGCCCAGGTACTCCTCGGGCACGTCCACGGCCAGCCGTTCGACCGGTTCGTGCAGCACACCGTCGATGTCCTTGGTGACCACGGTGGGACGGCCCACGGTGAGCTCATAGCCCTCCCGGCGCATGGTCTCGACCAGCACCGCCAGCGCCAGTTCGCCGCGCCCCTGCACCTCCCAGGTGTCCGGGCGCTCGGTCGGCAGCACCCGCAGTGACACGTTGCCGACCAGTTCCCGATCCAGCCGGTCGCGCACCAGCCGCGCGGTGACCTTGGTGCCCTTCTCGCGGCCCACGAGCGGGGCGGTGTTGACCCCGATCGTCACCGCGACCGCCGGCTCGTCCACGGTGATCAGCGGCAGCGGCCGCGGGTCCTCGGCGTCGGCGAGGGTCTCACCGATCATGATGTCGCTGATGCCGGCGACCGCGATGATGTCCCCCGGGCCGGCGGACTGCGCGGGCACCCGCTCCAGCGCCTCCGTCAGGTACAGCTCGCTGATCTTCACCTGCTCCACCGAGCCGTCCCGGCGGCACCACGCCACGTGCTGTCCCCGGTTGATCGTCCCGTTGTGCACCCGGCACAGGGCGATACGGCCCAGGTAGGACGAGGCGTCCAGGTTGGTGACCTGCGCCTGCAGCGGCGCGTCCGGGTCGTAGGCCGGGGCCGGCACGTGGTCCCGCAGCACGGCGAACAGCGGCTCCAGGTCGGGTGAGTCCGGCAGGGTGCCGTCGGCGGGGCGCTCCAGCGACGCACGGCCGGCCCGGGCGGAGGCGTACACGATCGGGAACTCGATCTGCTCCTCGGTCGCGTCGAGGTCCAGGAACAGCTCGTAGCAGGCGTCCACGACCTCGGCGATCCGCGCGTCGGCCCGGTCCACCTTGTTGATCACGAGAATGACCGGGAGGTTCGCCTGCAGCGTCTTGCGCAGCACGAACCTGGTCTGCGGCAGCGGGCCCTCGCCCGCGTCGACCAGCAGCAGCACCCCGTCCACCATGGACAGCCCGCGCTCCACCTCGCCGCCGAAGTCCGCGTGCCCGGGCGTGTCCACGATGTTGATGGTCAGCCCGCCGTGCCGGACGGCGGTGTTCTTGGCCAGGATCGTGATGCCCTTCTCCCGCTCCAGGTCGCCGGAGTCGAGGACGCGCTCGGCCACCCGCTCATTCGCGCGAAATGCCCCGGACTGCCAGAGCATCGCGTCGACCAGGGTGGTCTTGCCATGGTCCACGTGCGCAACGATCGCGACGTTGCGCAGGTCGTCGCGGGCCGACAGGGGACGTGCGGGCATCATGGAGCCTTACCGGTTAAGGGTGTGGTTGGTGCGGTCGCAGCCGCCAGGCCATTTTAGCCACCATCGGCAACGGGCTCTTGAACGGCTCTTCACTGCCTCTTAACAAACACCGTGCTGTGATCATTCCCCATGCAGGACCCCTACGACTACGACCCTGCCGGGCAGGCCCGGTCCCACGGACTGCGCCGCCTGTCCCGGCTGACCTGGCGCGCCGCCCAGCTTGGCACGATGGCGACGGTAGGTTTTGCCGTGCTGTTCGCACGCACCGCGCCCGCTGCCACGGTGAGCGGCCATACCGTCCCTAAGGCCACCGCGACGCCCTCGGCAAGCCCGTCACCCACGCCTTCCCCCAGCCCCAGCCCGTCCGCGCACCGGCACCGCCACCATCGCCACCGCAAGCCCGCCGCCGCGGCCCCCGGCGCCGCGGCCCCCGCACCCTCGCAATCCCTGGCACCGCCGACCACTCCCCCGGCACCGCCGCCCAGCCCTGCGCCGAGCCCGGTGCAGACCACCTCGAGCCCCAGCCATGGGGGAGGCTGATGCCACCCGCCACGACAACCCTCAGGGCAGCGCACCGGCCGGGCCTTCGGCACCTTCGCCACGCTGCTGACCACCGAGGCCGACGCGCTGGAACGGGCCCATGCGGTGCTGACCGCGGAGCTGCTGGCGGTGGACGCGGCCTGTTCCCGGTTTCGCCGGGACGCCGACCTGTGGCGGGTCAATCACGCCAGGGGACGCCCGGTCCGGGTCAGCCCGCTGCTCGGCGAGGCGCTGACCGTGGCGCTGGCCGCGGCCAGGCTCACCGACGGGGACGTGGACCCTACCTGCGGGACCTCCCTGGTCCGCCTGGGCTACGACCGGGATTTCGCCCGGGCCAGGCGGCGTACTTCCACGCTGCGCCAGCCTGCTGCCCCCGCTCCGGGCTGGCGCAGCGTGGAGTTCGACCCCGGGCTGCGTGAGGTGCGGGTGCCGGCCGGGGCAGTGCTCGATCTGGGCGCCACCGCCAAGGCGCTGGCCGCCGACCGGGCAGCGGAGGCCATCGCGGCCGGACTGGGCTGCGGGGTGCTGGTCAACCTGGGCGGCGACATCCGGGTAGCCGGTCCCGCGCCCGGAGACGGCTGGCGGGTGGGCATCGCCGACGACGTCGGCTTCGGCGGCGGGCCCGCTTCCGGGCACGTGGTGATGATCCGCACCGGTGGGCTGGCCACCTCGGGCACCGCGGTCCGCAGCTGGCGGCGCGGCAGTGCCCGGCTGCACCACATCATCGTGCCGGCCACCGGGCTGCCCGCGCGGTCGTGCTGGCGTGCGGTCAGCGTGGCCGCGGCGACCTGCGTGGACGCGAACACGGCGAGCACAGCGGCGATCCTGCGCAGCGAGCGCGCTCCGGCCTGGCTGGCCGGGCTCGGCCTGCCCGCGCGGCTGGTACGCCATGACGGCACCGTGCAGACCGTCGCTGGCTGGCCGGCCGGCCCGCCAGCGATACCGGCCCGGAAGCTCACTGATGCCGATTGACCTGCACGGCCCGGGCATGTGGTACGCGACCCGTGCGGCCGGGCTGGTGACGCTGCTGCTGCTGACCGTCAGCGTGCTGCTGGGGGTGATGACCGCGGGCCGGTTCAGCAGCGACCGGTGGCCGCGGTTCCTCAGCGCCGGCCTGCACCGGAACATCTCCCTGCTGGTATTGGTGTTCCTCGCGTTGCACGTGGGCACGACCGTGCTCGACACGTTCGTATCCATCCCGGTCACCGCGGCGTTCGTGCCGTTCGTCTCCTCTTACAAGACGTTCTGGCTGGGCCTGGGCGCCATCGCGCTGGACCTGCTGCTCGCGCTGCTGGCCACCAGCCTGCTGCGGAACCGGCTGGGCCACCGGTCCTGGCGGCGGGTGCACTGGCTCGCCTACGCCTGCTGGCCGATCGGCCTGGCGCACGGCCTGGGCATCGGCACGGACCGGGCCAGCACCTGGGTGTTCGCGCTGACCGTGGCGTGCGCGGCGGCCGTGGCCGCCGCGGCAACATGGCGGCTGGTCACCGCGGCCCGGCTGGGTATCCGGTGACCGAACTCGCGCTCGTCACGCACCGGTCGCCGGACCTGCGCCTGCCCCGGCTGCTCGCCGGCGTCTCCTACTACGACGTCGCCGACCTGCGTGATCATGAACAGCAGTACGGCCCGCTGCCGCTGTGGGGGACGTCAGGCCGGCGGCGGCCCGGGCGGCTGATCGACGTCGTGGACGCCTCGGGCCTGACCGGCCGGGGCGGCGCCGGGTTCCCCACCGGCCGCAAGATGCGCTCGGTGGCGTCGGGACCCGGCTCCGCCGTGGTGGTCGCCAACGGCGCCGAGGGCGAGCCGGCCAGCTGCAAGGACCGGCTGCTGCTCACCCGCCTGCCGCACCTGGTGCTTGACGGCATCACGCTGGCGGCCCACGCGGTGGGTGCACGCGAGGCCTACCTGTGCGTCCACGGGCAGGAGACGGAACTGCTCGACGCGCTGGACGAGGCCCTCGCACAGCGCGGCACGATCGGGCTGGACCCGGTGCCGATCCAGCTCACCGGCATCCCCGGCCGCTACGTTGCCAGCGAGCAGTCCTCGATCGTGCAATTCCTGAACGGCGGGCCCGCCAAGCCGACGTTCTCCCCGCCCCGGCCGCATCAGCGGGGCGTCCACGGCCGCCCCACCCTGGTGAACAACGTCGAGACGCTGGCCCACCTGGCGCTGATCGCGCGTTTCGGGGACCGCTGGTTCCGCGGCATCGGGCTGCCGTCCGCCCCGGGCTCCACCCTGGTCACGGTGAGCGGTGCGGTCCGGCGCCCGGGTGTCTACGAGATCGAGATGGGCACCCCCGCCGGGCAGGTGGTGATGCTGGCCGGCGGCCCTGCCGAGCGGCCGGCCGCGCTGCTGGTGGGCGGCTACTTCGGCGCCTGGATGCTGGCCGAGACCGCCTGGCAGGTGCCGATGAGCCATGCCGCGCTGAAGGCCGCGGGCGGTGCGATGGGGGCCGGCATGGTGATCGTGCTGCCGGTCTCCTCCTGCGGGCTCGCCGAGACCGCACGGGTGCTCCGCTACCTGGCCGACGAGAACGCCGGTCAGTGCGGCCCGTGCATGTTCGGCCTGCCCGCCCTCGCCGACGCCATGGCCGACCTGGCCTATCAGGGCGGCCGGGGCCGGGCGCTTGAGCGAGTCGCCGCGCTGGCCGGGCTGGTGGCGGGCCGGGGCGCCTGCCGTCATCCGGACGGGGCGGTGCAGTTGGTGCGCAGCGCGCTGCAGGCCTTCGAGGCGGATGCGCTCTGGCACGACCACCGTGGCCCGTGCCCAGGGGTGGCCAGGGCCCCGCTGCTGCCGGTCCCCGGCGACGCGGACTGGGACTGGGCATGAACTACGAACTGCGGGTCAATCCGATCGCGTGCACCGGGCACGGGCTGTGCGCGGAACTCCTGCCAGAGATCATCGAACTGGATCCGTGGGGGTATCCCGTCCTGATGTCCACGGCCGTGCCGCGCGGCCTGCTCGACCATGCCAAGCGAGCCGCCGCTGCCTGCCCGACGCTGGCGCTGCTGGTTGGCAAGGCCTCCGGCGATCAGCGGTAGCACGGGCCGGCCGGTTACTCGTCGCCACCCCAGTTGGTGACCTTGGTGGCTGCGGCCGGCACCCCCTTGGTGCAGGAGATGACCATCACCACCTGCCTGCGCGAGCTGGTGAACGTCACCTTCGCGGTGGCGGCGGGGCCCCGGACCACGTTGCTTTCCTCGTAGCCCTGGGCGGGGCTCCACGAGTACAGATAGGCCCCGGCGGGCTGGCAGCCGGCTATCACCGTGCCGCCGGTCGAGGTCAGCACCGTGGTGGTGGGCTGCGGTGCGGGCGATGGCGGCGGCACCGTGGGCGCCGTGGAGCTCTTCTTGGGATGCGGTGCCAGCGGCGTCGCCGAGGTGCTGACCGGGGGCTGCGGCGGCGGCGGTGACTGGGTCGCCTCGGCCGCCTCGCTGGCCAGGGCGCGGTTCACGGCGGCCACGGTCAGCTGCTGGCTGGGCGCGGGGGCAAGGCCCTGGCCCAGGACCGAGACCGCGAGGAGGCTGCCCCCCGTCGCGGCACCCGCGCCGAGCAGCCAGGCACCGACACCGACAAGAAAGCGCGCGGACACACGACCGAGGCTCACGGAACGGACCCTAAGGGCGGGTAAAGCCGGTCTCAAGCTAATCGGGCCAATAAGCCCCACATCATCGGTATCAGGGCTTTCGACCTGGGCAGAGCCGATACCTTCCTGTTGTGGTGCAGTTGCTGCTCGTGGAGGACGACGCGGCGATCCGTGGCGCCCTGATCCGTGCGCTGACCGAGCGCGGGCACGCGGTCGCCAGCTCTCCCGGCGCCATGGGCGCGCTGCGCCAGATCCTGGAAGCTCCGCCGGATCTGGTGCTGCTCGACCTCGGGCTGCCGGACCTGGAAGGCTACGAGGCGCTGCGGATGATCCGGGCGGTGAGCGCGGTACCCGTGGTCGTCATCACCGCACGCGACGACGAGGCCGAGATCATCCGGGTGCTCGACGCCGGCGCCGACGACTACGTGATCAAGCCCTTCGGCGGGGGCCAGATCGAGGCACGGATCCGGGCCGTGCTCCGCCGTGCCAGCCAGCCTGGCAACGGCCGCGCGGACCCGCTGCAGGTCGGCGGGCTCCTGCTGGACGCCGACGGGCACGTGGCGACCCTGGACGGCGCCACCCTCGACCTGAGCAGGCGGGAGTTCGACCTGCTGCACTACCTTGCGCAGCACGCCGGCCAGGTGGTCGCGCGGCGGGACCTGCTCACCCACGTGTGGCGGATGCCCTACGGCGGGGCCGACAAGACGGTGGACGTGCATATCTCGTGGCTGCGCCGCAAACTCGGCGAGACGGCGCAGCAACCGCGCTACCTCCACACCGTGCGCGGAGTCGGAGTCAAGCTCAGCGCCCCATCGTGAGCCGGGCATGAGACTGCGCATCATCCTGCTCGTGGTGGCGGCCAGTTCACTGGTGCTGGTCTCCTTCCTGGTCCCGCTCGCGCTGGTGCTCCGCACGCTGGCAGCGGACCGGGCGGTCAGCTCCGCCACGGTGCAGGCCCAGTGGATGGCCCCGCTGGTGGCCACGCAGCGGGCCGGGGGCCTGCGGGTCGCGGTCGCTCAGGTGAACGCCCAGGACAAGACCACCCCGGTGACGGTGTTCCTGCCGGATCGGACGGTGCTGGGTGCGGCGGCGCCACGGGACGCCGGGGTGCGCCTGGCCCGGGGAGGCCGCAGCTTCACCACGGTCACCCCGGGCGGCGTGGAGGTCCTGGTCGCCGTCCAGGGCCTGCCCGGCGGCACCGCGGTGATCCGGGCCTTCGTGCCCGACGCCCAGTTGCACCACGGCGTGGCCCGGGCCTGGTTGCTGCTCGGCTGCGTGGGCCTCGGCCTGCTGGCGCTCAGCGTGGCCGTCGCCGACCAGCTCGCGCGGTCGCTGGTGCGCCCGCTCGCCGACGTCGCCCGGGCCTCGGACCGGCTGGCCACCGGGGACCTGTCAGCCCGGGCGCAGGTGGCCGGGCCGCCCGAGGTCCGCCGCGCGGGCGCCGGCCTGAACCGGCTGGCGCTGCGCATCGGCGAACTGCTCGCGGACGAGCGGGAGACGGTGGCCGACTGGTCCCACCGGCTGCGTACCCCGATGACCGCCCTGCGGATCGACGCGGAGTCGCTGCGCGACCACGCCGAGCGGACCCAGATGCTCAGCGACCTGGACGCGCTGGAGCACACCGTGGACGAGGTGATCCGGGCGGCCAGAAGGCCGACGGGGGACAACGCGCTGGAGGTGTGCGACGCGGCGGCGGTCGTCGCCGAGCGCGCGGCGTTCTGGCTGCCGCTGGCCGAGGACACCGACCGCGCGATGACCGTCGAACTGGCCAGTGGGGAGCTGCCGGTGCGGGTGTCCGGTGACGAACTGGGGGCGTGCATGGACATCCTGCTTGAGAACGTGTTCGCGCACACCCCCGATGGTGCGGCCCTCGCGATCCGGCTCAGCCGCCGGGCCGGGGGCGGCGCGTGGCTGGTAGTCGCGGACGACGGGCCGGGCTTCCGCAGCACGGACCCGACCGAGCGCGGCCGGTCCAGCGGTGGGTCCACCGGGCTCGGCCTGGATATCGCGCGCCGGATCGCGGAATCCTCCGGCGGGACGCTGACGATCGGCCACTCGGCCTCGGGCGGCGGTTCTGTGACCGTGGGCCTGGGCCCGGTCAGCGGACCCGCGGACGGCAGCCGCAGGCATCGGCGCACCCGGAGCAGCCCGCCCGTCTACCCCTACGCCAGTGCCGAGCCGTCCAGCTTCTGGCTGGAAGGTGAATAGAACAGACATTCGATAATCTGGTATCATTGAGGCATGCCAGCTTATGTGCCGCCCGGATGGCCCTCCGGGGTGCACCCTCCGGGCACAGAAGACTTCGAGCGAACCGCGCAGGCCTGGCTGCTTGACGTGGTTCCCGCCGACTACCGGCTCCACGGGGTACTGCGCCGCTACCCGCTGGCGCTCGCCGCGATGGCCATCCAGCACACGAAGGCGTGTGTGGTGGGGGCACGCGAGGGCTACCGGAGCGCCCGCACCGAACTGGGAAACGTACTCCCCCCGCACGCGCTCGACGCGGTGCTCGCGGCCTACCGTGCCGAGGGGCGCAGGCTCGTGGCCACCGCACAGGCGGTGGACCTCGTGGCCAGGGCGCTGCGCGGTGAGGTGTTCACCCCGCAGCTCCAGGATGCTCCCCCGCCGGGGAGCCGGCCCGGGCCACCCGGTCCAGGCACCGGTGACCAGCCCACGGCCGGCGCCACGGTGGCGGGCCAGGACGCGCAGGACGAGCTCAGCGCCAGGCGCAAGGCATCCGGCGGTGCGGAGAGCCCTGCCGAGCGGCCGGCTCGCGACGGCACGGCGAAGGCACGCAAGGCGCAGGCCGCCCAGCGTCCCGCGCGCACCGGCGGGCCCGCGCGCCGCAAGACCCGGTCCGGCGACAAGGAGGCGGCAACCAGCTGACCACGGCGGCAGGCAGCACGCGGCCTGGGGCACACGCGGCCTGGGGCATACACGGCCTGGGGCATACACGGCCTGGGGCGTTATGCGGCCCTCGGCGCTACGCGGCCCTCGGCCGGACGCGGCCGCCGGTGGTACGCCGCCGTTGGCCATCCGCAGTACGCCGCCGTTGGCCATCCGTGGTACGCCGCCGTTGGCCATCCGCGGTACGCCGCCGTTGGCCATCCGCCTTCAGGACTTGTGGCCTACCAGCCGGGCCGGGTCAAGTTCACCGGTACCGCCCTGGCCAGAGCCACGCTGACCGGTGTCAGCCCGCCCGGCGTCAGCCGGGCCGGCGTCTGGCCCGGCGCGGTTCAGCGCGAGCCCGATCCGGCAGGCGAGATCGGCCGCCAGGGCAGCTACCTCATGCGGCAGGCGGTCCTGCCCGCCGTCCCCGATGACCAGCACGCCTGCGGCATCACGAGGCTCACCGAGCGGGAAGCACCAGGCGATGCCAGCGGCGAGTTCCGCCACGCCGGGCGGCGCGCCGTCGGTGTCGCCCACCGCCAGCGGCCAGCGGCGGCCCAGGCCCGGGGCGGCACCCCGCCCCGGCGAGAAGTCGGGAGCCGTCATCTGGCACACCTGGTCTAGCAGCCACGGCAGGGCACTGGTCAGCGTGTCCACGGTGTGCCGCGCATAGCAGGTCCGCAGCACGGGTTCGGTGTCCAGCAACAGCACCGCGCACCAGGGCGCCAGCCCGGGCACCACCGCCCGGCCCGCCAGCTCCAGGATCTCGTCCCGGCCACGGCCACCGGACAGCAGCCCGCGGGCCTGCGTGAGCGCGGCGATCCTGCCTCTCCTGAGCCGTTCCAGCTCGGCCAGCCAGGCACGCTGCAGGCCGGGCCCGGAGCGGTCGGCGAGCCGCTGGAGCCGTGCCGACTCCGGGTCACCGAAGCTGGCGGGGGCCGCGGAGGCCGCCGCGAGCAGGCCGGTGACCTGGCCGTCAACGACGAAGGGAACGGTGATCACGGACGCTGCCCCGGTCGCGGGCTGGCCATCGGCCAGCGAGATGTTCCCCACGGACGCGCGTAGCCGAAGGTCCCCGTCCTCGTCCGGCATCATCGCGAACGCCGCGTCGGCACCGACGGCGAGGCGGGCCGACTCGACGGTGCCCGCCAGCAGCCGCTGGTAGCCGCTGTCGGCCGCGGCGACAGGGACAGGCGGTGAGACCGTCAAGGGCTCGGGGGAGCGCAGCGCGACGGCGAGCGCAGCCGTGACCCCGATCGCGTCCGCCAGTTCGCTGGCGGCGTCACCATCGCCCCCGGGACCGGCGCCAAGCTCGCCGCTCGCCCCGTCGAGTGCCAGCCGGAACCAGACCGCCTTGCTGGCCCGCCCGTAGGCGACCCCCCAGGCGGAGGCCAGCGCGGCGGGCAGCAGCAGGCCGCGGCCGCCGGTCCGCTCGCTGGGCACGGCCTCGCGCTCGGGCGCTTCGGGAACAAGCCGCCCCGGATGGCCGTCGCTGACCACGACCTCGACCGCGCCGTCGGCGAGCCTGCAGGTGACCTGGACCGGTGTCCCCGCATGCACCACGGCATTCGTCACAAGTTCGCTTGTTAGCAGCACGGCATCGTCCACCAGCCCGTGCCCGTCGGCGGCGCCGGTCACCACCCATGCTTGCAGGGTGTCCCGCACGAAACGCCGCGCCGCGGCGGCCGCTTTCGGTTCCGGCTGGTACGCCGCGCTGGCGACGCGAACCTCAGGTCCCACGCGCCCATCGTGACAGACTCAGGAATGGTTAACCTGCAGTTCAGCCATGATGCTCGGGAGCCGGGTCACGCCGGGTCCAGCCATTGCCGCTGACATACTCGCGCACCACTCTGGCCGGAACTCCCGCGATTACACAGCAATCGGGCACCGCGCCGCGCACCACGGAACCGGCCGCAACCACCACGTTACGGCCGATCGCCGCGCCCGGCAGGATGATCACCCCGGCCCCCAGCCAGCTCCCGGCGCCGATGGAGACGGCCGCGTTGCTTGGCCACTGGCGGCCGATGGGCAGATCGGGGTCGTCGTAGCTGTGGTTCTGGTCGGTGATGTACACATAGGGGCCGGTGTAGACGTCATCGCCGATCGTGATCGAGTAGTGCGCGACGATATGGCTGCCCCTGCCGATGACGCACCGGTCACCGATCCGCAGCAGCGGCAACTCGCCCAGGTCCTGCCCGGGGACCATGCCCGCGCTCAGGCTGACCTGGGCCCCGATCATCGTCCCGGTCCCGACCTCGATCCACCGCTCGCCGTACAGGGCACCGGTGGGGAACCCAATGATGGACCCCACGCCGAACGCGGCGAACGCCTGGCCCGCCGGGGTATCGGCGGTGATCACCCCGGCTCGCTGCGCCGCGCCCCACAGGCGGTGCACAGCACGCCAGGCCACCCGGCGGCGGTACCGGTGGAGCGCGTTTCTGGGTGACATGATCGAGAAGGTTACCGGTCCGTAGCGGCGAGCTGGCCGCAGGCCGCCGCGATCTCCCGGCCCCGGGTGTCCCGGACGGTGCAGGGTACCCCGGCGGCGGCGACCCGGCGGACGAACTCCTGCTCCGCCCGTTTGGGTGATGCGTCCCATTTACTGCCCGGTGTCGGGTTCAGCGGGATCGCGTTCACGTGCACCAGCGGGCCCAGCGCCTCGTGCAGCACGCTGCCGAGCAGGTCGGCTCGCCACGGCTGGTCGTTCACGTCACGGATCAGGGCGTACTCGACCGACACCCGCCGCCCGGTCCGGTCGGCGTAGTACGCGGCGGCGGCAAGCACCTCGGCCACCTTCCACCGGGTGTTCACCGGCACCAGTTCATCGCGCAGCCCGTCGTCGGGGGCATGCAGGGACACGGCCAGCGTCACGGCCAGGCCTTCGCCGGCCAGCCGGCGTATGGCGGGCGCGAGGCCCACGGTGGACACGGTGACCGAGCGCTGGGAGATGCCGAAGCCGTCCGGCACCGGATCGCAGATCCGGCGCACCGCGTCCACCGTGCGCCGGTAGTTCGCCAGCGGCTCGCCCATGCCCATGAAGACAACGTTGGACAGCCGGCCCGGCGGCCCGAGGCCGCCGTCCCTGACGGTGGCCGCCGCCGCCCGGACCTGCTCGACGATCTCCGCCGTGGACAGGTTGCGCCGCAGGCCGCCCTGGCCGGTGGCGCAGAACGGGCAGGCCATCCCGCAGCCCGCCTGGCTGGACACGCAGACCGTGGCACGGTCCGGGTACCGCATGACCACGCTTTCCAGCAGCGTGCCATCGTGGGCCCGCCACAGTGACTTCCTGGTGGCACCGTCGTCGCAGCTCACCGCGCGGGCCTCGGTCAGCAGCGGCGGCAGCAGCCCGGCCACCAGGGCGGCGCGGGACCGCTGCGGGATGTCGGTCATGCTGGGCGCATCCACGCTCAGCCGGGCGAAATAGTGCCGGGACAGCTGCCTGGCCCGCAGCGGTTTTTCGCCGAGCGCGGCCACGGCCGCCACGCGCTGCTGCGCCGAGAGATCGGCCAGGTGGCGTGGCGGCTGGCCGCGGCGCGGCGCGGCGAAGACGAGCGGCAGCGAAGACATGGCCTTTCCAGTGTTCCAGTTGTCCTGGCTCGCCATCATGACCTGCGCCGATTCAGTAGATTTCTGGCATGTCTTCGATGCGCAACCGGCCAAGGGGCACTCGGTCCGCCACGGTCGGCGGCCAGCCGGGAACGGTTCTCGAAAGCGAGAGCCCGTACGGCAGCCGCCGGCTCGTGGTCGAGTACGACGGCGCGACCACCGCCGCGTACCTGCACGACGCCGGCGCGGTGCTGGGCGCGGCGTGGATCGCCAACCACGATCAGGCACCGCAGAGCGCGGATCTGTCCCGGCTGAACGCGGGCCGGGCACCGTTGATGCCCGCCGCGCACACCAAGCACCCGGCAGGCCGGCCGCCGCTGGATGCCAGGACACTGCGGGCGCTGTGGTTCGAGGAAGGCGACGGGGTCGCGGTCATCGAAGGTGGGCAACTGCTCGCGGTCATCCCCGGCTGGTCCGATATGGCCCGGGGCATGCCCGGCTACAGCAGGGACGTGATCGGGCAGACGCCCTTCGCGTGGTCACTCGATGATGCGATGGAAGGGCTCGGCCCCCGGGCCGACCGGGCCACCGCGTTCTGGCGGTGGCGGCAGCGGGACGACTCCTGGGCGTCGTTCCAGCGGTCCATGCTCGGCCACCTGCTGGCCCGGCTCGGGCCCGGTGCCAGGTACTGGGATGTCAGCGGCGGCAAGCAGCCGATGGTCGGCGTGTCCGAGCGGCCGCCGACCACACAGCGGCCGTACACGGTGCTGTCCACGATCGGCATGAGCTGCCAGCGGATGCCCGTGGTGGAGCAGGCGATCGAAGACCCGAGCGCCTGCGCGCGGATCGAGCTGGCCATCGCCACGACCATGCCCAGCCGGGATGCCGCCCGCGTGTTCCTGTGGCTCGCCCAGTACCCGTGGCGGGCAGTGACCTGGTTCGGCACCGGGCACACGGTGCGCTGGTATCACGAGCCGGGAACCTTCCCGCTCGGCGGCGGGAGGGAGGCCGTGCTCCTGCTCGACGACCCCTCCCATCTGCTGGGCCCGGAAGTGCCCGACCTGACCGGGTTCTCGGTGGGGGGCGATCCGACGCGGTGGCTGTGGATCATCCCGATCACCGAGCGGGAGCGCCTGATCGCCAAGGAACGTGGCGCCGCCAGCCTGGTCACCCAGCTTGCCGCACAGCGCCGCAGTTGGGTCACGAGCGATTGACGCTCCTCACCGGATGTGCAGGCTGACGCCGAGCAGCGGAAGCCACCACAGCAGAATGGCGAGAACAGCGGAGAGAATGGCCTTGAGCAGGCTGAGGTGCAGGTAGCCCCGGGACCATGCAACGATCACGCCGATGATCAGGTAAACGAGAAAGAGAATGCCGATCGGCCGCTTGAACATGGCTGCCGCTCCCGTCCACTGGTGGATTGAGTCCGAGACGCCCTCCAACTCCCCCGGTAATCGAGGAGCAAACACGAGATACACCGCGCGGCGGGCGGCGGGCGCTGCCGCCGGGTGTCAGTGCTGGTGGGCCAGCGGGACGAAGACCAGCAGGAGGAGCCAGACGACCGGGGCCGTGATGAGCATCGCGTCGATCCGGTCCAGGATGCCGCCGTGGCCGGGCAGGACCGAGCCCATGTCCTTGATCCCCAGGTCCCGCTTGATCATCGATTCGGCGAGGTCGCCGAGTGTGGCACAGCCGAGTGCCGCCGCGCCGATCAGGAGCCCCTGCCAGATGGCACCGTGCAGCAGGAGGGGCAAGCCGATCGCCCCGCCCAGCAGGCAGAACAGTGCCGATCCGCCGAATCCCTCCCAGGTCTTCTTGGGGCTGATCGCCGGGGCCATCAGATGGCGCCCGACCGTGATGCCGGCGGCGTAGCCGCCGACGTCGCTGCATACCGTCAGGATCAGGAACACCAGCGTGCGCCGGGGGCCGTCGGACGGGGCCAGCATGAGGGCGACGAAACAGGCTGGCAACGGCAGGTAGGCGAGGGCGAAGGCCCCGGCGGTGACGTCCCGCAGGTACCCGTCGGTTTCGCCGGGCAGCCGCCAGGCGAGGATCGCGGTCATGGTGAGCGCGATGCAGGCCAGCGCGGCGCGCTCCCCCTGCCAGTAGGACAGGGCAAACGCCACGGCGCCACCCGCGGCCACCGGGATCACCGGTATCCGGACCTGCCGCCCCGCCATGGCGCGGGTCAGTTCCCACAGCGCGACGCCGACCACCACGCCGACAAAGGCGAGGAAAGTGGCCTTCACCGTGAACAGGGTGAGAATGGCAACCGCGCCCAGGCCCAGGCCGACAATGACCGCGGCGGGCAGGTTGCGCCCCGTGCGCCGCTCCCGCTTCTCCGGCTGTGCGGGCTCCCCAGGAATATCCGCAGGCAGGTCAGACCTCAAGCAGTTCTGTTTCTTTATGTTTGAGCAGCTCGTCCACTTGCGCGACGTAGGTGTGCGTGAGGTCCTCGAGTTCCCGCTCCGCGCGGTGCCCCTCGTCTTCGCCCGCGTCGCCGCCCTTGACCAGCTTGTCCAGCGAGTCCTTGGCGTGCCTGCGGATGTTGCGGATGGAGACGCGGCTGTCCTCCGCCTTGTGGCGGGCGACCTTGATGTACTCCCGGCGCCGTTCCTCGGAGAGCTCGGGGAAGACGACCCGGATGATCGTGCCGTCGCTGGCCGGGTTCACGCCCAGGTCGCTGTTGCGAATGGCCTTCTCGATGGCTGCCAGCGACGACTTGTCAAAGGGCTGGATGATCACCATCCGCGGCTCGGGGATGTGGAACGAGGCCAGCTGGTTCACCGGCGTCTGGGTGCCGTAGTACTCGGCCGTGATCTTGGCGAACATGGTCGGGTGCACCCGCCCGGTGCGGATGGCCGCGAACTCCTCCTTGGCGACAACGACGGCCTTTTCCATCTTCTCCTCGGCTTCGAGGAGGGTCTCGTCTATCACTGCGGCTCCTGTCCCATCACTTGCCTGCCGCGGCTGTTAACCGCGGGCGCCGGCATCCTCAGGCCTGCTGACCAGCGTGCCGATCTTCTCGCCGCGCACCGCTCGCACGACGTTACCCTTTTCCATCAGGTCGAAGACGACAATGGGCAGGCCGTTGTCCATGCACAGGCTCACCGCCGTGGTGTCCATGAACTTCAGTTTCAGGCGGAGCACCTCACCGTAGTCCAGGTGATGGAACCGCACGGCATTGGGCATAGTGCGCGGATCCGCATCGTAAACCCCGTCCACCTGCGTCCCCTTGAGGAGCGCCTCGGCACCGATCTCCAGCGCGCGCTGGGCGGCGCAGGTGTCGGTGGAGAAGAAGGGGGCGCCGAGCCCGGCCCCGAAGATGACGATCCGCCCCTTCTCCAGGTGGCGGATCGCCCGGCGGGGAATGTAGGGCTCGGCCACCTGCCCCATCGTGATCGAGGTCTGGACCCGGGTGTCCACACCGAGTTTCTCCAGCACGTCCTGCAGCGCGAGGCAGTTGATCACCGTGCCGAGCATGCCCATGTAGTCGGCCCTGGCCCGGTCGATACCGCTCTCGGCCAGTTCCCGCCCGCGGAACATGTTCCCGCCGCCGACGACCGCCGCGACCTGGACCCCGTCCTTGACGACGGCGACGATCTCCCTGGCGATGCGCTGGACCACGGTCGGGGAGATACCCAGCGGTTCGTCGCCGGAGAACGCCTCGCCGGACAGCTTGACCACGACACGCCGCCAGGGACGGTGCGCCCGGCCCTTCAGCCTGCCGCCCTGTGGCTCTTCCGCGGGCGGATGGCCGTTGGTCACCGGCGCGCTGCCGTCCCCCGCGGAGGTGGCGTCCCGCACGGCTGAGCCGAGCAAGCGTGCCGCGCCGTCCCCCTTGTCGGCGCTGTTCTCCACGAGGCCGCCTCCCTTGGTTGTCTGGTTCGGCCAGCCGCCTCTCAGCCTGCCTGGCCGATCTGGAAGCGGGCGAACGCCCGTACCGTGGCGCCCTGCTCGCTGAGCATCTGCTTGATCGTCTTCTTGGGCTCCTTGACGAACGGCTGCTCGATGAGCGTGACGTCCTTGAAGAACGAGCCCAGCCGGCCCTCGACGATCTTGGGAATTGCCTGCTCCGGCTTGCCCTCGTCGCGGGTCATCTGCTCCGCGAGACGGCGCTCGTTCTCGACAATGTCGGCCGGCACCTGGTCACGGGTCACATACTGCGGCTGCATCGCCGCGACCTGCTGGGCGACGTCCTTGCCCGCCTGCTCGTTCGGTGCGTCCAGCTGGACGAGCACGCCCACGGTCGGCGGCAGCGCCCGGTCGGAGCGGTGCAGGTAGCTGGCGACATAACCGCCCTCGAGCAGCGCGTACCTG
This sequence comes from uncultured Actinomycetes bacterium, assembly GCA_963707905.1. GTDB lineage: Bacteria > Actinomycetota > Actinomycetes > Streptosporangiales > Streptosporangiaceae > DASXKD01. Next base: position 129,816 of record CAVPSA010000025.1, on the reverse strand, counting down.
CCGAGTTCCATCTTCTCTTTGAGCGAGGCGCCCGCCTCGTCGATGAGCTGCTGTGCGGTGACCCCCGGGCGGACCTCCAGTGCCAGCACGGCGAGCCGGTCGGCGGCCCGCTGCGCCAGCGCGGCGGCGGTGATGTCCGCCGCCACGCCCTGGAACAGGTCGGTCTTGGCAACGAAGTCGGTCTCGCAGTTCAGTTCGACCAGTACCCCGGCGCTGGTGCCGTCGAGCGCCGCCGCGATGAGCCCGTTGGCCGCGGTCCGCGCGCGCCGCTTGTCCACATCTTTGGCTCCCTTGAGCCGCAGCAGTTCTACCGCCTTGTCGAACTCGCCGTCCGCGTCCGTCAGCGCGTTCTTGCAGTCCATCATCCCTGCGCCGGTAGCGTCGCGAAGCCGCTTCACATCCGCGCTGGTCACGTTCCCCATGTCCTCATCTCTCACTGTCTGATCTGAATGCCTGATCAGTTTCTGCTGGCGGAACCGGTACCGCGGGCGGCCCGGCTCAGCTGTTGCTCAGTCGGCGGCGACCGGGTCACCCGCCGGGGCCTGCGCCCCGGCCGCGGCGGCGGCCGGCTCGCTGTCCTGGGAGCTGGCCTGCGCCGCAGCACCATCGGCTGCCGTGGCATCGGGCTGGGTGTCCGCAGCCTGGCCAATGGCGTCCGCGGTGGCCGGTCCCGCAGGAGCCGCATCCGTGGAAGCCGCTTCCCCTGCGGCCGCGGCGGCGGGAGCCTCAGCGGCAGCAGGCTCAGCGACAGGAGCCTCAGCCACGGGAGCCTCCGCGGCAGCAGAGCTCAGCGACAGGAGCCTCAGCCACAGGAGCCTCCGCAGCAGCAGCCTCAGCGACAGGAGCCTCAGCCACAGGAGCCTCAGCCACAGGAGCCACCACAGCAGCAGCAACCTCCGCCACAGGAGCCGCCGCGACAGGAGCCTCAGCGGCAGCAGCAACCTCCGCCACAGGAGCCGCCGCCACGGGAGCCTCAGCCACGGGAGCCGCCGCGGCGACGGGAGCCTCAGCCACGGGAGCCTCCGCAGCAGCAGCCGTCGTGTCCGCACCGGCACGTGGCTCCGGCGCGCGCGCCCCGTCGTCGGCGCCCTTGCGCTCGAGCAGCTCACGCTCCCACTCGGCCAGCGGCTCCTCGGTGCCAAGATCACCCGCGGGCGAGGGCTTGTCGTCGGAGTCGGCCTCGCCGCCCCGGGCCATCAGCCCGTCGGCGACCGCGTCGGCGACGACGCGGGTGAGCAGCGACACGCTGCGGATCGCATCGTCGTTGCCGGGAATGGGGAAGTCCACCTCGTCGGGGTCGCAGTTGGTGTCCAGGACCGCGACCACCGGGATGCCGAGCTTGCGCGCCTCGCTGACGGCGATGTGCTCCTTCTTGGTGTCCACCACCCACAGGGCACTGGGCACCCGGGCCATGTCCTTGATCCCGCCGAGCGAGCGGTCAAGCTTGTCCCGCTCGCGGCGCAGGTGCAGCAGTTCCTTCTTGGTCATGCCGGAACCGGGCACATCCTCGAAGTCGATCTCCTCGAGTTCCTTGAGCCGCTGCAGGCGCTTGTGCACCGTCTGGAAGTTGGTCAGCATCCCGCCGAGCCAGCGCTGGTTGACGAACGGCATGCCGACCCGGCGCGCCTGGTCCGCGATCGCCTCCTGCGCCTGCTTCTTGGTGCCGACGTACAGGACCGTGCCGCCGTGCGCCACGGTCTCCTTGATGAACTCGTAGGCCTTGTCGATGTAGTCGAGAGACTGCTGGAGATCGATGATGTAGATCCCATTGCGCTCAGCGAGAATGAACCGCTTCATCTTCGGGTTCCAGCGCCGGGTCTGGTGGCCGAAGTGAACGCCGCTCTCCAGCAGCTGCCGCATGGTGACGACCGGTGCCATACCGGTGTCCCCTTCCTGCTCATGCGCCGGTCCTCGTGGAGCGGCGCGTTCGGTTGGTCCTGGCGCCCGTGCACACACACCGCGGCGAACCACACCGCGGACCGAAGGGTGCGCACCGCGGGGAGGCCCCGGCGGCGAGCGGACGCGCGAATTTGGCCGGAAGACCGTACCGCAACGGGAAGCGGACTCGCCGACCGCCCAGTAGTCTACCCGCTCCCGGCCCGGCCGCGCTCTGCGTGCAGGAGCCAGCCGTTCCCCGGGCGTCGTAGCGCATGACTACCTCAAGCCCGCGGGTGCGCCTGCCGGTATGCCGACTGCAGCCGCTCGATCGAGACGTGCGTGTAGATCTGTGTGCTGGTCAGCGACGCATGGCCGAGGATCTCCTGCACGCTGCGCAGGTCGGCGCCGCCTTCGAGCAGATGCGTCGCGGCCGCGTGGCGCAGGCCGTGCGGGCCGGAGTCGGGCGTGCCAGGGACCGCGGCCAGGCAGGCGTGGACCGCGCGGCGCGCGGTCCGCGGGTCGAGGCGCCGGCCACGCGCGCCGAGGAACAGGGCATGCCCGCTGCCCGGTGTCACCAGGACGGGCCGCCCGGACCGCGCCCAGGCGGCCACCGCCTTGACGGCCGGGATCCCGGCGGGCACCGTCCGTTCCCTGTTGCCCTTGCCGAGCACCCGCACCGTGCGCCGTTCCTCGTCCAGGTCACCGAGGTCCAGGCCGCACAGTTCGCCGACCCGGATGCCGGTCGCGTAGAGGAGTTCCACGATCGCCGAATCCCGCAGGGCCAGCGCCTCGTCCTGGCCATCCTGGCCGTGGGGCCCCGCACCGCGAGCCGGGCCGGGGTCAGACGGGCCGATTGCCGATGCCGCAAGTACCGCGGCCACCTGGTCCTGCGTGAGCACCTCGGGAAGCCGGCGGGGAATCCGCGGCATGCCGAGCAGCGGCCCGGGGTCGGACGGTATCAGGCCGCGGGCATGGGCGAAGGTGGTGAAGGCTCTGGCCGCGGCGGCGCGCCTGGCCAGGGAGGCCCGGGACTGGCCGCGGCCGTGCTGCTCGGCCAGCCAGGCCCGCAGGGTTCCGACGCCGAGATCCGCCGGGCCGGTGGCCCCGGCCGCGGCGGCGTGCTCCAGCAGCGCCGCGACGTCACCGAGGTAGGCCCGGACGGTATGCCGGGACAGTCCCCGTTCGGCCTCGATGTGGTGCCGGAAGGCGTCCAGGGCGGCATCCAGCGCTGCGGGCAGGGGCGCGGGCCCGGGGGGTGCACCCGGGTCCGGGGATGTCGCCGGCTCGGGGGCTGCCACCGGTCAATTCACTCCACGGTCACGCTCTTGGCCAGGTTGCGGGGCTTGTCGACGTCATTCCCGAGCGTGACCGCGGCATGGTAGGCGAGCAGTTGCAGCGGCACCGACAGCAGGATCGGGTCCAGCTCGGGCTCGTTCTTGGGCACCTCCACCATGTCGTCGGCGAGCCTTGCATCCAGCGTGCCATGGCCGACCGCGAGGATCCGGCCACGGCGCGCCTTGATCTCGCCCAGCGTGGAGATGTTCTTGTCGCGCAGCTCGTCGTCGGGCACCACGGCAACAGTCGGCAGGTCGGGGCCGACCAGCGCCAGCGGCCCGTGCTTGAGCTCGCTCGCCGGATAGGCCTCGGCGTGCAGATAGGAGACCTCCTTGAGCTTCTGCGCGCCCTCCCGGGCGATCGGCCAGCCCCGGACCCTGCCCACGAAGAACATGCCGTGATAGCCGGTGAGATCCTTGGCCAAGGCCGCGATCCGCTCCTCCTCGGCGAGGATCTGGGTGACCTGCCCGGGCAGCGCATGCAGCCCGGCCACGACGCGCGCCCCGTCCGCCGGGGACAGGTCGTGGATCCGCCCGAGGTGCAGGGCGAGCAGCGAGAACACCACGCAGGTCGCGGTGAACGTCTTGGTGGAAGTGACCGAGATCTCCGGCCCGGCGTGCAGGTACACCCCGCCCTCGCACTCCCGGGCGATGGCGCTGCCGACCGCGTTGACCACGCCGATCACGCGGCCGCCCTTGCGCTTCAGCTCCCTGACCGCGGCCAGGGTGTCGTGGGTCTCGCCGGACTGGCTCACCGCGATGTAGAGCGTGTCCGGCTCCACCACCGGGTTGCGGTAGCGGAACTCGGATGCGGCCTCGGCGTCCGCCGGGATCCGGGCGAGTTCCTCGATGAGCTGCGCGCCGACCTGCCCGGCGTAGAAGGCCGAGCCGCAGCCGAGGATCTTCACCCGCCTGATGGCCCGCGCCTCGCGGGCGTCGATGTTCAGCCCGCCGAGGTGGGCGGTGTGGAACCGCTCCTCGATCCGGCCCCGCAGCGCCCGCTCCACGGTCCTGGGCTGCTCGTGGATCTCCTTGCGCATGAAGTGCGTGTAGCCGTCGGCGCTGTAGGAGCGCAGATCGGCCTCGATGAGCAACGGCTCGTGGGTGGTCGTGCGGGCGTCCAGCGTGGAGGTGTGGTAGCCGTCCGCGCGGACCGTCGCCACCTCGCCGTCGTCCAGGTGCACCACCTGGCGGGTGTAGCGGACCAGGGCGGCGACATCCGAGGCGACGAACATCTCCTTGTCGCCGATGCCGAGCACGACCGGGCTGCCGTTCCGCGCGGCCACGACCCGGTCGGGATAGCGGGCATCGAGCACCGCGATGCCGTAGGTGCCGACCACGGAGGTGAGTGCCTGGCGCACCGCCTCCTCCAGGTCAACGCCTCCCTCGGGGCCGGCCACGCTGCCGTTGGCGCGGCCAGCCTTCGTTGCGCTCCTCGCGCCGCCGGCCTTGGCCGTGGTGCCGCTGCCGTTCGCCGAACCGTTGTGCTCCGGCGCGCCGGCCTGCTCCGGCGCACCGGCCTGCTCCGGGGCGCCCGCCTGCTCCGGGGCACCAGCCTGCTCCGGGGCACCCGCCGCCGGCAGGTAGCCGCCGGCCCGGGCGATCAGGTGCGCAAGCACCTCGCTGTCGGTGTCCGAGACGAACTCCGCGCCCTCGGCGATCAGCTTGGCCCGCAGTTCGTCGGCGTTCTCGATGATCCCGTTGTGGACCACCGCAACCGGCCCGACGACGTGCGGGTGGGCGTTGATGTCGCTCGGCTCGCCGTGGGTCGCCCACCGGGTATGGCCGATGCCGGGGCTGCCCTTGAACCGCGCCGGGAGGGTCGCCCCCAGGCCCGCGACCCGGCTCTTGGCCTTGTGCACGCGCATGCCGCCGGATCGGGACACCACGGCGAGCCCTGCGGAGTCATATCCGCGGTATTCCAGCTGAGCCAGCCCTTCCAGCAGGATGGGCACACAATCCCGGCTCCCCACATGCGCAACGATCCCGCACACGTTCCGCTCCCTCTCTCTGGCGCAGGCGGCGCGATCGCTCAGCCATAGACGACACGGCGAAGCTGCCGCAGCGACAACTGCGGCGCGGCTACCCGTCTGGCCGGCAGTTCGGCCGCGATCCGCGCGAAAACCTGCTCGTTCGTGAGCCCCCCTGTTTTCAGCTCACGATGGCGCCGGCGCACGAACTCCTCCACGGACTCGCCGAAGTAGCCGAGTACCTCGGCCACCACCCGAGCAGCCTCGCCCTGGCTGAGCGGGCTGGTCCGAGCCAGGTGGGTCACGAGTTCCTCATGCGCCTGTACTGCGCTCGTCATTCTAGCAGGATGGCTCATTACTGTGTGGAAATGCAAGATTCCTGCCCGCTATCGGGCAGGAATCTGGCATTTATGCGTTTGGTCCGACATGTGACCGGGGCTGCGGCCGCCGTAGCCGCCAGCCGCGCTCACAGCGCTCCACGAACCCGGCGGCCGCCAGCCCGCCCAGGCAGCGCATGACCGTGTCGAAGTCCACCCCGGCGGCGATCGCGATCCTGGCGGGCCCTCGCCCGGTCCGGGCCGGGACCGCCTCCAGAACCCGGGTGTCCACCGGGCCGAGCAGGTCGCGAGCGAGCACCGGGCCGCGCTGCTGCCCGGGCGGCGGGTGATCCCCCGGGAACTCCAGCAACTCCATCACATCCCGCGCGCCGGTGACGCACACCGCGCCCCATTCCCTGATCGCCTCGTGGCAGCCGGCCGACTGCGGAGACGTCACCGGCCCGGGCACGGCCATCAGCGGACGGCTCTGGTCGTGGGCATGGCGTGCGGTGTTGAGCGCCCCGCTGCGCAGCGCCGCCTCCACCACCACGGTGCCGCGGCTCAGCGCGGCGATCACCCGGTTGCGGACCAGGAACCCGTGCTTGGTCGGCATCCGGCCCGGTGGCCACTCGCTGACGAGCGCGCCCTGGTCCCTGATCGACCGGAAGAGCCCCTCATGGGCCCGGGGATAGGCGAGATCCACCCCGCAGGGCAGCACCGCCACGGTGACACCCGCCACGGCGATCGCGCCGCGGTGCGCGCAGCCGTCGATCCCGAACGCGCCCCCGGACACGATCGTCCAGCCCGCGCCGGCGAGCGACACGGCCATCTCGCCGCAGACGTAGCTGCCGTACCCGGTCGCCGCCCTGGTCCCCACCACCGACACCGACCGCAGGCAGGCGTAACGCAGGTCCGCGTGCCCGCGCACCCACAGGCCCCAGGGACGGGCCTCGCCCAGCACGTCGAGCTGACTTGGCCATTCCGCGTCACCGGGGATGACCAGCCGGATGCCGTCGCGCCACCAGGCGGCCAGTTCGGGTTCTGGCGGCACCTCGCCCAGCCTGGCCGACCAGCGGCGCAGGGCGTCCCCCAGGCGGGGTGTCCCGGCCGGCCCGGCGCCGCTGCCCGGCCCGGCGCCGCTGCCCGGCCCGAGCGAGCCGCCGACCTCCCCGGGCACGGGTTCCGGCGCCGCGCTGCCCGCGGGCACCGCTGCCATGCGCGGCATCCGGCCCTCGGTCAGGGCAGCCACGATCTCGGCCGGCGAACAGCGGCGCAACAGGGCGCCCATGGCCGGATCGCCGGGCTCAGCGACCCAGGTAAGGGCGGCCCGGGCAACCCGCTCCGCCTCGGCCGGAGCGCTCACGATCCGGCCCCCAGCCACAGTCCGAGGGCATAGCTGGTTTCGCTGACCGTCGGCCGCGCGATTCCCGCGAGGTCGGCCAGCGTCCATGCCACCCGGATCACCCGGTCGACGCCGCGCGCACTGATCTGCCCCAGGTCCATGGCCCGCTCCACCGGGGCGAGCGACCCCGGCGAGGGCCGGAACGCCCGGCGGAGCTCGCTGCCGGGGATCTCGGCGTTGAGCCGCCAGGGGGTGTCCTTGAGCCTGGCTGCCGTCCGTTTCCGTGCTGCCGCCACGCGGGCCGCGACCACGGGGCTGGATTCGGCGAAGTGGCGGTCGCTCAGGAGTTCGGCACGGCCGACCGGAAGCAGCTCCACCTTGACATCCACCCGGTCAAGCAGCGGGCCGGACAGCCGGGCCAGGTAACGCCGTCTGGTGGCGGGTGTGCAACTGCATGTTGCGCCGGCTGCCGCCCCTTTGGCGCACGGGCACGGGTTGGCCGCGAGCACCAGTGTGAACCGGGCCGGGAACCTGGCCGTGAGCCCGCAGCGCGCCACCACGACCTCGCCCGCCTCCAGCGGCTGCCTGAGGGCGTCGAGGACGTCCCTGGCGAACTCGGGCGCCTCGTCGAGGAACAGGCATCCGCGATGTGCCAGGGATGCGGCACCGGGGTGCAGAATCCCGGTGCCGCCACCCACAATGGCCGCCTTGGTGGCGGTGTGATGCGGGGCGCAAAACGGCGGCTCGGTCATGAGCGGGCTCCCCGCCGGAAGCGTCCCGGCCACCGAGTGGATGGAGGTGACCTCCAGCGCGGCGGTGCGGTCCAGCACCGGCATGACCGTGGGAAGCCGTTCGGCGAGCATGGTCTTGCCCGCGCCCGGCGGTCCCAGCAGGGACAGGTGGTGGCCACCGGCCGCGCAGATCTCTGCCGCCCTGCGGGCGGCAGGCTGGCCGAGTACCTCGGACAGGTCGGGCCTGGGGCGCGGTCGCCGGGCCCTGCCGGCCGGCGCCCGGGCCGGGATCTCGCCGCCCGGCCCCGGCGCCCCGGCCAGGACCGGCGCCCGCGACGGCCCTGGCGACTGCCCCGGCGACGGCTCCGGCGGCTGCCCAGGCACGGCGCAGGCGACTTCCTCTCCCTCGCTGGCCGGTTCGCCGCGCAGCCAGGCCAGTAATCCGGCGAGGGTGGGCGCCCCGACCACCCGCAGCCCCGGCACCAGTGCCGCCTCCGCGGCGTTCGCCTGGGCCACCACCACCTTGGCGAAACCCGCGCCCGCGGCGGCCGCCACCGCCGGCAGGACCCCGCGAACCGGGCGTAACCGCCCGTCCAGGCCGAGTTCCCCGAGAAAGGCCACACCGTCGATGGCCGCTCCCGGAATGGCGCCCGCGGCCGCCAGGATCGACAGCGCGATACCGAGGTCGAAACCGCTGCCCCGCTTGGGCAGGCTCGCCGGGGACAGGCCCACCGTGACCCGGCGCTGCGGCCATTGCTCGTGGCTGTTGATGATCGCGGCACGAATCCGGTCGCGTGCCTCCCGCAGCGCGGTGTCCGGCAGGCCCACCAGGAGCAGGCAGGGCAGCCCGTTCGCGATGTCGGTCTCGATCTCTACCGGATGCCCCTCGACCCCGACCAGAGCGATCGAGTGCGTCCGGGCAACCGGCACCTAGCCCACCCCCCGGACGTGCTCGATCTCGTAGTCGCCTGACGGCCGCCGGATCAAGCCGACCGCGTCGATGCGGACCTCGTCGAACAGCACCCCGTGCGCCACGAGCCAGCGGGAGGCCAGCCGCCTGAGCCTGGCCTGCTTGGCCCGGGTGATCTGCTCCAGTGGGGTGCCGAACGTGGTGCTCGAACGGGTCTTCACCTCGCAGACCACCATCACCTGCCGCTCGGCGGCCACGATGTCGATCTCGCCATCCGCGCACCGCCAGTTTCGGTCTAACACCCGCAGGCCGGCCCGCTCCAGGTACTCCACGGCCACCTGCTCGCCCTCGCGGCCCAGTTCGTCCTTGGCATTCACTCGGCACCACCTCCACACCCGACAGTGCCGGAGGCCGGCAAGTGATCGCTGAACGGCTTCGCGGGCTGTGGACAACCGGCGGAGAATGCGCCACCTGTGGACAGACGTACCTGGTTTGTCGGTACCGGGTGCTCCACTGGACGGGGAGCGTCTGCCAGGAGTTTGCCTGGCTTCAGGCCGGGAGATCAGCCGCCTACTTGGGGTCACGGGCCCCTACTCGGGGTCACGGGCCTCTACTCGGGGTCACGGGCCCCTACTTGGGGTCAGGGACCTCGAAGTCGCTCTGCGCAAGCTCTTCGATGTTGACGTCCTTGAACGTCACGACCTTCACGTTCTTTACGAAACGGGCGGGCCGGTACATGTCCCACACCCAGGCGTCCTGCATCGCGACTTCGAAGTAGACCTCGCCGTTGTCGGCGGTCCGGACGTTCAGCTCCACTTGGTTGGTGAGGTAGAACCGGCGCTCAGTCTCGACCACGTGGGTGAACAGACCCACGACATCCCGGTACTCGCGATAGAGCTGCAGTTCCATCTCGGTCTCGTACTTCTCGAGATCTTCCGCGCTCATGGTCTCCCCTCCGATCAGGCAGCGACGGGAGCTACAGCCCAGATGAGATCAACCATAGGTCAATTCTCCCGGCCCGCATCACCCCAGGCCGCTTCGTGGTCCAGGCTGCCGCCCACGTCACCGACCGCGTCGCCACCCGGGTCACCGCATTCCGCCTGCGGGCCCTTGTCACCGCAGGTCACACTGCTCACATTCACGAACGAGCGCCGGTGCTCGGGACACGGCCCGTGCGCGCCGAGCGCCCTCATGTGAGCAGGCGTGGAATACCCCTTGTGCCGGGCGAACCCGTACTCCGGGTACCGCAGATGCAGGTCGCGCATGATGCGGTCCCTGGTCACCTTGGCCACGACCGAGGCGGCGGCCACGCAGGCCGCGACCTCGTCGCCCTTCCACATCGCCAGGGCCGGGATGCCCAGCCCGCGCACCGCGAAGCCGTCGGTGAGCGCATAGGCAGGCTGGCAGGCCAGCCCGGCCAGTGCCCGCCGCATGCCGGCGATGTTGCACACGTGCAGGCCCAGTTCGTCGATCTCCGTGGACGGTATGACCACCGCGTGCCAGGCCAGGGCGGTCGCCACCACCTCGTCGTAGGCCTTTTCCCGCGCCTTTGCGGTGAGCGCCTTGGAGTCGGCGACACCGCGGAGTCCCGCGAGCCCTCGGGACCCGAACGCGACGGCCGCTACCACTAGGGGGCCCGCGCAGGCTCCCCGTCCCGCTTCGTCGATCCCGGCCACCGGGGACAGCCCGGCCCGCGCCAGCACCCGCTCGTAGCCGGTGAGGCCAGCCGCGCTCCGTGGGGTGTAGCCGGGATGGCGCGCCAGGAGCACGGCCGTGGCGTCACCCGGGCCCACGTCCCGGTCCCCCGGGGCGGCGGAACCGCCCGCGGAGCCGACGGCGAAGGCGGCGTTGCAGCAGGGTGAGCGGCAGGGCGGCGACCACTCCTGCCGCCGCGGGCGCGCCAGGCCTTGCCAGTGCGCCCAGCACGGACGCGCCAGAGGTCCGCAGGACCTGCAGCCCGCCCAGTGCCGGGTTCGCCGCCAGCGCGGCCGCACCAGAAGCCGTCAGCTTCGGTTGCTGGAACGTGGCGGGAATGGGCAGGATCCGCCACCGGCTGATGGGTGCGACGATCACGAACGCCCTGCCCACCACGTGGTTCTCCGGGATGGTCCCGTCGCCCGGGTCGCTCATGTGACCGCGGGAGTCCCAGGACACGCTGCGGTGATCACCCATCACCCACAGCCGGCCCGCCGGGACAATGATGCTGAACCGCTGCTCGGACGGCGCGTCGCCGGGGTAGAGATAGGACTTCTCGCTGAGCGGCACGCCGTTGACAGTGACCTGGCCCTGACGGTTGCAGCAGGCCACGTGGTCACCGGGCACCCCGATGACCCGCTTGATGTAGTCGTGCACTCCGGGCGCGGTGCCGAAAAGACCGGAGACCGAATCCCAGAGCCGGCTGAACAGCGGCGCGGGCTGCGCGGGGACGGGATCCCAGGAACCATCGCCGTTGAACACGACGACGTCGCCGCGGTGGATCGACCGGAAGTCGTAGACAAGCTTGTTGACCAGGACCTTGTCGCCGATTTCCAGTGTGTTCTCCATCGACGACGACGGGATGAAGAACGCCTGCACGACGAAGCTCTTGATGAGCAGGGCCAGCACGAGCGCGAACACGAGCAGGATGGGCAACTCCACCCACCAGGACATGCTCGGCCGCCGCTTGCCCCGGCGCCGCCCCTGCTGGGGCTCGCCTGCGGCATTCCCGCGCGGCGGAGCCTGCCCCGGCGCCCCGCCGGCACCTGTCCCCGGCGGGCCACCCCCGATGCCACCGGCCGCGCCGTCCCCGGCCACCGTCCTGGGCGCATCGGCGGCCGCGGCACCGAACGTGCCGCCGTTACCGAAAGCCCCGCCGTCGCCGAATGTCCCACCGGGACCCCCAGGCCAGGGCGCCTGGGACTGACCGCCGAACCCCCCGCCCTCCGGGCCCGCGGCGGCGCCGTCACCAGGCACGCCGCCGAACTGCCGGCCATCGACCTGGCCCGGGCGCGTGCGTCCGTCATCTGTGGACAATTCTTCGCCCCGAGTATCCCGGTCGTCATTCATCGCATCGAGCCTAGCGCCGGGTTCTCACAGCGGCGATCCCGCTGCCCTGCGGGCAGCCTCTCGCCGGTGCCCGGCGCCGCGTTCCCCCTTACGAGCGATTCCACGGGCCCGCTACTGCGCGGGCGTCTCGCGGCGCTCCCTGATCCGGGCACGCTTGCCGCGCAGCGACCGGAGGTAGTACAGCTTGGCCCGGCGCACCCGGCCCCGGCTGACGACCTCGATCTTGTCGATGGAGGGGCTGTGGACCGGAAATGTCCGCTCCACCCCGACGCCATAGCTGATCTTGCGGACGGTGAACGTCTCCCGGGCCCCGCCGCCTTGGCGCCGGATCACCACACCCTGGAAGACCTGAATCCGGGTCCGGTTTCCCTCAACGACCCGGACGTGCACCTTGAGCGTGTCTCCAGGCCGGAACCCCGGGATGTCGGGGCGAATCTGCGCCTGTTCCAAGTCGGCGATGGCGGTGTGCATGGCTGGCGTTCCTCAATGGTCCTCGCGCACGCGCCTGTTCGGCACGAGGCGATGCATGGTTACGGTCTGTCGTGGTCGCTTAGCGCGAAAAGCATCCCCGCCCGGTGAGAATTTCGCGAGGCGGCGGTTTCAGTGTGCCATATCTTCGCCCGGGACCGGAAAGCCAGCCTCATGGAGCACCTCCCGATCGCGGCTATCCAGGGTACCTGCGGGCAGCGCCACCATGAGATCGGGCCGCAGCGCCGCGGTTCGGCGCAGGGCTTCGTCGCGCCGCCACCGCGCGATGGCGGCATGATCCCCGGAGACCAGGACCGCGGGCACCTCGCGCCCCCGCCACACCCGTGGCCTGGTGAAAACCGGGCCCTCAAGCAAGCCGGCCATGGGCCCGGCCCCGCCGCCGAACGAGTCGTCTGGCGCGGAGGCGGCATTGCCGAGCACCCCCGGCAGCAGCCGGCAGATCGCGTCGATCATCACAAGAACCGCCGGCTCGCCCCCGGAAAGCACATAGTCCCCGACGCTGACCTCGTCGACCGGCACGCGGGTGCGCGCGTCCTCGGCAAAGCGCGCGTCGATCCCCTCGTACCGCCCACAGGCAAACACGAGATGTGCCATACGCGAGTACGTGGCTGCCGTCTCCTGCCGGAAAGGCACGCCCGCCGGAGTGGGCACGACCAGCCTGGTGCCGGGTGCCTGTGGCCCCAGTATCACGTCGAGTGCCTCACCCCACGGGACTGGGCTCATCACCATGCCCGGTCCCCCGCCGAACGGCGTATCGTCCACGCTCTTGTGCACGTCGTGAGCCCAGGTCCGCAGGTCATGGACGGCGAACTCGATCAGGCCGCGCTCGGCCGCCTTGCCCAGCAGGGAAACCTGGAGCGGGCTGAAGTACTCGGGAAAGATCGTGATGACGTCAATCTTCACGGCTTCCGCCCGCCTCAATGCCAGCAGCGCCGGCCTGCCCGAGGTCGAGCAGGCCAGGGGGCGGGTCGATGACAAGCCGCCCGCTGGCCAGGTCCACCTCAACGGCGATCGCCGCCACGAATGGCACGAGCACTTCCGCCTGCCGCGACGTCCCGGGCGCCGGGGTCACCGCAAGCAGGTCCTGCCCGGCGTGCAGGACGTCGGTGACGGTGCCCACGAGTTCCCCGGACACGGTGACCACGGTCAGCCCGGTGAGCTGGTGGTCATGAAACTCGTCCGGGTCCTGCGGCAACGGGACATCGGCCGCGTCGATCGTCAGCCAGATGCCGCGCAGCGCTTCGGCGTCCGCGCGGTCCCCAGCCTCCGCGAAACTGACCAGCAGCCGCCCGGAGTGCCACCGCGAAGCCGTCACGGTCAGCGGGCCCGCCTCCGGCGGATCGGTGGCGAGCACGGACCCGGCCGCGAACCGCTCGGCGGGATCGTCGGTGCGGACCTCGACCGACAACTCTCCGCGGAGCCCGTGCGGCCGGAGAATCCGGCCAACCACGAGGGACTTTTCCATAGCTCTCCAGCCTGCCGCGCGACCGCCGGCCCGGGCGGCTCCGGGTCCGTAAACCACGCGGGCCACGGCGAAGCCGCCTGCCGGCGGCGAGCAGCCGACGCCGCCCGACCCGTGGGGTCCGTAACCACGCGGGCCACGGCGAAGCTGCCCACCGGCGGCGAGCAGCCGCCGCCACGGTGCTCAGCTACCTGACCTCATCCACATCCAGCAGGTCGACCCGCACGTAGCGGCCGCCCGCCAGGGAGCCGATGACGGTGCGCAGCGCCCGGGCGGTGCGCCCGCCCCGGCCGATCACCTTGCCCAGGTCGTCCGGGTGAACGCGGACCTCAAGGACCCGGCCCCTGCGCAGCCCGTGGCTGGCGACGCTGACATCGTCAGGGTGATCCACGATGCCCTTGACCAGGTGCTCGAGCGCCTCTTGGAGCACGTCAGGCCTCGCCGTCCTGCCCGGCGGCCGACGCGGCGGCAGCAGCAGGCTCGCTGTCGGCTGCGGCAGCCTCCTCGCTGGCGGAGTCCGCGGCGTCACTCTTGGCCGCAGCGTCCTTGGCAGCAGCGTCCTTGGCAGCACCGTCCTTGGCAGCACCGTCCTTGGCAGCACCGTCCTTGGCAGCACCGTCCTTGGCCGTGCCGTCCTTGGCAGCACCGTCCTTGGCAGCACCGTCCTTGGCAGCACCGTCCTTGGCAGCACCGTCCTTGGCCGTGCCGTCCTTGGCCGTGCCGTCCTTGTCCGCAGCGCCCTTGGCGGCGCCACTCTTGGCCACGGCGTCCGTAGCAGCCCCGTCCTTGGCAGCACCCTCCTTGGCGGAGCTGTCCTCGGCGGCACTGTCCTTGGCAGCGGTGTCGTCCTTGGCGGTGGCGCCCTTGGCGGCAGCGTCGTCCTTGGCAGCCTTGCCACCGGCTGGCTTGTCGGCCGAACTGGCCGGCCTGCGCGCCCTGCCCTTGTCGGTCTTGGCCTCCGCCGCCTTGCCGTCGCCGGCCTTGGCGCCACCTGTCTTTGCGTCACCGCCCTTGACCTTGAGGTCCTTGACGGTCTCGGCGACCGCCGCGGCGAACGCTTCCTTCTTGTCCGGCCTTGGCGCGGCCGTCTTCAGGGTGCCCTCGGCGCCGGGCAGGCCCTTGAACTTCTGCCAGTCGCCGGTGATCTCCAGAAGCTTGCGCACCGGGTCGGTTGGCTGCGCTCCCACCGAAAGCCAGTACTGGGCACGGTCGGAGTCGACCTCGATGAGGGACGGATCGACCTTGGGGTGATATTTGCCGATCTCTTCGATCGCCCGGCCGTCCCGCTTGGTGCGGGCGTCGGCGACGATGATCCGGTAGTAGGGCGCACGGATCTTGCCCATGCGCTTGAGCTTGATCTTGACAGCCACGGCTGAGGCTCTTCTCCCATGAAGCTCTACTGCGGTGACGAACGCGCCAGGTGGGGACCGGCGGCATGCCCCGGACGGGCCCGGGCCAGCGAGCGTGAGAGGGCGTCACTGACCGACGGACGAGGTAACCCAGCCATTCTGCCAGACACCACGCACCAGAACGTACTCACCACCCCACCTGCCCCCCTCCGGCCGGCTCTCTCTGCCGTGATCGTGGGGATGTGGCCCAGAGGGCGGCGCGATAAACCCGAAGACCCCGGGCCCTGCCACCTGGTCATCGAGCGGACCGCCGGCCTTCGTGACCGTGGTCGATCCCCGGGGGGTCATAGCCTGGCAATCGCCCACGATCACGATCCCGGGGGCGGACCGGGCACGGTGATCCCGGGTGAGTTTGTCCGTGGGCAGCTTCGTCGACGGGGCTCTTGTGGCGGCCGGTGCGGTTGTGACTGCTGGGATAGCGGCTAGCCGACCACGAACGCCCGAAGCTAGCGCTTCTTGTTCCTCCGGCCCAGCAGCCGCCCCCGGCCGCCGGGCGGAGGGGTGAAGCCAGCGGGGAGGTCGCCGGAGGCGAGCCCGGGCGCGGCGTCTTCGGCGCCGCCGTCATTCGCGCCGCCGCCGTTCGCCGTGCTGCCGGGTGAGCTGCCGGCAGCCACGTTGCCGCGGCGCTGACCGTCCGGCGTCCCGCCGGTGCCGGGGCGGCTGTCCGGCGCTCCGCCGGCAGGGCCGCTGTCCGGCGCGCCGCCCGCACGCTGACTGTCCGGCGCTCCGCCCGCAGGGCGGCTGCCCGACGCCCCGCCCGCACGCTGATCGTCCGGCGCTCCGCTCGCAGGGCGGCCGTCCGGCGCGCCGCCCGCACGCTGACTGTCCGGCGCTCCGCTCGCAGGGCGGCCGTCCGGCGCGCCGCCCGCACGCTGACTGTCCGGCGCTCCGCTCGCGGGGCGGCTGCCTGACGTCCCGCCGGCACGCTGACCGTCCGGGCCGCCACCGCTTTGCTGACGGTCTCGTGCCGACGGCCCGCCGCCCCCGGAGCGGCCCTTGCCGCCCAGGCCGGGCGGTAGCGCGCCCGGCCCACCACCCAGGCCAGGCGGAAGACCGCCGCCCAGGGCACCGGAAAGGTTCCCCAGGCTACCGGGACCGCCCAGGCCGCCGGGACCGCCCAGGCCGGGCAGCCCGGGCCCGCCCGGGCCGCCGGGACCGCCCGGGGGCCGGCCCGGGGCCGTACCGGCAGCGCCGGACGACCGTCCAGGTGCCCCTCCGGGGCGCCCGCCCTTGGGCTTCTTCTTGCCAGAGCCCTTCCTGCCCTTCGCGGCTTTGGTGGCTGCCCGGCGCATCCCGGGAATGGCCGGCATGCCGGGGATGCCACCGCCGCCGAGCATCTGGCGCATCATCTTCTGGCCTTCGAGGAACCGGACGACCAGGTTGTTGACCTCGCCGACGGTGGTGCCCGAGCCCTTGGCGATGCGCGCACGGCGGGACCCGTTGAGGATCTTTGGGTTGCGCCGCTCGGCAGGGGTCATCGAGTTCACGATCGCCGCGGCATGGTCCAGGTCCGCGTCGGTGACCTGGCTGAGCAGTTCCTTGTTCTGCGCGGCACCGGGCAGCATCCCGAGCAGGTTGCTGATCGGCCCCAGCTTGCGCACCATGGCCAACTGGTCGATGAAGTCTTCCAGGGTGAAGCCCTCGCCCGAGGCCAGCTTGCCCGCCATGGCCGCGGTCTGCTCCGCGTCGAACGTGCGCTCGGCCTGCTCGATCAGCGTGAGGATGTCACCCATGTCGAGGATCCGGGACGCCATCCGGTCCGGGTGGAAGACGTCGAAGTCCTCGAGTTTCTCGCCGGTCGAGGCGAACATCACCGGCCGCCCGGTGAGCTGGGCGATCGAGAGTGCCGCACCGCCCCTGGCGTCGCCGTCCAGCTTGGTCAGGACCACCCCGTCATAACCGACGCCGTCGAGGAACGCCTGGGCCGTGGTCACCGCGTCCTGGCCGATCATGGCGTCGACCACGAACAGGATCTCGTCCGGGTCTGTGGCATCGGCGATGGCGGCCGCCTGGGCCATCATCTGCTCGTCGATGCCCAGCCGGCCCGCCGTGTCTATCACGACGACGTTGTGCAGGCGGTGCCTGGCCTCGTCGATCGACTGCCTGGCCACCGCTACCGGGTCCCCGACGCCGTTGCCCGGCTCGGGTGCGTACACCGGCACGCCCGCCTGCTCACCGAGCACCTGCAACTGCTGCACGGCGTTCGGCCGCTGCAGGTCGGCCGCCACCATCAGCGGGGTGTTGCCCTGCGACTTCAGCCAGCGGGCAAGCTTCGCCGCGAGCGTGGTCTTGCCGGAGCCCTGCAGGCCCGCCAGCATGATCACGGTCGGCGGGTTCTTGGCAAAACGCAGCCTGCGGGTCTCGCCGCCCAGGATCGTGATGAGTTCGTCATGGACGATCTTGATGATCTGCTGGGCCGGGTTGAGCGCCGCGGAGACCTCTTCCGAAGACGCCCGTTCCTTCACCCGGGCGATGAACTCCCTGGCCACTGGCAGGGCCACGTCCGCCTCGAGCAGGACAAGGCGGATCTCCCTGCAGGTCGCGTCGATGTCGGCTGCTGACAGCTTGCCCTTGCCCCGCAGTGCGGAAAGGACCTGGCTCAGCCGGCCGGAGAGTGTCTCGAACACGTGCTCAAGGCTAGGGCATCCTGCGACACGCTCTGGGACATGTCCTATCCCGTGAGCGCGGATCCCGTCAGCGCGGAAAGAACCCGGGCGGCGATCTGGCCGCGGGTGGGGGCGTCGGTGACCGGGCGGCCGTCGGCGCCGACCACGTAGAAGACGTCCACGGCCTCCGCGCCGAGCGTCTCCACCCTGGCTGCGCGCACGTCCAGGCCGCATTCGCCGAGGGCGCGGCCGATCCGCCACAGCAGGCCCGGGGCGTCATGCGCGCGCACCTCAACCACGGTGGCGGTCCGCGAAGCATCGTCGACCAGGGTGACCTTGGGCGGGGCGAGCCTGTGCCGCCCCGGGGGGACGACCCCCCTGGAACCCCCCGATGGCCTAACGCCCCGTTCCTTCGTCACGGGGCCTGGAGCCTGCCGGTCCGCGCCCCGGGCCGGCGCGCCGAGCATTCCCTGCCGGCTGAGCTGGCTGGCGACGTTCAGTTCGCCGGCCAGCACCCGGCGCAGTTCCGAGCTGACCAGCGCGGCGTCCGGTGGCTCACCGTAGGGGTGGGCGACGGTGAACGAGGTCACCGCCATCGTGCCGTGGGACGTCGCGTTGGCCGACCGCACCGCCAGCCGGTGCGATGCGAGCACCCCGGCCGCCTGCCACAGCAGCCCGGGGCGATCGGGTGCCACGACCGTCACCTCCGAGCCGGTCACCATCGCCGCGGGCTGGCCGGCCTCGGCGAGCGCGATCTGGCCGGGGCGCAGCGGCAGCGGCGCGGCCGGAGGCTGGCCGCCCAGCACGCCCTCGACGCGGCGCACCAGATCGGCGACCAGGCCTGCCTTCCAGTCGTTCCAGGCGGCCGGGCCGGTTGCCTGGCCGTCCGCGATCGCCAGGGCGTGCAGCAACTCCAGCAGGGGGCGGCCGCCGACGGTGGCCGCGACCTGGGCCGCGGTCTGCGGGTCGTCGAGATCCCGCCGGGTCGCCATGTGCGGGAGCAGCAGGTGGTTCCGGACGGCGCTGGCGACCAGTTCGGTGTCTGCCTCGGCCAGGCCCATCCGGCGCGCGGTGTCCCTGGTCACCACCTCCCCGGTCACCCGGTGGTCACCGGGCCAGCCCTTGCCTATGTCGTGCAGCAGCGCCGCGATCAGCAGCAGGTCGGGACGGGTCACGTCCCGGGTCAGCGCGGCGGCCCGGGCGGCCGTCTCGACCAGATGCCGGTCGACGGTGAAGGTGTGCAGCGGGTTGCGCTGCGGCCGGTTCCGGACCCGTTCCCAGTCGGGGATCAGGCCGGGCAGCATTTCCTCCTGGTCGAGGGCTTCCCAGACGGCAATGGCGGGCTGCCCGGTACCCAGCAGCATGGCCAGGGCGTCGCGGGCAGCGGCGGGCCACGGCACGGGCAGCGGTGGGCATTCCTTGAGCCGGGCCAGCGTGCGCGGCGCCAGGGGAAGGCCGGTCTCGGCGGCAGCGGCCGCGGCGCGCAGCACGAGCACCGGGTCTGTTGCGGGATCGGCGGGCCGCGCAAGCACGACCTCCCCGTCCTGCTCGACCAGGCCGTCGGCCAGCGGCCGCCGCTGCGGGCCGTTCCTGGCCCGGCCACCGCGCAGGCGGCCTGCCCTGGCCACACCGCCAAGCACGCCCGCAGCACCGCGCCCGTCGGCTCCCGGCCCCCTGGAGCCGACGGCACCGCCCCGGCTGCGCTGGGCCTGGCGCAGCGACTGATCGAGCGAATAGGCGATGGTGCGCCCGGCCCCGGCCATATGACACAGCAGCGCATCGGCGTCGGCCAGGCCCAGGACCCGCGCCACCTCGTCCTGTTCCTGGAGCACCAGCCGGTCGCTGGCCCGGCCGGTCACCTCGTGCAGGGCGTGCCGCGCGTCCAGGATGGCCTCCTGCGCGGCCCGGGCCCGCGGCCCGGGCCCGGGAGCCACCCAGGCCGCAGCCACCGCGTAGATGGCCTCCGCGTCGCGCAGGCCACCCCTGGCCTCCTTGAGATCCGGTTCAAGCAGGAACGCGAGTTCGCCGCTGCGTGCGGTGCGCTCCTCATGCAGCGCCTGCAACTCGGCCAGCCTGGTGCGGGCGCCCGACCGCCAGTCCGCCAGGACTCCGGTGCGCAGGTCGCTGGTCAGTCCTGGATCCCCGGCGACGTGCCTGGCGTGCAGCAGGCCGAGCGCCACCCGCACGTCCTGGCGGGCCACCTCGCGCGCTTCGGCCGGCCGCGCACGGCATGGTCAAGATGGGTGCCCGAGTCCCAGATGGGGTACCAGACGCGGTCGGCCAGGGCGGCGATTCCCGGCCGCCCGGAGTGCAGCAGCAGCACGTCGAGGTCACTGCCCGGCAGCAGCTCGCGCCGGCCGTAGCCGCCGACCGCCACCAGCGCCACCCCGGGCTCGGCGCCCAGCAGTGAGGCCAGCCAGCGGTCGGCGCTCGTGCTGCGGCGAGCGCGATCGGCTGCGAACGACGCCAGGCGCCGGACCCTGGCCGGCCGCGCACCGGTTCCCACGGCCTCAGAGGGCTCCAGGCCCGCGCTCTCCGGTGCGCACCCGCGCCACCGTGTCCACGGGGGTACACCAGACCTTGCCGTCGCCGATCCGCCCGGTCTGTGCGGCCTTGACCACCACGCCGATCAGGTCATCGGCGTCGTCGTCGTCGCAAAGCACCTCAAGCCGCACCTTCGGCACCAGGTCGACCTGGTACTCCGCGCCTCGGTACACCTCGGTGTGGCCGCGCTGCCTGCCATAACCGCTCGCCTCCGTGACCGTCATGCCGTGCACGCCGAACGCCTGCAGAGCGGACTTCACCTCGTCCAGCTTGAAGGGCTTGATCACGGCCGTGATGAGCTTCATGCGACCACCTCTCAGGACCTGCGCTGCGCCTCAGCGTCCCCCGGGGGCGTTTCGCTGATGGTTACGGGCTGTTTCCGCCGAGTGAAACGGCGGGCCGTCATGTTACGCAGAAGTTTCGCCGCCCTGCCGCACGCCGCTCGCGGCCCGGCGGCTGCCGGTGCCGCCCGTTCAGGTGCTGCTTGCGGTGACCAGCACGACCGCCCGCTCGGCCGCGGCCCGGACCCTGGGCACCGGGTCGGTGCGCAGCTGCGACACGGCAGGCAGCGCGTCTGCGACGCGGTGGCGGGCGATGACCTTGGCCGCCATCTCCCGCACCCGCCACGCGTCATCCGCCGTGGCCTGGATGATCACCGCCGTGGCACGGTCGTCCCAGGCATGCAGCAGGCCGCGGGCCGCCCACACTCGCGGCCAGTAACCCGCCTTGCCGCCCGCGGAGCCGTCGAGCACGGCCTGGGCGGCGGGCCCGGCCAGCGCGATCAGCAGCGCGTCGTCGGTGTCCTGACCCTGGAGCAGGTCGATGCACCCGCCGACGACGGCCGCCCTGCCTCGTCGTGCACATTCGGCCGCAACGCTCTGGCGCGGGGTCAGCCGCCAGATGGCGGGCATGAACGCTAGCCGAGGATCGCGTCGACGAACGCGGCGGGCTCGAACGGGGCGAGGTCGTCGGGCCCTTCACCGAGGCCGACCAGCTTGACCGGCACCCCGAGTTCCCGCTGCACCGCCACCACGATGCCACCCTTGGCGGTCCCGTCCAGCTTGGTCAGCACGATCCCGGTGATGTCCACGGCTTCCGCGAACACCCTGGCCTGGCGCAGGCCGTTCTGCCCCGTGGTGGCGTCAAGTACCAGCAGGACCTCGTCCACGGTCGCCTGGCGTTCGATGACACGCTTGATCTTGCCGAGCTCATCCATCAGGCCGGTCTTGGTGTGCAGCCGCCCCGCGGTGTCCACGATGACGGTGTCCGCGCGGTCGTCGATGCCCTGCTTCACGGCGTCGAACGCGACGCTCGCCGGGTCGGCGCCCTCCCGGTCCGAACGGATCACCTGAGCGCCTACCCGCTGCCCCCAGGTCTCCAGCTGGTCGGCGGCGGCGGCGCGGAAGGTGTCGGCGGCACCGAGCAGGACCGTGTGGCCTTCCCCGATGAGCGCACGGGCCAGCTTGCCGCAGGTGGACGTCTTGCCGGTGCCGTTGACCCCCACCATGAGCACTATGGCGGGCCGGTCGCCATGCCTGGCCACCCGCAGCGACCGGTCCAGGTCGGCACCGACCTGCTCGATCAGGTCCTTTCTCAGCAGCGAGCGCACCTCGGCGGTGCCGCGGGCGCCGCCCACCCTGACCTGCGTGCGCAACTCGTTGACGAGCTGTGCCGCCGGGCCGGCCCCGAGATCGGCCCCGACCAGGGTGTCCTCGACCTCCTCCCAGCCCTGATCGTCGAGCCCGTCACGGGAGAGCAGGCCGAGCAGCACCGCGCCGAACCCGGTCTGCGAGCGCGCGAGCCGGCCACGAAGGCGGGTCATCCGGCCTGCGAGCGGTTGCGGCGCCTCCGCCACCCCGGCCGCGGGAACCTCGGTCACCGGGGCACCCGGTGCGGACGGTGCGGCTGCGGTGTCCACGTCCGTGCCGGGGTGTGCCGGGGCGGAAGGGGCACCGGGCGGCTGCGACGGCGCCGCGGTCTCGTGCGGCCGCCGCCGGCCGCGGACCAGCATGGCGCCGCCCACGATCAGGGCCAGGACGACGAGGACGATGACAATGATCAAGTACTCCATAACGGCCCCAGTCTGGCAGATGAATATGCCCGCGGCGGGATCCCGCCCATGGCGCGGTCACGCCCGCTGGTGGCCCCGGCCCCTGCCCCTGGATCGGGGCCAGGCTGGCGATCTGCGGGACATGTGGCTACGCGCGTTCTCGCTCCCGCAGCCGCTGGCTCACCACCGTGGAGACCCCGTCGCCCTGCATGGTGGTCCCGTACAGGGCGTCAGCGACCTCCATGGTCCGCTTCTGGTGCGTGATGATGATCAGCTGGGAGATGCTGCGCAGCTCCTCGAAGATACCGAGCAGCCGCTGCAGGTTGGTGTCGTCCAGGGCCGCCTCGACCTCGTCAAGCACGTAGAACGGCGACGGGCGGGCCTTGAAGATGGCCAGCAGGAACGCGATCGCGGTCAGCGACCGCTCACCACCGGACAGCAGCGAGAGCCGCTTGACCTTCTTGCCGGGCGGCCGGGCCTCGACATCGATGCCGGTCGCCAGCATGTCGTCGGGCTCGGTCAGCACCAGCCTGCCCTCGCCGCCGGGGAACAGCCGCGAGAAGATCTGCTCGAACTCGGCGGCGGTGTCCGCGAAGGCCGAAGTGAACACCTGCTGGACCCGGTCGTCGACCTCCTTGACGACGGTGAGCAGGTCGCGGCGGGTCTTCTTGAGGTCCTCGAGCTGGGTAGCGAGGAACTGGTGCCGCTCCTCCAGCGCCGCGTACTCCTCCAGGGCCAGTGGGTTCACCTTGCCGAGCTGGTCGAGCTGGCGCTGTGCGGTGGCGGCCCGCTTCTCCTGCTCGGCCCGGACATAGGGGATCGTCCGCACCGGCTCCGCGGGCCGGTCTGCCGGGCCCGCGACCGGGGCATCCTGCGCCGGGCTGGCCGCGGTGGCCCCGTCTACAGCGGCGTCCGCGCCGTTCCCTGACACCCCGTTTCCGGACGCACCGTTCCGGGATATCCCGTTCCCGCCCGCGAACGGCGCTCCGCCGGCCACCTCGGCCTGCAGCGGTGCTCGCTGGGCGGCGCCGTCCTGCCCCGCAGCGTCCCGCACCGCGCTGTCCTGGCCGGAACCGTGCTGCCCAGAACCGTGCAGCCCGGTGCCGTTCTGGACCAGGCCGCCCGGGGCCAGGGTTCCGTGAACAGTGCCGGCCTGGACCGTAGACCCAGGCCGGCGGCGCCGGGAGGCGGCCGGCTCGGCCTCTTCGAAAACGGGCACGGGAACGTCCGGCCCGTACTCGGCGAGCAGCGTCTCGGTGTCCACACCGAACTCCTCGGCGGCCCGCGCCACCATCTGCTCCACCCGCATCCGCTGCTCGGCCCGGCTGACCTCCGCGCCGTGCGCGGTGTCCACCACCCGGTCCAGGTCCGTGGCGATGGCCCGGACCCGCGACCTGACCTCCTTGAGCGTCTCCGCCCTGCCCTTGCTCGCCTGCTCGGCCGCCTCCCGGTCCGCTTGGGCGGTGGCCAGCGACTGTCCGATCTTGGCCAGGGCCGCGTCCGCGCCCGTGGCGACCGCCCCAGCGACCTCGGCCTGCCGCGCCCGCAGCCGCCGCCGGGCCACCGCGGCCTCGGCGGCCCGCCGTTCCCGCACCGCCGCCGCGGCCAGGGCATCGGCCCGGCCGGCGATTGCCCGCAGCCGCTCCTCGGCCGTCCTGACCTCCAGCCGGGCGTCGGTCTCGGCCTCCCTGGCCGCGCTGGCCAGGGCGGCCAGCCCGTCCCGGTCCGGGGCCTCCGGCGCTCCCGCCGCCTGGCCGGTCTCCAGGGATTCGCTCGCCCCGTCCTCGCCCGCCTCGGCCTCCGCGAGCTTGGCGGCGAGCCCGGCCAGCGCCGTGGCGTCCCGCTCACGCTGCTGGCTGACCGAGGCGATCGCCGCCTCCAGCCGCGCGGCCTCCTCCTGCGCTGCCCGTGCCGCGCCGGCAAGCCGGCCAAGCCGCCCGGATGACTCCGCCGCGGCCTTGTCCGCGGCCCGCACCCCCGCCAGCGCCCGGCCGGTGGCATCCCGGTCCCGTTCCTCGTCGGCCAGTGCGCTCGCCAGTGTGGCGGCCGCCTCCTGTGCGGCCCGCTCGGCCGGTGCCAGCGCGGCCGCCGCTTCCTCGGCCGCCGCACGCATCGCCAGCATGCTCGGCGGCTTGGCCGAGCCGCCGAGCGCCCAGTGCGCGCCGAGCAGGTCGCCGTCCCTGGTGACCACTCTCAGCTCGGGACGGGCGCGGACCACGTCATGCGCCGCGGCGAGGTTGTCGGCGACCACCACCCCGGACAGCAGCCCGGCCAGTGCCGCGGCGAGTTCCCCGGGCGCCTTCACCAGATCGACCGCGGGCACCACGCCCGGCGGAAGTGCTCCGGCCGTACCGCGCCCCGCAGACGATTCTCCGGCTCCGCTGCCCGGCGCGGCGCCGGTGCCGGCGATGACCAGCCCGGCCGTTCCCGCGTCGGCGCCCTTGAGACCGTGCAGGATCGCCACGGCGGCGTCCAGGCCGGCCACGGCCACCGCATCGGCGGCACCGCCGAGCGCGGCCGTGATGGCCTCCTGCGCGCCCTCGGCCACGGTCAGCAGGGCAGCGACCCCGCCGAGGACATGCCCGGCCCACTCCGGGTCCGCCAGCAGGGCCGCCGAGGCGGCCGTGCCGTCCTGGACGGCACGCAGGCCCTCTTCCAGCGCCTGGCGGCGGGCAACCAGGGCGGCGCGCTCGGCGCTGGCCACCCGCTCGGCAGCGCGGCACTCGGCGACGCGGGCGGAGCTTCCGGCGAGGGCGGCGGCCGCCTCCTCGTGCGCCGCGGCCAGGCCGGCCCGGTCGTCGGTCCCGGCACCCGCCAGTTCCTGTGCCTCTTCGTGCTCCCGCTGGGCGAACCGGGCACGGGACCTGGCCTGCTCGATGGCGTCCGCAAGCCGGGCCGCCTCCTCCTCGCTGGCCGCGACGCGGCTGCGGGCGGCCCCCACCTGGCCGCGCAGCCTGGCCAGCTGGTCGGCGCGGGCCGCGGCGGCGCGGGCCTGGTCGGCGAGCAGCCGTTCGGCCGCGGCCAGGTCCGCCTCTGCGAGGGTGCGGCCCTCGGTGGCCTTGCCGAGCGCGGCCCGGGCCGCCTCCAGGGCCTCGCCGAGGACCGCCTCCTGCTCGCGCAGCGCGGCCGCCTCGGCGTCCAGTTCGCCGGGATCCCGGCCCGGCCGGGCCGGGGCCTGGTCAGCGGCCAGCAGGGCATGACGCTCGCGGGCGAGGTTGGCCACCCCGCGCAGTCGTTCGGCCAGAGAAGAGAGCTCGAACCAGGTGTTGAGCGCCGCCTCGAGCCGGGGCGCATGCTGTAGCTCGTCGGCATCAAGCGCCGACTCCTGGCGGCGTGCCTGAGCCAGCAGGTTCTCCAGTTCGGCCCGGCGGGCCAGGGCGGCCGCCTCGTTCGCCTCGCCGCGCTCAAGTGCCGCCGCGGCACCGGCGAAGTCGTCGGCCAGCAGCCGCAGCTTGGCGTCGCGCAGGTCCGCCTGGATCGTCGCGGCCCGGCGGGCGATCGCTGCCTGCCGGCCCAGCGGGCCGAGACGGCGGCGCAGTTCGCCGGTGAGGTCCACCAGCCGGGTCAGGTTGACCTGCATGGCCTCCAGCTTGCGGAGGGCCTTCTCCTTGCGCCGCCGGTGCTTGAGTACCCCCGCGGCCTCCTCGATGAGCGCACGGCGCGCCTCGGGCCCGGCGTGCAGCACCTCGTCGAGCTGGCCCTGGCCGACGATCACGTGCATTTCCCTGCCCAGGCCCGAGTCGGAGAGCAGTTCGGTGACATCGAGGAGCCTGCACTGGTTCCCGTTGATGGCGTACTCGCTCTGGCCGGACCGGAAGAGCAGTCGGCTGATGGTCACTTCTGTGTAGTCGATCGGGAGCGCGCCATCGGTGTTGTCGATGGTGAGGGTGACCTCGGCCCGGCCGAGCGGCGGCCGGGAGGCGGTGCCGGCGAAGACGACGTCGTCCATCTTGCCGCCGCGCAGGCTCTTGGCGCCCTGCTCGCCCATGACCCAGGCGAACGCGTCCACGATGTTTGATTTGCCGGATCCGTTCGGACCCACGACGCAGGTGATACCCGGCTCGAACCGGAGTGAGGTGGCCGAGGCGAAGGACTTGAACCCACGCAGGGTGAGGCTTTTCACATACACCCGCGGGCTCTCCTCCCCCTTCGCTCAGGCCCCGGCGGCGCAGCCGCAGCGCCGGGCTGGGTCGGCCAGCTTTCCCGCACCTTACCGCGATCAGCCGACGCTTCCGGCGATTCGCGCCCGGTAGGGCGCCCGTGCCGTGTGGCGGACCGGGAGAAGACCGCGTGCGGGCGGCTTTTGGGCAAACTAAAGAGGGACGCCGCCTGGCGGCGCCCCTCTACCGTCGACTAGATCGACAGGTCAGGTGAGCGCGGGCTCGCGCTCACGGCCGACTACGAGTAGCTCGTGGCCGGCCTCTGCGGCGAGCACGTCCTTCTCTTCCTGGAGCCTGGCTAGTTCAGCCTCCAGATCCCGCACGCGCCGCTGGAGGCGGCGCATTTCAGAGACGATGCGGGGGTCAGGCCCGCCGACGTGGCCGAGTAGAGCCTTCGCCATTGTAGTGGGTCCTCCACACTGAGTGACCAGAGTGGGCGCACATACGAAGACCTGCATGAGTGCGCGCAAGGTAACCCCTCAAGGATCGCACCCGACGGCTATCCGGTCAAGTTGAGCGACTCCGCAGGTCACGGCTGCCTCTCCGGGCCCTCGGCCGCGGCTGGCAGATGGGGCAAGTGTAGGACGACCGGTTCATGAACGGATCGCGCCGTACCGGGGTGCCGCATCGCGGGCAGGGCTCACCCTCGCGCCCGTATACCGCCAGTGACCGGCTGAAGTACCCGCTCTCGCCGTTGACGTTCACGTACAGGCTGTCGAACGAGGTGCCACCGGCCCGCAGCGCCTCGGCCAGGACCTCGCGCACCGCCGCGAGAAGACGGCTGGCGTCGGCCCGGCGCAGGCTGGAGGCCTCCCTGGCCCAGTGCGTCCTGGCCCGCCACAGGGCCTCGTCCGCGTAGATGTTGCCGACGCCACTCATCAGCGACTGGTCGAGCAGGGCGCGCTTGACGTCGCTATGCCTGGTGCGCAGCCTGGCGAGCACCACGTCCTCGTCGAACGCGGCCTCCATCGGGTCGGGCGCGATGTGCGCGATGGGCGCCGGCAGCGCCGCGCTGCCGCGGTCGAACAGGATGTGACCGAACGTGCGCTGGTCGGTGAACCTCAGCTCGGGCCCCGAGTCGGTGAACGTGAACCGGATCCGGACATGTGGTGACACCGGCTCGCCCGGCTCGCCGAGCAGCAACTGACCGCTCATCCCCAGGTGGGCCAGCAGTGCATCCGCGGCGACCGAGCCGGCCTCGTCCGGTGCCACGGGCAGCCACAGATACTTGCCGCGGCGGCGGGCGGCAGTGATCACCATTCCGCGTGTGGCCGCCTCGAAGTCGTCCCGGCCAGCAAGGTGCCGCCGGATGGCCCGCGGGTGCAGCACCTCGACCGAGCGGATCGTCCGGCCTACGACATGCCGCTCCAGTCCCCTGCGGACAACCTCGACCTCAGGCAGCTCCGGCACGCGTCACCCCGTAGGGCCGCTGGCCCCGGAGCTCCCGTCCGCCTCGGCCTCGCGCGAGTCGTGCCGCGCGGCCGGGGGCCCGGCCTCGCCGGCGCCCGCCGGGGCGGCGGCGGCTGTGGGCGGGCCGGCGTGTGGCGGCGGGCCGGGCGGCGCCGGCGTGCTGGCTGCCGGCCCGCGGCGGCTCGCCGTCGCTGATGGCGTTCCAGGCGGCCTCGGCAGCCTGCTGCTCGGCTTCCTTCTTGGAGCGCCCCACCCCGGTGCCGTACACGTGGCCGCCGACCCGGACCATGGCACGGAAGGACTTCTGGTGGTCGGGCCCGCTCTCCTCGACGTGGTACTCCGGCACGCCGAGAACCCCGGAAGCGGTCAGTTCCTGCAGGGAGGTCTTCCAATCCAAACCCGCGCCAAGCCGTGCGGACTTCGCGATGACCGGGTCGAAGAGCCGGTGCACCAGATCGGACGCCTCATCCAGGCCGCGCTCGATGTAGACCGCGCCGATCACGGCCTCCAGGGTGTCGGCGAGAATCGAGGACTTGTCGCGGCCGCCGGTGCCGTCCTCGCCGCGGCCGAGCCGTACGTAGCCGCCGAGCCGCAGGCCACGGGCGACGCCAGCCAGCGCCCGCATGTTGACCACGGCCGCACGCAGTTTGGCCAGGTGCCCTTCTGGCAGGTCCGGGTAGCCGCGGAACAGCGCATCGGTGACAACCAGGCCGAGAACAGAGTCGCCGAGGAACTCCAGGCGCTCGTTGGTAGGCAGGCCGCCGTTTTCGTAGGCGTAGGAGCGATGTGTGAGGGCACGCTCCAGCAGCCTCGGAGACAGGCCGGCGTCGAGTACCCGCAGTAGCTCAGTGGTGTCGGGCTGGCCGGCTCCTGGCTGCTGGTCGGCTTCGACCTTCATGGGTGTCCTCCTCCCCAGGGGCCCTGGGGCACCTGCATGGCGGCGCCCCACGGGGGCGCCGCCTGGCGGGTCAACACCGCTCGGGTACTGCCACGCCGCGTCTTCAGGAGGGCGTGATGACCTGGCGGCGGTTGTATGTGCCGCAGGTCGGGCACGCGGTGTGCGGCAGCTTGGGATCCCGGCACTGCGGGCAGCGCACCAGGGTCGGCGCCGAGGCCTTCCACTGTGCACGCCGGGATCTCGTGTTGCTGCGTGACATCCTCCGCTTAGGGACGGCCACGTCCGTTCTCCTCACCTGTCTCCGGTACGGGCGAGCCGTCCGGGCTTGGCTGCATCGTGATCTGACGCAGAGCTGCCCACCGGGGGTCCAGGGCCGGGCCATGGTGGTGGCCGGGGCCCGCCTGGGCAAGCCGCGCACCACATTCGGCACACAGCCCGGGGCAGTCTTCCTGGCACCGCGGCGCGAGCGGCAGCGCGAGAACCAGGGCATCTCGGAGGGCTGGCTCGAGATCGAGCAAGTCCCCGTCCAGAGAGTACCCGTCCGCACCGGCGTCCCCGCCGTTTTGCTCATAACCGAACAGTTCCTGGCACCGGACCTTGATGGTCTGGGACACCGGTTCCAGGCACCGGGCGCACTCCCCCGCCACCGGCGCGGTGGCCGTGGCGGTGACGAGCACACCCTCGGTGACGGATTCGAGCCGGACCTGAAGCTCCAGTTCGGCGCCTCGCGGGATCCAGGCCATGCCGGTGTGGAGATCCGCGGGAGCTGGCACGACCCGGGTTTCGGCACGTGCAGAGCCCGGGCGGCGGTCGAGCGCCCGGGTATCGAAGACCAACAGCCCACGGGGGTCGGTGCGGGCGCCGGCAGTCCTGCGGAATGAAGGCATGGCAAATTCAGGTAGCGAGCAGTTCTGGAAATTCACTTTACCGGCGCGCCGGCCCGAAGCCGAATCGATCGCGGCCGCCGCGCTGCCCGGTCAGCCCGTGCCGGACGAGGCCAGCTTGGCCCGCAGTTGCGTCTCCACCGCGGGCGGCACCAGGGAGGCCACGTTGCCGCCGTAGACGGCGATCTCCCGCACCAGGCTGGACCGCAGGAACGAGTAGAGCGGGTTCGCCGTCATGAACAGCGTCTCGATCTCGGCGAGACGGTAGTTCATCTGGGCCATCTCCATCTCGTACTCGAAGTCGCTGACCGCGCGCAGTCCCTTGACGATCGCCGACACGCCGCGGGCCCGGCAGTAATCGACCAGAAGCCCGCGGAACGTGCCCACCGACACGTTGGGCAGGTCCTTGGTGACCTCTTCGAGCATTGCCACGCGCTCGTCCACGGTGAACATGCCGTGCTTGGCCCGGTTGGCCCCCACCACCACGAGGACCTCGTCGTGCAGCAGGGCGGCGCGGCGGATGATGTCCAGGTGACCGTTGGTCACCGGGTCGAACGAGCCGGGGCAGACGACGCGGTGCACGCGCATCCCGTCCTTCCGTGCAGGCCACCTAGGTATGAGCCTCGATGGGCCTATGTGCCTGCGGCGAGACCGTACCAGATGGTCGCTTCGCCGTAGCGGCGGGACCGGTCCGGCGCGTAGCCGGCCGGCCAGGCAACCGGACCGGAACGGCTGGCCCGTTCCACAGCCACGAGCGCGCCACCGGCCAGCCATCCGCCCGCCCGCAGCGCGGTCAGCATCTCGGTGATCTCCTGTTCCCCGGCGGCGTACGGCGGATCGGCCAGCACCACGCCGAACGCGGCCCCGGCGAGCGGCCCCCGGCCGAGCACCGTGGCCACGCGGCCGGTGACGAGCTGGGCGCCGGGCAGGCCCACCGCGGCCATGTTGGCCCGGATCACCCGGGCCGCCGCGGGATCCGACTCGACGAGCACCACCCGGGCGGCCCCGCGGGACAGCGCCTCCAGGCCCACGGCGCCGGACCCGGCGTACAGGTCGAGCACCCCGGCCCCGGTGAGCGGCCCGTGCACGGCGGTGACCGTCGCGAACAGCCCCTCGCGGGCACGGTCGCTGGTCGGCCGGGTCCTGGTGCCGCCCGGCACGGCCAGCCGCCGCCCCCGTGCCGCCCCCGCGATGATCCGCGTCATCGCATCGTTTGTGGTGGTTGGCACGCTGACCACAAAGGAATGTGGGTGGAGTGCCAGCCACCACATTCCCAGCGGACGGAGCTCACGTCTTCTCCAGGAAGCCGGCCTGTTCCTCGTCCAGGAGGGCGCTCATCTCGGCGGCCAGCGCGGGGTAGCCCGCCAGGTCCGGGTCGGCGTCCACGAGGCTGGCGGCCTCCTCGCGGGCCGCCACGATCAGCTCCCGGTCATGCAGCACGCTGAGCAGCTTCAGGCTCTTCTTCCGCCCCGCCTGGGCGGCACCGAGCACATCACCCTCCCTGCGCTGCTCCAGGTCGATCTCGGCCAGCCGGAAGCCATCCAGCGTCGCGGCCACGTCGGCCAGCCGCTGCCGGGCCTTGCTGTCCTCGGGCGCCTCGGTGACAAGCAGGCACAGCCCCGGCTCGGTGCCCCGGCCCACCCGGCCGCGCAACTGGTGCAACTGGGACACCCCGAACCGGTCGGCGTCCATGATCACCATGACGGTTGCGTTCGGCACGTCCACGCCCACTTCGACGACCGTGGTCGAGACGAGCACGTCGGCCGACCCGTCGGCGAAGGCCCGCATCGCGCCGTCCTTGTCGTCGGTGGGCAGCCGGCCGTGCATGACGCGCAGCCGCAGCCCGGCCAGCGGGCCCTGCTCCAGCGCGGGCGCCACGTCAAGCACGGCGAGCGGCGGCCGGGCCGGGACCTCCTCCTCGTCCGGCCCGGGGAAGACGTCCGGGTCGGCGGGATCCGGCGACGCCGCGCCGTCGTCCCCCCCGATGCGCGGGCAGACCACGTAGGCCTGGCGGCCCTTCTCCGCCTCCTCCCGCACCCGCTCCCAGGCCCGCTCCAGGAATCTTGGCTTCTCGGCCGCGGGCACCACGTGCGTGGCGATCGGTGACCGGCCGCCGGGAAGTTCCGCAAGGGTCGAGACGTCCAGGTCCCCGTAGACCGTCATGGCGACCGTGCGCGGGATCGGGGTGGCGGTCATCACCAGCACGTGCGGCCTGGCGCCCTGTGCCTTGCCGCGCAGCGCGTCGCGCTGCTCAACGCCGAACCTGTGCTGCTCGTCGACCACGACCAGGCCGAGGTCGGCGAATTGCACCTGCTCAGCGAGCAGCGCATGGGTGCCGATGACGATCCCCGCCGCGCCGGACGCCGCGTCCAGCAGCGCCTCCCGGCGCGCGGCGGCGGGCTGGGAGCCGGTAAGCAGGGCCACCCTGGTCGCCACCGCCGCGCCACCGAGCCTGCCTGCCTGGCCCAGCGGGCCGAGCAGGTCCGACACCGACCGGGAATGCTGCTGCGCGAGCACCTCGGTGGGGGCGAGCAGTGCGGCCTGGCCGCCGGCATCGATGACCTGGAGCATGGCCCGCACCGCGATCACGGTCTTGCCCGAGCCGACCTCACCTTGCAGCAGCCGGTGCATGGGGTGGTCGCGGGCCAGGTCGGCGGAGATGCCGGCGCCAACCTCGCGCTGGCCCGCGGTGAGCGAGAACGGGAGCCTGGCGTCGAAGGCATCGGCCAGGCCGCCCGCGCTCACCGGGCGGGCCGTGGCGGGCAGCGCGGCCGCGGCCCGGCGGCGCTGGGCCAGTACGGCCTGGAGCACGAGCGCCTCGTCCCACTTCAGCCGCACTATGGCGCGGTCCTTTTCGGCGTCATCCGCGGGCCGGTGCACGCCGCGCAGCGCGTCGGCGAGCCCGGCCAGGCCGTACTGCTCGCGCAGCGGCGGCGGCAGCGGGTCGTCGAGCTCGCCCAGGGTGTCAAGCACGATCTGCATGCACTTCTCGATGTCCCAGGTGGACACGTCCTTGGTGGCCGGGTACACCGGGATCAGTTCGGCGGCGTACTCGGCGGCCTTGGCCGCGTCGTCGGCGCCGAGCAGCTTGAACTCCGGGTGCGCGAGCTGGCGCTTGCCCTTGAAGGTGGATACCCGCCCGGCGAACATGGCGTGCCGCCCGGGGGTGAGCTGGCGCGCCCAGAACGGCACCCTGTTGAAGAAGGTCAGCGCCAGCCGCGCCCGCCCGTCGGTGACCGTGACCTCGAGCAGCTGGCCACGCCGGGCCCGCATGGGCCGGATGCTGGCCTTCTCCACCTGCGCGAAGACCGTGACCTGGTCGCCGTCCCGCAGCGATGCCAGGTCGGTGAGCTCGCCGCGGCGGGCGTACCTGCGCGGATAGTGCCGCAGCAGGTCCCCCGTGGTGGTCAGGCCGAACGCCGCGTCCAGCTTGGCCGCTGCCTTTCCGCCGAGGGTGGCGCGCAGCGATTCCTCCAGGCCTGCCATGGCCCCTCAGAATAGGGGGCGGGCCAACCGTGCCGGGCCGGCCACGCGGGCGATCCGCGGCTCCGGTTCGCGCACGGGGCACCTGGTCGGCTATTCTTCAACACTGGCCTGGGCGGTGCCCGGGCGGTGTCTTCTTTCCTCGATCTCATTAGGGAGCGTCCGGCGTGGCTTCCGTCTGCGACATCTGCGGCAAGGGGCCGGGATTCGGTAACAGGGTCTCGCGCTCGCACCGCCGCACCCCGCGCCGCTTCAACCCCAACATCCAGGCCGTGCGGACCAAGGTGGACGGTACGCCGCGGCGCCTGCACGTGTGCACCTCGTGCATCAAGGCGGGCAAGGTCACCCGCTGACCCGTCGGCACGCGAGGCCGGCCTGGCACTACCCGCGAGGCCGGCGTCAAGCACTCACCGAGCCGGCCTGAGCACTAGCCGATGTGGCAGGCCCGGCCGTCGAACGAGCACCTGGCCGGGTGCGTCGGCACCCCCTGGACGCCGACGCCGACCGCGAAGGTCCGCCCGTCCGCTCCCGAACTGGTCGCGTAGTCGCTGGACCGCACCACCGCGGCATGCCCGTTCGGCGCGAGGTGGCTGTCGGGGTTCATGCCCAGGATGTGGCCGCCCGGATAGCCGAAACGCAGGTGCCAGTTCGCGGGCACGGCCCCGGAAAACGTGATGGTGATCTGGCCCCAGAAGCCGCCCTGCCACTTGCTAGTGATCTTGTAGCTCAGGCGCGGCTGGGTGACCGCGGTGCCACCGGTGCCCGTCTGCTGCCCGGACGGGGCGGGCGAGCCGTCGCTGTCGGCGGGCCTGGCGGACGCGGGCGCAGCCGGGTCGAGCGCGCCGCCAGCGGCGCCGAACGGCTCGGGCTTCCCGGTGGGCGGGGACTGGTGGCTGCAGCCGTCCTGGCCGCACCGCAGGCCGCCGCCGAGCGCTCCGGGTGCGACGTAGCTGAACACCGTCTGCATGGGGTAGGCGAGCACCGCCGCGACGACGACCCCGAGCCCGGCCGCGAAGGTAGGCGTCACCACCACGCGGCGCATGGCCGAGCCCAGGCGCCGCTCTTCTGCTTCGAGCGCCGCCGGGCCGCCATCGGGCCCTGGCGCCTGATGCCGGGAAACCGGCCTCTTACGGTGTCGTGCCATGAGGGGGTCGCTGCCAAGCATCGCCGCGTTCTTGAGGAGCTTCAATCTAAACCATCACGCGGCGTGTGAGATAGGTATGGACATTTAGCCGCCGAAGTGTTTCCATCCGGCCCGGCCGGTCACCCGGCTCCCGTCCACCAGCACCCCCTGACCCGCCCTAACCTGCCCGATTACGGTCCAGTGGTGCGGCAGTGCGCGGCCCGGCGGGAAGGTGGCGGCGAGCGCGTGGTCCTCACCACCGGTGAGCATCCAGTCCAGCGCGGCGTCGCGGCCAAGCGCGGCGGCCGCGGCGGCCAGGCCGGGATGGCCGGGCAGCCGTGCGGCGGCGATGTCGATCTGGACACCGCTGGCCCGGGCCAGGTGCCCGGCATCGGCGAGCAGCCCGTCGCTCACGTCGATCATCGCGGTGGCCCCGAGCGCGGCGGCTTCGGGCCCGGCCGGGTAGCGCGGGGCAGGCCGGCGGTGCGCGGCGATCAGCGCCGCCGGTTCGCTCAGTCCCGCTTCGAGCAGGGCAAGGCCCGCCGCGGACTCGCCAAGCACGCCGGCGTAGGCGAGCACATCGCCCGGCCGGGCGCCCGAGCGGGTCACCGGATCCCGGCCGCCCAGATCGCCCAGGGCGGTGATGGCGAGCACGATCGCATCGGCGCTGGAGGTGTCCCCGCCGGCCACCGTGGCACCGGCCCGGGCACACTCATCGGCGAGGCCCGCGACCAGCTCGCGCGCCCAGGCGACGGTCACATCCCCAGGCGCGGCGAAGCCCACGAGCAGGGCGACGGGAACCGCGCCCATGGCCGCGACGTCGGCGAGGTTCTGCGCGGCGGCCTTGGCACCGATGTCTGCCGGGCCGGACCAGTCGCGGCGGAAGTGCCGTCCCTCGATCAGCAGGTCGGTGGTGGCCACCACCCGGCCGTCCGGTGCTGTCAGCACCGCGGCGTCATCCCCGATCCCGACGATCGTCCGGTCACCGCGCGGAAGTGCCGCCGTGATCGTGTCGATCAGCCCGAACTCGCCGAGGTCGGAGATGGTCATGGGAACCCCCACGGGGCGGCGTGCGGCATTGTCCGGTCTGCCCGCGCTGCCGGGAGCCGGCTTTCTCCACCCCGGGGAAAGAACCCGGGCTTGGCAACAGGCTCTTAGGGTAGCGTTGGCCATTCCGCACCCAGGCGCGAGCCCCGGGAGGACGGCATGGTGCAGGCGTACATTCTCGTTCAGACAGAAGTCGGCAAGGCCGCTGAGGTCGCTATTCGCATCGGCGAGCTCTCTGGTGTCACCCAGGCGGAGGACGTCACCGGGCCATACGACGTGATAGTCCGGGCCGAGGCGGAGAATGTCGATGATCTGGGCCGCCTCGTGGTGGCCAAAATTCAGTCCGTGCCCGGTATTACGAGAACACTGACCTGTCCCATCGTGCATATCTAGGGACCAGGCGGCCCGTAGAAAGCAAGTGGCCCGGTCCGGGGCCAGGCCCTGGACCGGGCCACTGCGCCCGGCATGGCTCAGGCCGGCCCGGATCCGGGCCGGCCTGGCTCACGCGTTGCTCACCCGGGATCGTAGGCGTACGGCGCGGTGTCCGGCTTCGGTGCCCGGATCTTCGAGTGGACCGCCGCCGCGCCCTTGGCGGAGACCGTGAGCCCGTTGTAGGTACCCGGCGTCACCGGATCGCTCCACTCGTTGGTGCCGTCGGTGGCGTAGAAGGCGAAGTCGTTCTTGCCCGAGTTCAGGTTGAGCGTCGCCTGGTACAGCGCCCCGGTGGACGGGTCACCGGATATCAGGGTCATCGGATGGGAGGTCCCGTTCACCACCACGTCCACCTCGGTCGCCGGGTCCGGGCCGGTGTAGGTCGTGGCGAAGGTGAAGTTGGTGGACGTAGTGCCCGACGTCGGCGAGACCGAGGAGTTTTGCAGGTAGATCGGCGTGATGTCGACGCTGTACTTCTGGATCGTGTTCAGCCCGCTGCCGTCATCGAACTGCAGCGTGAAGTAGTGCGTCCCCTGGGTCAGATGTGACGTCGTGTACTGGTAGTGGATGCCCTTTTGGGCCGTGCCGCTCGTCGCGTTCAGCGCGTGGATGTTGTTGTCGATGTCGATCTGCGCGGTGACCGGGGTCAGGCCAGCGGGCGACTTGTAGGTGCAGCTGAATGTGACCGGCTGGCCAAGCTGCTGCGCGCCGGTACCTGGGGTCACTTTGAACCCGGTGATATTGAACGGCAGCACCTGTGGGCCGCTAAAGGGAACATTGTTCAGTGGCAGCTGCCAGGAATTGGTGCCGTCACCGAATTGGAACCTGTAGGTATGCGGCCCGGGTGCCAGCGTCGTGGTCGCGGTGTACTCGTCGAGCTTGCCGACCTGCTTGGTGAACGACATCGGGACCGTGGTGGTGCCGTCGATGATCAAGTTCTTGGTCGTCGGCGTCGTCGCGTTCTGGTACATGACCGCGAACGTGAAGGCCGTGCCCGGGCCGCCCGAGGGGGGTGACACCGTGCCCACGTGGGAGCTTCCGACGGCCGCGCTGCCCACGTTGGGCACCGAGAGCACGTTGGAGTAGGGCACCTTGGACTCGATCAGCTTCGCATCAGGTGCCTGCGAGAAGTTGAAGTAGTCCATGAGGTCCGACGTGCTGGCGAGGCTGTCCCGCGCGCCCAGGCTGGGCAGGTTGAAGACTTCCTCGATGAACTTGTCGAACGAGGCGAACTCGCCCTGCTGGGAGCTGATGTAACCGGGCTTGGCCCACGGCGAGATGACGAGCAGTGGCACCCGCGGGCCCAGGCCGATGCCGTCCACCTGCGGCGGCGGCACGTGGTCGTACCAGCCACCGAAGTCGTCCCAGGTGACGAAGATCGCCGTGGAGTTCCACTCCGAACTGTGCATGATCGCGTTGACGACCGAGGACACGAAGTTCTGGGCCGGCTGCGTCGGCTGCGGCGGGTGGTCGGACTGGGAGTCCTCGCCCGGGGTGACGAAGCTGACGTTGGGCAGGTTGTTGGCCTTCGCGTCGGTGATGATCTGGGTGGAGGAAACCTGCGGGCTGTTCTTGATGCCCTGGACGTACTGCGGCGCGTCCCACACCGGCGCGGTCCCGTAATACTTCCAGGTCAGGCCCGCCCCCGCCGCTTCCTGCGGGATGTTGGGGATGTTGTAACACGGCTGGCCGAAGGACTGGTTGCCTGCGGCGTCGAGGTCGAGGACCACGTCGTTGGCCGGCGACAGGCAGCCGTGCACGTGGATCGTCTGGTCCTCGCCGCCGGTCTGCCCCGCGATCATCGCGATGTGGTTGGGGGTGCTGCTCGAGGCGGCGGAGGTGAAGAAGTTCTCACCGAGGCCGTAATGCTGCGCGTACGCCCAGTAGACCGGGATGTCGCTCTGCTTGTACTGGACCGCGCCGAGCGGGTCGAAGCCGTCCATTGCCCCGCCGTCCATCGCGTACAAGGTCCGCGGGCCGCTGTGGTCGATGTCGTGCGGGGCCGGATTCGAGGCCGCTGGCTCGGTCAGGGCGTACTGCGACCCGACACCAGGGAAATCGCCGAAGTAATTATCGAAGGTGTGATTCTCTTCCATAATCACAACGACATGCTGAATGGGGTTGCTGGTCTGATTTACCGCCGCGCCCGCCACGCCCGCAGCCACTACACTCACTACGGCGCCAGCCGCTCCCACGGCCACTATCGCCGAATTGATCCGCCGCAATCTTGCGCCTCCCGTTCAGATCTTTTCGGGGTACATTTAGCAGATTCGGGGTACACTTTTAGCAGAAATGTATACGTTTGTCAAATTCGCACAGTAAAATGCGTAAGAGCGTATCTTAGCATCTTCTGCATTATATTTCCCCGGAACCGGGCAGCCGCCTGGCGTGCTGCGGCGCGGCCTCCTGGGGGATGCTAGGGCGCATGACCGGGACCAGCAATGCCACGGCCGATGGCTGAGCCGGCGGAGGCGGTATCCCGGTTCGGGGCCCTGCTCGGGCCGGAAGGGCAGGAGTTGCTGCACCGGCTGCGCCACGAGGACGACCCCGCCGGACTGCGGCTCGCCACCCAACTGCGCGCCGCCTACCCGGTGGAACTCGTCGTGGATGCGCTGGCCCAGCACGAACTCCGGCTGCGCGCCCGGGCGAAGTTCAGCCGCGCGCTCGACATGTTCTTCACCCGCCCCGGGCTCGAACAGGCGTCGGCCGAGGTGATCGCGGGGCATCGTAGCGCCAGGTACGCGGCGGCCGGCCTGGTCGCCGACCTGTGCTGTGGCATCGGCGGGGACCTGGTGGCCCTGGCCGCCGGGCGCGGCGTGCTTGCGGTGGACCGCGATCCGCTGCACCTGCGGATGGCGCAGGCGAACGCGGACGTCTACGGCGTGGCGGCCGGGCTCACCGCCGTGACCGCGGACGTCCGCGAGGTGAGCCTGCGCGGGGTGGACGGGGTGTTCATCGACCCGGCGCGCCGGGCCGGCGGGCGGCGGCTGCGGGCCGGGGACAGCGAGCCGCCGCTGGCGTGGTGCCTGGGCCTGACGGCGGCCGTCGCGCGGGTGGGGATCAAGGCCGCGCCCGGCCTGCCGCACGACGCGGTACCGCCGGGCTGGGAGCTTGAGTTCATCGCGGTCGGCCGGGACCTGAAGGAAGCGGTCGCCTGGTCCCCCGCGCTGGCCACCGCCGCCACCAGGGCAACCGTGCTGCCCGGCGGGCATACCCTCACGCCGGGCGCTGGCGGGCCGGTGCCTGTGCAGCCGCCCGGCGGCTTCCTGCTCGACCCGAATCCGGCGGTCACCAGGGCCGGGCTGGTGGCGGACCTGGCCCGTGCCGCGGGCGCCTGGAAGATCGACGACAAGATCGCGTTTCTGTCCGCCGACGTCCCCGTGCGCACCCCGTTCGCCCGCACGCTGCGGGTCATCGACTCCGCCCCGTGGGACCAGCGCAGGCTGCCCGCGAGGCTGCGCGCGCTCGACATCGGCGCGGCCGACATCCGGCGCCGGGGACTGGCGGGCGACGTCCCCGGCCTGCACCGCCAGCTCAGGCTTTCCGGGTCGCGGCGGGCCACCGTGGTGATGACCCGGGTACGGGACCGGCCCTGGGGGCTGGTCTGCGTGGACGTCAGCTAGGCGTGGACGTCAGCTAGGCGTGCACGTCAGCTAGGCGAGCAGGGCCGCGACCGCGGCGGTACGCGGGCCCACACCGAGGTCGGATGCCGCGCTCAGGTCGGGGGGCTGGTCCACATCCCGGCGCAGGCTGGCCAGCCCGGGCAGGCTGAGCTCGGCCGCCCCGGCAGCCCGGTGCTGCGCGGCGGACCGCGGCCCGAACCGCGGCCAGAACCGCGCGCCCGGGCGGGCCGCGTAGAGCGTGGTCCCGGTGCCGGACGCGTCGGGCACGAACGCGTGCTCCCAGCGCGCCGCCTCGCGCAGCCCCAGGCCCAGCTCGGCGGGGCGCAGCGCGGGCAGGTCAGCCGCCAGCGCCCCGATGCCCGAGCCCGGCCAGCGCGCGGCGGCCAGGGCCGCGCCGTGCCGCAGCGCCGGGTTGAGCCCGTGGGCCGGCTCGTCCCCGGTTATCACGGCGCCCAGGCCGGCCAGCACCCGCGCCGCCGCCGCGTCGTCGGTCACCACGACCACCCGGCCCACCACGGGGCAGGCGAGCGCGGCCGCGACGGTATCCGCGGCCATCGCGAGCGCCAGCGCCTCCCGGTGCGGCCCGGCGAGCACGGCGAGGCGGGATTTGGCGCGGGCAAGTACCTTGACGGGGACCACCAGTGACCAGGTGAGTGGCGAGTCGGCCGGCTGCGCGGTCATACCGCGATCCTGCCTCGACAGCGCGGCGCGCGAACCGGGAGACTGGCCAGAACAGGACTCGGGAGGCGGCGCAGATGAGCGATCGCGGGAATCAGGACTACTCTCCGGGCGTCCGCCGCTTCACCGAGGTGGTCCTCCCCGTGCCGATCAAATCGATCATGAAACGTGACTGGCACGGTCATGAGCACATCCCCCGCTCCGGTGGCGTCATCGTGGCCGCCAACCACCTCTCCTACGCGGACTGGGCCGCGATGTCCCTGTTCATCCACGAAGCGGGCCGCTACCCGGCGTTCCTCATCAAGTCCACAGCGTTCAACGTCAAGGGGGTCGGGCCATTCCTGCGCGCGGCCGGCCAGTTCCCGGTGAACCGGGGCACCGCGGACGCCGCGCTCGTCCTCAACGAGGCCGAACGCGGCCTGGCCAAGGGCGAATGCCTGATCTTCTACCCGGAGGGCACCGCCACCCGCGACCCCGACCTGTGGCCGATGGTGCCCAAGACCGGCATCGCCCGGCTCGCGCTGGCCACCGGCGCTCCGGTGATCCCGGTCGCCCAGTGGGGCACCCAGGACATCCTCCCTTACGGGACCAAGAAGCTCAGCGCGATTCCCCGGCACATGGTGAAGATGCTGGCCGGCCCGCCGGTGGACCTGTCCGGCTACGAGGGCGAGCCGCTGAACCGGGATGTGCTGCGCGCCGCCTCGGCCACGATCATGGCCGACATCACCGGCCTGCTGGCCCGGCTGCGCGGGCAGGCGCCACCTGAGGTCCCCTACGACCCGGCGGCGGCGCGGCGGGCCGCCCGGCAGGCGGCCAGGGAAACTGTGCAGAACGATACGGCCGGGCAGGACGGGGAGCCCGGCACGGACCGGGATCCGGCGCCGGGCACCCGGGGCGGGGATGAGCCGCAGGAGGCGACGCCGGCGTGAAGGCTGCGGTCATGGGGGCCGGCATGTGGGGTACGACGTTCGCGCAGGTGCTGTGCGACGCCGGAACCCACACCGAACTGTGGGCCCGGCGCGCCGAACTGACCGGGGCGATCAACGCAAGCCACGAGAATCCCGGCCACCTGCCCGGCATCGCGCTCACCCCGGACCTGCACGCGACCACGGACGCGGCGCAGGCACTGGCCGGCGCGGACCTGGTGTTCCTCGCCGTGCCCGCACAGACGCTGCGGGACAACCTCACCGCCTGGCTTTCCCTGCTGCCCCCCGAGTCGGCGCTTGTCAGCCTGATGAAGGGCATCGAGAACGGCACCCATCTGCGGATGAGCGAGGTGATCGGGGAGGTCACCGGCGCAGGCGGGGACCGGATCGCGATCGTCTCCGGGCCGAACCTGGCCCGCGAGATCGCCCAGCGCCAGTACGCCGCGACCGTGGTGGCCTGCGCCGGGGAGACCCTGGCCAAGACGCTGCAGCAGGCGTGCCACACCCCCTACTTCCGCCCTTACACCAACCCGGACGTGACCGGGTGCGAGCTCGGCGGGGCGGTCAAGAACGTGATCGCGATCGCGGTCGGCATCGCCATCGGCATGGGCCTGGGCGTCAACACCACCGCCATGCTGATCACCCGGGGACTCGCCGAGATCTCCAGGCTCGGCACGTCGCTCGGCGCGGACCCGCACACCTTCGCCGGCCTTGCGGGCATGGGCGACCTGGTGGCCACCTGCAGCTCCCCGCTGTCCCGCAACCGCACTTACGGTGAGCACCTTGGCCGCGGCATGGGACTCGACGGCGCCGCGGCCAGTACCTCGGGTGTGACCGAGGGGGTGAAGTCGGCCGGCCCG
The DNA here is from genome assembly GCA_963707905.1 of uncultured Actinomycetes bacterium. GTDB lineage: Bacteria > Actinomycetota > Actinomycetes > Streptosporangiales > Streptosporangiaceae > DASXKD01. Next base: position 88,205 of record CAVPSA010000025.1, on the reverse strand, counting down.
GTGCTTGAACTGGCGCGGGCCCACGCCGTGGAAATGCCGATCACCGAGGTGGTGGCCGGGGTGACCAGCGGCCAGATCGACATCGGGCAGGCCGCCGTGCTGCTCGCCTCACGGTCGGCCAAACCGGAGCGCTACGGCGGGTGACCCCGGCCGGCCCGGAGCCTGAGTAACCAGCAGTGCCGCGAAATGAGTAGCCGCTACTCAAGCGGCCACCGGGACGGGCGGCCTAGAACTGTGGTGAAGCGACCGGCGGGCGGTCCGCCGGCGCCGAACCCGGGAACCAGGTCCGTCCGGCATGATCAGGAACTTCGTGCGCGGCGGTGCACTCACGAGAGGCAGCACAATGGGTCTATTCGGTGGCAAGAAGCGCCAGCAGCGGCTGGACACGGCGGGCGTCAGCGCCCAGGCCGTGCTCGTCTCGTTCCAGGAGGTGGGCCAGCAGAACTTCACCCCGCTCGTCGATCTGACGTTGCGGATCGCGCCCGCGGACGGGACCGGGCCTTTTCAGGTGACGGCCCGGACGCAGGTCGAGTTCTCGCAGATCGGGAAGCTGGCGCCCGGCGATGTTTTCGCGGTGCGCTACGACCCCGAGGATCACGGCAACTGGGAGCTCGGCGGCAAGATCAGCAGCGCGGCCGGCGGCGGCGCTGAGGGGAGCCTCGACAGCGCCAGTGCAGGCGAGATCGCCGCGGCGGTCCAGGCGAGGGGAAACGGGGGGCAGCGCCGTTCGGCAGCCGAACTGCTGGCGACCGGCCAGCGGATGACGGCGGTTCTTCGCGAGTTCTCGCCGTCGGGCAAGACCGTCGGCGATTTGGACCCTGCGCTGCCAGATCCCAGTGACCCGGTGTATGTGTTCAAGGCTGAGCTGCCGATCGACGGCTCCAGCCCGATCGAAGCCGTGTTCATGAATCGCGTGCCCGGAGCGAAGGTGCCGAGCCTCCGTCTCGGCGCACATCTGAGTGTCGCGGTCAACCCGGCGAACCCCAGCCGCGAGCTCACGATCGACTGGGCGAACTCGCCGATGGCCGCCTGACCCGCATGCAGGGAACGGTGCGGGAGTTCGATCCGGCGGGCGGGTCTGGGAGCGTGTTCCTCGACGACGGCACCGTGTGCCCGTTCGGGCCGGAGGTTTTCGCCGCCTCCGGGCTGCGCCTGCTGCGGCGCGGCCAGCGGGTCGCCGTTCGGCGCGGGCCGTCGGGAACGATCACCGCGGTGGCGCTGGCGACGCTGCCGCTGCCCCCGGAGGAGCGCGGGGCGGGCGGCAGCGGGCCTGGACAATGAAGCGCCGCCCGCCGTACTCGGCGGGCGGCGCTTGCTGCGGAGGGAGCCTTACGGCCTCCTGGCGGGGATCTTCTTCTCGCCGTTGACGACTGCCTTGAAGTCCGCACCGGCCCGGAACTTCGGCACCGACGACTTGGGGACCCGGATGGTGGCCCCGGTGGCCGGGTTACGGGCGGTGCGAGCGGGCCGCACCGCCTTCTCGAACACACCGAACCCGGTGATCGCGACCTTGTCACCCTTGGCCACGGTCACCTGGATCGTGTCGAGAAGCGCATTCACCGCCTCGGTGGCGGTCTTTTTGCTGCCCAGCTGACCCGAGATCGCGTCAATCAGGTCGTGCTTGTTCATGAAATCACTCCTGCGGTTCCCCCACGGGAGGTCGCGCGGCAGGTGCCATGAATTCGCGACCTCTGACCAGCCAGAAATTAGGCGATCCAGAGCCGCGAGACAAACACCCGCGTGTAAAACACCGGCGTGTCGGCGCTTTTAATGCGCCGGCGGCCCGGCAATTTGCGGCGCTACCGGGCTATCCGGCGACCGGCAGCCACTCCGGGCGGTCCCGCTCGTACCGGGCAATTTCGCCGGCCTGCCGCAGGGTCAGCGAAATGTCGTCCAGGCCCTCCATGAGCCGCCACCGGGTGTAGTCGTCGATCTCGATCGGCGCACTGAACAGGACCGGACCGCCTCCCGGCGGCTCGGCGCGCACCTCACGCCCGGCCAGGTCGACGGTCACCCGGGTCTGCGGCCCGGCCTCGACCAGGTCGGCCAGGACGGTCACCTGCTGCTCGGGCAAACGGACCGAAAGCAGGCCGGCCTGCACCGAATTGTTTCGGAAGATATCCCCGAAGCGCGCCGAGATCACGGCACGGAACCCGTAGTCGAGAAGCGCCCATACGGCGTGCTCGCGGGACGATCCGATCCCGAAATCGGGTCCGGCGATGAGTACCGTGGCGCCGGCCGCGTACGGCTGGTTGAGTACGAATTCGGGGTCCGCGCGCCAGGCCGCGAAGAGGCCGTCAGCGAAACCAGTGCGGGTGACCCGCTTCAGGTATTCGGCGGGAATGATCTGATCCGTGTCCACGTTGCCGCGGCGCAATGACACGGCCCGGCCGGTATGCGTATTGAATGGCTGCAAGGCTCTTTCTCCCTGATGGTCACGCGGTCACAGGTCGGCGGGGGCGGTCAGCCGGCCGGTCACCGCGGTAGCGGCGGCGACCTGCGGCGAGACCAGGTGGGTGCGCGCACCCTTGCCCTGGCGGCCCTCGAAGTTGCGGTTGGAAGTGGACGCGCTGCGCTGGCCGGGCGCCAGCTTGTCCGGGTTCATGCCCAGGCACATGGAGCACCCGGCGGAGCGCCACTCGGCTCCCGCGGCGGTGAACACCCCGGCCAGGCCCTCACGCTCGGCCGCGGCCTTGACCTCCATCGAGCCGGGCACCACCAGCATCCGCACGCCGGCGGCGACCGTCCGGCCGCGAAGCACCTCGGCGGCGGCGCGCAGGTCCTCGAGGCGCCCGTTCGTGCACGACCCGAGGAAGACGGTGTCCACGCTGATCTGGGTGAGCCGGGTGCCCGGCTCAAGGCCCATGTAGGTGAGGGCGCGCTCCGCCGAGGCGCGCGCGGTCTCGTCGGGCAGCGCGGCGGGGTCGGGCACCGCCGAGTTCAGCGGCGCCGCCTGGCCGGGGTTGGTGCCCCAGGTCACGAACGGGGTGAGCGCCGAGCCGTCGATCGTCACCGCACGGTCGAACACCGCGTCCGGATCGGTCGGCAGTGTGCGCCAGTAGTCCAGGGCCCGGTCCCAGGCCTCGCCCTGCGGCGCGCGCGGGCGGCCGCGCAGGTACCGGTGAGTGGTCTCGTCCGGGGCGACCAGGCCGGCCCGCGCCCCGGCCTCGATGGACATGTTGCAGACCGTCATCCGCCCCTCCATGGACAGGTCCCGTACGGCCGCACCCCGGTACTCGATCACATGGCCGGCGCCGCCCCCGGTGCCGATCTGCGCGATCACGGCCAGGATCAGGTCCTTGGCCGTCACGCCGTAGGGCAGCCGCCCGGTCACGGTGACCGCCATGTTGGCCGGCCGCGCCTGGGGCAGCGTCTGGGTGGCCAGCACGTGCTCGACCTCACTGGTGCCGATGCCGAACGCCAGCGCGCCGAACGCGCCGTGCGTGCTGGTATGCGAGTCGCCGCAGACGATCGTCATGCCGGGCAGGGTGAGGCCCTGCTGTGGGCCGATCACGTGGACGATCCCCTGGCCCGGGTCGCCCATCGGGTGCAGCGTGATGCCGAACTCCGCGCAGTTCTTGCGCAGCGCCTCGACCTGCACCTGGGACACCGGGTCGGTCACCGGGCTGCCGGGCCCGCGCAACGGCAGGTCAGGGCCGGTCACCCCGGTGGTGGGGACGTTGTGGTCCTCGGTCGCGACGGTGAGGTCGGGCCGGCGAACCGGCCGCCCGGCCAGGCGCAGCCCGTCGAACGCCTGCGGGCTGGTCACCTCGTGCACCAGGTGCAGGTCGATGTAGAGCAGGTCAGGTTCGCCGGCAGCGCTCCTGACCACGTGGGAATCCCAGATCTTCTGGGCGAGCGTGCGCCCCATCAGCGTTCCTCCCTGTGCCTGGGCGGCGGCGGCGGCCATGGGTCCCGCCGGGTTGCGTCTCGCAATCCGAGACGGCAGTATCGAACCATGGACAACTCTAGCAGTGGGCGGGGTGGTGGGGCCGGAGCTAGCGGAGGGCGGGGTGGTGGGGCCGGAGCTAGCGGAGGGCGGGGTGGTGGGGCCGGAGCTAGCAGTGCGGGGGTGGGGCCGGAGCTAGCAGTGGGCGGGGTGGTGCGGCCGGAGCTAGCAGTGCGCGGGGTGGTGCGGCCGGAGCTAGCGGAGTCGGCGTCCTGGACAAGACGGTTGCCGTCCTCAACGCCCTCGAAGCCGGCCCCGCCTCCCTTGCCCAGCTCGTCGCCGCCACCGGCCTGGCGCGGCCCACCGCGCACCGGATCGCGGTCGCCCTGGAGCGGCATCGCGTGCTCACCCGCGACAGCCAGGGCCGGTTCGTGCTCGGGCCGAGGATCACCGAGCTGGCCGCCGCGGCCGGGGAGGACCGCATGCTCGCGGTGGCACAGCCGGTGCTGGCCCAGTTGCGCGACATGACCGGGGAAAGCGTGCAGCTCTACCGGCGGCAGGGTGACGCGCGGATCTGCGTGGCCGCGGCGGAGCGGGCCAGCGGGCTGCGGGACACGGTCCCGGTCGGGGCGGTGCTGCCGATGACCGCGGGCTCGGCCGCGCAGATCCTGCTCGCCTGGGAGGAGCCCGAGCGGCTGCACCGCGGGCTGCGCGGCGCCAGGTTCTCCGCCACCGCCCTGGCCCAGGTCCGGCGGCGGGGCTGGGCCGCCAGCGTGGCCGAGCGCGAGCCCGGGGTGGCCTCGGTGTCGGCCCCGGTGCGCGGGCAGGGCGGGAAGGTGATCGCCGCGGCGTCGGTGTCCGGCCCGATCGAGCGGCTGACCCGTTCGCCGGGCAGGCTGCATGCCGCCGCCGTGGTCGCGGCCGGCGACAAGATCAGCGCCACGCTCCGCCGCGGCTGACCGCGGATCGCGGGACGTTGGTCCCGCCAGTCCCGGTCGAAGGCCTGGCCCGGCCAGGACGTCCTGGCGGCCATACTGGTGCTGTGTCATCAGGTCCGGACGCCACCGCATGAGGGAACGGCCGGAGCTGCCTGTCCCGTTGCGGGCCGGCCTGCCCTGGCTGCCCGACATCCCGAAACCATGAGGTCACGCGCATGAAGGTAGGGGTACTCAAGGAGACCACGCCCGGTGAGCGCCGGGTGGCGCTGGTCCCCGAGATGATCGCGCGGCTGCGCGGGGCCGGGCTCGACGTCCTGGTCCAGTCCGGCGCGGGGGACGGTGCCTGGTTCGCTGACAGCGCCTACGCCGAGGCCGGCGCTTCGATCTCCTCCCGCAGCGAACTGCTGTCCGAGGCCGACATCGTGGTGGGCATCAACCGGCCCGACGAGCCTGTCATCGCCGCGCTGCGGCCGGGCCAGGCCCTGGTCGGCATGCTGAACCCGCTGGTCGACCCCGCGTTCGCCGCCGCCCTGGCCGCCAGGGGCGTGACCGCGATCAGCCTGGACGGGCTCCCCCGCACGCTGCCCAGAGCCCAGGGCATGGACGCGCTGACCTCCCAGGCGAACGTGGCCGGCTACAAGGCGGCGCTGGCCGGGGCGGCCGCGTTCGGCAGGTTCTTCCCGCTGCTCATCACCGCGGCAGGCACCGCGCGGCCGGCCAAGGTGCTGGTACTCGGCACCGGGGTGGCGGGCCTGCAGGCCATCGGCACGGCCAAGCGGCTCGGCGCGGTGGTCTCCGCCTATGACGTGCGCCCGCAGACCAAGACCGAGGTCGAGTCGCTCGGTGCCTCCTTTATCGAGCTGACCTCGGTGGGGCAGGCGGCCGGCGAGGGCGGGTACGCCCGGGCACTCACCGAGGACGAGCGGCAGGCACAGCAGGCCGAGCTGACCGGCCACATCGCCCGGCACGACGTGATCATCACCACCGCCCAGGTGCCCGGCCGCCGCCCGCCGCTGCTGGTCACCGAGGACGCGATCAAGGCAATGGCGGCCGGCTCGGTGATCGTGGACATGGGGGCGGGCCCACTCGGCGGCAACGTCGCGGGTTCTGTCCCCGACGCGCAGACCGTGACCGAGAACGGCGTGACGGTGATCGGCGCGGGCGGCCTGGCCGCCAGCGTGCCGACCGCGGCGTCGAGCGCCTTCGCACGCAACGTCAGCTCGCTGCTGCTGCACATGGTCGCCGACGGCAAGCTTGCCATCGACCTGTCCGACGAGATCCAGGCCGGAGTCGTCATCACCCACGAAGGGACCGTGGTCCAGCCGGCCACCGCGGCCCTGCTCGCCGAGAATCCCACCGGAGGTATCGCGCCGTGAGTACCGAGTTGCTCACCGACATCACCATCTTCGTGCTCGCCCTGCTCGTCGGGTTCGAGGTGATCAGCAAGGTGCCCGCGACCCTGCACACCCCGCTGATGTCCGCGGCGAACTCGATCCACGGCATCGTCCTGGCGGGCGCCATGCTCATCGCGGTGACCGCGAACAACGCGCTGGGCTACATCCTGGCGTTCGTGGCCGCCGCGTTCGCCGCCATGAACGTCGTCGGCGGATACATGGTCACCGGCCGGATGCTCAAGATGTTCCACCGCACCCGCACCCCGGTTCCCGCGGCGGACTCCCCGGCCGCGGTCAAGGCCCGCGGCGACGGCGGCCGGTCATGAGCAGCTTCGACTGGATCACCCAGCTCCTGTACGTCGCCGCGGCGGTCTGCTTCGTGTTCGGCCTGCACCTGATGAACTCCCCCGCCTCGGCGCGGCGCGGCAACCAGGTGTCCACGGCCGGCATGGTCCTCGCGATCGCCACCACGTTCGCCCTGGTCGTGCACGCGGGCACGGTCAGCGCCACCGGCTGGATCGTGATGGTCACGGGCGCGCTGATCGGCGCCGGGGCCGGGCTGTACTCGGCGCGCACCGTGCAGATGACCGCCATGCCCCAGCTGGTCAGCCTGTTCAACGCGGTGGGCGGCGGCGCGGCGGCGCTGGTGGGGATCAACGACTACGTCAGGCTGGCCGGCGCCACCGCCGGCGTGCCCGAGGCGATCACGATCACGACGGTCCTTGACGTGCTGATCGGCGCGGTCACCTTCTCCGGGTCGATCATCGCGGCCGGCAAGCTGCAGGGCCTGATCAACGGGGCGCCGGTGACCTTCCCCGGCTCCCGGGCCGTCAACATCGCCGCCGCCGTGATCGGCGTGGGCGGCGGCATCTACATGATCGCCACGCCGAGCGTGCCCTGCATGATCATCATCATCCTGGCGGCGCTGGTGTTCGGCGTGACCATGGTGATGCCGATCGGCGGCGCCGACATGCCAGTGGTGATCTCGCTGCTCAACGCGTTCACCGGCACCGCGGTCGCGATGGCCGGGTTCGTCATCGGGAACTGGGCGCTGATCATCGCCGGCGCCCTGGTCGGCGCGTCCGGCAGCATCCTGACCAAGCTCATGGCCGACGCGATGAACCGCTCGCTGACCAACATCATGATCGGCGGGTTCGGCACCGGCGACACCGCCCCCGCGGCGGTGGGGCCCGGCGGCGACGTGCGGTCCGTGCAGGCCGACGACGCGGCCATCCAGCTCGCCTACGCGCAGAAGGTCATCATCGTGCCCGGCTACGGCCTGGCCGCCGCCCAGGCACAGCACCAGGTCGCCGAACTGGCCGCGCTGCTGGAGGAGCGCGGGATCGAGGTCAGCTACGCGATCCACCCGGTCGCGGGCCGGATGCCCGGGCACATGAACGTGCTGCTCGCCGAGGCGAATGTGCCCTACCCGCAGCTCAAGGAGATGGAAGAGATCAACCCCGAATTCCCGCGGGCCGACGTGGCCCTGGTCATCGGGGCGAACGACGTGACCAACCCGGCCGCGCGCCGGGCCGGGCACCGCCATCTCTGGCATGCCGATCCTCGACGTGGACCAGGCCAAGAGCATCATCGTGATCAAGCGGTCGATGGGCCACGGGTATGCCGGCATCGACAACGAGCTGTACTTCGACCCGAAGACCAGCATGCTGTTCGCCGACGCCAAGACCGCGCTGACCAGCCTGATCGCCTCGGTCAAGACTCTCGTGGGCTGACAGTGCTAGCCGGGCGGCAAGCCGCCCCGGAACCCCCCAGTGCTAGCCCGGGCGGCAAGCCGCCCCGGAACCCCCCAGTGCTAGCCCGGAGGGGCGACCCCCGGAACCCCCCGCTGGCCTGCGGCCCCGTTCCTTCGTCACGGGGCCTTGGCCCGGCGAACTCCTCGAACGCGGCAAGGGCCCGCGGGCCCCAGACCGTGCCGGGCCCGCCGTTCATCAGGATCACCACGCCCATGGCCTCGGCCACCTCGGCGGCGGTGACGCCCTGCCGGGCGGCCGACCGGGCGTGGGCGGCCACACAGCCATCACATTCCTTGGTGACGGCGATGGCCAGCGCGATCAGCTCCTTCACCCGGGCCGGCAGCGCGCCGTCGCCCATGGCCGCCCCGTGCAGCTTGGCGTACCCCGCGTACACCTCGGGGATGGCGGCGCGCAGGCGGCGGCCGGACGCCTTCAGCTCGTCCTGGATCTCGTGGGCTGTGCTCACCCCGGGCCTCCTCGCTGGCGGTCGTGAACCCTCGCTGAGTTATGGTCGGTTCCGGGGATCATTGAACGCCACTACCCGCGCCAACGGCCAACGAAAGCAGCAGCGGTGAGCACCGTCGAGCCAGACCTGGACGTCCCGGGCGCCGCCCGGCCCGCGGCCGGGGCGCAGGCACCGGGCACCGAGGTCAGCACGGCGCGCCTCGCCCGGGTCGGCGACCTCGACGTGCGCCGCCTCCTGCCGCTGCGGCATCGGCGCAGCGTGGGCGCGTGGTGCTTCGTGGACCACTACGGCCCGGCGTCGGTCGACGGGGTGGCCGGCATGCAGGTCCCGCCGCACCCGCACATCGGGCTGCAGACGGTGACCTGGCTCATCGCGGGCACCGTGCTGCACCGGGACAGCCTGGGCAGTGAGCAGCTCATCCGGCCCGGCCAGCTCAACCTGATGACCGCGGGGCGCGGCATCGCCCACTCCGAGCAATCGCCGGAGGACCACGACCCGTGGCTGCACGGGGTCCAGCTCTGGCTGGCCCTGCCCGGCGCGCACCGCCAGGTGGCGCCGGACTTCGAGCACCACGCCGAACTGCCGGTGGTGCGGCTCGGCGGGCTTGACGCCACCGTGTTCGCCGGCTCGCTGGCGGGCGTCACCAGCCCGGCCCGGGTGTTCTCCGGCGTGGTGGGCGCGGAGATCAGCGCCGCCGCAGACGCCCGCGGCACCGTGCCACTGGCCCCGCAGCACGAGCATGTGCTGTTCGCCGCGTTCGGAACGGCTGCCGCGGACGGGACCAGCCTGCCCCGAGGCTGCCTGCTCTACCTGCCACCCGGGCGCGAATCCGCGGACATCGCCGCGCGGGCGGGCGCGCGGCTGTTCCTGCTCGGCGGCGAGCCGTTGGGGGAGACCTTGCTGATGTGGTGGAACTTCGTGGGACGGACCCCGGACGACATCGCCGCGGCGGCGCGTGACTGGGCCAGCGGGCAGCGGTTCGGCACGGTGGCCGGCTACCACGGTGCGCCGCTGGCCGCCCCGCCGCTGGATCCGGTGCGGCTGGCCAGGAAGGCCAGGTAGGACATGGACGCGGCAGCGCTCGACGGGTGGCGGGACCGGCCCGTGGCACAGCAGCCCGACTGGCCGGACCCGGCGGCGGCCGCGGCGGTCACCAGTGAGATCGCCAGGATCCCGCCGCTGGTGTTCGCCGGCGAGTGCGACAGCCTGAAGGCACGGCTGGCGGCCGTGGCCTGCGGCGAGGCCTTCGTGCTGCAGGGCGGCGACTGCGCGGAGACCTTCGCCGGGTCCACGGCCGACGCGATCCGCGGGAAGCTGCGGACCCTGCTCCAGATGGCGGTCGTCCTCACCTATGCCGCCAGCGTGCCGGTGGTCAAGATCGGCCGGCTGGCGGGCCAGTTCGCCAAGCCGCGCTCGTCGGACACCGAGACCCGCAACGGCACCGCGCTGCCCGCCTACCGCGGTGACGCGGTCAACGGGCTTGAATTCACCGCCGAGGCGCGGACGCCGGACCCGCAGCGGATGCTGCGTGCCTGCCACTATTCGGCGGCCACGCTCAACCTGTGCCGGGCGTTCACCCAGGGCGGCTACGCCGACCTGCGCCAGGTGCACACGTGGAACACCGACTTCGTGGCCGCCAGCCCGGCTGGGCAGCGGTATGAGGCCCTGGCCGGCGAGATCGACCGCGCGCTGACGTTCATGAATGCCAGCGGGATCGACCCGGCCGAGTTCCGCACGGTCGAGTTCTACTCCAGCCACGAGGCCCTGCTGCTTGAGTACGAGCGGGCCATGACGCGGATCGACTCGCGCACCGGGCTCCCCTACGACACCTCGGCCCACTTCCCGTGGATCGGCGAGCGCACCAGGGCGCTGGACGGGGCGCACGTCGAGTTCTTCCGCCATGTCCGCAACCCGATCGGCGTCAAGCTGGGGCCGTCGACCACCCCGCAGGACGCGCTGGCGCTGGCGGGCCGGCTCAACCCGGACAACGAGCCCGGCCGGCTCACCTTCATCACCCGGATGGGCGCGTCGGCGATCCGCACCGGCCTGCCCCCGGTCGTGGAGAAGGTCACGGCCAGCGGGGCCCAGGTGGCCTGGGTCTGCGACCCGATGCACGGGAACACGACCGAGGCACCCGGCGGGCGCAAGACGCGGCACGTGGAGGACATCCTCGCGGAGGTCACCGGCTTCTTCGAGGTCCACCATGCGCTCGGCACCCATCCCGGGGGGATCCACATCGAATTCACCGGTGACGACGTGACCGAGTGCCTCGGCGGGAGCCACGGCCTCACCGAGGACGACCTCACCGGCAGGTACGAGACCGCGTGTGACCCGCGGCTGAACCGCAGCCAGTCGCTCGACCTCGCCTTCCGGGTCGCCGAACTCTACCGGGGCTGACGCCGCGCCCTCAGTGCTTCCTGCTGCCCTTGGCGTGCGCCTTGGGCCGGTACGGCCCGGGTGCGCGCCGGTTGAAGCCGGCCGGCGGCAGCGTGGTGCATCCCCAGCAGGCGGGCTTGCCGATGAAGTAGAGCGGGATCGACGGTGAGTCCGTCGGCGGGTTGGTGGGCAGCAGCAGCGGTGGCCGCGGGGCCTGGCTGAAGTTGAAGTCCTGCATCACATTGCCGAGGATCGGCAGGTCCTCGCGGACGTCGGGACGCCGGTCCGGGCGGCCGTCGGTCTTCGGGTTGAGCCGGGCGCCGCCCAGGAAGTCGTCCTCGATGAACTTGAGGTAGGCGTCGCTGCTGAGCGTCTGCGGGTCGATGTAGCCCTTCTTGGCGTAGGGCGAGATCACGAGGCTGGGGACGCGCAGGCCGTAGCCGTTCTCGTCGACGCCGGGAGGGATCACGTTGTCGTAGAAGCCGCCCCAGTCGTCCCAGGCCAGGAAGATCGCAGTGGACTTCCAGTCGGGGCTCTTCATGACGGCGTTGATCAGCGACGTGACGTAGGCCTGCCCCCGGTGGATGCTGGCCGGCGGGTGATCGCTGTCCGGCCCGGACGGTACGACCCAGCTCACCGCCGGCAGCGTGCCCGCGCCGGCCGCCTGGAGGAAGTCGCCGAGCGGCTGGATGTTGTGCAACTGGTGGTCGGCCTGCACGTCGCCGAACAGCGGGAGCGGGTTCCAGATCCCCGGCGTGGAGGCGCTCTGCCTGACCACGGCACAGGTCTCGGCCGCGTCGTTGGCGCAGTCCGGCTGCGCCCCGGACTGCACGTAGTACGCCCAGCTCACATGCTCGGCGTACAGCAGCCAGGTGATGTCGGTCCAGGCCAGGTCGATCGAGGTCTTGCCGGTGGTCAGCTCCTTGTGCACCGCCTCGCCGAACGTGTTCACCCCGTAGGGGCCCACGATGTTGTTGACGCAGCTCATCGGCGAGCGGTTCTTGCACCGTGCCGACCAGGCGGAGACCAGATACAGGTGCTCGGGCAGCGACCACGACTTCACCGGCTCGAACATGTGGTCCTGCAGCACGAAGTTCCTGGCGTAGGTCCAGTAGTTCGGCAGTTCCGCGGCGGTGTGGTAGCCCATCACGTCGGGCACGCTGTTGCCGCTGCAGGCCGGATCGTCGGGGACGCGGCAGGACGCCTTCGCCGCGTCACGCTGCCTGATGAAGCCGTTCATCTTGCCGTGGCTGATGTCGGCGACCGCGTTGGCCACGCCGTGCGGGCCGCCGCCGTTGACGTCGGCGGTGTCGTGGAAGGGCCGGTTGCAGCCACCGGCCGGGTTCGGCACGCAGACCGTGGGCACCCCGTGGCGCATCGGGATGCCGGCCACTCCGGGGTAGGTGCCGAAGTAACTGTCGAACGACCGGTTCTCCTGCATGATGATGATCACGTGCTTGATCTTGTGGATGCCCGACGGCACCACATAGCTGCCCAGCGCGCCGCCGGCCGCCGTCTCGGCCGGCTTGGGCGAGGTGCACGCGGCCAGGAGCGCTATCCCGAGCGCTCCGGCACACAACATGCAATACGCCCGGAGCCGGGCGCGCCTGGCTCCGCTCACGCCCTGGTCCCCCGATCCCAGAAGCCAGGCACCCGGCGGCGGGCACCCTCACTGGCACGCAAACTGACCTCCGCATGGAAGCACCGGAACCGGCGGATCTACCTGACGTCTCCCGTGACGCCGGCGGCGACCGGGGGGTGGCCTGAGCACGCCCCCGGTACCTCAACGAACAAACCGCCCGGATTGCGTCAGCGGGTAGCCAACTACAGTACGGCAGCAGCGAAGGCGGCGCGCGCACGTGGGGGCGCGCAGAGGATAACGGGCGAGAAAAAGCCGACCGCCTGGGCTCATCGTCGAGCGGATCGATTCACAAGCCGTCCCGCCCCCCAACACGATGAGCCCCGGCAGCCGGAGACACATCGGCAGCCGCCCCGGGGCTGCCGGGCTTCCGCCGCTCTCCCCTGACGGCCGGTCGCCCACCTGATGTCAGGAGATTAGGCGCAGCGGCCAGCCTGCGGCATCGACAGAACTATGTACGTGGATATGTATTTGCACGTCGTCAGATGCCTGGCCGAGGGCGCTAAGAAACCCCCATACGGACATGGCCGCGGTTATTCTGGTTTCAACCTGCTGCATGAGTACACATGCCCCGGGGGCGCCGGAGTTGGCTGGCCGCCCGGCAGGGGCAAGCGGGCGACACGGTAGTGAGGTAACCAAGATCCGGATCCAGGTACCCCAGGAACCGAACAACTTCGTGGGCCGCGAACGCGAGCTCACGGAGTTGTGCGAGCTGCTGGGTGTGACCCGCGCGCTCACGCTCTGCGGCCCTGGCGGCATCGGGAAGACCAGGCTGGCCCAGCGGGTCCTGCACACCGTGGCGACGGCGTTCGCCGATGGCGGCTGCTTCGTCGACCTGGGCGACCTGTGGCAGCCCGACCTGGTGATCTCCCGGGTGGCGTCGGCGCTGCTCGTCGGCGAAGAGCCCGGCCGGCCGCTGCTTGACACGCTTGCCGATGCGGTGGCCCCGCGCCGGCTGCTGCTTGTCCTGGACAACTGCGAGCACCTGATCGACGCGTGCGCCGCGGTGTGCCAGCGCCTGCTCGACGCCTCGCCCGGGCTGATCCTGATCACCACGAGCCGTGAGCCGCTGCGGGTCCCCGCGGAAACGGTGTGGCAGGTACCGCCGATGTCGGTCGCGCCGCCCGGCCCGCTGGAAAGCACCGAGGACGCGCACCGTTACGAGGCGATCCGGCTGTTCGCCGACCGGGCGGCCGCGGCACTGCCCGGTTTCACCATCGGCCCGGCCAACGTCGGCGCGGTCGCCGCGCTGTGCCGCGCGCTTGATGGCGTGCCGCTGGCGATCGAGCTGGCCGCCGCGCGGGTGCGCGCGCTGTCGGTGGAGCAGATCGCCGAACGGCTGGCCGACCGGTTCGGGCTGCTCACCACGGGCAACCGGACCGCCCCGCCGCGGCACCGGACCTTGCGCGCCACCATCGACTGGAGCCACGACCTGCTCACGCCCTATGAGCAGGTGCTGCTGCGGCGGCTCGCCGTGTTCGCCGGCTGGTCGCTGGAGATGGCCGAGCAGGTTTGCATCGATGAGGACATTCCGGCGGCCGCCGTTCTCGACCTGATGGCCGCCCTGGTGGACAAGTCGCTGGTGGCGGTCGAGTCCGAGGTGCTCGGCCAGGCCCGCTACCGGTTGCTCGACAGCATCAGGGAATACGCCGCGGCACGTCTGGAGGAGGCGGGCGAGACTAAAACGTTCCAGCTCCGGCTCCGCGACTACACGGTCGCGGTGGCCGAGCGGAACCTGGCGATCGGGCTGGCCAGGATCGAGGCTCCCTGGTCGGCGCGGGTGGACGTGTTCCGCCGGTATGACGCGGAGATCGGCAACGTGTGGCTGGTGCTGAGCGGCTGCCTGGCCGACGGTGACGCGGAGACCGGGCTGCGGATCTGCACCGCCGTCCGGCCGTGCTGGATCGTCCGCGGCACCTTCGCCGAGGGCAGCGAATGGCTGGCCTCCTTCCTCGCCGTCGACGCGCCGGACGTGCCGCCGGAGATCCGCGGCGCCGGCCTGATCGGGCGGGCCCAGCTCACCCTGCCGAGCGACCCGGCCCTGGCCAGGTCCCTGGCGGAGGACGGGCTGGCGCTGTGCCGGGAGGCCGGGGATGCCTTCTGGACCGCGTCCGGGCTCAGCCTGCTGGCCGAGGTCGCCCTGCATACCGGGCACGTCGACGACGCGGCGGCGCGGGCCGACGAGGCGCTGTCCATCGCCCAGGCGGCCGGCGACGGCTGGAACGAGGGGTACGCGCTGGGCATCCGGGCCGCGATCGCCGGGGTGAAGGGCAACCTGCGCGAGGCGCAGCAACTGGCCAAGGCCTCGATCGCGGTGATGCGCCGTATCGACCAGGAATGGGGCACCGCGCGGGCGCTGCTCGGCCTGGGTGATCTGGCCCGGGTCCGCAAGGATCCCGGCGACGCCCGGCGCCAGTACCTGGAGGCCCTGGTCATCCTGCGGGAGGTCGACGCCCGCCCGGAGATGGCCAGGTGCCTGGCTGGCCTGGGGCGGGTGGCCATGGACCTGGGCGCGCTGGCCCTGGCGCGGCAGCACCTGGCCGAGAGCCTGCGGCTGAGCCACACCACCGGCTCGCGTATCGGCGTGGCCCGCGGCCTGGAGGCCTTCGCGGCGCTGGCCGTCCGCGAGGACCGGCCGGAACTCGCGGTGCGGCTGACCGCCGCGGCCGCGGCGCTGCGGGACGTGGCCGGCCTGCCCGCGCTGTCGGGCGCCCGCACCGAGCGGTACCTGGCCTCCGCCCGCCACCTCGGCGAGAACACCATCACCCGGCTCTGGACGCAGGGGCTCGCCATGGGCAGCGAAGAGGCGGTCGCGCTGGCGCTGGACACCGGCCCGGAACTGCACGGCTTCGGCGGCGGGGACACCGTGGCCCTGACCGCACTGGGATCCGATCACGCGGCGACGGCACCACCAGGCGCGCTGACCCCGAGGGAACGCGAAGTGGTCGAACTGGTGGCGAGCGGCCGCAGCAACAAGGCCATCGCCGAGCAACTGTTCATCAGCCCGGCGACCGCCGCCCGGCATGTCGCCAACATCATGGCCAAGCTCGGATTCAATTCCCGCGCGCAGATCGCCGCATGGTCCGCCGACAGGCGCGACCCGGGCGACAGCCCTCCCTCGGTGCGCCAGGCTTAGTGCCGTATCCGGGCCGCCGTCCGGCACCGGCCGCCGCCGGGCCGGGGGCTAGCATCTGGGCATGATCACCGGCCTGCATGCGATCGTGTTCTCCCCCGAAGCCGACAAGGTCAGGGCATTCTTCTCCGGCACGCTCGGGCTGTCCTCCGTGGACGCGGGCGGTGGCTGGCTCATCTTCGCCATGCCACCGGCCGAGCTTGCCGTGCACCCCGCCGACGAGGGCCGCCACGAGCTGTACCTGATGTGCGACGACATCCACGAGACGCTCGCCGGGCTCCGGGCCAAGGGCGTAGTGGTCGCGCGGGAGGTCTCCGACCAGGGCTGGGGCCTGCTGGCCGCGATCCGGCTGCCCGACGGCACGGAGTTCCCGATCTACCAGCCGCGCCACCCGTCACCGCTGGCACCCTGACCGGGCACCCGCCGGGCCGGGGCTGCCTCACCCCCGGGCAGGCTCCGCGTCAGGGCGGTGACCTGGGCTTCCAGCGTCGCAGGCGGATCGGTGCGGTTGTCGATCGTGACGTGCGGGGCCGCGGGCTCCGCGCCGAGCCGCATGCTGGCGGTGAACGCGGCGAAGTCCGCCAGCTTCGCCGTATCCCGGCCGCTGCCGCGGGCGGTGAGCCGCCGGTGCAGCGCCGCCGCGTCCGTGCGCACCCAGACCAGGCGCACCGTGCCGCCGCCGAGGTCCGCAACCCAGGACCGCCACCGGCCAAGGTCGTGGATCTGCTGGGTGAACGGCGCGCACAGCAGCACCGGGCAGCCGTGGGCGCGGATCTCCCGCGCGGTCGCGGCCATTCCGGCGTACTCGTGCAGCTTGACGTGCTCGTCGTACCAGGGGCCCTCGCGCTCCCCCGGCGGGCGCCCGGCCGCGGCCAGGGTCGCGGCCACGAACGAGCCGTACATCGTGTCCTTGTCCAGCAGCGCAGGGACCGGCCGGAGGCGCGCCAGCAGCAGCCGCGCGACGGTGCTCTTCCCGCCGCCCGGCGGCCCGGCCACCACCCACGCCGTCGCGGGGCCCGCCGGACCGGTCGTCATCTGGCCGCTCCTCCCGTGAGATCGGGCCGTCGGCCAGGTCGCCCCGGCCTGCGCGTACGGTATCCCTGATGTCCGAATACTTCGACCTGGGCAGCTACGGCCGAGAGGTGACCGGTTCGGCCCGGGCACAGATCTGGTTCAGTCGCGGTCTGGTGTGGGCCTACGCGTTCAACCACGAGGAGGCGGCGGCGTGCTTCGAGCGGGCCGCGGAGGCCGACCCGGGCTGCGCCATGGCGTACTGGGGCCTGGCCTACGCGCTCGGCCCGAACTACAACAAGCCATGGGAGGCGTTCGGCCCGGGCGAAGCACCCGCGGCGATCTCCCGTGCGCTGGCCGCGCTGGCCGATGCCACCGGCCCGGCCCGGTCGGCGGCCCCGGTGGAGCGCGCGCTGCTGCAGGCCATGGCCGCCCGCTACCCGGCGGCCGCGCCGGCCAGCGACGGCGCCTGGGACCCCGCGGATGGCGCGGCGTACAACTCCGGGTATGCAGCGGCCATGCGCGAGGTGTACCGGTCTCACCCCGGCGACCCGGACGTGGCGGCGCTGTTCGCCGATGCGCTGATGAACCTGACCCCGTGGGCGCTGTGGGACATCGCCACCGGGGACCCGGCCGAAGGATCGGCCACCCTGGAGGCCAAGGCCGTGCTTGAGCAGGCCCTGGCCCGCCAGGATGGCCAGGCGCACCCCGGTGTCCTGCATATGTACATACATCTGATGGAGATGTCCGCCCGGCCCGAGGACGCGCTGGCAGCCGGCGACCTGCTGCGTGACCTGGTCCCCGACGCGGGCCACCTGCGGCACATGCCGACCCATCTCGACGTGCTGTGCGGCGACTACCGGAGCGTGGTGGCCGGCAACTCGGCCGCGGTAGTGGCCGACGAGAAGTTCCGCGCACGGCGGGGCGCGATGAACTTCTACACGCTGTACCGGGCGCACAACTACCACTTCAAGGTCTACGGGGCGATGTTCCTCGGCCAGGAGCGGACCGCGCTGGCGGCGGCGGACCAGCTTGCCGCGGCGATCCCCGAGGACCTGCTCCGGGTGCAGGACCCGCCCATGGCGGACTGGCTCGAAGGATTCGTGGCGATGCGGCTGCACGTACTGATCCGGTTCGGCCGCTGGGCGGAGATCCTCGCCGCACCGCTGCCCGCCGACCCGGACCTGTACCTGGTCACCACCGCCATGACCCACTATGCGAAGGGCGTCGCGCAGGCGGCCACAGGCCAGGTCGCCGGCGCCGCCGGTGAGCAGGAGCGGTTCGCCGCGGCGGCCGCCCGGGTACCGCAGACGCGGACCATCTTCAACAACACCTGCCGGGACGTCCTCGCCGTGGCCGGGGCCATGCTGGCCGGTGAGCTTGAGTACCGGCGGGGCAACCACGGCGAGGCCTTCCGCCTGCTGCGGCGGGCCGTCGAACTCGACGACGGCCTCCCCTACGACGAGCCATGGGGCTGGATGCAGCCCGCCCGGCACGCCTACGGCGCCCTGCTGCTCGAGCAGGGCCTGCTCACCGAGGCGGAGGCCGTCTACCGCGCCGATCTCGGCCTGGACGGCACGCTGGCCCGGGCCTGCCAGCACCCCGGCAACGTCTGGAGCTTGCACGGGTACCACGAATGCCTGACCCGGCTGGGCAAACATGAGCAGGCGGGCATCGTAAAGCAGCAACTCAAGATCGCCGCCGCGAGAGCGGACGTGCCGATCAGGTCCTCGTGCTACTGCCGGCTGACCACGGTGGCGGACTGAGGCGGGAGCGTGCGCGCGCTACTGGCGGCGATCCGGTGCCCCAAGGGTGACGTCGAGCAGAACCTGGCTGCCCACCTGGGGCTGCTGGCCGAGGCCAGGGCGGCGGGCTGCGCGCTTGTGCTGTTCCCGGAGATGTCGCTGACCGGGTCGGCCGACCCGGCGGCCCACCCGGAGCGGCTGATCGGGGTTTTGACTGGTGGGAGGGCTCGGCCCTGGACGACGCGCGCCGCCACGCGCGCCGCCGGGGCCTGTGGATCGCCCTGGCGGGTCAGGCCGGCTCCACGGTCGATGAGGACTTCCCCGGCCTGGCGGCGCTGGTCGGGCCGGACGGCGGCGTGACCGCCCGGCTGCCGGACTGGCGCCCCGGGGTCCTCCTGGCGGATATCCCCTGCTAGGGCGTGCCCCACAGATCATTCAGCCTGCTGCGCGGGCATAGATCTACGGGATACGCCCTAAGCCACCTTTCCAGCGGCCACCGCGTAGACCACCACGTTGGACTCATAGGACCGCAGCGTGGGATCGAAAGTGCCGCCGCAGCTGATGAGCCGGAGCTGCGGCCCGGCGGCCGGGCCGTAAACGCTGGCGGTGGGAAAGTGGTCCTTGCGGTAGAGCCGGACGGCGGTGACCCGGAACACCACGAGGCTGCCGTCCGCGCGCCGGACGTAGGCACGATCGCCGCGGTGCAGGCCGGCCAGCCGGAAGAAGACTCCAGGCCCACGGTAGGAGTCGATGTGCCCGGCGATGATCGCCGAACCGGTCGCGCCCGGCCGCGGGCTGCGGTCGTACCAGCCGGCGATCTGGTAGCTGGCTGGCACCTGCAGGGTTCCGGCATTGGTGAGGCCGAGCCGGATCAGCCGGGTGCGGACGCCGATCGCCGGGATGGTCAGCCGGACCGGTGCCGCGACCTGGCCCGCCGCGGCGGGCCAGGGGACGCTGGCGGCGGTGCCGTCCGGGGCGGGCACCCGGGCCAGCGGCGGGCCGGCCACCGGGCCGCCACGGGTCAGCACCAGCCCCACACCGCCCGCGGCGATCAGCGCCAGGCCGAGGGCGAGCGCGGCGAGCACACCGCGCCCGCCGACGGCGTGGCGGGTCACGGCGTCCGGATCCGGCGGTAACCGCGGGCGGCGGCGCTGGCGAGCAGGAGGCCGGTGCCGAGCACGGCCAGCCACGGAACCGGGGAGGTGGCCTGCCGCGGCGCCATGCCGCCCACGCCGGTGGCCGCGCCGCCCGCCGGCCGGATCGCGCTGCCTGCCGCATCCTCCAGGTCGGTAAGGCGCAGATGGCCGGCGCCGTCCAGCACCACCAGCGTGTGGACCGTGTCCGGCCGCAGCGACATGCCCAGGGACGCGTCCTCGGTATCCCCGGCCACGTGCGCGACCGTGCTCCCGGCGGAGACCGCCTGGTAGGGCGTGGTGCTGGCGAAGTCCAGCTTGCGCGCGAGCAGCTGCCCGGTGAGCCGGACACGCACCACGTGCTCGCGCAGCGAGGCCTGGATGACCCGGATCAGCACCTGCCCGGCCGGCACCGTCAGCGTGTCCCTGAGCACCTGCAGCCGCAGCCCGGCCGCGGGCCCCATGCCGGCCACCGTGTAGGCCTGGCCGGCACTCACCCGGAACCCGGTGGACAGCAGCGGCTGTGCCGTGGCCGCGGCGCCCGCGGAGCGCATCGACACCGTGTAGTCCCCCGGCGGGACTTCCTGGTACGGCGAGACCGTGCCGTAGCTGACGTGATGCAGCACCAGCCGGGCTTGGGGGTTGCCGAAGGAGTACAGGTACACGTCCACGGCGGGGGCGTTCGGCGACAGGTGCGCGAGCCGCACCCATCCGCCGCCGGGTGACGCGCCCGCAGGGACGGCGCCGAGCAGCATCGCGTACACCATCACGGCGGCCAGGGCGACCGCACGGAACGCCTTGCGCGGCAATCTCATTGGATCCTCATCTCTCCCCGGGCGCCCGGTATGGCGCCCGGTTCTCGGGGGCGTGCTGTGACATCGATTGGTGGTTCTTGCGGATCTGGGGGATAGGTGTGCCGTGGCTGAGCCCGCCTTGGCCGGGCCGCGCCGGGCCTTAGGCGGGGCCGCGGCTGATCAGGGGCCGGCCCTGGAGCAGGCCGGCCAGGCTGGGCGCGCCGAACTCCACGCTGATCAGTGGCGGGCCGGTGCGCCCGCGGACGATCACCGCCCGGGCGGGCCGGTAGGGCGGCCGCTGCGCGCGCACGAAGGAGAGCACTCTTTGCAGAGCGGTCCTGGGGCCGAGCACAGCCAGGTCGGCGCCCCGCAGCGGCACACCAGGGGCGGCCCGGGGACCGGCGTCGGTGAACGCGGTGACCCGCACCGGCTCGATGTTGACCACGGCGGCCAGGATGAGGAGGAGCCGGGAGTCGACCCGGCCGGCGGCGAGATCGCGGCGGGCGGCCGCGGAGAGGCCGATCCGCCGGTTGTGCAGCAGTTCACGCCCGGCGTCCCGGCGGGCGGCCAGGTCGGTGGCCAGCGCGGCCCGGTAGGCGGCCGCACCGTCCGGTGCCACGGCGCGCACGTCGATCCGCAGGTCACCGGCACCGAAGCTGGCAATGATCACGGGCGCGTACACGCTCGCCAGGCGGCGGCCGAACTGGCTGCGTACCGCGGGGGTCGCCAGCACCAGGTCCGAGCCGAGCGGATCGGCCGAAGACGGGCGCAGCACCAGAAGGTTCCCCGGCGATATCCCGTGCCCCTGCAACGCGGCGCACATCGCCGGGTCGCAGGACACGATCGCATCCCTGCTCGCCTGCGCGGCCACCCATGCCGCGGCCTGGCCACGCACGGCCGCGGACCGGCCGGCCAGCGGATCCGCGGCGGCGCCGCCGTGCGCCGCCGCCGGGCCGGGCAGGTGCGCCGGCGCCGAGAAGGCCCCGGTAGCCGCCGCGGTGGCGCCCGCCGCTACCGTCACCGCAAGGGCGGCCGCGCCGAGCACGGTCAGCCGCCGCACGGTGCCGCGCCGGGCCCCGGCGCGATCACGCTGGCCCGCTTCCCCGGCCCGCAGCAGGTGGTAGCTGGCCTCGTGCAGCGCATGGCGGTCGTGCGGCCAGGACGAGATCCGCCAGCGCCAGTACTCGGCGGCCCGGCGGTGGGCGTCGGCGACTTCCTCGCCCCGCTGCTCGCGGGAGAGCCGGTGGTGGAGTTCGGCGGCGGTCCACCGGTGCACGAAGACCGATGGCAGTTCGCCACCGTAGTCCGCGGCCAGCAGGCCGGCCGCCCCGCATTCGGCGACCAGGCCGGTGAGTTCGGCGGCCTGGCGGGGCTGGCCCGCCGGGAGCAGCAGCACATGGCTGCCGACCGGCTCCCGGTAGACGGATGCGCCGGTTAACAGGTCGTGGGCGGCCGGGCTGAGCAGGGCGCACAGTTCGCCGAGCAGCACGTCGCCGGCCACCAGTGCCAGCTTTTCCACAGCGGCCAAGGAGCCGGGGGCCCGGGCATCGGCTGCCATGCGCAGAATGGCGTGGCCGGTCCTGGCCCCGATCGCCGCGGCAAGGCGTTCGGCCACCTCCGCGAAGGCGGCGTGGCCACCGGACAGCAGCGCGTCCAGGTATTCCATGTTCCGTGGATGGCCGCCGGTCAGCCGCCATGCCTGGTCGACGTCCGGTTCGTCCAGCAGGCTGAGCGCGGGCAGTGCGGCGGCCAGCCGGGCGGCGCCAGAAAGGGAGAGCGGGCCGACACGCCTGTGGCCAAGAGCCCGCCCGCCCGCGCCGGGTATGCCGAACGGGTTCCGGCAGGTGATCAGCAGCCTGGCCAGCCCGGGCGCGCTGGCCAGATTCGCCAGCAGCCCGGCGAGCGCCGGGTCCTCGACGGCCGGTTTGGCCGAGCGCACGGACAGGTTGTCGTCAAAGTCGTCCAATACGACCAGGACCGGCACGGCGCCCAGGACATGGCTGCGGAACAACTCCAGCCGGTGACCCCAGGACAGGTCGGTCCGGCCGGCCGACGCCAGGGCGCGGGCACCGCCGCGGGACGCGGCCACCGGGTGCCGCCGCAGCGTACTGGCGAGGCGGGCCAGGAACGTGTCGGCGGAGACTTCGCCGTTGAAGGTCACGGTGAGGCGGCCGGGCTCCAGGCGCACGGCCCGCGCAGCGATCTGTGCGGCCAGTGCGGACTTGCCGATTCCGCCCGCGCCGTGCAGCAGCACTCCCGCCATGTCGGGGGCGAGCAGTTCCGCGCACCAGCGCCGGCGTTCGGCGGACCGGATCGACGGGGACGCGAACTGCCGCCGCGGCCCGGCTCCGCCGGCGTGACCTGCAGATACCGGCAGGCCAGCGGCAACGGACCGGGGTGCGGGAACGGGCGCCGCCGACGTCGGCGGCGCCGCCGGACCGTGCGCGACCGGGACCGGTGGCGCCGGGCTTTGCGGGATTGCGCGGACTGGCCGGCCCGCGGGCAGGGGCCGCGCCTCGCGCACCGTGAGGCCACCCTGAACCGGCAGGACCTCGCGGAGCGGCGGGCCTTGCCGTGGCGGGCCACCGCGGGCCGGCGGAGCCTCGCGGACCGGCGGGCCTTGCGCACTATCCGGCACCGCACTATCCGGCATTGCCCCCGCCGGAGCCACTCCACCCGAGGATGGCCCCAGCGGGGTGTTCTCAGACCCGGACGGCGCCGCCCCCGCCTGCGCCGCACCCGCCTGCACCGCACCGGGCGGCGCAGCTTCCGCCGAAGCCATTCCTGCGGGCTCCCTCCCGGCGGGCACCATTTCCCCCGGCACGGCGATCTTTCCGGGCCGAATACTAAGTATCTTCGCTGCCACGACACCTCCTGCCCCGGCAATCCAGACAGCACAATAGAGATATTTAGCATGCCGGGACCGCCCACAGATCCCCTTTCGTAATAGCTCCTATTTGCCCGGCGGAGACGTATCCGCGAATGATTAATTCGTATAGTTTTGAATTTCGTAGATTATTATGAAGAGAACCTTTTGATGGTGTTTGTCCCGCGATTGCGGCCGCACCCGGTGCTCCCCAGCGGCTGCCAGCAGCCCTGCCCAGGGGCGCCGGGCGCCACGCCGGTGGCACAACGCGGAGCGTAGGGTCGGAGCTATGACCTTGGCAGGACGGAAGGTCCTCCTGCTCGCCGCCAGCGAGTTCGAGGACATGGAGTTGCTGTACCCGCTGTACCGGTTGCGCGAGGAGGAGGTCACGGTGACCGTGGCCGGCCTCGACGAGCAGCCGGTGACCGGAAAGAAAGGCCACGGGCCGGTTGCCGTGGACACCACGGTGGACGGGCTATCCGCAAACGATTTCGACGCGCTTGTCATTCCTGGCGGCTATGCGCCGGACAAGCTGCGGCGGTCCGAAGCGGTGCTGGACCTGGTCCGGGCGTTCGACGAGGCGGGGAAGCCGATCGCCTTCATCTGCCATGCCGGCTGGGTGCCGATCTCCGCGAAGATCGTCAAGGGCCGCCGGGCGACCAGCGTGCGCGCGATCCGCGACGACATGGTCAACGCCGGAGTCGACTGGGTGGACGAGGCCACGGTCGTGGATGGCAACCTCATCTCCGCCCGGACCCCCGCCGACCTGGGGCCCTGGATGAAGGCTCTGCTGCGCGCGCTCGGCGGCTCCAGCAGTTGGCGCACCAGCGTGGAATGATCGCCTGCCCACCGGGGTTACCGCGTCCATGACAACTGTGGGACTGATCGGAAGTGGCCACATCGGTGGCACCGTGGCCAAGCTCGCCGTGGCGGCCGGGCACCCGGTGATACTCAGCAACTCCCGCGGGCCGGGCACCCTGACGGAACTGGCCGGTGAACTCGGGCCGCTGGCCCGGGCCGGGACCGGGCAGGAGGCCGCCGAGGGCGGCGACCTCGTCGTGGTCACGATTCCGCTGCACGCGTTCCAGAACGTCGACCCCGGGCCGCTGGCTGGGAAGGTGGTCATCGACACCTGCAACTACTATCCGCAGCGAGACGGGCAGATCCCCGAACTCGACAGCGGGGCGGCGACCAGCAGCGAACTGATACAGCGGCACCTGGCCGGGTCCGCGGTGGTGAAGGCATTCAACAACATCTTCTTCAAGCACCTGGAGTCGCTGAGCCGCCCGTCCGGGGCGCCCGATCGCAGCTACCTCCCCATCGCGGGCGACGACCCGGCGGCGAAGGCGGCGGTGACCGCGTTCCTCGACTCGATCGGCTACGGAGCCGTGGACGCGGGGCCCCTCGCGGAGAGCTGGCGCCAGCAGCCCGGCACCCCGGTCTATGCCACGCCGTACGGGTCGTTCGACGACGAGAAGGGATCGCCCGCGAGCGCCGACGCGGTGCGCGCAGCGCTGGCGGCCGCCAGCCGCTGAGCGGCAGGCCAGCCCCGGCCCCGTGACCAGCACCGATGAAACGCCGACCTGGTTAGGAGAGGCGCTTCAGCGGATGGGAACATAGAAGGGGCGAGCGGCCGATCCGGGGGGGCGATGGCCAGGGCCAAGTCAGCGCCGCAGCGGGACGCGGACATCGAGGCCAGACGCGAGCTCAGGCTCACGTGCATGGCGAACCTGTTGTCCACGACCGAGGAGCGCGTGTATTTCAAGGACCTGGAGAGCAGGTTCCTTTTCGTCAGCGCGGGCTGGATCGCCGCGTATGCTCCGGGCCGTTCGGCTGAGGAGCTGACCGGGAAGACGGACTTCGACGTCTTCAGCTACCAGCACGCCGCCGACGCGTTCGCGGACGAGCAGGAGATCATTCAGACCGGCAAGCCGATCGCGGGCCAGGTCGAGCGGGAGACCTACACCGGGCGGCCGGACGCCTGGGTGTCCACCACGAAGATGCCGCTACTTGACGAAACCGGCCAGATCATCGGCACCTTCGGGATCTCCCGTGATGTCACGGCCCAGGTCAGCGCCGAGAATATGCTCGCCAGGCAGGCGTCCGAGCTGAGTGCCCAGAACGAGCGGCTGCGCGAGCTCGACCGGCTCAAGGACGAGTTCATCGCCGTGGTCTCGCACGAACTGAGGACCCCGCTGACCTCGATCATCGGCTACATCGAGCTGCTGGAGGAGGAGGGGGCCGACAGCCCGAACACCGGCCGTTTCGCCGAGGTGATCGGGCGCAACGCGGAGCAGTTGCTGCGGCTGGTCGGAGATCTGCTGTTCCTGTCCCGGATGCGGACGGGGAAGCTGGCCCTGGAACTCCAGGGCATCGACCTGGCCGAGATCGCCGCCGAGGCAGTGGCGGAGTCGCGGCCCGATGCCCAGGTCAAGCACATCGACATGGTGCTGTCCGCGGCTCCGGTGCCGCGGTTCGCCGCCGACCCCGGGCGGATCGGCCAGCTGCTGGGCAATCTGTTGTCCAATGCGGTGAAGTTCACCGGGACCGGAGGGCGGGTGGAGATCAGCACCGGCGTGGCGGACGGCCAGGCGGTACTCACGGTTGCCGATACCGGCATGGGCATACCTGCCGCCGACCTGGAACGGATCTTCGAGCGTTTCTACCGGACGGCGGACGCCACCCGGCGGGTGATCCCCGGGACCGGCCTGGGGCTGGCCATTGCCACAGCCATCGCGGACGCGCACCACGGCGCCATCACCGTGCAGAGCGCCGAAGGCCAGGGAAGCACGTTCACGGTCCGCCTGCCGCTCCGCCCGGTGCCCGCCGCGCAAGCCGATCCGGCCGGCCAGACGGCCAGCTCCGGGCAGTGACCGCCCGGCGGTCCCGCCGCCAGGTCAGTCCCGCGGCGTGTCGCCGCCGGCCTGCTGCCCGGGCAGCGTCACCGGAGGGCGAAGGTTGATCGCTGGCATGACGGAGGTCAGTTCCGCGCTGGCCACATCGGCCGCCTGGCGCTTGGCCTGCTGTTCCTCGGCCCTGACGGCAGCGGCGGCGAGCCGTTCGCCCATGCTGCGCAACCGTCTTGCCCGGACGCGCGCCTGCACCGCCTTGTCAGCCGCATAAAGCAGCACAATCGCCGCGACCACACCGAGAATGACCAGGTGAGCCATAACACCCCGCTGCCGATAGAACGCTGTCCCCCGAACGCTCCCCAGGCTATGTGAGCCGGTCGCCCCCGCTCGCCACGCGCTGCTGATCCAGACCCCACCACCGCGCCCAGGCTGACCCAGACCCCACCACCGGGCCCCGGGCGATCTGGCCGATGGCCTGCCGCACCGGCGGCGGGCCGGCTACGGCCCGAGCAGCCGCACCGCGTTGTCGTGGCAGACCGCACGCAGCCACGGCGCGCCGAGGTCCAGCCGGGCCAGCGCCTCCAACTGGTGCAGGTAGGGGTACGGGATGTTGGGGAAATCACTGCCCAGCAGGATCCGGTCGGCCCTGGCGGCCAGCCGCGGCAACAGCGCGGCAGGGAACGGCGCGAGCCGCTCCATGAAGCCGGTGAAGGCCATCGTGGTGTCGAGATAGACCCGCAGGTACCGCCCGGCGAGGTCGAGGAACTCACCGTACTCGGGAGCCCCGAGGTGAGCGACGATCATGGTCAGCCGGGGATGCCGGGCGAGGACCTCGGAAATCGGGCCGGGCCCGGTGAACGCCCCTGGGGTGGGCCCTGAGCCGCAGTGCACGACGACGGGCACCTGCGCTTCGGCCAGCATCCCCCATACCGCGTCCAGCATCTCGTCCCGGGGATCGTAGCCACCGACCTGCAGGTGGGCCTTGAACAGGCGGGCACCCGCGCCGATCGCCTCCGCGACGTAGCCGGCGGCCCCGGGCTCGGCGAAAAACGTGGCGCTGTGCAGGGCGTCCGGGGTCCTGGCCGCGAAGCCGGCCGCCCACGAGTTGAGCCACGCGGCCATGTCCGGCTTGTGCGGATACAGCAGCGCGCTGAACCTGCGCACGCCGAATGCGCGCAGCAGGGCAACCCGCTCCTCCTCGGGCCGCCGGTAGGCGATCGGCCAGGAGTGCCCGACGTCGGCGTGGCCGCCTTCGAAGAAGGCCCAGACCTTGGCCAGCACGTTGGGCGGCATGAAGTGGGTGTGGATGTCCACCAGCCCCGGCAGCCCGAGGTCCCGCCAGAAGGCGACGACACCGGCAGCCTCGTGCGGCGCGGCAGGCTGCGCGCCCCCAGGCCCCGCGCGCGGGCCTGGGGGCGCGGTCGCGCCGGGCTCGGTCACCTGCCTAGTGGGCGGTCACCGGGAGCCGGGGCGCGCGCTGGGTGCGCGGATGGCTGTGCGCCGCCGAGGCGGCACGGGCGCCGCCCGTCACGGCCAGGCCTCCGGCCGGGATGTACATGGCCTGGTGGAACGTGGCGCCGGCCGGGGCCTTGGCCACGGGAAGCACCGGGTAGGCGTTGCCGCCCGCCACGATCGTGGTGGCGATGTAGTCACCGAACATGAGGCCCTCCGAGGTGTCCGGCAGCCAGGACAGCGACATCGGCCCGGCCAGCTGGGCCGGCGCACTCCAGCTCGCGCCACCGTTCACCGAGGAGACGAACCCGGCGTCGAGCCGGCAGGCCGACGCCGTGCAGGACGCGTTCGGATAGTAGTAGTAGGCCAGCCCGATGCGGGCGGTAGCGCCGGAGGTGCCGGGGTCCACCGCCAGGCCTGGAACGAAGTGGTCCACGGTGCTGGAGACCGGGTCGATGGGTACCCGGCTGGGTGCCGACCAGGTGCCCGGGCCGGTGGACCTGGCCAGGACGATGTCGTTGCTGGCGCAGCCGGTGCGGAACCGGCAGTCGGCCCACGCAACGTAGACGGTGCCGCCCGCGTCCACGGCTGCCGACGGCAGCGGGGACTCGCGCAGCGAGCCGGCCACGGTGTGGTGGCTGATGTCGGAGATCAGCCTGGTGGGCCCCCAGGAGGCGCCGCCGTCGCTGCTGAGGAATGAGCGGATGGCCTGGACCCCGGCGAACGACTCGTAGGGGACGGCCACATTGCCGCCAGGCAGGACGACGGGCTGCCCGCCGAGGCCGCGGGCACCGCCCGCCGGTCCCAGAGCCGGTCCCCAGGTGGCGCCGCCGTCGGTGGAGGTGCGCATCACGACCGAGTTGTTCGCGCTGGTGATGTCGTATTCGGCGTAGCAGTTCCCGTAATGCGGGCTGGTGGGGTGGTTGTCGCAGACGATCCAGTCCTTGTCGTTGGAGCCTGTCGCTACGGTGACCGGCCTGCCCCAGGCCACGCCACCCTTGGCAGACCGGTTGACCAGCACATCCACCGAGGACGTGCCCAGGCCCAGGGAGGCGATCAGCCAGACCTTGTGCTTGGCGTCGTAGGCCACGGTGGCGTCGCTGGCTTGCCCGAACGGGCCGCCGCCGTTGCCGGTGATGCCGGGCAGGTAGCCGTGCGACCAGGTCGCGCCGCCGTCACGGGAGGTGGCCCAGCCGATGTTGGAGGCACCACCGCCGGACACCCGGCCGACCTGGAAGGCCGAGACGATGGTGGAGCCGAACGCGAACACGTCCGGCTCGACCTCGGTCCGGTGCTGCGCCTGTGCGTCGGTGTAGATGTCAACGCTCACCCTGGTCAGGCTCACCGCGGCGGAGGCCGTGGTACCCGCCACGAGGACGAGGCCGAGGGCTATCGGGGCGGCTCGCGCGGCGAGGCGGGCGGCTCCGGCCCGCGCTCTGCTGGCCGGGACGGCGCCGGCGTTGGCCAGCGCGGCCAGGGCCGAGCGCAGCGCCGACGCGGCGACCGTGTTTCGCGCTCGCATGGCGTCACGCAGGGCCTGGCGCAGCCGGTCCCTGATCGCCTCGTTGCCCACATTGGTCACCCTATGGGTCGCCGCGGCAGGCTGACCGGGAACCCGGGCGTGTGTGACCGGCCAGCCAAGCCGTCAGCGGGCACGGCGGAAGAGCTGTACGGAACCGAGGGGCAGGAAACCGGCCGACAGCAGGGCCCGGACGCTGGCCGCGTTGCCCGGCGCGACCGCGGCGACGGCGAACTGCCCGGCCGGGACCATGCCCAGGGCATCGGCGGCGAGCTGGGATCCGCCGCCCCGGCCGCGCCGGCCGGGTTCGAGTTCGAAGCTCAGCTCGGTGAGGCCGGCGATGCCCTGGCTGATGACCGCGAGGGCGGACCGGTCCTGGTCCGGGTAACCCAGCAGCTGGGGGTGGCTCCTGATCCGCGCGGCGAACTGCGCCCGCCGGCTGGTGGCCAGGTCGGGCCGGGCGACGAGCGGCGGCGCGGAGCCAGCACGGCCGGTGCCGTGGCCGGCCATCAGCATGTCCAGGCAGTCGATCCAGGCCTCCGGCCCGGCCAGGGCGGCGATCAGCCGAGGATCGTGGGCGCCGCCGAAGCCGTCCGCTCCCAGCGCGGCGAGCCGGTGATCGGGGATGTCCGGTGCCACGGCGAAGACGGCATGGCCGGTGAACGAGACGACCGCTTCCAGGCCCGGCCGCCACGGCGGCACCCGCCGCCAGCCGCCGTCCGGGTCGGGGAACCGCCCGGCCGCCGCGGCGGCGATCAGCCCGGCGAGCGGATGCTCCGCTCTGGGCGGCTGCTCACCGGGGCGCGGGGGATTCAGGGACACGCCGCCCACCGTACCGATGCGGCCGGTCAGCGACGCGGCCCGGCGGTCACGGCCAGCCTGCTCCCGGCACCTCTACCTCGACTGCCAGGACCTGGCCGCTGCCCGCCGACACCATCTCGGACCCGGTCATCCCCTGCCAGCCGGCGGCCACGACTGCAGGTTCAGCATCCTCAACACCTACACGAACCGTCGCCCGCCAGATCGACAGGCGGGATACTGGCGGGGTGGAGCCACAGGTTGTCCGGTACAGCGAGCGGCCGGAACTCTGGGACGCGATCGAAGGCCTGTCGGACGAGGTCTGGCCCGAGTACAACCAGCACGGCGACACGCTGAACCACTACTGGGGGCAGCTCTACGACGTGTTCCCCGAGTGGCAGTTCGTGCTGTACGACCCGGACGAGGAACTGGTCCTGGCCGAGGGCCACACGATTCCGCTGGCCTGGGACGGCACCGACGACGGTCTCGGGCCGGGCATCGACGCGACCATCGCCGGGGCCTTCGCCCTGCGGGAGGCCGGGGGGACGCCCACGGCGGCCAGCGCCCTGGCCGCCGAGATACCGCCGAGGCATCAGGGCCGGCGCCTGTCCGGCGTGCTGCTGGCGGCCATGTCGGCGCTGGCGCACGACGCGGGGCTGAGCCACCTCATCGCGCCGGTGCGGCCGAACCTCAAGGAGCAGTACCCCACCATTCCCATCGAGCGCTACGCCCGCTGGACCCGCCCCGGCGGGGAGCCGTTCGACCCGTGGATCCGGGTGCACACCCGGATGGGCGCCCGCATCGGGCCGGCCATCCCCCACTCGCTGCACATCACCGGCACTGCCGGGGAGTGGGAGTCATGGACGCGCATGCCGTTCCCCGAGACGGGTGACTACGTCTTTCCCGCGGGCCTGGCCACGGTGCACATCGACCGCGAGGCGGACATCGGTGAGTACTGGGAACCCAACGTCTGGATCATCCACGAGGCCCGCGGTGCGCCCGCCGCGCTGACCGCTCGGTGCGGGCCGGACCGCTCTGGCTCACGCTGGGGGCACGCTGGTGGTGACGCTGCTGGCCGGCTGCGCCAGCGGCCCGGCACCGGGCCCGGCCCGGGGGCTGGCCGGGTGCGGCAGGTGCTGCGGTACTGGTCGGCGTTCCCGGCGGGCGTGGCGACCGTCTCCACCAGGTCCTGCTCCCGCGCGGCCCACGACATTTCGCAGGCCGGTGCGATGGGGCAGGTCAGAGCGCTGGCTGGTTGTGCACCGGCGCCTCTGCCGTGTGCGGCGCACCTGGCAGCAGCGGCTCTGCTGCCCGTGCGGCATGCACCGCGAGCCTGTCGGTGGCCTTGCCCGCGGCGGGCGCGTCCCCCCTGCCCCGGACGACGGCCACCACGCTGAGCAGCGCGGCCAGCGGCGAGACCAGGGCGACGAAGTCCGAGGAGGACAGGTTGCCCAGCGCGTCGAGGGATGCGGCGAAGCCGGCGATCAGCACCGCGACCGCCACCAGCCCCCACCCGCTCAGGAACAGCCGCAGCGTGAACGGCGGCGGCGCGATCACCTCGGGCACCGCCGTGACGGCCTTCGTGCCACGGCGCTCGGTCATCCCGTCGCGCACCCGGACGATGATCGTCAGGTTGCCCGGCCGGTCGGCGATCAGGAGCAGTTCGTCGGGGTGAGCCGGGTCCGGGGCCTGTGCCACCGCGCCGCCACCGGCCGCCCACGCCACCACCTTGCGGTTGCCCGAGGGCCGCACGCGATACCGCACCTGCGCGCCCGCGACCACGGTGTCCGGCCCCTCGATCACGACCGGCGCCGACTGCCCGCCGCCCGCCTGCGCCGCGCCTGGGTGTGCTGTGCCCGCGGACCCGGCACCAGGCTGCCCCGTGGCTGCTTGGAGGGTGCCCGCATGCCCGGTGCCGCCCGGCGGGACCCCGTTGCCCGGCGAGGCGGGCGCCGTTCCGT
This sequence comes from uncultured Actinomycetes bacterium, assembly GCA_963707905.1. GTDB lineage: Bacteria > Actinomycetota > Actinomycetes > Streptosporangiales > Streptosporangiaceae > DASXKD01. The sequence goes on along the minus strand of CAVPSA010000025.1, from coordinate 56,485 downwards.
TGACCCGGCCCGCTGGCTCCCCGGAACCCGCCGGACCGTCGTGGCCCTGGGGGCCCGGGTCCGTCATCACCAGGAACTGGCGGCGGGCCAACTGCTCGGCGAGCCGGATCTGGCGTGCATGCACGGTCCAGGCCATGGCCACGACAGCCCCGGCGAGGGCGGCCGCGCCCAGGCCGAGCAGGGCGGCGACCGCGGGATGACCGGCGTTGGCTGCGAGGGCTGCGTACATGTCCGCTCCCTGGGACGAGGGCTGCGGGCTCACCTGGAGTCGGTAAGCCCACATGTTGGTGCTGTACCAGCTTAGTATTCAAACATATGATCGAACAAGCGAAAGCCCACGCCCGTATTGCCGCCGCCCAGCGCCCGCCGGTAGCAGCAGCGCTGCGGGCGCAATTGCGTGGGTGATCACGTGGGTGCTTGCGTGTGGTCCGCAGCCGGGCCGCTGACCAGGGTGGAAACAGCGGCGGCGACTTGCCCGCCCGCTCCCCCGGGGAGCACGGCGCACCGGCCTTATCCATGATCATCGGCGGTCGCGCTGGCCGGGGGCCAGGCTTGGCTGCTGCCAAGGGAGAGGAACCAGCAGTGAACATGCACGCAAGCGCCGCCACGATGAAAAACAGCCTCAGGCACCGGACCACGAAGCTTCTGCTCTGCGCCGCCGGGGCGGCCACCCTCGCCGCGACGGCCATGGGCGCCCCGGCGGCCGCAAGCGCGGGCCCCCCGGTCACCGGCACGGGCACGCCGTTGTGCAATGCCGGGTACACGGGGACGATGAGCTTCCTTCCCGCGCTCATCACCGGTGGCACGGCCACCAGCGAGGAAATCGAGGTGAAGATGCAGTTCGCCGGCTGCTCCGGCGGCACTCCGGTGCCGACGGCGGGCAGCTACATCGCGAAGGGCATCGTGACCGGGGCGGGCGCGAACGACTGCACGCACTTTTTCGCCCCGCCGCTGACGCCTCCCCCGCTTGTCACCTTCAACCCCAGCGCCCACCTGGACGGCGTGGTGACCTGGTCGCCCACCGGCATCGCCCCCTCCAACGTGAGCTTCGCCACGATGCGCATCTACACCAACGGGGGCGGTTTTCTCAGGGTCAGGCTGCCCGCTGGCGCGGTGACCGGTTCCTACGCGCCCACGGCCAGCCTGGTGCTCCGTGTCGTGCCGAAACTTCCGGCGGTCAACAGCAGTTGCAGCACGGGCCTGGGCTCGCTGAAGATCGTCCCGGCGTACCCCGCCGGCGCCATCTCGCACGGTACCTGGTAGTCCGCTGCGGCCCGGCCGGGCAGGTCAGCCCGGCGGCCAGCGCCGGGGCGGCCGGCCACTCACGGCCGGCTGCCCCGGCATGCGGGCGTGATCGGGCAGACTGGCGAGGTGACGGTGCTGGCAACGGTTGACCTGGGCCCGTCGGCGGTCATCATCCGCCGGGCGGAAGAACGGGACGTGCCCGCGATCGTGGACCTGCTCGCCGCGGACCAGCTCGGCGCCGCCAGGGACGGGGTGCGGACGGCGGCGGACCTGGCGGCCTATCGGCAGGCGTTTCACGCCATCGACCGCGACAGCGCCCACCTGCTCGTGGTGGCGGAGGCGGACGCGGAGATCGTGGCCACATTCCAGTTGTCGTTCCTGCCGGGCCTGGCCCGGCGCGGGGCGCTGCGGGCGCAGATCGAGGCCGTCCGGGTCCGCGAGGACTACCGCGGCCGTGGCCTCGGCGGGGCCCTGATGGCCTGGGCGATCGACGAGGCCCGCCGGCGGGGCTGCGCCATCGTGCAACTGACCAGCGACAAAGCCCGGCAGACCGCGCACCGCTTCTACGAAAGGCTCGGCTTTGCCGCGACCCACGAAGGCATGAAGCTCCGCCTGTGAGCCGGGGCGGTGGCCGCCGCGGCCAGCCAGGCCGCCCGCGCCGAGACATCCGCCACGCACCGCCGGTCCCCGGCATCCAGGCGGTCGCCCCAGAAAAGCGGCTGCAGGTCGATGACGACAAGCACCGATTCGTTCTGGTCAATCAGGGGCACGGCCGGTCCCTGGGTCCTTCGGGTCCGGCGGCGGCCCGGCATTCCCCGGCTGGCCGCCGGTGAGGTGCGGGCCGTTGTCCGCTGCCTGATGGATCATCGAGGCCACCGTGGTCACCAGGCCGAACTCCCGCGCGCCGACGAGCTGCCAGGCTCTGGCGATGCCGAACAGGAAGAACAGCACGGCAAGCACACCCTGGTTGCCGACCAGGCCGACCTTGTGCGGCATGTGCTCCAGTCGCAGGGCGTTGGCCAGTTGCAGCCCGTACAGCACGAGCAGGACAAGGAACATATAGAGGTCGCCGCGGCCGATCCTCCTGTCCTCCCGGGCCAGGACGATGATCAGGGCGGCCGTGGTGCCGAGCCCGACGGCGGCCAGGATGATCCCCACGGTCCCGAGGTCGGTGGTGGGCAGCAGCGCGAACAGCGCGATCACCATGGTGTTGACCAGCGCCGAGAACGCCGCCCCCGCCCTGACCTGGTGGTCGGTGCGGGCGTTCTCGCCCCTCAGGTACTCGGGCGAGACCGAGAGGGCGACGAACAGCAGCCCGATGAGCGCGCCCGCGATGGTGGCGCAGCCGCTGAAGAAGTCATGGAAGCTGACCGGGACCACCGGCTAAAGGCAAGGCCGTGAATTAAGGGCTGAAGGCTGTTCAAGATGTCGATGCTGAGGGTGGCTTTGTAGCTGCGGCGGTCGATCTTCAGGCTCTTGTAGGCGTAGCGGGACAGGGGGCGTTTGACAGCGCGGGGGCTCAGCCGCAGGCGGCGGTCGGGCATCAGGTTGTCCAGGACGCGGCGGCCGATGGTGCCGACCAGGTCGATCACGGTGGTGGCGATGACGTTGGCGGCCTGGATGACCTGGTCTCGGGCGGTTTCGAGGGCGATGGTGAAGCTGGCCCGGTCCGGGTCGGTGCCGGGGGTGGAGTCGATGGCGTCGGCGATCGCGATCCGGATGATTTGATAGACCGCCAGTAGCGCATATACCTCCTGGGCGATGCCGGCCGGGGTGCGGGCTCGCAGGACGCGGCGGCCCAGCATCGTCTTTTTGATCTCGAAGTAGGCGGACTCGACCTCCCAGCGTTCGTGGTAGAGCCTGACCAGCTCGAACGCCGGGTGCCGGTTCGGGTCGAGCAGGGTCGTGGCCAGGCGGTAGATCCCGGTCCGCCGCCCGGCGGAGGTGGCGATGGTGATCTCGCACTCGATGATCCGGACCTTGACATGGCCGATCTGGGACAGGAAGGAGCCGTCCTGGTAGCGGCGCAGGACCGGCGGTTTGCGGCTGGCGGACAGGCGGGCCAGGAAGTCGGCGCTGGTGGCGGCGACGGCGCCCAGGAAGGTGTTGGAGGCAAACCCGCGGTCCAGCAGCACGATCATGTTCTCGTGCAGGCAGCGCAGCAGCCGCTGGCCGTAGACGGTCTCGCCGCGGGCACACGGGCCGAAGGCCGCGTCGATGATGGCCCGGGTGCCGCAGGCGACCAGGGCGGTCAGCCGGATCTGCGGGTAGCCGGCGGTGGCGTACTGGTTGGTGCCCTTGCGGTAGCGGGCCCGGCAGCGGGGACTGTCGGGCACGTCCAGGCAGGTGCCGTCGATCGCGCACACCAGCATCCCCGACCATCGGGTGCCGGTGGTGGCCAGCGCAGCAGCCTGCCCGCGCAGGAGATCGAACAGGGCCCGCAGCGGGCCGGGGCCGAGCCGGGTGCGGGCATGCCACAGGGCGGTGGCGGTGATCTTCGGTACCGGCAGGCTCTCCAGGGGGCCAGTGAGCTTGCGCCAGACGGCCGGGTAGCCGGCCTGCTCGAACAAGGCGGCGGCCAGCAGCAGGTAAACCACCACGCGGCAGGCAGTTTGCGCAGCCGGCGCTGGGTACCACCGCAGTCAGCCAGGACCGCATCGACCATCTCGAACGGAACGATCTGGGTCAGCTCACCCAGGTGCCCCGGCGCGAACAACCCTTCGGCTACCGCGACTTCACGCGTGATGACACACTGTCCGGACAGCGGAGCTCCTCCAGAAGAGCGATCTTGGCCGAAAGCCCTTCTACCGGAGCTCCGCTGCTGCTGTCTGGCCACCTACACGATTACCCACCCCTCTTGCGGCCACGAGTTACGCCTTAACTTCACGGCCTTGGGCTAAATACCCGCCGGGCCGGCGGCCATGCCGGGAGCCCGGCAACGGCGCCACGCACCCGGGGAGCCGGGCAGTTGACGGGGAGCACCGCGGGGCAAGACGCTGGCTGCTGTGAACGGGACGCCTGATCATGTGCTCCGCAACCGGGCGGAGTGGGACCAGCGGGCCGCCGGCTACGCCGAGCCGGGGCTGCGCAACTGGGCGGCGCCCGAGCCCAGCTGGGGCGTGTGGAACGTGCCCGAGGAGCAGGCCGGGGTCTTGCCGCCGGCCCTGGATGGGGCCGACAGCCTGGAACTGGGCTGCGGCACCGGTTACGTGTCGGCGTGGCTGGCCCGCCGGGGCGCCCGGCCGGCCGGCCTGGACAATTCCGCCGCGCAACTGGCCACCGCGGCGACGCTGCAGAACCGTTTCGGGCTGCGGTTCCCGCTGATCCACGCCAGCGCCGAGCAGGTCCCGTGCGCCGATGCCACGTTCGATCTGGTGATCTCCGAATACGGCGCGAGCATCTGGTGCGACCCGTACGCCTGGATCCCCGAGGCGGCCCGGGTGCTGCGTCCCGGCGGGCAGTTGATCTTCCTGGTCAACTCGGTCCAGCTCATCCTCACCCTGCCGGAGGAAGACGACCTGCCCGCTACCGAATCACTGCAGCGGCCGTACTTCGGCATGCACCGGTTCCAGTGGCTGGGCACCGACTCGGTGGAGTTCCACATCGGGCACGGCGACATGATCCGGCTGTTGCGCCGCTGCGGCTTCGAGGTGGAGGACCTCATCGAGCTGCGGCCCGCGCCGGACGCGACCACGCGGCATACGCTCGCCAGCCTGGAATGGGCCAGGCAATGGCCCTGCGAAGAAGTCTGGAAGACCCGGAAAACGCGCTGACCCCGCAGCACTTCGGCCCAGGTCAGTAATAGCCTTTCGTCCCGTCGAGCAGCTCGCGAATGGCGTCCAGGTGCCCGGCGTGCCTGGCGGTCTCCTCCAGCATGTGCAGCACCATCCACCGCAGGCTCGCGGCGCCCTCGTCGTAGTCCCGGTTCTTCCCCGGCTCGTCCAGCGAATGCGCGGCGATGATCTCGTTCGACCTGGCGCACTGACGCTCGTAATCCGCCAGAAGCTGGTCGAGCGGCACGCCGGAGACCATCATGTCGGCGTCCTCGTCACTGGCGTCGAACATCGGGCCGGTGGCAGGTTCGCCCAAGAACAGCACGTTGAACCAGAGGTGCTCGGCCCAGCGCAGGTGGGACACCACCCCCGCCATGGTCATCAGCGGCGACGCCGGAAGCACGGCACGGTGCGCGTCGGCCTCGGACACGCCCTCGCATTTCAGGTGCACGACGGCACGCTGCAGGTCGTACCAGCCGACAAGCTGGGTTCGTTCGCCGGCCACGATCGGCGGGCGGGCTCTGTCCATGATCCCCACGGTACCGGTGGCATGATCTCCAGCCCGGCAGCGGGATCGCCGCGAATGGCTCACCGAGGACAAGATCAGCCTGGTCTAGGCGAACTACCCCAGACGGCCGGGGTGGACGCTTGCGTTGCTCTGGCAGCATGCTTGTCTCGCCGCCACGTCACCGGGACGGGAACCGCCGGCGGCTTGCGCGTACGCGAGCGCGCCTCATCCGGGGCAGCAGAGCAGAGCACCGAGGCCGGGAAGATCATGGCGGGTACCAACGGCAGGCCACAGCAGCCCGGTGGGATTCGTGAGGTCGCCAGGCTCGCGGGCGTCTCGGTAGCCTCGGCCAGCTTCGCGCTGAACGGCCAGCCGGGGGTGGCCGAGCGCACCCGGCAGCGCATCCTGGCCGCGGCGGAGCAGCTTGGCTACCGGGCCAACCCGCAGGCCCAGGCCCTGCGCCGGGGGCGTACCACGACCTACGGCTTCGTGGTCAGGAACTTCGCCAACCCCTTCTTCCTTGACGTGCTCGGCGGGGCCGAGGAGGTCGCCGAGGCCGCGGGCGCCACCGTGCTCATCCTCGACTCGCGCTACTCGCTTGAGCGCGAGTCCATGCACGTGCGGGAGATGTCCGCACAGCGCCTGGCCGGCCTGGCCATCGCTCCGGTGGGGAACGGCGAGTCGATCCGGCTCTGGCAGGACCTGCGGGACGGCGCGCCCGTGGTCGCACTGAACGCGACCGCGGACAACATCAGGGGCGTCTCCCGGGTCGGCCCGGACAACGCCGCGGCGGTGCGCCTGCCCATGCACCGGCTGGCCGAACTCGGCCACTCGTCCGTCGCGTTCGTGTCGGCCCCGCGGGACCTGATGGCCGATCCGGACCGTCTCGGCCATTTCCGGCGCCTCGCCCGCGCCCTCGGCCTGCGGCCCAGGGTGATGTACACCCCGCTCACCATCACCGACGTGCAACTGGCTGCCCGGGGACTGCTGTCCGGGCCGGCCGCGCCGACCGCGATCATCACCAACTCCGACTACACCGCGCACGCGATCTACAAGGCCGCGCGGGAACTCCGCCTCACGGTGGGCCCCGCGATCTCGGTCGTGGGCCACGACGACCTGCCCACGTCCGAACTGCTCGACCCGCCGCTGGCGACCATCCGGCTGGACCGCCGGGAGATGGGCCGCGCGGCGATGCGGCGGCTGCTGGGACAGGTCCCGCCCGGGGACTACGTCGCCCCGGTCGAGCTGGTCGAGCGGGCGTCGCTGCAGGCTCCGGGTGCCGTCCGGGCGCCCGCCGGGAACGCCAGGTTGACCCCCAGGTGATCACCGGGCGTCAACTCGGTAACGGCACTTGACACCCTGCCCTAGCTGGACAAGCATTCGCAGCACTAAACGTTTAAGGTCTTGCCGGGCCACCTCCGTCGACATGGGGGAAGCTCGTCAACCTCCTGACAAAAGGCAGCGCCTGGGCTTGTGGGGCAGCGCAGGTCAGCATGGGGATGGGAAGCAAGCGGGAGGCATGAACATGAGATCCACACGACGGCTTGCCCTGGCGGGTGTCGCTGCCCTGGGGTTGCTGGCGGCGGCGTGCTCGTCGAGTTCCTCGAACACCACAAGCGGCGGCACCAACTGGGCCACCGTCACGTCCGCCACGGCGGGCGGCGGGATGAACAAGCTGATCACAGCCGCCAAGGCCGAGGGCACGCTGAACGTCATCGCGCTCCCGCCGACGTGGGCCAACTACGGCGCCATCCTCAAGGCCTTCGGCCAGAAGTACGGCATCAAGATCAACTCCGCCAACCCGGACGGCAGCAGCCAGGACGAGGTCAACGCCGTCACCCGGGAGCACGGCACCTCCAACGCCCCCGACGTGCTGGACGTCGGCCAGGCGGTAGCCCTGGCCAACGTCAAGCTGTTCGCGCCCTACAAGGTCGCGACCTGGTCGTCGATCCCGGCCGCGCAGAAGGATCCGAACGGGCTCTGGTACAACGACTACGGTGGCTACATGTCGGTCGGCTACTCCGCCAAGTTCGGGACGATCACGTCGCTGAGCCAGCTGCTTGGGCCGAAGTTCAAGAACGCGGTGGCGCTGAACGGGAACCCGACGCAGGCCAACGCCGCGCTCAACGGGGTGATGATGGCGAGCCTGGCCCAGGGCGGCAGCGCCAGCAGCATCGCCGCCGGGGTGAACTTCTTCCACAAGCTCAAGGCGGCCGGCAACTTCTCGCCCACCCAGGCCACCGGCGCCACCATCAAGGCCGGCAGCACGCCGGTCGTGTTCAACTGGGACTACCTCAACCTGCCCAGCTACGTCGGCGTGTCGAACTGGAAGGTGTTCATCCCCTCCGGCGCGGTGCTCGGCGGTTACTACAACCAGGCCATCAACAAGCAGGCGCCGCACCCGGCGGCGGCCCGGCTGTGGGAGGAGTTCCTGTACTCCCAGGCGTCCAGCGGCGGGCAGAACCTGTGGCTGGCCGGCGGTGCGCGGCCGGTCGAGCAGCTGGCCATGGCCAACAACGGCTCCCTCAACCAGGCCAACGCCGCGAAGCTGCCGAAGGTCCCGGGGACGCCGGTGTTCCTGAACCAGTCGCAGAACACCAGCGCCGCCAGCTATCTTGCCGCCAACTGGACCAAGGCCGTCAGCTAGCGAGGGCTTGTGGCCGCAACCACTGACGCCGGCGTCCGGCCCGCCAGGGCCAGGCGCCGGCCTCATCTCCCCTCCTGGGTCGGGGTCACGCCGTTCCTCGGTTATGTCACGGTGTTCCTGCTCTGGCCGGTCGCCATCGTCGTGTGGACCGCGCTGCACAACACCAGCGGCGGCTGGCAGCTGTCCGGCCTCTCGTTTCTCGGCCAGTCGCAGGTACGCACGGCCTTCGTCAACTCATTCGAGCTGTCGCTGGGCTCGGCCGTTTTCGGCGCGGTGCTGGGTGCGGTGCTCGCCTACGCTGTCGCGACCGGCAATCCCGAGGGAGCGGTGCGCCGCGTTTACACGGCGGGGGCGGGCGTGCTCGCCCAGTTCGGCGGGGTCGTCCTGGCCTTCGCCTTCCTCGTCCTCATCGGCCCGATCGGCCTGCTGTTCCACGCCACCTGGTACCTCAGTTTCCCGTGGGGCATCGGCCTGATCTACGGGTACTTCCAGGTGCCGTTGATGGTGCTGGTGTTCGTCCCGGCACTGGACGGGCTGAAGGTCCAGTGGCGCGAGGCGTCGGAGAACCTCGGCGCCTCCGCCTGGCAGTACTGGCGCCACGTCGCCGCCCCGCTGCTGGCGCCCGCATTCTTCGGGTCGCTGCTGCTGCTGTTCGCCAACGCCCTGTCGGCATATGCGACGGTGCAGGCGTGGGAGAACCAGATCCCATACGTCGTCCCGCAGCTGATCGGCACCGCAATGACCAGTGAGGTCGGCCTGAGCAACGCCAATCAGGCCCAGGTGCTCGCCGTCGGCCTGATCATCATGGTGGCGATCGTCATGACCGGTTACGCCGTGCTGCAGCGGAGGACCGCACGATGGCTTCGGTAGGCGCGGGCGGGGCTGTTGCACCGGCCATCCCGAGCGACCTGGCCGGTGCCGGGACGGCCAGGACGCAGCGCGGCCTGCATGGCCGCCGCCGGCGGCGGCTGAACCTGTTCCGGTACATCGTCTTCACCGTATTCGGCGCCTTTTTCCTGCTGCCGCTGCTGGCCCTGCTGCGGATGTCGCTGGAGCCCGCCGCTGGCGAGGGGGGCTGGTCGCTTGCGGCGTGGAAACAGATCGTCTCCTACAGCGTGGTGGGCACCCCGTCGCTGATCAGCCGGGTGGTTGTCACCCTCGAACTCGGGCTGGTAACGGCTGCGGCGGTGCTGGTGCTGCTCGTGCCAACGATGATCTGGATCAAGCTCCGGGTGCCGTGGATAAGCCGGACGGTGGAGTTCTTGTGCCTGCTGCCGCTCACCATCCCAGCGATCGTCCTGGTCGTCGGCCTGGTGCCGGTCTACAACTGGATCCAGCAGCGCAACGTCTCCACGCTCATGCTGTTCTGGGTCTACGTCGTCCTGGTGCTGCCCTACGCGTACCGGGCGCTGGCCGCCGGGCTGAACGCCGTCGACGTGAAGACGCTGTCCGAGGCCGCGCGCGGGCTGGGCGCGAGCTGGTTCACGGTCATGTTCCGGATCATCGCGCCGAACATGCGGCAGGGCATCCTGAACGCGTCGCTGCTCGCGTTTTCGCTGGTGCTTGGCGAGTTCCCCATCGCCTACCTGCTGCTGTACGTGAACCTGCAGGTGGAGCTGTACTCCATCAGCCGGAACACGCCGAACGCGAGCGTGCTGTTCTCCACCTCGTTCGCCGCGCTGGTCTTCACCTTCCTGTTGCTGCTGATCCTGTCCTACGTCGGCCGCCCACGGCGCGGCCGGAGATGAGAGGGGCACCGTGAGCGTGCCAGCTACCGGCGTCAGCTCCACCGCCACGAGATCCGGGGTCGAGGTGCGGCTCGAGGGGCTGTCCCGGCACTACGGGGACGTGAAGGCACTGGACAGGCTTGACCTGACGCTGCACCCGGGCGAGCTCGTGGTGCTGCTCGGCCCGTCCGGCTGCGGGAAGACCACCACTCTGCGGCTGCTCGCCGGGCTGGAGGACGCTGATACCGGACGGGTCATGGTGGGCGGGCATGACGTCACCCACCGGCCGGCGAACAAGCGCGACATGGGCATGGTCTTCCAGGCGTACTCGCTGTTCCCGCACATGACGGTCAAGGACAACGTCGCCTTCGGGCTCAAGCTGCGCCGGAAGGCCAGGGCCGAGCGGGACAAGCGGGCCATGGACATGCTGGCGCTGGTCGGCCTGACCGGGCAGGCGGGCCGCTATGCCCATCAGCTCTCCGGCGGGCAGCAGCAGCGGGTCGCGCTGGCCCGCGCCCTGGCCATCCAGCCGCAGGTGCTGCTGCTTGACGAGCCCCTGTCCGCGCTGGACGCCAAGGTCCGGGCGCAGTTGCGGGACGAGATCCGCCGGATCCAGCTGGAGGTAGGCACGACCACCCTGTTCGTCACGCACGACCAGGAGGAGGCGCTGGCCATCGCCGACCGGGTCGGCGTGATGCGGGAGGGCCAGATCGAGCAGCTCGGGCCGCCGACCGAGGTCTACACGCGCCCGGCCACCCCGTTCGTCGCGGAGTTCGTCGGCCTGTCCAACCGGCTGGCGGGCGAGGTCACCGGCCAGGGCACGGTCGTGGTGCGCGGCTGTACGCTCCCGCTCGTGGATGCCAGCGTGCCGGCCGGGCCGACGGTGGCGCTGGTGCGGCCGGAGGCGGTGACCGTGGCCTCCGGCGAGTCCGCCGAAGCGGGCCCGCTGACCGGAACGGTGATCGCCACCACGTTCCTGGGCGCGACCAGCCGTGTCACCGTGGACCTGGGCGACACGACGGTCATGGCCGCGATGGCCACGGCCGAAGCTACCTCGCTGTCCGCCGGCCAGCGCGTCGCCCTGACGATCCGGCCCAACCCGGTGCTCGTCTCCGCCGACTCCGCGGCCGCGAGCACCGAGTGAGCGGCGGGCACCCGCCGCTCACCCTCCACCGCCGGCTCGGGCCAGGAGCCGTGCTGCGCAGTGGGGCCAGTGCGGACTATCACGCCGTCGAGATCATCGATGGCGAGCCGCACCTGGTACGCGAGCCCATGGGCATGCCCTGCACCGGGACGGAACCGGGCCCCGGCCGCCCGCTGCTCTGCCTGGCCCACGTCACCGACCTGCAGATCGCCGACGTCCAGTCGCCCACCAGGTTCGAGTTCCTCAACCGCCTGTTCGCCGACCCGCGATACGCCCAGATCGTGCCAGTGCAGCGCCCGCAGGAAGCGCTCACCATGCACGCGGTCGATGCCACGGTCCGCACCCTCAACGCCGTGCGCTGCCCGGCCACCGGCCAGCCGCCGCAACTCGCGGTCACCACGGGCGACGCCATCGACAACGCGCAGTGGAACGAGCTGCAGAACTTCTTCGCCCTGTTCGACGGTGGCCTGACCGCGCCTGGTTCCGGCGGCCCCCGCTACGAGGGGGTGCAGGCGCTCGACTGGCCGGACGACATCTTCTGGAAGCCGGACGGCGTGGCCGCGGGCGGGCCCGACGTCTTCCGGCGCGAGTTCGGTTTCCCTGATCATCCGGGCCTGCTGGCCCGGGCCCTGCGGGAATTCCAGGCGGGCGGGCTGGCGATCCCCTGGCTGTCGTGTTTCGGCAACCACGAAGCACTGAACCAGGGGGTCGGCGTCCCCACCGAGGGCATAGCCCGGGCGCTGACCGGCGACCGTAAGCCGCGGGGGCTGCTCGACGGGTTCGACCACGACCAGGCGCTCGAGCTGTTCACCTTGCACCCCGAGGCGTTCATGGCGGGCCCGTCGCATGCCATCACCGCCGATCCCGGCCGGCGGCCCATCACCAGGCGGGAGTTCGTGGCGGCCCACTTCCGGCCGGGAACGCGGCCCTACGGGCACGGCTTCTGCGAGCGCAACCGCCGGGACGGCACGGCCTATTACGTCTACGACACCCCGCAGGTGCGGCTCATCGCGCTGGACACCACCTGCCTCGCCGGAGGGGCGGCAGGCTGCCTGGACCGCGACCAGGCGGCATGGCTGGAGGACCGGCTGGCGGAGGTTCATGCGGACTACGCCGCCGCCGACGGGGGCCAGGTGCGCACGGGCAACGAGAACCGCCTGGTCGTGCTCTTCTCGCATCACGGAATCGACACCCTGACCAACACCGGTCATGCGGGCCAGGACACCGGGCCGCTGCTCGGTGCCGCGGAGATCCTCGCCCAGTTGCACCGGTTCCCGAACGTCGTGCTGTGGCTCAACGGCCATACCCATCTGAACGCTGTGCGCCGCCGGGTTCACCCGGGCAACCCGGTACGGGGGTTCTGGGAGGTCACCACGTGCGCCGTCATCGACTGGCCGTGCCAGACGCGGCTGGTCGAACTCATGGACCGGGGCAGTTGCCTGTCCATCGTCTGCACCATGGTCGACCACGACTCGCCGGTGGTGCCCGCGGCCCTGGACACCCGCGACGACCTCGCCGCGCTGCACCGGGAACTAGCGGCCAACGTCCCGTTCCGCGGTGCCCGCTCCGGCGTGGCAGGCACCCCCGCGGACCGGAACGTGGAACTGCGCATCACCCCGCCGTTCCCGCTCGCCAGCCACTGACGATATCCCCCGTTCCCTTTACTTTTCCATTGCCTTTCCATGGGCTTCGGCGGACGATGTATCAAAAGCGGCGATCTGTGCTCTTGCTGATGAGGCGCACTATGCCGCTGGAGGCGCCCTGATTCAGTGGCGCGGTAACGGGGGAAGGGGGTCGTGCCGGTGACAACCCAGCCGGGCGCGGCCGTTCCGCGACTGGTGGTACTTGCACCGGAAGCCATCCGGGGCCGCCAGATCGAACTCGCCGCGGACTACCTGACGGTAGGCCGCGAGCCAACCTGTGACGTGCGCCTGGACGACCCGCACGTGAGCCGGACCCATGCCGCGCTGGAGCGGCGCGGCGGCACCGTGTATGTCCAGGACCTCGGTTCCTCGGGCGGCACGTTCGTCAACGGGAACCCGGCCAAGAGCGTGGCACTGCACCAGGGAGACGTCGTAGCGTTCGCCACCGTGCGGGCGCGCTTCGAGGCGGCACCGCCGGTCAGCGCGGAGACCCAGGCCATGCCGAGGATGGTGGCCCCCGGCAGGGCGGAGCGGCCAGAACCGAACCCGACCGACTTCCAGCAGGCCGGGCCGGTGCGGTACGACATCGGCCAGCAGGAAGCACAGGTGATCAGCAACGTCGGCCGGGACCAGTACAACGCGCACGTCCAGCAGGTCATCCAGCAGCGGGACAGCTTCATGCGCGAGATCGCTAGCACCAAGACCAAGGCGCGCTGGCTGGTCTGGCTGGGCCTGCTGCTGTTCGTGGCGGGCTTTGCCCTGTTCGCCGCCGCCGACCTGAACTTCCTCAAGCAGATATCCAGCGATATCCAGAGCAACAGCACGCCACCGCCGCCGACCGACCCGTTCGGCCGCCCCATCTTCGGCATCCCGTCCGGGCTGTTCGGCTGGGCTCTGGCAGCGGTCGGCTCGCTGATGCTCATCATCGGGATCGTGCTGCACATCGTGGCCACCTCGCGGCGCAGGCGGGTCGAGCGTGACTATCCGCTGCCGATGCCGTGGCCGCCCAACATGCCCCCGGGGAGGGCGAGATGACCTTCAACATCGGCAGCCAGAGCGGCGGCGTGGTCAACAACGTCGCCGGTGACCAGCACATCAGCGGGCAGCAGCATGGCACGCTCAACACCACGGAAGACGCGCGCCGGGCCCTGGGCGAACTGCGCCGCGGGGTCACCACCGCCGGGCTCGGCGAGGCCACCGCCGCTGACGCGCACGCCCATGTCGCCGAGATGGACGCGGCGCTGCAGGACGGCCAGCCGGACCGGCCCCGGTTCGCCCGGGCACTGGAGCGGCTGACCCGGCTGCTCGCCGCGGCCGGGTCGCTGGCCACCTCGGGCGCGGCGCTCCTGGGCCCGCTGCACGCCCTGGCCGGCTGGCTGGGAACCCTCGGCGGGCCCATCCTGGCCCTGCTGCCCGCACTGGCCTGACCCGCCCCGCTCCGGCCGCCGCCGATTTTTTTTTTTTTTTTTCTTTTTACCTTCTTCCCCCCCCCCCGCTCCGGCCGCCATTTCCTGCGTCTTTGTATCTCTTCTTATTTTTTTTTTTTTTTTTTTTTTTTTTTTTTTTTTTTTTTTTTTTTTTTTTTTTTTTTTTTTTTTTTTTTTTTTTTTTTTTTTTTTTATTTTTTTTTAAAAAAAAGCTCGTAACACCGAGCCGAGCGGCCGGCTACGAGCCGAGTACCGAGGCACACAAATGGCCCTGCAGAACACAACTCAAACCACAGCATGGCACCCGGGCACACACACCTCTAACCAAAAAAAAAAAAAAAACACTAACACAAAAAACCAAAAAAAAAATCAATATAACTAAACTTGGCCACCGGCAGGCGTCACGGCCGTCTCTCTCTGTAACTCCTTACCACTCCACGCGCCTGGACCCCCGGCACCATACAGACACCTACCATCTCATCTACCGCTCCCCACACACCACAACGCAAAAACAACAACAACAACCAAAAAACAAACAAACACTAACTCAAAAACACTGCCCACACAAAAAACAACACAAACACAAAAAACAAACAACACACAAAAAACAAAAAAAAAACAACAAAAAAAACAAACACACTATCTCTAACCAAAACCCACAACAACACATCTATTGGACACCTACCTGCGCTCTGCGAACCGCGGGACCCGTGGTCATGTCTACCACCCTCCACCCTCTCTTTATCTCTTTTATTCACTGGCCCTCGGCAGGCGCGTCTCCCTTTCTCACTTTACATACTATCTTCACTCTTATTGTGCCGCTGTCTCCGGCCCAGGCACATTCTTTTTTGCCGCCTCACACCTCATTTCTGGCCACCCATTTCACCCGGAAACAATACCCTATTGCTTTGTGCCCCGCGACAAACACATCGCGAACGCCACACTACCGACAATACCCATAAAACAACACCCTACCATATAAATCACAACTATACAACCACACAAATAAAACCCCACACCAATAACCATACCACCAACCATCACTAAAACACCCCACACTATCACACCTAACACCACTACAATAAACCAACATAAACACCCTAAATCACATCTATCCCCAACTCAACACCAACTCACACCCACCCATCTCTATCTTCACTACACTCCCAACCTCCATACACCATCACATAATATAACACCACAATAAACATTCACTAACACATACTCACCTCACCACCCCAACACTCCACAACCCCCCCTAACACACACCACCCACCTCACACCCTCTTATTCTACACTCCTCCCTCCTCCTTCCTCTCCCGCGCGCTCCCTCACACCCTCACCACATCTCCGCCGCGATCCTCGCGAACTCACCATCGACCTCGCCGACGACCCGGACGCTATCCATCTGGCCAGCAACGCGGTCACCGACGTGCTCGGGTATGCTGGCGTCGGCTGACCGGAGCGCTGGGGCCGGGGCTGGGATCAACGGCTTCGGTTGTCTCTGCTTCCTGATCATCGCGGCCATCCCCTCATACTCACTGCTCCCTTTCCTGCTGTTGTACGTGGTGAGCTATTTCTTCACCTATTTCTTTCCTTACTTTAACAAATCCCCACCTACCACAATCACTAACTTTGGCTGTCCAAAGCCGCTCACCCCGAGGTACCGGCCGAGGCCCCGGGCCCGGATGGCATGAGATCGCGGGCGGGTCATCCGGCATTCACTCTCCCTTTGATTTGGCGTCGTGTTTGCGTTGACTTGGCGGTTTTGCGGGGACCAGACTGGCGCGGAGACAAGGGGGGTTGCGGGACCAGTTGCGCCGCAGGCCTAAAACGTTTTGGCTCGCGGCATGCGCGTGTGGCCCCGGCAGGTTCCGCAGCTTCACATCACGACCTGGAGGTGTGCGGTGACGCGACAGATCTGGTCCCTGGCCAAGCGGATGTCTCGCTTGCCGGTCTGGGCGGTGGCGGTGGCGGTGGCGTTCGGCCTCGGCGCGGTCGTCGGGCCGATGGCGGTCAGCGCCCATCCGGTGAGCACGGCCAGCGGGAGCAGCCGGCCCGCACCGGGCGGGTTCCCGCGCATGGACCACGTGTTCGTGATCATGATGGAGAACACGTCGTACAAGGACCTGCTCTCGCCGGGCAACCCGAACACGAAGTTCATACAGCACATGGCGGCGGCCAACGGGCTGGCGACGCACTACTTCGGCGTCACCCACCCGAGCCTGCCCAACTACATCGCCGCCACCAGTGGCTCGAACTGGGGCTCCAACGCCGACGACACCGCCCAGGCGCCGTATTTCAACCACGAGAACCTGGTCGATCAGTTCGAGGCCGCGCATGTGAGCTGGAAGGCCTACATGCAGAACCTGCCGTTCCCCGGCGACCTGACAGACGAGACCTCGAACGGGCTGTACGTGCGCAAGCATGACCCGTTCCTGATGTACCCCGACGTCTACTCCGACCCGGCGCGGGCCGACAACGTAGTCCCGCTCACGCAACTGAGCAGCGACCTGTCCTCGGGCAATGTGCCGCAGTTCGTCTGGATCACCCCGAACATCTGCAACGACATGCACGGCGGTGCGACCGCCTGCCCTTACCCCTCGTCACCGACCGACCCGAACCAGGCCAAGCTCTACCAGGACGGCAACAACTTCCTGCTCAGATGGGTCGGGCTGATCACCCACAGCTCAGCGTGGACCGGCCACTCGGCCATCTTCATCACCTGGGATGAGGGCGGCTTCTCCGATTCGGCCCCGTTCGGCCCCACCGACCTGCGCCCCGGCCCGGACTCCCCCGTCCTGCCCGCGACGCCCGCTGACCCCACCACCGCCGGTGGCGGCGACCTGGCCGGCGGCACCGTCTACGGCGGCGGCCGTGTGCCGATGATCGTTGTGGCCCGGGGCGTCGGGCACCGCGTCGACACGGTTCTCTCCGACCACTACTCGCTGCTGCGGACCATCGAGGAGAACTGGTGCCTGCCGCTGCTCGGCAACGCCGGCGACAGCGTCCAGGTCACCTCCCTCTATCCGCTGCTCTCACCATGAATTGACGGCGGCCCGGGGCGGGATGGCCCGCCCCGGGCCGCCGCCCGCCGCCTGCGGGGCCGGCCCGGCGCCGCGTGGCCGGCGCCCGCTGGTGCGGGTCAGATACTGATCAGAACGATGCCCGTGGCGATCACGACCGCGGCCGCAACCCGCCGGGCACCGAAGCCCTCCTTCAGGAACATCATCCCGATCACCGCGGCGAAGATCACACTGGTCTCCCTGATCGCGGCGACCTCGGCGAGCGGCGCCCGGGCCTGAGCCCACAGCACGATGCCGTACGCGAGCACCGACAGCGCCCCGGCGAGCAGTCCGCGGCCGAGCACGGTCAGCTCCCGCCACCGGGCAACCGGCCGCCGGAACAGTACTACCAGCGGGAACACCGGGCCCTGGAGGGCGAACATCAGCCCGGCGTAGGCGTACGGATCATGCGCCGCGCGCACGCCGAGGCCGTCGACCACGGTGTAGCTAGCGATGGTGAGCCCGGTCAGCGCGGCCACCGCGATCGCGGGCCGTTCGCTGCGGGTCAGCGTGCCGGCCGACAGCGCGAGGCTCATCAGCCCGGACGCCAGCAGGGCCACCCCGGCGAGCGGGACCACGCCCAGATGCTCGCTGGCGAAGAAGTAGGCACCCACGGCCACCACCAGCGGCGAGGTCCCCCTGGCGATCGGGTAGACCTGATTGAACGCGCCGAGCCGGTAGGAGTTCATCAGCGCGAGTTCGTAGCCGACGTGGATCACCGCGGACACCACCGCGAACAAGACCGCCGTCCGGCCGGGCAGCCCGGTCACCGCGACCGCGAAGCCGCCGATGACGGTCATGGGGATACCTATGACGGCGAAGGCCATGAGCCGGTCATCGAGGTGCTTGGCGATGGCGTTCCAGACCGCGTGCAGCGCACCCGCGGCGATCACGGCGGTGACGATCAGCGCGGTCAGCTGCGGCTGCGCGGTCATGCGGCCCGCACCCGCCTGGCTGCGGACCAGTCAGCGGCCGCGCACGGCTCAGCGGCCGCGCACGGTTCAGCAGGCGCGCCCGGCCCAGCGGCCGCACGCCGGTCAGTTGCCCGGAAGATCTGCCCTCGCACCGACGGCTCCCTCTGCCTGTCCCGGATATCCGGGCATGCCGACAAGAGCCCTCGGGGCTTTTATCCCGTCAGGTGTGGGGGGCCGGACAGCCCCCTGGCGCCGCTCGGTCCAGGCCGCCGCACTCCTGGTTGTGTTCCTGCTCAGCGGAACGGCGCGGAACCCTAGGCGCAACCACAAGCTGGATCCACGCTACCAGCGCGAAATCCCGCCGAATCACCCGCCGCGCACCATGCCCTCGCCGGGCTGCCACCGGTAACGTTCTTGTCCACCAGGGAGGGGAGATTGTCATGACAAATCCGGAACCAGTTCACTCCGAAACCGAAACGCATCCGTGGTCGATCAACGTGCCCAACCACGCGACCCGCGCAGATTCCCCCGAGTACGTGGCGGCACGGAACAAGATGAACGAGATCGCCGGGCAGGCAGCCGGGATGATCTACGGGCAGGGGCCCTATCAGGACCACCACGGTGGCGCCCTGTGGCTGCAGGACAGCCAGGGCTGGTTCCTGGTCCGCAACCAAGCGGGGGTCGAATGGTCCGCCCAGTTTTGCGCAGACCCGGCCAAAATTGACCTTCTGCGACAAAACGCCCAAAGGCTTTATAATCTTGTCTCACCGCAGATCAAGCAGCAACTCGACCCCGGCGGACTGCTCGACACCCCCATTCGGGATGCCGCAGGCGTGGCCAAGTGGACCGACTCGATATTCAACGCCGGCGTGCCGTTGCACCCGGCTTTCCACACCGGCGTGCTGCCCGCGGGCGGGGCACAGAGTCCGCCCGCAGCGCAGGCCGCCCCTGAGCCTGCCGGGGTGCACCACTACCCGACGCCGATCGCCGACATCCAGTTGTTCAAGTATGACGATTTCCAGCTATGGGTCACCGACGCGCAGGGCAACCCCGCCGCGGTCGCGCCCGTGGATCAGCGGGGCAGCGGCAACGCCAGCGTCCACGTGCTCTACGCGACGCCAGGCTCGCAGCTTGCCCAGCAGAAACACGAAGCGGAAAGCGCAGGTGCGCCGCTGATCCTCGGCCCAGACCATCCGCTGTCCCAGCAGGCGTACCAGAACCAGCAGGCACCGGGTTCCGGCGGGACACCGGGTTCCGGCGGGACACCGGGGACGTGACCGCACGCTGCCCGCGCGCTGGCTGAAGCTGCCGCAGTCGCCGCGCTGCCGGGTTCAGCCTGCGGCTTTCCTGTCCACCGTGGTCCCGATGGTCACCGTCAGCCCGGTGAATGCGAGCAGGAAGATGACGAGGAACCCGCCGTAGTAGGTGAGGAAGGCGGCCCATACCGCTGGCAGGGCGACGATCACGCAGGCGGCCCACACCGCGGCCTTCGCGCCCGCCGGCATCCGGCCGGCGGGCGGGGCAGGCGGCTTGGCCAGCGCCTGGCCAGCGGGCCGGACGGGCCTTGGCGGCGGGGCTTTCAACGGCGGGACCGGAATGTCCGCGATCATGGTGCCCAGCTCGGCGTACGTCCGCGAGGCGAGCGCCAGGCCTGCCCGCAGGCGAAGCTCGTCGATGGTCAGCCGGCCCTGGACGAACGCGGCGGCGAGGATCTCGACCACCTGCTCGCGGTCGGCGTCGGAGGCAAGCATGTAGGCATGAGCCCTCGCCTCTGGACCGAATGGGCCTGCCACTGGCACCTCCCGCCAGCTCAACGCACCCAAAGGCTAACCCGGAGGTCCGCTAGTCGTCATCCCCCCGGTAGGCCGGCCGGCTGCGGGCTCACCCCGGCCAGGCCTGCATCATGACCTGCCACGGGCGCACGGTCACCGAGAAGAAACCCTGGGCGACGCTGGCGTCGTCCTCGGTGGCGAGCATGGCCGCGCGGGCAAGCTGTCCGGTCCCGGGCAGCCGCAGGATGGTCATGCCCTCACCCGCGGCGTCCGTCATCGGCCCGGCGGCGACGAGATAGCCGGCCTCGCGCATCCCCGCGCGGCCGGGGAGGTGTTCCGCGGCTGCGTCGTCATTTGCTCACCCGCCCGCAGAACCCGGCCCGATCCGCGTCCGCTGCTCCTGGTCATTCGGCCAGGGCCTCGGCGAGGAAGGTCCGCGCGGCCAGGAACGATCGCCGGTCGGTGGGTTCGTCGTAGGCGACTCCCGGGATCGCGCCAGGTACGGCGTGCTCATGGGTGAACCCGTGCATGGCGCCGCCGTACATGATGAGCTGCCAGTCGGCCCCGGCGTGGTTCATCTCCGCCGCGAACCCCGCCACATCCGCCATCGGCACATGCGGGTCCAGTGCACCGTGACAGGCCAGCACCCTGGCCCGGACCGCGCCTGGCTCCGCGGGCCTCACCGTGGCCAGGCTGCCGTGCATGCTCACCACGCCCATCAGGGCGGACCCCGCGCGGGCGAGCGTGAGGACCGTCAGCCCGCCGAAGCAGAAGCCGACGGCGGCGAACCGGCCATCGGTCTCTGGACACGCGGTGAGCGCCGTCAGCCCGGCCTGCGCCCGCCGGACCATGCGGTCCGGATCGTCGCGCAGCCCGGTCAGGCAGGCGATCACCCGCTCCCGGTTGCCAGCCACGCCGTCCCCGAACATGTCACAGGCCAGGACCACGTAACCGTGCTCGGCGTACCGCCGCGCCTGGCCCTTGGCGTGGTCATCGAGACCAGCCCCGCCGTGCACGAGCAGCAGCCCGGGCAGTGGCTGGCGGGCAGTCTCGTCCCAGGCGAGAACGCCGGTCAGCGCGGTGTCCTGATCCTGGTAGGTCAGCTCGCGGGTCGTGGTCGCCATCGCTAATCCTCTCGTTGTGGCTGGCGGCCCGGGCGGGCGCCGATGACGCCGCTCGCGCCGGCGGCGAAGATCCTCATCGCGCCTGCCATTCCTGCCTGGTGATCCGGTACATCACCCACTCGCGCCCCTCCTCGGTCACCGAACCGGCGAGGGACCTGCCGACGTGACCGAAGACTGCGCGCATCGGCGCGTTGCCGGGATCGGCCGGGGCCTCGACGACCTGGCCCGCCGCGTGCCCGAACAGCCAGCCGGTGAACAGGGCCAGTGCTTCGCGCCCGTAGCCGCTACGGCTGGTCGAGCACGGCGAACAGCAGCCCACCGATCATGGCCAGGTTCTTGTGGAACTGGATCCGCTGCACCTTGCGGGTGGCCGGATCCTCGACCTGCCAATACGAATGCCCGGCCAGGGTGGTGGGGATCAGCGAGCCGGCCAGGGCCAGGGCGGACAGCCGCGGTGCCTTGCCAAGCACCAGCAGCGCACCGGCGGCCACCTGCACGGCGGCGTTACCGCGCACCACCACTTCGTCCTCGGCGGGCAGCGGAACCCATTTGCGGATCGCAGCCAGCACCGGGCCCGCCTGATCGACACGCGCACCCGGCGCCCGCAGGGCGTCGAAGCCAAGCAGGATGTAAGTGGAGCCGGTGAGAGCGCGGGCGGCAGGGCGCAGCGGCGTCAGCACGCGCTGGTTCATGATCATGGCACCTCGATGCGGTTCGGGAAGCTCCGGTCATCAGGACTGTACGACGCAGCCAAGGCCGGACAGGGGCCGATCCGCCACCCGGTGGCCCGCGAGCTTCCGCGCCTCCTGCTCACCTGGCGTCTCTGGAGGTCAGCCACATCGGGAAGGAGCATTCTCTGCCAAGGCGGGTAAGAGCCCCATTGCGGTGCATCCGCATGCCGCGAGGCAGGAACGGAGCGCAACATGGCGCCGGTCGATCGCCGGGTAAAGCTGTGGGCGTGGCTGGTGCGGCAGCAGGGCTCGGTCGGCACGAAGACCGAGGCAGAGGTCATCGCCATGCAGTCCAGGCACACCCCGGCCAACGGTGTCACCAACCGCATCTTCGGGACGGTCCTGCCCGGCACCGAGGTAGCCGACCGGGCCATCACCGGGCCGGCCGGGGACATCCCGGTGCGGGTCTACCGGCCCGCCCGCGCTGCTGCTGGCCCGCGGCCGCTGATCCTGAACTTCCACGGTGGCGGGTTCGTGTTCGGCGACCTGCGCCTGGCCGACTGGATGTGCAGTTCGGCCGCGGTGACCGTGGGCGCCGTCGTGGTGTCGGTGGACTACCGGCTCGCGCCGCGTCACCGGTTCCCCGCCGCCGTGGACGACTGCTACGCGGCCCTGGTGTGGGCGGCGGAGAACGCCACGGGCCTGGGCGCGGGCAGGCCCACGGGCCTGGGCGCGGGCAGCCCCGGGCAGACGGCTCCCCCGCCCATCGGGGTGATGGGGGAAAGCGCGGGGGGCAACCTCGCGGCGGTGATGTGCCTGCTGGCGCGGGACCGTGGCGGCCCCAGGATCAGCCATCAGGCGCTGCTCTACCCGCCCACCGACATGACCCGGATGCCGCGGAAATCGGCAACGGCGCTGATCATCCCCGAGGCGGACATGCTCGCCTACCGGCGGCTCTACCTGGGCGACGCCGATCCGGCCGACCCGCGGGTGTCGCCGTTGCTCGCCGCGGACCACACCGGGCTGCCGCCAGCGCTGATCCAGGTGGGCGAGCACGATCCGCTGCGCGAGGATGGCGCCCGCTACGCCGCGGCCCTGCGGTCCGCCGGAGTGATCGTGCGGTTCACCGAGTACGTGGGCATGCCGCACGGCTACCTCAACTTCCCGGGCATCTGCCGCAGCGCGCCGCAGGCCATGGCCGAGATCTGCACAGCACAGGCGGCGGCCTTCGCCCAGCCCACGGCCGGGTGACGGCCCGCGGCCGTAGCCGCGCGATGCACGGCTGCCAAACCTCCCGTGTATACAGGGATCCGCGGGGCAGGAGGGAGGCAGCTATGGGTGAGCCGGCCATCGCGGTGCACGAACTGCGGAAGAGTTTCGCGGCGAAACAGGCCGTGGCCGGGATCGATCTGGAGATCGGGGCAGGTTCATTCGCCGGGCTCGTCGGGCCGAACGGGGCCGGCAAGACGACGTCGTTGTCCATGATGACCGGGCTGCTGCGGCCGGACGGCGGCCGGGTTCTGATCAACGGGCTGGACGTGTGGGCCGACCCTGCTGCCGCCAAGGCAATCATCGGGGTGGTGCCGGCCGAGGCCCAGTTGTTCGACCGCCTCAGCGGCGAGGAACTGCTGGAGTACGCCGGGCGGCTGCGCGGCCTGCCGGTCGCCGAGGCCCGCGACCGGGCCGGGCAGCTGCTTGACGTGCTGGACCTTGCCACCGATGCCAAGCGCCTGGTCGCCGACTACTCCACCGGCATGCGGAAGAAGGCCGCGCTGGGCTGCGCCCTGATCCACAACCCCTCGGTGCTGTTCCTTGACGAGCCGCTCGAAGGCGTCGACCCGGTGTCCGCCGATGTGATCCGCCAGTTGCTGACCCGGTTCACCACCTCCGGCTCGACCGTGCTGTTCTCCAGCCACGTCATGGAACTGGTCGAGCAGGTCTGCGACCACGTCTCGATCATCGACAAGGGCCACATCGTGGCCACCGGAACCACCGACCAGGTACGGGGCGGCAAGACGCTGCAGCGCGCGTTCATCGACCTGGTCGGTTCCAGGGCAGGCGAGGGTGAGGGGTTGTCGTGGCTCGGCTCCTCGTCCAGCTGAAGCTGCGCCTGCTGCGCAACGCGCTGCGCTCGTCCACGCGCGCCAGGACCTCCTTCGTGCTCAGCACGATCCTCGCCGCGCTGGTCGCGGTCGGTACCTTCACCGGCCTTGCCCTGCTGCGCGGCCAGAGCGCGTCGGTGGATGTGACCGCTGTCGTCTTCACGTTGTTCGCGTTCGGCTGGCTGATGCTGCCGCTCGTCGCGTTCGGCCTGGACGGCACCCTGGACCCGGCGACGCTGGCGCTCTATCCGCTGCGCACCCGGCCGCTCGCCGTGGGGCTGCTGGCCGCCTCGGCCACCGGCGCCTGGCCACTGGCGAACGTGCTCGGCCTGCTCGGAGTGACCGTCGGGCTGGCCAGCGGTGCGCTCGGCCTGCTCGTCGCGCTGGTCGCGGTGGTGCTGGAGGTGCTGTTCTGCATCACGCTGGCCCGGTTCGTGACCACCAGCATGGCCGGGCTGCTGCGCTCCCGCCGCGGCAAGGACCTCGCCGCGTTCCTGTTCATCCCGATCTTCGCCCTCTACGAAGTGTTCACCCAGGTGGTACCCCGGCTGGCCGCCTCCGGCAAGCTGACCACGTCGAGCTTCGGCGGCGTCGACGCGTGGCTGCGCTGGCTGCCCCCCGGCCTGGCCGCGCACGCGATCCAGGACGCCTCGACCGGGCACCCGGGCACCGCCGTGGCGCGCCTGGCGCTGCTGGCCGCCATCATCGTCGCGCTCGGCTGGCTGTGGGTACGGGCACTGTCCCGCGCCCTGGTCACCGCGGACACCTCCACCCAGTCATCGCGGGTGCGCGGCGGGAGGCTGCCGCTGGCCAGGTACGGCCTGCGCGGCACCGTGGCCGCCCGGCTCTGGATCTATCAGCGCCGCGACCCCACGGCGCTCATCTTCTGGGGCATCACCGCGGTCATCATGATGGCCGTGTCCGTCAGCGCCATCCTGCGCAAGAACCCGGATCCGGGGGTCCTGCTCGCCAGCGCGGTGTTCGGTGCCGCGTTCGTCGGGATCTTCCACGCCAACGCGGTCGGGTGGACCGGGCCGCCCTTCACCCTCGATGCCATGGCGCTGAACAACCGCCGCACGCTGCGCGCCTACCTCTCCGGTCAGAACGTCGTCATCGGCTTGATCGCGGTACCGCTGCTCACCGTGATCTCCTTCGGACTTGCGCTCCTGGCCAAGTTCCCGGCGTACGGATTCCTCGGCATGGCGGTGGACCTGGCCGGCGTCGGCGCGGCGCTGGGGCTGGGCAACCTGTTCACGGTCGCGATGCCGTTTCCGATTGAAAAAAGGGCAGGCAGTCCAATACGCACGACCGCGGCCGGTTATACGGCCTACGGGATCGCGGGCACCTTCGGAAACCTCCTCGGCGTCGCCCTGGCAGTCGCTCCGGTGATCGTCGCCATCGCGCTCACCGGCCACGCTCCGGCGACCGTGCGGATGCCGGTACTCGTGCTCTGCGCGGCCGGGTACGGCTTCGTGCTTGCCTGGACCGGGGTGCGGATCGCCGCCCGGGCTGCCGAGCAGAGGGTGCCGGAACTCTGCCAGGTCGCCGTCCGCAGCAAGCTGTAGCCGAGCAGCTTTATGCCGGTGTTCCAGGCCACCGGCATGGCCGCAGGGGCGGCGGCGAACAGCAGGTCACTACGTTCGACGCCGGCGAACTGTACGGATCGTTCGCACCCGGGAAGCACGGGCATGGCGGGTAGAGTAGGCCAATTGTGAGGGTGCGGCAGGAAGACGTGAAGCCTTTTGACCCCGGCACGCCGAGCATCGCCCGGGTGTGGGATTACTGGCTGGGGGGCAAGGACAACTTCGCCGCTGATCGTGAGCTTGCGCAGAAGATGCTGGCGATCAATCCGCTGGCCGCGAAGATGGCCCGGGAGAACCGGCAGTTCCTCGGCAGGGCTGTCACCTACGTCGCCGACATGGGCGTCCGGCAGTTCATCGACATCGGTGCCGGGCTGCCCACCGCGCTGAACACCCATGACATTGCCCTGGGAACCAGCCCGGGCGCCAGGGTGGCCTATATCGACAACGACCCGATGGTGATCGCACACGCCCGGGCGCTGCTCGGTGGCGCCGACGGGGTGGCGGTGGTGCCCGGTGACATGCGCGATCCTGCCGCGATCCTGGCCGACCCGCAGCTCACCAGCCTCATCAACCTCTCGGATCCCGCCTGCGTCCTGCTGTCAGGCGTGCTGCACTTCCTGAGGGCAGGCCCGGCGCGCGAGGTCGCGACCGCGTTCACCCGCGCGATCGCCCCGGGCAGTTACGTGATCATTTCCGTCGGGACGGGGCAGGCCGAGGTAGCGGAACCGTTCAGCGCCGCCTACACCGCAGCGCCCCTGTATATCCACCGCCCCGACGAGGTCATGACCTTCTTCGATGGCCTGGAACTGGTGCCACCCGGCCTGGTGCCTGCGCGCGGCTGGGCGGCCGGCGCCCGGGCGCGGAAACTGGCACCACGGGCGACGTTCCTGGCCGGCGTGGGCCGCAAGCCCAGCTGATTCCTCCCGGCCAGGTGCTGGCCGGGGTGCCGGGTGCCGCAGGCCAGCCGGGTGCCGCAGGCCAGCCGGGTGCCTCAGGCTAGGGAGAGGAACAGCTTCTCCATCTGCTCCTCGGTCATCGGAGAGTCACCGTCGCCGGTCAGGCATTGCCGCATCCCGCTGGAAACGATCTTGAAGCCGGCCCGGTCCAGCGCTCGCGACACCGCGGCAAGCTGGGTGACCACTTCAGCGCAGTCGCGCCCGTCTTCGATCATGGCGATGACCCCGGCGAGCTGCCCCTGGGCCCGGCGGAGCCGGTTGAGCACGGGAGCCATCGCCTGCTCGTCGATCTTCATGGGCCTCTCCCCTCCTTGATCCCAGCATACCTACAGGGGTATATGGCCCGGGGCCCGGAGCGCCGCGCCGCGCGATCAGGCGAGAGCGGGCAGGCTGCGGGCCAGGGTGTATCCAGCGACGGCCACGATGAGGACGGTGAACGCGACGTTCAGGTGCCGTGGGCTGACCCGCCCGGTCAGGCGGCCGCCGGCCAGCACTCCGGCCACCGCCGCCACGGTGAAACCGATGATGATCACCCAGTCCATCTGCAGGCCACCGCGGGTGGCACGGGACGCCAGCGCCGCAGCGCTGTTGATCGCGATCACCACCAGGGAGGTGCCGGCCGCCGCGGGCATGTCAAAACCGAGGATCAGTACGAGCGCCGGAACCACCACGAAGCCGCCGCCGACACCGAAGAACCCGGTGATCAGCCCGACGGCGGTGGCCGCCGCCGCGACCAGCAACGGGTGCCGCCCACCGCGCAGCGCCCAGCTGTGAGCGGGCGTCTCTGCCTGATCCTGCCCGGGCACAGGCGGCTTGTGGGCACCGTCATGGTCCCGGCCCGGCACTCGCCGCCCGGGCCGCCGCCTGGCGATCATCGCAGCAGCCACCACGAGCATCAGGATCCCGAAGCCGGCCAGTAGCACATTGGCGGGAACGGCGGCGCTGGCGCGCGACCCCAGGTAGGACCCGGCAATGCCGAGGATGCCGAAGACCGCGCCTTCCTTGAGCCGTACCCGGCCCGCCCTGGCATGCGCCACCGCGCCCGCGCTGGCGGCAATCCCGACGACAAGCAGCGAGGCGGTCGTTGCCTGGTGGGGTGACTGGCCGAGCAGGTACACCAGGGCCGGTACGGCAAGGATGGAGCCGCCGCCGCCCAGCGTCCCGAGGCACAGCCCGATCATCAGCCCGGCGGCCACCGCGAGCGCCGCCATGGTTACCGCACCCAGCCAGGGTGGCCGCTCGCGCTGATGGGCAGCCCGGCGCCCGCTCGTGCCGTGCTGGCACTCATCTGCACCCTCCCTCGGGCCGCGCACCGTGCCTGCTCGGGTCTTATACCCTGGGGGGTATTAGTCTCGAGGTCAGGCTACGCCACGGGGCTGCGTATTGCCAAATACCCCTGTAGGTATATGAACAGGCGTCAAGCCACCAGCGGTAGGGACCAATGGCCCTTTCGGGACCATACCCAGGGGGGTATGGTCCCGAATAACGAGGGGTTCTGACCTGGTCAGCGGCCAGGCGTATCCCTGGCCAGCTATCACGGACACAGACCCGGACCGGGTCGCGGAATATACGCGGGAGGACTCGATGCGCGCACAGCTTTGCGATGCGCCCCGGACCGGTGAGCAGCTCATTCTCCGGACCGCGAGCGGGACAGCCGTCCGGGTCGGACAGGCCCGCCGCCGGCCCTGCCGCAGTGCCTGGCCGCTGTGTCAGCCTGCACATCGGCCATTCGCCTGATGGCGAGGACGCTGCCGGGGAGGCGCTGACGCCAGCGGAGGCGCGGCAACTCGCCGCGGTGCTGCTCCAGCAGGCCACCGCGGCCGAAGGCGGCACCGCGGCAGGCGCGGCCGGGCAGGTGGAGGTGAGCTACCTCGGCGGCGAGTCCTACGCGGTGGCAACGCGCGGGCATACGCTGCTGACCGACCAGCCCGCCACCGCAAACGGCGCAGACACCGCGATGACGCCGACCGAACTGTTCGTCGCCTCGCTCGGCTCATGCGTTGCCTTCTACGCGGGCCGCTACCTGACGCGCCACGGGCTGAACCGCAGCGGGCTGCACGTGACGGCGGCATTCACCACCGCCACGGACCGGCCTGCGCGCATCGCCAGTATCCGGCTCACCATCCGGGTACCTGGCGACATGCCGCCGAGCCGCGAGGCGGCGCTGCTCGCGGTAGCGTCACACTGCACCGTCCACAACACGCTTCGCCAGGCCCCCGCCATAGCCATCGGCCTGGCCAGGCCATAACGCAGGTCAAGGGCCCGGCCGCGGCTTGGGCATGCCCGGCACTCCTATGCTGGGTAACCGATGGCGGAGAATGTGCTTGCGCTGGCCGACCGGTTGTGGCGCGGTGAGGTGACGACCCGCGAACTGCATCCGGTCGGGCATATGGGTGGCATGGCCGAGGTCGGCGACGGGATCGCGTTCGTGCCGGCCTTCGCGAACGTGACGGCGGTAACGACCGGTGCGGGGCTGGTGCTCGTCGATACCGGCAGTTCGCTGGCCGCTGAGAGCATCCATCATGAGCTGCGGCGCTGGAGCAGCCAGCGGCTGCACACCGCGATCTACTCGCACGGGCACATCGACCACGTCTTCGGTGTCCCGGTCTGGGAGGCCGAGGCAGGGCAGAACGGCTGGCCGGCGCCCGTGGTGGTAGCGCATGAAGCGGTGCCGGCACGGTTCGACAGGTACGTGATGACCGCCGGATATAACGAGGTCATCAACCGCCGCCAGTTCGGTGTGGCGGGCCTGCGCTGGCCAACCAGGTATCGCCACCCGGACCGGACCTACCGCGACGAGCTGGCGCTTGAGGTCGGCGGCGTGGCGTTCGCGCTGCGGCACGAGAAGGGCGAGACCGACGACCATACCGTGACCTGGCTGCCCGGCCAGAGGGTGCTGTGCTGTGGCGACCTGTTCATCTGGGCGTCGCCGAACGCCGGGAATCCGCAGAAGGTGCAGCGCTACCCGCTGGAGTGGGCGCAGGCGCTGCGGCGGATGGTGGCGCTGAAGCCGGACTGCCTGCTGCCCGGCCACGGCCTGCCGGTGATGGGCGCCGAACGGGTCAGCCGAGCGCTCACCGATACCGCCGAGCTGCTGGAGTCTCTGGTCAGCCAGACGCTCGACGTCATGAACGGCGGCGGCAGGCTGGACGAGGCGATCCATTCGGTGCAGGTGCCAGGCGGCCTGGCTGGCCGGCCCTACCTGCAGCCGGTCTACGACGAGCCGGAGTTCATCGTCCGCACGGTATGGCGCCGTTATGGCGGCTGGTGGGACGGGAACCCCGCGACGCTCAAGCCCGCGCGGGAACGGGCGCTGGCCGCGGAAATAGCGCACCTGGCCGGCGGCGCGGCAGCCTTGGCCGCACGGGCCATGCAGCTCGCAGAGCAGGCCGCCGGCGGCGTAGCCAGCGGCCGGGGGCCCGGAGCGGCCGCCACGGACCAGGCGACCGCGGACGAGGCAGCCGAGGAGAGCCTGCGGCTGGCCGGCCACCTGGCCGAACTCGCCTGGCTGGCCGACCCCACCGACCCGCAGGCCCGCGAGGCCAAGCACCGGGTGTTCACTGTCCGCACGGACCGGGCGACCTCGACAATGGCCAAGGGCGTGTTCCGGTGGGCCGCGGCAGAGGCGGAAGGGCAGGCAGGCCAGGAATGACCGGCGGGCCGGCGGGTGCCGCGGGCCGGCGGGTGCCGCGGGTCAGCGGCGCAGGCTGGTGCAGCTGAACGTATTGGCCAGCGGGGCCCTTCCCCACCAGTCATGGAAGGTGACCGTGATCGTCCCGGCCGGCCTGTGCTGGCAGTAGCGAAGCCACGCGTTGGCCTTGTGTTCCCAGGCTGAGGAAGGTCCGGCGAAGCGGCGAACCGGGTAACGGAAATCCGTGGCCCAGCCCGCTGCCAGGACCGCGACCAGCGCGGCGACCGCGACAACTGCCCTGGGGCGCGGCCACCACCGGGACGCGTAGGCGTCGGCCGCCACGATCAGCGCCGCATCGAGCAGCAGGATGGGCACGGTGGAATACCGGGCGCCGTGTTCCACCGTGACCGTGACTCGCTGGCCCGGACCGCCCCAGGCAAGTGCCGAGGTGACGGCCGTGAACACCAGGCCGGTTGCCACGGCGGCAACCACGAAGACCCTGCACTGCCTGGCCTGCGTGGCAAGCACCAAGGCCAGAACCACGACGAAGAAGCCGCCCGCAAGCGCGGTGGCGCCGGTCAGCCCGACGCTGTGGCGCAGGTACCAGGAAAGGTGCCAGCCAAGCGCCGGAAGAAGGACCTCGTGCCCGTAGTACAGCACCGCGTCAACCGGATTACGAGGTCTGAGCCGGGACAGGTGGCTTGTCAGGATGGCCAGCACCTGCAGCAGGCAGCCGAGCGCCCAGCCGGCGGTCGCGGCGTGCTCGCGGGGGCGCCGGGGCACCACGACAGCGCGGGCCACGAACAGCGGCGTGTACACCAGGGCGAGCGAGCTTGAGGCCGCCGCGGCGAACGCCACGACCGCGGCGACTGTCGCGCCGGTCCTGGTGCGCGGCCGCCACAGCGCTGCCCAGAACAGGGCGACGAGCAGGTACCAGATGGAGTTGACGCCGTTGTCGGCGATCTCGAGCTGCGCCACCGGCAGCAACACCACCGACAGGCCGAGCAGGGCGCGCAGCCAGCGCGAGCTGACATGGCCCGCGCAGGCGTGGTAAGCGAACAGCCCGCACGCGGATGCGACCAGAGCGCCGCTGACCGCGAAGGCAGCCGACGCGTACCTGATCGGCAGCAACGCGGCAATCTGGCCGATCAGCCGCGGCACGAGCTGCAGGTACCCGCCATACCCCTGGAACAGTTGCCAGGGATGCGCGAGCGCCGCGGGCAGGTAGATGCCCGGGTCCTCGGCGTAGACGCTGTCCCAGGCCGGCCTGCCGCCGACACGGACCAGCATCACAAGCGCGCCGAGGGCGACCACGGCGACCTGGACCAGGAGGAGCACCCAGCGCGCCAGGCCGGTACGGGAGGCCGGGCCAGCCGGTACAGGGAAAAGGTCGGCGAGCATGGCGCGAACACCGTGGCCTGCGGCCGGCGGCGGCTGCACCCCGGACCCCGTCCGGGCAGGTACGCCTAGCTTAGGCACGGACACGGCTGGAACCTACCACCAGCTGACCCAAGCATTTGCAAGAAACCGATGCAAACCGGGCAGGGATTCGGCCTGTGCTGGCCGACCGGACAGATGATCAAAAGGCCAGGACCAGGACCCCTCGCCCGCCTACGAAGGAGATCGTGATGGAGTACACCCGACTGGGTAACACCGGCCTGAGAGTGAGCCGTCTCGCGCTGGGCTGCATGAGCTACGGCGACAGCACCAGTACCGGCGCGCACCGCTGGGCCCTGGACGACGACGCAGCCCAGCCGTTCTTCCGCCAGGCCATCGAGGCGGGCATCACCTTCTGGGACACGGCGAACGTGTACCAGCACGGCACCTCAGAGGAGTTGGTCGGCCGCGCCATCAAGCGGTACTCCCGGCGCGAGGACATCGTGCTGGCAACCAAGGTATTCGGCAAGATGCACAACGGCCCCGGCGGGCAGGGCCTGTCCCGCAAGGCGATCTTTGAGCAGGCCGATGCCTCGCTGACCCGGCTCGGCACCGACTACGTCGACCTCTACCAGATCCATCGCTTCGATCCGGACACACCGGTCGAGGAGACGATGGCGGCCCTGCACGACATCGTCAACGCCGGCAAGGCCCGCTACCTGGGCGCCTCTTCCATGTACGCCTGGCAATTCGCCAAGCTCCAGCACGCGGCCGGCCTCGGCGGCTGGACCGGGTTCGTGGCCATGCAGAACCAGTACAACCTGCTCAGGCGCCAAGAAGAGCACGAACTGCTACCGATGTGTGCCGACATGGGCGTGGGTGTCGTGCCCTACTCCCCGCAAGGCAAGGGACGCCTGACCCGCCCATGGGGAGAGCAGTCCCACCGCTCTACCGTGGACGAGATCGTCAAGTCCTTCGACTCACCCCTCGATGAGCCGGTCGTCAACGCCGTCCAGCAAGTCGCAGAAATGCGCGGCACCAGCATGGCCCAGGTCGCGCTGGCGTGGGTGCTCAGCAACCCCGTGGTCTGCGCTCCGATCGTCGGGGCGACCAAACCGCATCACCTGACCGAAGCTGTCGCAGCCCTCGACCTGCACCTCACCGACGATGAGATCCATGAACTCCAGGAACCGTACACGCCTCACGGGCCGTCCTGGTTCTAGTTACCTGGGTGCGCTACCCCCCAAGAAGGCCGCGCCCGCGGGAAGGTCGTCATCACCATCTAAGGCGCCGGCTGCGGTGCCTGGCCAGGATCCCAGCGTCACTTCGCAGTAACGGGGTCCTGCTGGGCGCGGTGCTCGCGGGGCAGGCTATTTGCCCGCGCAACTGCTGTTCGACTTGACCCGTCACGCCTGCCAGACCGAGCCGGGCCGCATGAGTATTCATGATCGCGCGGCCACTGGCAGGCGGGCTCGCAGCCGAATTGAGTGTGCCGCCGATCCGGTGTCGCCTCAGCCGATAGGTGCACCGGAGCGGCCCGGCGGGTGGCAGACTGCTTGACGGCTCGCTCGGCTATCCAAAGGGGGGCGGCATGCGGGGCTGGAGCGCATGATCCTCGCTGCGGTTGCTGCCGAGGCGTCGGCTGAGACGTTCACCACGCTGATGGATCACGTTGCCCAGGGTTTTGAGGCACTGGGAGCCGCGATCCTGGTGGCCGGCGTGATCTGGTCGTTCGTGCTCGCGGCCGTGGCCGTGCGGCGGTCCGGCTGGTCGCCAAAGGCTTACCTGGTACTGCGCCAGGCATTCGGCGGGACCCTGCTGCTCGGGCTGGAGGTCCTGGTCGCCGCCGACCTGCTGCGCACCGTCGCGGTCGCGCCCAGCCTCGACAATGTCTTCGTGCTCGGGCTGATCGTGGCGATCAGGACGTTCCTGAGCTTCTCGCTGGAAACTGAGATCGAGGGCGTTGCGCCGTGGCGGCGGGCCCTGATCGGCGGCGCGGGGACGATCCGCCGGGCTTCGGCTAGCGCGATGGGGTCCGAGAGCCCGTCGTGACAGCCGATTCGCGAGCGGGGCCGTGCCGTCCCCGGTGACACAGATCGTGCCCGAATGTCTTTTCTCGTGGCCAGCCGGGTAGCCAGGCGCCGTCATTCGTCGCCGGAGTCGCCCCGCGGCCCTTCCCTTCCCTGCCGCCCGGACTAGGTGGCCCCCCGGAAGCGAAGACGGCTGTCCCGGGCTTACGCTCGCCCCGTCCAGTCCAGGGGAGGGACATCGGGTGCGGGCGAAGAATCCCGACGTGCGCGGCCGGGTGCGCTTCCCATTCCGGGGCGGCCCTGCGGGCCATTGCCCAACCAGGAGGAACAGGCATGAACCGAACCCACTCCCTGGCCCGGCGCCTGCTGGCGCTGGCCCCGGGCAAGCTGGCCATCCCGGCCGCCGCACTGGCCGTTGCTGTCGTGGCGGCGGTGAGCGTGACCGCCGCCGCTGGCTCGACCACGCCTCGTGTCACCTCGTCGTTCTCGTTCAAGCTGGTGCCTGCGACGGGCATCGCCGCGTGCTTGCCCAAGGCGTCCGGGCACGTGACCATCACCACCGGGTCGCTCAACGACACCATGGTGGTCACCGTGACCGGCATGCCCGCCAAGGCCGGCTTTGACCTGTTCGTCATCCAGGAGCCGGCCAAGCCGTTTGGCATCTCGTGGTACCAGACCGACATCCAGGCCAACAGCAGCGGCACCGGCAGCGCCACGGTGCGGGGCGTGTTCGACTCCGAGACCTTCTCGGTATCGGCGGGGGGAACGACCACATTCGCTCCCACCCACCAGTACCACCTGGGCCTGTGGTTCAACGATCCAAGCGTCCCGTTCAATCTGGGCTGCGAGCCAGGCGCTACCTCGCCGGTCATCACCCCCTTCAACGGCGAGCAGAACGCGGGCATCCAGGCGCTGAACACTTCGAACTTCCCCATAGCCGCGGGCCCGCTGTCGCACGTCCACCGCTGAGGCACGGCTGACATCCCTACCTGCGTGCCGGAGATACGCAGTCGATCCGCCCCCTGTGAAACAGGCCACGGCACGCAGTTGACCCCGCCGTTCTACGAAGCCAGCTGAATCGAAGATCGGAGCCCAGCGGGCGGGCTGCCTGGGGAGCATTGCCGCGAGGTGGCTGTCCAGGACAGCAGGTCCCGGCGATACCGGACGTTTGGCCCTGCGCGGGGGCGGGCCGGGCCGCAATGATGAGTGAACGCAGGGAGGGGCCCGTGAGGACGCGGGGATGTGGGCCAGCAGCCCACACACCACGCAATCTGGATCCGCGAGAAGCGGATGGGCCCCACCTGCGAATTTCTGCTGAGTTGCCAGCGCGGCCACGCTGAGCGGCTCAAAAACCGGCCGTAGGCCAGGGGTCCTTGGCCCGCAGCATGGGCGAGATGTTCGCCTCGCCCGAGCCGCGCCGGTCCGGTACCCATGCCCATTGTTTCTCTGGACCGCGCCGGTCCAGAGATAAACAGAGCTTAAAGATATCTTGCTCGCCAATGGTAGCTAATTCATCTAAGAACGACTGGGAGAGTCAGCCTGGTGGGCAGCGGCTTGGCGCTGCTTCGGTCTCCCGCTCCCTTGTTCCCCCGGCAGATGGGGCGTAGTGTCGCGGATTTGGGAGGGTGTGCTCGTTCATCTGCGCGTGGACGAGATTTAGACTCCTTTTATCTGTGCGTAGACGAGATTTTAGGATCTCTCCCGGCTGCTCTGGACCGCGGTGGTGCGCCTAGCGCGCAGCGAAGCCGAGGTGGCATGTGGCAGTAGCTGTTCTTCTTCTGTTCCGTTCTTCGTTAGCGGTCATCGGGTCTTGCTCGTCAGTGATGTGCAGGCCGTTTTGCGGCCGATGGCGCCCGCTGGGCAGCACCGGGGGCACCAGGACTGCTGGCCCACCTTGGCCAGCTCGGCCAGCCCGGAGCCACACCGTGAGACCGGCCGATCAGCACAGGCCGGCCAGTCCGCACAGGCTCGCCGGGCCTGCGGTCTTCGAGACCTGGGGCGCACCGGCCGCCGGGTATCACTGCATGTCCTGGGCGACTATCCCGGAAAGGGTGATCATGTTATGACGGGCGGCATTCCATGACGAACCCTTCACCGTCATTCACGCCGGGAGGGTTCAGGCGCGGTACACGACGCCGGGCTCGGTTGATCAGCGCCGGCGTCGCCGCCGCGGCCCTGGTGTCCGTGCTCGTCCCAGCACTCGGGGCCGGCCCGGCAGGTGCCGCAGGCACCTCGGGTGCGGTGCCGGCCGTCGCCTGGCACCGGTGCCCGGCTGGCAGTGCGGGCGCGATGGCGGGCGGGTTCTTGTGTGCGACGGTGGCGGCCCCGCTGGACTACCGGAACCCGTCCGGGCCGAAGATCAGCCTGGCGGTGGTGGAGCACCCGGTCACCGGGACGGCCCGCCGTGGCGTGATCTTCTTCAACCCGGGCGGGCCCGGCGGGCCCGGCACGGTTCAGCTGCCGGAATGGATCGGGTTCTTCCCGAAGGAACTGCTGCGCGAGTACGACATCGTGAGCTGGGATCCGCGAGGGTCCGGGGCGAGCACGGCGGTCCAGTGCTTCCCGAGCGCGTCCGCGGAGAGCGCGTTCCTGGGCAAGTACTTCTTTTTCCCCGTCGGCCGGGGTCAGCAGCGCGGCTACATCCACCGGTGGCGTGAGTTCGGGAAGATCTGCGCCGCGCGGAACGGCGCGCTGCTCCGGCACGTATCGACCGCGGACTCCGCCCGCGACCTGAATCTGCTGCGCCAGGCGCTCGGCCAGCCCAAGCTGAACTACCTGGGCATCTCCTACGGCACGTTCCTGGGCGCCACCTACGCCAACCTGTTCCCCCGCCGGGTCGGCCTGCTGGTGCTGGACGGGAACGTCCCGCCCGAGGGCTGGACCAACAGCGGCCGGCCGAACCCCCGGCTGAGCACCTACCTGCGCATGGGCAGCGATAAGGCGGCCGTCAAGGCGCTTGATGCGTTCCTGCGGATCTGCGGGCAGCGCAGCACCCAGGCCTGCGCGTTCTCGGCCGGCAGCCCCGCCGCGACCAAGGCCAAGTGGAACGCGCTGCTGGCCCGCCTCAAGCGTGCACCCATCACCCTGGGCGGCACCGCCTACACCTACGCCGAGATTGTCACCGACGTCGCCTATGCGCTCCCTGATCGTGCAGCCACACACCACCCCGGTGACCGGCGGCAGCATCCCGGGCTGGCCCCAAGCCGCGCTGGGGCTCCAGCAGCTCTGGATGGCCCGCAACGGCAAGACGGCCGCCAGACCGGGCACCCCGCCGACCGCCGCCATGGCCGCCACCGCCCAGCCCTTCGGAGGGGCCGAGCAGGGTTATGCGGTCCAGTGCGACGAGGCGCCAAGCCCTCCCGCCAGTGCCTACCCCGGCCTGCAGCGCCTGGTGCTGCGCCGCAGCGGCGTGATCGGCCTGGTGGACCTGTGGACCTTCGACGAGCCCTGCGCCACCTGGCCGGTACACGGGCAGGACACCTACAGCGGCCCGTGGAACGCCCCTACCAGCCCCATTCTGGTGATCGGCAACACCACCGACCCGTTCCTCCCGCTCCGCGACGCCATCGCCATGACCCACCAGCTCGGCAACGCCCGGCTGCTGGTCGTCCACGGCTACGGCCATACCGCACTCCTCAACCCCAGCACCTGCGCCGCCACCTACATGACCGCCTACTTCCAGACCGGCGCCCTCCCCCCGAAGGGAACCGTATGCCACCAGAACCTCCCGCCGTTCCCGCCCCCCGCCGGGTAACACAGCCCGCGCCGGGTCGGGTCAGGCTTTACCGCGCTGACCCGAGACAGGCCAGCCGGGGCCTGACGCTGCCGGCCGCGGAGGCAGCGGTGGCCGGTGCGGCCGCGCGCGGGGCTGACCTCGATGGGAGGTGCAGCGCGGTGACCGAGAAAGCCGACGCAGCGACCTCACCGGGCGGCATGGCCGACGTTGCGCCGGGCCCCGCGGTGCGGCCGGCGGCGCGGCGGCGGCGCCCGACCGGTGCCCCGCCGCCGCTGCCGCACCCGCTTTCCATCACCACCACAGCCTGGCTGGTCCTTGGGGCCGTGGCGCTCGCCGGCGCGTTCCTGGCGTCCCAGCACACGCCGTGGCTCCGGATCGATGACCGGGCAAGCACGTGGGTGCTGCGTCTCCTGGCCGGGATACGGACGCCGTGGCTGACCGATGTGGCCAACGGGATCAACGGGGCGGGCTCCGGCTGGGGGGCCACCGCGCTCGGCCTGTCGGTGGTCGCCCTGACGATGGCGTTCCGCCGCTGGCGGCACTTGCTGGTGTTCCTGGGAAGCGTGTTGTTCCTGGAGCTTGCCGGGACATCGATCTACTTCGGGCTGTCCCGGCCACGCCCGTACGGCGTGCCGATCATCGGCAGCTGGGGCGGGTACTCCGGGGTGTCTGCGCTCGGTGGCGGTCCTGACGATCTTCTTGATGGGCGCCGTCTACTGCCTGGCCGTGCCGGGCCGCCCCCGCACCTACGCTAAGGCGGCGGTGGCCGTCGTGGTCGCCGTGTTCTGTCTGGCCCGCCTGTACCTGGCCGTCGATCACGTGGATGACCTGCTCCTGGCCGTGGCACTCGGCGTGGCCATCCCGGTCACCGCGTTCCGTTTCTTCACCCCGAACGAGGCGTTCCCCGTCGCCTACCGGCGCGGCAACACCGCGCACGTGGATGTGACCGGCCGGCGGGGGCAGGCGATCCGCCAGGCCGTGCGTGACCAGCTCGGGCTCACGGTGACCGAGATCAAGCCGGTCGGCCTGGAGTCCTCCGCCGGCTCCACGCCGCTGCGGCTGCGGGTCGAAGGCAGCCCGGAGGAGTTCCTGTTCGCCAAGCTCTACACCAAGGGCCACGTCCGCGCCGACCGCTGGTACAAGCTGTGGCGGACCATCCTGTACGGCTCCCTGGAGGACGAGCACCCCTTCCAGACCGTGCGGCGCCTGGTCGAGTACGAGGACTATGCCCTGCGCCTGCTGCAAGACATCGGGGTCCGCACGGCCCGGCCGTACGGCATCGTGGAGATCACGCCCGAACGCGAGTACATGCTGGTCACCGAATTCCATACCGGCGCCGTCGAAATCGGCGAAGCCGACGTCGACGACACGGTGATCGACCAGGGACTGCAGCTGATCCGCACGCTGTGGGACGCCGGGATCGCCCACCGCGACATCAAACCAGGCAACCTGATGGTCCGCTCCGGGGAGCTGCTGCTGATCGACGTCGCCTTCGCCCAGGTGCGCCCGTCACCATGGCGGCAGGCCGTCGACCTGGGCAACATGATGCTGGTCCTCGCGGTCCGCGCCGACCCCGCGCGGGTATACCAGCGGGCGCTGAATTACTTCACCGAGGCCGAGCTCGCCGAGGCCTTCGCCGCCACCCGCGGGGTGGCCAGCCCGACACAGCTGCGCGCCTTCATGAAACGCGATCCCCGGGACCTGCTCGGCGAATTCCGCGCCCTCGCCCCGCAGCGGCCGCCGATCGCGCTGCAACGCTGGAACATCCGGCGGGTCGCCCTGGCGGCCGCGATGCTCGCCGTCATCACCGCCGCCGTGGGGGAAACGTGGAATGCCTTCTTCCCGGCGGCCGAAAATCTGGGCGCCTACGCCCCCAGTTGCGGCACCGGCCATTCGATGATCCTCAGCGCCCAGGCAGTCCCGACCGCTGCCCTGCTGCCCTGCATCGCCGCGCTCCCGGCAGGCTGGAGCATCGGCGGCACGGACATCGCCAGCGGGAAAGCCAGCTTCTCGCTGGACTCAGACCGAGCCGGGCCGGCGGCAGGCCTGAACCTCACGCTGGGTAGTGCGGGCACCGTCAACGAGGTGACGATCACCCTGACCTCCGCCTGCGACACCTCAGGCACCCGGCAGATCCCCTCCGACCAGCCCGGCACACGCCTGTTCGAGCGCCCGGCAAGCCTGGTCCCGCAGTACTCCGAGCTCCGCTATTACACCTTCCCCGGCGGCTGCGCGACCTACCAGTTCCGCTTCGCGCGAGGTGCGTCCCAGGTCGTGACCACCACCGTCGGCACCGCGGTGGCGTTCATGCCGCGGTCGGCGCTGGTCAGCTACGTCCGGCGCACCGCGGGCCTTGCCTTGTGCGGGCGGGGTGCCGCATGCCCGGGATGAGCCAGGCGGCCACCGCCCCGGGGGAGCATGCGCTTCTTGCCAGCCCCCGGCGGGCCGCTCTGCTGACCGCGGGGGTGCTGGCGCTCACCGCCGTGGTGTTCGCCCTCGTCGCCGAGCACGGCACGCTGGCCCGGATCCAGCGGCTGGACGACGCGTGGCTGCGGCTGATGATCTCCGGCCGGGCACCGGCGCTCACCGTGATCGCCAAGGTCTTCAACGTCCTCGGGCTGGTGTACGTCACGCTGCCGGTGCGGATCGCCCTGGCCGGATACCTTGCCCTGCGGCGCCGGTGGTGGCATCTGGCCGCCTTCACCGCAGCCGTGGTGGCATCGGAGGTCCTGATCGGCTCGCTGAAAGGGATCTACGACCGGGCCAGGCCGCCCGGGTCGCTGGTCGCCACGAGCGGCGCATCGTTCCCGTCCGGGCACGCCGTCGCCGCGTCGGTCACCGTCGTGGCGGCGGTCATCGCCCTGGTTCCGGCAGGGCGGCGGCGCGCCTTGTGGGGCGCGGCCGCGGTGGCGTTCTCCATCCTGATGGGGCTCTCCCGCGCCTACCTGGGCGCCCACTGGCTGTCCGACGCCACGGCCGGGATCCTGCTCGGCACATCCTGCGCCCTGCTGGCCGCCCTGATAGCCGACCAGTTCCAGCGGCAGCAGCTCAGGCGGCGGCAGCCTGCCGGAACGCAAGGCCCGGCTGGCGTCCCCCCGCCGGAACCCGCGGAAAGGGGACGGAACCCGGCATGAATCCGAACCAGGGCCACCAGCGAGGAAGGACCCATCCAGGCGGCAATCTGACGGCCGTGGATGAGCCGCCCGGCGGCACGGAACCGATCACGCAGCATGCAGGGCGGTTCCTGCCGGCCTCTCGGTACCGTCATCCGGGCGACGTCATCCGCCTGATCATCAGCGGTCTGGTGCTGGCCGGGACGCTCGCAGCAGTCGTAGTGGCGCACGGCCGGCTGCTCGGTCCCGGCGCGCCCGCCGTGACCTGGCTGGGAACTGACCCGGCCGGACGGCTGCTCACTGCTGTGCTGCAGGTGGCCTTCGCCGTCGCGGCCGCTGGGGTCGTGGCCGCCGCCCTGTGGCACCGCCGGTTCCGCCTGCTGGGCGGCCTGACCGCCGGGGCCGCCGCGGCCGGCGCCATGCTGGCAGGCATCTTGTACCTGGCCGGAGACCAGCACCCGCACGCGGTCACGGCCGCTGGTGGGCATGGCTCGTTGCTGGCCAGCGCGGCGTTTCCCGGCCCGGCCCTGCTCGCCGCGGCGGCAGCGGTCACCGTGGCCGCAGCCCCGTGGCTGAGCCGTCCCTGGCGGCGGACGGCATGGATCACGTTGGGTGCCGCGGCCGGCGCCCGGCTGATCACCGGCACTGTCCTGCCCGCCGAACTGATACTCGCGTTCGCCGCCGGGGTGACCGTCGGCGCTGGTGTGCTGGTGGCGTTCGGCGTGCCCGACCGGCGGATAGGACCCGACGGGATCGCGGCCGCGCTGCGGTCCGCCGGACTGCCAGTGACCTGCGTCGAGCCGGCCCGCATCCAGGCGAAGGGCTCCCGGAAGTTCGTGGCGGTCACCGGGGAGGGGCGGCGGCTGTTCATCAAGGCCCTCGGCGCCGATCAGCGTGACGCCGACCTGCTCTACCGGGCGTACCGGTTCGCCCGGCTGCGCAACGTCGGCGACACCTGGCCCGCGGCCTCGGTCATCCGGGCGGTCGAGCACCAGGCCCTCATCGGCCTGATCGCCGAGCGGGCCGGCGTCCGCGTCCCCCGCGTCGACAAGGTGATCAACGCCGGCGGCGGGACCGCGCTGCTGGTCACCGAACGGGTGGACGGCAGCTCGCTCGGCCAGCTCCCGGCGCAGCGGATCAGCGACGACCTCCTCCACCGGCTATGGGCCGAAGTAGACACGCTGCACCGGGCCGGGATCGCCCACCGGTCCCTGCGCGCGGCCAACGTGATGGTCGACCGCGACATGCTGCCATGGCTGACCGACTTCAGCTTCTCCGAGCTGGCCGCCACCCAGCGGCAACAAGACCTTGACCTCGCCGAACTGCTGGCATCGCTGGCCATCCTGGCCGGCGCGGACAGGGCCGTGTCCAGCGCCGCCGCGGTCACCGGCGCCCAGCGACTGGCGGCCGCAGTGCCGTTGCTGCAGCCACTGGCCCTGTCCGCCGCCACCCGGCACGCCATCGCCCGGCATGACGGCCTGCTGAAACAGACCAGGATCCGCCGCTGCCGCAGCCAGCGGGCTGACCAGCCAGCCGCTGGCCCGCCTCCAGCGGGTCCGGCCCCGCACCCTGCTGGCCATCACCGCCGCCGCCGGCGCCTTCTACCTCATCCTGCCCCAGCTCGCACAGGTGAGCAGCAGCTGGCACGCCCTGCAATCCGCGCACTGGGCCTGGCTCCCAGTCATCATCGCCGCCTCGGCCCTGACCTACCTCGCCAGCGCCGCCGCGCTGATCGGCGCCGTGCCCGGCCCGGTACCGTTCTGGCCCGCCACCTTGACCCAGGCCGCCTCATCGTTCATCAACCGGGTCTCCCCCGCCAACGTCGGCGGCATGGCACTGAACGCCCGGTTCCTGCAAAAGAACGGCGTCCCGCCCGGAGCCGGCGTCGCGGCAGTCGGCGTCAACGCCCTCGTGGGAGCCATCGCTCACCTGCTCCTGCTGGTGATCTTCTTCACCCTGGCCGGCCACCGGATGGCACAAGCGTTCAAGCTGCCGCCAGCCAGCAAGCTGCTGCTGATCCTCGCCCTGGCGGCCGCGCTCACCGGAATCGTGCTGGCCACCCGCCAGGGCAGGCGGTTCGCCGCGACCCGGCTGCTGCCCGGCCTGCGGTCTGCCGCCACCAGCCTGCGGACCGTGGCGGCAAGCCCCGTCAAGCTGGCCCTGCTGGCCGGCGGCTCCGCCCTGATCACCCTGGCCTACATCGGCGGCCTCGCAGCCTCCGTGCAGGCATTCGGCGGCGGAGCCGGGATCGCCGCGATCGGCGCCGTCTACCTCGGCGCTGCGCTCATCGCCGCCGCCTCCCCCACCCCCGGCGGCCTCGGCGCCATCGAGGCCGCCCTGGTCGCCGGACTGACCGGCATCGGCCTGCCTCCCGGGCCCGCCGTCTCCGCAGTCCTCACCTACCGGCTCGCCACCTACTGGCTGCCCGTCATACCCGGATGGGCCTCCCTGCGAATCCTGCAAAAGCGCGACTACATATGACACCCGGCAGGCAAGAGAC
Source organism: uncultured Actinomycetes bacterium (assembly GCA_963707905.1). Taxonomy (GTDB): domain Bacteria; phylum Actinomycetota; class Actinomycetes; order Streptosporangiales; family Streptosporangiaceae; genus DASXKD01. Next base: position 13,797 of record CAVPSA010000025.1, on the reverse strand, counting down.
CACCGTCATCAGGCTGAATACCGGGCCCAACCTTCAGACATGACGCATGACAGTCGTGGCGCCATGCGGATAACCGCGGCACCGTTTGCCTGTTCGCGCGTCCGACGGCTGAGGGATCGGGAGCTTAGTCCATGCACAGCCAGGACGTTTGACCCCTTATATCAGGGATAGGGCGGCGGAGGCTGGAGATGACACAGGGAGTTACCCTGGGCGAGGAAGTGATTACCATGTTCGCCCGTCATCCACACAAGTCTCACCACTTTGCTCACCACATGCGGGAGTGGCTGCACCGCTGCGACCCATACGCCTAGCTCGCCGGCGTAGCGGGGCACGCAGGGCAACGCGCACCGGCGCGGCGATCTTGCCGCAGCCTCGCTGACCGTCGATTCCGTCCGCATGTTAAGAGATGGCCCCGTAGAGAGATGGCCCCGTAGAGAGTGCTATCGGCGCCTTGCTCGTGCCCTCGCATGGCAGCGAGCAAGGCGCCGCGACTGCAGTGGCGCAAGCGCCGCCGGCCGGCTCCGCTTTGGCCTGCGATCCGGGCATGGCCTGTGACGAACTGCCGGCCGGGCGGCCCGCCCAAGACTGCCAGCAAGGCCGCCTACGACACCGCTGCCGCCGCCCGGCTGTGGCAGGCTAGTGCGGGCCTGGCCGACCTGACGGCAACCACATAGTGCCCGGCGCAAAGCATCCTCACGGCCGCCTCCCGGCTGCAGCTCACGGGTTCACGGCGCGGCGAGACGACAGGAGGTATGCCCCGATGAAGGCGATCGTCCAAGACCGGTTCGGGCCGCCGGACGTCCTGCGGCTGGCCGACACCGGCCTGCCACATGTGGGGGCCGGCGACGTGCTGGTCCGGGTGCACGCCGCCGCGCTCAACCCGGCCGACTGGCACATCCTGCGCGGAGGTGCGAGGGTGGGAAGCTGTTAGCAGTAATACTGCTCGAGCCCCCGGCAGTTCAGAGAAAAGGCCGGCGGTGGCGGCCTGAGCGCCATCCGAGGATCCTCGATCCACTCCGCACGGCCCCTGGCGTCAGGAGGCCCAGATGAGCGCTCGGAACATTGCCGCTGCTGCGACAGCCTGCACGCTGTTCAGCGCGGCCGGGGCGGCGGCGGGCAGCGCTGATGCAGCGGTCAGGCCCGCGAGCGGCTTTCTGGCTGCGCATGGCTTCAGCGGGGCAGTTGGGCCGCCTACCTCTGCTGAGTGCATGAGGGCTCTGGGCATCGCCTGCTACTCGCCGCGGCAGGTCGAGCGGGCCTATGACCTGCTGCCGCTGTATGCCAGGGGCCTGGATGGCCGGGGCCGCACGATCGTGATCGTGGACCCGTTCGGGTCCCCGACGCTGCGGCATGACCTGCGGGTGTTCGACCGCAGCTTCGGCTTGCCAGGGCCGCCGTCGCTGCGGGTGGTGCAGCCGGTGGGCAAGGTGCCGCCGTTCAACCCGAAGAACCCGGCCATGGTAGCCAAGGCCGGGGAGACGACGGAGGACGTGGAGTGGGCCCACGCGATCGCCCCGGGGGCGGACATTCTGGTGGCCGAGACGCCCGTGGCCGAGACGGCCGCGGGCGGTGGTTTCCCGCAGTACATGGCGGCCGAAAACTACGTGATCAGGCACCACCTCGGTGATGTGATCAGCCAGAGCTTCAGCCTGCCGGAGCAGAACTTCCCCAGCCGGGCCGCCCTGCGGGGGCTGCGCTACGCCTACCGCGACGCCCGCCGCCACCACGTCACCGTGCTGGCCGCCGCCAACGATCTGGGGGCCGCGGGTGCCACCCCGGCGGGCACCGGCTACCTGCACCCGGTCGTCTGGTGGCCCGCCTCTGACCCCCTGGTCACCGGCGTCGGCGGCACCAGGCTGCACCTGAACGCGGCCGGGGACCGGACCTCACCCGACACCGCATGGAACGACAGCCGCAACACGGCGGTAGCGAAGCTGTTCGGCGCGCTGCCGTGGGCCGGCGGCGGCGGCCGGTCCGTAGTCTTCCCCCGGCCCGCCTACCAGGACCCGGTGCGCGGCGTGACCGGGAACCAGCGCGGCGTCCCGGACGTGGCGATGAGCGGCTCGCTCAGCGGCGCCATCATCATTTTCGAGTCATACTCCGGGCCGCCCGGGCAGTGGTTCCCGACCGGCGGCACCAGCGGCGCGACACCGGAGTTCGCCGGCATCGTCGCCATCGCCGACCAGTACGCACATAAGAAGCTCGGGTTCATCAACCCGGCGCTCTACCGCCTGGAACAGGAGCACGCACCCGGCCTCGTCGACGTCACCAAGGGCAGCAACACGGTCAGCTTCACCCAAGGCGGCAAGACCATCACGATCAAGGGCTACCAGGCCAGGCCCGGATACGACCTCGTCTCCGGGGCCGGCACCATTGACGCCGCCCGGTTCGTCCCCGAGCTCGCCAGAACCGGCTGAATCCCGCGCGCCCGATCCCAGCGGAAGGACAGGCGACGACGGGTGGCGGGGCTGGTGGGGCGACGAGCCGCCATTCCAGACACCGGTGTTCGTCATGAGCCACCACCCGCATCCCACGATTGACTTTCCCAACGGGACCAGCTTCCGGTTCGTGGACGGGCCACCGGAGGAGGTGCTCCGCCTAGCCCAGCAGGCTGCTGGTGGTCGTGACGTCCGCATCGGGGGAGGACCCTCGACGGTGCGCCAGTTCCTCCAGGCCGACCTGCTCGACTTCATGCACCTGGTGATCGTGCCGATTACCCTCGGGCGCGGCGTATCCCTCTGGGAGGGATCAAGCGGCCTCGAAGACCGCTTCACCGTCGAGTCGGTCACCTCGCCTAGCGGCCTTACTCACCAGCTGTGGAACAAAAACGACCACGCCTGAACCCGGACCCCCAACCAGGGACTTCCCCCGCGCCAGACTGACCAGATCTGCACACCTCAACGGCCAGCGGCGATAAAGCCACAGGCCACGCAGAGCGTTGGCTATTTGCAAAGTCGTGGGCTTGCCCCGTGGTCCTTGCGGTGTGTTACCGGGCGGCACCAGCGACATAAGCGGCGACGATAGAGGCGCGCTCTGAGAGGATCTGACCTATGTCCACCGAGATTCCGGCCGAAGCGCTCCAGCTGCGATCGCTGGTGAGAGCCGATCAGACCCTCGAGCTGTTCCTGGACATGGTCCCGGTGGCACAGCCGGGACCAGAGGAGGTCGTCATCAGGGTTGAGGCAGCACCCCTCAACCCGTCAGACATGGGCCTGCTGTTCGGCGGGGCTGATATGGCTGCCGCCGTGGCGAGCGGATCTGCTGAGCGCCCGGTCGTCACCGCGCCCATCGCCGATGCCGCCATGCGCGGCCTCGCCGGCCGGGTAGGGACGCCGATGCCGGTCGGTAACGAGGGCGCGGGCACGGTGGTGGCGGCGGGTGAGTCTGCGGCCGCGCGGGCTCTGCTGGGCAAGGTCGTCGCTGCGGCGGGCGGCGGAATGTACTCGCAGTATCGGTCGGTCAACGTCGCGCTGTGCCTGGAGCTCCCGGCCGGAGCGACGGCGATCGAAGGCGCGGCCTCGTTCGTGAACCCGATGACGGTGCTCGGCATGGTCGAGACCATGCGGATGGAGAATCACAGCGCGCTGGTGCACACAGCCGCAGCCTCCAGCCTTGGCCAGATGCTCAACCGGCTCTGCATCGAGCAGCAGATTCCGCTCGTGAACATCGTGCGGAAGCCAGACCAGGAAGCCATGCTCCGCGCGGCTGGTGCCGTCCACGTCTGCAATTCGACGTCCGCCGGCTTCATGGCCGAGCTGACCGGTGCGCTCAAGGCAACCGGTGCCACGCTTGCCTTCGACGCCATCGGCGGCGGCCGGCTGGCGAGCCAGATCCTGACGGGCATGGAAGCCGCCGCTAGCGCCGCCGCGGGCGGCTACAGCAGGTACGGGTCGGCCGTGCACAAGCAGGTCTACATCTACGGATCGCTTGACCGCGGCCCGACCGAGCTGACCCGCAGCTATGGCATGGCCTGGGGCATCGGCGGGTGGCTGCTGACGCCGTTCCTGCAAAAGGTCGGCCTGGCGCGCGTTGCGCAGCTGCGTGACCAGGTCGCCGCCGGGCTCACGACTACGTTCGCCAGCAGCTACACCGCGCAGGTATCACTCCCAGGCGTGCTCTCCCTCGAAGCGATCGCCGACTACGGCCGGCAGGCGACCGGCTCGAAATACGTCATCATCCCCAGCCGCGCCGCCTAGCCCCGCAGCCGCGCTACAACAGCGTCATCGGCGGCTTCCCCTTACATGACCAGCGTCGTCATGCTCGTTTGCGGGCTGGTGACAGGTCTTACCTCAGCGCCTCGGCGGGGTCGAAGCGCTCCATCATCACCAGCGTGGCACCGACCATGAAGGTGCCGTTCATCACGATGTTGCCGTAGACGTGCGGCAGCGGCAGGGCGTTGAGCATGACGTCGTCCTCGGTCCGCGTCTGGACCGCGAACAGCGCCGCGGTGTTGAGGAAAACGGCCCGATGGGACTGCATCGCGCCCTTGGGATGACCGGTGGTGCCGGAGGTGTAGCCAATCGTCGACAGGTCGGTCGGCGCAGGCCTGGGTATCTGCTGCGTGGCCGGCGGGCTGGTGAGCAGGTCCCCGAAGAGGGTCACGTCGCCGCCCACCGGGTCGAAGCTGATGACCCGGCGCAAGGTGGGCACGGCCCGGGTCAGGCCCACCATCACCTCGGCCTTCTCGCCCGCGGTGAAGATCGCCGCCGCGCCGCAGTCGTTGAGCACGAAGGCCACTTCTTCCGGGGTAAGCATCACGTTGATCGGGTTGACCACGGCGCCGGCCCGCAGGGCCGCATGGTAGGCGACCACCCACTCCCATCGGTTAGGCGAATACAGCGAGACGCGGTCGCCCGGCCGCACGCCCAGTTCCCGCAGGCCACCCGCCACCCGGTCGCACAGGTCATGCAGCGCCTGGTAGGTCAGGGTTCGCTGGCCCACGACGAGGGCCGGCTTGGGCCCGTACCGCTGGACCGACCGTGCCACTATCGTGCCCAGGTCCGCTTGGACAGCGCCGATCTGTGCCAGCGTCGCTTCGGCCATGATCGCCCCCTCTGCGGCAGCCGCCGGGACCGGGCCGATCGCGGCTGCTGGCAATCGTGATACGGCCCATGTACTCGCCTAGCCGCTGGCTTGTCAATAGCCGCCGGTCCCAGGCACGCTGGAACCTCGGCGCCTACCTGAGGCACTCCTGTCATCGGGCGCGAACGGGATCGGCCGGTCATCCGCCGGAGTTTGCCGTAGCCGTTCATCCAGGGAGCTGGTGCGTTCGATGGGCCAGCGCTGGGTGGCCCGGATGGGGCGGGGATGCCGGTGCAGGCGATCTGGGCGGCGGCAGCGATGAGTTCCTGGGGGCTGGTTCGTCATACCGGCTGAATGTCAGGGGCGGTCGGTACCGTCGCAACCGGGACGGCAGGGCGTTTTTTCGTTCGCAGGTACGGCAGCGCTGGAGGTAGGGTGCGGGGCGCCCGGACATTGCTTGGGCTGCCAGCCTGCTCAGGAGGATGTGTGTCAGAGTCACAAACCACCTCAGGGCCCGCAATTCTCGTCGAGGGCCTCACCAAGTCGTTCGGTGAAGTACGCGCGCTCCGAGGTATTGACCTGTCGGTGCCGCAAGGGACGGTACTCGGTGTTCTCGGGCCGAACGGCGCCGGCAAAACGACCGCCGTCCGGATCCTGACCACTCTGATGCTTCCCGACGCGGGGCGGGCCCTGGTCGACGGCTACGACGTGGTGCGGGAGGCGGCCGCGGTCCGCCGGTCGATCGGCCTGGCCGGGCAGTCGGCGGCCATTCAGGAGGAACTCACCGGCCGGGAGAACCTTGAGCTCATCGGGCGGCTCTACCACCTGAGCAAGTCCTACGCCCGGAGCCGCGCGGCCGAGCTGCTGGAGCAGTTTGACCTGGTCGACGCCGCCGACCGGCCGGCCAAGGGGTTCTCCGGCGGCATGCAGCGCCGCCTGGACCTGGCCGCGAGCCTGGTGGGGCACCCGAAGGTCCTGTTCCTGGACGAGCCGACGACCGGCCTGGACCCGCGGTCGAGGCTGGGCATGTGGGCCATCATCCGGTCGCTGGTGGCCGGCGGCACGACGCTGCTGCTCACCACGCAGTACCTCGATGAAGCCGACGAACTGGCCGACGAGATCGTGGTCATCGATCACGGCCTGGTCATCGCGGCGGGCACGGCCGAGCAGCTCAAAGACCGGGTCGGCGGCGACGTGCTGGAGTTCACGGTGCCCGACCGGACCCGGTGCAGCGACGCCGTCACGGCGATCTCGAAGATCGGCGAGAGCGAGCCGCATGTAGATGAGGAGACAGGCGTGATCAGCATGGGAGTGGGGAGCCGCGGCTCCGACGCGCTCATCGAGGCGGTGCGCACCCTGGACAACGCCGCCGTCGAAGCCCGCGGCCTGGCGCTGCGCCGGCCCTCGCTCGACGACGTGTTCCTCGCCCTGACCGGGCACGCGGCCGAGGAAGACGGTCAGGTGGAGGGGCGCCGCCGGGGCCGCCGGAGAGGCGGCGGCCAGCAAGGTGGCAAGGACACCGCGAAGGCCGCGTCATGAGCGCCGTCGCCGCAGCGCCGGCCGGGCCGTCGCGCAGGCCCAGCCTGGTCACCCAAGCCCGGTGGGCGGTCAGCGACTCGCTCATGATCGCCAAGCGGAACCTGCTGGTCTGGATGCGAGTGCCCGCCTACTTGGTGTTCACCGTGATCCAGCCGGTGATGTTCGTGCTGCTGTTCGTCTATGTTTTCGGCGGCGCGATCCCGGTCAACACACCTGGCGGCTACGTCAACTTCCTGATGCCGGGGATCATCGCGCAGACCGCCGCGTTCGCCTCGTTCGCCACGGCCATCGCGCTGGCGCAGGAACTGAAGAAGGGTGTGATCGACCGGCTCCGGTCGATGCCGATGGCCCGTTCGGCGGTGCTCACCGGCCGGCTCGCCGCCGACACCGTCCGGATGGTGGTGACGATCCTGATCATCGTCGGCGTGGGCTACGCGGTCGGGTTCCGGTTCCTGAACGGGTTTGGCCCCGCCGTGGGCATGGTCGTGCTGGCCACCGTGTTCGGGCTGGCGATCTGCACCATTGCCGCCTTCACCGGGCTCGCCATCGGGGATGAGGAGTCGGTACAGGCGTTCGGGCTGATCTGGCTGTTCCCGCTCACGTTCGTCAGCTCGGCGTTCGTGCCGATCTCGACCATGCCCGGCTGGCTCCAGGCGTTCGCCACCCACCAGCCGGTCACCGTAGTGGTCGACACGATGCGCGCGCTGGCGCTCGGCGGCCCGATAGCCGAGAACCTGTGGAAGAGCATTGCCTGGCTGGCCGGGATCTTCATCGTGTTCATCCCGCTCGCCGTCCGCGCCTACCGCCGGGCCGCTTAAGTTTCGTACGGCCGCGATGCCGTCCGGCGTGCTTACCGCGCACCGGGTCGTGCGCCTCGGCCCTCGAACTCGGCCCCGGTAGCTGAGTTGTTGTACAGGGTCTCGCTGAGCCTGTCCGGCGCCTCGGCTCGGTTAGCGGATGCAGCAATCTATTGGATTCGCCGCCTTGACGTGGCTGCTAACCGTCTGGGCATCCCGCAAGAAAATTGACTGGGTGGCGCACGGAGTCCTGCCGGATCAAGTGTGCAGAACCGCCTGCAGCCGAGCTCGCCAGGACAGGCACGGGCCAGTTTCCGGTCGCGGGTCTATAGGAGCACGTACGGTATCCAGCATGGAGCAGCGCGGGCCTTCGGTACTCGGCCGGGAAGGCGAGCTGACAAGCATTGACGCTTGGCTGGCTCAGGTTCCCGGCGCCGTGGCAGCCAGGCTGCTGGTCATCGCTGGTGAGCCTGGCATTGGCAAGACGACGCTGTGGGCCGAGGCGACCCGGCGCGCGAACGCGATCGGGTGCCGGGTCCTGTCGTCCCGTCCAGTGCCATCGGATGCGGGGCTGCCGCACGTCGTGCTGGCCGACCTGTTGCGCCCTGTGGCCGATGACGCGCTCCGATCGCTCCCGGTCCCGCAGCGCAGGGCACTGGAGGTGGCGCTGCTGCGGGCGGATCCTGGCGAGGGCGACCTCGACCCTCGCGCCGTCGGCAGCGGACTGACTGCGCTGCTCGACCAGATGGCCGCTGACGGCCCGCTGGTCCTGGCGGTGGACGACGCCCAATGGCTGGACCCTGCCTCGGCCGGATCCATCGCGTTCGCGCTCAGGCGACTGGAGCACCGGCCGGTCGCCGTGGTCGCGGCGGTCAGGGTCTCCGGCGCCGGCCGGCGTGACCGCGAGTTCGCGGCGATCGAGTCATCGCTGAACGGCACCCGTATGGATGTCGGCCCGCTGAGCGTTGCCGCGATTCATCAGCTATTCCGGCGGGCGCTCGGTGGCTCGTTCCCGCGCCCCCTGCTGGTAGGCATACATCGCACGGCGGCGGGCAACCCGTTCTACGCGCTCGAAATCGCCAGGGAAATCCGGCGGGTCGGCGTCCCGCCACCGGGCCAGCCGCTGCCGGTTCCTGCGGACCACAGGGACCTGGTGCTGCTCCGCTTGCGCAGGCTCCCGCGAGTAACCCGCGACGTGCTCGCAGAGCTGGCCGCCATGCCTAGTGCTGCCGTCGGGCAGGTCGATCTGGAAGCACTCACGGCCGCCGAGCGGGCAGGTATCGCCGTGGTCCGGCCCGGAGGCCGGGTGGAGTTCGCCCACCCGCTGTTCGGGTCAGCGCTGTACGCGTCGCTGCCGGAGGCTGGACGCAGGAAGCTGCACCGGCGGCTGGCGGGCCAAGCCACAGACCCGGTTGAGCGGGCCCGGCATCTGGCGCTGGCGGCCAGCGGCCCGGACGAGGTCACGTCGGCCGAACTCGAGCGCGCCGCGGCGACGGCGGCCGCGCGTGGCGCGGCGGACGTAGCGGTCGAGTTGCAGGAACTGGCCTGCCGGCTGACTCCCGGGACCGAGCAGCAGGCGCGGGTACAGCGGAGTATCGACCTGTCCGAGCGCCGCTACTTTGCCGGCGACCCGAACGGGGCGAAGCGTGAGCTTGAGCGCTTGCTGGCGACCCTGCCGCCTGGTGATGACCGGGCGCAGGTCCTGCTAGGCCTCGGGGCCATGCACTGGGTGCAGGGTGAGCCCGACGCCGGCTTGGAGCTTATGGAGCAAGCGCTCGGCGACGCGGGGACACCGGGGCTACGCGCCCGCATTCACACTCGGATCGCATCCGCATCTGACGACGCCGACGTCGCGGTGGAGCACGGCGAGGCGGCGCTCGCCCTGATGGATGAGAACGCGGACCCGCAGCTATATTCCTACGCGCTGCTCGTCGTGGCCTTGTTCAAGCTGCACTCCGGGCGCGGTGCCGATCACGCCGCGGTCGAGAAGGGCATGCGGCTGCAACGGCAGGCCGCCGGATGGGTGATGAGCCCGGTTCCGGCCTTCTGGGCGAGGAACTTCGACGACTTCGGCACCGCCCGGCAACGGCTCGAGGACCTCATCGGGGCACTCCGCGAGCAAGGTGACCATGCGCAGGTGGCGCCGGCGCTCACGCACCTGGCGCGGATCGAGGCCATGACCGGGCACATGGACTCCGCCCGCGCTATGGCCAGTGAGGCACTGGACCTGGCCGCGCAAACCGATCAAGAGACCTACCTCGATGTAGCGCTGTGCGCTCAGGCACACGTCCGTGCCTATGCTGGCGAGCTGGACGAAGCCCGCGCCTGCGCCTCGGACGTGCTGGACCGCCTTGGTGATCGCCCGGATGCGGTGCTTGAGGGAATGGCCAGGGAGGCGCTTGGCCTGGCGGCCCTGCAGACCGGGGACCTAGCCGAGGCGGACCGCCAGTTCACGAGGGCCGAGGAGATCAACGACCTGGTGCACAACCGGGAGCCGGCCAACCAGCGCTTCCAGGCCGACCACGCGGAGGCGGTGATCGGGATCGGCGACCTGGACCGCGCCGAACGGCTCGTCGCCCGGCTCGAGGCCCGAGCTGCGGCTTTGCCGCGACCTTGGATCTTGGCCATTTCCTACCGCTGCCGCGGGATGGCCCATGCGGCTCGCGGAGCCGTGGACGCCGCCGCGATCGACTACGAGCGGGCACTGGCCGCGCACCAGGATCTGGACATGCCAGCCGAGCTCGGACGGACGCTGCTCGCCCTGGGGCGGCTGCACCGGCGCCGCAACGAGCGCAGGTGCGCACAGGAGCTTCTGGAGCAGGCAGTATCGGTGCTCGACGCCGCCGGGGCGCTTGGCTGGGCAGGCGTCGCACGAGACGAACTGACCCGCGCCAGAGGCCGGCGAGGACACTCCGCTCAGCTGACGGCGACCGAACGGACGATCTGCGAACTGGCCGGTTCTGGCATGCGCAACCGTGAGATCGCGGCACAGCTGTTCCTGTCTGACAAGACAGTGGAGGCCAACCTCTCCCGCTCCTACCGCAAGCTCGGCGTCCGGTCGCGTGCCCAGCTCGCGGCCGCCATGACCCGGGCCGACCAGCGCTCGAAGGCAGAAGCGTAGGGATTCCCCCGACGCGAGCGCAGGCTCCGCGGTCCTAGCGTCTGGTCATGAGCATCGGATCAGGCCCGCCGTCCTGGCAGGCAGAGCCGCAGCCAGAAAGGGCCAAGCCTCGCGAGCGCGAATCGGGCTGGCAGATAGCCGAGTGCCTACTGCCAGGAATCACCCCGGCGATCGCCGAGGCATTGGGCGACCAGGTCAGGGCGGAGCTCGCGCGTTCTCGCAGTCCGGTGTCCTTCATCGGCTCCTTGCTGATGTCCGAGGACGAGGTGCTGTTGTGCCTGTTCGCAGGGCCCCTCGCCGAAGTCCGCTCGGCTAGCGAAGGCGCCGGGTTGCCCTTCGAGCGCATTCTGGGCTGCCTGCGATTCGGCTGGACCCAGCCCGAACCAGGGAGCGATTGAACAAAATTCCGACTCAATGTGCCTTGAGCGCCATGGTGCCTCCGTCGGCCTGCTCAAGCCCGAGTAGCGGCGACCCAGGCGGCACTGGCACGGTCGGATGCCGGTCTCGCCGACTGCTACGCCTTCGATCACGGCCTCGCCATAACCGGGTGATCCAGCGCCGCGGCGGTGGTCCCTCAACCACTGCGTTCGGGTTCCTACGCGCGGCGTAGCGTCGCCGCCTATGCAACAGGTTCGTCGGTGACGTCCCATTGCGCCAGTGGGCGGCCGTCGAGGCGCCACTGGTGCTGGCCGGCCGGAATCTTGGGCCAGCCCTGAGGGGAGTCTTCCCACGGCTCCTGGCGCCCGAACACGGTGCGGTCCAGCAGGCCGTAGGACCAGAAGCCCGCCTCGTTGCCGCGGTCGGTGGTCCAGTAGGTCTCATAGACGCGGTCGTCATCGTCGCGCACGTAGCAGCCGAGCCAGCCGAAGCCCCGGTCGGCCAGCAGCCCAGCGCCCGCGTCGCGCGCGGAGTACCACGGTGCCGTGTAGCCCATGAAGTCCGCGTACGGCCGGCTCTCCTCGTAGCTGCCCTCACACATGTATGCCAGCGTCACGTCGCGCGCGTGCAGGTGCGCCAGCGGAGCCTGTACCTGGGACGCGAAGTAGGTGCATCCGATGCACTGCCCTTCCCACGGTTCGCCGTCGTGCCACATGTGGAAGTAGGCGGCGAGCATCCGGCGCCCGTCGAAAACGTCCGAGAACGGAACCTCGCCCTTCGCGCCGACCACGGTGACGGACGCGGGAATCTCGATCATCGGCAGCCGGCGACGCTCGGCGGCGATCGCGTCGCCCGCGCGGGTGTGCGCCTTCTCCCTGACCAGCAGTCTGGCGCGGGCGGCGTCGTACTCGTCGCGACCGGTGACGGGTGGCAGTGCGGAGATTGCCAGCGGTTCGGTGGGCAAGTGGCGCACGATCTCTCCTTGTCTCTCGACCGTGCCCGGCACGGCACTGGCTTCGCCTCACGTCCAACGCATGGACCAGGCTCCACGAACCCAGACGAGGCGCGGAACGCGAACTCATCGGCGGGGCCGAATTCCAGTGATCACCAGCCCCCTCACACCAGGACGCCAGATCTGGCCGATCTGGCATCTCGGCCGTAACGGTGCAGCCAGCAGCCACACGCACTAATCAGCGATCGGATCATGGAGACGGGGCGCCTGCGTTCCAGGCTACATAATGTGCCCTGGCCTGGCGCGACGCGCACCGCCCCGCCGATCTGGCGCGGCGTGCCCGGCGGTGGCTTCCTCACGGCGGTCGTGCTGTGGCGGATGTCCGGTGCGATCTTGCTCGGGGGTGCCAGGGGTTCCGAAGTTTCATGACGGTCTGAGACCCGCGTTGCGCGATCGGCCGCCGGATGAGCCGCCGGGAACTGCTCGGCCAACATCCGGTCTATGCCGCAATGAGGTCATTCGTACCCGGTCGCTGTCACCAAGGCGGTAGCGAACAACGCCCAGTCAGGCTGGGCTGGCGGCTGTTGCCCGCGGTTGGCGTAGTACCCGTCGAGATCGTTGAGAAAGCCCTGGAGGGCTTCGAGGAAGCGCTCCAGATTCGGGTTTCCCCATTCATGCGCGCCCGCGCCAGCGAGGTCGTCGCGCATCTGCACGATCACCTGCAGCAGATCCTCGCGCGAGTGCACTGCCGCCGCGCCGCTCACAAGCGCGAACCGGCCAGTCTGGCCAGAGGCCGGCTTAGGCACGCGAGTGAATGCCCCGGCAGGCCACCCTGGCGGCAGTTTGCGGGTGAAGGAGACGAACACGGGGCCGTAGCCGGTGTCGAGACTCAAGTTCTCGAACTGGTCAAGCTGGTGCTCGGCGAACCGCTGCATCAGGCCGCGGAGAATTTCCAGCTCGCTGGCGGTCAGACGTTCACTCATGGGCCTTTGATCCTGCCCGAGCATCGTCCACCGCACCAGGCCATCAGCCCGCCGGTTCCGCCAAAGGCAGCGTCAAGATCGGGGATCTACCGACACACTCTCATCGCTCCTAGTGCGCGGGTATGTGGTCGGCGACCTGCCGGGTTGCGGTGTTCGCCAACGCGGATCGGGTGGGCTTCAGGACCTTCGCGCGAGCAGATATCCCTGCGGGGAACCTTCCTGCCCCTCGGCGGGGCGCCCGCCCCAGAACACGGTCGCAAAGCCGGCCTCGGCCGCCCGGCGTTCCACCTCGTCCGGGGACAGCCAGTACACGTCGAATTCGACGCCCAGGCCGGTGCTGCGGCCACCGCGCCGGACCTGGCCGTCGCCGGCCTTGAACGCGGTCACCAGATAGCCACCAGGCCTGAGGACCCGGGCCAGTTCGCTGAAGGCAGCCGGCCTCTCGGAAGGCGCGAGGAACATGAGGGAGTACCAGCAGACCACGCCGGCCAGCGAGGCGTCACCGAAGGGCAATGCACGCAGGTCGGCAACGTCGAAGCCGAATCCAGGATGGTCGCGCCGGGCCACCCGGATCATCTCAGGTGACAGATCGATCCCACTGGGGGAAAGGCCCCTGGCGGCCAGGTGGGGCTCAAGGCGCCCCGTCCCGCAGCCGACGTCCACGACGTTGGCGCCGAGGTCTGCGGCCAGTGTCAGGTCGCAGAACAGGCCGAGCACCGCCCGCTCGGCAGGCATCCGGTCCAGGACGCCAGCCAGTCGATCGGCGTAAAGCTCGGCCAGCACGTCGTGCGCAGCCCTCAGCTCCTCGGTCTTGGCATCCACAAAGGGACCATAGCTGGCCTCGCCGACAACAGGCAGGTCCACGTCCTGTCCCTGTAAGCAAGTACCACGGACCCGTCGCCGGTGTGCGGTCGCTCCGGACTCCAGTGCCGCCCCAAGTGGCGCCGACTGTCGCATTGGGTGTGGTCAATCATGAGTTCCCGTGGCGCCGCATTGTAAGCCGTG